>CAVRWV010000011.1:0-13383 GCA_963724985.1 Terriglobia bacterium | reverse complement strand
GCAGACTCGCGCCGTATCTTCAATACGCGTTCCCGTTGGAGCCCTGAGGTGCAACGTAAATTGACCGCTGTCGACGCTGGGGAAGAAATCCTGTCCCAGCCATGGAACGATCATCACCAGCGAGAGAGCAGCGAATCCTAGAAACGCCAGCAGGAAAGATCGCCGGTGACGGAGGCAGCTTTCCAGCAGCCCGTGATAGCGGTCGCGAAGTTTCTCGAAAGACTGCTCAAAACGAAATTGCAATCGCACCAGCGGATTCTTGCTGTTTGCGGGGATGTGACCAGCTTCCTGTTCATGGCCGCGGAGCAAGTACTTCGCCATCGTAGGTACCAACGTGCGCGACAGGAGGTAAGAAGCCAGCATCGCGAATACCACGGCCTCGGCCAAGGGGACGAAGAGATACCGTGCGACGCCTGTCAGCAGGAACATCGGAGCGAACACAATGCAGATCGACAAGGTCGATACAAATGCCGGAACGGCGATCTGCGCAGCGCCATCCAGAATGGCGTGTTCGATTTCCTTGCCCTCAGCAATATTTCGATTGATATTTTCGATTTCCACGGTGGCATCGTCGACCAGGATGCCAACGGCCAGGGCAAGTCCGCCAAGAGTCATGATGTTGATCGTCTCTCCCAGCGCGCTGAGCACGAGAATCGACGACAAGATCGAAAGTGGAATCGAAACCGCGATGATGAGTGTGCTTCTCCAGCTACCCAGGAAGATCAGGATCATCAATCCGGTGAGGCATGCGGCGATGCCGGCTTCGCGGATCACGCCACTGATTGAGGCCCGCACGAAAATGGATTGATCGGCCAGCGGGTCGATTCGCAGGCTCTGGGGCAGGGAAGCCTTGATCTGCGGAAGCATCGCCTTGATACCGGAAATCACACTCAGGGTGGACGCATTGCCTGCTTTTTGAATGGTCAGCAGAGTAGCGCGCTGGCCGTTCACCCGGACGATATTCGTTTGCGGCGGAAAACCGTCGCGTACCCACGCTACATCGCGAATGTACGTTGTAGTGCTGCCAACGGTCTTGATGGGAAGATTGTTAAGCTCGGCAATCGTCTTCGGCGCGCTGTTGATATCAACGTCATATTCTTTCGAACCGATCTTCGAAGTGCCCGCAGGCAGGATCAGGTTTTGTGCGCTGATCGCGTTCACCACGTCGGAGGGAGACAGTCCGCGCGCCTGCAACGCGTTTGTATTGAGATCGACCTGAACCTGACGCTGCTTTCCTCCATATGGATAAGGAACGGAGGCGCCCGGAACGGTGATCAATCGAGTGCGAATGAAGTTCAGGCCAAAGTCATTCAGTTGTTGCTCGGAAAGCCCCTGCCCTGATAGCGCGAGCTGCAGGATGGGCACACTGGAAGCGCTATAGCTGATGACCAGCGGCGGTGTTGTCCCTTGTGGCAGCTGCCGGAGTTGCGTTTGCGAGATTGCGGTTACCTGGGCAATTGCCCTTTCAACATTCGCGGAAGGTTGGAAAAAGACTTTTACGACCGCGATGCCGTTCAGTGATTGCGACTCGATGTGCTCAATATTGTCAACAGTAGTGGTCAGCGTTCGCTCAGTGATGGACACGATGCGATCACTCATGTCCTGGGAGTTGAACCCGCTGTAATTCCAGATGATGCTTACGACTGGAATGTTGATATTCGGGAGTATGTCAGTCGGCGTACGTAAAATGACAAGTGGTCCCAGAATCAACAGGAGCAGAGCAAGTACCACGAATGTATAAGGACGACGTAAAGCGAGCCGGACAATCCACATCTTCTCACCCGAATTAATCCGGGAACGCTGCAGCAAATTAGGCAGTGTCCCTGAACGAATAGCTTGACTAATGCAGGTGGCGTGCCAACTGCAACCGCATGCGAACTCATTGATTTTGTTGAGAGTGTGGGCGCAAGAGATGATCGTGATTCGGCTCGTGCGAGTCGATGAATGTCGACGCATCGACGTCGTGACCTGCAGCTGCGACTTCGCATCAAGAGGCGGGCCGACCAATGGCAAATTCCCTGGTTACAAATTCGATCTGAGATGTTTTATGGCGGCCAGCTTCCAAGAGACATGGATAACCTTTGACGTCCGATGCCTCGTAGACCGGCAAGCACCCGAGCGACATCTATCGTGAATTCTGCTCCCAAGCGCCTCATTTTGACGTGATTTAAGCCTGAATTCGTCATCCCTGAACCTATACAAACTGAATCCGTTTCAGGGCAAAAAGCATCTTCTCCTTTCAAAGCGTATTTTGGAGGATCGGCAACTTGAAGAGGGCGTGGCAGATTTGGCTTGGGGTTCTAGTGGGTACTGTTTTGCTCGTTCATTCTGGGTGCAGCAACACGGAGGCGAAGCAGCCGCCTGCGCCGCAGGCGCTTCCAGTGCAAACACAAACTGTGTCGTTGTCGCCAGTAGCGCGCTCCGATGAATACGTAGCAACGGTGAAGTCGCGGCGCTCAGCCACGATCCAGCCGCAAGTTGATGGCACGTTGACTCGAATCCTCGTGAAATCCGGCGATCGCGTGCGAGCGGGACAGGTACTGATGACCATCGATCCACTGAAGCAGGAAGCTACGGTGAATCAGCAAACCAGTACCGAGGCGCAGAAGAAGGCGACCTACGTCTACAACCAGACGGAAGTAGAACGCCAGCGCAGGCTGTACGAAGCGGGAGTGACCAGCAAGCAGAGTTACGACCTCGCAGTTCAGGCGTATGAGAACGCGAAAGCTGATTGGGAAGCTTCCCGGTCTGCGACTGTGACCCAGCAACGTCAGCTGGCTTATTACAACCTCGTGGCGCCCTTTGATGGCCTGGTAGGCGATATTCCCGTGCATCTCGGTGATTACGTCTCTCCGCAGACAGTGCTAACCACCGTCGACGAGAACAAGGATCTCGAAGCCTACATCTACATTCCGACGGAACTGTCGTCGAATATACGCATGGGGCTTCCGGTGGAGATTGTCACCAGTCGGGGCGAGCTGATTGAGAAGACTAAGGTTGATTTCATTTCTCAGCAGGTCGACAACGCATTGCAGGGCGTTCTGGTGAAGGCGCCGATTCACGCGTCGCTCGACAAGTTTCGCACTTCGCAACTCGTGAAAGCTCGCGTGGTGTGGAGCACCGCTCCAGCACCGAAGGTTCCTGTTCTTGCGGTTGCGCGCATTGGTGGTCAGCCGTTCGTTTACGTTGCGGCGGAGGGCGACCACGGCACAGTCGCTAAGCAGAAGGCGGTCGTTCTCGGCGATACCGTAGGGAATGACTACGTGGTGACGAGCGGTCTAAATCCTGGGGACAAGGTAATTGTTTCCGGCATTCAGTTCCTGATCGACGGCGTGCCGGTTCACCCAATCAGCTAAGTTTATAAAAAGTCTTCAGTTCACAGGAAACGGCTGCGGAACGAGAGCTGCCGGAGGGATATCTCTTTGGTCGATTTTTTCATTAAGCGTCCGATTTTCGCGACCGTCTGCGCTTTGCTCATCATCCTGGCGGGAGCTGTCTGCATCCCGACGCTGCCGATTTCGCTGTATCCGAATCTTGCCCCTCCGCAGGTCACGGTTACCAGCAACTACGTCGGCGCGAACGCCCAGGTCGTCGAGTCCGCGGTGACCACCCCTCTGGAGCAGCAGATCAACGGCGTCGAGGGAATGCACTACATCACCTCGACGAGTTCGAACGACGGCACCAGCAACATCAATGTGACGTTTCGTACTGGTTACGATCTGAACGTGGCCGCCGTTGACGTGCAGAATCGCGTGGCGACTGCCACGGGACGCCTCCCGCAGGAGATCAAGAACACCGGAATCACGATCACCAAGGCGAATCCGAATTTCGTATTTGCTGCGGGTTTCTTCTCTCCCGACAATAGCCTTTCGAACCAGTACATCTCGAACTATCTCGATGTTTACGTTAAAGACGCTCTAAAGCGCATTCCGGGCGTAGGCGACGTGGTCATCTTCGGCGAGCGCAAGTACGCGATGCGCATATGGCTTGATCCGACAAAGCTGGCTGCTCGCCAGTTGACGGCGGCTGATGTCATTTCCGCGTTGCAAGAGCAGAACGTGGAAATTCCGGCTGGCCAGTTGGGACGTCCGCCATCCGATCCGAAACAGAACTTCCAGGTCACATTGCGTGTGATCGGACGCATGTCTGACCCACGCGAGTTCGAGAACATCATTCTCAAGAACACGCCGAATGGAATTATCCAGCTGAAAGACGTAGGACGCGCCGAGATTGGTGCCGAGAGTTACGACACAAATCTCATGTACAGCGGTCATGAGGCTATCGGCGTAGGCGTGCAGCAGCTCTCAAATGCAAATGCTCTGGAAGTGGACAAGGCTGCGAAGGCCGCGCTCGTAGAACTGGCAAAATCTTTTCCTCCGGGCATTAAGTATGTGATCGCGTTCGATACGACGACGGTGGTCGGCGATTCGGTGAGAGAAGTAGTGAGGACGCTGGAGGAAGCGATCATCATCGTTGTGATCGTGATCTTCTTCTTCCTGCTGGATTGGCGCGCCACCATTATTCCAGCAGTCACGATTCCGGTTTCGTTAATCGGTACGTTTGCCTTCATCAAGATCTTCGGCTTCTCGATCAACTCGCTGACTCTGTTCGGAATCACGTTGGCCACGGGGCTCGTCGTAGACGACGCCATCGTGGTTATCGAGAATGCCCAGCGCCATATCAACGAAGATGGCACCGACCCGCACACCGCGACCTCCGTGGCGATGTCGGAAGTGGCCAGCGCAGTCGTGGCTACGTCACTGGTGCTCATCTCGGTATTTGTGCCGGTATCGTTCTTCCCGGGCACAACGGGAATTCTGTACAAGCAGTTCTCGCTGACGATCGCCTTCTCGATCGCAATCTCCCTCTTCAACGCACTTACGTTGTCGCCGGCTCTTGCGGCCATCCTGTTGCGGGGAGAAGAGAAGAAATACTCGATTTTCGATTGGACTCGAATCGAGTGGTTATCGCAGGGTTATCGGACGGTCGCCCATGGAATTGATCGCGCGATTCACGGCACAGGAAGAGTCTACGGAAAGATTATTACTGGCATTCTAAAGATCCGGTACGTGATGGTAGTGCTGTTCCTGGGCGGGTTAGCGTTAACGGCTTACATGTATCTTCGGGTGCCGACTGGGTTTGTCCCGCAGGAAGACCAGAACTATTTCATTGTGGTGGTGCAGGCGCCGCCGGGCGCTTCGCTCACCTATACAACGAACGTGTCGCGAGCAGCGGAGGAGATCCTTCGTGCCGATCCGGATGTGTTTGGAACCTTTGCTGTGCCAGGTTTCTCCCTGACTGGAGGAAGTTCGTCAAACTACGGATTGATCTTTGCGCCGCTCAAACCAATTGACGAGCGCAAGGGAAAAGGCCATTCGGCTGCTGAAATCGTGACGCGAGTTTCGCCCAAGCTGTTCGGAGTGCCAGGCGCGATCGTTGTCGCGTTTGAGCCCCCTGCGATTCAGGGTATCGGCAGCTTTGGTGGGTTCCAGTTCGAGTTACAGGATCTTGGCCGCAACACGCTTCAAGACCTGGACAATACCGCGCACAAAATCGTCGCTGCCAGCCGTCAGCGAAAGGATTTGACGGGGCTGTTCACCAGCTTTACGGCCAACGACCCGCAGCAGTTGGTTCAGATCGACCGCGCAAAAGCGAAGGCGATGGGTGTTCCCATTAGCCAGGTGTCGCAGGCGCTGGGCGTCTACATGGGATCGCAATACGTGAACGATTTCGACTTCAACAATCGTTCGTATCGTGTCTACGTGCAGGCGGATCAACCGTTCCGCATGACAGCGCGCGATCTGCGGCAATACTATGTGCGCTCCGACACGAGCGGCCTGGTGCCGCTCGCGAATATTGTTTCGCTGCAAGAAACATCCGGGCCGCAGGTGATTAACCACTACAACCTGTTCCGCTCGGCGGAAATCGATGGTGCGGCTGCGCCCGGATTCAGCTCCGGACAGGGCCTGAAAGCGATGGAAGAACTTGCCAGGCAGAACATGTTGCAGGGCATGTCGTTCAGTTGGACCGGGCTGGCTTTGGAAGAAGTAGAAGCCAGCGGCAAGGCCATCGTCATCTTTGCGCTCGGTCTGCTGGTCGTGTACCTCACGCTGTCTGCGCAGTATGAAAGCTTCGCGCTGCCGTTCATCATCTTGCTTGCCGTGCCGATGGCCGTTCTGGGCGCATTGCTGTTCGTCTTCGCTCGCGGCCTCGTGAATGACGTTTACGTGCAGATTGGACTTGTCATGCTGATCGGTCTCTCGGCAAAGAACTCGATTCTGATTGTAGAATTCGCCGAACAACTGATCGAACGAGGCCGCAGCATCACCGACGCTGCGATTGAGGCTGCCGAACTACGCTTGCGTCCGATCCTGATGACTTCGTTCGCGTTCATTCTTGGCGTACTGCCGCTTTATTTCGCGACCGGTGCAGGAGCGCTGGGCCGCCACTCGGTAGGAACAGCGATCGTTGGTGGCATGTTGTTTTCCACGGTGCTGAACCTGCTGTTCATCCCAGTCTTGTACGTTACTTTGAAGAACCTGTTACCTGGCTCGTCACGTAAACAGGAAACGGCGGCGCAAGAAGAACTGGTAGCCTCGTAGAGAATTAGGCGTATTTTTCTGCCAAAACGTATAACTCAGCGACCACTGAGCGGTTATCTGTATCTAACAAGACGTCGGGGCATCTGAACGTCTGAATCCTTACTTTAATCTGGGACTTATATGGCGAAACCTGTTCTTCTGAGCGTTGACGACGATCGCGACGTATTGCGAGCGATTGAGCGCGACCTGCGGTCGCAATATGGAGCCGACTATCGCGTGATCGGGAGTGACTCTCCCGAGGCGGCGCTGGACCTGCTGAAGCAGTTGAAGTTGCGCAATGACAGCGTGGCTTTGATGCTGGCGGATCAACGCATGCCGAACATGGATGGCGTGGGATTTCTGCTCGAAGGAATGCGCATATTCCCGGACGCGAAGCGTGCGTTGCTGACCGCCTATGCCGATACGAGCGCCGCGATCAGTGCGATTAACGAGGCGAGCATCAACTACTTCTTCTTGAAGCCGTGGGACCCGCCGACGGAGCATTTGTATCCGCAGCTCGACGATCTGCTGGACGACTGGAAAGCTTCCTACCATCCCGCGTTCCAGGGGATTCGTGTGCTGGGCACGCGGTGGTCGCCGAAGTCTTATGAGCTGCGGGATTTCCTGGCGCGCAATCGCGTTCCATATCAGTGGATCGACATCGAGGGCGCAGCAAACGATCCCGAGACCAAGCGATTGATGGAAGCTCTGGGTCCGGAGATACACAATCTCCCAGTTGTACTTTTTCCCGATGGCACCAAGCTGCTGGAAAGCGTGCCGGCGGAAGTCGCGCAGAAAGTGGGCTTGCGAACACGCGCGCAAACTAATTTCTATGACCTCGCCATTGTCGGTGGTGGTCCGGCGGGACTGGCGGCGGCCGTTTACGGCGCCTCTGAAGGTTTGAATACGGTCATCATCGAGAAGGAAGCGCCCGGCGGCCAAGCCGGAATGAGTTCGCGCATTGAGAATTATCTTGGATTCCCGAGCGGTTTGAGTGGCGGAGAGTTGGCGCGTCGCGCCGTCGTCCAGGCACAGCGTTTCGGGGTTGAAATCCTGGCGCCGCAGGAAGTGGTGTCGGTCAGAGCGGAAGATCCGTATCGCTTCATCAAGATGGCTGACGGCGAGGAAATCTCCTGTCACGCGTTGATGGTTGCGACTGGCGTGCAGTGGCGCCGGCTGGCGGCTCCCGGAATCGATCGACTGCAAGGCGCAGGCGTCTATTACGGCGGCGGGACGACCGAAGCGCTGTCGTGCAAGGGCGAAATCGTTTACGTGGTCGGCGGTGCAAACTCCGCTGGCCAGGCGGCGATGAACTTCTCGAAGTACGCGGACAAAGTCGTAATGCTGCTGCGCGGCGACTCGCTCTCCAGCACCATGTCGCGATACCTGATCGATCAGATCAAAGCAACACCGAATATTCAGCTTTGGTCGCATGCCAGCGTCGCTGAAGTACACGGCGACACGCACCTGGAAGAAGTATCGGTGCTTTGTTCGGACACAAACAAAGTTGAACGTGTTCCGGCAACTTCTATGTTCATCTTTATAGGAGCGTTGCCGAGAACGGACTGGCTTTCTGGAGTCGTCGAGCGCGACGAACGCGGATTCGTTTTGACCGGTCCCGACCTGATTCGTGACGGTGATCATCCGAAGGGATGGAGTCTGGAACGCGATCCTTTCTTGCTGGAAACCAATGTTCCCGGTATCTTCGCGGTCGGCGATGTTCGCCATGGTTCGGTGAAACGTGTCGCCTCTGGCGTGGGAGAGGGCTCGGTCGCGGTGCAATTCATCCATCAGTATTTGAGCAAGGTATAAATGGCTGACAAGACCGAATTGCGCAAAGTATCGGAGTTCACCGATCTTCCTGATGATCAGCTTGATTGGTTTCTCGGCATGACGGACGAGATGCAGCTCAAAGCCGGCGAGACGTACTCGCGACAAGGTGACCCCGCGGATGCGATGTATGTCGTGCTGGACGGGCAGTTGCAGGGGCGCGGTGAATTGGGCGGCGAGATATTCATCTTTACGCTGGAGCCTGGCGACATTACGGGAACGCTGCCGTTTTCCCGCATGAAGCAGTTCACTGTGACGGGGCGTGCGATCACTGACGGACGAGTGCTGCGATTCCCAGCGGCCAAGTTTCCCGATCTCGTGCAGAAGATGCCGGAGCTGGCGAAACGCCTGGTCGGGCTGATGTCGGATCGAATCCGGGAAGTCACGCGCATGGAGCAGCAGCGCGACCGGCTTGCTGCTCTCGGGAAACTTTCTGCGGGATTGGCGCACGAGCTGAATAATCCTGCGTCGGCGGCCAAACGCGCCGCCAGCCAGCTGCGAGAGACCCTCTTCTGCATCCGCGACGCGAGCCTGGAGCTTGGGCGCAAGAACCTGACGCCAGAACAGCGTGCCGATATCGAGAAGCTCGAAGATTCGCTGGTGAAGTCTGACGATCCGCCACCCGATCTGCTTACGCAGAGCACGCTGGAGGAAGAACTCGACTCTCTTCTCCGCAGTCATGGTCAGAACGACCTTTGGCAATTGGCTGCCGATCTTGCGCGCAAGAAGTTTCCTCCTGAAACTCTGGAAGCGCTCTTTGAGAAACTTGGTCCCGATGTCGCCCGCGCTGCGCTGGTCCGGATTGCTTCGCTTGTCGACATTGCTAATCAGTTGAATGAGATCGAAAGCAGCACATCGCGCATCTCTGAGTTGGTGCGCGCGATCAAGGAATACACGTATATGGACCAGGCTCCCGTTCAGAACGTGGACGTGGTAAGGAGCCTGGAGAACACACTCACGATCTTGAATCACAAGCTGAAGAAGGGGATCACGGTGCAGCGCGACTACGAGCCGGTGCCGTTGCTGGTGAACTCGTTTGGAAGCGAGCTGAACCAGGTGTGGACCAACATCATCGACAATGCCATCGACGCGATGAAAGGGAAGGGGCAGCTTCGGATTCGCACTTACCGTGAAGATGGCAGGGTTGTGGTCGAGATCGGCGATAACGGCCCAGGAATCCCCTCCGAGGTTGAGGCACACATTTTCGAGCCTTTCTTTACCACCAAAAAAGTTGGCGAGGGAACTGGCCTGGGCTTGGACACCGTGCAACGAATCATCCGGCGACACCAGGGAAATGTGCAGGTGGAATCGAAGCCGGGCGATACTCGTTTTCAGATATATCTTCCCCTCTCGGACGCACACTGAAGCTTTGAAATCACTGTGCAGCCAATGAATTCGAAAGACTCAGCAGGTTCCGCGGAGCAACACGAATGGCGCCGCCGCGAGGACTATCGATGTCGGAAATCAAGAAAAATGAAAGAGCGACGGCAAGCGGCACGATCAGGAGTAGCCGCCAATCCGTCCAGCGCGTGCCATAGCCGATCAGCAGGTTAGCGCCGATAGCAATGGCTGCCATCAGCACCCAAGCCGCAATCGGAATGCGATTCCACCACGCCGACTGGGTGTATCCCTGCGAGTTCAGCACGTCGTTCATTCCGGAAACTACGAGCGCAGTAATCGGAGTTGGTTGCGCCGCCGCTTGAGGCCGGACAGCCGACCACAGTTCGTTCTGCAGTTCAGCGGTGTCCGCGTTGACCTTCGCAAGTTCCCGAGGAATGCGAGTGGTGTAGAACAATAAGCGCTGGTCGAGGTATTTCTTCAGCAGATCACGCACCTTTGCACCATCGGCGGCGGGCAGCAGATCAGCGCGTACATATTCTGTGCCGATCGCGTTAGCTTCGGCCTCTTCGTAAAGCTTGCGCTGATCGTAGCGGCTGATCGCCATCGAGAAGGTGAAGCCGATCAGAAGCCCGAGCAACGTCAATGTCGCGCTGAGCACGAGATCGAAGTCGCCGCGCTCTTCATCCGGTAGTGGGTGTCGCCGTTTGTTACGACTGCCGAGCCACGCCGCCAAGTAAAGAAAAGCAAGCGACAAAATGAAAACGAGAGTTGGAAAATTCATCAGGTTCATGCCTGCGAGCTCTCCTAGAGATGTTGCGAAGCGGGACTATGTTACCTGAGAGTTCCGCGGCAGGTGGAAACGATAACTACTACGTTTTATCGCTTGAGTGGTTGGGAACGGGACCGAGGCCGGGGAGGGGATCGGGAGCGACGATTTCGCGGTTCTTGACGACGGGCTTGGGAGAGAGAGGGTTCTGCGAGTAGTGATCCATGAGCATCTCGCGGGTAAGGTCGGTAACGATGGCTCTCTGAGAAGGCTTGAAGTTGGCATGCTTGAGGTTATGAGAGGCGACTTGCAGACCGTAGAGCATGAACTTGGCGCGGACCGGGTCGATAGTGCCGTAAGCGAGTCCCTGAATAACCCTGGTGATGGCCACTTGAATGGTTTCCGCGTCCTCGAGCACGGGAACTTTGAAACTGGTCATGCCCGCGGGGGCGGTCGGTTCCAGGGAGTTGCGGTGAAAGTAGCAATAGAAGTAGTTGCGCAGGGCGGGAGATCCGCAGCGGACTCCGTTGGTTTTGACGAATTCACATTGTTTGAAGGGCATGAAGCACCTCTTGAGGGTACCTGTGAAGTTTCAATAGGTTGTCCATTCGATCAAAACCGGAGAAGCTGATTGTGATGAGCAATCACTTCCTCAGGAGAGACCGAATGGACATCCACAAGAATGCCCGACTTACGCCTTCGTAGTCGAGAGGCCCTGGCCAAACGATTCGTTCCCAGGGCGATGACCTTAAACTCGGCTGCAGCCGAGTTTAAGGTCACACCCAAAACCGCCGCCAAGTGGGCGCCGCTCGCTCCCTGGGCCAACAGCCTATGACCGATCGCTGCTCGCGTCCTCATCGCAGCCCGGCCGACCTCGTCCCGAGTTCGTCCAGCAAGTCGATGCAGCTGCGCCGCCAGCGTCTCCCGGCTATCATATCGCGCAGCGCACCGGGCTCAGCCCCGCCACCGTCAGTCGCATTCTGCAGCCGGCTCCATCTCAACCGCTGGCGCCATCTGCATCCCGCCCCGCCCGTCTTACGCTACGAACATCCTGCATCCCGGCGATCTGCTGCATCTCGATATCAAGGCATGACCCGCTTCAGCCGGTTGCCGTCGTGGCGATGGCCGCCGCCGTGGCCGTCCGCCGGTTCGCTGGTTGGGAGGACTTGCACGTCGCCATCGACGATCACTCCCGCATCGCTTTCTCCCGCATGCTGCCCAACCAGAAACGCCGCCACCGCCATCGCCTTCCTGCGTGCCGCCGTGCCTTCTACGCTCAGCACGGCATCGCCATTCGCCGCTTGCTCACCGATAACGGCTCACTGCTATCGCTCCGCCACTTTCGCGCCGCCTGTGCCCAACTCGACATTCAGCACCTTCACCCGCCCCTACACCCCACGTACCAACGGCAAGGCCGAACGCTTCATCCAAACTGCCCTGCGCGAATGGGCCTACGCTCGCCACTACCTCAACTCCGAAGAACGCGATCTGCAACTCTCCCCTGGCTCAGCCACTACAACTTCCGCCGTCCGCATGGTAGTCTCGGCTACGCTCCGCCCATCAGCCGCGCTCCGGTAGATACAACGTCCTGTGAACAGCCGGGAACATACCTGACAGATTAGACCGGGGACACACCTGACACTTTCTGCGCCGGGGTTGAGGGGATGGGGTGCAGGGGAAGGGGAGGCGTCCTCTTCCCCTGCTCCATCCACGTTGAAGCCCTTGGGCAACGGCACAACTTGCCGCAGCCGACTGTCGAAGCTGGCGAGCGGCAGGTGCGCGAAGTAAATGGTGAACCAGCGATCATCCACGGGCAGCAATCCGATTCGTTCTCCCCAGAGCACTTCGCTCAAGAATACTTCGCGCTGCTTCCAGCGAAAATGACCGTGACTTTTCACCGGGCATACTTTCATCGTTTCCGGATACTCCACTGGCGGCATCTGGTGCGGATACTCGCGTTCGGAGAGCGCATAAACACTGGCCGGAGTTTGCATCCCCAGTGCTTCATGCGGACGGACCTGGTTGTACTCCAGACGAAAGCGCTGTAACTGGCGCTGTTGCGCTCGTCGATCCTTGGCCGGAGGAGTGGCGACTTCCTGCTTCAGGGCACGATGCATGCGTTCCGGCGATGGCGGTCGAGGCAAAGGGCGCGCCATTGTTGGTGCGAATCGCCTGTGGCAGACCGTACTCGCGAAAGGCGGCCTCGAAGATCGCCGCGACCCGCGCCGTGTCAGTCTTCTCCACCGCCTGACAGCGCAGCAGATAGCGGCTGCGCATCGGAGATGGTCAGCGGATCGATGCGCGTGGCATCGCCGGTGCGGAACCAGCCCTTGAAATCGGCGCACCACACGCGGTTGGGCCCATCGGCATGCGCCAGCGGCTCCGTATAGGGCGCGGTCCTGCGTCGATGCTTGCGCGGCACCACCAATCCTTCACGCTGCAACAGCGCGCCGATGGTGCTGCCGCCGGCCAGACACGGCCAGGCTGATCCCGCTCCAGGACGCGCTTCAGCTTGCGCGGTCCCCAGCGCATGTGCGCCTGCCGCAACTCCGACACGCCGTTGCTCGATCTCTGCCGCGTCTGATTGGGATGATGCCGCGGAGCCCGGTCTCGTTCCAGCAATCCTTCCAATCCCATCGCCTCGATATCGCCGCAGCCACACATACCCGGTCTCCCGGGCCACACCGTAGCGCTCGCACACCTCCCGTCATCGTGTGCTCATCCTGCTCATACTCCAACACAAACGCAGCTTTTCTTCCATCACACTGCTCGCTTTCCAAGGCATGCCATGTTCTACATGCCTCGCTTCGCGAATCACAGTGTCAGGTATGTGCCCAGTCTGTACCGGTACCGGATACCCCCTCC
>CAVRWV010000010.1:0-82697 GCA_963724985.1 Terriglobia bacterium | reverse complement strand
TAAGTCTTCGGGAGCTATTTTTCGCAACAGGTTTGCAAACAGCACAACCTGACTATCTGAAGTCGCCCGAGTCTTCGATCGGCAGGTTCGTGTACTTGCAGAGCTCCAAGTGTGATGGCAGGGAAATGTTTACATTTTACAGAGGCTGGAATGGAATCACAGTGAACTAAGAACGCGAATGAGTAGGCGGTCGCAGCATACTATGCTCCCTGCCGGATCTCCCGACTGATCTGCAGAGTCGATGACTGCTCTCGGGCGAAACGTTCTAAGCGGGAACTTGTGTTTGCGAGCGCTCAGTGCGACCTTTACTTATAACAACAACAGCAAGCTGCCCGATGAGAACAACTCGATGGGCGCGAAGACATTCACGTGAGGTTTCGAAAAATAGCCCGAACGATGTGAGTTTGACGACCGCCACCGTGGTTCGGAGCCAATTCAATCCCTTCGGCAGGCAATTCTGGGTGATAGCAGAAGAGACAAAGCAGTAAAACGACAGGGCACTCTTTCATTGAGACCGAGTGCCCTGTCTTTTCCGAAACATTTACTTCGGTAGCACCGCTTTTCCTGTCACCTTGAATTTGCTGGTTTGAACCGACGAGGACTCCTCCGGTTGCGATCCGCCTAGCGATACGACGTATTCACCCGGGACTACGACTCGATTCCCCTTCGCGTCAACTTGGCCTAACGAGCGTGGATCAACCGTCAAGCTGACATTCGTCGACTGACCTGGCTCCAAATGTATGCGCTTGAATCCAGCAAGAATCCGAAGTGGCGTCTCGGCCGATTTCGGTTGTGTGAGGTAGACTTCCACAACTTCATCGCCCGCTGTTGTACCAGTGTTCTTGACCGCGCCGGTAACCGCCAGCGGCTTGCCGGCTGCGACTGCAGTTGGGACCTTCAAATTGCTGTATGCGAAAGTCGTGTAGCTGAGACCGTACCCGAAGCCATACAGGGGTTTGCCATCAAAGTATCGATAAGTGCGCCCCTTCATCGCGTACTCCTCAAAGGCTGGGACCTGACTGAGCGAAGAGTAGAACGTTAGAGGAAGACGTCCAGCGGGATTATTGTCCCCTGCCAGCGTCTCGGCAATCGCGGTTCCACCTTCTTCTCCCGGATACCAGGCTTCAAGAATCGCGTTCGCGTGTTCCTCTGCCCAGTTAACAGCCAGAGCGCTGCCGTTCTGCAGGACAACGACGAGAGGTTTACCGGTGGTGGCGAGCGCTTTCAAAAGATCCTCCTGCGCTGCCGGCAGATCAATGCTGGTACGATCGCCGCCGCTGAAGCCTTCGAGTTTGACCGGCATCTCTTCGCCTTCCAGTGACGGCGAAAGACCCACGGTCGCGATGATCACATCCGCCTGCTGCGCAGCGCGAACGGCCTCCTCGCGTAGCACTGCCGCGGGCGCTAGCCAGGTCAAGTCGATGCCAGCGCTTCCGGTACCGTGCAGATACTCCAGACGGATAGGATGCGGCTGCGTGTCCGTGAAATGGACGGCGGCATCGATGACCGTACCTCGTTCGGGGGTCTTCTCGTCCTTGCTACTGGAGACGAGCAGTTTGTCGTCCAGGTAGAGCCGGAATCCTTCCGCATTTTCACACGCATAACAGTAATTGACGCGAACGCCGAGTTTGTAATCGCCCGGCGCAGGCGGAATGAAGTTGCCACTCCAGCGGACCGAGTAATTGTTGCGCTGCAGACCGGAGACAGGCACAACTTTATCCCAGTTGAAATTTACGTTCCGGTCAGTTCGCGTCAGCACCGGTGTGCCGCTCAGATCCTGGTTATTAAAGTATTCGCCAGTGAGGCCGTAGCCGGAACCGCTGGCTGGATGAAGCGCAGTGTGCTCGATCGGCATCGCCAGCCCTTCCACCAGACTGGATCCTTGCGCATAGGCGACATGCGCGGAGGAAAATCGCTTTTCAATTCCCTCGAGCGGATAAACCGGCGAAGGCGGCGGTCCGTTGTAATTGCCTTGCAAAGATTGCACTAACTCAGCTGTTGGACCGACCACCGCAATGCTCGCAATACCCGATTTCAAAGGGAGCACGTGATCCGCATTCTTCAGCAGAACCATCGATTCTCGGGCTCCTTTTAGCGAGAGCTTTCGATGCTCAGGCGAGTTAACCTCGCTGAAAGGAATTCGCCCATAGGCGAAGCTGGAAGGTGGATCGAACATGCCCAGCTGAAAACGTGCGCGGAAAAGACGCGTGAGTGCGGTGTCCAGATCGGCCTCACTCACGAGATTTTCATGGACAGCCTGAGCAAGCGCGGGAAAAGCCTGGCCTTGGCGGAATCCGCACTCGAGATCGGTGCCAGCTTTCACCGCGGCCGCAGCTGCATGCGCCATGTCGGCCGCATAATGATGGCCAGTATTGACATCGGCAACGGCAGCGCAATCGCTGACCACATATCCATTGAAGCGCCAGGCGTTGCGCAAGTGATCCCGCAGAAGCATCGTGTTAGCGCATGCGGGCGCACCGTCGATTGCGTTGTAGGCGCACATCACCGACTGAGCGCGCGCCTCACTCACCGCCGCGCGAAACGCTGGAAGGTAAGTATCTTCAAGATCGTGTGGCGAGACATCCACGTTGAAACCGTGGCGTAGAGGCTCGGGACCGCTGTGCACGGCATAATGTTTGGGAGTGGAAACTACTTTCAGATATTTGGAATCCTGGCCCTGCATGCCGGTAACAAAGGCCACGGCCATGCGCCCGGTGAGAAACGGATCTTCACCGTAGGTCTCCTGGCCGCGTCCCCATCGCGGGTCGCGAAAGATGTTGATGTTCGGCGCCCAGAAAGTGAGACCAAAAAACATCTCATGATCATCGTTGCGCATGGCCTCGTTGTACTTGGCACGCGCCTCGGTGGAGATGGTCTGCGCCATCGTGTGCACCATGTCCGTGTCCCAGGTGGCAGCCATGCCGATCACTTGCGGAAAATTCGTCGCGTAGCCGGCGAAAGCGACTCCGTGCAAACCCTCATTCCACCAGTCATACTTCGGCACACCCAGGCGCGGGATTGCCGGCGAGTGGTCCTGCATTTGCGAGACCTTCTCTTCTAAAGTCATGCGACCGATGAGATCCTTCACGCGCTGTGCCATCGGTAGCGCCGGATTCATGTACGGCAATTCGGATGTAGTCTTTTGTTGCGCAGATACTGAGATTACGAGAACACAGAGGACGGCTAAGCAAGCGACACTACGCAATACCACACGGATGCGCGGATAAGACATGCGGACGCAGCTCCTATTATCGTTGTGAACGGAAACGCGCCATTATGATATGAGGAAGGTTGCGGATTGTACATCGATAGAGAAGCTCGAAGTGCAAGGCGATCCTCCGCGATCAAAGAAATCGCAATTTCACTATGCTGGTGTCATGCGACCTGAACTCGCCAAAAAATCTATATCATTCGAAGCCGAGGGTGTCTTAATGACGATTCATGGGCTTGAGCTGTCGGGAGTTTCCCTGGTTGCAGGGCAGATGCCTGAGCGGCGCGGGGCGGAATTTCGCGGGATTAATCCCGTCACTGGTTCTCCGCTGGACCCGTTCTATTACTCGGCTACCGGCGCAGACATCGAGAATGCGGCTGAGTCTGCGGCAAGCGCCTTCGGAGTATTTTCGGGGCTCTCCGGCAAGCGCCGTGCTGCGTTGCTGCGCACAATTGCCGAGAAACTTGCTGAGCGCGGCAGCTCCATCACCGACCGAGCGAATCTGGAAACTGGACTGCCCTTGCCGCGGTTGCAGGGAGAACTTGCACGGACCACGGGTCAGCTGAAACTCTTTGCCGAGGTGCTGGAAGAGGGCTCATGGGTGAACGCCCGCATCGACGAGGCTGACCGCGCGCGAAAGCCCCTACCGCGTCCGGATGTACGTTCTATGTTCCGTCCCCTGGGACCTGTAGCGGTCTTTGGCGCAAGTAATTTTCCACTCGCATTTTCAGTGGCTGGAGGCGACACGGTGTCGGCCCTTGCGGCCGGAAATCCCGTGATTGTCAAAGCCCACCCCGCACATCCGGGAACCAGTGAATTAGTCGGACAAACGGTGCAGGAGGCGATCAAGGAAAGTGGGCTGCCCGCCGGAGTGTTCTCTCTTCTTTTCGACGCCGGAATCGAGGTCGGTATCTCGCTGGCGAAGCATCCTCTCATCAAGGCAATCGCCTTCACCGGATCGGCGAGTGGCGGACAGGCATTGATGCGTCTGGCTTCCGAGAGACCAGAGCCGATCCCCTGTTTTGCTGAGATGGGTAGTACGAATCCTCTGTTTGTTCTGCCCGGAGCTTTGCGGGAGCGCGGCTCGCAAATTGCCCAAGGACTTCAAGGATCATTCACACTCGGTTCCGGTCAATTCTGCACGAAGCCGGGGATGGTATTTGTTCCGCAGGATCACAGTACTGAATTTGTCGACGCTCTACGGAACGGCGTCAGTAAACTTGGCGCGCATGGCATGCTGACGCACGGCATCGCGGGGAAGTACAACAAGTCCATCGAGCAGAGAGTGGCCGACGGAAAAGCGGAATTGATTGCCCGCAGCGATGCCGCCATTGAACAGAATTGTGCCGCGGGTCTGCCAACGATCTTCGGCATCTCGCTCGAGGAATTTCTAAAGCATCCGGATCTGGGCGAGGAAGTTTTCGGGCCGACAACACTGCTCGTGCACTACGGCCGGGAGCACGACCTTTTGAAAGCAGCGCAGGAAATGCACGGCCACCTGACGGCCACGATTCACGGCACCGAAGAAGATCTTGCGAACGCCCACGAACTCATTCGAGTGCTGGAAACCAAGGTTGGCCGCATCCTCTTCAATGGCTTTCCTACAGGTGTCGAAGTCTGTCATGCGATGGTTCACGGAGGCCCATTCCCCGCTACCTCAGACGGCCGCTCAACTTCGGTTGGCACACAAGCCATGTTTCGATTCGTGCGGCCGGTCTGCTATCAGGATTTTCCGGACGCGGCGCTTCCACCGGAGTTACAACGATCGAACTCTCTCGGCATCCTGCGATTGGTAAATGGTGAGTGGACGCGAGGCGGACAAAATAGCTAAGCTCCAAGTCATCCGACAAAGTTTTCCAACGTGCCTATTCCGTCGATACGGATTCGTATCGAGTCACCGCTGGCGAGTGTGAAGTCATCACCGGGAACGATGCCTGTCCCCGTCATCAGGAAGACTCCGTCGGGGAAACTGCTGTCGCGAAACAAGAACTTCGCCAACTCCGTCAACTCGCGCTTGAGCTCAACCAGAGACGTGCTGCCCGCGAATGCCACCTTGCCATTGCGCGAGATTTCCAATTCGATTTTTGTCTCGGGGGATGGCGCCGGCGAAAGCAGAATGCAGGGACCTATAGCGCAGCTGCCGTCATAAACTTTCGCCTGCGGCAAATAGAGAGGATTCTCTCCTTCAATATCGCGCGAGCTCATGTCATTGCCAATCGTGTAACCGGCGATCACGCCCTGCGGATTCACAAAGAGAGTTAACTCCGGCTCAGGGACCGACCACTTTGCGTCAGATCGGATCCGCACCGCCTTGCCGTGCCCAACGACGCGGCGCCCGGTCGCTTTGAAAAACAGTTCGGGACGTTCCGCCGCGTAGACACGATCGTAAAAATCGCCGCCGCCGGCGTCTTTGCTCTCCTCCATTCGCGCTCGTCGGCTGGAGAAATAGGTGACGCCTGCTGCCCACACCTCTTGGCTGACAGCCGGGGCAAGAATGGTAGCAGGATCAAACGCGGTCGGCGTGCCGTTGCGAATCGCCGATCCAGCACGGCTGTGCAGGTCAGGGTCGCGAAGCAGTTCATCCCAATCGTGGGGCGAAGGCAAGGTGGAGACTAGATAGAATCGGTCGCTGTCCTCGATGAATGCGCCTTTGGTCGTTCGGTAGAGTTTCACGCTGCCAAGCCTCTTCTTTTCGATTCAGGATAAGTAGCTAGTTGCGCTTTTGTGCTGCGGCGCCTCGCTCGAGTTGTTCGAGAATCGCATGCACATCATAAACACATCCTCCCCAAACGCCTCCGGAGGCCTGGACCAATGCCGCCCACAATCTGGTGTCGTCGGGAAGATCGGGATGGGGCCTGAGATCGTGTCGTGGCGAACGTTGGGCCAGGCGCCGGCTGCCCTCTTCGGCGGAAAAAACTTCGTCTCCCTCGCCGACCAGATTAATAGTGCCCTGCAAAACGTTGCGATCGATCGCAATTTCTATCGTGTCACCATCCCGCACACGTCCAATCGGCCCGCCAGCGAGTGCTTCCGGTGAAATATGTCCGACACACGCTCCTGTCGAAACACCACTGAACCGCGCGTCGGTCAGTACGGCTACGTGCTTACAAAATGGAAGCGCCTTCAGCGCCGAGGTGATCTGGTAAATCTCCTGCATGCCGGCACCGGCCGGTCCGCCGCAAACTAATACAATAACGTCGCCGCTGGAAATAGCGCCCTTGCTTGATCGCGTCGATTGCGGCACGCTCGGTGACAAAAACGCGGGCCGGTCCGGTGTGGCGATACGTGTTCTGTTCGTCGATCAACGAAGGATCAATGGCGGTGCTCTTGATCACGCTTCCCTCAGGCGAAAGATTGCCAGCCGGGAAGCAGATGGTCGGAGTCAAACCACTAGCTCGGGCGGCGTCCGGTGAGAGGATTACCTGGCTGGCGTCGATCGAGTCAAGCTCGTGTAACCTCTTCTTCAGTTCGCGACGTCGCTCGCTCTGTTCCCACCAGTTGAGGTTCTCATCCAAGCTTGTTCCGGTCACGGTGCGCACGTTGCAGTCGAGCAGGCCCGCGGTTCGCAGATGGAGCATCACTTCCGGCACCGCGCCTGCGAGAAACACCTGAATAGTTGCGAAATTGTTGGGCCCATTCGGTAGCGCGTCCACCAACCGTGGAACAGCGCGATTGACCGCAGCCCAATCTGCGGCGGATGGACGGGTCAATCCGGCGGCATGCGCAATTGCGGGCACGTGTAACAGAAGATTCGTCGATCCTCCGAACGCGGCGTGCACCACCATCGCGTTGCGGATTGCCGCATCGGTCAAGATGTCAGCCGTGCCTATCCCAAGTTGGGTCATCCGCAAGATGGCGCGAGCCGAGCGTGCAGCTGCATCGAGCCAAACGGCCTGACCAGAGGGCGCCAGCGCAGAGTGAGTTAGCGAAAGGCCCAGCGCTTCGGCCACGACCTGTGAAGTTGCGGCTGTGCCGAGAAACTGGCAACCGCCCCCAGGAGTTGCACAAGCGCGACATCCGACCTCGGCTGCGTACTCGAGTGTAATCTGATCTTGCGCATATCGTGCTCCGATGGTCTGAACTTTCCCTGCGTCTTCCCCGTTTTCTGGCAACAGGGTGACTCCGCCCGGCACGAGAATGCTCGGCAAAGAACCGGATGACGCAAGCGCCATCAACATGGCCGGCAGACCCTTATCGCACGTGGCAACGCCGATTACACCCTTCCGTGTGGGTAGTGATCGCATCAACCGTCGCAGCACGATCGCCGCGTCGTTGCGATACGGCAGCGAGTCGAGCATCCCGGCAGTGCCTTGCGTACGCCCGTCGCATGGATCGGTGCAAGCGCCGGCAAACGGAATCGCTCGATGGCTGCGCAACTCGCGTGCCGCCTCGGCTACAAGCAGTCCAACTTCCCAATGTCCGGTATGAAACCCAAGCGCAATGGGAGTTCCATCGGGTGCCCTCACTCCTCCGTGCGTGCTCAGAATCAAAAACTCGGGATCGAGCACCCGCGACAGCTCCCACCCCATACCTGCATTCTGACTCAGGCCGAACAGATTGCCCGAAGGTTGCGTCAGCAACATCTCCGCAGCGATGGGCAGCGAGCCTTCCGGCCCTTTCGCGTGCGTGGATACATCACTGAGCAGCGATGCTTCGCTTTCCAATACCTGCCTGGCGGAAATCGATCCTGTATGGTCGCTCATGGTGTTTGTTGTTAAGAACTCGCAGTGCGCCGAACCGTCCCAGCATCTCGCAGGAACAGCATAAGTATCGCGGAAAAGATGAGCGAAAACGACATCAGCAAGTAACCGGCACGAGCATTTCCTGTGGTCGCCTGCAACAAACCCACCAGGTAGCTTCCAAAAAATCCCCCCAGCGCGCCAGAACTATTGACGAATGCGAGCACCTCGGCGGTGACATTGCGAGGTAGCCGCTCGGGAATGATGGCGAAGAACGGCCCGTACGGCCCATAGATGCCGGCACCGCAAATGACCAGGCAGGCAAAGGTGAGAGTGAAGCTCCGCTCGGCCAGGAAGAACGAGCCGGTCAGGGCAATACCGGCCATCATTAATAATGGCCAAACCAGAGAGCGGCGTTTCTGGGTTTTGTCCGAAATATGCGAGACGATGAGCATCAGCACGATCGCAGCCAGATAGGGCAGGGCCGAAAGCAATCCCGTCCCTGCCATCGAAAGTTCCGCACCTTTGCGCACGATCGTCGGCAACCACAGGACGAATCCATAAACGCCCAAACTCCAGCAGAAATACTGAGCTGCAAGTAGAAGCACGTCCGGGCGGAGGAATGCCTTATACGCCACTCCCACTGGAGCCAGCTCAATCTGCTCCCGTGTTAATTGGTCTTCCAGCTTTTCCGCCGCTCGTGGATCCAGCCATTTTGCATCAGATGGACGATCTCGAACTACGACAATCCAAACCACGGCCCATAGGATCGAGGGGATGCCTTCCGCGACGAATGTCGTTTGCCAGCCCAGTTTCTGAATGAGGTAACCGGTGAGCGGCGACATCAGCAACAGAGTGACCGGATTGCCAAGCATCAGGATGGCGTTGGCGCGCGAACGCTCAGCCCGAGTGAACCATTGCGTCAATAGATGGAGCATGACGGGGAACACCAGGCTTTCCGCCACACCGAGAAGAAACCTATCGAGCGCGAGAACCCAGAACTGCCGGATGACGCCGGTGAAGGTCGCAAAAACTCCCCACAGAATCAGGGTCGCGAATACCACCCGTCGCACGCTGTATTTTCGGGCCAGGATCGCACCTGGGACCTGGAACATGAAATAGCCGAGGAAGAATAAGCCCGCGAGGAGGGATGTGTCCTGCCCGGTAATGTGAAGGGTGCTTGCCAACCCGGCTGCTGCACCAAATCCGAAGTTCGCCCTGTCTAAATATGCGAGGCTGTAAGTGGCGAAAATGATGGGCAGCAAATAAGTCCAGCGCTTGCGCAAGCTAGCTTCTGCGCTGGTATCCGCAGTTGTATCGGGCTGGAATTCTCTCTCGGCGCGAAATTGTGGTGGGTTCATCGTGACATCTGGGTCATGACTGGTCGGCTAACAAATGGCCTACGATTATTACTGCAAAGCGGCCTTCGAGGGAAGCTCGTTAACTCGAGGTCTTCCCGTCAGCTTCGGCTGAGCGACTTTTCGGCATTAACAGGGCTACGGCGCCCTCGTGACCTAAAAGCCTGTCAAAGATCGCCAAGAGTTTTGGATGGCCTTGGTCGATACAACAAAGGAGCTTGGATCTACGACGTCCGCAGCGTCAGATAGGTTGAGTAGCTTTCTTCCTCGATCGCAAAAAACGGCGCGAACTTTACGTCTCCTGTTCTCCATCTGCCACTGGATTCGTTCTCGACCGTTAGCGCCTGCTTGCGAGTCAGCTGCGGATTCTCCGCCAAGGCAAACGTACGAGCGGCCCGCGCATGAGCGCGACTTTATCGTGGAAGATGCGGCTCCGCGGAGATGGAGCCGGCGCGACTACCACGAGAGTGTCACTGTTTTCTCGACATATCCATTGCCTGCCGGGAACTCAATCCGGAGTTGGGCCGAATCCGTGGAAACGTCCGCGCCATCAGTTCTCAGATGAACCTTTGGATCGTTTACCCGCAGAAACATAGTCTGATGGCTGTTCGCTGGCGCAGCCAACAACAGTCGTAATCTCCGCGCCGACTGCTGCTGATCGAGAATCTTCATTTGCGAAGTAACCGCGCCAGCTATCGGCAAGCCATGATCGATGCCGACCTCAACCGCCGGCAGTGGGATCCGCAACTCCCCGTTGACAATGCGCGTTTGAGGCGCGCGTGACAGCAGCTTGATCGCTCCGGATCCCCCGCCAGCCATCCGTACCAAGAGACTCGATCCATTTCTCCGCATCTTGAGATTGACGTGCGATTGTCCCAAGGGCACGCCTGAGATCTTCGCTTCATTCCACTGCGCCGGCAGATTTGGCGTGACGGTCAGAGTGTTATCGGCAGCGTCCCATTCCAATCCGAACATCCCGCGCACTGTCGGCGTGAATACCATCGCGGAAGACCACAACTGATGCGATGTACTGCGGCCCAGCCACTGGTAGAACTCTCCCGAAAGCAACTCGGTGACCGCGCCCAGGTTCTGCGCCCAAGTGAGGTCGGCATTCTGCATCAGGTGAGCGTAGCCCGAGAGGCTGCGGCCGTTGCGATATTCGGACAGCGAAACCCATCCCGTGAAGAGCGGCCACACGCTGCCCTGGTGATAGCTGATTGGATCGTAGAAATTCACCGTGGGGCTGAGATCGCGCGTGCCCCAATCTGTGGAGAACTCCTGCGATGCCCATCGATTCAGCATTCCGCCAGCGTGCGCTAATTCGAAAGTGCCGTCCCAAGCCGCGACTGCTGGATAGATGGTTGGACTTGAGTCCAGAGTTCCGTTGGCGTTCCGGCTGAACGCGTAAAAGTTTGCATTAGCAGGTAAGTACTCTTTCTCGATTTGTGTGGCGATGCGCGTAGCGCGCTTCTCGGCCTGAGCAGCGACTTCCATGTTGCCGGTTGCTTTTGCGATTTTCGCGAATGCGACGCTGGCTTGCTCGTCGAGTGCCGCGAGGTAAATTTCCTGATGCGGCATTCCCGGAGGCCACGATTCGACCCAGCCCGATCCCGCAATGTTTTCGTAAATGCCGTCGCCGTCGGAATCGTGCGAGGTCTCGAACTGCCACGCTTTTTGAAGTGCATCCCAATGTGATTTCAGGAAAGCGGAATCATTGCTGATCTGAAAATAGTCGTTCGCCGCCATGAGGAACAGCGGCGTCGCGTCGGATGACGCGAACTGGTACGGCAAACTTTTCCAATCCACGATATCGGCAGTCTGCGACCATTCGTGGATGATCTGGCCTGTCGCGCCCTGCCGATGCATCAGGAATTCCAACTGGTCGCGCGTCAGCTGAAAGTCGCCGTAGGCGTTCACGGCATAGAGCGTCCACAACGAGTCGCGCCCAAAGTACCAGCCAAATCCCGGACGCGCGGAATCCGCTGATCGATCGATGCCTGCCACCAATGCGGTTTCGTGGTGTCCCGGAGTCGTCTCAACTTTTAGTTGATCGATAGCCACTTCCGACCATGCCAAAGCGTCGTCGAATTGCTTGTCAGGAGTTTCGATCGCGAGATGCCGCGCCAGGAAATCTTTGTAATAGGCGGCAGTGCCTTCGTATAAGGATCGTACCGATTGCCCGAGCGCATCAAGATTGTGAGCCAGTGCAGTTGTACTCGCATTAGCGAGGGTATCTGACATCGTCAAGATCAGTGGATAAAGCTTGTCACCGTCGCGGGCGGGATCGAAATGCAGGATGAATTGCGCCGGATAAGTCTTCGCGCGCTCCTGGTAGGGAGCGAGAATGCCCGGCTCAGCTCCAAGCATCTCAACGGCCGCAGCCTGATCTGGAAAACTTAAATGCAAGGCATAAAATCCGCCTGTCGGCGTCTTCACCCAATCCGCGGCTGAATAGTCATCCGAGGATGCTGGCCACATGCGCTTCATCTCCGGAGTGAACTGAAACGTCAGCGTCATGGGCAGCACGGCCTGAACCTGAAAAAATGCTAGAACCCCAGCTCCTTCCGGCGCTTTGTGAGGCGCAAACAGAACTTCGCGAATAGTGAAGTTCGCGTGCGAGAAGGTGATGGTCGTGTGATCCGGCCGCACTTCGATCGCCGCTGCCTGCTCATTCACATCGATAGGTACGGGATAGTCCTTCATCTTCGCACTGATGCGAAGATTGCTGAAAATCTTCCACGGGAAGATCCATGCTTCGAAGGAGCCGTCCTGCAATCCAAGGATCGCGCCCCGCGGACCTACGACGCTAAATGGCCGAGAAGGAATTGCTTCGCGGATGATCTTGAGCGGGACAGTGTTTTCGAAAGGAAAATTCGCGAGAGACGGAGACGGCTCATTCTGCTGGGCTTTGCATGGTGCAGCCACTGTGAGGCTCAGTAGCAACAGCGTAGCCACAGCGCGGAAAGCTGCCTTCATTCGTTCTCCTTGAAAGATATGTCAAACGCCGGATCAGCGGGAAGCTGCCGACGGAATCTCATCCTCGAGATGAGCGACCTTCTCCGCGGGAAGCGAGTGCAGCAACTCAACGAAGGCGGCATTCGTCCAGCCAAAGCCAATGACGTTCGCGGCATATCCTGCTTTCACGTTCGTCTCGGAAGACCGGGTCACAACGTCATATTTCTCGCGGATTGTCCCGTCGCGATGGTAATCCTCCATCACCATCGAGAGAAACTCCACAGATACCCGGTCCGCTTCCACATTGTGACCGTAACGGCGCATGCCTTCGATGGCCAGCAACTGGATCGGCCCCCAGCCGAAAGGATAGTCCCACTGAGCCTTCGTCTCCTGCAAACTCATCGCGATGCCGCCCGGTTTTTCGAATTGCCCAAGATTCGTCATTATCGCCCTGGCTTGCGCGTCAGTCGCCAGCCCGGCCCATAGTGGATAAAAAGTTGTCGCATAACGATAGGTCGATCTCTGCCTATCATCGAAGTTGTAATCGAAGAAAAGTCCTCGTTGCTCGTCCCACAGGTACTTTTGGATAGACTGCTTGCGAGCCTCTGCAAGTTTTGCCCACTGGGTTGACTCGGTTTCCTTGCCGAGGATCCGGCTCATTTCTTCGAGATCTTTTTCGGTCTTGAATAGAAGACTGTTTAAGCACACTGGTGCGAAGTGATGCGTGGCGGCGCCATACGCTCCGAAGCGAAAGGAGACGTCGAATCCCGACTCACGCATCGATCGGTCTCCCTTGTAGTAATCGGCTTTCAACCTTATATAGCGCGAGGGTTCGCAGGATGACTCCGAGCCCTTATTGCAGACTCGCACCGCGTAACTTGATCCGGGCGCCTTCGCCGACGGAGCATCCGGCTCTTCCACAAGATTCCTCGGCGACGCGGGATTCAGAAGGAAGTATGTGGCCACCTGCCGGTAGATATCATTTTCGTCCTGCAATGCTTCCAGCGCAGGACCGTCGCCAAAATCGTAGTAACGAGAGAGCCCAGTGTTACCGGCGAGGTGTGGAGCTCTCGTCCACATGTCGTGGTCGCGCTTGACGTACTCGTAGGCCGTCTCGAGCCACGCTCGATCGTCTTTGCCTGCCGCTTTCTGTGCGTTGTGCACCGCCATCACCATCGAACTGAGAAAGGGAGGCTGAGAGCGCGTCAGATAGTACGTACGATTTGCATTGAGTACGGCGCCGTAGTGCTCAATCTCGAAGAAGAAGTTGTCCACCATTCCGCGCGCCAGTTCCAGCCGTCCATCGCGCAACAAGCCGCGGATGATGAAGTAACTGTCCCATCCATACATTTCGTTGAAGCGTCCACCCGGGACAACATATTTGTTCTTGAGATAGAGCAACCCAGGGGGATGAATTGAGTCGAGATCCGTGGCTCCAAGTTGGTGGATCACCTGGGGAAGATGCGCAACCGTCACCCGACAGTCGTGTTGCATTTGCTCAAGATCTTTCGGCATTGGAAAATCGGCAGGCAAATAAACGACGGGAGCGGCGGCAACTTTCGAGTCAGGAATACCGCGGCACGAACTAGTCGAGCGTGCAAGGGAATCCCATCCCGTGTGGATGTAGCTGAGGATCTGATCGAGATTTGTACTCGGAGTGCGGCTTTCGGGTTGTGATTGTCCAAAAGCCGCCACCGAGAGGAGCACGAGTAACAGCGCAGGCAAACATTTCCTGCCCGGCGCTGAACGGAACTTGTTGCCAGCACTCAGCCAAGATTCCTGCATGTTGTTCCTCCGGCAGCAACCAGTTTTCCAGTTCGGTAGTATGCGATGCCCAATTCGTGCTGAACGCCCTTGGGGGATGGTCCCGCGCTAAACGCCGGACAACTTGGAGTTCACAGCACGCCAAATCAATTCCTTGATGCGCTTTATGCGCCCGTAATGCGCAACGGCGAGCAACACATGTCGCGATGTGCCACTCGCCGTTCCTCGATTTCAGTGAATATGACTGAATTACCTCTTGATCTCCCATTGTCCGCTACAGCCATTCGCAACCCATAATCCGTATTGAGAAACGCCCCACGTTCGATTCTGTACGCAGGCGTTATTTACTCGAATCGGATTCGCATATCGAAATGCGCCGCCACTCTGGCAGTAGACCGGCCCGGCACCCCGTCCCGACGTGCAATTGCTCCGTCCCCCGCTGAAGCTTCCGGCGTAATAGGCAGGTGGTCCGCCCCTCGGAGGTCCACCGTGATAATCGCCGCCATAGGGAGGACGCCCGCCGTATCCCGGACCACCGTAGCCGGGTCCCCCAATCGCGAATTCGGCCCGGCATCCTTTATCGACCCACACCTGGTTGCCTCGCGTTCCCCAACTTCGCCCCTGAACACATGGCGTTTGGCTCAATTGACGAACCATCTGCACACTCTGCGGATTTCCGCGGCCAGGAATCTGGCACGTTTGATATTGGTTATTGTTCGACGCACAAGTGAACTTTTGTGCATACGCCGGCGTTTCTGTGAAATACATAACGGCAATCACCAGCACCGAGAAGATCATTACCGATCGACAATGCATACGCCCCCTTTCGGCAGCAGCTCCGGTCAGAACGATTAGAGCATCTATCTACCACTCACGTTGCATTTGTGTAAATCGTGAACGCCCGGGTCTCCAGCACATCCTCATTCATGTGCCGAGGGTACAGGCTGTGACCTTCATCATACGGTCGTGAGATCGTCTCTCATCGCGTCTTTCCAAATGGGCGTAGTCGCAAGAACACAACGCCGCCTACCGGATGGCTTCCATATTCGGCCCGCAGCGTTTCCGGTGTTGTGTAGAGAGTGAACTGGGCGCCAATGCCCGTGGCGAGGTGTGGAATCAAATTGATGTCGCGCTCATAGCCTCCGGTATAAGCCTGCACTCGGCCGATGATGCTTTCCTGAAAGTCAGATGGCTCGAACTGATTACGCAGCAAAAGTTCGCTGGTGCGATCCACGTTTTCAATCCTGGTCCACACATAATTCAGCTCTGCAAATCGCAGTGTCGATTCAGCCAGATAGCCGTTCCACACGAGTCCATCGGAAGTATGGTTCCGTCCCCAAAGCAATGTGCTTGCCCAATTACCCCGAGCTGTCGGACGGTTATACATCACCGAGGCTGTCATACGGTCGATATCTTCGTCGGGATGGAGTGCCTCCGGACTGGTGAGGTGCCCGAAGGAATATTGCGCGCTCCAGTTGTGAGCAGGGTTAACCGTCGCACGCACCGACCACGAATCGATTTTGCCGGAGTCGATGTCCCAGCGAAATTCGTCGGGTTCTCGTCCGTGGAATCCCGAGGCTTCAACTCGCGCAATCTTGTAAGTAAATCCGGCGGTGATCACATCCGCCGCGATGTGCGTCGAGTCTTCCAAATGATGTCCGAGAGCAGCGATCGGATCCTCGGATGCAGAAGCCCGATGGGGATACGCAGTCGGCCCAAGCGCGGGATCACCTGTCGGCGCCACATAAAAAGACAGCAAGCTATTTTCGCCGAGCCTCACGTCGTAGAGTGCGGCCAACTCCATGATGAAATCGTGCGGGTGTTGACCATCGACGATCGGCCTCCCAAACGCCGTCTCGCCTTGCTGAAACAGTTCCGGGTAATAGCGCTGGGTGATAGTGGCTGGCTCCAGGCTGACCATCGTTCGCAGCGTCAGTGTTCCGGGACCGAGTCGTCTCTGCGCCATAGGCATGAACCAGTTCGTAGAAAATACTTTGTCTGCGCCGCGCGGCCCGCTCTGCTGTATCGCATTTAAAAATACGACACCATGGAACATCAGCATCCACTGGCCTTTCCTTGTCATGAGCATGGGCATCGGGGTGGAGTTCGGCTCGGCGCTGGTTCCGGACGTGCTGTGATGCAAAATTTCGTCTATGAACGTTGCCGGCGTTTGGGTCATGTTCATATTCATCCCGGGTATGGGCCTGTGATCCATACCCGGCATTTGCGAGTCAGACGTAGGCCTCTGCTCCTGACCATTCGGATTGTTCCGATCAGAGGCTGGATCCGACTGCGCCCATCCGCTATGAATTGTCGTTAGAGCAAAAACGAAAAGATAAAAGTGGTGGCGAACAGACATCCCACTCCTCTGCTCGGTTTGAAGAGTTGCGTCGATGCGCACGGGCCCGAGCACACAGGCAGTGCGGCGCGAATCAAGATTTCACGGAGTGAGGGAATCAGATGCGCAAGACAGTGAGAGGCTGCGGCGTGAACTCTCTCGCGGCGGCGAAGCGCGCGACGGCATTGGCTGGGTTGTCATCTGCATCGCTAATAAAGTCAGACATAAGTGCAGGAGAGACTGACAGGTTTGCGACCGGCACCGTCATCGCAATTTGATGATCCACCTGACAGCAGGTAAGCGGCGATTGCGACGCAGGACAATGATCGCCGTGCGAACGGCCAGGTATTTCACTGGCTCCGGCACACGCACTTTCAGCAGGCACAGCGAGACACAGCGATGGCAGCACGATTGTGATCAGCAAGAGCACGACGAGAATGGTCGATAGAGCCGAGATGCGCATGAGCTGTTTGTCTATGATGCCACACACTGGTTTCGGATGCTAATTCCGGTGTTTCTATGGAGACATCCTCCAGTGCCGGCGTGCCGGCATTCACTGTACGGATAGCCGCTGCTGATAGTAGACGCTGCGCAGGTAGCGCTTCGACTCGAGATCAGGGCACAACCCGGTTAGCGATTCAGTACTGCCAATGATCAGTGCCCCATCTTTTGCCATGGATTTCTGGATGTTCCGAAAAAGCTGGGTGCGATGTTCTTCGGTGAAGTAAATCGCAACATTGCGACAGAACACTATGTCGAACGGGGCCGGAAAATTGAAAGGTTGCAGCAGGTTCAAGATTCGGAAACTGGCCATCGCGCGAACCTCGTCTCGGATCTTCCAGCCATCTTCCTGCTTCGTAAAGTATTTCGTCTGAAACTCGGCACGGCATTCCGCGCTGAATTTCCAGATTGCTGAACTCACCGCGGCTGGCGGCGGCCACCACACGGTTCGAAATATCGGTTCCCAGGATGCGGATATCATAGCCGCTGCCACTTCCGAGCAACTCTCGCAACACGATCGCGATTGTGTACACTTCCTGCCCCGTAGAGCACGCGGCGCTCCAGATACGTACTGGGATCGGGCGGGTACCCAACTTTGCCCGGCGATCAATCAATTCGGGGATGATCTTATGTCGTAGCAAATCGAAAGGTGCAGAGTCTCGAAAAAACGAGGTTTCGTTCGTCGTGATTGCATCGACGACCTTGCTCTGCAGCGATGTCGAGGCTTTCACCTTGTAATACAGATCTGAAAATCCGGCTGACTTGGTCTCCTGCAGCAATTCTTGCAAGCGTGAAGTCAAAAGGTAGCTCTTCGCCTGGTCCAGATAGACGCCGCAACTATCATGAATCAACCGGGACCACATACCCACTTCTTCAGACGTGATCGCCGTGGTCACAGCGTTACTCCCCTCATGACAGAGGTAATGTGAGTCGCTATTTCATCGATCGGCAGCACTGTATCCACCACTCCAGCTTCTATAGCGGCTTTCGGCATGCCGAATACCACGCAACTGGCTTCATCCTGCGCCACCACGCGACAGCCATGCTGCTTCAACAATCGTAGTCCGATCGTTCCATCATTGCCCATGCCGGTCAGGATTACCGCCAACGCTTCACCAGGAAAATGCCTGGCGACAGAACGAAACAGGTAGTCCACCGCAGGCCTGCAATTGTTTTCTGGAGGGTCGTCCGTGATTTGAACTTTCTTTTGACGGTTTGGACCAGGAATCAGCTGCATGTGTCGGCCACCCGGGGCGATGTAGATACGGTTTGCACTCAGCAAGTCACCGTCAGTTGCTTCGCACGCATTGAGGGCGGAACAGTTCGAGATATTTTGTGCGAGCGTGTGCGTGAACAGCGGCGGCATATGTTGCACCACCGCAATGGGAACGCCCAAGTTAGACGGCAATGTTGAAAACAGCCGCTGGAGGGCGTTCGGACCACCCGTGGAAACTCCGACCAGCAGGATTTCTGGTTTCGCCAGACTGGTTCGTGGAAACAAGGCCGCGGCATCCGGTGCGCCCGACGGGCGGACAGGGAAGCTCTGTCTGGCGCGTGGTGCCGTCGGTATATCTTTCTGCGATACCCCGCCACGCCGCAAGATTCCACGTACTTCGAGTCTCTTTCGCAGTGCGCGGATCCGCGGCACCAACTCCGCGTGAATCAGTTTCAGGTTTTGCTCAAAATCACCTGTGTCGGGTTTCGTGATGAAGTCGAACGCCCCCTTAGCTAACGCTTGAAGAGTCAACGCGCCGCCTTGCAAAGTTAAGGCGCTCACCAGGATCACGTTGGTGTTCAACGATTCGGATTTCAGAGCATCGAGAACCTCCAGGCCATTCATGCCCGGCATTTCCATGTCGAGCGTAATCAGGTCAGGATGCAGTTCCTTGGCCTTCTGGACCGCCGACACTCCCGTCGAGACTGAACCAACAATCTCCACTTCCGGCATCGACCGGAGCGTTTCTGAAATTACTCTCCGGAATAACGCAGAGTCATCGGCGATCAAAACGCGCATGCTCATTGCTGCGAGCCCGTTCGCGTGGATTTGAGAATCGCGTCGTGATCGAGTAGCGCAAGCAAGTGTCCGTCAGTCTGATAGATTCCACGAACGGCAGTGCTGTCGATTCCATGCACCTGGGGAGGCGCTTCCGACATGTCGTTCGGATGCAGGAAGATGGTATCCTTCACCGCCTCCACCAACAGCCCTACCAGTTCATCGTCGGAGTTCACGATGAGAATACGGCTCTCTGGCAGCACCTTCGCGGCATCGAGACCGAGCTTGTAGCGCAAATCGATAACGGTCACGATGCGACCTCGCAGATTTCGGATTCCAGCCACGCACGGAGGCGCGTGATGCACGGGAGTCAGCGTCCCGACATGCACGACCTCCTGAATCTGCGCGGCTGGAATCCCGAATTGCGCTTCAGCCAGCTGGAACACCGACACCAACAGTTGCTCTAGTTCCTGCGCCATGTCACTCACTCCACTGTCACGCTTGGTCAGACTGTGAATTCCGCAACCGTTGCCCGAAGCTGTTCCGAGAGACGCGAGAGCTCGCTTGCACTTACCTGGACCTGCTCGCCACCCTCGCGCACCGACTTCGAGGCGCCGCTGATTCCGGCGATGTCTGAAGCAATGGACTGCGCCACGGTTGCGGTCTGCGCAACGCGATCATTCACCTCTCTCACCAGGCTGCTTGCCTGCGCGATATTCCCCGCGACATCGCGCGTCACCGTCGACTGTTCCTCGATGGCGGCGGCGATGCTCGCGACGATATTGCCGATTTCCTTGATCACGCCCGTGATCTGCGTGATGTTCGAAATCGCGTCGTTGGTCGAACTCTGCACGCCGGAGATCTTCCCCTTGATGTCTTCGGTCGCCTCCGAAGTCTGTTTCGCCAGTTCCTTGATTTCGTTTGCGACCACGGCGAAGCCCTTTCCGGCCGTGCCGGCGCGTGCCGCTTCGATCGTTGCATTCAGCGCGAGCAAATTCGTCTGGGCGGAAATGTCCGTGATCGTCTCAGTCACTTTTCCGATCTCTTGCGCGGCCTGCCCCAGCAATTGCATTGTCGAAGTAATCGTTTGTGCCTGCGACATTGCGTTCTCGCTGATGGCGCGAGCCTTCTCAGAGTTGGAAGCGATATCGGCGACCGTCGCGCTCATCTCTTCCGTAGCGCCGGCAACCGACGTCAGATTGCTGCTCGCCTGCTCCATGGAAGTCGCTACCGAGGTCGTATTTGCACAGGATTCTTCCGCCGCCGCGGCAACCGTGCTTGAACGATCCGACATCTCTTTCACGCTCGATACCGTCTGAGCCGAATTTGCCGAGAGCTGCGTTGCAGACGACGCCACGGTCTGAACACCCTGCGCCATCTGCTTAAGAAGTTTGCGAAGATTGACGGTCATCTCCTGCATGGCGCGGGACATGTCTCCAATCTCGTCCTTGCGTGATTGCAACTCCCCTGAAACGTCCTTGCTCAGGTCCCCGTGGCTGATGTGTTGCAGAACCTCGATGCTCGCGCTTATTGGCTTGCTGATGCTGCGTGTAATGGCAATTCCAGAAACAATGCTGAGTACCAGGATGATCACGGATAGGAGCACGACCATCCAGCGGAGTCTGGTTTGGCCCGTTTCGTACGTCTCCTCAGCTTCTTTGGAGTGTTCCTTCATAAGCTCCTCGAAGCGTTCGATTGCTGCTTCAATCGCCGCCACGTGCTGGGAACTCTCCTTGGAATAGGTATTGATTTCCGCGGCAGTGACCGTTCTCTTCATGGCAAATGAGATGATGTTGTTGTTGACCTCGCGCGAGGAAGCCAATGCGGTCTCTATTTCTTCCAGCGCCTCCACGCCGGCCTGGCTATGCGAGCTTGCCTTCAAATCGTCGAGCCTCTTCCTGTAGGTCGCACGAGTTTTGTCCAGATCGGCTTTGGCCTGCAGTTTTGTTTCGTCACTGTTCGAAGAGATAATTCGCCAAATAGTAAGGTTCACGTGAGCGTTCTCGAAACCTAGAGATGTGGCGGACTGCACGCGTCCCTGCGTGCGGTCTACCTCCAATTTGGCCCGATTTCCCTCCGCTACTCCCCACCACGCAGTGAATGCCATTGCGAGTGTCAGAGCCGCCGATATGCCGAAAGCCACTCCAAGCCGTTTCCCAATTTTCATGTTTGCAAAGATATTCATATTCGTCCTCAATAGCTGTTTACCAGCACATCGTTTTCAATTGAATTTGACCCCGCTAAAATCCTGCTCACCTGCGCCAACAAAGTGTCGCGATCCAACTTGATCTGGTATTCGTCGACTCCCGCCGCTTTTGCCCTGGCAACGTCTTCTTCCCCGGCCAGCGAGCTCACCGCAATGATGGGTAGCCTCCTGGTGCGCTCATCCGCGCGAATCCTCGCGCTCAGTTGCAATCCCGAAAGCCGCGGCATCTCGATGTCTGTTACCAGCACACGCACCTTGTTCAGGTTCTCAAGAAGAAGCTTCCATGCATCCTCACCGTCCGGCGCATCGATCACCTGATATCCATCACTCTCGAGAAAGCGTTTAACCTGGGCGCGGAAGAAGTCAGAATCCTCCGCCAGCAGCACCGTGGAGGCAGCGCCAGGCGACGCAATTTGATTAGCGGCGGAAGACTCGCGCCACTCCGGATACACGGCGTTAACCAGTTCCATCAAGTCGACAAGAAGCGTGGTCTCGTCGCGAATGATGCTGGATCCAGAAATGCCAGGCTGGCGATGTGTGTTCGTGTCGATGTCCGCTTCGCTTTCGCACACATCCACCGGCATTGCTACCAGCAGTCCCACTTCATGGCCGTACAGACTCGACACGATCACGGCCATCTCGCTGTTGTAATCGATCTGTCCCACAGAGGCTGCGTCGGAAAGTGTAACCAGGGGTAAAGAGCGGTCGCGATACTTGAGCGTTCGGCGTCCGCCCTTGGTTTCCACTTGCGGTCCCTTGATTCGCTCGATTCGGCGGACCACTTCCAGAGGGATGGCGCAGCGTTCTTCTTCTTGATTCCTGAAGAGCAGGAATGAATGCACTTGATCAGATACTGCTTCTTCTTCCGCCTGCTGCGCATGATCTCTGGCTCGTGGACTGGCAGATACCGACGAGACTTCGGCCTTTGCAGCCAGTCCCGCCCCATCCAGAATCAGAGCAACTGCGCCATCGCCGAGAATCGTCGCTCCCGCATATTCACGTGATTCCTTCAGATCGCGTCCCAGCGGCTTCACCACAATCTCTTCGGTGTTGTGGAACGACTCAACCACCAGGCCATAACGGAAGGTGCCGGTAGTGATGACGGCGATCTCCATGGCACTTGCTGATGTACGCCGTCGCCCCTTAGCCTCACGGCGATCGGCAGGTGCTGTGGTCGGTGCTTTCTCCAGAGCATCCGTCTCATTCAACGGATGTCGTGGCGAGCGCCGGTCGGCGAGATTTAACCGGCGATCGAGTTGCAGACTCTCATCACGGTCCCGATAGGTTCTGGGTACGCCGAGGAAGTCGTCCAGCCGAACCAGTGGAAGAATTCGTTCGCGCAAAACCAGCACGTCGGTTCCGCCGATCACTTCGATACGCCGTTGCCGCTCTTCGCCGCGAACCCGCAGCAACTCCTCGACGTTAATCTGTGGAATAGCAAACCGTTCTTGTCCAACCGAAACGATCAGTGCGGGAATAATGGTGAGCGTCAACGGCAGCTTGATTCGGAATAAGGTGCCCTGTCCTCGCTTCGAACTGATCTCAATCTGGCCGCCAAGACGGTCGAGATTCGTCTTCACTACATCCATGCCCACGCCGCGCCCTGAAACCTGCGTGACCTTCTCTGCTGTCGAAAGTCCCGGAAGCAGGATTAGCGCAGCACGTTCGTCAGCGCTCATTCCTTTCAGCTGCTCCGTGGTCACCAGTCCTTTGGTGAGTGCAGCCTTCGCAACCTTTTCTTCGTCGATTCCTTTGCCGTCATCTGCGATTTCAATCACTACCTGGCCAGCTTCGTGTCTTGCCTCTACGCGAAGCGTGCCGGCCCGTGGTTTGTTCGCCTGATTTCGGACATCCGGCATCTCGATGCCGTGATCGATTGCGTTTCGCACCATGTGCGTCAATGGATCCGATAGCCCCTCTACGAGGCTGCGATCGAGCGCCACTTCTTTGCCGCCCAGATCCAGCCGCACATCCTTACCCAGGGCATTCGACAAATCTCGGACGACGCGCGGCAGACGTGAGAAGACATTTTCGATTGGTTGCAGGCGCGTGCGCATGATCGCGTCCTGTATCTCAGACGTGATCTGGCTCAGCCGTTGACCCGCTGACGTCAGCATGCGGTGGTTGTTTTGGGCAATTGCCGCCTGAAACTGATTGCGACTCAATACAAGCTCGCCGGCGAGATTCATCAGCGTGTCGAGCAGGCTGACATTGACTCGTAATGTTTCGTCAGTAGGTGGCGCGGCGCCGGCGGGGGCAGCAACAACCGACGTTGACTCACGCGCGGCCGCAGGCTCGCTGACAACCGCAGAAGTTTCTGCTGGGACAGGTGCTGTCGCGTTCGGAACTGGGCGTTCAGCAGAGATATTCGTGTCATTGCCAGCCGGCCGGGAAACTTCATCCTGGATTTCCACCAAGCCAATTCGTCCCTTCGGGAGGTCGAAAAATTCGCAGAGCTCGTCGTTGCTACGGTTACTTCCAAAAATCAGTTTGATAGGAATACTGTTGGCAATTTCACCATCAAGGGTTCCCACCGCTTGCAGGTCGAAACTGCAGTCCACTATCTCCCCAAAATTTTCGAGCTCATGAAAGACCTGCAGAATCTGTCTGCCTTTGCGATCAATGTCGTGAATGAGATCGAGATCAACCTGCACGAGACTGAGATTTTCGCGTCGTAAACGATCCAGATCGAATTTCGGCACGTAAACGGGCGCCCTTTTTTCACTGGAAAGTGGGACGCTGGAGGTTAAGCTCGGTTTTTCGATTGGTTGCAGGTACGAAGAAGCCAGTTCCTGAAGCCCTTCGACTTCATTCGTGATATCGGCGTCAGCCCCCGAGCTGGACGAATTGACCAGCTCTCGAAGTTTGTCGAAGGCGCGCAGCAGAACGTTCGTTATTTCCGCATTCGCGATCATCTTTCGCGACCGCAACATGTCGAGCACTGTCTCGGCTTTATGAGCGAGCTCTTTGATGTTTTTAAAATCAAAAAAGCCGGCAGCTCCCTTGATCGAATGCGCAGCGCGAAATACTTTGTTTAGAAGTTGATCGTCTGCCGCCGCTCCTGCTTCCTCGATCGCCAGCAGGTCCGCCTCGATGGTCGACAGATGTTCGCGCGACTCGTTCACGAATTCCTGAATCAGTTCGTCTTCCATCGTTATCCCTGTCGTGAAGCCGGGCATACATTCAGCCGCGAGACCAGGTGCATGTGGCGCAGCAACTCAAAAACTTCCTGGCTGGGATTAATCACTCGCAGCACGCCCTGTTTCTGCGCGAGCGTGTTGCTGGTGGCGATCAGCAATCCAATTCCGCTCGAATCCAGCATGGTTGTGTCCCGGAGATCGAAGACGAGCTCATTGGTCGGCTGCTGAATCTCTTTTCTTAGCGCCTCTTTGATCTCGGGGATCACGATTGCCGTCAATGCGCCGCTCACCGTCACCTTGCAATTTGACTGGGTACGATCCAGCCGGTAGTTCGTAGTCATCGCTTTCCTCTCTTCCCACGCTTGGTTCCGATCTCAACTCTGATCACATTGCCTCTTCGATTGAACTCGAAATGGCGCGCGTAACTGGCGATCACAGCCAGTCCACGGCCGGCGGTTTCCGTGTTGCCGGGAAGTCGAGCCGTGCTGTATTCCTTCCAGTTGAAGCCGTCTCCATCGTCTTCAACCGTGAGCCGAACTGCCTTCTTCTCAGCCACAACGAACAACCGGATACGTTTTCTGGGATCGTGCCGATTGCCGTGATTGATCGCATTGTTCAAACACTCTCGCACCACCAGTTCCGTCGAGAACGCGATTTCGGGCAGTTCATGCTGGCGTAGAAAATGGCGGACCAGCATGCACATTCCCTCCGCTGCTCCGAAGTAGGAAGGTGCGTCGCAGAACAGAGTGCGCCCATCAAGAGAAGCGATTTTGCTGGCCTTGCGCGGTGTAACAGTTCCTGCGTGCATGTCGACCTTCCTCGTCTAAATCTCAATGCCCATGAGCAATACATCGTCATTCGTCGGGAATTCCTGCAGGCGTTTGCAAAAAACTTCTTCCACCACTTGTTCCAGGCTTTCCTTTCGGTTCAAAGCAGTCAGCAGAGCATGGAGCTTCATTCCTTCCCTCATCGCGCCGTCTGCCAGGCCATCCGAGTAAAGGAAAATGCGATCGCCGGGATCCACCTGCAGCTCGATCCGGGCGAAACTGGCATCCGTGAAACAGCCGAGAACATCGCTCGACTGCTCAATCACCCGTGCTGTATCCGATCTACCCGAGATCACGATTGCCGGAGGATGCCCCGCATTCAGCAGCGAAACGCGCCCAGTTGCGCGATTGACATTCGCGTATACCAGGGTGAAGAACACTCCATCCGGCAGAATCCGCCGAAGCGCACGATTGATCAGGTACAACGAATCCGCAGGAGAAAACTGCAGGGTCGAATATTCAAACAGCAGCGTCTTCAGTGCGAGCGTCCAATAAGAAGACGAGAGGTCATGGCCGCTGGCATCGGCGACGATGTAATCGAACTGTTGGTCGCCTCTGTCGATAACATCGTAGAAGTCCCCGCCCGCCGATTGGGCCTGGCGCAACGCAACATGAAAACGCGCTGCAGGGATATCGCTTGCCCGAGGCATGCACGACTGCTGCGCTACCTCGAGCGGCCGCAAGTCAGCCGCATGCATCTCGCCAAGAGTTTCCAACGCACGTTGCAGTCGCAGATGGGTCCGCACTCGGGCGATCGCCTCGCGCAGAGACACCGGCTTATTCAAGTAGTCGATCGCGCCGCATTCGAGTGAACTGATATCGTTCGGCAACTCCCCGTATCTGGACATGAGTAGCACTGGCGCACGCCACGAGTCCTCTCCTAAGTTCATCTCGTGGCATAACTGATATCCATTTGCTTGCGCCATCTCTGCGTCCAGCAACACCAGGTTGGGTTGAACTTCGCGGCTGAATTGAATCGGATCCGCACCCCCTCCCGTGGAAACTGCGTCGATCCCAGCAGTGGCCAGCGCGTCCGCGAGCCTCCGCGCCGTGTCGTCATCGCTGTCGACGATCATGACCATTGGCTTTGTGCGCTTGATTGTGCCGCCTTGGGCGAGGTGTCCACCCCGTCCGCATTGCCATGTGCAACCAGGCATAGTTTTACCGTCGCACGGCTTTATGGTTTCGCTGAATTGGGCCATTTGGTTTTGTTCGCGGATTTTGGGAACGCCGACGTCCTGTCACAGTGCTGGCGCTGTTATTTCATCGGCGGGGAAGCAGGAAACTTCAGAGGAGTCTCGATCTTCGGATTCTTCCGATCGGAACTTTAGTCATGAATAGCGGCGAAGAAGATCACCGAACTTTCGGAGTGTGATCACGCTGGCACACAGCACACAAATTCGCGTACCGCATCGCGCAGGGCTTCCACTTCCCGGCACAATTCAGTTCGTAAGCCCTCCACACCTTCCATGCGGCTGTCGTTCGCGGTTTGTTCAATCGAGAGCGCGGCCTTGTACGCCCTGGTGCCGCCGAGTGTTCCAACCGTTGTTTTCAGTCTGTGCGCGATGTGTTGCACCTCGGATGGCTCGCCACCTTGGATACTGCGGGACAATTGCTCCAGGAGGATGGGACTTTCTTCCAGGAAAACCTCACATAGTTCTTTCAGTAGCGCGCTATTACCACCGGTGCATCGAAGAGCGTCATCCACATTCATGACGCGCGACGGCACTATCATCGGTGAAAGGCTAGCGTAATTGCCGGTGCGGCTGAATTGCTCGAGTGTCTTCAGCAGCTCATCTTTGTGGAGCGGCTTAGCGATATAAACATCCATCCCTGCCTGCAAGCACCTATCCCGGTCACCCTTCATCGCGTGCGCCGTTAGCGCGATGATCGGAATGTGCTCTCCTGTTTTCTTTTCGCGTAGGCGAATCTGTCGTGTGGCTTCCAGGCCATCCATCTTCGGCATCTGCACGTCCATCAGGATCGCGTTAAATTGTTCTTCAGCGCTGATCGCCACCGCCGCCTCTCCATCCTCAACGACCTTGACGATGTGTCCTTCTTTTTCGAGCAGCCGCACCAGCAGCCTTTGGTTTACCCGGTTATCTTCCGCGGCAAGTAACTTCAACCGGCGCTTCAATCCATTCATCTGCACACGATCTTCGTTTACCTGCCCATCGGCCTCTCCCGTTTTGACGGACAGCATCATGATCATGTCGATTAACTCCAGGCGCCGGATCGGCTTAATCAGGTAACCTTGGACACCAATCTCCCGGCAACGCGCAATCTGCTCCGATTGATGACGGCCGCAGGCCAGCATCATCAGGATTACACCCGCAAACTTTCGCTTCTTGCGAATGCGCTCCGCCAATTCGAATCCATCCATCCCGGGCATATCACCATCAACGATCACCACTTTAGTTACGTCTCCCGTCGCCTCAGCGGACTCCAGGACGGAGAGGGCTTGCGCTGCACTTTCCGCCGTCTCAACTTCCATGCCGATTTGTGTCAGCAGGTCACCGACGATCTGGCGGTTCGTAAGGTTGTCATCCACGACGAGAGCGTGCACTCCGGGCAGGCGGCTCGCTTCGATTTGCTCTGCAGACTTTCCGGTCGGAAGAGGTATAGCAATGCGAAACTCGCTGCCCTGATGCGGCACACTCTGAACCGTGATCTCCCCGCCCATCAACCCGACCAGGCGAGCCGAGATCGTCAGGCCAAGACCGGTTCCTCCGTAATTTCGCGTCTGTGATGAATCTGCCTGCGAAAAGGCCTCGAAGATTAGCTTTTGTTTTTCTGGAGGGATTCCGATTCCTGTATCCCGAATCGTGAGCTGTACGAAATCCTTTACAACCTTGTCGCGATCCACTGTGACTGCCACTTCTCCTCGTTCCGTGAACTTAATCGCATTCGCAATCACATTCAGCAGTACCTGGCGCAATCGGTTTGGGTCGCCAATCACATGAACGAGGCTCGGCGGCCGAAGTTCATAAAGCAGTTCCAGTCCCTTGCTGTGCGCCGGAAGCGCGAAGCCCTTCAGTGTGTCGCTGACCAGGTCACACAGATTGAATTCGACGTTCTCCAACTCAAGCCTTCCGGCTTCTATTTTTGAGAAGTCCAGAATGTCATTGATGATCGAGAGCAGCGATTCCGCGGACATCTTCACCATCGACATATACTCGCGTTGTTCAGGGTTCAAGTTGGTTTCCAGCGCCAGTTCAGTCATGCCGATAACGCCATTCATGGGTGTGCGAATCTCGTGGCTCATGTTGGCGAGGAATTCGCTCTTCGCGCGATTGGCTGCGTCCGCTTCGTCTTTGGCCTTCGCCAGTTCCAGATTGATTCGCTTGCGTGCGGCGAGTTCATTCTCCAGATTCGTCCGGTTCAGCTGCAGATCTCCGTCACGCCGCTGAATCTCCGCGAGCATCGCGTTGAAGCCGTTTCCCAGCGTGTTGATCTCTTCCGTGCTATCGACGCTTACGCGAGTGTCGTATCTCTGTGAGGAAGTCACCGCGCCCATCGCTTCTACCAGGTGGCTGATCGGATCTGAAACCTGGCGTTGCAGGATCGATCCAATCATCCCTCCCAGCGCCAGAGTCAAAATCAACAGCACCGCGGATAAGGTAAGCAGGCGGCGTTGTTCCCGGTGAAGATCTTCCATGTCCGAGATCAGCACAATGTCGCCAACATGTTCTCCTTTCATCATCACCGGACGTTGTGCGCTTTGATACGAACTCACGCCAGAAATTGTCTGCTCCGCTCTTCCTGAACAAGCGAGTAGCCTGGGCCGTCGCTGATACTGCGCGAATAACTGTCCAGTTGCGTCATATAAACATGCTGAGACGATTGCGTCGTCGGCGGTAAGGGCCGTCAATACTTCTTCCGCGGCAGACTCGTCCCTGAAATTCAGGGCAGCCGTGGAATTCTGCCCGATCACATCGGTCATGGTGATGAGCCGACTCTTTAGTTCCGCCCGGGCAGTGATCGAACTGGAGATCAGGAACGATGCCGTCAAGGTCGCCACAGCGGTCGCGATCGACCCCAGTATGATCAGCCGCAGTTTGCGTGCGAGTGTTCCGCGTCGTGACTTTCGCATGGATTAACTCGAATTCCTGCCGTCATTCACGACGGTGGCCAGGTTCAACAGCCGGGAGCTGATCTTCAATCTCGCCTTTTGACTCGCCTGCAGGTTGATCTGGATCTCGATACGATCGCCAACCGTTAGCAGCGCGACGGCTCCGCCTTGCTTCGTGAAAGAGGCAGCGTCACCTACTGTCAATACGCTGCGGCCCGCCACCTTTCGCAACGCAGCATCAATCCTTTTCTTGTCTGAGCGGGCGACATACAAAACGTCGCAGCGATCGAGATCCGCATCCGTCGGCGAGATGACCACCTCCATGTTCCGCGAATCGCTCACCTTGCCCGCCAGCGCGTCCCGCAGTGTCGCAACCATCGGGCCGTCTCCTTCCACCGCGATTACCAGGCTCTTTTTATGGTCTGGCCATTCAACATATTTCGTCAGATTGAAAACGTAAGCCGCTTTCACTTTCAGCTCGCTCTGCGACTGCGCGACTGCGAGGTGAGGCGAGATAAGCAGAAGAAGCAATGTGCTGCCACAGATCCTCATAAGCACGCGGCACGCACTCAAGTGAGTAGCGAAGGGAGGGAATCGCCATCGATTTAGCGGGGAACTAGTCATTCCTCTTCTTCTCGGAACCAATCGGGAGGCGATAGGAAAGCCTGAATCGGAATCCCCTGCCATCCTGCTCGATGGAGCCCATCTCGTGCTCGGGACCAACCGGCGAGTACCAGCTTTGATTGAATACGTTGTAGCAGCTCGCAGAAAGCTGCCAACGGCGCCGGATGGGCTTCGTGGAGAGGGTTATATTCGTCAGCACGACTCCGGGAATCGTCTCTCCGCGAAAATCTCTTTGGGAACTGTAATATGCGAGTTCCAGAGCCCCCACAGCGCGCCGAAGAAAGGGAGTCGATGCGTTCAGCTTTACTGCGTGCAACGGGGCGTTTGCGAGCGGCTCTAGATAGGCATCGTTCCCGTCTGTCAGCACATAGCTGGCCCGGATACTAACCCCTGATCTTCTTTTCGCCTCAATTTCGAATCCCACGCCCTCCGTGGTGTAATGGCCGCGATTTACAAACTCGGCCATGCCAGTCCCATGATCTTCAATTTGTTCGATTAGTCTGGTCAGATGGTTGTAGAAGAGCTCAGACGTGATCTGCATCCAGGGGAACAGCGTGTGTTCGAGAACTACATTTTGAGAGAAGATGTTTTCCGGGCGTAGCGCTATTGCTGGGCGTTCAAAATAAATATTGTCGGCGTAGCGGCTTTCGTAAGTATTCGGCGCGCGAAATGCTCGGCCGAGTATGTACTTTAGGGACGTTCTGCCATTTGGCGAATAAACTACCGCCAGCCGCGGACTGATTGATTCCCCATATTCACTGAATGCGTCGAGCCTCACTCCCGCATTCATTGCCAGATGCCTGGGAAGCTTCAGCTCTGCCTGTGTGTACCAGCCGCTTAGCCACTCGGGATGGTCATCGTCAATGACCGGGGGCTGTCCCTCCGCATACGCTTTCTGCTGCACCTGAAAGCTGTATTCGTATTGCCCGCCAAACGTAGTCCGGTGTGGGCCGATTTGTCTGGCGATAGTCGCTTCCGCTCCTGTCCACTGAACGTTTCCGACAGAAAATCCGCGGAACTCGGGTTGATTATCAGGACGCATTGCCCCAGCTGCGACGGAACGGTAGTAATCGTAGTACCCCCGAACGTCGAGATCCGTCGTGCTGGAAATCGGCCGGTGATAACCCACATCGACATAGCTGCGCCGATCGAGGCTGTAAGTTCCAGGAGTGTCGAAACTGCTGCTGAACGGAGCAGTCGGAATCTGTTTCGTACGGTTGGAATAGAGCTCCTGTATACGGAACCTGCCGTATTGCAAGTCCGCGAACTGGTGCGTGTAAGCGTCTCCATCCAAGTTCCGTGCAATCCCATTATTCGTTTGCGGAAAATCGAATTCCGGAAAATAAAGTTGGGTTTCCCCCTGGCTCCGATACAGCCCTCCCGAGACCAGTCCTGACAGACGCCCTTTGGTGAAGGTGGCTGTTAAATTCCCGCTGCGTGCGATTTGCGATGCGATGTCCCCGGAAACTTCGATCTCGGTCCCGCCCGCAGGCGCACGGGTGATCACGTTGATTACTCCGAAAACAGCATTGGTTCCGAATAGCGAGGAACTAGGTCCGCGAACCACTTCGATCCTCTCTACCAGGTCCATGTCGAGAGGAAATTCGGTGCCGATCTGCGCGCTATCGTAGACGTTGTCATTCAGACGGTGTCCATTGATCAGCAGTAGCATGCGCGAGTTGTAATCACCTGGTCGCAGCACGCCCAGCACTCCCAGGTACACATAGTCCCGGTCGTAAGCCGTATAAAAGCCGCGAATACTTCCGAGCGCTTCTGCCAGCGTGCGCCAGCCATAGCGCCGGATTTCTTCCGCGGTGATAACGCTGACCGCCGACGGCGCGTCTTGTGCTTTTTCCAGATGCCGCGATGCGCTGTAGACCTTGACTTGCGCCAGATCTTCAAGGCTGATGGTGGTTAGGTCCGGTGTGGACGATTTTTGTGCATGCAGCGACAGGGATGCAACTACCGCGTAAACCAGCGCCACTAACCATCGCCGGTGCACGTCCTTGAACAGCCGAGAGAGGGCCATACGCAGCAGACATCGGACATCGCCATCTCGAGCTTGAATCTAAATTGAAAAGATCAGGTGACGTGCGAACGGGTCGCGTCCCGCTTCGGTCCTGACTTTTTGCTTGCCCATTTTCAACAGCCGTCGCTAATCGTTATCAGGATTCTCCCGATGTTTGCCTTAGAGATGAATCCCATGCAATACGTGGCACGCCAGGCCATTCTCGACGCGGATCGATGCTTGACTGCGTATGAATTGCTATTTCGTGATTCGACCGAGAATCGCTGCCCGCCCGGCGATCCCGATATCGCTTCCAAGAAAACCATCGACACCGCCGTGCTCCTGGGATTGGAGACGCTCTCCGACGGTCATCGCGTATTCCTGAATTGCACCGAGAACCTTATTCTTGACGGTCTTCCTACACTGTTTCCGCCGGAAGTCACCGTAGTCGAGATTCTCGAGTCGGTGCGCCCTACGCGGCAGTTGATTGATGCGTGCCAGAAATTGAAACGGGGCGGCTACTGCATCGCGCTGGACGACTTCATCGAGCAACCAGGTTACGAGCCGCTGATTGAACTGGCTGACGTAATCAAGATCGATGTCCGCTTAACCCCAGCCGAGCACTGGCCTACTCTGGCCGTTAAGTATCTCCATAGTCATTGTCAGTTGTTGGCGGAGAAGGTGGAAACGGAAGAAGAATTCGCGCGCGCTAAGGCGATAGGCTTCAGCTTGTTCCAGGGTTATCTCTTTTCCAAGCCGAGTATTCTCTCTACCTCCAGCATCGACGGACTCGACGCGAATCATGTGCGCATTTTGCGCACCCTGGCCTCTCCCCAGTTGAACTTGCTCGAAGTGGAGAGCATTATCAAGTCCGATCCCGCTCTCTGCTATCGCCTGCTGCGGTTTCTGAATTCACCAGCTTTCTACCTTCAGGATGAAATTCGCTCTGTGCTGCATGCGCTCGCGCTTTTGGGGGAAGTCGAAATCCGAAAGTGGATGTTGCTGGTCTGTGCGCTGGGAGCAGGCGCAGGAGCAAGTAAGAAACACCTGCTGGAGACGGCATTGATTCGTGCCCGCTTCGCGGAATCCCTCGCGTCCAAAATCGGCCTCTCCAGTTCCTCGCTCTTTCTTCTCGGCATCTTGTCGCTCATGCACGCGATCCTCGACCTGTCTGTCGAATCGCTGGTTGAACTAGTCGCCGTCTCTGCAGATGTAAGAGCGGCTCTTCTGGGCACATCCAACACTCTCCGAAAAGGATTCGACCTGGTCCTGGCATACGAGGCCGCCGAGTGGAACCGTTGCGAGGAGATTCGTAATCAATGGCAGATTCCATCTCGCTTCCTCTCCGACAGCTATCTCGAAGCGATTCACTGGGCAAGGCAGCTCACCGAAGAAATGTAGTCCTGAGTTAAACCGATACCTGCTTGGATTGAGGGCGGTTGGAACAATAGTGTCAACTCGTTTTGTTGCGGTATCGAACAAATCGGGTAAGATTTCAGACAAGTCGCCACGCTTATGAGAATCGTCGATGCAAAAGTGATTGTCTGTTGTCCTGGCAGAAATTTCGTCACCCTGAAAATCCTTACGGAAGATGGCCTCTACGGACTCGGGGACGCGACCCTGAATGGCCGTGAACTGGCGGTCGCCAGCTATCTTTCAGAACATGTCGTGCCGCTCCTCATCGGACGCGATGCACGCCGCATTGAAGACATCTGGCAATATCTCTACAAAGGCGCGTATTGGCGACGAGGCCCGGTGACCATGGCGGCAATCGCCGCCGTTGACACGGCGCTGTGGGACATCAAAGCAAAGTCGCTGAACGCACCTCTGTATCAATTACTCGGCGGAGCATCGCGAGACACGGTTCTCGTTTACGGACATGCCAGCGGCGCGAATATTGAAGATACAGTTGCAGCCGTCGCCAATTACCTGAAAGCCGGTTACAAGGCGATCCGTGCGCAGTCGGGAATCCCCGGTTTGGCGAGCACTTACGGAGTCGGCTCGGGCCCCGGTCACTACGAGCCGGCAGAGAAGAATGCTCCGCCAGAAAATGTCTGGTCGTCCGAAGCGTACATGAACTTCATCCCCGAACTTTTCGCGCGCTTGCGGAAAGAATTCGGCAACGAGCTTCACCTGCTGCACGATGTTCACCACCGATTAACTCCGATTGAAGCTGCACGGGTGGGTAAAGAGCTGGAGCCGTATCATCTGTTCTGGATGGAAGATCCAACTCCGGCGGAGCTGCAAGAGAGCTTCCGCCTCATCCGCCGCCACACCACTACGCCGATCGCCGTAGGCGAGGTGTTCAATTCCATTTTCGACTGCCAGCAACTGATTCAGGAGCAGTTGATCGACTACATCCGCGCCACTGTTGTTCACGCCGGAGGTGTCTCGCATCTGCGCAAGATCGCGGCTCTGGCGGAACTCTACCAGGTTCGCACCGGTTGCCACGGTGCCACTGATTTGAGCCCCGTGTGCATGGCCGCAGCTCTTCATTTCGATCTGAGCGTGCATAACTTTGGCATTCAGGAGTACATGCCGCAGGCGAAGGAGACGGACGAAGTCTTTCCGCACGCTTACTCGTTTGAGAACGGATTCATGCATCCCGGGGACGCGCCTGGACTCGGCGTCGATATCAACGAGCAACTGGCAGGGAAGTATCCTTACCAGCGGGCATATCTTCCCATCAACCGCAAACTCGACGGAACCATGCACAGCTGGTAGCACGAGCTCACATGAATAATCGCCTAACGATGTATTGTGGAGTGCTGCTCGTGCTCATAACATTCCGTCCAGCTGTGCGGGCTGAAACCGGCTACGAAGCGTGGCTCCGCTACGCTGCCCTGACCGACGTCGCTCATTCGCAATACGGTTCATTACCCGAAACCGTCACGGTACTCGGCGACTCTCCGCTGCTTGCATCAGCGCAGTCAGAACTGGTCCGCGGCATCGAGGGAATGTTGCGCCGCCCGACTACGCTCTCCACCGGTATTCCGAAAAGACCATCTATTGTTCTCGGCACGCTGGCGGATCTGAACAAGCTGGGCGCCGCTCTCCACGCGCCCGTCGCACTAATAACGACGGCTACTGGCTGACCAAGGCTCGTATCCATGGCGCTCCCTGCATCATTATTACTGGTCTCACCGACCGCGGTGTTCTCTATGGCGCTTTTGCGTGGCTCAGTGCTCTCGCACGTACCCAGAACGTCGATCATCTCGATCATGCAGAAAGTCCGTTCGTGCCACTCCGCTGGATCAATCAGTGGGACAATCTCGATGGCAGCATCGAGCGCGGTTATGGCGGGCGCTCTATCTTTTTCGAGAACGGAGCCGTGCGCAGTGACTTAACCCGCGCGCGCGACTACGCTCGTCTGCTCGCCTCGGTCGGAATCAACGGATGCGTGATCAACAATGTGAACGCGAGCCCAAATGTTCTTGCGGATGATTTCATTCCGCAACTCGCGCGCGTTGCCGACGAGTTTCGCCCTTGGGGCATCCGTCTCGGTCTTTCCGTAAACTTCGCGAGCCCAAAGCTAATTGGCGGACTCGACACATTCGATCCTCTCGATCCCAAGGTCGCAGCATGGTGGAAAGCGAAGGCCGACCAGATCTATCGCGCCATCCCGGACTTCGGCGGATTTGTGCTGAAAGCTGATTCCGAAGGACAACTGGGTCCCGCAACCTATGGACGAACTCCGGCGGACGCGGCAAACATAGTCGCGCGCGCGTTGAAACCGCATGGTGGATACGTTTTCTATCGTGCTTTCGTCTATAACCATCACCTGGACTGGACCAATCTCAAGAACGATCGCGCCAAGGCCGCTTACGATAATTTCCATCCGCTTGACGGCAAGTTCGACGACAACGTAATCATTCAGATCAAGCACGGCCCAATTGATTTCCAGGTGCGCGAGCCGGCGTCGCCGCTGTTCGGCGGCCTTCAGAACACGAATCAGGCCATCGAGTTGCAGATCACGCAGGAATACCTCGGACAACAGCGCCATTTGGTATTCATCCCTCCCATGTGGAAGAGCGTGCTCGATTTCGATCTGCGGGTGAACGGCGGTCATACGCCAGTGAAAGAGATCGTCGCCGGGAAAACTTTCCATCGGCCGACAGGCGGCTTCGCCGGAGTTGCCAACGTCGGTCTCGACGCGAACTGGCTCGGCAGTCCTCTTGCGCTGGCAAATCTCTATGGCTTCGGGCGTCTCGCCTGGAATCCCGATATAAGCGCCGCAACCATTGCCGATGAATGGACTCGCCTGACGTTCGGCAATGATCCGCAGGTCCTCGAGACCATCTCCAACATGCAGCTGCATTCATGGCGCACTTACGAAAACTACACCGGGCCGCTCGGACTCGGCACGCTCACCAACATCGTCGGCCCTCACTACGGCCCAGGCATTGAATCGGCCGAGCGCAATGGTTGGGGCCAGTGGATCCGCGCCGATCACGATGGTCTTGGCATGGATCGCACCGTCGCCTCCGGCACCGGCTACATCGGCCAGTACTCGCCCGCAGTCCAGAAGGAATTCGAGTCACTGGCAAATTGCCCTGACGAACTGCTGCTGTTCTTTCATCACGTGCCGTACACCTACAAGCTGCACTCCGGCAAAACCGTTATCCAGCACATATATGACTCGCATTACGAGGGAGCCGCAAGCGCCGTCCAGTATGTTCCCGAGTGGGAGTCGCTCAAAGGACGCATCGATGACGAGCGCTACACATTCGTGCTCGCAAAATTGCAGTACCAGGCAGGACACGCCGTCGTCTGGCGCGACGCCATCACCAGTTGGTTTCTGAAGATGTCGGGCATTCCTGACGCGCAAGGACGCGTTGGACATTATCCCGATCGCGTCGAGGCTGAATCCATGCAACTCAAGGGATATGAGCGGATGGATGTTGTGCCCTGGGAAGCCGCCTCCGGTGGACAAGGAGTCCAGTGTCCAGCCTCATCGCAAAGTTGCGATGCAAGCTTTCATTTCGCAGGCAGTCCCGGCACATATGACCTAGATGTTGAGTATTTCGATCAGAACAACGGCGCGTCGAAGTTCCGCGTTTATGTCGGCGACCGCCTTGTCGATGAATGGTTCGCTGACGCTCATCTTCCCAGCAACAAGCCCGACGCTGATTCGAGCACTCGCCGGCATATTGCAGGAGTCACGCTCCATCCCGGAGATGAACTTCGTATCGAGGGTATTCCCGACGGCGCAGAGCGCGCCCCGCTCGACTACATTGCGATTCACCCAGCCGCAAAATAGGCCTCTGGCATCGCTTACTGCAACGCTCCTTGCGTCAACTTCACCGCGCAATACAGATTGGCTCCGCAGGATGCTCCAGCTCCGGTGGCCAGCGTTCCGAAGTAAATGCTGGAGGCCTGCGGAAGCGCGCTGCTGTTGTCGATCGTGAAGCCGGTTGTTCCTCCCAATTCGTTCGTCGCCGTCGCCGCCGGCGTTGCGGTTGCCGAAGTGATCCGGCTATTGATGTTCCACATCGTTACCAGGTTCGCGCCGGTCGTAGCGCCATTCGCTCCCGTGCCGACAAACAGCCTATCGTTGGTCCCGTCGAAGAATTCAGTGAGCGGGGAACAGGTGCTCGCCGGATTCGCTGCGCTACTAATGTTCTTGTTGTTGGACATGGCTGGTGTGGCGTTCATCACGCCATTTGTGCCAAATCGAATGGCATATAATGCCGGCTTGGTTGCCGCGCCCGTCTGGGTGCCGCAAGCGTAGAGTGTACCGGTGGACGGTCCGGTCTCATAAAACGCGTTGTCGAACGCTCCATCCAGTACATAGCCGGTCGTATTCGGGCCGATTGCCGCATCGACGTGGGATGCCAGCGACACCGGCATCTGAGAGACGATCGAACTTGAGTTCGCGGTGTTCGTGCTTGAAAAGACGTAGACGAAGCCGTTAGTGGAATCGACGATAGGCGACAGCACCACGGAGTTTGCTGTGCCCGCTACCTGGATGGACCCGGCAGCCGTGAAACTCGTGGCTCCCGGCGTATACGCGTATACCGATTTTCCATCGGACACGAATACTTTTCCTGAGACCGAGTCATAAACCGGAGAACTCAACGCGCTTCCCGCCGCAACGGTGACGCAATAATCAAGGGTGGGCGTGCCGTTGAAAATTCCTTTGATCCTGTACAAGCGGCCATTATCGGCGCCTATATATGCGAGGTCATTCGTGTAGTCGATAAACGGAGACGAGTTGCTATCCGCAGCCGTACTGGCTGCGCAATTCGTTACTCCGGTGCTCGTAAAAGCAACTGAGGAGACCGTCGATCCTCCGCTCCCGGGCGCAACTGCCCCCGGTCGTCGCATTCGTTCCCTGATTCGCGACCCATTTCACCACATAGAGAGTCGCCGGGTTTGCACCGGTTACCAACGCAATCTTGCTCGCGTCCAGCGAAATCACCGGCGAGAGATAGCTCGGATTCGACCCCACTGCATAAGAGAAGAGGAAAGTTGGCTTCGTAAGTGTTCCGCACGAAGTGGAAGAAGTGCCCGTGTAGAGATTGTTGAATGCGACCAGGTTCGCCTGTGAACCTGCTCCCGGCGCAGCATTCACCGTGTACACCACGAAATCATTGGCGCAACTGGGAGTCGCATCTATGTTGAAGTTATATTTGGCCGGAGTTTCGCCCACTGCCATCCCGGCAGTGCCGCCCAGCGACATTGCCCAGTCAACGTGCGAATCGCCTCTGTTGCCGGGATGCGGAAACGGCCGCCAGTCTCTTCCCCGGTCAGCTCGCAACAGCATCGAGTTGCGATATACCCAGTTGTGAAGAAGGCGCGCATCTCTCATCTCCGCTGCTTGGGTCGTTGCAGAGCCGCCGTTAGTGAAGATCATGTGACGATGGCTCCAATCGCGAACGATGCCAATGTGGCCGCCGGGTATTTGGGCCAGTGCCCAACCGCAGGTCAGGATCCAAAACGAGAGGATGCGAAATACCAATTTCTGGCTCAGCATACAGAGGCCTTTCAGCGGGACGATAGGGGCCGAGTTTGTGAGTTGCCATCGGGAATTCTGGAACACACATTCGATGGGTACAAGGTGAATGGCTACAGGAGTCGCTGAAAGGTAACTGCCGGGAGACTTAGTAGTTCTCGCCGACTCTGATTTCCGGAAAATGCAACTGTGTCTGCCCCGGCGCTGCCAATGCGTTCAGCCATTCGCGGATCTCTCCCCGAAGCGGCTCCACCATCGCTTGACCCGCCACATCCTTAAATCGCTCCAGCTTCTGCAACGCTTGTCGCAGCAGGGACGCGGTCCCCTCCGGATTCCCCCGCTGCCAGTGATGGAAGGCCGCAGTTAACTGAATTAATCCTTGCAGAAAGGACTTATCTGGCTCAGTCGCCTTCAGCCACATCGTCTCCCAGTGCTCGTGCGCTTCGAAGAACTCGCTAGCCCGGTAACAGCGCAGGCCGTCAGCGAGCGCTCCCGTGCTCCAGTCGAGCGCTGGAACATTTGCGAGCTTCTCTTTGTAGCCTGAGCACGACCGCACCGGAAGCTTGGGATATTTCTGAAAGCGTTTATCCGAAAATGAGAGTTCGCACAACAGAAAGACAGAACCTCGGTCTGAAGTCACGGATCGCGCGTGCATACAACTCGCGCAAATACCGGCGTTCTCGGGAAGATGACTCACAGCACGATCTTACTATTTTCGGCGACATCTTCTGGATCGCTCGTCGCCTCAATCTCATCATGGATAGGGAGGCAGGTTAATTGTCCTGCGCTGGTTGCGCCCACCACTTCGATCTTATGGAGAACGCCATGACAACTTACAAACACGCAGTGGTCGACGGCCACCGAATCTTCTACAGGGAGGACGGATCTAAGGATCACCCTGCAATTCTCTTGCTTCACGGGTTTCCCACGTCCTCACATATGTTTCGCAATCTCATCAACGAGCTGGCGGACCGTTATCACGTCGTCGCTCCAGATCTTCCCGGCTTCGGATTTTCGAGCTCACCCGAAAACTTCCGCTACACCTTCGATCAACTCGCCCATGTCATCTCTCGATTTACCGAGGTAGTCGGCTTACGTCATTTTGCAATTTACGTTTTCGACTATGGCGCTCCCGTCGGATTCCGGCTGGCGATGGCGCATCCTGAGCGGATCACCGCGATCATCACGCAAAACGGCAATGCATACGAAGAAGGACTGAGTGAAGGTTGGAATCCGATCCAGAAATATTGGAAGGAGCCCACGCCCGCGAATCGCGAAGCTCTGCGAAATTTTCTGTCGCCAGACTCCGTGAAGTGGCAATACGTCCATGGTGTTCCGGACGAGACGCTGATTGCGCCGGAGACGTACACGTTGGACTCCGCCCTCATGGCGCGTCCTGAAAACCAGGAAATCCAACTCAACCTTTTATTGGACTATGCGAATAACGTCGCACTTTATCCGAAGTTTCAGGCATACTTCCGCAGCAAGCGGCCTCCATTGCTGGCCGTGTGGGGCAAGAACGATCCGTTCTTTCTTCCTCCTGGCGCCGAAGCTTTCAAACGGGATATTCCTGACGCCGAAATCCAGTTCCTCGATACTGGACACTTCGCGATCGAAACGCATCATGCGCAGATTGCGTCCGCCATTCGCGAGTTCCTGGGACGCACACTAAAGCCCAAAGCCGAAGCCGCCTGACATCGCTCGATCCCATTCTTCGCGCGAGAGTGGGGAATGGGATCGCACAATTTGACATCCCCACTCGTCGAATAGGTACGAAGCCGCGTGCTTCGGGGATGAATTGCAGCTGCCATGCTGCTATCTTTCTTCTCTCTCTGAAGTCCCTTGCAAATTGAGAACCGGGAAGTTTCGTCTTCTCCCCGGCACCGTATCAACTTTGAAAGGGGACTCTTACCATGCAAAGAGTTCGTGGCGTGATTTTGCTTGGAGTGCTTCTCGCCTGCGCGATAATGGCCCATGCGCAGTCTTTCGTCTTGGATCTCCCGCTGCCAAGTCAACGTGCTGAAATCGTGCAGCGCGTCGGGCTCACCGATATCACCATCTCTTACCACCGCCCACTGGTGAACAATCGCAAAGTCTGGGGAACCCTGGTTCCATACGGTCAGGTTTGGCGTGCTGGCGCGAACGAGAACACGACCATCCAGTTCACGGATCCGGTCATGATTGAAGGCAAGGCGCTTGATCGCGGAACCTACGGCCTGCACATGATCCCCGATCAGCAGCAGTGGACGATTATATTTTCGAAGAACTCCACGTCGTGGGGAAGCTTTACTTACGATCAGGCTGAAGACGCACTGCGCGTTACCGTGAAACCTGAGACCGCGGATTTTCACGAAGCCCTGACCTACGATTTCGACAATCCCACTGCCGATTCCAGCACGATTACCTTGCGGTGGGAAAAAGTAGCCGTTCCCTTCAAGGTCTCGGTCAATGTGAATGAGGTGGTCGCGCAAAGTCTGCACAAGCAACTTCGCGGTCTTGCGCAATACTCATGGGAAGGCTGGGACGACGCGTCGAATTATCTGCTCACGAACAAAGGCGACCTCAATGAAGCGCTGAAGGATTCCAATCAGTCCATCCAGGTGGAAGAACGTTTCGATAACCTGGTCACCAAGTCGAAGGTCTTGACTGCGCTGGGACAAACGGATCAGGCCAAGGTATCGCTCGACAAAGCGCTCGCTATTGCAACTCCGATTCAGATCCACAGTTATGGTCGCCAGTTGCAGGCGGAAAAACATCCCGAACAGGCCTACGCGATCTTCCGCTCGAACGCGCAGAAGCATCCGGACCAGTGGTTCGTGCATTCCGGACTGGCGCGCGTTTACTGCTCTCAGGGTGACTACGACAATGCCGCCAAAGAGATGAAGCTTGCCCTGGCAGGTGCGCCCGATCAACAGAAGGCCTACGTTGCAAACTTGGTAAAACGGCTCGAGGCGAAGGACGACATCAACAATTGATTAATTGGGGATGCAGAGACCGACCTCTGCATCCCGGTCTTCATTACGCTCACGGTGCGATGTATTTCAGGATGTAGTACTCGTCTTCTTGCGTCAGCATCGCTCTCACTCGCATATGTTGCAGAATGCTCTTCGAAATACGCGGCGAGATATTGTCCGGCGGACGATGACAGCGGCCGCAGTTGATCTCGAATCGTTTTTCTCCTTCGGCGGCTGGATCCATGGGCTTGGACATCTGTTGGGTATCGTGCGTTTTAGACGGCTCGGCGAGCTGTTGCTTGGGCGGAGGCCCGCTGTTGTTATTCTGGGCCACTGCCACCGCGCACAGGAAGGTCAGCAGCAATATGATTACTGGGATAAGCCGATGTGCGCGTCCGTTCAGTTCTGTCATTAATTATTCCTCGCGGGAATTGCTGGAAACGTGAATCGCTTCGTGACACCGAAAGTCCACTGGTTGAAGTTGCCTGCATCGCTGAACTGGCGCCCGTAGCTTGCGTTGATCCGCACTGTCTTCGGCAGAAAGTAGTTAAATCCAAATTCCGCTACTTGCGCATTCGCGTTCAACAACGCATCTCCCGGCGCAGGAATTCCTTTGAAGAATTGCTGCACCCTGACAATCCCAATCAGGTTGTGCATCCATGGTCCAAGCGGATTCGTTTGTTTGAACTGGTATCCGGTTTCTACCCAGTAGCCGCTCCCCTGCGGTGAATGCGCGTACTCCGCTGTTATGTCGATCGGCACTCGATTCGGCTGCCACGAAAGATATGCCCCAGTGGAATTGTTGTGCAGGTCCTGAAGGAAGCGCTCGTACGACGCGCCGACCTCAAGCCGTATCTTCGGGAAGAAGACTCCCGAGCGAGTTCCGAATGCCCGCCCCGACTGGAATTGATGCACACTGCTTCCGGCAGAAAAGAACGCAGTGTAGTTCCATTCCCAACCCGAACGTGCCGCCACCACACCGCGAACCATGGCGCCATCGCTCGACCCACTGGTGCGCGTGCCGATCCCGAAGATCAGCGGTGCGTTCTGCAGCGGATTGATCCAGATCGGCGAAAACCGCTCGTTGTAAATATTGAACGGCGTAAGGAACCTGCCGGCAACGACGGTCAGATGCCGGTTCACGATGTAGTCCATCTGCAGGTAAAACAGCGACCCAAAATACTGCGCATCGAAAGGGCTGTAAGGAGTGGGTCGGGCCACAAATCCCTAGAACTCGTAGCTGCCTTCTACCAGCAGCTTCGATCCGATTGGAGCCACCACCACTGGGTTCAGGATCGGCTGCAGGTTCGTCTGTCCGCCAGTTGTGGTGCTGATGAACCCCGCGTTCGCGGAGATGACCGGTGTTTCACCCTGCGCATGGCCAATGCACGTTGCAACCCAATTGAGTGCGACCAATGTGATGAGAGCACGAATCCAGGTACGCCCCATGGTGACTCCTGATTGAACTCTTGATCGGCAAGCGACATTTACATTACACAGCTCGTTTGTCGCTCAAAGCATCCTCAGGGTAAAGGCGAAGAAAATCAGAGGTGTCAACATGCGGTCAAAGAGCAGTCATTTTCTGCGAGGGCAAGAAGCCACCGGCGCATTAAAAGTGACTTGCCGCGGAGCTTCATGTCGGAAATGTGGCAACGGCTTGACGAATTGCTGACATATCCGCCGTGCAGCGAACCTTATTATCGCTGGGTTGTTCGGCGATTCGTCAATCGCGGGGCACTGTCGGATGGCAATTCAACCTCAAAGCCACGCCCCCGCAAAGGTCGCCGTGGTCATACCCACCTATAACTGTGCCCAATATCTCGCGCGCGCCCTGGAGAGCGCCGCAGCACAGACCTACCGGGACTTTCAGATCTTCGTCATCGACGACGGATCCACCGACAACACGGAAGAGATCGTCGCAAAGTTCGCCTGCGTTTTCAAAAAGCAGCAGCACGCGGGACAAGCCGCTGCCCGTAATCGAGGGATTTCCATTTCTTCCAGTACGTATGTCGCCTTTCTCGACGCGGACGATGCCTGGTTGCCGCAAAAACTGGAAAAGCAGATAGCCTTTCTCGAGAGCCATCCAGATATTGCCCTGGTGTGCTGTGGCTGCGCCGATGGCGGCTCAGAACCTCTGGCCAGTTCAACCCTTTGCGTTCCGCAGTACCCGCGATTCGAGCAACTCGCCCGGGAGTGTTTCATCTTCACTCCAACCGTGGTCATACGGCGCGAATGCCTCGAAGAGTGTGGCGGGTTCAACGAGTCGCTCAAGGTCAGCGAAGACTTCAATCTCTGGCTCAAAATCGCGTCGCGCGGGAAAATCGCCTTCGTGCCAGAGACACTCGCTGTGCGATACAAACGCCCTGAAAGCCTCTCGCTGACAACTACGCCGGACGAGGCATGTGCCCAGGGCATCGCTGCCCTCGAAGACGTGATTCGTTCCTGTCCACAACTCAGCCGAGCGCAACGACGAGCAATCTAACCGCGAACTAGCCGTTCGCCACTACAGTTACGGATCCTCTTGCTCTCCGCCGCACACCCGCTGCGAATCTCGTCCGAATTTTCTTAGCCGCATGGCGAAGTCAGCCGCGCCATTGGCGTGCCTTTGCTAAGTATTGGGCGAGTTTTCTCCCAACTTCACTCCAGAACTCCTTGATCGCGGCTTATCGGATCTGCCAACGATACCCTCAACCTGATTCGCCCAAAAAGTTACTCGCGATTTACGGGCACGTGACAACCACCAGAAGTCCCGTTGATACCTTGAGTAGGTTCAGTGCGCTGGCGACAGATTGTGGCGAGCCAAATTCTGCCAATCGGCGGCATTCGACAACGAACACGGCTTCGTCAGCGGCGCAGCTAATTGTGCTGGTGGCGCTCTGGCCCGGAGCAAACTGTCTCTGGATTGTCAGGGACAGTGCCACCGGCTCCATTAGCCGCACCCTAACCCGGAGTTGTGAGTTGAAGATTCGGATCCTCTTTTCCATGTTTTTCCTTCTCTCCATCGCCATGATGGCATTCAGTGAAGGCGGCCCTAAGGCTCGCGTTATCGATGTCGTCGCCAAGCGCTTTACCTATGTTCCCGACGAAATCACTCTGAAGAAGGGTGAACCTGTAATCCTCCGCGTCCGCTCAGTTGATGTCACTCATGGTCTTTCGATCGAACAGTTCAACATCAAGGGAGATGTCGCCAAGAACAAAAACAGTAGCTATTCGTTCACTCCTGATCGGACCGGAGATTTTGAAGGGAAGTGCAGTCACTTCTGCGGTTCCGGACACGGTTCAATGAAGTTGACCATTCATGTAACGGAATAAACTGTGTTTACAAAATCAGTTTCGCTCCTCGCGATCTCCTCCATCCTGTTGCTTTGCGCTTGCAAAGCAACCCCGCCCGGAAAGTTCGAGACCTCCATCATGAAATCGGCAGAGCACAAACTTCTGGTCGGCAATCGCAAAGCCAGAAATCCCCTGACTCCGACGGCGGAGAACATCGCCCAAGGCAAGGACAACTTTTCCCACTATTGTGTTGCCTGTCATGGTCTGGATGGGCAAAACACCGGCGTGCCATTCGCCGATCGCATGTCACCTCCCGTTCCGGTGCTGACTTCAGCCAGCACCCAGTCGTACACCGATGGTCAGCTCAAGTGGATCATCGACAACGGACTGTTCCCCTCAGGGATGCCCGCTTCGAGAGGCATTTTGAATGACGACGAGATCTGGTCGATCGTCCTTTATATACGTCATCTTCCGCCGGCCGGCAGTCTTGGCGAACCCGCGATGTACAGCGACGCTTCGCAGTGTCCGGGCAGTCGAGATACCGCCGGTCAAGACTCGCCATCTATTGCCCTCAAAGCTCAGAAATAAGACGGCATACGTGTCACTGCCCGCCAGACACAATCCGCATCCAAACGGTCATGGGCCCGGAGACCGTGATTACGAATGGGTAGATTCGTTCTTGTCACCTGCTTTGTCTTCGCAAGCTTGTGCTCGCCCCTTTTCGCTCAGCAGCGGTTTGAAGTAGGCATCTTTCTCGACTACCTCGGTATTTCCCAAACGAATACGAACAATTTTGGCCTTGGAGCCAGGTTCGGCTATCGCGTACACCACGAAGTTACGCTTGAGGGCGAACTTGCCTACGATTACGGTGTCAACTTTGACGAGGTATATCGCGATGTCACCAACGGGAACCTTACGGCGATCGAAAACACCTCAATCGGAGTGACCCACGGCCTTTTCGGACCGAAGCTTCAACCCGCGGGCGGCGGATTCCGGCCATTTGTCACTCTTAAAGGCGGATTTGTTGACTTCCGCCTCACTCCAAGTCTGATCCCCTATAGCGATGTGGTCAGCGCCGTTTCCGGCATTCGGACCTCCAACCTGAGTTTTGCGCTATATCCGGCCGGTGGCGTTGAGGCCAATCTCGGCCCCGTTGGACTGCGCCTCGAATTCGGCGACGAAGTCTATTTCAATAACGGCGCTCACAATAACCTCCGCATCACCTTTGGACCCCAACTCCGCTTTTGACTACCCTCAATAGGTTCGTGACTCCGGTACCAAGCCGCACGGTTTGAATGTCCTTGCAAAATTTTTCGCGTCCAAGTAAGTATTCACTTACATCTATTGGTGTGTGTTCCATCTTGCACTGCGGATGTCCTCGGCTGGTTAGCCGGGCGTAGCTGGCTGCTCCGGCAGTTCGCAAGCATCGTTCCAGCCCCATATTTGTTCTCATAGGGAATCGGATCTCTGATTCGAGGTCTTGATGGCGGCTGAGGGAGTACTGTATTCAGATTGCGCAGTAACGAGGATAGAAGGTGATTCGCAATCATTCGCGTACAGGTTTGTGCATCTCTGGCCTTGTACAAGGAATTCTGTTAGTCGCATTGTGCTTGGGGGGAATAGGCGAGCTTCTGTTCGCCCAGACCGTTTCCACGTTCACTCCAGCCTCTCCCTCTGCCGCCGCCGGAGCAGGACAGGTGATGACCACGCTCCCGGCACTCGGCTCCGAGAATCCGTTTCAGGGCAGCATTCCGCAAGGGAAGGTAGTTCCCGGCAGCATTCCACTCACTTTGCTGGATGCGCTTGATCGCGGGCTGAAGTACAACCTTGGCCTCTACGAAAGTTCGCAGGAAAGTCTAGCGGCTCGTGCGCAGCGCTTGCGTGCCATGAGTAAGTTGCTGCCGAGCATCGGCGCTGGCGTGAGCGAGTCCTCACAGCAGATCGATCTCGCAGCTCTGGGCTTCACCCCAGCCATATTCCCGGGGGTTCCGACCGTCATTGGCCCCTTCAACGTATTCGACGTTCGCGCGAACATGTCTGGCCCCGTGCTCGATTTTTCGGCCATCAACAGTTTGAAGGCGAGCACCGAGACTACCAACACTGCTGTGCTCAACTATCGCAATGCGCGCGAGTTGGTTGTCATCGCCGTTGGCGTCGCCTACGTGCAATCGCTATCTGCCCAGGCGCGAGTTATCGCGATCCAGGCGGAACTGGAGACCGCGCAGACTCTCTACAATCTCGCTATCGATCAGAAAAAAGCCGGCGTCGCTCCCTCCATCGACGTGTTGCGCGCACAGGTAGAGTTCCAATCCGATCAGCAACGCCTGGTCGCGGCTCGCAATGAATTGGACAAGCAAAAGTTGCAGCTGGCGCGGACTATCGGTATGCCTACCGGGCAGGAATTCACTCTGGCCCAGGACATCCCTTACACTCCAGCTCCGCCGCTTACGCTCGAAGCTGCTCTCGACGAAGCCCTGCGCAATCGTCCCGATTATGCCAGCGCCCTCTCCGCCGTGCGTGCCGCCGACCTTCGAGTTAAGGCTGCGCAAACTCAGCGTTGGCCGTCGCTGCGTTTCGACGGAAATTACGGCGTCATCGGAAACTATCCCGACCAGTCGCATGGCACCTACACCGCGACCGGTTCGGTGCAGGTCCCGATTTTCACCGGCGGTCGCATCCGCAGTGATATTCAGGAAGCGCAGATTGCGCTGAAGCAACGGCAAGCTGAGGCCGACGACCTGCGTGGGCGCATCGAATATGAAGTCCGCGCCGCATTCCTGGATCTAAACGCCGCCGCCGACCAGGTGGACGTCTCGCGCAGTACGCTCGGCTTGGCGCAGGAAACACTTACCGAGGGCCAAGACCGATTTCGTGCCGGCGTCACCAACAATATTGAAGTAGTCCAGGCGCAGGAATCAGTCGTGGGCGCCAACGAAACTTTGATCAGCAGCACGCTGCAGTTCAACCTTGCGAAACTGGCTTTGGCCAGATCGTTAGGCGTTGCCGAGAGGGCGACAAAGGAATTTTTGGGAGGTAAACCCTAGTGGCAGACGAGTCGAAACAAGCTGTCATGAATCACGAAACGGAAGCGCCTCGCGAGCCGTGGCCAGAAGAGGTAGAGGACCGGTCAAAATCGGCGAAGGCGAAAGGCTACTTCCGGCAGCACCCTCGCGCCAAGTGGGCCTTGATCTTCCTTTTGATAGCCGCCGCCGTAGCTGTCATCTTCATTTGGCGCTACTACGCAGCGCGTGAATCAACCGACGATGCGCAGATCGATGGCCATATCGGTCCAATCTCCGCGCGTGTGCCCGGCACCGTCATCGATGTCTACGTGGAAGACAATACGGTTGTCCGTCGCGGACAGATTCTGGTGCAACTCGATCCCAAGGACTACCAGGTAGCACTGGAAAAGGCCGAAGGCGATTTGGCTGACGCCGTCGCAACTGCGCGGGCGGCGCAGACCGGTGTCCCCATCACCAGCACCACCTCCACCAGTAACATCGACGTTTCTCACGCCGCTCTGAATGCTGCTCAGCATGAAGTGGCCGCCGCCCAGGCGCAGGTCGAAGAGGCTCGTGCGAATTACACCAAGGCTTCGCAGGATCTGAAGCGCTATCAGCAACTGGTGGAAAAAGATGAAATCTCACACCAGCAATTCGATGCTGCCCTGGCCGCTGAGCAGGCCGCCCGCGCCGCCCTCGACGCCGCAGGCTCAGCCGTTGCCACCGCCGAGAGTCACGTCGCGCAGGCCCAAGCCAATGTCAGAGCCGCCCAGATCGGGCCGCAACAGATCGCGCAATTCCGCGCGCGTGCCGGCGCCGCCGAAGCCGCAGTGAAAACGCGGCAAGCCGCGGTCGATCAGGCGAAGCTTAACCTGCAATACACCACGGTTCGCGCGCCGTTCGACGGTATCACCAGCAAGCGTAGCGTGGAACCAGGCTCGGTGATTGCGGCCGGACAGCCGGTATTTTCGCTAGTCGATCTTGAAGATTTGTGGGTGACCGCAAACTTCAAGGAGACGCAGTTGAAGGGGATGCAACTCAACCAGCACGCTACTGTCCATGTCGATGCCTTCGATCGTGATTACCACGGCTACGTGTTCACCTTCGGAGGTGCTACCGGTGCTCGCTTCAGCTTGTTGCCCCCGGAGAACGCTACTGGCAACTTCGTGAAGGTCGTGCAGCGTGTCCCGGTGCGCATCAACTTCGATAAGGGAGAAGATCCCGAACATCGGCTGCGGCCCGGCATGTCCGTCGAGCCAACTGTGATCTTGAGATAGGTATGCGGGAGAATCCCCAGGGTGAGTAGCTCGGCTTCGGCGATAACCGACAGGCAAGTTCCAGTTATCAATCCGTGGATTATCGCGATTGCGGTGATGTTGGGCACCTTCATGGAGGTGCTCGATACCACCGTGGTCAACGTGTCCCTGCCGCACATCGCCGGCAATCTTTCAGCGAGCGTCGACGAGTCCACCTGGGTCCTCACCTCGTATCTCGTCGCCAACGCAATCATCCTTCCCATGACCGGATGGCTGGCCAATCACTTCGGCCGCAAACGCGTGCTCATGGCCTCCATCACGGGCTTCACCATTTCCTCATTTCTCTGCGGACTCGCTCCCAGCCTTCCTTTGCTGATTCTCTTCCGCGTGATGCAGGGCGCAAGCGGCGGAGGACTGCAGCCTCTCTCCCAAGCCATCATGCTCGAGGCTTTTCCGCCCGAGAAGCGCGGCAAAGCGATGGCATTCTGGGGACTCGGCATTGTCGTCGCTCCCATGCTCGGTCCGGTGCTCGGTGGTTGGATCACCGACAGCTACAGTTGGAGATGGGTCTTTTACATCAATCTTCCGGTCGGCATCCTTGGCCTGATCATGTCGTCGCTTTTCATTTTCGATCCCCACTACATCTCGCGGAAAACTGAACGAGTCGACTACTGGGGAATCGGCCTGCTTGCGCTCGGAATCGCGGCACTGCAAATCATGCTCGACAAAGGACAGGAGGAAGACTGGCTGTCGTCGCACTTTATCGTCATTCTCCTCGTGATCACTGTCGTTGGCCTGGGGTGGTTCGTGATCAACGAATTGCTCGATAACCATCCCATCGTGAACTTGCGCGTCTTCGAGAACCGAACCTATGCCAGTGGTGTCTTCCTCATGACGGTGATGGGTTTCGTTCTCTATGGCAGCACCGTTCTGTTGCCCATCCTTTTGCAAACGTTGCTCGGCTACTCGGCGTTAGACGCAGGACTCGCCATGCTTCCGCGCGGATTGGGATCCTTTATTGCCATGCCGCTTGTCGGCATTCTGATGTCGAAGATCGAGCCGCGGAAACTACTGGGAGTTGGCTTTACCGTGGCTGCCGGTTCCATGTGGTGGCTCTCGAAGATCAATTTGAATGCCGGCTATTGGGACATCTTCTGGCCGCAATTCGTGCAGGGAACGTCGCTCGGATTTCTCTTTGTGCCGCTGACTACTATCACGCACGATCCCATTCCCCGGGAACAGATGGGCAATGCCACCAGCTTGTTCAACCTGATGCGCAACATCGGCGGCAGTATCGGCATTGCCGCCGTCACCACCATCGTCGCCCGCCAGACCCAGGCCAACATCAACGTGCTGAGCAAGCACACCAATCAGTACGATCCAGCGGCGCAGATGGTTTACCAGGGTGCGCGCAATATGTTCATGTCGAAAGGCGTGGACTTCGCTACCGCTAGCAAACAGGCATACGGCGCGATGTTCGGAATGGTCCAGCAACAAGCGTCGATTATCGCGTTCCTGCACGCCTTTCGCCTTCTAGGAATGATGTTCCTTGCCGTGTTGCCTCTCATCTTGCTGATGAAACCGCCCCGCCACAAAGCCGGACCCGGCGCCGGCATGCACTGATTCTCGTACGTGGGGGCGGACCCTCATAAAAGGAAAATATTTGCAATCCAGAGGCCCCGTGTCCAAATTGGCGAGTACCATTCGTCAGTGTGTATGAACAGGAAATGTATGCCAACCAGAAAAACGCGCCCCGCAACCATCGTCGAATACATCGCCGCCGCTCCCAAAGAAGCGCAGAAAAAACTGCTTGAAATGCTTAAGTGCATTCGCATCGCCGCACCTGATGCCACCGAAGGCTTGAAGTGGGGAATGCCTGCGTTCTCCCATCGTAGGATTCTGGTGACGTTCGCCGCCTACAAACATCACATCGGCTTTTATCCCACGCCGTCGGCAGTCAAAGCCTTCGCAAAGGATCTTGCAAAATTCAAGACGTCGGATGCAGCGATTCAGTTTCCACTCGAAGATCCGCTGCCTCTGGATCTCGTCCGCAAGATCACCGCGTTCCGCGTCCGCGAGAGTCTCGCGGAAGACAAGAAGTGGAGAACATAAACTCCACGATTTGTTTGTCATCATGAGCTCGCGCCAGCGAGCGAGGGATTTGCAGTTTCCACCACCCGTCCGCCAATTTCGACCACCACCAACCTACTTTGCTAGAATCGCCAGCTGATCCTTCAGCCGCTTTATACTGACTTGAAAAACGTACTGTTATCATCCAAGCTCTTTACTCCGACCGAAGTCATCGAGGACGCCATCGTAACCATCGAAGATGGACGCATCCTCGAGGTCACCTCTCGCTCGCACTCTGAAACCACCATCACCGCGCGGATCACCGATCTCGGTGACGCCATCCTCGCGCCCGGCTTCATCGACATTCACATTCACGGCAACGGCGGCCACGACATCATGGAAGCCACGCCCGACGCGCTCGCCGCCGTTGAGCGTTCTCTCGCCAAGCACGGCGTCACCAGCTATTGCCCGACCACCGTCACCGCGGCTGTTGATCGCACCGTCGATTCGCTGCAGAAACTCGCCGACGCCATCGAAGGTAAACATCCTTCGTGGGATCGTAGCGATCGCGCCGTCCCGCTCGGCCTGCATCTCGAAGGTCCGTTCATCAGCCACTCGAAAAAAGGCGTGCATCCGCCGGAATACATCCAGGAGCCCTCCGTCGAGCTGTTCGAGAAGTTCTGGAAGGCCGCGCGCGGCCACGTCAAGGTGATGACCGTCGCTCCCGAGACCAAAAACGCGCCCGCCATGATCGCCAATGCGAGTGCGAAGGGTGTCTGCATCAGTCTCGGCCACTCCAACGCAACGCGTCAGGAAACCGAAGCCGGCATTGCCGCTGGCGCCCGCCATGCCACGCACACGTTTCAACGCCATGCGCACGCTCGACCATCGCGAGCCTGGCATTCTCGGCACCGTGCTCACCGATTCGCGCCTTACCGCCGAGATCATTGCCGACGGCATTCACGTTCATCCCGACATGGTGCGCCTGTTCCTGCGCGCGAAAGGGATTGAGTCCGCTGTACTCGTCACCGACGGCATCAGTGCAACTGGCATGGGCGACGGCCGCTACATGCTCGGTAGTTTCGAAGTGCAGGTGAAAGGCGATCGCGCCGAACTCGATGGCGTTCTCGCTGGAAGCGTGCTGACACTCGATCGCGCCGTTCGCAACGTGACCAAGTTCGCCGATTGGAAGCTGCAGGATGCGGTGCGCCTCGCGACGTTGAATCCCGCGCGAGTTATCGGCGTAAGTGATCGCAAGGGAAAGATCGCCGTCGGCGCCGACGCCGATTTTGCCGTGCTCACGCCGAAGGGCGAAGTCGTCCGCACCATCTTCGCCGGTCGCGTTTAGCGCTCCATAGTGGTGGTGGCCTTCGATTGCGTGGGGCGGACATTCCTGTCCGCCCGGTTTTTGCTTGTCATCACCGAGCGAGCAAGGGATCTGCATTTCTGTTCTTTGCATCACATCCCAATGTGCGGACAAACTTGACCTGCACCCGCCCTTTTCGATATCCAAGTGCTATATAGTTCTTTGAATGGAGTTTTCATGCCCGATAAAGGCCGCTTCCCGCACTACATGATCAAGGAGATCTTCGAGCAGCCCCAGGCTGTCCGCGACACCATCGCCGACAATCTCTCCTCGAAGACCAGGCGGGTTGAACTGGCGGTCACGCGCAGAATTCCGCGCGATGCCTCCGTTACGTTCAAGAAGATCACAATCGCTGCCTCGGGTACGAGCCGTCATGCCGGCATCGCCGGTCGTCACATGATCCAGGAACTCGCAGGCATTCCCGTCGATGTCGAATACGCCAGTGAGTTCGAGTACGGCAATCCCATCACCGGTCCCGAAGAGCTGACCATCGTCATCACGCAGTCGGGCGAAACTGCCGACACGTTGGGCGCGCAGCGGCTCGCGCAATCGCGCGGATCCCGCACCCTGGCTATCACCAATGTTCTCGATTCCACCATCGCCCGCGAAGCCGACGCCGTCATCCATACGCAAGCCGGACCTGAAATCAGCATCGCGTCGACCAAGGCCTTTGGCGCACAATTGGTTGCCCTGTACCTCCTCGCCGTCTATCTCGGCGAAACACGCGGTACGCTCACCGACCAGAAAGTTGCCGGACTGGTAGACGAACTCCTCGCTCTTCCTGACAAAATCGAGACCGTGCTGAACCAGAACGACCTCTGCCACGATCTGGCGAAGAAGTACTACAAGATCGAAGACTTTCTGTACATTGGCCGCAACGTGCACTATCCCATCGCTCTCGATGGCGCGCTCAAGCTGAAAGAAACTTCCTATATCCACGCGGAAGGCTATCCCGCCGGCGAAATCAAGCATGGTCCGTACGCACTCATCGACGAACACGTTACCGTCGTGGGCATCGCCACGCGCGACCTGAACGATCCGCAATCCGTGTTGCGCGCTGAAAAGTCCATCAGCAACCTGCGCGAGGTAAAAGAAACCGGTGGACGCGTAATCGCGATCGCTACCGAAGGTGACTCCGAAGTCGCGGATGCAGCGCATCATGTCATCACCGTTCCCAAAGCGCCGGAACTGCTTTCGCCGATCCTCGAAATCGTTCCTTTGCAGATGCTGGCTTATCACATCGCCGTGCAGCGCGGAGTCGATGTCGATCGTCCGCGCAACCTCGTCAAATCCGTCACAGTCGAGTAAACTCCAGCACACAAATCATCCAGGTGCGAAGGAGGTTAAGTGGGCAAGTTGCTCGAAGGGCAGCATGCGCTGGTGACGGGCGGCAACTCGGGAGTCGGGAAGGGAATTGCCCTCGAACTCGCGGCCGCGGGCTGCAATGTCGTCGTCAACTTTCTAGAAGACTCAACAGAGGCCGGGCAGACTGTAAGCGAGATCGCAGCCTTGGGTGTTAAATCGTGGGCGCTCCGTGGTGATGTCGGACTCAGCCAGGACGTGGATCGAATGTTCGGTGAATTGCGCGAGCGCGTGCCTCGACTCAATCTCCTCGTGAACAATGCCGGCGTACAGACGTTCGCCCCTTTATTGGAACTCTCCGAGGCTGATTGGGACCGCGATATTCGCACCAATCTCAAGGGCTGTTTTCTTTGCACACAGGCGGCCGGACGAATGATGAAGTCGCAGAAAAGTGGCTGCATCATCAACATCGGCTCTGGTTGCAACAAGCATCCATTCCCGCGCCTCGTTTCCTACACAGCCAGCAAAGGAGGCATAGAACAGTTCACGAAAGCCGCTGCAGTTGAGTTGGCGGAATTCGGGATTCGCGTGAACTGTGTCGCACCCGGAGCGATCTTGACCGAGCGAACCTCTCATGAGTCTTCCGACTACGAAGCTACCTGGAGCAAGGCAACACCACTCGGAAGAGTGGGCACTCCGCGCGATGTGGGCAAAGCCGTAGTATTTCTTGCCAGTGACGATGCCTCGTACATCTCAGGACAGACGCTATGGGTCGATGGCGCCGCGTTTACTTTACCGAATTGGCCGTACCCGTTGAAGAATTCAGAGTAACCCCCGAGTTTGCCGCCGCCGCTCTTTCGAATCACTGAAGCGCCCCCGCTTTGCGTGGCATCTTATCTGTCGTTCGCGTCTTATTCACATGCGAAAGGACATCATGATGAATCCTGCGAAGCAACTCACGATGGAATACCGCCAACTCGACCGCACCCAGGCGCAGCTTTCTGCTATTGGGCTCGGCTGCATGGGCATGTCTGAATTCTACGGGCCGGGCGATGAGCAGGAATCCATCGCCACGATTCATCGCGCTCTCGACATGGGAATCAACTTTCTCGACACTGCCGACGTGTACGGCCGAGGCGAGAATGAAGAGCTTGTGGGCCGAGCCATCAAGGGCCGTCGCGACGAAGTTTTCCTGGCGACCAAATTCGGTAACGTGCGCGACGCCAGCGGCAACTTCGTCGGCGTCAGCGGAAAGCCCGAGTACGTTGCGCAAGCCTGCGACGCCAGCCTGAAGCGGCTTGGGGTCGATGTTATCGATCTCTATTACCAGCACCGCGTCGATTTCGACGTTCCTATCGAAGACACCGTCGGTGCCATGGCGAAGCTGATCACACAGGGAAAAGTGCGCTACCTTGGGCTCTCCGAAGCGGGAGCCAAGACAATTCGCCGCGCCCAGAAAGTGCACGCCATCGCTGCGCTGCAGACCGAGTACTCGCTGTGGACGCGTGATCCCGAAGAGGAGGTTCTGCCAACCTGCCGCGAGCTTGGTATCAGCTTTGTTCCCTATAGCCCGCTCGGCCGCGGTTTCTTGACGGGGCGTATCCAGAAACCAGAGGATCTCGACCCCACCGACTGGCGCCGACAGAATCCGCGCTTTCAGGACGAGAACTTTCGCAAAAACATGGCGATCGCCGAAACGGTCAAGCAGATCGCACGCGAAAAGAATTGCACGCCTGCGCAGCTCGCGCTCGCGTGGCTGTTGGCGCAAGGTGAAGACATCATCCCGATTCCCGGTACCAAGCGCGTGAAGTATTTGGAAGAAAACTCCGGTGCCATCAGTGTGAAACTTACGGCGCAGGACCTGGCGCGTATCGATCAGGCAATTCCGGCAGGAGCTGCGGCTGGCTTGCGCTATACGGAAGGTGGAATGAAGCGCGTGAACGCGTAGGTCTCGCGTTTGCTTTGGGTAGTTGGTAGCTTGTGGCTGGTCTTTGATGACTCGAGCGACCAGCTCCCAGCTACCCAATTGCAACACGAATGTATCAGACCTTCTCCTTTGTCGCAGTCACTTCGATCTGGAACTTGTGATTGCTATTCGGATCATCGACGCTGTTCAGCAACGTGGGCTTGCCGAGTGGAACCGCAGCTTCCTGATCGGTGCGGAACTGCCTTACGATGGGGTATTCCGAAGCTTTTGTGTTAGATGGGTCCGATGTGACCACACTGCTGACCTCAGCGCTCAATGAAAGTACCAGCCGACCTTCGATCGTCCGCACATGAAAGGTGAGATTCGTGCCTACATCGAAGTACTGGACACCCGGGTTTCCAGGTGTGCCACCAATCGGCAGACGTGACCCAATCTTAATGGTGCGAGGTCGATAGGCGTGTTCCTGCACCAGGGCAGTATAGTCACGAGTTGAGAGAAGTTTTCCTTCCTGAAGTTCGCGAATCACAATATCCAGTCGATAGCTGTCTGCAGTTTCGTTGCCGCTCGCCTGTTTCTGTTCGGTTATGCCCGATTGCTGTCCACTTTGGCAATAACCGACACTCGTCAGTAAAAACGCGACCACAATTGCTCTAAGACCACGCATCATTGTTGTTCTCCTCTATCAGATACAGTTGGTTGTTCCACAGGTTCCCGCATTCTCCCCTGCCACTCCAGCGTGGATGCGAGTTCCCTCGGGTTTTCACGCGCGAACGCGAGCAGCAATTTCTCCTGTTGCGTTAATGGCATGGGAACCGGAAGTTGCGACGCCAGCTTGACTCGCTGCTGCTCGCTTTCATTCCTGCGAGTCTGTGCTCGTTTCTGAGCGGGATTTCGCATTGTTGCAACCACTTGCGGGCCACTTCTAACAATCTCCGGCGCATGCACTCGATTCGCAACCGCCGGTGGTGGCGCTACCTCCGGCCGACTACTCGCTTGCCGATATACGCCATAAGACACCACACACACCAGCACAATCGCCGCGCACGCATACACGAGTCTCCTGTGCCACCAAGGTTGCGCAGGCGCCACCCGCAGATTTGCGATAATGCGAGACTCGAAGCCAATGCGCGGCTCAGCGTCGGAGTAGCTTTTGAGCGTCTCGTCCAAGAACTTATCGAGCTTTGTCTGCTCGGGATTCATTTCTATCTTCCTTCTAGTGATTTCAGCTTTTTCCTTAACATCGTTCGTGCTCTTGCCATTCGTGTTCTCACCGAAGCTTCAGGAATCGCGAGTACTTCAGCAATGTCGGAGTTCGACATCTCCTGCACGGTTGAAAGAACCAGCGGTTCCCGCAGATCGGTAGGCAGGGTCGCGATCATCCCACGCAACAGTTCCATACGCTGCTTTTCTGCCAACGAATCATCCGTGCCGATCCGGTCGGCTCGCAGATCTTCGATCGCACTCGTGACCTCTTCCTGCCGCTGCTCGCGACGCTTAACGCGATCGACAGCCGTCCGCCATGCAATCTTCGCCACCCACGCTTTCTGATTTCGAACGCGCTCCAACTCTTTCGCGTGCCGCAGCACCCGCAAAAACACTTCTTGTGCAACATCCTCGGCGTCAGCGTGATGCCGCAGGACGGAGTACGCGATCTTGAACACCATGCGAGCGTGCTCGTGAACCAGCGCTTCAACGGATTCGCTGACCGCGCGTTCCTCTGGCACCTCCAACGCATCCGCCAAGATTTCCTGCTCCGAACCGCTCATCGTTCGCTCTTCGGCTCTCATAAGTGAAGACAGTCGGTTCAAAGAAACTGTTCAACTTTCTTTAGAACGAAGGACGGGGGATTTCCTGCATCCAGGAATGCATAACCAGGAGAGGATGGCGAAGCAGGTGGGTCCGGACACGCGAGTGGCCGTGAAGGGCTTACGACAACTGACTACCGACAACTGACTACTGATTGCTGACGATCGACTATGGTGCCTTTTTCAATACCACCGCTGCGCGTTCATCTGCGCCGATGCGTCCTTCGAAGGCTTTCAGTTGCGCAAACTTCTCGGGATCGATTTCCACCGAGCGCACGACGTATTCGCGGTGATAGCTCAACGTCTGACCCTTGATTTCTGTCTTGCTCTGATAGCTTGCGAAGCCTACGTCAATCTTTACAGGGTCAGGAATATCGTCCACCGTATAGCCTTCGGGCAATTCGATTTCGTAGGTATCGCTTTCCTTGCTGCTGCCGTGCAGTTCCACCGGATACAGGCGCGGTTTGCTGAAGTCCAATCCCAGATCTTTTTCGCCGACTACTCGCGGGCGCACCAGCATTAGAGCTCCTATTTTCTGGGCGTAGCTGGTAGTTGTGAAGCCGTACTTCAGGGTCAACTTACCGCGTGTTTCCAATCCTTCGATGTGAGGATTCTGTAATGAAAACTGCTTGAGTGATTGATTCAGGAAATTCTCAACGTACTTCGATCGTTGCTGTTCATTGGCTGCTTTGAAAGCATAGCGTTCGCGCAGAGCATGATATCCGGTTCGATCTTCCACCACCTCGCCGGCTAGAGTTCCATCGATTGCGAGCTTGAATTTTCCTGTGCGTTCCAGAATGTTCATCGCCGGATCGATCGTAGGAAGGTGCAGCAGTTCGCCGCTTCCCTCCGCTACCAGCAGAACGTAATTACTCTCGGCATAGGAAGGTAGCTCTCCAAGCGGCGTGTACTCGCTGGTTGGATCGAACAGCAGATACTTCTTGCCCGATTTCGCTTTCACCACGCTCTCATATTTCGCAAGCGGCGCGTCCGGCGGCAGGTCAATGGCGAGGATCATGTGATCGAACACGAGCGCAGGCAAGTCCGGATGCACGATTCCCCGATCAGTTTCTACGATGACATATTCCGATTGGACTCCCGCTTCCTGCAGCATTGAACTGAGCAGCGTCGCCTTGTCTTTGCAATCGCCATATCCGTAACGGAAAACGTCGGCCGCCGCATGAGGCTGATATCCGCCAATACCAATCTCGATTCCTACGTAACGGATGTTGCTCTGCACGTAATCCGTGATCGCGCGGACCTTGCTGTCGAAATCGTTCTTGCCGGCGATCAGGTCATGAACCTTGGCAGTGATCTGCGGAGAAGGGGTTCGCCGTCCGGCGGCCAGCTCCGATTGCCACTTTGCGATGTTCTCCCATGATCCGCCTTGTCCGGTTCCACTGTTTGGACCGAAGTAGGCAAATTCTCCACGCGCCTCGAGTCCGTAAGGATGCGGCATCAGCTCTTCATCGTCGTGAATCGCGGGCACATCCGATTGCGTCCATTTCCACCGATTGTCTGACAGACGCTCCGGCGCAGGATCCTTGCCTCCCGACCACGCCGATTTGTACTCCCACCCTGCTGGCAGCTGAAGGGTGAACTCAGTGCGGCGAACCGGGATGCGTTCCTGATAAACCCAGCTCACCTGCTTCAGCCAGTTCACATAACGAACCTCGTACTCGAATCCGATGATCGTGCCCGGCTGCTCGCCGGCTGGCGCTTTCGCGTGCCTGAATCGCACATCGGAATATAGGATTTCGCTCGGAAGATTGGCGACGTCTTCAAACTCCTTGTCTTTCACTTCGAATTCGTGACCGCTGCTGTCGATGCTCCACGCATGAACCGACAGCAACTTGTCCTGCTGACGAAGATGTACTCTCAGCTGGGCGTAGTCGCGGCCGTCTGGCCGAAGGATCTTAAGGATTCGCCGGTCATGTTCCACGTACTGGCCCGGCCCTTCGATGGTGATCTCGGTCTGATCGTCCAGCACGACCGCCTTAGTCTCGGCAGGATAGACCGGGAGCTTTTCCGCCGCTGCCTGTTTCAGCCAATCGGGAACAGTGGCAGATGCCGATCCCAGACAGAGCCCCAGCAGTGAAATCAGGACAGCGAAGCGCAGCTTAGTTGACCTTGGCACTGGTATTCCCCCTGAGAACAGCCTGTTCCTCGTCAACCGACTTTATCTTGTCGTAAAAGGCCTTGAGTTGTTTGTACTCGGAAACCGGAATTGCCATGTCGGCGAGAACAAAGTCGCGCTGCGACAGGATTTGCTGCCCCTTCTGCGACCTCTGCGTGCTGCAGAGCGCATAGTTCAGCTTTACCTCTTCCGATTGTGGCAGCGTTTCCACTGACATACTTAAGGGAACTGTGATGCCGACGTCGTCAATCTCTCGAAACGGATAATTCAGATAGACATGGTTTACGCGCTCGGCGTGCGGGAACATTGGAGTTTCGTTCACTTCTAGCAGGTTTACTGGAATCGTCCAGCGGTGTCCGGCACTGACAGCCAACGGCGTCGATACCTTGAACTCCGCAATCAAGGGCGACTCGATCGCGTCCCATTGAGGGCTCTTGGTCAAAGTAACTTGGGCGCCACCCGGTAACCAGCTGCGTACCTCGTCTTCCAGAAGCTTTTTGCGGCCCTCATCGTCGGTCTTGGAACCGTCCTCACGGCGGATCAGCGACTCCTGTCCTCCGAACAAGACCGCCATCGTCCCGGTAGCGGAGCCATCTTCGTTCAACATGACCCTTACCGCGCGCTTGGTGAGCGCCTGCATATAGCTCGGCAGCGGCGATTCAGCGAACTCCGTTCCCTTTGCGGCCTGGCGCATCCCGCCGCAAGCGGTGTAGCGCCAGTTCAGGAGACCGTAAGGTGCGTATCTGCTGCCGGGATCGAGGAAAACATCCTTGCCATCAAGCTGAACAATGGCAATTTCTGCGTCGAACTGGTACGTGCTCAGATAATTCTTGTCGAAGATCTGATCCGTCCGATCGCCGACTCGCATTGCGTAAGCAGGGAGCCCTGCTGTCTTCACCAAGGCAATGAAAGTCCGCGTGATTTCGTCGCGATCGCCTCCCTTTTGGCGAATGACGTCGGCAGCTCCACGGTTCTGTTGCAAACCCAATGTCTTTAGTTCCAGCGCGCTTTTTTCCGGCAGGTACGTGTAATTGTCGAGAGTCTTCGCGAAGGCATACAATTTCTTCACTTTTTGCTCGGGAGTGTCGCTGGGCGATGTAACTTTGCTGACTACATCAGCAAGCCCGTCAGTCTTGCCCACGAACTTCTCAACGCTCTTATTCCAGATCTTGCCTTCAGTTTTCCACCAGGCATCGCGTGTCTCACTGGTACGGTAATAAATCTGGAGGTGGTATTTGAGCATTTGGGTAGGCAAGGTGTGATCTTCTTCGACAAACGGGGCCATGTTCTGCACTTCCAGTTGGATCTCGGTTTTCGGCAGCTCAATTATCTTCGGGTTGACGCCATTAGGAAGGGATCCAGCCCAGCCGATCCCGACGATAGTCCCGTGCTCATCAACAAGCGTACGGCTCGATGAGCCATACACGATCGAACTGGGGATGTACCGAAACTGCACGTGTTTTTGAAACAGCGCTTCCTGCAATACCCAGCGTGGCGGAGCGTAGAACACCCGATCCGGATACCGATAAAAGTATCGGTATTCGATGATGCTCCCCACCTGCACATCTGGGACCGAGAAGCTTTTTATATTGAGGCGCGCACCGTGTCCCTTATAGACAATCTTGTCGAACGGCTTGCCCTCGAAATTTATGATCTTCCCGTCTGCATGGATGGTGCGGGCGCGCACCTCGGACACCGAGCGTCCGCGATACGAATACAGCGAGACGTCGGAATACTTTTGAATGCCAGCATCAGTCAGGATCTTGATTCTTTGATATACCGAGCAATAGTGCAGGTCATCGTCGCAAATCTCCTCGTGAGAAAGGACGACAGCCGGCGCGCCGGGTTGTTCGGGAACGCTGGTGATTGCGAGCTCGTCAGGAGAAGGGGGCCCGAATTCCTGCGCATGCGTCATCGGTACCGCAACCAGGGAAAGAACGAAAGAGGAGAGCAGAATGGTAGTACGCAGTGGCGTGCGCATGAATGATGTCGACCTCAATGGCCCGAATCAGGGGGGAGTCTGCTCGGAATAAGTTGTGTGTAGCGGCAAAATCTAACTTGTTGCATCTTCATTATGCAAGGAAATCTGCGGAAACCAGCAGAAATCTCGTCTTGTTCCGGATTCCGGGAATCACTCCCTGTCTGAAACTTTCGTGCTGTCGGAATCGGGTTTGTCCTTGACCAGCAGCCCTCCGCTTCGCGTCGCTGAGTCCCAGTAGTGGTGCAACCTCCGCTACCAGCGCCCCTTCCTATCACGCAAGGTCCCTACAAGCAGGTTCACTACAGCTGCGGCGTTGTTCCGTATGTCTCGGTTCCCTGATTTCTGGGAGCGCGCGGCCATGGAAGATGAAGGAGATTGATAATGAATAAGCGATCACTCAGCGTGTTCTTGACCATTCTTGCTCTTGCGATCGCAGCCTCTCTCGCGGCTCAGACCGATGAGCCCAATGCGATACAGATCAAAGTGAATTTTACAAATCCGGTGTTTGTAGGAAGCAAAACGCTCCCACCCGGAAACTACCTTTTCGAACAACTGTCGGGCCAGAACAATCCAACCGTTTTTAAGATTTACAAAGAGAACAGCGATAAGCCCCAGTTCGAGGCCATCGCTTCGCAAACTACCATCGATACCCGGGTCGACCCCGGAACGCCAGCGCGTACACGTTTTGTACTTTTGCAGGTAGGCGACAACTACTATCTCTCGAAGCTCTGGCTCGGAGGGCAGGCGCAAGGATGGGACTTCCTGAGCGGCAGTGACGCCGCGAAGAAGGCTGGCAAGGAAGTGAACATTGAAGCCAACCAGGGGAACAACCAATCGAGCCAGCCTACTTCTGTGGGAAAGCCGCAATAAAGAAGTAGGGCTTCAGGCCTCATCTTTGAATGTGCCGAACCAAATCTTGGAACTCGGGTTCGCCTTTCAGTCCATCGAAGGCGGGCTCCTGTTCCAGGAATACGAGCCACCCGCTGCGATTGTCGAACGCTCGTCTTAAATCCGCTGCCGCCTGCTGTTTATTTCCCAGTAGAGCGTTCATTCGCGCGGCCTCGTAATCGCTGTAGTACTGCTTCCGATCTGGCTTTGCAGCTTCGCCGAGCAGGAATTTCAGCACTCCCGGGTAGCCTGCGTCCACATACGCGTGCTGAATTTGTTCCGAAACCGAGGGGTAGCCGGCAGCCCGATAGAAACGCTCACGCGCGTCGGCTGCCTCTCTCCACATTTGCTTCTCTTCATAGGCCCACGACAGCTTAACGATAGCTGGAATGAAATCCGGGCTGATGCTGGTCGCTTCTCGATACTTCGTAATCGCTGCGTCGGAATCGCGTGCGAAATAATCGATCCATCCTGCATTGGTCATAATGATTAGCGACAGTGGATCGAGTGCACGCGCCTGCGATAGTTCGGTTCGCCCTTCGGCGAAGCGGCCGCGCGAAGCCAGGTAAAGGCCGTACCAGTGATGCGCGTTCGCATAATTGGGGTCCACCTCCAGGGCCTTGCGGAACTCCCGCTCGGCGGCTGAAAAATCCCATTGATAGCGCCACAGATTGAATCCCAGTGCGGCGTGCCCTTCGGCGAGCGTGTCATCGAGTTCGACCGCTTTCTGCGCAGCTCGTTCGGAGCGTTGCGCAAATTCAGTCGTCGATCCAAGGTCGAAATATTCGATAAACAAGTTGTAGGAGTCGGCCAATCCCGCGTAAGGCTCGGCGTAAGCAGGATCGATCGCAATCGCCTGCTGAAAATAATCGATCGCCTGGTTGAAGCCTTCTTCCGTACGCTTGTTCCAGTAGTAGCGGCCTTTCAGGTAGTCGTCATAGGCAGCAGCATTGGTGGTGCTTGAAGGACGGTTGTGCGTCTGCGGTAGCACGATCGAAAGCGACCGGGCGATCCGCGAAGCAACTTCTTCTTCCATCGCGAGGATCTGCTCGCCAGTCACATCGCTGTCGTAGCTTTCGGCCCACAGATGAGTTTGGTCACTGGCCTGTATCAGTTCAGCCGAGACGTGCAACTTCTTCCCATTGCGCTTTATGCTGCCCTCCAGCAGGTAGGAAACCCCCAGCTCGCGGCTGATCTGATCGACGCCTTTGGCTGCTCCCTTGTATTTCATCGATGATGTGCGCGAAATAACTCCCAGGTACCCGGGACTGAAGCGGCTGAGGTGCATGATCAGTTCATCAGTAACGCCGTCGCTGAGATATTCCTGCTGAGGGTCGCCGGTGAGATTCTCGAAGGGAAGCACTGCCAGCATGATGCGGGTCGGAGCCGGTCTGAGCTTGGCCTCGTGAGCCCGGGTTCGAGCCGCGATAACAACAATACTAAGGATCAGGAGCAGCATTGCCAGGACTGCCGTCGACCAGAGCACGACGCGGCTGCGCACTTTCCCTTCGCTACTAACGGGACGTGTGTCCGCTGGTCGAACTGGCGCTGAAGACTTTTCGGCTTGTGCTGGGAGTTGTGTGACGGGCGCGATGAACCGGTATCCGCTTCGCGGAACCGTCTCGACGTAACGCGGCGACGCGGCGTCGTCTCCGAGAACGGCACGGATCTGCCGAATACAGTGGTTCAGCCCCAGGTCAAAATCAACGAAAGTATTGCTGTCGCCCCACAGCTGCTGCTGGATCTCCTCGCGAGTAACTACTTCACCAGGACGCTGTACAAGCAGGAGCAGAAGTTTCAGCGGTTGGGGCTTGAGTCGGATGGGCGTGCCGAATTTCGAAAGTCGCCCTTTCGCAAAATCCAGATGAAAAACGCCGAACGTTACCGCCTGAGAGTTCTTCGATTCCATTCCAGCCCTGAAAGACAGGAGAGGGGGAGGGCTGCTCAATCATTGTAACGGCTCTTGGCTGCAATCATGAAGTACGGTATATGCTTTGGTTTCTTGTATTTGGCCGCTCATCAGAAAGAGCCAGGAAAATCATGCTCCGTTTCATTGACCCCTTCCTGTCTCCATCGTAGAACTCTGCTTACAGTCGTAAGGGTGGGAGAGAATGCAAGCAGCTGTGAAAATGGCGCCATTGTCCAGCGAGTTAGCTCCAATTTCAGCCCCGGAAATCCAGCTCGAACTCTTGCCGAAATGCGCTTTACGAGCAGCGCTATTGGCGCTGACGAAACGATCTGTCGTCGAAAGTGAGCATGAGGAAGGAGCCTCAACCGAGGCTGGCGCCAGTCTCTACTCACTGATGAAGAACTGCGCCTTCTTCAACGGTGGTAACTGCCGCTGCCACACATCAGCTCCGTCCCTTAAGACCAGCGTGAGGGTGATCTACCAAACCCGACAGCAGTTGTGATCGAAGAATTGGTTCAGTGCGCGGCTGAGTTGGAATTGAGGATGGCCGTGCCCGCGGACTCTCCCTCGGGATAATACTTGCGCTGGAAGTACAGCGAGACATTCACCAGTCCGATCATCACCGGTACCTCAACCAGTGGTCCGATAACCGCTGCAAACGCGGCGCCCGAACTCAGTCCAAACACCGACACGGCCACAGCAATCGCCAGTTCGAAGTTGTTGGAGGCCGCGGTGAACGAAAGCGTCGCTGTCTTCGAATAGTCGGCTCCCAGCCCGCGTCCCATGAAAAACGACACCAGGAACATCACGACAAAGTAGATCAACAGCGGCACTGCGATGCGCAGCACATCCAATGGCAGCCGGACGATGTATTCGCCCTTCAACGAGAACATGACCACGATGGTGAACAAGAGTGCAATCAGGGTAAGTGGGCTGACTCGCGGTACGAATTCGCGCTCATACCAGGCACGGCCCTTGATGCGCGTGAGGATTGAGCGCGTAAGGAATCCGGCAAAGAAGGGAATCCCCAGGTAGATAAGAACACTCTTCGCGATTTGTGCGATGGAGATGTTTACGATCGCGCCACGCAATCCGAAATACGGCGGCAGAACCGTAATGAAGATCCACGCGTACAGCGAATAAAACAGCACCTGAAAGATCGAATTGAATGCGACAAGTCCCGCCGCGTATTCCGTATCGCCCTTCGCGAGTTCGTTCCACACAATCACCATCGCGATGCAGCGTGCCAGTCCGATCATGATCAGCCCGGCCATGTATTCCGGGTAGCCGCGCAGAAAGACGATCGCCAGCACAAACATCAGAATCGGGCCGACTATCCAGTTCTGCACTAGCGAAAGGCCGAGAACTCGCTTATTGCGAAACACCTCAGGCAGTTCGTCGTACCTCACCTTAGTGAATGGCGGGTACATCATCACGATCAGCCCGATGGCTATCGGGATAGACGTTGTTCCCACGCTGAAGCGGTTCAGGAACGGCACGATTCCCGGCGCCAGCCAACCGGCGCAGACGCCGACGATCATGGCGGCAAAAATCCAGACGGTGAGATACCGGTCCAGAAAACTGAGCCGCCTTGGCGAGCCGACTGGAAGAGAGCTATTCGTGACCAATGCGGTCGATCTCCTTCTTCAAGGCAAGCGCGTCGAGACTCTTCATCGGCAAGCTAAGAAATAAGCCGATGCGCCGATCCAATGTGACAAAGGCTTCGCGAAAGGCACGTTCTACATGTGCCATCGAACCTTCGACCGCTGCCGGATCAGCAACACCCCAGTGCGCCGTCAGCGGCTGCCCCGGCCAGATCGGACAAACCTCTTGAGCCGCGTTGTCGCAAACCGTGAATACGAAATTCATCTTGGGCGCACCGGGTTTGGCAAACTCGTCCCAGCTCTTGCTGCGCAGACCATCCGTCGGCAGATGGCTGAGCTCCAACTGCCGCAACGCGTGCGGATTCACTTTACCGCCAGGATGGCTGCCGGCGCTGTAAGCGGCGAAGCGACCTCGACCGCGATGGTTGAGAATCGCTTCCGCCAGGATGGATCGCGCAGAATTTCCGGTGCATAAGAAAAGGACGTTATATATCTCAGTCACGGCCATTCCTCTACTTGCGTCCGTGCAGCTTGATGGAAGCCAATGCAGCCGACGCTTGGCGAACCAGTTCATCAGGGTTCTTGATCGATTTGATCTGCACCGTCGATCCGCAACAGGACGATCCGCCCGAGCAGATGTCTTCCGGTGCCAGCGTCTTCATCAGATCGCCGCCATGCGCGATCCGCGGAATCGCCAAGTCGCGAAGGCCTGCGCCGAGAGCGATGCTCAGATAATCCGTCAGCATGCTTGCGCCTGAGATACAGCCAACATAAGCGCTGATGTCGCGAGCAAGTGGTTCCGGCAGCGGCTTCAGTAGAACAATGTCACTCACGGCGAAACGTCCACCCGGCTTGAGCACGCGTGCAATCTCGTGAAAGACGGCAGGCTTGTCGGTGGAAAGATTGATCACGCAGTTGCTGATCACGTAGTCCACGGTTCCACTTTCGACGGGCAGCTTTTCGATGAAGCCTTTGCGGAACTCCACATTTGTCGCGCCGCGTTTCGCCGCGTTCTCACGCGCAAGCGAAAGCATATCGTCGGTCATGTCGACACCGATCACATGACCAGTCGCACCAACGCGATTCCACGCGAGAAAAGCATCGAACCCAGCACCGGAGCCGAGATCGAGTACCGTCATCCCCGGTCCAATCTCAGTTAGCGCCAGCGGATTGCCGCATCCCAGACCAAGGTTCGCGTCACCTGCTAACCTCAGCTCTTCGTCGGAATAACCGATGGAGCGGGCGACATCTTCAGTAGGCGCTCCGCAGCCGGACGCCTCTCCGCGCGCTACGGCAGCGTAGTGTTCTTCCACGGCGGTAGTAATGCTTTCGTTCTTCATTCTGTCTCCTTGATCGTTACGAGTTTCGCCACGGGCGCATTCAGCGCGCAACAGCCGGCAGATTCAATTGCGCTATTCAGGACTTGTAATGCGCTCAGGATTTCTGCGCGCTTCTTTGCGGGAATGGACTCGATGATTTGGTGGGTTCGGTCGCGCATCAGTTCGTCGAGTTGCTTGCGGGTGCGGCGGCCTTCGGCAGTGATGCGCACCATCGCGGCGCGGCCATCTGTCTGAGCGCCCCGCACGCGCTCCACCAAGCCGCGAGCCTCCAGCTTCTCGAGCACGCGCGTCATCGCGCTGGGAGTAATTCCTGAGCTTGCCGCGAGGTCGGAAATCCGCGCGCCTTCCTGCTCCACCAGTGTCCGCAAGATGGCGCACTGGCGCTGGCTCAGTCCTTCACAGCAGACTTCGTCCGGGCCGACTTGCCCAAGTATGCGCGCTAGCCGCTCCAATTCGTCCCACCACCTCTTCACCACGCCTGCGGAGCCGTTCTTGTTCATGAAACGAAGGTATGACAATATACTTGCATGCGTCAAGCAAATAAACTTGCGTTCCCGAAATCCTTTCCCGAACCGGTCGACAATCCGGCGAATAACAGGCGAAAATAGAGAGTGTGTGGGGAGGCTTGCGTTGGTCGACTTGACGATTGCGCTGTCGAATCGTCCCGGAGCTTTGGCCGAAATGGGTGAAGCCCTGGGACGCGCTGGAGTGAGCGTCGAAGGCGGTGGCGTCTTCGTTGTTAAAGGCGCAGGTGTGGCGCATTTCTTGTTTGCCGATGGAGAGGCTGCGCGCAGCGCGCTTGAAGCTGCGGGAATCACAATCTTGGCAGTGCGAGAGGTCTTGGTCCAGCGTCTGCGCCAGGACGAGCCCGGGCAGTTGGGCAAGATCTCACGCCTTATGGCGGAAGCCGGCGTCAATATTGAAGTGCTTTACAGCGATCACGCGAATCAGTTGATCATGGTCGTCGACAATGTCGAAGCTGGTCGAGCGGTATCGGAAGCATGGACACGTGAGAGTTCCGGAAAAGGCGGCCGATGAAGCAGCACACTTATAACCTTCAACTCGAGTGGACCGGCAACGATGGCGAAGGAACCAGCAGCTACAAAAGCTATCGCCGTGACCACTCGATCCTTTCTGAAGGCAAGCCCGTAATCCCTGCATCCAGCGATCCAAGTTTTCGCGGCGATCCGCACTCGCTACAACCCTGAAGAGCTGCTCGTCGCGAGCCTCTCGTCCTGCCACATGCTTTGGTATCTGCATCTGTGCGCGGTCAACAAAATATGCGTCCTGGAATACCGGGACGCGGCGGTCGGCACGATGGAAGAACGGCCCGACGGCTCGGGAGCATTCGCGCGAGTTCTGCTGCGTCCGGCTGTAACGATTCGCGCCGGCGACGATCATGCCAAGGCTATGTCGCTCCACAGCGAAGCACACCACATGTGCTTCATCGCGAACTCAGTTGACTTCCCGGTGGAGGTCGAGCCGGAAATCAGGGAAGCGGCCGCAGCGCATTTCCCTGCGAGTTGAGCAAGATTGCCGCTGGCCAAGATTGGCGCGGGCGTCGAGCTATGCGATACTGAATTCGCCTACCTTAGCCGGGATGGCGGAACTGGCAGACGCAGCGGACTCAAAATCCGCCGAGCTTCGGCTCTTGGGGGTTCGATTCCCCCTCCCGGCACCATTCGTAACTCACAGTCAGATCGGCCTACTCCGCGCCCTGCGTCTCCGCGTACAGTTCGGTTGTACTCGCGAGAGTTTCGGCCCTTGTTTCGCGAATCAGGAGCAATCCGAAGAGAGTTACAACCGCCGACGCTGTCAGATAAAAGCCAACGTAATGAAGACCATAGTTCTTGCCGAGCCAAGTGGCGATATACGGCGCGAGCGAAGCACCCAAAATCCCCGCCATGCTGAATGCGAGCGAACTTCCTGTGTAACGAACCGTCGTAGGAAAAAGTTCGGAGACGACCGTGCCCAGCGGCCCGTAAGTAATTCCCATCAGCGCCAATCCCACGATCATCATGATAACCACTCCGGTGGTGCCGGCAACGAAGAGTGGCGCGAGCACGAGTCCAAACAGAGCGATCAGCACGGTCACTCCGATCATCACCGGACGACGGCCTCGCTCTGCGAGCAGAGCGGAAATCGGGATGGTGAGCGCAAAAAACAGAATGCCGAACAATTGGATGAGCAGAAATGTTCCGCGACTATAGTGCAGCACAGTTGTTCCCCACGTAGAGCGCGAACACTGTCATCAGGTAGAACAGGACGAAGGTCGCGAGGCAGACCAGGATGCCCGCCATCAGCGTACGCATGTGGCGGCGAAATATCAGTGAGCATCGGAACACTCACCTGTTCGGCTCGATGCAACGCCGCCTGGAACACGGGCGTTTCGGTGATCGTCAATCGAACATATAGACCGAGCAGCACCAGCACGGCGCTGGCAAGAAAGGGAAGTCGCCAGCCGAAGGCGAAGAACTGCTTGTCCGTAAGCCAGCGTGATAGTAAGAGAAACGTTCCGCCGGAAAACAGGAATCCGATGGGAGCGCCAAGTTGCGGGAACATTCCATAGATGGCGCGCTTATTGGGTGGAGCATTTTCGACTGCAAGCAATACCGCCCCGCCCCACTCGCCTCCCAGGCCGATGCCTTGTCCGAAGCGGCAGAGCGCAAGCAACACCGGCGCCGCTAGACCGATTGTGCTGTACGTCGGCAAGGCTCCAATCGCGCATGTCGATACACCCATCGTGGACAACGCCAGGACAAGCGTCTTCTTGCGGCCGATGCGGTCGCCGAAATGACCGAACAGTGCCGAGCCAATTGGGCGGGCGAGGAAGGCGATGCCAAACGTCGCGAGCGAGGCCAGTGTGGACGACGCTGGATCCGTTGCCGGAAAAAAGAGTTGCGGGAACACCAGTACCGCTGCGGTCGCGTAAATGTAGAAGTCGAAGAACTCAATCGTGGTTCCCACCATGCTGGCGAACAGCACCTGGCGCGGCGTGTTGATACTCTTCTGCGTCGTCGCGATCGTCATAGCTTCTGAAAATGGATTTCCGTCGGAGTGGAAGCCGTAAACCAAGTGTACAAGAGCGGCGAAGGGAACCTGGCCACCAGATACTTCCTCGTTCTGGAAGTTCAATGACAGGCTCCCCGTGGTTTCGCGCTATGATCACTTTAGAAAGTCAGCTCCAGAACTACTGGATGATCCGGAACGGCTACATTAATCTTCTGAGTCTTCTGAAATCTCTGGCTCGTTGCAAATTGAAGTTCCGCGACCTCTCGCCGTACAAAAACGTCACCTCATCATTTGTCACTCGCGGGGACGAAAGCTCACAAGAATCGTATGAAGAAATTTCTTCCTAGGTGAGCTCACTTAGGTCATCGGGATTTTTCACCAAACTCAAACCTAAGCCTCCGTTGCTGGACATCTTCGAGGACTGCTCAACCATCGGATCACTTAACGCCACGGACAAGTTAACTGAGTTATGAGATTGAGAGCGACGAACGCACATTGGAATATGAATCGACCAACCGGTGCCTTCGTATGCTGAACATGCTGTGTGCCGTGATGCGGCTCACTCCTGCGGCTAGGCTTCAACTGGGCTGATGTCGTTAGTATTTGCAACCCGGAAACTCGCAAGGAGAATCACGCGGAATGCATGCTCTTCTACTTAGCAAGGAAGATAAGTCGATCCTGGCAATGAAGCAGGCCTTGGAATCTCAGCAGATCAGGCTCGCGATTAAATCAGATGTCTTCGAGATCACAGACTTTGCGCGCGAATACGATTGCATCATTCTCGACTCGCTTCCGCCGCAAGAAGCTCCGTCGGTCGTGAAGCGAGTTCGAAACGCTCACTGTGCTGCATCCATCATCGTTCTCGATAGTTGCCAGTCCACCGAAGACCGGATTCATCTTTACGAGTGTGGTGCTGACGATTGCCTGTTGCGGCCGTTTTCCTTGTCCGAGTTTGTTGCGCGATTGCGAGCGCTGATGCGCCGCCAGGGTGGAGATGTCAATCACACATTGCGCGTGGCCGATCTGGAGATCGATTGTCTTCGCCGTACCGCCAAACGCGGCAACAGACTTCTAAGCCTTACCGGCAAAGAATTCGCCTTACTCGAATACTTAATGAGAAATGCAGGCAGGCCGCTGACCCGCAGCATGATCATGGAGCATGTATGGAACGAGCACTACGAAGGTTTGACCAACGTAGTCGATGTGTTCGTTAATATGCTTCGCCGAAAGATTGATCGCGATTTCCGGTTAAAACTCCTGCGTACCGCACGTGGCGTTGGCTATCTGATCCACGATCCCAGTGATGTCGCCGTCGACGAGACGTACGGCAGCATCGACGAAGCTCGTGCATGTTGACCTGCTGTCCCTCGGCCCTATCCGCCGCTGATAACCAGAATTGAGCGCCAAGTCGCGCCATTGCGTCACGCGCGCTGGAAGAATCGATGGGACAGCATAATCGCAATGTTATGGTCGAGCGATTCTCCTGGAGCCGGGTCGCCGATGGTCTCGAGCACATCTATCGAACTGTTTTGCAGGAGAGACGCGCAAAAGTTGTCCAATAACACATTCATCCCAGCGTTGCTTGCACCGTAGGCAGCACCAGGGCGCGGAAATATTGGTCAAGATCCGTTGTCGATACTCGGACTCGTTTGTCGAGCCACCAAGTCAGCACTGTGAAGAACGTTGTGCTCAGATGTGAGATGAATAGGTCGATAGGAAGCTCTGCCTTCGATTTCTTCAATTTCGTCAGCTCCGCCCGGCACTCTCTCTCAATCAGTTCACTCAGCAGCCCGAGCAGGTGTTGCCGGACGAGCGGAAAAACCTGTGTGCGCACCAGCGCGTAGTAGACGGGACGAAATTCGTTCACGTGAGCGAACATCGCTCGGCTGAACCCGAGGAGGCTTTCGTGTCGCTTCGCGCTTGTTCGTCCTTCGCGGATCGCATCGTTCAGCGTGGACCGCAATCCGTCCATGCCCGACATCAGCAACTCATCTTTACTCTGGAAGTGAGCGTAAAAAGTTGAGCGCCCAACGTCTGCTCGATCCAGCACTTCCTGCACGGTGATCGTGTCGTAATTCTTCTCGAGCAGTAGAGCGATCAGTGCCTGGTGGAGCGATTTCTGGGTGCGCCGTACGCGGCGGTCAGGAGTATTCATCGGCGCTCCTGAAAATCGAACAAAATCGCGATGGTTGTTCGAAATCGAATAAGAGTCCGCATCCTGTTCTTCCACTTTTGTGTTCGCGGCAATAGGCTTATCAGAACAATTGTTCAGAAACGAATAGATTATTCGGATCGATACCACAATCAAAGTCGGAGGAGCACAATGAGTCGAGTAACTACCATGACATCACCCGCGAGAACTTATCTTCCTGCCGCCGGCCGTGACGTCTTCCTGCCGTTCTACGACACCATCACTGACTTGTTGGGTGCCGACCGAGCGCGAGCAGTGCTGCTCGATTACGCGCAACTTCAAGATGGTAATAAGGTTTTGGATTTGGGATCTGGCACCGGCGCGTTAGCGGTACTGATCAAGCGACTGTATCCGCGAATCGAAGTAACCGGGCTCGACCCCGATCCCAAGGCGCTGGCTCGCGCTCGACGCAAGGCCAGCCGGGCCGACGTCGCCGTCCAGTTTGAGCAGGGATTCGGCGACGAGATCAATCATCCCTCGGCGTCGTTCGATGTGGTTTCTTCATCCTTTATGTTTCATCACCTGAAATCCGAGGAGAAAGTCGTCACGCTGCGCGAAGTCCGGCGAGTGCTGAAACCGGGCGGCCTCCTGCTTCTTTTGGATTTCGACGTTGCTGAGCACGGCGCTCACCATGGCTTGCAGAGAATGTTTCACTCCCAAACGCGGCTCAAAGACAACTCTGCGGATCGGATCCTCCAGTTGATGACCGAGGCGGGTTTTCAGAATGCAACGAAAGTCGCCACGCGTTCCCTGATCTTCGGAATCGCGCAGGCTGGCTACTATCGAGCGACTGCGCCCAGCAAAGCTGAGTAGATCATTGCTCAACGCCTTTTGCTAAACGCTGGATTGCTCACGGTACTCGGGATAAAGTGCAAGCGGTGAGTACTTCGTCGAAAGCGCCGGGCATCGTGCAGTATTGGCCGACGGTTGCAATCGTCGTAGCGTTGGGATTGGTCGCGAAGGGCTACGTGTGGCTTGAAGTGCTTCGTGGCATGTTGGCGATCGTTTGCATCGTGCTCGCGATTTACCAATGGAAAATTCTGCGCAGGAAACAGAGGTTCTCGCTTCCCGGGCTGCTCTTGCTGACGCTCGTGATGGCGTCACTGTGGATGGGGCTGAGCGTCATTCGCCTCTATACATATCCCACCGACTCGTTGCGGCAGCTGCTACCTCTGTACGGTGTTGTAGTGCGAATCCAGAGACTGCTGTTCTGGTCCGTAATCGCTTCCGTATTTGTTGTCACCATCTGGACCATCGTTCGCATATCTCGTTGGTTGGCGAGCCGGCCCTCGTAAGCTCTACCATTTCTGCGTGTTAGGCAATACGCTCTTACCAATATGGAACAAATCTCCCAAACTTTCGTACCTCTTTATGTATAGCCCTCGGCCGTAGTGACTGTGCGACAATTCCGGGGATACTCTGCGCTTTACTGGAGGCGAGATGGGTTTGGGCCTTATTGTTCTCCTCGTAATTGTGGCGATCGTAGTCTTCATGCTGATCGCCCTCTATAACGGATTGGTGCAACTGCGCGTCCGCGCCGACTCTGCCTGGTCCGACATCGATGTTCAACTCAAACGCCGTCACGACCTGATCCCGAACCTCGTCGAAACCGTAAAAGGCTACGCCGCGCACGAAAAGGGAACGTTCGAAAACATTGCCAAGTGGCGTTCCGCGGCGATGACTGCGCAGGCTCCTGCCGATCGCGCCCAGGCCGAGAATCAGCTCACCGGGGCGCTACGGCAGTTGTTCGCCGTGGCCGAGAACTATCCGCAGCTGCAGGCCTCGGAGCAGTTCACGTCGCTGCAGAACTCGCTCAAGGAAGTCGAAGACGCCTTGCAGAATGCGCGTCGCTATTACAACGCGGTGGTCCGCGATTACAACACGCGCATACAGTCGTTCCCGGCAAACATGATTGCCGGCTCTTTCGGCTTCCAGACGCGCCAGTTCTTCGAGCTGTCGTCGCCCGAAGAGAAGGAAAACGTGCAGGTAAAGTTTTAGGGACAGTTGTCGGTTGCTAGTTGTCAGTTTGAGTCCGAGCCGAAGGCGAGGACTGTCATTCCGAGCGGCAGCGAGGAATCCCTATGGGGGAACGAGGCTCGCTCTGCTCCAGCAGAGAAGACTATTTGCTACCAGCTACTGGCTACCCAACGAAGCACGCCGATCGCATGAAGAAAATCTTTGCCGTCATCTTTTTTATAGCGCTCACACTGGCTCCCGCTTGGGCGCGAAACTGGCACATCTCCGACTTTCATTCCACCGTCTCGGTCAACGATCAGGGCGCTGTCGTCGTGATGGAGCGCATCGCCGTCGTCTTTGACGGGAGCTTCCAGGGGATTTATCGCACCATTCCCGTCGACTATCCCGGCCCGAACGGAACCAACTATCGCCTGTTTCTGAAAGTTGAGAGCGTTACCGACGGCGACGGCAACGCCTTGAAATACGAGTCGCACCGCCAGGGTGCCTATCGCAAGCTGAAGATCTTCATCCCTGGCGCCGAGGACACGCAGAAGACCGTCATCATTACTTATTCTGTCCCGAACGCAACGCGCTTCTTCGACGATCACGACGAGTTCTACTGGAACGTGACAGGCAACGACTGGCCGGTGCCCATCGATCAAGCTACCGCTTACGTGAAGTTTCCGCCCGGCGCTTCGGGGAGTCTGCGAGCGCAGGCTTTCACCGGCGTTTACGGCTCGCATGATGAAGAGGCGACGTCCGAGGTCAATGGCTCCGACGTGAACTTCGCGACCACGAATCCGCTGCCGATGCGCGGCGGCCTGACCGTCGACGTTTACATTCCCAAAGGCGTTTTGCATCCGCCGAGCGCGCTCACCAAATTCGTCTGGTTCATACGCGGCAATCCCGCGCTGCTGATTCCGGTCTGGGCGCTTCTGGTGATGTGGTTCACCTGGTACACCTGGGGACGCGATCCCGATCCCGGCGTCTCCGTCGCGCCGCAGTATGAGCCGCCCAAGGGATTCACGCCGGCCGAAGCGGGATCGCTCGTCGACGACGCCGTGCATCCGCGCGACATCACTTCGACCATCGTGGACCTGGCCGTCCGCGGCTATCTCAAAATCCAGGAGATCAACGAGAAGGTTCTGCTCTTCAGCCACAAGGACTACGAGTTCCAACTGCTCAAGCCCGATAAGCGAATGGGGTGACCTGGCTCCGCACGAAACCGTCATGATGACGAACCTCTTCCAGGGCGGTCAGTCGACGCGGCTCTCCAGCCTGAAGAACCGCTTCTACACGGCGATTCCGATCCTTAAGCAGGACATCATGTCCGCTCTCCGTCGCAAGGGGATGTACATCGTCGATCCCGATTCCGCGCACAGCTACGTGTTCGTTGCCGCCGTCGTGATCGCCATCCCGTTCATTCTCGGCCAGTACTTCGGATGGATCTCGCTCCTTGATGCGCCGCTCGTCACCGGCGTTGGAATTGCGATCTCCGTGCTCATCATCTGGCTCTTCGGTCGTCAGATGACGGCAAAGACCGTCCTCGGCGGACGAACCGCCGTGCAGATCCTCGGCTTCCAGGAATTCATGAATCGCGTCGACGCCGATCGTTTGAAGCGCATGCCACCTGATACGTTCGAAAAATTTTTACCTTACGCGATGGCCCTCGGAGTCGAGCATCGCTGGGCCCAGGCTTTCGCCGGGATCGTGCAGAATCCGCCGACCTGGTATGTCGGCCCGACACCTTATTCCATGTTCAATCCCATCTTCTTTACGAACAACATGCACTCCATGACCTCTGACATGCAGCAGGTCTTCGTCTCCGCGCCGCGCGCCAGTTCCGGTGGATCAGGCTGGAGCGGCGGCGGTTTTAGCAGCGGTGGCGGCTTTTCCGGCGGCGGCTTCGGCGGTGGTGGCGGCGGAGCGTTTTAGCGCCAGTGGTTAGTGGCACACTAATCATTCGCACTGACGCCCATCGGCCTTATCTCCACGGTACCGTTCGTCATACCAGGCATTTGCGACGCCCAGTCGATCGCCTGCTCCAGGTTGTCGACTTCAATGACGTAGTATCCGCCCAGTTGCTCCTTGGTTTCGGCGAACGGACCGTCGGTCGTAGTGGTGGGCTTGCTGTTCTTGAAACGGATGCTGGTGGCGGTGGACTGTCGGTTTCAGTTCCGCTCCGCCGCGTATGACGCCAGCCTTGGCCATCTTTTCTCCGTAGAGCGTTGTGGGCCGCGAATGGATTTTCTCGGCCTCCTGCTGGCTTGCCGAATCCTTTATCGAATTCCAGGTCATTTCGTCGCCATAAATCAAAAGGATGTATTTCATGATCGTCCTTGCCGGCAGTTGCCGGAACACCGTATCAACGGATGGATATCCCAAAATCGACAAAGTTTCGCCAAAAAAGTGGCAGACCTTAGCCCGGAATCCCCGCGAATACTACGCATTCTCGAGACGCCGGTACCTTCGTAAGGGGAATCCCTGTTTCCAAGTTGCCGCGCTTGCGTCAGAATTGAGCAGCAAGTCTGTCCTGGGGACTCCGTTCTTAGGTCAGGACTCAAGCGCCACCCTTTATGAAAAGATTTGTTTCCGCCGCAGTTCTGCTGCTCGCCGCCACTTTCACTGTCGCACAAGACAAGAACGCAATTCCGCTGCCTCCCGCGCCCAAGCCAAACGTCGACAAGGCCGCCAAAACTCCAACCGACTATTCGCAAGAGGCGTTCGTCATCCAGGAGCTCAAGTCGCGCGTGCGCTTTGATAACGACGGCACCGGCTTCCGCGAAATGACCATCCGTGTTCAGGTCAATAGTGCGTTTGGCGTGCAGCAGTGGGGACAACTGGTGATCGGCTACAGCCAGGACAACGAGCAGGTCGAAGTCCCCTACGTGCGCGTGATCAAGCCCGACAAGTCGGTGATTAACGCGCCGCTCGACAACATGCAGGACATGACCGCGCCCGTGTTGCGGCAGGCGCCCATGTATACCGACTATCGCCAGAAGCACATCACCGTACCGTCGCTCGCGCCCGGAGACATCCTCGAATACCAGATGGTGACCAAGGTGGTGAAGGCGCTTGCGCCCAACCAGTTCTGGTTCGAGTACGAGTTCGATCACGACAACATCATTCTCAACGAAGTTCTTGAGATCGACGTCCCGCGCGATCGCAAGATCAAGCTGAAGACCACTTCGGATTACAAGGCCGAATTACGCGACCAGGGCGATCGGACGATTTACCGTTGGACCAGCTCCAACACCGTGCACAAGACTCCGGAAGAGCTCAAGAAAGATCGCATCAAGAAGTACAAAGAGCGCGCGCTCTACACGCCGGCCATCCAGCTGACGACGTTCCAGAGCTGGCAGGAAATTGGCGACTGGTACGCGAAGTTGCAGAAAGACCGCGCCGAGCCCACCCCCGAGATTCGCGCCAAGGCTCTTGAACTGACCAAGGATAAGAAGACGGACGAGGAAAAGATCCGCGCGATCTACAATTTCGTCGCGCCGGAGTTCCGTTACGTGAGCCTGTCGTTCGGAGTTGGCCGTTATCAGCCGCACGCCGCCAGCGAAATCTTCGCCAACAAGTACGGCGATTGCAAAGACAAGCACACGCTGCTGGAATCGATGTTGGCCTCGATCGGCATTGAAGCCGATCCGGTGCTCATCAATTCCTGGCGCAAGCTCGACGAAGAAGTTCCATCGCCTTCGCAGTTCGACCACGTCATCAGCTATGTTGAGCCGGCGAAGATGAAACTCTGGCTCGACACGACCCCCGAAGTCGCGCCCTTCGGATTGCTCAGCTTCCAGATTCGCGGCAAGAAGGCCCTATGGGTTTCGCTGAAAGGCAAGCCGCAGATCATTGAAACGCCTGCGAACTCGCCGGTCCCGAACGAGCAGTACGCTGACATCGACGCCAAGATCAACGACGTTGGCACGCTGATCGAGAAAGTTCATTTCACGACTCGCGGCGACTCTGAGCTGCTCTTCCGTTCTGCCTTCCGCAATGCGCCCGAAACCAACTGGAAAGACATGATGGGCGAATTCGGTGGCCTGCACGGGGAAGCCAGTGACCTGGTTGCCGACAAACCGGCCGATACCAGCAAGCCCTTTGAAGTGCGCTTCACGCTCACCGTGCAGAACTACATGGCGTGGTCGAGCAAGAATCCCACGTTCAAGATCCCGGTTCCGCGCCTCTCCATTCCCGCAGTCAGTGACGATGATGACAGCGACGATGCCGTGGAAGATCCGATCACGCTGAACGGCGCGCCATTTATGGGCGATTTCCGCATCAAGCTGGACGTTCCTGACAAGTACAAAATCAGCTTGCCGTTGCCCAGTTCCATTAAGCGCGACTACGGCGTTTACACCGTTACCTACTCGCAGGATAAGAACATCATCACGGCCCAGCGGCGCGTCGACCTCCGCATTCGCGAGGTTTCCAAGGCGCGTGTGGATGACTATCTGGCGTTCCGTCGCGTGGTTGATTCCGACCAGGAGCAACTGATCGCGCTCGACACCAGCAACTTCAACGGTCCAAAGCTGCCAGAAGATCTGAAGATCGACGATCTCGTCGCAGCCGGACAGGCAGCGCTGCAAAACCATAACGAGCAGGCCGCGCTGGAAGCCTTCAAACGCGCCACTGAAATGGAGCCGAAGAACAAGTACGCGTGGAACGGACTGGGCGCCTCGTACATGGGATTGCAGCGCAATGCCGATGCCGTCGCCGCGTTCCAGAAGCAACTGGAATTGAATCCCTACGACTCGTACGCGAACAGCGGTATCGGATTCGCCTATGCCATGGACCGCAAATGGCCCGAAGCGGCTGCGGCGTTCCAGAAGCAGTTGGAAGTGAACCCGCTCGATCCCACGGCGCATGCAGGGCTTGCGAATGCTCTGATGGAGCAGCGCAAGTTTGCCGAAGCCGTGCCCGAGTTGGAGAAGTCTGCATCCCTGCAGCCGCGCAATGGCGAGTTGCAGACGCAGTTGGGCCGGGCTTATCTCGAAGTAGGCCAGAACGATAAGGGCATGGCCGCTTTCGACAAAGCGGTAGAACTGAGCAATTCGGCTGAAGTGTGGAATAACGTTGCGTACGAACTGGCGCGTCACAAGGTGCAGCTCGACCGCGCGCAGCAGTATGCGGAATCGGCCGTAACTGAGATTGCGGCGCAGTTGCGCAACGTCGATCCTGATCATCTGAAGATCGACGACTACAGCCGCGTTGCTGAAATTAGCTCGTATTGGGATACGTTGGGATGGGTCCACTTTGCCAAGGGCGACATGCAGTCGGCGGAAAAGTACGTTGGCGCCGCCTGGCAGCTCAATCACTACGGCGAATGCGGTGATCACCTGGCGCAGATCTACGAAAAGACCGGACGCGCCGACAAAGCCGCGCAAATGTACGCGATGGCCTTACAGACGAAGCACTCGTATCCCGAAGCACGCGAGCATCTGACGGCGCTGCTGAAAGACAAGAAGAAGGTCGACGCAGCACTGAAGCAGGCTGATCAGGAGCTCGCATTGCTGACTGACATCAACGTCGGATCGGTTGGTCCGGATAAGATGCAGGGCAACATCGCGTTGGTGTTTTCGCCCGGACCGAAAGTCGACGCGGTGAAGATATTGGGCAGCGGCAGCAACGGTGATGACAAGTTGCGCGACGCCGTCAAGAAGCTCTCGGCGGCGAACTATGGCGTCTCGTTCCCGGACGACACACCGACGAAGCTGGTACGCCGCGGCACGGTTTCCTGCAAGACAACCGGATGCGTGCTGGAGCTGACCTCGCCGGAGATGGTTACCTCAGCGGAGTAGAGAAGCAGTGGTTAGTGGCTCGTGGCTAGTGGTCAGTAGTGAGTAGTCAGTAATCAGGGATGGGGTGAATCTCCTGGATGGCAGCACGTCAGGTTCGTGTTCTCGTCTTTGGACGCTAACCTGATGCTTACCATCGGTACGTGCATTTTAGAGGCGAGTTGTCCTCCGGTTTGGTGGCGTCGTACAGGAGCACCGACACGTACTGCTCCAAGTGCAACCAGTATTGCCAGGCGTCAGGGTCGAACACTGTCATCGGACCGAGTTCCTCGAGGGCGTAATCTCCTGCAGCCGTCCGAGGCTTCATTGCCACGAAAAACGCTTTGGCAACATGACTTTTTTCAATCCTCACGGACTTGCCTGATTTTCGATATTCGATCGCGTCCGTTAAGACGGTAAACGGCGCTCTCACTTCGTGCACGGTTCCATCTTTTTCAATAAGCCTCAAGCTGTCACGCCACTTTACCGTGACGTCGTGGACGTCCTGCCATGAACTGCGTCCGCTGTAATAAATGGAGTCTCCTCCAGAGACTCGCAGGACCTCACTACGAGGCATTTCGATCCCTTCCGTTATTGAGTAGCCATGAAAATCGGTGACGGTCAGATTGCCTTCGGTGACTTTGGTGATTTTTTGAACGTGACATTTTAGGTCGCGTGTTTGGATTTCATATGTTCGATTGTGAGTGATCCGCTTGAGGAGAAACCAAGAGTCGGGCAGTACAGCCGACTGTCCGTAGACAGAAGAAGAAATGGTCAGGAGTGCGATCAGGAGAAGAAAAGCTGCGCGGATGATTCTCATCTAACTCCACTCTAGCGAGTGTTTGCGCTTTCTGGCAATCTGCGGCGTCTCAGCTCTATCTCATTTCGTAAGTTCTTTTCGATCTATAAGGTACGTACAGATCTCACCCGACTTTTCGTCAGTTCGTGTAGCGATTGCCGCGAGTAAAAAGCTTCGGCCACGGATTTCGCGACTCAGACGGATTAAACACGCGATGTGATCCCTAGATATCTGGGTAATCCGTGGCCGGATGTTTTGAGCCACTTGCCACTGACCACTAGCCACTCGCTTCTAGTGCTTGCTCGCCGCTCCCGATGGTTTAGCGGCTGGAGCTTTCGGGTTCGCAGCGCTGTCCGTAGCCCGGCTGTAGACAATCTTCTTCGTGCCACCCTCGCAGGTGCCGACAACTTTTCCCTGTGCGTCTTTGTCTTTCTCCACTATGTCGAGCGAGTACGACTTCACGCCGTTGGCGTCCATCTTCTTCGCGATCTCAGACTTTAGTTCTTCGCAGGGTTTAGAAGCTTGCGCGTAACTGGAAACCGGTATCACCAAGCAGCAGCAATCAAGAGGCAGGGTATCTTCATGCGATCTCCTCGGCAAAATAGCCGCCGAGCAAAGATGTATACCCCGGCCGAGAGCCTTTCCAGATTACCTCGGTTATCCGCCTTCGTGCTGCATCGGGCTTGAGATTGTGGGTGTTAACGCGATCTATCGACCGTAATCTGTGCAAGAAGTCGAACAGAGTACATCCTGCTTGTAGCCCTGTGCGGCTTGCTTAAGCTGAGAGTCAATATATGAACGGATTTTTCAGGATCAACAGATTTTCCAAGGTGGGTGTGGTTCTCGTCGGCTACGCCTGTGCGCTGTTGATCACTTGGGCTGTTTTCTACATTTACGTCTTGATGCGGAAAGACACCGGCGCGGCCTCCGGAGGGATGCAAGCCTTTGGCGATTTTCTCCTCTTTTTAGGCGTGTTTTGCCTCCTGGCGCTCATCCCCACTGCATTGGCGCTCTATTTCTTGCGTCCATTCGAGAAATTCTGGTCAGTGTTTTCAATTGCATCATTGGCGCTTGCGGCCACGGGGCCAGTCGCCGCAGTCCTGATGGGACGGCTTCATCAATCCCATTCGGCCGCGGTGCTCGTTGGCTTCTTCGGGCTCCTGAAGGTTCTAGGAGCGCCTCTGCTTGGCCTTGGCTTTGTGATCTGCGCGGTTATCGCTCCGACGGGACGCTCGCGCTGGCGTCTCGTTGCAGCGGCAGTGATCGAGTTTGCAGTGTGCGCATATGCTTTCTTCTGTCTCCTTGTTGTGGGCCATTGGCTCTTGTGAAACCACCTCGAAAGCCACGGCGGGCCCACCTTTCGCGCACTTCCGGCAAAGAGTGGGGATCGAGTCGGCAGCCACCCCAAACTCGCAACTCTTCCGATGTCCATATCTACAAGAAATGTAATTTATTAGTTGACATATCTTTTAGATAACATCTATATTGTTCGTATAAGCTGCGGCAAGCACTCT
>CAVRWV010000009.1:0-272393 GCA_963724985.1 Terriglobia bacterium | reverse complement strand
TGAGCGGTCAACGACAAGATCGCACCGGAGGAAACTTTGTACCGTTCAAGCCCTTTTGACATGGCAAGCAATATCGCCGACTTCGATGCTATCCGCATCAGTCTGGCCTCGCCGGAAAAAATCCGGAGCTGGTCCCATGGCGAGGTGACGAAGCCGGAGACGATTAACTACCGGACTTTCAAACCAGAACGCGACGGCTTGTTCTGCGCACGCATTTTCGGTCCGGTCACGGACTGGGAGTGCCTGTGCGGCAAATACAAGCGCATGAAGCACCGCGGCGTGATCTGCGACAAGTGCGGCGTTGAAGTCACGCTGTCGAAAGTTCGCCGTGAGCGTCTCGGCCACATCGAGCTGGCTTCGCCCTGCTCGCACGTATGGTTCTTCAAGGGCCTGCCCAGCCGCATTGGCCACTTGCTAGACATATCGCTGCGCGACCTCGAGTCCGTGCTCTATTTCGAAGCCTACGTTGTCGTCGAACCTGGCGACGCGCCGGTAAAAGAGCGCGAGATCATCAAGGAAGAGCAGAAGTTCCGCGAGCTCGATCAGCAGTACCGTCCCGCTGGCTTCAAAGCGATGATGGGCGCGGAAGCGATCAAGGAATTGCTGAAGCGCGTCGACATCGAGCTGCTCTCCACCGAGCTGCGCGAGAAGATGAAGCACGAGCCTTCGCTGCAGAAGCGTCTCAAGTACGCCAAGCGGCTGAAGGTGGTCGAGGCATTCCGCAAGAGCGGCAACAAGCCGCACTGGATGATTCTCGACGTGATCCCGGTGATTCCACCGGAGCTGCGTCCTCTGGTTCCATTGGATGGCGGCCGCTTCGCTACGTCCGATTTGAACGATCTGTATCGTCGCGTGATCAACCGCAATAACCGGTTGAAGAAGTTGATGGACCTGCACGCGCCGGAAGTAATCGTGCGCAACGAAAAGCGCATGCTGCAGGAAGCCGTAGACGCCCTGTTCGACAACGGCCGTCGCGGACGCGTGCTGCGTGGCGCGAACAATCGTCCTCTGAAGTCGCTCAGCGATACGCTGAAGGGCAAGCAGGGCCGTTTCCGCCAGAACCTGCTCGGCAAGCGCGTCGACTACTCGGGCCGTTCCGTCATCGTGGTTGGTCCGGAGTTGAAGCTGCACCAGTGCGGTCTCCCGAAGAAGATGGCGCTCGAGCTGTTCAAGCCGTTCATCTATCACCGGCTGGAACAGACCGGTCACTGCACCACCATCAAGCAGGCGAAAGAAATGGTGGAAGCGCAGGAACCGATCGTGTGGGACATCCTCGAAGAAGTAATTAAGGATCACCCGGTCCTTCTGAACCGCGCTCCAACCCTGCACCGTCTGGGCATCCAGGCATTTGAGCCGGTGCTGGTGGAAGGCAAAGCCATCAAGATTCACCCGCTGGTCTGCACGGCGTTCAACGCCGATTTCGACGGCGACCAGATGGCCGTGCACATTCCGCTTTCTCCGGAAGCGCAGGTGGAAGCCAGCGTACTGATGCTGGCCTCACACAACATCCTGTCGCCCGCGTCGGGTCATCCGATCACCGTTCCTACGCAGGACATGGTGCTCGGTCTGTACTACCTGACCAAGGCGAAGCCGGGAGCGAAGGGCGAAGGCCGCGCGTTCGCGAACATCGAAGAAGTGACCCTGGCGCTGGAAATGGGCGAAGTGGAAACGCTCAGCCCGATCCGCCTGCGCTACACGGGCAATGTCATCGACCTGACCATCGCGTACGACGATCAGGACGTGGTTCGCACCGAGCCGGTTCGCTTCGACCGCCAGTTCATCAACACCACGGTGGGCCGCGCGATCCTGAACGACCATCTTCCCAAGGACATGCCGTACGTTAACGGCCTGCTCAAGAAGAAGGGCGTGGGTTCGCTGGTCAACTACGGTTATCTGCAATTCGGCCTCGAAACCACGGTGCAGATGCTCGACGGCATCAAGCAGCTCGGCTTCCTCTACGCCACCAAGGCTGGCCTGTCGATCGGTATCGACGACATGGTCATCCCGGAAAGCAAGAAGCGCGTGGTAGGCGACGCCGAGAAGCAGGTGATTGCGGTTCACCAACAGTACCTTGATGGTGCGATCACCAACGGCGAGCGTTACAACAAGGTCGTTGAAATCTGGTCGGGCATTACGGAGCGCGTCGCCGACGAAATGTTCTCGGTGATGGAAAAGGCCGACAAGTCGGGCGCAATCAACCCGATTTACGTCATGGCCGATTCCGGCGCCCGCGGTTCGAAACAGCAGATTCGTCAGCTCTCCGGTATGCGCGGCTTGATGGCCAAGCCTTCGGGCGAAATCATCGAGCAGCCGATCACGGCGAACTTCCGCGAAGGCCTCACCGTGTTGGAGTACTTCATCTCCACCCACGGCGCCCGTAAGGGATTGGCTGACACGGCGCTGAAGACCGCTGACTCCGGCTACCTGACCCGACGTCTGGTCGACGTGGCGCAGGACGTCATCATCAGCGAATACGATTGCGGCACGGTCGACGGCATTTATGTCGGATCGATCGTTGAAGCCGGCGACATTATCGAACCGATGCGCGACCGTATCGTCGGACGCGTTTCGCTCGAGAAGATCAAGGACTTCGAAGGCAACGTGATCGTCGATGTGAACCAGGAAGTCACCGAAGAGCTGGCCAACGCGATTTCAGCGGCTGGCCTCGAGCGGGTGAAGATCCGCTCAGTGCTGACCTGCGAAGCCAAGCGCGGTGTTTGCGCACTCTGCTACGGACGCAACCTGGCTTCCGGACGCATGGTCGAACTCGGCGAAGCAACCGGCGTTATCGCTGCTCAGTCGATCGGCGAGCCGGGCACGCAGCTCACGATGCGTACCTTCCACATCGGTGGTACGGCGTCGCGAGTCTCCGAGCAGTCGCGCCTTGAAGCCAAGAACCCGGGTATTGTCCGCTACATCAACCTGCAGACCGTTCGCTCTAAGGGCGGCGATCTGGTGGCGATGAACCGCAACGGCTCGGTCGCGATCCTCGACGAGAAGGGCCGTGAAAAAGAACGCTACGCGGTCGTATACGGCGCCAAGCTGAAAACCGAAGAAGGGCAGACTGTCCAGATGGGACAGATCCTGGTCGAGTGGGATCCGTACACCTTCTCCATCCTTACGGAGATTGGCGGCACGGTCGGCTACAAGGACCTGCACGAGGGTCTGACGCTGCACGAAGAAGTGGACGAAGTCACCGGCCTGTCGCGACTGGTCGTGGCGGAGTCGCCGGACGAGAAGCACCAGCCGGCCATCATGATCAAGGGTGCGGGCAAGGTTGGCAGCAAGCGGTACCTGTTGCCATCGCGCGCTCACCTCATGGTGCAGGATGGCGACGAGGTCTTCCCGGGCGACGTGCTGGCGAAGATCCCGCGCGAAACAACGAAGACCAAGGACATCACCGGTGGTCTGCCGCGCGTGGTCGAACTGTTCGAAGCCCGCAAGCCGCATGAGCCGGCCGTGATCACCGAGATCGACGGCGTGGTGAAGTTCGGCGAAGTCAGCAAGGGTCACCGCAAGGTGTACGTCACGGCTGACAATGGCACCGAGAAGGAATACCAGGTGCCGCGTGGCTCGCACATCAACGTGCAGGAAGGCGAGCGCGTAAAGGCCGGCGAACCGTTGATGGATGGTCCGCTGAACCCGCACGACATCCTCGCCGTGCTTGGCGAAAAAGAACTGCAGGGGTACCTGGTGAACGAAATCCAGGAAGTCTATCGTCTGCAGGGCGTGAACATCAGCGACAAGCACATCGAAGTAATCGTGCGCCAGATGATGCGTTGGGTAAAGGTCGAAGACGTGGGCGATACGCAGTTCCTGCTGGAACAGCAGATCGACAAGTTCCGCTTCCGCGAGGAAAACGAACGCGCGATCAAGCAGGGTGGACGTCCGGCAACTGGCCGTCCGTTGCTGCTCGGTATCACCAAGGCTTCGCTCTCGACCGATTCGTTCATCTCGGCCGCTTCGTTCCAGGAGACCACGCGTGTCCTGACCGAGGCAGCCATTCAGGGAGCGGTGGATCACCTCCGCGGCCTGAAGGAGAACGTGATCGTGGGCCGCTTGATCCCGGCAGGCACCGGCATGGAGTACTACCGGAACGTCAAGCTGGCACCGGAGCTCGAAGAAGCCGCCGCCAAGGTGCAGGAGGAAGTCACGGCTGCCTACGAAGAGGCAGAACGTGCACTGGAACTCATGCGCCAGGAAGGCGAAACGGAAGAGCTGGCAGCGGAGTAGGTTGTCAGTTAGTAGTTATCAGAGGGCGATCCGAAAGGGTCGCCCTTTTTGTTTTTGAGAGTCCGCTAAACAACTCAATCAGAAACGACCGACCGATTCGAGTTTCGGAGCTCCTGGAGAAAGAAGCGCTCGAACATCTCGCATCGGAGGTTGACCGAAGAAGCGGCTGTATTCGCGATTAAATTGCGTGGCGCTTTCGTATCCGACTTCATAGGCCGCGCTGGCCGCATCGAGGCCATTGTTGAGCATCAGGCTCCGCGCTGATTGAAGCCGAAGTTGTTTTTGATACTGGAGTGGACTCATCGAAGTAAGCACGCGGAAATGGTGGTGTAGCGTGGATACGCCCATACTCGCAAGCTGTGCGAGTTCTTCCACGCGGAGAGGCTTGGCATAGTTCGCCGCGATCCAACCAATCGCTCTGGCCGTCCGGTGGCTTTGATCCCCGAGTGTTGCCACGGCGCGCAAGCGCGCTCCAGCGGGTCCCTTGAGAATGCGATAAATGATCTCGCGCTGAATCAGGCCGCTAAGAAAAGGAATGTCCTGCGGGCTGTTCAACAGATCCACCAGCCGACAGCATGCGTTCAGAAATTCCGGCGTGGTCTCGCCGATGGATATGGCGGGACTGTCAGACGACGCCTGCGGAACATGGATCTCCTCACTGACGAGCAGTTCCCGAATTGTAGACATGTCCAAACTGAAGGACAGTACGAGACAGGGAACCTTCTCGGTGGCTTCCGCAACCCAGCTAACAATCGGCAAGTCGACCGCAGTCACGAGGAAACGCGACTCATCGTAGACGAAGGTCGTCCGGCCGAGGTTCGCCTGTTTGCTGCCTTGAGCGACCACGATCACGCCTGGATGGTAGGTGGTTCGGCACGGAGGAGTAGGCGAGGTCCGTTGGTGAAGACTCAAGCCCGGAACCGCCGTTATCCGTTTCTCTTCTTTGCCTATGAAGGAGGCAATCTTGCGAGCAAGCTCCGCGCTCGATTCTCGTGCTGGTGCTGCTTTCAAAGCGGCGTTTTCTTGAGCGCTTTCCATCTCGGCGTTCTCCGAGTCCACTCCTAAAGGTAGTTGCCTGTCCGCAGGAAAGCCATCGATTTTCGGGCTGACCAGAGGAATAGGCAATAAGTAGGCAGGATCGGACTACCGCCTCATGGTTGGTCGCTCCTATTGTCACCTGGGTAGCCATTGAAGCAAAGGAAGCACGTGAAGAAGCTAACGCTCGTCTCGAGTTCATCGAAGAACTTTCAAAGTCAACCACACATATCGAGGGAGTGCCATGAAAACCTTGCTGCTAGGTCTGTTTCTATCAACACTGATTGCGCCATCGTCTTACGCACAGCAACCGCCAGCGCCACCAACGGAAACGATTAAAACTGCCGCAAGTCATACACCCGAGCAACAAGAAGTCGTCAACCTCTCAAACTTGAAATGGGATTGGATGGCAGACAAGAAGGTCGATTCCTTAGAGACACTTTTTGATGACAAAGCCATGTTCACTCACATGGGAGGAACATGGGGAAAAACCCAAGAACTAGCCACCATTAAGAGCGGTGGCATCTGGTACAAGAAAGCTGCAGTTTACGCAGTTGACGCTCGCGTATTTGGTAACACAGCCATCCTGCTAGAGGACATTGATTTGCAGGCAGTAGTCGGCGAGCACGAAGTCGCCAATCCTTTTATGGTGACTGAGGTTTATATCAAGGAAAACGGCAAGTGGAAGCTCGCCCAACTCACGTTCTCGCATCTGCTTAGACCAGTCAAAATGAATAGCAATAAGAATTAGCCACCAACATCGAGAGAGCAACTGCGACGAAATTTAGCGTTCGTAGAGTTCGTGAAGAATGGTCGGTGCGGGAACAAGCTGTTCCCGCACAAATCGGCCTAGCCAGCGAATGTTCGCATCCACCACAACTTTTCACCTGTCCTCCCGAGCGCAGCGAGGGAACCCTACCCTCTCAACCGAAGTCTCAGCAGACCACCGGGTCATGGTGACCCTTCGCGCAGCGAAGCGGAATCCATCTATGAATTTCAATCCCCGTCCCGTCGGCGAGCGGGCTTCCTGAGAACTTCCCATTATTTTTTACATTCCTATCTGTAAGCTAAGAGCGCTGAACCGTTTAGGCCAGTATGCTGCGTTTTCTTAGCCTCTTTTCGCAAGGCAATCTGGAGTGCTTTCCGACACGATGCATTCGGCCTCGTCTTAGGCCTATCATCAGCCCTAGACCATTCAGAGAACAACCGCTGGGAGACTGCGTACATCGAAATCGTCTTAGCTGGTACTGACGATTGATGGTAGACCGCCAAGCCGAACAGCTCCATTGGTTGTCGTACTTCGCCCTGAACCGCGCGGCCCTGATCGGCACGGCTCTGAACGGCCAGCGAGCGAACGATCAGTTTCGCGAGTCATTGGCGCTACTGGATGACGAAGAGCTTCCGACGCTCGTTTCACTGGCAGAGCTCCATCACATCGTGATCCGTACATTCGAACCGGTGGCAAGCTACCATGTGGGATTCGAGCAGCAGATGGCTGCACGGCGCGCACAGAATGCGGAAACGGTTACGACCATTGCGAAAGTGTGCGACGCGCTCGAAGAGCATGGTTGCCCAGTCATGGCGATCAAGTCGCCGGATCACTGGCCTGACTTAGGAAACGACTTCGACCTATTCACAACTGGCGATGAACGCGCCGTCCAGCAACTGATGCGAGCGCAGTTCGACGCCGAGATTCAGCCGCAGACGTGGGGGGACCAGCTCGCTAATAAATGGAACTTCAGAGTTCCGGGACTCCGGCCTCTTGTCGAGATTCACGTCCAACGGCTCGGTCAGACTGGCGAGTTTGCAGCCTATGGCAAGGAGCTTATCGCCAGGCGGCGTCGTAAGCCGCTAGGGCACGTTGCGCTTTGGGTCCCCGCTGCTGAAGACCAAATCGTCCTTGCCACGCTGCAACGACTCTATCGCCACTTCTTTTATAGGATTTGCGATTTCGTCGATACGCTCCGCTTCTGAATCACATTGATTTTGAGCAACTGCATCGAATTGCGAGGCAACAAGGGATCTGGCGCGGGGTGGCCACTCACTTACGGATCATCAGCGAATTTACCGCCCATTATCGGAACGCTTCGCCCGCATTTCCTGCACTTGTACGCAAAGCAGCGCGCTTTGGCATTGAACGTCTGTACCCACATGCGTCGTACTTCAGGCTGCCTTTGTTCCCACAAGGAGCGACTCTGTGGGGCGCTCAAGTCGTCAAGACGTGGAAGCGGCGGAATCATGCAGCCGCCTTGCGCCTCACTCTGTTGCCGCCACTCGCAGCTGCGGCCGGCGCGACCTATAAGATCTCGGGCAAACAGACCATATGGTAGCCAACCCAATGCATGCGCCGGGAAATTCGGGAGAGCTGCTTCACAGCTATGCTTCCGTTCCGATGTTGCCGTCGGTCTATCGCATCCGAAAGGGCCGGTCGCCATGGCTTTCGTCCGATCCTGAGTTGAATGCAGATTGTTCGGCGGCGGTGCGCGCATTTCGGCTGGTTCTCTTTGCGCTGTTCACGTTGTTCGTCGCACCGCTGAAGTCGAACTCGAGCACTCTCGACGAACAGCCGGAGACTGCGAGCCCTCAGTCCCCATTCACGCGCGCCCAGGTGTATCGCACGGAAATCACGCGATCAGCAAGCAGCAGTCAGGACCAGGTTATGGCGACGCGTGAATCGCGCGTTCCTGTGATCCTGCACGGCGCAATGCAAAGAGCCTTCGAGGAACCCAAGCGCGACGCTCCTTACCTTACCGTCGAACGGGATCATGGCCCCCCAGCGGATAAAATCTACGTGCTGCTTCCGCTTTGCCGCTTCGTTCAAGCGCTGCGTTTTAGTCCCTCCTGTTCGCAGAAGTTCACCACCCAATTAGATCGTTCGACTGATCCAGTAACTGACCACCGGTCCCCGCCATTACCTCATTCGGCAGCCCTGCTCTTATTCGCAGCCGAATACCACCATGCAAACCAGTTCCACTGTTCCACAGAAGGAGAACAACTATGTCACCGCTTGATTTTGGTCAATTTGTACTGACGATTGCCGCATTTCTGGCGGCCGTGCACGGACTGGGCTACCTCTTCGAGCGCCTCAAGCAGCCAAGAATTGTTGGAGAAATTCTGGCGGGCATCGTTCTTGGTCCCTTCGCGCTTAAGTTGCTGGCGCCCTCGGTATTCGCAAAACTGTTTACCTTCTCACCCAGTGCCAATGTTGTTCTTGGATTCCTCTATCAGCTCGGCTTAATCCTGCTCATGTTCTGTTCGGGTGCCGAGACGCGCCGCCTGTTGGCAAAAGAGAATCGCAAGAAGACTATTCTGCTGATCATACTGTCGGATGTCACCAGCTTCATCTTCGTCCTCGGACTCGGTTATCTGGGCTTCATCCCGTTGGCGAGACTCACCGGGACAGCCAGTCAACATACCTCGACACTCCTGGTATTGGCGATCGCCACTTCCGTCACTTCGATTCCAGTGATCTCGCGGATCTTCTGGGATTTAGGAATCATGCGAACGCGCTTTGTCAGCCTGCTATTAGGATATGCAGTCCTCGAAGACGTCGCCCTGTGGATGGTGTTGGCATTCGCAACGGCGCTGGCAAACTCCAGCACATTATCCAACCAGCACGTGGCGAGCACGGTCTCGTCACATGTGCTCGGCACGTTTATCTTCATGCTCGTTGCCATGGTGATCATGCCGTACCTGTTGCGGTGGATCAGCAATTCCCGCTGGAACATCCTGCACCAAGCGTCGCCAGTGGGTTATGTGATCTTCGTTTTGATGGCGTATTGCTGCGGTCGCGGCCTTGATTGACGTGAACTTGCAGTTTGCTGCGCTGCTCGCCGGTTACGGTATCGTTGGGGGAATCCAGGGGACGGAACGTGAGCGATTTGCCGTACCGCTCGAATCGATTGCGAAGGTTTCATTCGGAGTATTCGTGCCGATCTATTTCGGAATTGTGGGATACCGCCTGGTATTCGGACGCGAATTCTCCATGGCGGTGCTGCTCATCTTCTTCTTCGCCTCTTCGGCGATCTCGATATTCTCGAGCGCGCTGGCGGCCAGGGCTGGCGGCTTTCGCGGACTCGATGTAGTGAATATCGCAGTCACCACCAATGCACGCGGCGGTCCCGGAATTGTCCTCGCCAGTGTTGCGTACGATTCGGGCATCATCAACGCAGCTTTCTATACCGCGCTGGTGATCACCGCCGTCGTCACTTCCCAAGCATGTGGGACATGGTTGCGGTACATCTTGAGCAAGGGCCTGCCGCTGCTTTCTTCTAATCCCGAGGAGACGTGGCAGACGGAACCGGCAAAGGAAGAGGTTTATCTATCGACCGAGCCGGCGGCGTGAGAGGGGAAATCCAGTCCTGGCGCGCCGTTTTTCCACAAAGCGGAGAGGGAGTCCGAGGTAGAAGGTGCCTTTTGCGAACTTCCGGTGCTCCTCTTTCGCAATTGCCCTTTGCGGTAGATAGTCTGTAAGCTAAGAGCGCTGAACCGTTTAGCCCATCATGCTGCGCTTCTTTAGCCTCTTCCGCAAGGCGGTGTGGAGTGCTTTCCGGCACGACGCGTTCGGCGTCGCCAAGGGCGCGGCATACTCCTCGATTCTCACCATGTTCCCGGCGCTCATGTTGAGCGCGTCCATCCTCATCTCATTTGCCAAGACTCAGGCCTTCATCCACGAGATTTCGAACGCAGTGGGCAGGGTGATGCCGCCGGGCACGGCGTCTACAGCAGAGACTTATTTCCAGACGACGCACGATCGCCCAATCCGCATTGTGGTGCTTGCTTCGATCATCACCCTGTGGACCGCGTCCGGCGTCATCATCTCCTGGATGGAGGGCTTCCGAAACGCGTACCGCCTGCCGAAGATGTGGGGCGTTATCAAGGAGCGCATGATCGCCTTTGGGTTGGTGATCATGGCCGGAATCCCAATGTTCTTCGCGACCGGGCTGGTGGCCTTCGGCAACGAGATCGAGCAGCGCCTTGCTGAAGGCATGATGCTGCAACTCGGGCACGAGGTTGAGCCGTACATCCTCACGCTATGGACGCTGACGCGCTGGGTGATTGCCGTCCTGACCCTGAACGCGGTGATGGCGCTGATCTATCACCATGCGGTTCCGCGCACGCAACCGTGGCACAGCGTGCTGCCCGGGTCCGCATTGGTGACTGCGCTCTGGTTCCCGGCGACCATCGGATTTCGCGTCTATGTGCGGCACTTTGCGCAATACAGCCTGTTCTATGGATCGCTGGCAACGGCGGTCGTTTTGCTCGTGTGGTTATACATAATTTCAGTTATCGTTCTGGTAGGGGCTGAGTTCAATGCGATCCTCTATCCTCGGGCCGTCGCCGGTGGGGGCAGCTCAGGTGAACGTAAAGTTGCCAGTTAGGGCACCAAGTTGAAATCCTGGGGAACATTTTTTTAATGGCTACAACGGAATTCAAGTCCAGCGCTGAGATGGACAGCACCAACGGAAGCCGGCACCCGCTCTCGGAGCGTCGCGCGAAGATCGTTTGCACGCTTGGGCCAGCCAGCAACTCCGAAGAGATGCTGCACGAGCTGATGCGCCACGGAATGGACGTGGCCCGCCTGAACTTTTCGCACGGCACGCATGAAGATCACGCGAAGACGATTCAGCGGGTACGCAAAGTGGCCGCCGCGCAGGATCGCACCATCTGCATTCTGCAGGACCTGCAGGGACCAAAGCTGCGCACAGGAAAACTGGCGTCGGGGACACCGGTGCTGCTCACTCAGGGCCAGAAGATCACGCTGACCGGCCGTCAGGTTCCGGGCGATGCCGCCATGGTCTCCACTACATTTCCGATCGCCCGTGAAGTGCAGCCCGGCGCGCGCATTCTGCTTTCCGATGGCCTCATTGAACTGAAGGTGAAGTCGGTCAAAGGCGAGGATGTGGAGTGCGAAATCATCAACGGTGGACATGCTCGGGCAGCACAAAGGAATCAACCTGCCTGGCACTGCGCTCAGCCTGCCGGCGATGACGGACAAGGACTGCAAAGATCTCGAGTTCGGACTGAAGCACGGCGTCGACGCCATCGCGCTCTCGTTTGTGCGTTCCGCCAACGATGTGCTCGAAGCGAAACGGATGATCCGCAGCCATGGACATCCCGCGCTGGTAATCGCCAAACTGGAGAAGCCGCAAGCGATCGACAATCTGGAAGAAATCTTCGACGTTGCCGATGGAGTGATGGTCGCGCGTGGCGATCTGGGTGTAGAAGTTCCAGCGGAGAAGGTGCCGATCATACAGAAGCACGTAATCCGGCGTGCAGCGGAATGGCGCAAGCCAGTGATTACGGCGACGCAGATGCTCGAGTCGATGATCGAAAATCCGCGGCCGACTCGCGCGGAAGCGAGCGACGTTGCCAACGCAATCTTCGATGGCAGCGATGCAGTGATGCTTTCAGCCGAAACGGCGAGCGGCAAATATCCGCGGGAAGCCGTCGACATGATGGCGCGGATCATCGTGGAAGCTGAAGCGCATATGCAGGAGAATCCGATTCTGCGACGCCGTGCCGACCACCGCGCATTGTCTATTTCCGAGACCGTCTGCGAATCCGTTGCCCATGCCGCGTACGAACTCGACATGAGCGGAATCGCCGTGTTCACGCAAACCGGCACCACGGCGAGACTGGTCTCGAAGTACCGTCCGCAGTGCCGAATCTTTGGGCTCGCTCTCGAAGAACGAATTTGCAACCAGTTGAACCTGATGTGGGGCGTGCACCCGATTCTGTGGCCACACACGCTCACTGCGGAAGACATGCTCTTCGGTGCGGAACGCATTTTGGAAGAACGTGGCGTGACCAGGCCCGGGCAGGTGATTGGCGTCATCTCGGGAACGACGGGTATGTCCGGCTCGACGAACCTGATGCGGCTACACGTTGTGGGTTCCGATCGGACCGATTTGCCCAACACGCGGCAGAAGATGTCTCGCCCTCGAGCGACAACGGAGCGGCGAAAAAAGTAAGTCTCTCGGGTTTATCGCCGGAGGCAGGATGCAAGCAGATATTCTTGCGATTGCTATTGTTCGACCCTATCCAGGCAAGGATGCCGAAGTGCTCGCGGTGCTCCGCGAGCTTTACTCGATCTTGACGCGCAAGGGGTATAGCAGGGACGAGCTTTATCAGGACGCGAAGGACGAGCGCTACTTCAACCTGCGCTACTGGAAGTCAGAAGAATCGCGGCGCCATGCCTACGACGACTCCGACGTGCAACGCTGCTGGCTACGGCTCAGCCAAATCTGCGAAGTCGAGCAAGTCTTCGAGAAGCTGCACAACCTGACTGAAAACTGGACAGCCGCGGAGCAGCGCTAAGAGCAGACGCTAGTTCACCCACGGACCGCGGTTCTCGCCGTTATCTTTCTTGTCCTTGGGATCCGGCTCGCGGTAGTTCCCGTACTGATCGAAATAGCGATCCTTGTCATACTTGCGCATATATACTTCGAACTTCTTGCCTGCGCGGCGTCGTTTCCATTTGTAATATGCGTTGCGCACGCCAAATACCTGGTCTTCCACTGCGCCGACCAGGCTTTTCCGATGCCACAAAAGCCGGAACCAGAGGAATCCAACCAGCAGGCCCAGCAAAAGCATGGCGTTAAAGAGTGAATGCGAGAGTAAGAAGTAGACCGCTTCGATGCCGGCCGTGAACATGACAACGTATTTCGTCGGAATGGGGATTGGGACAGGAAATACGAAGATCGGCGTGTCGCGGAACAGTAGAAAGAACACCATCAGGATTGCGTTGGCCGCTGGCCCTGAGCCCATTGCCGCGCCCTGCGCGAATCCGGTGAACGAAAGCAGGTAGCCGAGGATACCGGCTCCCACAATGGAGATCAGGTACATCTCCACGAAAGCTCGTGATCCGATACGATCCTGTACCGCCGAACCGATAAAGTAGATCGCCAGCATGGAAAGCAGGAGGTTCAGCGGATCTTCCGGATGGTGCAGGAACCCATAGGTCAGGAATTGCCAGTACCAATGGTGGCCGATGCCTGCGGGACTCAGCGCACCCAATGCGAGGACTAATCCCGCGAGGTCAGGCTGCAGCAGCCGCAACAGCAACAGCAACCCATAGATGGCTGAACTGAGCAGGACGAGGCCGCGGACGGCCCCGCTGAAGCGTGGCATTCCGAGTTGAAAGTTGCTGTTCCTTCGCATTGCTTATCTTTCTGGTTTCGGTATCACCGGTAAACTGTGGTGCCCTTTGTTGTCTACGGCGCGTACCGCGAAATAGACGTTGTCTTTTGATCGGTCAATCGTTGCTTTGGTCCCATTCGCAACCGGTTCGGAGTTTTCCCAATCGGGAGCCGTGGTCATTCTCCAGAGCACTTCATAGCTCGATGCCAAACCGCCCGGCGGAGGATTCCACATTAAAGTCGAGTCGTTCGTGAGCTGCTTCGTATCGAGGCGCACATCAACCGGCGGACCGGGAGCCGCCGCCAGGGAAGCCAAAGTTGCTGCGTTCAACCGCGCCACATTCGCCACGTAATCATAGTCCACGAACTTGGGCAAATCCCCATATTCGATGCCGTTTTCCCGGCGAGGGTTCTGATGCTGATGAGCGAAGTTTTCCCGGTATTCCGTCAGCCGAACAGCCGCATATCCCTGGTCATTGAATGACAGGTGATCGCCTCCGCGCAGATAGCGATCGGGCCGGAAGATCATTTTTGCACCAAACGCGGGCAGTAGATACTGCCGGGAAATCTCGCGCGTGTAGCGGGCTAACTCGCGCGACGGGGAGTCGTTCTCCTGTCCCATGGCGCGGATTTGCTTGATTTCATCGGGCGTTGCGCTGGACGGAATACCCTCGGAGAAGACGCGCACAATGCGGGGATCCTGCCCCGCGGTCTTGTCGCCCCCAACGATATCGTTACTAAGAACAGCTTCAATGTTCCAATTCTGATCGCGTGCCATTTTGGCAAAATGACGGCTGCCATTCAGCCCCTGCTCCTCGCCCGCAACTGCGAGGAAGACGATAGTGCCGGGAAACTTCTGCTGGCTGAGTACCCGGGCGCACTCCAGCACCACGGCCGTACCGCTGCCATCGTCATTGGCACCGGGAGCGAGGGATTCCGTATCCTGATCGTTGGTGGGGCGCGAATCGTAGTGTCCGACCACGAGGTAGACCCGTCCGGAATTGGCAGGATCGGTGCCTTTCAATACCGCATAGACGTTTACGATCTCGGTAGGTTGAGGAATGCGCCGGACCGGGCCTTCGGTGAAACTATCGGTTTTCACCTCCAGGCAGCCGCCACAGGCATCCGAATAGCGCTGGAATTCGGACCGAATCCACTCGCGGGCAGCGCCTACGCCCCGGCCGGCGGCGATGGCGCTGGGGGTTGCAGGCGAGATGGTCAGGCGGGTGTGGAAACTGACCAGCTTCTCGATCGTACGCCGGGCATGGTCGGCGGAGATCTGCTTCAGCGCGGCTGCTATCGCCGGATCGGGCGCAGCGGTCTTCATCCCGGGGTCAACCATGCTGGCGGTAGCCGCAGGATGCGTATTTTGAGACGAAGTATGATGAATTGCTTGTTGTTGGGCAAAAATCGTGCTCGACAACAGCAATAGAAGCATCCCAAAGATCGCCGAACGAGGTTGAATCATCTGTACTATTTCCTCATCGAAAGAATTTCTTTGACGTATGAGGCCGAAATTCTAAATATTATTCAGAGTCTTGGGTACCCAGAAGGAGGCAGAAATCGTGGTTACTTGTCCTGTTTGTGAAAGCGATATCGATGTGGACCCCGAAGAGGTAGACGAAGGCGAAATTGTTTCCTGCCCCGAGTGTGGAAGCGACTTCGAAGTGGTGACGACCGAACCTTTGGAACTTTCCAAAATCGAGGAGGAAGAGGACGAAGACGAAGACGAGGATGAAGAGAAAGAGGATGGAGATTATTAAAACGATGCCTCCCGATTTTGAGTGCGGCGGGGCATCCACGGCCTTGCCGCCGATCAGCAAGGGCTTGCACTTTTCATTTTTCCTGCTGGTTCTCTTCTTTTTTGCTTTTGCGAGTTCTTCTCTTGCCTTTGGTCAGGATAGCGGCTCTAGCAAAAACAAGGCGAAAGCGGAGTACGCTTTGATCTCCGGCACCGTGTGGACGGCAGACGATCGGCCCGCTTATGGGGTTCCCGTCAAGATTCGCCGGGCCGATGACAAGCCCAAAAAAGTGCGCTGGGAGCTGATGTCCGACCACTCCGGAGAGTTCGCCCAACGGGTACCGCCCGGGCAGGCCGATTACATCATCTGGGCTGACATCAAGACGAAGAAAGGCCAGCCAAAGCCGGAAACCCGTGTGCACATCGAAAACGACGAGCGCATTGACACCAGCCTTCACCTGCCGCAGTAAATTCGAAAAACCCATCGGGAGCGATAGAATGTGAACAGCACTCACGCGTGCACAACCAAATCCGGCCCTGGAGGGTTTTCGTGAAATCCGCAAAAGCTGCAGCCTTGTTCGTATGTATGCTCTGTCTTCTCAGTCTTGCTGCGACTGCTGAGAAAAATCCGAATGCCAACCTCCGCATCCTCATCGGCCAGGTCATGAATTCGGACACCAGTGCGCCGCTGCCCGACGCCGTTGTCTACTTGAAGAACAGCTCCACCCAGAGCGTGCACACCTACATTGCGGATAAAGATGGGAACTACCGCTTCACCAATCTGTCTCCCGACGTGGATTACCAGGTGTACGCCGATTTCCAGGGCCACAAGAGCGATCCGAAAACTTTGAGTCAGTTCGATTCGCGCAAGAATCCGACCATCAATCTTAAGGTCGATGTCCGACGTTAGTGGGTAGACGTCAGACGTTAGCCGCAGTCGTATCCACCAGTTGTGGGTTCCCGGCTCTCCCGAAAGGAACGCAGCATGAAACTCCTGCTTAACTGGCTCTTGAGCGCTCTGGGGCTGATGATTGTCGCCTATGTCGTTCCCGGATTTCACGTGAACGGTTTCATGGCGGCGCTGATCGCGGCGCTTGTGATTGGACTGATCAACGCGACCCTCGGCTTCTTCCTGAAGGTGGTCACCTTCCCGCTGGCGATCCTGACGCTGGGCATTTTCTGGCTGATCGTGAATGCGCTCATGTTGCGAGTGGCGACATGGTTCGTGCCCGGATTTCGAATCGATACCTTCTGGGCTGCGTTCGTGGGCGCGATCGTTCTCATGCTGGTGAACCTGGTGCTCAGAAGGCTCACGCGCGAACCAGCTCACTGAAACTCCTGTGATACCGTATTCGTCTGCTCGCTCTCTACGCAGAGATCCACCATGATCATCGGAACGGGAATCGACATCGTTGAGGTCCCGCGAGTCGCAGAAGCGATTCAGCGCTTCGGGAAGCGTTTCACCGACCGCATCTTCACTGCGGAAGAGATCCGGTATTGCGAATCCAAAGCTAACTTCATCGAGCGATTTGCCGCGCGTTTCGCCGCAAAAGAAGCTGCCATGAAGGCGATTGGAACCGGTTGGAGAGCGGGAGTCACATGGCGCGACTTCGAAGTGCAACGCGCACCCGGTGGTCGCCCTACCATCGCCTTTAGCGGAGTTGCCGGCGAGTTTGCGCAACGTCTCGGAATGAAGCGTGCCTCGCTTTCACTGTCACACACAGCGGAGCACGCGATCGCGCAGGTAATTCTGGAAGATTAACTACCGTTTCAAGTTTCACGTTTTACGTTTCACGAAGAACCGATATTCTCGCGCGAGTCGCGTCTTCCAGGGCAGATAACGCGAAACGAATAACGTGAAACGCGAAACGGCATTCCCGTGAAACGTGAAACGAACAACGCGAAACGGCATTCCCGTGAAACGCGAAACGAACAACGCGAAACGGGTTTGTAAGGAGAAGCAATGGTGCAAACGATCGTCGCGCCGGAAGTCTCACAACCGGTACGGCAAAGCAGTAAAACGATGCTCGCTGGCGTGCTGTTGATGAGCCTGGCCAGCCTGCTTCTGGAACTCTCACTTACGCGCTTATTCTCTGTCATTCTCTTTTATCACTTTGCATTTTTGGCGATCTCGATTGCTCTTCTCGGCTTGGGTGCGGGCGGAGTTTTCGCATACGTCTTCAAGCCGCGCCTGGCTCAGTGGACGCTTCCTCAACTTGGCGGCGCGCTCGGCATCGCCAGCTCCATCCTGATGGTGGCAGTGCTCGAGATCGATCTTCATATTCCGGTTGAACTGCACCTGACTTCCGGAAATTTATTTCGCCTCACCGTCATTTATCTGATTTCATCCTTGCCGTTCTTTTGTACCGGACTATTTTTCTCCGCACTGTTTGCACGCGAGACTGAAAACATCTCGCAGCTCTACGCTGCCGATCTGTTTGGGGGAGCCGCAGCCTGTCTCGCGATCGTGCCGCTGCTGAATTTTCTCGGCGGCCCCAATACGATTCTGGTCGCCGCATTCTGTTTTGCCGCCTCGGCGCTGATCTGGAGTGACGCCAAGCGCACTCGCACCGTTGCCGTCGCCCTCGCCGCAGCTTTAGTGCTCTTGATCGCAGCCAACTACTCTGGCCGTCTCATCGACATCATTTATGCCAAGGGAATTCGGCGCGACAAGCCCTGGGTGGAATATTCGCGCTGGAATGCCATCTCGCGCATTGAAGTCGACAACCAGGGCGGCGCCAAAGTCGTCGTGATCGATGCCGATGCGTCCACCTACATCATGGCGCTCGATCCGAAACTTCCATTCGAGGGCAGTGACTACCAGAAGAATCTGATGTCAGCTGCGCCGTCGATCGCCAACATCCTGCGACCCCACGGTGAGTACGCAATCATTGGTCCCGGCGGCGGAGTCGACGTACTCAGAGCGGTTTCCAATGGCAGCCCCAGCGTCACCGGAATCGAGATCAATCCGATCATCGCGACGCGCATCATGCGCGACCGCTATGCTGACTATTCGTATCACCTCTACCAGCGGCCAGACGTGCACATCCAGGTGAGCGACGGACGTTCGTGGGTACGCAATGCGAACCAGCAGTTCGACGTTCTGCAAATGACGCTGGTGGACACTTGGGCTTCGACCGCGGCCGGCGCATTTGCGTTGAGCGAGAACAATCTGTACACGGTTGAGGCATTCCGCGAGTACTTCGCGCATCTGCGGCCGGACGGATTCATCGCGATCACGCGTTGGGAGTTCAAAAATCCGCGCGAAGCTCTGCGTGTAGTTTCCCAGGCAATGCGTGCGCTCGGCGGCGGCGATCTTCGCGATCACTTCATCATCGTTTCCGACGGCGCTCTGGACGTAGACGGACGTCCTGTCACGGTTCTTGCCAAGAAAACACCGTTTACTCATGAAGAAGAGCTGGCGGTCAGCGCACATCTCGCGGGATATCCCAACCTGATTCCGCTCTACATGCCTTCGCTGGCCACCACAGTGGGGCCGGAACCGCAAGGCGCGAAGCCATTTCGCGATCTCATCTGGTCGCAGAATCCCGAGAAGTTCGCTGCGAGCTACATCTACAACGTCGAACCGGTCTACGACAACGCGCCCTTTTTCTTCTTCACCCTGAAGCCCAGCCAGTTGCTCGGATTCGGGAACAGCAATGCCATCGACTGGAAAGTGAACATGGGCGTGCTCGTATTGCTCATGCTTTTGCTCATCTCCGCGCTGGCAGTGCTGCTGTTTCTTATCTTCCCCTTGCTGGCAGTGAAAGCACCCTCGGGTAGCCATCGCTGGCTGCCGTTGCTTTATTTCGTGGCGATCGGCCTGGGGTACATCGCGCTCGAGATCACCATGATCCAACGCCTGGTCTTGTTCCTCGGTCATCCCATTTACGCCATGACCGTAGTCGTCTTCCTGATGCTGCTCTCGAGCGGCGCAGGAAGCTTTGCATCGCGACACTGGCTAGAGCGACCTTCACAAGTCTGGAAGGCTTTGCTGGCGGTGATTGCTCTGCTGGGCGTGTACTTGTTTGGACTATCAGCGGTGCTGCACAGGTTTGTCGGCTCTCCCTTCAGCGTCAAGCTCGTACTCAGCGCATTGATGCTGATCCCGCTGGGTTTTGTCATGGGCATGCCATTTCCCAGCGGCCTGCGCCTGCTTTGTGAATCGCGCTCTGACGATAACCTCGTCGAGTGGGCGTGGGCCATCAATGCCGCGTCCAGTGTTCTGGGTTCGGTATTGGCGATGACCGTAGCGATTCAGTTTGGCCTGCTGGTGACGCTTGAGGGGGCGGCTATGGCGTATGTTCTTGCGCTTCTGCTGTTACCGCGCTTGCGCCACGCCTGACGAGGTTTAGATAGCTGACTGATTGCACTGCATTTGCTATGATTCGTTTTTTCCACAGTTTGGCCGGCGGACGATTACATTGCTTGGGACCTGCCGTCGTTGTGAAGCATCGAATGCAGCCAGAGGAGCCAGTTGCCTAGTCAAAGCCAGGTAAAGTGGGCGCAATTGAGAGTGGGATTGACGGTGATCTTCGCCGTCCTAGTGCTGGCTGTCCTCATCTTTCTCATGACAGGCACGGGCGGCCTATTCACGCCCAAAATCGTCATCAGGTCTTATTTCGATAACGCCGGAGGCATTCGTGTCGGTGCACCGGTTGCATTGCAGGGCGTGACCGTCGGCAATGTGAGTGCCGTGAGGGTCGTCCCCGATCACGGACCCACTCCGGTCGAAATCGACATGAAGATCGTTAAGAAATTGGCCGCCGACATCCCCAACGAGTCGGTTTCGAGTATCGCGAGTGTGGGAGTTCTGGGAGAGGCGTACATCGACATCGACCGCACCAAGGCTACGGGACCGCCGCGTCAAAGATGGCGATGTGCTGAAGATTCGTGACACTCCGGACATTATGGACGTGGTCCGCTCCAGCCAATCCAGCTTGCAGAATATCGACACCCTCGTTCGGCGCGTCGATCGCATCGTCAGCTTCGTTGAAAGCGGCCAGGGCTCCATCGGCCACCTGATCTACGATCAGTCGCTCTATAACCGCCTGAACGCAACGCTGAAGGAAGTTCAGACCATGGTTAACCAGATCAGCAGCGGCCAGGGTTCCATCGGCAAGCTGGTCGTGAGCGACGAACTTTATCAGAAGGCGAATGCCTCGGTAGACAAGCTCAATGCCATCATCGATCAGATCAATACGGGTCAGGGTTCAGTCGGTAAGCTGATCAAAGATCCGGCTCTGTATAACAACGCCAACGAGACCGTCGCCAACCTGAATAAGCTGACCACCGAGATGAACCAGGGCAAGGGCGCACTTGGCAAACTTGCGAAGGACGAGGAGTTCGCCCGCAAGCTGGATAACACCATCACCAAGCTCTCGCTGATCATGGATCAGATCGAATCCGGACAGGGCACGGCTGGCAAGTTCATTAAGGATCCATCACTCTACGTGAACGCCGACCAGATGCTGATCGAGACACGCAATCTGCTGAGCGCCGTTCGCCAGGATCCGAAGAAGTACCTCACCATCAAGCTGAAAGTATTCTAAGACTCTGGAGCTACTCCGCTTCTTTTGCGAAGAACATTCCCGCTTTCACGCCTGCAAGGACAGCCGTCTTTCGCTCCGCTGCATCGCCAGTCCAATCCAACAATCGCGTTGAAGTGCCCCGTAACGAATTTCTCGTCTCTGGGCTGTTTATCGAAAAGTTCTTTGGCGCGAAGCACAGCGTCGAGCGAGGCGGGATCGATGGTTTCGGGATAGCTCCGAATGGCCGGCAATTTGTATCCTCCTCGGGAATTCGAACTTCTTCTCGTGACCAGCACTGTGACGCCTTGTACCTCAGTAAATAGATAACCAGCACTTAGCCCCAAAATCGGCAAGGTTCCACGACTCCTGCCAAGCACGTCTTCCAGTTGTTCGAGCTTTCGCCTTTGCTGAAGAGATATCTCTGACGGATTTGAGGTCAAGTTCCCGATCTCCTTTCGCGGGATTTATACCACAAGGTTGGAAGTTGGTCCGCTTTCGGATGGAAGGGGGTGGATTTCAGAGGCGCCCGACGATCCGCTGAACGTTTGGAGCATCGACGGTTGCCACTTATAATCCCGAGTTCATATCATTCGTCGTAGCGGAGTCATGCATGACTGATTTGCAGGGGCATGTCGCACTTGTCACCGGAGCGTCGCAGGGCATCGGACGCGCTTGCGCGCTAGAACTCGCGGCCCGCGGCGCCACCGTGGCGCTCGCAGCGCGGAACGAGCAGAAGCTCGGTGAAGTTTTGAACGAAATCACCGCGGCTGGAGGCCAAGCCGCGGTTTTCAAAATGGACGTCGGCAATGAAGAGGAAATCAAAGCCGCGATCAAGTCCGTCATTGGCCAGCTCGGCAAGATCGATATTCTCGTGAACAACGCCGGCATCACGCACGATCAACTCGTCCTCCGAATGAAACGCGCCGATTGGGATAGCGTGATCAACACCAACCTGACCAGCGCCTACCTGTGCACGCAGGCCGTGCTCAGCTCCATGATGAAGCAGCGCTGGGGACGCATCATCAACATCGCCAGCGTCTTTGGACAGATGGGCCAGATCGGGCAGGCAAACTACGCTTCGTCGAAAGCCGGACTCATAGGTCTGACCATGGCAATCGCACGCGAAGTCGGATCCCGCAACATCACCGTGAACGCGGTCGCTCCGGGATTCATCGAGACCGCCATGACAGCGGACCTGCCGGAAGAGCTCAAGAAGAAAGTCGATACCATGATCCCGCTGGGCCGTCCGGGCAAAGACGTGGAAGTGGCGAAGGCCGTGGCGTTTCTTGCGTCGGAAGACGCGTCGTACATCACCGGGCACGTGCTGAACGTGAACGGTGGCATGCTGATGGGATAGGTCGAGCGATATGCAACTGCAAACCGATGCGCCGATCAATGTGCAACCTTCGCAATCAGCGCGCTTCGTTGTTTTCGTTCTTGTTCTGTTCCTGGTGGTATTGGGCTGGTCCGCCATACGCCCTCACGACTACTTCACATGGTTCCTAGAGGTGGCTCCGGCGCTGGTCGGCTTGGCGGTGCTGGCATTTACCTATCCGAAGTTTCGTTTCACCAATCTGGTTTATGCATCTGATTGCTGCGCAGGCGATCATCCTGTGCGTTGGCGGCCATTACACGTACGCGCGCGAGCCGGTCTTCAACTGGATTCGCGACCACTGGCATCTCAGCCGAAATTACTACGATCGTGTCGGTCATTTTGCCCAGGGATTCGTGCCAGCAATGATCGCGCGCGAAGTATTCATTCGGCGGAGAATCGTGAAGCGTGGCGGATGGATGTTTTTCATCGTCGTTTGTGTTTGCCTGGCAATCAGCGCCGCCTACGAATTCGTGGAATGGCGGGTAGCTGTTGGAACGGGATCCCGTGCCGATGATTTTCTTGGAACGCAGGGCGATAATTGGGACACGCAGGAGGACATGGCGACCGCGCTAATAGCCTCATTGATTGCGCTGATCACCCTGGGTCGCGTTCATGACCGTCTTTTGCGACAATATGAACCAGAGACACAGATTTCGATCCGGTGCACGCATGCTGAGAATCTTTCAGGCCGATCTTCCGCAACACATCGCCGCCGCGCGAGAACTTTTTCTCGAGTACGCCCAGTCGCTCGACTTCGATCTCAGTTTTCAGAATTTCGACGACGAAGTTTCCACGCTGCCCGGCAAGTATGTCCCACCGCTCGGACGCCTGTATCTCGCCGACCAGGATGGAAGCTATGCCGGTTGCGTCGCGCTGCGGCCACTTGAAGATCTGACCTGCGAGATGAAACGCCTCTACGTTCGGCCGGAACATCGCCGCAAAGGCGTTGGACAGGTGCTGGCCGAGGTCGCAATCCAGGAAGCACGCCGCATCGGATACCGGCGCCTGCGGCTGGATTCCATCGAGCGCGAAATGCGGGAAGCAGTAGCTCTTTATCGCTGGTTCGGATTCCACGAAATCGAGCCTTACACGCAAAATCCGGTGCCGGGCGCCATTTTCATGGAATTGGACTTGCAGCAGGCCCGCATCAGCATATAGCTTCTTACTCCGTCGCAAGCATCCAGTCTTCAACCAACATCATCATCAGGGGTGAATGATGAAGCAGCTTGTCGTCCTCGCGATCGTCCTTCTGCTCGTTTCCACCGCATTTTCCGCCACCGCCAAAGAGGTCACCTATAAGAGCGGCGACGAAACCGTAAAAGGCGTTCTCTACGTGCCCGAAGGAAAAGGTCCATTTCCTGCGCTGGTGGCGATCCACGAATGGTATGGACTCAACGACTGGGTCAAGGAACAGGCGTCGAAGCTCGCCGATCAGGGATACGTCGTGCTGGCGATTGACCTCTATCGCGGCAATGTCGCCACCACACCTGAACAGGCGCATGAACTCATGCGTGGAGTTCCCGACGATCGCGCGACCCGGGACCTGCTTGCCGCCTCTTCCTATTTGCGCTCGCTGAAGCAGGTGGATCCCGCGCGTGTTGGATCGATTGGATGGTGCATGGGCGGAGGCTATTCGCTCGATCTGGCGATTCACGATCCGAAACTCGCGGCTACCGTAATCAATTACGGGCACCTCGCAACCGAGGACGCGACACTGAAGCAAATTAACGCACCCATTCTGGGAATTTTTGGCGGACAGGATAAGGGCATTCCTCCTGACGCGGTACACAAGTTTGAACAGCAGATGAAAGGCCTGAACAAGAGTGTCGAAGTGGTAATCTTCCCTGATGCAGGCCACGCCTTCGAAAATCCGAACAATAAGAGCGGTTATCGCGCTGAAGATGCGGCCAAAGCATGGACCGACACGGTAAATTTCCTCTCGCAAAAGTTGAAAAAAGGCGCGAGTTGACGCGCTTTTCGTAATCCTGTCCCATTGCGAGATTCGATTTCACTGGTTACTTACTTTCGTTTTGTGAGTAAAAAAATAGGCTTGCAACACGGTTGTACTCTGGTTACTATTCAGCACCCCCTAAAATGAATGCCAGCGCACCCACCACGATGAATATAGGCGAGACGATCCGAAACTTCCGTTTGCAAAAAGCTTTATCGCAAGGCGACATTGAAAAGCGTACGGGGCTGCTGCGCTGCTATCTCTCGCGCGTGGAAAACGGCCACACCATTCCCTCGCTCGACACTTTGGCGAAGATCGCCAACGCGATGGACGTGCCTCTCGCCAGCTTCTTTTCCGATCACGAATCGGATGGAAACGGCAACCGCAGTCTGCCGCAACTCAGCGACGATCAGGTGCGCTTCCTGAATCAAGTGCGCCGCTATTCTTCCGGCCTGAATGAGAGCGATCGCAAGCTCGTTCTGCAGATGGTGAAGAAGATGGCCGCCAGCACCGGGAAATAAGCCTCTCTCTACAAATCAAGAGCTAGAAGCCCGAATGGCGCGTACCCGCGCCTCGGCCTACGAACCGGCTTGGGATTGTGAGTGATAATCTTCAAGGTCCTTCCGTTGTAGTCTCGGCCATCGCTGCTCAAACGGGAAGCTTTCGAACTTCGAGGGGATATCGTTTATGACAGACTGGTTCGCGCGCCCCGTCCTGCACGTGACCGACGTTGAGGCCTCGCTCCGCTTTTACGTTGAGAGGCTCGGCTTCACGTGTCCCTGGCGGTACGAAGGCGAGGACGGCAGAGCGTATGTCGCACAGGTGGATCGACAGGGCTGCGCGCTTATCCTGGCTAAAACGTGGCCAGAGAAGATCGGCAAGGGGCTGATTTTCATTTCTCTGAACGTCGAGCCGGTGACACCGGAGGCCGCAAGCGCCGCGGTGGACGCACTGCGCGCCGAACTCGAGGCCAAGGGCGTTCCGGTCATGGAGGGTTCGTGGGGCTACCGGCTCCTGGTGGTCGATGATCTCGACGGCAATCAGCTTTTTTTCAACTATCCAAACTAGGCGGGCCACATTGTCCGAGTTGCTCTGCCCGCAGCCTGAATGCAATTCGCAGCACTCCTTATTCAAGCGCCGCTCTAGTAATTTTGCTAGTGGTTGCGATCCGTCAGCCGCAATACGCTCGTTTTGGAAGCCACGCATCCTCTTCATCGATTTTGGTCAGCTTCATAACGCCAATTCGCCAGCTCGAGGACGCCTAAAAGTGCAAAGGAGATGACTATGTTAAGCCAGTCATCATCGCGGAGTCATCGCGTTGTGTTTGTTGGTAATGTCGGCCTGCTCAGTGATGTATGCGCAGGATTCCAAGCCCGTCGAGTACACCGCCACCGCCACTTCGACCCAGGAAGAAACAAGGGGGCAGATGTACAACGTCACCATCATCATCGACAGCTTCTCCCCGACCGATCAGACTCAGGAACTCATCAACGCATTTGAGAGTGGCGGCAACAAGGCCCTCACCGCGAAGTTGTTGAAGTATCCGAGCCGTGGACACATCAGCGTCGCCGGATCTGGAAATAACATCGGATATACGATCGTGTACGCCCGCAAAATCGCAATGCCGGATGGCTCAACGAAGATCAGGCTGATCACCAACACTCCCATGAATATGGCGAATTCTTTCAACACGCAGAATGTGCAGAACACATTCTCTGGAGCGATTCTGGACATCAGCCCGACCAAGAAGAAAAGCACTGGACAGCTCATCGAAGCCGCAGAGCTGCAATATGATAAGCAAAAGAAACTGGAACTAGGTTTGGAGGGAGCTCGTCCCTGGACGCTTGGAAATATTAGCGAACGCGAAAAGTAATCTTCGCCTCGACCTCACACGACTCACAACATCAGCTTCAGACAACAAGCGCGCCCCGCTCGCTACGCCGCCTTATCCATCTCGCCTAATGCCATCACTGCCAGTTCCAGTCGGTCGCGCGCCCCGGTTTTATCGAAGATGCTCTGCAGATGACGCTTCACCGTGTTCTCGCTGATCTTCAGTTGTTCGGCGATATCGCGGTTTCGTAATCCTGACGCCACCAGGCTCGCAATCTGACGTTCGCGCTCGGAGAGTCGTTGGATCGACGTCGGCTGTTGCGTGGTCTCACCGGCCATGGCAGTCAGCACCTGCTGTGCGATCTCAGGAGGGAACCAAAGCTCGCCCCCAGCCACGGCCCGAATGGCTGAGAACAGATGTTCGAGATCATCGCCCTTCAGCACCAGTCCACGAGCGCCCAGTCGAACCACCTGAAGATAGTCGGAATGGCTGTCGGATCCGGTAAGCACCACCGCGGCTACGCGGCTGCCCTCGCGATCCAGCACGCGGAGCACGTCGAATCCGCTCTCCTCCGGCATAAACAAATCAAGCAGCAGAACGTGAGGATGCTTCTCCTGCACGAGTCTGAGGGCTTCGGTGCCGTTTCCCGCTTTGCCCGACACCTCGAATCCCGGTTGAGTGGCTAGCAGTGCGGCAAGGGACTCCCGCAACACCGCGTGATCGTCGGCGACAACGATTTGGATATTTTCTGACATGGGAAAATCTCCCGTTCACGGGATGGCCGGGAGCACTAGTTGTGAGATGTGACTAAAGTGCTACGGGGTTTGCAGTGATACGTAGTAACCCGTGCTATAGTCCCGGCTGTCGCCTCCCACGAGGCCAATCCCGGAGTGCGCTTTGACGGTTGATGACGAACTGAACCAGCTCGACGACGCTATGCGCCGCCTGAAGATTGAGTACGACATCTACTTCGGTGGCGGATCGAAACGAGCGCCCGCCGACCTGGAATGGCGTGTTCAATCCTTATTGAGAAAGCTCAGTGACTCGCAGCGGCTCAGCGTTTCGCAGCGCTTCCGCTACAACTCCATTCAGCAGAAATATGCGATCTTCAGCGACCTGTGGCGCCAGAAGTCCAAAATCAAGGAAGAAGGCTACCGCCGGTCCCAGGACGCCCTGCTTGCCATCCAGGGGCTGCGCACCGCCGAGGAGCACCAGGCGGCCAAAGAACTCAAGCACAAAGTCGCCACTCCCGATCACCCGTTCAAGATCGCCGTTTCCGATCCCACCAAGGAGCAGGAGCACCTCAAGTCACTGTTCTCCGCGCTGACCACTGCCAAAAAGCAGGCCGCGGAGGGTGGGGACTCGACCAACTACGAAGCCTTTCGCGAATTCGTGATGAAGAAGACCCAGCAGATCCGCAAACAGTATTCCTGCGACGCCGTGGAGTACCAGGTAGAGCTACAGAACGGCCGCGTAAAGCTGATGGCGAAACCGAAGAAGTAGAAAGATTGATTAGTGGCTAGTGGTTAGTGGTTAGCAATGCACTCAGCACTCAGCACTCAGCATTCAGCCCTTGACCATTGTGTCTCAGAATCATCCGTGAACTACGTTGACCGCAGAGCTACTTGACCACCTGCTACCAGCTACTAGCACCCCTAACCACTAACCACTAGCCACTGACCCTTGTGTAATCCCGCTCACATCCCATCCCGCACATTACATTAAGCTGATCCCATGGAGACTCTCGAGCGCGCGATTGTCTGGCGCAATCTGCTCACCGGCGGAACGGAATATTTTGAGTTACGGCGCCAGGGCGACTGCCACATTCTCCGCGGCAAAATCGTTTCGGTGCTCGAGCCAGCCCAGCCGTTGTTTGTCTCGTACGAGATCGCTTGCGACGAACAGTGGCACACGCGCCATGCGCAAATCCTGCAGGTGAATGCCGGCGAACAGCGTGAGCTGAAGATCGAAGTCTCCGGGACCGATTGGACAGTGAACGGCAAGCCGGCGCCCGAACTTCACGGCTGCATCGACATCGATCTGAGTGCCAGCCCCTCCACCAACACTCTGCCTCTTCGGCGTTTGCAGCTGCAGCGCGGTCAATCGCAGGCGGTCACGGCGGCGTGGGTGCGCTTCCCCAGCCTGGAGATCGCAACCCTGCAGCAAACTTACAAGCGGCTCGACGACACCCGCTATTGGTACGAGAGTGCAACCGGCTTCACCGCCGAGATTCGCGTCGACGCCTGTTCCGTCGTCTTCGACTATCCCGGCGTTTGGACGCGAGTGGCACAAAATCAGCAGTCAGCACTCAGCGAATAGCGTTCGGCCCTCGATTGCCACGAGCAGCGGCGGAGAAGTGGTTCGAAGCTTCGCCCTTGATATATTGGAAGGTTGTCGGTGCTCAGATCACGGATCTGGCAAGCCGGACTTTTCTGACCACTGACTGCTGACTACTGACTACTACTACTGGGGTTAGAGATGTCGAAAGTGCAACGCGCAATCCTGAGCGTCACCGATAAAACCGGGTTGGTGGAGTTTGCCCGCGAACTGCAGAAGATGGGCGTGGACCTGGTCTCGACCGGCGGTACCGCGAAGCTGCTGCGTGAGTCCGGCATCCCGGTGAAAGACATCTCGGAACTCACCGGCTTTCCGGAGATGCTTGACGGGCGCGTGAAGACACTTCATCCCAAGGTGCACGGAGGCATTCTCCACCGGCGCGCCCTTGCGGAGCATCGCGCCACCGTTGCCGAGCACGGCATTCCGCCTATCGACATGGTCGTGGTGAACCTCTACGCCTTCGAGAAGACCGCAGCCAAGCCGGGCGTTGCTTTCGAAGAAATCATCGAGAACATCGACATCGGCGGCCCTTCGATGATTCGTTCCGCCGCAAAGAATTTTGAAGACGTCGCCGTGGTCACTTCGCCCTCTGACTACGCCGCCATCGCCGAAGAATTGAAAACGAATGCGGGCGAGCTCTCGCGCGAAACCAAGTGGAAGCTGGCGCAGAAGGCATTTGCCACCACCGCTGCTTACGATTCCGCCATCGCTTCTACGCTGGGGCAGATTTCGCCCGACGGAGCCGCGCCGCAAGCAGGTTTCCCCGCAGTACTGCGCCTCAGCTACAAGAAAGTGATGGACCTGCGCTACGGAGAGAATCCGCACCAGAAGGCCGCGCTCTACGCCGACAACTCCAACGCCGGCATCGCACACGGCCGACAGCTGCAGGGTAAAGAGCTCTCGTACAACAATCTCGTCGACCTGCAAGCCTGCTGGGATCTTGCGCAAGAGTTCGACAAGCCTGCCGTGGCGATCATCAAGCACACCAATCCCGCTGGCTGTTCGACCGCCGACAAGCTGGCAGATGCATACCGCAAGGCGCTCGAAACCGATCCTGTCTCGGCCTTCGGCGGCGTGATTGGAGTCAATCGTCCTATCGACGGCGAGGCGGCGGCCGAGATGGCCAAGCTCTTCCTCGAGGCGATCGCCGCACCCGGATTCGATGAGGCCGCCCGCGAGGCATTTTCCAAGAAGAAGAACCTGCGCCTGGTCGAAGTCACTCCGGCGCCTCCGGGTCCGGTGATCAAGAACGTTTCGGGCGGCGTGCTCGTCCAGGATCCCGACGTTTATGCGCTCAAAGACAGCGAGCTCAAGGTCGTCAGCCAGCGCCAGCCCACGCCGGAAGAAATGCGCGCGCTGAAGTTCGCCTGGATCGTCTGCAAGCACGTGAAGTCGAACGCCATCGTCTACGCGCGCGACGGCCAAACCGTTGGCGTGGGCGCCGGCCAGATGAGCCGCGTCGATTCGGCCAAAATCGGCGCGATGAAGGCCATTCTGCCGCTCAAAGGCACCGTGGCCGCCTCCGACGCATTCTTCCCGTTCCCGGACGGCGTCGAGGAGATCGCGCGCGTGGGAGCTACCGCCGTGATCCAGCCCGGCGGATCAGTCCGCGATCAGGATGTCATCGACACAGCCAACCGCCTGGGATTGGCGATGGTGTTTACCGGTGTACGGCACTTCCGGCATTAGGGTGCGGGTTGACCCGTCATGCTCGCCCTCGAATAGGCGGTTGCGAGGTGCCAGCGGGGGGACTAAGTCTCTGACCAGGAACGACTTTTCCTGCGCTGTCGGGTTATAACCACCGATTGCGCAGCGGCTCTCGTAACTTGGTGTCGTGCGCCGCAATCCCCTGTAAAATAGGGTGAGACGCACCTGCGCTGTTGGGCATCCAACATCCGTTGGCGTGGCCACTGCCACAAGGCACTCATGGACATTCGTAAACCAGCCCTTTTGCTGGCGTTTGCCGTCACTGTTCCAGTTTTTGCACAGAACGACGCTAATGCCCCGAACACCACCCCGGATGCACAGAGTGCGCCCTCAGCCGTTGGCACAAACGCTCCCGGCACCAGCACATCGGCCGAGCCCAAGAAGACTCCCGATCGCGCCCAGGCGTACTACCACTACTCCCTCGCGCATATGTATGAGGAGCTGGTCTCGATCTACCAGAGCAGCGAGTTCGCGAACAAGGCGATCGAAGAATATCGCCTGGCCATCCAGAACGATCCCGGTTCAGAGTACCTGAACTCCGGCCTGGCTGAGCTCTACGCCAAAACGGGACGCATCAGCGATGCGGTGGAAGAAGCGCAGGACATCATTAAGCGCGACCCTAACAATCTGGATGCCCGCAAGCTTCTCGGACGTATTTACCTGCGCGGGCTTGGCGACCAGCAGAGCACTCCGCAATCGCAGGAAATTCTGAAGCGCGCCATCGAGCAGTACGAGCAAATCGTGCGCATCGAGCCCAACAACATTGAGAACCACATGCTGCTCGGGCGGCTCTATCGCCTGAACAACGATATGTTGAAGGCGGAGAACGAATTCAAGACCGCGGTTGCGCTGCAGCCGAATTCGGAAGAAGCCGTCACCATGCTCGCCTATCTCTATAACGAGGAAGGCGACTCAAAGCGCGCGGCGCAGGTTCTGAATGCGGTTCCCGAAGTCGATCGTAGCTCGAAGATCTATTCCGCGCTGGGCTATACCTACGAGCAGCAGAAGGACTACAAGAGCGCGATCGTTGCTTATCGCGCCGCCGTCAACGAAGACAAAGACAATCTGGAAGCGATGCGCGGGCTGGCGCAGAGCCTGCTGAACGACAATCAGACAGACGCGGCTCTGGACACTTTTAAGCAGATCGTGGATAGCGACCCGCACGACGCGCAGAGTTACATGCGCATTGCGGAAGTTTATCGCCGGACTGGACGCTACGACCTCGCGCTCGATGCCTTGAAGAAAGCCGGCGCCGAGCTCCAGGATTCGGTGGAAGTTCCATTCAACGAAGCGGTGATCTACCAGGCTGAAGGGAACTACGATCAGGCTGCGCAGTTGCTGACGCAATTGCTGAAGAAGAGCGAGAAACCCGACGGCAGCTACAGTTCCAGTGAACGGAACAATCGTTCCATCTTCCTGGAGCGCCTCGGCAGCGTTTATCGCGACCAGAACAAGACGCAACTTGCCGTCGACACCTTCCATAAGGAAATCGATCTCGGCGATCAGGAAACATCTGTACGCGCGTATCAGCAGATCATCGACACCTATCAGAATTCGAAGGATTGGAAGTCCGCGACGGCGACAGCGCAGGAGGCGGTCAATAAGTATCCCAATGACCGCAATCTGAAGTACGTTCTTGCCGGATTAACCGCCGACTCCGGCCAGCCCGATGCTGCTATCGCCCAGGTGAAGGCAATGCTGAAAGGCACGCCTGAGGATCGCGACACCTACATCACGCTGGCGAATATGAACGCGCGGCTGAAGCGCTATCCTGAGGCGGAAGACGCTGCCAATCACGCGGTTCAGCTTTCCACCAAGTCCGAAGATAAGGACGACGCCCAGTTCACGCTGGCCTCCATCTACGAGCGCGAAAAGAAGTACGACCAGTCGGAACAGCTCTTCAAGCAGCTGATCAATTCCAATCCGAGTAACGCAGCCGCGCTGAATTATCTCGGATATACGCTTGCGGATCGCGGCCTGCGCCTCGACGAGGCCCTGGGATACATCAAGCGCGCTGTCCAGCTCGAACCGCAAAACGGCGCATATCTCGACTCACTCGGATGGGCGTATTTCAAGATGGGCAACTACGACATGGCCGAAGATTATCTGCAGAAAGCCGTGAGCAGCTCGCACAACGATCCGACCGTGCTCGATCACCTCGGCGATGTATACCAGAAGACAGATCGCCTGAAGCTGGCCGCAGCGCAATGGGAGCGCGCATTGCATGAGTGGTCGAAGACAGTCTCGGCCGAAGTCGATAGCAACGATGTCGCCAAGGTCCAGAAGAAACTGGATGCCGCGCGCGTGAAACTGGCGCGTGAGAACGGCGCAAACCCGACACAAAAGCCGTAGTTCGGGCGGGATAGCGACTGTTTTGTTCAATGGGGTAGCCGATAGCAAGTAGCTCATAAGTCTCTTGAGCCACTAGCTACCAGCTACCCCTTGGGCTTGGAAGCACAACTGCCAACTGACACAGCAACGCTGATCCCGTACACTGAAACCATGCTCGCCCCTTACGCTGTGCGAGTCGAGCAGTCACGCGGACGCCGCTATCCGGAACCGCCGCATCCCTATCGCAATGACTACCAGCGTGACCGCGATCGTGTCATCCACGCGCGCGCTTTCCGCCGTCTGGAAGATAAGACGCAGGTTTTCACCGGACGCCTCTCCGATCACTTCCGCAATCGACTGACGCATACGCTCGAGGTCTCGCAAATCTCGCGCACCATCGCCGAGCAGCTGCACCTGAACGCCGATCTGGTGGAAGTACTGGCGCTCGTGCACGACATCGGGCATCCGCCGTTTGGACACGCCGGCGAACAGGCGCTCGATCAGGCAATGCGCGCGCAGGGACTGCTCTTCGATCACAATCTGCACGCGCTGCGCATCGTGGAAGATTTCGAGCTTCGCTACGCGGCCTTTCGTGGACTGAACCTCACCTTCGAAGTGCGCGAGGGCATCATCAAGCACTCGCATGATTACGATGCTGCCGCGCATCCTGAACTCGCCGAGTATCTGCTCGACCAGCGGCCTCCGCTCGAGGCGCAGTTGATCGATCTCACCGACGAAGTCGCCTACAACACCGCCGATCTCGACGATGGCTACGAGTCGCACATCCTGACCGTCGAAAAGATTCGTGCAGGTTTACCGCTGTTTGCGCGCTCTTTCGCCGATGCGCAGCGTCTCTATCCCGATGCGATCGAAAAGCTCCAGTTCAACGAGGCGCTGCGCCGAATGCTGAATCGCATGGTGACCGACCTGATCACGAACACCCAGCGCCGCATCACCGCCAGTGGCGTTCAGACGCTCGAAGACGTTCGCCGGCATCCGGAGCGCCTGGCCGCGTTCAGCGCGGAAGTCGACGAAGAGCGGCGCCAGGCCAAGCAGTTCCTCTATCGCAATCTCTACTACAGCGAAGAATTAGTCGAACGCAAGGAGCACGGCGAAGAAGTAGTGCTGGAGTTGTTCGCGCACTGGCTGGCGCATCCGGAAGACCTTCCGCGCACCTACCAGGAGAAAGCGCAGACCGAAGCAGAGCCGCTGGCGCGCATCGTGTGCGACTATGTCGCGGGGATGACGGATCACTTCATTCTGGAGCAGCACAAGAAATACTGCGGGTAGATGCAGCTCGCCGTGGCTATATTTTCACGGCTGTCATCCCGAGCGAGGGCGGATGCCCGAGTCGAGGGAGCCCTACTCAGCCGGAACTCTCACAGCATCCGACTGCGATCTGCGGCGTCTGCGCTGCGATTCAGCGGCGGACCCAGGATAAAAGCATCAAGCCACTGAAATTAGCAGACACACCGAAGAAGGTTACGATACCTAGTTGCCATTTCTTCTTGCCCAAAACGACGGTAAGAATGCCCACTAGTGCGCACGATACAACAATCAGGAGCATTCGAGCGATAACGGTCGCGGAAAAGACGGGGCTTTGTTCCAAAAACCATTCGTAAGCACAATACCAATCGCATGTCGCACCCACGGCGATGCAGCCGATGAGAGCACAGTTTTCCAGCCAAGGCGGCCATGAGCTCGCTTCCTGTTTGGGCAAAACAGATTTCAATTGTGCGTTTGCCAAGTTATTCAGGCCTCGGAATGCGATAGGAAGCAGCCTTACTTTGCCTGCAGCGTCTCGACTACGGTACTCAGACTTCCCGCGTCCACCTGCACAATCTTCGTGATCGCGTAGTAGCCGTCCATGCTCAGACGCACGCGATAGGTTCCCGGAGCCACTGGAAAGCGGAACGGAGTTGCACGCGGCACCGGAATGTCATTCACAGTGATCTGCGCGCCCGGAGGATTGGTACGAATCTGCAGCCCGCCCTTTCCCGCAGGTAGCTGGCCCGTCTGTTCAAATGTGCGCCACGCGGCGAGCCGCGTCTTCTCGCGTCCAAAGGCGTTGGCTGGCTGAAGTTGCGGCGCGAAATTCACGGTCTGCCCGGCGCCCGCATCGGCGAGCGTCTCCACCCAGCGATATCCAGCCTTGTGCAGCAACACTTTGTGCTGCCCCGGACCGACAGTAAGCGTCGTAGGCGTCATGAGTCCGGTCGGAATCCCGTCCACCATAATCTCCGCTCCCACCGGATCGCTGTTCAGCGAGAGATAAGATTCGCGCTTCTTCGGCGCGACACTCGCGGAGCTTTTGGGTTCAGTGGTCTCCAGTTTCACAGACTCGAGCTTTGGCTCCGCTTGAGCAGGAGCCTCGGAAACCAGCGCCGCTTTCTGAACTGGAGCTATAGCTTTCGCAGCCGGAGCAGAGCTCGCCACGGCCGGAGCGGATTGCACCGCCACGGGCTTCGTCTCCGCTACGGCTAATTCCTTCTTATGCTTTCGCGCAGCATTCGCCATCCCCAGAAGACAAACTACGGCGAACGCGACCAGGGCAAATACAAACCCTTGTCCGCCCTTGCTCGTTGTTATCGGAACGACGTTCTTTACCACCGTAGGATGGACTGGCGGAGCGTAAATAGTCTTTTCCGTTGGCGGAGGCGGTGCAGCGGTTTTCGCGAGTTCTACCGGCGGCTCGCTCCGGCGCGAAGTGGTGTCGAGCACCACGGCGGGCGTGAATGCCGGCTCCGCAACTGCCACCGGAGTGAGCACAGCCGTCCCGCTGATCGTGTTTTGTATCCCTGCGGCGCTGACTCGAACCAGTCGCGGAAAAGAAATGCGTGGTAACCGCAGCGCCGTCGGCGGTTCCTGCTACCAATTCGTTCGACAGCGTGAATGGATCTTCCAGCGCCGCCGCCATCGCCGATCCGCTCTGATAGCGCTCGTCGGGCGACTTCGCCATCGCCTTGGCAATCACGGCGCTCATGCCGGAAGGAATCGACGCATCCAACTCGCGCGGTGGCGGAGGTACTTCATTGATGATCTTGTAGATGATGGTCGTGACGCTGTTCGCGTTGAACGGCTTCTCGCCGGTCAGCATTTCGTAGAGCATCACGCCGGTCGAGAACAGATCGGTGCGGCCATCGAGCACGCGCCCGCGTACCTGCTCAGGTGACATGTAATTTGGCGTGCCTAGCACTTCGCCCGTATGCGTAAGTCCGGCTCCAGCCTTGGCGATGCCGAAGTCCATGATCTTCACGTTGCCGTCGCCCGCGATCATGATGTTGGCCGGCTTGATGTCGCGATGGATCACGCCCTTGTAGTGCGCGTAATCGAGACCTTCGCAAATCTGCGCGCCGATATCGGCGGCTTCCATCGGGGGAAGAGTCCTGCGATCCCGCAGCAAACCGGCGAGCGTCGCGCCGGCAATGAACTCCATGGCAATGTAGAACATGCCATCGGCTTCGCCCGCGTCATAAATGGTGACAATGTTGCGATGGTTCAAAACTCCCGCCGCGCGTGCTTCGTTCTGGAAGCGCTTCAGCATGTCGCCGCTGTTGGCGCCGTGAATGTCGAGCCGCATTGTTTTAAGGGCCAGAGTGCGGCCGATATTGGGGTCAGTCGCCCGATACACGACTCCCATTGCGCCCTTGCCAAGCTCTCCAGTTATCAGGTAGCGCCCAACCTTTTCGGGAGTCATCCAGTCCTCATCGTCGTCATCTGGACAAAAAGTGTCAAACTTCCTGCCAGTACGAAGAAACACTGCAAGCATAGCCGCGTTCTCCCCGCTTTTGACCCGACTGGTGACCAAAGTACCTTGATAAACTCTGTTACCAACGGTGAGTGTCCTATGCGTCCAATCTTGATTGCTTTCGTGCTCTGCGCGTCATTTGCATGCGCGCAGCAAGTCAGTCCCGCCGATTCCGAGAAACTGGCAATCCGCCATCTTTTACAAACGCAGGTAGACGCGTGGAACGCGCATGATCTCGAAGGTTTCATGCGGGGATATTGGCGCTCGCCTGATCTGACCTTCTTCTCGGGCACGAACGCAACCACGGGCTGGCAGACCACGCTGGATCATTACCGACAGCGCTACCAGGGCGAAGGCAAAGAGATGGGCAAGCTCGACTTCTACGATCTGTATGTCGATCTGCTGGGAACGGACGCGGCCTTCGTCCGCGGACACTGGCACCTGGTGATGAAGTCAGGCAAAGAAGAAGGCGGGCTGTTCACGCTGGTGCTGAAGAAATTTCCGGAGGGATGGCGGATCGTGCACGATCACACATCGTGAAGATGTTTCGAGTTTCACGTTACCCGTTTCGCGAGAACCGCCGATGCGCGACTCGTTCAAACGTTGCGTATTTCCGAGCGTAGCGAGGAACTGTCATCCCGAGGGAAGCCTATTCAGTCGGCACGAACTCATTACGGCGGGAATTTCTGGGTGCTAACTTAAGTTGCTCTGACCTTCGCCGCGTACAATGCCGCCATGAAGGTTCTTCGCCCCATACTGCTGCTGGCGATGCTGATTTGTGCCAGTATCGGGCATTCACAAATTGTGCCCTTTGGGAGGATTCTTCGTTCCACTAATTCGCCTTTCCTAATCGAGTACAGCGGCACAAAAGACAAAGCGAATGGATTTATCACCATCCGCTCCATTGGCATTCGTCATGGTGGTAAGACGCTCCAGACGATTCATCTGAGTGGCGATGATGTACCACGCGTCCGTGATTTGCGCGGAGCGATTCAGTTGCGCGACATCAACTGCGACGGCTACAAGGATTTACTCGTCGAGTTCTCAACGGGCGTACACGGTGATTCTTGGTACCACTTGTACCTATTCAACCCGAATACAGAGAGATTCGTTCAGTATCAACAATTCTCTGAACTTCCCTTCAAGCAGGTTGTCTGCCGCACGAAAGAGGTCACAACATACGTAAATAGCGGGCAAGCTGGGTGTGCCTACGAGAGCGGCTTGTACCGATGGGTGAACGATGAGCTCAAACCCATTCGCATCGAGAGCCAGCAAGGAACCGACGGGAAATGGACAACTTTCACTCGAACAATTCGCACATGGACCGGCGGAAAAGAATCTAAACGAACGTTGAAGATAGCAGGCGACGATTGCCATCGGTGATTCCTGTTGACGGCCACTCGATCTGACGTTCTTCTCCGGCGCGAATGCAACCCAGGGCTGGCAGACCACGCTCGATCATTACCGGTAGCGCTACCAGGGCGAGGGCAAGGAGATGGGCAGACGTTTCGCGTGAACGCGCGTGTCGCACCACCTAAACGTATCGGAGCCTGCTCTCAACTCGTTGTGTTCTCCTCATTCCACGTCAACGGCGGGGTATTTCTCGACGTACTCCTCGCCATTACAGCCCGGTAGGAGACGGTGCGGGCGTTGAAATCGACGTCGTATCGAACAACTCCCGCACGCCAGGATGCGGCTAGAAATTCAGGGAATGTACTGTTGCCAGCCTGATCTGTGCGCAGGGCAGCGATGAGCGCTTCGCGGTCAAATTGCGGCACGTCCACGGTGCCGGATACCAAGGGAGTGCCCTGCGTGACAACCGAACCTTCTTTCGTGATGAAGAGGCTTTGGGCCGATGGCAGACTCCAGATATTGCGCGTAAAACCTGCCTGGCGAAGTGTCTCTGCCAGATAAGGAAATCCTCCCACCGGGGGTCTGATTGCCATGGCCTTCCGCTGTGCAGCTTCTAATCTCTCCATCACTTTGCTCATGTGTTTCTCCTGTCTGCCATCCTCATATGCAACTTGCCGGGGTGTTGCGGATCAGAATCAAAGATGATGCACTGGTTGCCGAACATCTGATTCCGCTCGTTCATTTGCGGTACGGTGATACACCGTGAGGAGGAGGATCAAGAGCGGAATCGCCAGTTCCGTATAGAGAAACAGGCCAGCATTGTTCGCGGCATGGTTTCCGTTCAGAACGATCTCCCGGATGTGCCCAATGGCATCTCCCAGCAGCCAGACAGCATTCGCGATTGCGGTTGCCAACCAGAAGTTGCCGCGAATCCAGAAGCACAGAACTCCTAGAATTCCAATGGTGAGGTCAGCCATGCCGACTTCATATTCGAACGGACTGGGCTGCCAACCGATGGACGCTGAAGTCTGCAGCGGACGCAAGACGTGGGCATAAGCGGTCAGCAATCCCATCAGTCCTACGTAGATAAAGAAGAAGTAGACGAGGTAGGTCTCAGCAATTCTAGCCGCGCTGTGTCGCCGTTCGGATGACAGGGCGATATGCAGCGAGGCTGCGAGAAACGGAATGACGGCGAACACAAACTGGAACATGGTCCCTCACGCAGAAGTGCTTGTCGGACAGTTGGCCCATTTTAAGCCTTCTATCGGATCGAGTGGTGCAGTCATGGTTTGTTATTTGTCATCACGAGCGAAGCGAGGGATCTGCAGTTCTCCTCGCCGCGCTAGACCTTCACCACAGCAGCCACCGGCTGAATCTCGCTCGCATCGACAAAGTTCGTTGGATAGTTGTCCCAGGCTACAATCTTCCGCGTGACCAAAGAACGGTGGGCTCAGATAGGAATCACGATTGAATTTCTTATCGTCGTCAGGACTCTGGGGGAGTTCTTCCGGCTCAGGCACGTCGATGGCACGAACTTCTCGATTGCGTTGGCTGTGCTTTATGTCGGCGGCGCTTTGATCGCTGCGTGTTCCTGCTGGGCGGCTGTGACCTTCTACTTTTTTCGGCGCTATACGGTGTCCGCTTGGATCGCGCTCGGGACCGTACCCATTCTGCTGGTGTACAAAATTGCGGTGATCAGCCAGAGCCGCTGATTCGGCTGCTCCGGCATCACGACATAGCCATGTTCTCGTTAGGCCTTTACCACCGCAGCCACCGGCCGAATCTCGCTCACATCGACAAAGTTCGTTGGATAGTTGCCCGTGAAGCACGCGTCGCAGTAGGTAGTGTGTTCGCCCTCGGCACAAGCCTCTTTCAGTCCTTCGACCGAAAGAAATGACAGTGAATCAGCGCCGATGTATTCGCGAATTTCTTCGACAGTCTTATTCGCGGCGATCAGTTCTTTCTTCCGCGGAGTATCCACGCCGTAGTAACAAGGTGAGATCGTCGGCGGACAACTGATGCGCATATGAACTTCCGTCGCGCCCGCTTCGCGCACCATGCGTACGATCTTGCGGCTGGTGGTGCCGCGCACGATGGAGTCGTCGATCAGGATAATGCGCTTGCCTTCCAGGGTGCTGCGTACTGGGTTCAGCTTCAGCTTCACGCCGAAGTCGCGCACCCGCTGTTCCGGCTCAATAAACGTGCGGCCAATGTAGTGGCTGCGAATTAACCCTACGCGGAAGGGAATACCGCTCTCAGCGGAATAGCCAATCGCTGCAGGCAGACCAGAGTCAGGCACTGGGATCACAAGATCGGCATCAATCGGAGCTTCCCGCGCCAGTTGCCGTCCGAGCGTCTCGCGGCTGGTTGCGACTGAGCGGCCAAATACAACGCTGTCCGGACGCGCGAAATATACGTGCTCGAAGATGCAGCTCGAGATTGGCTGGGCCGACGAGTAGAAGCGCGAGTACACGCCTTCGGGTCCAACTACGATCAGCTCGCCCGGCTTTACGTCTCGAATGAACTCGGCGCCGATCAGATCGAATGCCGTGGTCTCAGAGGCGAACACAACCGCGTCCTTCTTCAGCTTGTCCCCGGCGACAATTCGGCCCATCGAGAGCGGACGGAATCCGCGCGGATCGCGCACCGCAAAAATCCGGTCGCGCGTAGTGATCACCAGCGAGAACGCGCCTTCGATCCGGCGCAGAGCATCGGCGATCGCATCGGGCAGCGTCTGTTCCTTCGAGTGCGCGATCAGGTGAACGATGACTTCGGTATCGCTGGTGGTCTGGAAGATTGAGCCATCGTGCTCGAGTTTCGCGCGCAGTTCACCGGCGTTTACCAGGTTGCCGTTGTGCGCGAGCGCCATCTGTCCCTTGTTGCAATCGACGCGAATCGGCTGCGCATTCAGGATCGCCGAGTCGCCCGTAGTCGAATAGCGCGTGTGCCCGATGGCCTGCGTGCCGGGCAATTTCGCGAGCACGTCTTCGGTGAAGATATCAACGACCAGGCCCATCTGCTTGTGCAGGCGCAGCTGTTCGCCGTCAGACGCGGCAATGCCGGCGGATTCCTGTCCGCGATGCTGAAGAGCATGAAGTCCCAGGTACGCGACCTTGGAGGCTTCCGGATGAGCGTATACAGCCATTACGCCGCATTCTTCGCGAAATTTATCCAGTTTCGGCATTGAGTCCTCTGGGGCTGAAGCCCCATTCATGTTCCATTGTTCGTTGACTAAAGCCGGCGCTACCGCCGTTCTAACAACTGACAACTAGCAACTGCCAACTAAATTAGCTCTTCTGCAAAACTTCCGGCACCAGGTGCTCTTCGGTCTCGGTATGCAGCGCTTTTGCGAGCGCGCCTTCCCATGCCGATTTCAACTGCGACACTGGTGCGGAGACGACCGTCTGGCCGTCAACCACAATCTCCAGATTGCCTGCTGTTGTTTCGCCGATGACCTCGGCCGCAACCCCGTGCTTGCCCGCTACTTCTTTGATTCGCGAGAGTAGCTGCCGGTCGCACGAAACCAGCACGCGGCTGGCATCCTCGCCGAACAGCACGTACTCGGCAGGCAAGTCGTCTGATTTCAACTCTACCTGGGCTCCAATGCCGTTCAGGAAGCCCGCTTCGGCCAGCGCCACGGCAATCCCGCCCTCGGAGAGGTCGTGCGCCGAATCGACGAATCCCTGGTTGATGGCGTCGATGATGCACCGCTGCAGGTTAGCCTCGTGCTCCAGTTCCAGGGCCGGCGGGAAGCCCCACAGAGCGCCGAGAACTTCCTTGGCGTACTCGGAGGAGCCAAACTCGGTCTCAGCATCCACCAGATCGCCGCGTTCGGAACCGCTCAACACGACCAGCGAGCGCCCGGGATGTTCGAAGTGTGGAGTGCGCATCCGGGAAATGCGTTCCAGAACGCCCACGATCCCGAGAACTGGCGTGGGATAGATCCCCTCGCCCAGGGTTTCGTTGTAGAAGCTGACATTACCGCCCGTGATAGGCACGTCCAGCTCTTCGCAAGCGGCGGTCAGGCCGTCGATCGTCTGCGAGAACTGCCACATGATGTGCGGCTTTTCCGGATTGCCAAAATTGAGGCAATTCGTTGCCGCCAAGGGCGTTGCGCCGGTAACGGCGACGTTGCGACACGCTTCCGCGACGGCATGCATCGCGCCCAGCTTCGGATCGAGATAGCACCAGCGGCCGTTTCCATCGAGAGCCATCGCCAGGCCACGATCGCTGCCTTTGATACGAATCACGCCCGCATCGCCACCCGGACGCTGTACGCCCGTCAGCTGCACGTAGGATTCGTATTGCTCGGTGATCCAATTCTTTGAGCAGATGTTCGGGCTCGCCAGCAGCTGTTCCAAGGCCGCAGTCAGATCGCCGCCTTTGCCCAGTTCAATGTGCTCCGGCTTTTCGCGATCGACCTTCGGTTCCCAGCGCTCCAGCGGACGCTTGTACAGCGGAGCCTCATCGGTGAGCGCGGGGTTCGGGATTTCGGCGACGACTTTGCCGTGCTCGAGCACGCGCATCTTGTTTTCGCCAATGACGCGGCCGATGGTGACGGCGTCCAGTCCCCACTTCTGGAAGACTTTGAACACTTCTTCTTCGCGGCCCTTTTCGGCCACCAGGAGCATCCGCTCCTGCGACTCGCTCAGCATGATCTCGTAAGGCGACATGCCGGTTTCGCGTTGCGGCACCAGGTCCAGCTCGATCTCCACGCCTACGCCACCGCGTCCACCCATCTCGCAGGTGGAGCAGGTCAGCCCAGCGGCGCCCATATCCTGAATGCCAACGACTGCGCCGGTCTCCATGGCTTCCAGGCAGGCTTCGAGCAGCAGCTTCTCCAGGAACGGATCGCCCACTTGCACATTCGGACGCTTCCCCTCGGATTCTTCGCTGAACTCCTCGCTCGCCATGGTCGCGCCGTGAATGCCATCGCGGCCGGTCTTCGAGCCCACATAGATCACCGGATTGCCTTCGCCCGAGGCCTTGGCATAGAAGATCTTGTCGCGGCGCATTAATCCGAGCGCAAATGCATTTACCAGCGGATTCTGCGAGTAGCAGTCTTCAAACTTGGTCTCGCCGCCCAGGTTCGGCACGCCGAAGCAGTTGCCATAGTGCGCGATGCCGCTGACCACGCCCTCCAGCACCGAGTGATTCTTGTGAATCGTGGCTTCGTCGGCCTTCGGGTCCTTGGTGATCGGACCAAAGCGCAGCGAATCCATCACCGCCACAGGACGCGCGCCCATGGTGAAGATGTCGCGCAAAATGCCACCCACGCCGGTCGCTGCACCCTGTAGAGGCTCAATAAACGACGGGTGGTTATGCGACTCGATCTTGAAGGCGCATGCCCAGCCATCGCCGATGTCGATAATGCCGGCATTTTCGCCGGGGCCCTGTACCACACGACGGCTACGAGTCGGCAGCCGTTTCAGGTGCACGCGCGAGGACTTGTAGGAGCAATGTTCGCTCCACATAACGCTAAAAATACCCAGCTCTGTCAGGCTGGGTTGGCGTCCAAGCAGGGTCAGGATTTTCTGAAATTCATCCGGCGTAATGCCGTGTTCTCGTATGAGTTCGGGAGTAATAACTGGCGCTATTTCGGGATGTGACATTGTTTACTTTTGTGTAGAAAGTCGTATCCCTTGTGCTGAAAAGGAGGAGTTTGAAGGGATCGACGCTACAGCTTATTGTCTCATGATCGAGACCGGTTGAGGTGCGAAACCTTCACGCGAAATTCAGCATCAGATCAGGTTGAAAGTACGTCCTGACGTCCTTATTCGATTGCCGGGACCCTTTAGCACGGCTCGCCAACCAGCGAGCCGTTTTGCTTTTGTGGAGAGATGGATCGTTCAGGACCACCACAATTCTCGGGTGCCCCATCCTAGCCCTCTGTTGGCTAGGGTGGGATTCCACAACGTTCAGTTTTGTGAGAATCACCACAATTCTCGGGTGCCCCATCTCTGCCTTCTGTTGGCAGAGGTGGGATTCCACAAACAGTCCCTACGCCGCCCGCTTCATCCGCGTTGCTGCCGCTTTCTTCGCCGCCTGTTTCCGTCCCGCCGCACCTTTCGTGCGCACTGCTTTTTGTGCAGCCTTCTTGCGCGCCGGCGCTTCCACGACGATTGGCCGCCTGTTTCGCCTGCCGTGAGAGCGCCTTCTTCGACGCCGCCTTCCGCGGCTGCCGCTTCAGAGCGTTTTCCGTCGCTCGTGAACGTTTGCGCGACGGCTTCTTCTTGCGCGCGCTGCTTTGTCCCTTGCGATATGCGCTCTCCGCCGATTTGCGCGTCTTCTCCGAAGTTCGGCCCTTCTTCGGCGGAGGCAGATCGACTCCCGACCGCCGCGCCTTCGACAATCCAATCGCAATCGCCTGCTTCGTGCTTGCGGCTCCGTGCTTGCCCTCGCGGATGTGATCCATCTCCTCCTTCACGAATTCGCCCGCCTGTGTGGACGGCGCTTTCCCTTCGCGCTTATCTTCCTCGGCTCGTTCGAGCGTTTCCTTCTCTGGCATACCTGGTTCTCCCTTGGCACGGCTGTGCCAATTAGTGAGACGACGCGACGTTGTCCGGAGATGGATGCTACGAAGTGGAGGATTCGGGCGGCATGGGTTTCACGTCGGCAAGAACTTCCCATTCCGCGCCACACTGATTGCACTTCCAGCGATCGCGCCCGGCGGGAATGGGATCCCCGCAATGTACAAGTGCCGCCAGTTGGACGCCTTTATCGGGCGGTCCGAAGCTGATATCGAGTGAACTGCAACGCGGACAGGCAGGCTGCTCGTAAACTTCGCCGGTATCGCTGTCGATAAGTTCCGGCAGGTATCTCCTCTTCCAGAAGATGAATGGCTTCTTCCGCATCGATTTTGCAACGCGCAGCTTTACCCCGCCGATCAGCATTCGACCAGAACCAGTCCATGCGCACCATATTTTCATTGACCAGAAAGCACTCGATCCCAGCCGATTCCAGCTTGCTCTTCGCAACATCGCCGGCGGCAAGTCGCGAAAGTTCGCAATGATGACGAGTTCTGCGGGCACGTTGTCATGGTACTGCAAACAGTGGCGGTTTGGGGTAGCTGGTAGTCAGTAGCCAGCAATCAGTCAGAAACCGCGAGACAACTCGTAGCCAGATGCTCAAGCATTTGCTAGCCGATAGCCGATAGCCGATAGCCGATAGCCGATAGCCGATAGCCGATAGCCGATAGCCGATAGCCGATAGCCAACAGCTACTAGCTACCAGCTACCCAACCACGCCCGGAAACACTGGCCACTGCCGAGACCACCGAAACCTCAGTTATCATCGAACCCGTGAAGTCCGTCATCATCGGCACCGCCGGTCACATCGATCACGGCAAGACCGCGCTGGTCAAAGCGCTCACCGGCATCGATGCCGATCGTCTCGAAGAAGAGAAGCGCCGCGGCATCACCATCGACATCGGCTTTGCGCACCTGAACCTGAAATCGCCCAGCGGCAACAATGAAGACCTGCGCCTCGGCTTCGTCGACGTCCCCGGACACGAGCGCTTCGTGCGCAACATGCTCGCCGGCATCGGCGGTATCGATCTCGTCCTGCTCGTGGTGGCGGCCGACGAAGGCATCAAGCCGCAGACAGTCGAGCACTTCGATATCTGCCGGCTGCTCTCGATCCGCCGAGGGATCACCGTAATTACAAAAGCGGACACGGTCGACGCCGAAACACTCGATGTCGTTCGCATGGAGCTAGAAGACTTCCTGCGCGGATCGTTTCTCGAACACGCGCCCATGGTTGCCGTCAGCGCACTCAAAGGCACTGGGCTTGACGATCTGAAACGCGAGCTCGCGAAGGCGTCCGCGGAAGTTTCCGCGAAAGACTCTGCTGCGCTTTTTCGGTTACCCATCGATCGCGTTTTCACCATGAAAGGCTTCGGCACCGTGATCACGGGCACGCTGATCGCAGGCACCGTCAACAAAGAAGAAGAACTGGAAGTCTTTCCCTCTGGCCGCCGTGTGCGCGTGCGCGGAGTGCAAGTCCACGGGAAGCCCGCCGATCAGGCGATTGCCGGACAACGTACCGCCCTGAACCTTGCGGGCGCGAACGTCGAAGATCTTGCGCGCGGCATGACGCTGGCCCCTCCCGGCCTTCTGCACACAACGAAGCGCCTGGACGTTTCACTCTCCGTGCTGCCATCCGCGCGGGTGTTGAAAGATCGCGCCCGCGTTCACCTGCACGCCTATACTAGCGAGACCATCGCCGAGGTCGTGCTCTACGGCGCAAAGGAACTCAAACCGGGCGCGTCAGAATTCGCGCAACTGCGGCTTGCCGAACCAGTTCTGCTCTTGCCCGGAGATCGCTTCATCCTCCGCCAATTTTCGCCGGTGGTAACCATCGGCGGCGGTCTGGTGATCGACGCGGCCCCGCTGGCGCGCCGAACCAAGCAAGCCAGCCAGAACATCGAATCGCTCAAGCTTCTTGCCGAAGGCACTCACGAACAGATCCTCGCTGCCCGCATCTCCCGCCACGGTGCTGACGGACTCCGTCTCATCGACGCCCTCGCCGAAACCGGATGGCCGCCATCGCTCGTAGCTTCCACGGCGACAGCGCTCGTCTCGACGAAAGCCGCGCCCGAGCTGCGCGTTCTGCGTCTCAACGAATTTCTCATCTCGCAAGCGTCCGCCACTCAAGTCAGTGAAGCCCTCCTCACCGCACTTAAGAAGTTTCAGGATGCAAATCCACTTGTCGCCGGAATCAGTAAAGAGCAGCTTCGCGAAAAACTCCGGCTTGGCCCGGAAATCTTCACCGGACTTCTCGACCTGCTCACAAAAGAAAAGAAGCTGGAAGTTGCGGGCGAGCAGGCGCGCCTCCCCGGCCGCGGCGTCGTGATGAAAGACGAAGAAGCCGAAGCCAAGAAGAAGATTGAAGACGCGTTCTCCAGTGCCGGCCTCGAAGTGCCTTATCTGAAAGACGTCCTCGCCAAGCTGCCCATCGACAAAGCGCGCGCGCAGAAGATCGTCACGCTCCTGTTGCGCGATCGCGTGCTCATCAAAGTCTCCGACGATCTCGTCTTCCACCGCTCCACCCTCGACGAGCTCCGCAAACGGCTGCTTGCATTCAAGACCAAATCCGCTAGCATTGACGTAGCTGGTTTCAAGGACCTAACCGGGGTTACCCGCAAGTACGCCATCCCGCTGCTGGAATATTTCGATCGCGAACGCGTGACGCGTCGAGTGGGAGACAAGAGGGAAATACTTTAAGAAAAACCAGCCACGGATTTTCGCAGATACTCACGGATTGATGTCATTTCCAAAAACATCCGTGAAGATCCGTGGAATCCGTGGTGAGTTTTAGATTTTCGGGATAGGGAGGAGAACTTCTCATGGCTACCCACGAACAGCTCATTTCACAACTGCGCCAACTTCTCGATCGTGTGCCTCCCGCGCTGCGGTCCATCTCCGACGAACAAGCCGCAAGTGGTAGCGGGCCCGACAAGTGGTCAGCAAAGCAGGAGCTTGGTCATCTGCTCGATTCAGCGATTGTGAATCACTATCGCTGGGTCCGCGTGCTCTCCGAAGAAAATCCAACGCTGCCCGGATACGACGGGCCAAACTGGGTGATCCTTCACAACTACCAGCAGCGCGACTGGGCGGATCTGATCGACACATGGCAGCGGCTGAACGAGCACATGCTGATGCTGGCCGAAGGAATTTCCGCGAGCGGCTGGCAGCGCCCGGCAATCTTCGACGCACAGCCCGCTACGCTGGAATTCATGTTGAACGATTACATCCATCACGCGGGGGATCATCTCGTTCACTTCAGCGGCTTGAGCAAGGCGGATCTGGGATTGACGGATGATGCCGAGCGAGCGATCGCGTAGAGGCAGTCTTCAGCAGTCAGCTTCAGCCCTGCACAATCTCGCTCGACTGAATGCTGACAACTGAGTACTGATGGCTTGCTTCAGATTTTCTCCGCCGCGGTTTCCAGCTCTGCTCCCAGCGGATCGGTGAATCGGTTCGTCAGGTTCGCCAGTCCCACCAGCAAATCCAGATCGACGATCTGTGCCTCGCTCAAGTGACGCTTCAGTGTCTCGATATCAGCCGGGATGATCTCCCACGGCGTCTTCGTCAGCTTCTCAGCGAATTTCAGTGCGTCGCGCTCGGCATCGGTGAAGCGCGTGAAGTCGCCACTCTTGAGCACCTGCCAATCTTCTGGTGTTACACCAATTCGCTTCGACGAAGCGAGATGATGCTGCAGGCAATAGTGGCACTCGTTGAGCATCGACACGCGTATGTAAACAAGTTCGTACAGCTTGCGATCCAAGCTGCGGCCCGCGGTTGCGTAGAAGGCAAGAAATGCCGTAAGCGCCTTCGGTTGATGCGCCATGATTTTGTGTACACTGCCCGGCTTGCCGCCCAGGCGATGCTCGTAGAGCTGCTGCACTTCCGTGCTCGCCGTTTGCGGTTCGACGTAGAAAATCCTGGGCATATTGTCTCCTTGGCGATAAGCATTCAGCGATCAGTAATCAGCTTTCAGTCACGGCGGATCATCGCAGGACTGAATGCTGACTACTGACTGCTGGTTCATTCCGGCAAATATAATAGCTACGGGGAGATTGTTCGCACCCACACGTGATGTCCCACACGATCAAAATCATCGGCGCCGGTCTTGCCGGATCAGAAGCCGCCTGGCAATGCGCGCGTCGCGGCCTCTCCGTCGATCTCTACGAGATGCGCCCCGTACGCAACACGCCGGCCCATCAGACGCCGCATTTCGCCGAACTGGTTTGTTCGAATTCGCTCAAGTCCGACTCGGAGAACACCGCGCCCTGGGTTCTCAAAGAAGAGATGCGGCGTGCCGGATCGTTGCTCCTGGAAATCGCCCGTGCCACGCAGGTTCCAGCTGGTCACGCGCTGGCAGTTGATCGCGATGTGTTCGCCCAAAAAGTCACCGAAGCTCTCGAGCGCGAGCCGCTGGTCCATATCCATCGCGAAGAAGTCACCAGCATCAACGAAGCAGAGGACATCACCATCATCGCGACCGGGCCGCTGACTTCGGACGCGCTCGCCGTGGAGATTCAGCGGTTGAGTGCGAATGAAGAGGGGACTCGCCTCTTCTTTTACGATTCCATTAGCCCGATCGTCGAAGCCGATTCGATCGACATGTCGCGCGTGTACATGGCCGCGCGCTACGACAAGGGCACCGCCGACTACATCAACTGTCCGTTCACGCGCGAAGAATACGACCGTTTCTACGACGCGCTGATCTCCGCGCAATCCGTCGACGGCCACGAGTGGGAGAAGCTGAACTACTTCGAAAGCTGTCTGCCCATCGAAGAGATCGGCCGTCGCGGCCGCGACACCTTGCGCTTCGGCCCGATGAAACCAGTGGGCCTGCGCGATCCTCGCACCGGCCAGACGCCCTATGCGGTGGTGCAACTCCGCCAGGAAAACCTGCGCGCCGATTCCTACAACATCGTCGGATTCCAGAATCACCTCAAGTTCGGCGATCAGGCGCAAGTGCTGCGGCTCATCCCCGGACTCGAGAACGCTCGCTTCCTGCGCTATGGGCAGATCCACCGCAACACCTACATCAACTCTCCCGCGCTGCTTACGGAAACGCTGCAGATGAAGCAGCACCCGAATGTTTTGTTCGCTGGTCAGATTTCCGGAGTGGAAGGCTACGTGGAATCCATCGCCACCGGCTTGATTGCGGGCATGACTGCCGCTGCTCTCGCCAGCGAAACTTCAGCCACATCTCCACCGCGAGCTTCTGCTTTCGGATCGCTGATGCACTACATTACGCACGCCGACGCTCGCGACTTCCAGCCTGCGAACATTACCTTCGACCTGCTGCCTGCATGGAAGCAAAAGATTCGCGACAAGAAGGAGCGGCATCGTCTTCAGTGCGAACGCGCGTTGCACGAGTTCGACGCATGGCTAGAACAACAATTCACCACACAGACACAAAGGCACAGAGAGTCCAACAGTTAGGACTTCGGATTTTGATGTCAATTTCTGCGTGAGTGAGCTGCCAGCCCGAAGCAATCTTTGATCTAGGTCTTAATTCTTGAGCTTTTTCTCCGTGCCTCTGTGTCTCCGTGGTAAAGCAGTTTTACTTGAAGTCGACTTTCATCACTCGCAGCTCCGGCAGCCCCTGGTTCCAGTCGGCGGAGATGTGTTCGAAGGTCAACCGGAACGGTTGATTCTCATTCGGCTGCAGTGGATGTTGCTTGAGTGTGACCGCATCGCTGTATCCCGGGCGTTCTTCCAAAATCATCAGCGGCTGAGTTTCGCGTCCCACCACTTCGCCCAGGCTGTTGCGAAACACGGCTTCTACTGAGATCGCGTTCACGGTCCGGCTGCCGCTGTTCGCGATCTTGCCTTCGAGATAGGTGACTTGCGCGCCTACAAAGTTCTGCGCCTGGCTCATATGCAAATCGTTGATTTGCAGATTCGACGCATACGGCGCTTCCGGCGGAGGTCCGGAATTCTCATTGCGATGGCGACTCAGGAAGAAAACTCCGGCCAGTATGACGAGAATCACTCCGGCGCCAATCGCCAGTGGGACCCACTCGCCGTGGCCTTCAGGTTCTACTGGTTGGGAGAACGGATCTTGCATCGAGAATGATTGTTAACCGCAGACCGAGGGGCGTCAATCGAGAAGCTTTGCCCGAGTCAGGTGAGATCAGCGATTGTGAGATTCGGTCACCGCGTAGAAAACCTGCTTCACGGTCTTGATGCGGTCCACCTGAACCGAACGTGCAACAAAGGCCGGGCAATTGCCCGCGCCGGCACAGGCATTCATCACCTCCGGAGGGACTTGCTGCATGAAACGCAAGGCGTCCAGCTGCTCGGGAGAGTCGCAGACAATGATGTCTATATTCGGATTCGCCGTCACGAATTGCACAAATTGGTCTGCCTGTGGGTAGATCTCTTCGATCTGAATTGGATGAAGCCAGGAAGTGTTTTTTAGAAATTCTGGGATTTGCTCGTTCACTGCGTGAAATGCTTGTCCATGCGGTGGCATTACAACCTTTACCACCACCGGGCCGGGTCGCCAGCGACATCCGCAAAGCAGGAGAAGTGCAAGCAACAGCACGGAACGCCATACCTTTGTCATGGTCGTCGCAACGAACCCTATTCTTTCTCCGTGTCTCTGTGTCTCCGTGGTGAACAGATCATTTCCCGATTTCCCCGTGTATCCGCTCCCACGTAGTCTCCAGATCTTCCGGAAGAACTCTGGTTTCGCCGATCACAGTCATGAAGTTCGCGTCGGCCACCCAGCGGGGAAGCACGTGCATGTGGATATGCCCTCGGATCCCTGCGCCCGCGGCTTTTCCGATGTTCATCCCCAGGTTCACGCCGTCCGGATGGTAGAGCTTTCGCAGCACAGTTTCCATGCGCTGCGTCAGCAGCATCATCTCCTCTGCTGCTGCGCGCGCGAGTTTCTGCAATTCGTCGACATGTTCGTAAGGAACAACCATGACATGTCCCGATGTATAAGGAAACGCGTTCAAAATGATGAAGCAATGTTCCGCGCGATGAACGATGCGTGCCTTGCGATCATCGTTCCAGGCAACGCGTTCGCAGAAGACGCAACCATCCATTTTATCGGCGTTACTTACGTAGGTGTAACGCCACGGCGTCCATAGGTAGTCCATAGGTACAGAGACTAAGAGTACCAATTGTTACGTTTCGGTCAAAACTGCGGAATAAAATCATTTTATGGTCGAAGCGCATGTTTTTTGTGCGACCATGGTGAGCGTGGTCACATCTGACTGTTCGTGGATGGATCAGCATCCGAGTCAAATGTGGTAGCTGTTGTGCGATTTGCGTAGTTGGTGTTGGAAGAAGCTGTTTCGCGTGTTTGACACTCTTTGCGGGCCGTTGCTATAGTCAAAAAGTCCCTTGGAGTCTTACAGCTCCAGAGACTCAGGCCGCTGGATAAGTCTCAGCCCGTAACCCGGGCAAACACCCCGACGCACCAAGCCAGCAGTCCGCAAATTCATATCACCGTCGCCTTTCGGGGCGAAGCGGTCGTTCTTAAAATGGCCTTGTTCGAAGAAACCGCACTCGATCACGATCAGTCCCAATCTGCATCTTCCGCGGATAGCACAGCGGTAGGTCAGAACGAAGTAAGTACCGACACTCAATCCAATTCACAGTCCGCTCCGGCTGCCGAAACACGGCCAGGTCCGGGTCCTGTCAGAACAGAAAAAGAAACCATGGAAGATTTCGCTACAGCCCTAGAAACCTTTACTCCCGAAACCGAAACTGTAACCAGCGAAGATCGCGTCATTAAAGGTACGGTGGTCAAAATCACCGACCAGTACGTAATGGTCGACGTAGGCATGAAGTCCGAAGGCGTCGTGCCCATCGCCGAAGTACGCGATCACGAAGGGAACGTCACCGTCCAATCCGGTCAAGACATCGATGTCATGATCGAGAAGGGCGAAACCGAGGAAGGCTACATTCACCTCTCCCACCAGAAGGCGCAGCGTCTGCGCGCGTGGGACGAGATTGAAGCCGCCTATAACGAGAAGCGCCCAATTCGCGCTCGCGTGATCGATCGCATCAAGGGCGGTCTCACCGTGGATATTCTTGGCGCCCGAGCGTTCCTCCCCGGTTCCCAGGTAGACGTGCGTCCAGTTCGGAATCTCGATGGGATGAAGGGACAGGAATTTGATGTCCGCGTCATCAAGCTGAATAAGAAGCGCGGCAACATCGTGGCTTCGCGCAAGCAGATCCTCGACGAAGAAGTTTCCGTCAAGCGCGAAAAGACGATGGAGCACCTCGAGGAAGGCGCGATTCTCACCGGATCGGTGAAGAACCTCACTGACTACGGCGCCTTTGTCGACCTCGGCGGTATCGACGGCCTGCTGCACGTGACCGACATGTCCTGGGGACGCCTCACTCACCCGCGCGATCTCGTCCAGGTGGGCGATCAGATCCAGGTGAAGGTTCTCAAGTTCGACAAAGATAAGCAGCGCGTATCGCTTGGATTCAAGCAGCTCACGCCTGACCCGTGGCTCGACGCCGCCGAGCGTTATCCGGTTGGCGCGCACGTCAAGGGACACGTGATCAGCGTGACCGACTACGGCGCTTTCGTTGAGCTGGAACAGGGCATCGAAGGCCTGGTCCACGTTAGCGAGATGACCTGGTCGAAGCGCATGAAGCATCCCTCGAAGATCGTCAATGTTGGCGACGAAGTCGAGACCGTGGTGCTCAATGTGAATCCGACCGAGCGTCGCATTTCGCTCGGACTCAAGCAGCTCCAGACCAATCCATGGGAGTCGTTGGGAGATAAGTTCCCCATCAACAGCACCGTGGAAGGCCGCGTTCGCAACCTCACCGACTTCGGCGCCTTCATTGAAATCGAAGACGGCATCGATGGACTGGTCCACGTCAGCAACCTGAGCTGGACCAAGCGCGTGAAGCATCCTTCGGAAGTGTTGAAGAAGGGCGATCGCGTGAAGGCCATCGTGCTCGGAATCGAGCCTGAGAATCGCCGCCTGTCGCTGGGTATCAAGCAGCTACAGCCCGATGTCTGGGAGACCTTCTTCCAGCAGCATCGCGTGGGCGACGTGGTTCATGGCAAGGTTCTGCGGTTGGCAAGCTTCGGAGCGTTCGTCGAGTTGGCGGAAGGAGTCGAAGGACTCTGCCATAACTCGGAAGCCGTCGACGGCAATCAGCAGCCCCTGAAGCTCGAACCGGGCCAGGAGCACGAGTTCAAGATCATCAAGATGAACGAGGCCGAGAAGAAGGTGGGTCTCAGCATTCGCTCAGTGGGCGCAGAAGCTACCCGCGCGGATGTGGAAGCCTACAAGCATCCAGCCTCGAGCACCGGTGCTTCCACCATCGGAGAGCTCATCAACTGGAAGCGCGCTTCGAACGATCAGAACTCGTAATCAGCTTTCGAGCAAGAAACAAGGGCCGCCTGCATGGGCGGCCTTTTTATTTTGTGCGACGAGGGTCGACTGCTTGCTTCAGTAAATGAATGGCTAACCTTCAGTGGCAGGAGGATTCGTTTTTTCGAGAAGGTAAATCTGTGCGAGCTGGCGCAATCTCGAGATCAACAAGGTTGGCTCAATTGGATGACTAAGGTATTGGTTCGCGCCGGCAGTCCAGGATTCCGCTTCCGCCGATTCTTTGTTGTAGGTAGACGTGTGGTGAACAATCGGAATCGTCTTTGTTTCTGGTTGGGCGCGAAGCCGCCTGCAGACCTCGAATCCACTGATGTCAGGAAGATGAATGTCGAGCAGGATCACATCCACATCTTTCGCCTTCTGCAGGCACTCTTCTCCGTTAGCGGCTTGGACGACCTTTAATCCTGCATTTTCCAACATCCGGCCGAGCGAGTAACGATGAGGCTCGTAGTCATCTACGATCAAGACGGTGGGCTGGAAATCCGTCGCCGGCAAACTGTTCGACGACACGATGTTCAGCAGCGTCGGCGGGGCTATGGGCTTCGCGATTAGAAGCGCGCCCATCTTGAGGCTAGTGATCCGCTCCACAGCGATCGTCTGAGCGGCTCCGCTCAGCAGGAACACCCGGCAACCAGGCAGTTCATTGAATACTTGTTCTGCCAGCTCGAAGCCATCCATCCCCGGCATCATTACGTCGGTTAACAAAACATCCGGCCTGAATGAGCGCGCCAGCTCAATCGCCTCCATTCCAGAGTTCGCCGATTGCGCATCAAATCCCTTCGATTTAAAGACCAGCGCGAGTGTAATGGAGACTGCCTTCTCGTCATCTACCACTAGAATCTTGGTTCTTGTCGACATCTCGTCTACCGATGGTTGTGGAGCCTCAATCATCTCCCTTGGAATGGCTGACATTCTAGATTATCAGGGCCACCGCGGGAATGCCGGTACCACCCAAAACTGCAACATTAAGAGTCAAACGCTGGTAAATCTCTGCGTGCGGCAGTAAATCAGCAATATCGGCCAGAACACACGCCAGGACGACAGTTGGCGCACCGTCAAAGGCAGCAACGCAGGGCAACAAGCGAATCCTCCTCACCGTCTTAGAACCATTGCGTGGCATTGCGGGAGGAAAGATGGCATTCGCGATCCGTAAACGGCAGGTTCTAGCGGTTACCTTACTGGCGCTATGTTCGATCGCATCGGCGCAACCACCGCAGGCTTCGGGCAACCGGACTCGACTCCCAAACGCCAACTGAGCGCGTCACGCTTTTTCGGAATGTGCGAATTTTTGATGGCAGAAGTAGCGCATTGACGGGGCCTGCGAACGTGCTGGTGCACGGTAACAAGATTGAGAAGATCTCAGCCGCTGCGATCCCGCTCGAACCCGGCGCGGGAACCACGATCGTTGACGGCGGTGGTCGCGTACTGATGCCTGGCTTGATTGACGCGCATTGGCACGCGTACATGGCCGCGACGCCGATGATGGTCCTCAATACCGCCGAGCCCTCCTACCTCCAATTCCTGGCAGCGCACGAGGCCGAGGCAACGCTCATGCGCGGCTTCACAACGGTTCGCGATCTTGGTGGTCCCGTCTTCGGTCTCAAGCGCGCCATTGACGAAGGCGTGATGATTGGCCCGCGTATCTATCCCTCGGGCGCGATGATCTCGCAAACTTCGGGTCACGGAGACTTTCGTTTTGACTTCGAGGTTCCGCGCACTCTCGGCGGTCCGCTGAGTCACGCAGAGTCTGAAGGCATCGCAGCGATTGCTGACAGTCCGGATGAAGTGCGGCTGCGAGCGAGAGAGCAGCTGAGATCGGGCGCGAGTCAAATCAAAGTGATGGCGGGCGGCGGTGTCAGCTCAGCTAACAATCCGATCGAATCGGTACAGTTCACCGTACCGGAGATTCGCGCCGCGGTTGAGGCCGCGCAAAACTGGGGTACCTATGTGACGGTACATGCGTATACACCAGCGGCCATCCAACAGGCCATTGCCGCAGGCGTCAAATGCCTTGATCACGGGCAGTTGATCGACGAGGCTACTGTGAAATTGCTCGCCGACAAGGGCATCTGGTGGAGCTTGCAGCCGTTGCTCGATGATGAAGATATGCGGGACATGAGCCCGGAGAGCAGGAAGAAAGCGGAGGTAGTATTCGCGGGCACGGACAATGCTTACAAACTTGCGATTAAGTACAAGATTAAGACCGTTTTCGGAAGCGATGTTTTGTTCGACGCCAAGCTCGCGAACCGGCAGGGCGCACAACTGGTGAAACTCCTTCGCTGGTTTACTCCGGCCGAAGCGTTGAAGACAGCCACAGCAAACACTGGCGAGCTACTCGCGCTTTCCGGATTCAGCAATCCCTATCCTGGCAAGCTAGGCGTCATCGAAGAAGGCGCGCTCGCCGACATGCTGCTTGTAGAGGGCGATCCGCTTCAGAACCTCCACCTCATCGAGGATCCGGACAAAAACTTTCTTGTCATCATGAAGGACGGAAAGATCTATAAGAATGCATTGGTCGGAAAGGGAAGTAGTGAACCATTCGCATGGCCCTTATCAAGAAAAACACAGGGTAACCACGTAACCATCCTGCGTAAGCTCCGCAAGCCGATGGCCCGATGGGCATCGACCCCGGTCATCTACGGCACTGCCTTCCCTCCTAGTACAGTCCCTCGAAACGCTTGAGGGAAACATAATGACAGGAAGACTGCCCGCCCGAGCCTTTGCCCACTCCATCCCCGGCGGACTGGTACTGATTGGCCTGAGCTGGACGCTCTCGCATACGCAGGCCGTGCCCGCCTCGGCGGCAGATTTCATGCGGTACTTACCCTGGGTCGTGTTTGGCGTGGGCCTGCTGCTTAGCGCAATCTTTCATCGCACCCGCATCTTCCATTCGCTACTGCTGCTGGTCGGCTGCAATCTTGCGCTGTTCCTGGCTGCGGATCGACTCAGTGCCCCAGCCAGCGACGTGCTGGTCAGGCTCATTGGTCTCGCGTTACCGCTCAACCTGGTCCTGATCGCTTTCCTGCCGGAGAGCGGCATCTTTTCGCGCCAAGGTCTGCTTCGACTGGGCGTATTCGCGCTTGAAGGCGCAGCGGTCGCGATTGGGATTCGTTACTACGCGCTCGTGATCCTGTACAAGCTCGACCGGCCCTTCGTGCTCTGGCTGCCGTTCAACAACTTTTCCCGACTGCCGCATTCGGTGCTGGTTGCGTTTACCTTGGCGCTGTTGCTGCTCCTGCTGCCACTGGTACACCGCCGCTTTCGTCCCGCTGACATCGGATTGTTCTGGGCGCTGATCTCGAGCTTTGTCGCCCTCTGCGTAGTCGGATCGGTGCGCCTGTCGTCCGTAGCCTTTGCCGCCGGAGCGATCGTGCTCGTAATTGCCCTGCTCGAAGCGTTCTACGCCATGGCCTATCTGGACGAACTCACTGACCTGCCGAGTCGCCGCTCCTTCAACGACGCCAAGCTCAGGCTCGGCAACACCTATACCGTCGCCATGGTCGACGTCGACCACTTCAAACACTTCAACGACACCTATGGCCACGACGCTGGAGATCAGGTGTTGCGCATGGTGGCCGCGAGGATCGCGGAAGTGAGTGGCGGCGGCAAGGGCTACCGTTATGGCGGCGAAGAGTTCGCCGTGCTCTTTCCCGGCAAATGCGCCGACGAAACCTTCCCCCATCTCGAACGCCTTCGCCGCAGCATCGAGAATCTGCCGTTCCGCTTACGCAGCCAGGAGCGCCGCAAAGGTAATGGCAAAAGCAAACCTAAGAAATCGCGCCTCTCGGTTCGTAGCCGCGCAGCCAAGCGTCAGACCAGCGTCACCGTCAGCATCGGCGTCGCCGACGTCGCCGGCAATCGGCGCAAGCCCGACGATATGGTAAAAGCCGCCGACAAGGCTCTCTACCAGGCAAAATCCTATGGACGAAATTGCACGGTCGTCGGCGACGCGTAGAGCGGCGTCTCGCCTCAAGGCAGGGAAGCAATAATCTTGCGGTACTCAGCCTCGTCGAATGCTTTGAGCGTCTGGGTACTCACATTTCCCAGTGTTCCCATGGATAACATGAATCGCGCTGCGGCCTTGTCATCGGGAAACTCCGAGACCAGCACAGCGTCGTATTTCCCCATGGTCAGGTACCAGGCAGTAATCTTTCCTTTTGCAGCCTCGGCAGCTTTCTTGGCGGCATCCAGCCGTGTCGGACTTTCCTTGATTTTCGCAGCACCCTGTTGGGTGTAGCGGAGCAGTGTCACATAGAGAGACATGGGGGATTCCTCCGTGGAGCGAAAAACAATAGGCCGCGCGCACGGCTCCGTCAAGCCGTCGCCTCAACTGGTTGCGTGGCGTACTTCCAGGTATTCCGTGACATGCCCGACAATTCGCAGGCCAGCAGTTTAGCTACAGCTGCCTCCGATCAAACACTTCCTTTTTCAATCGGATGCCGACGCCGTGAATCCCCCGACCTCCCAAGATGCTGCACTGAGATGTAGCTGTTCAGGAACCCTCGGCGGTGCAGGTGGCGCGCTACTTTCGAATGAGAATCCTCAATTAATACGAAGCATCCGTTCTCTATTGCGCCGCGATTTGTAGTTCGCGCAGCGCTGCGGATTTCCAGGGTTGTCATTCGCCCCGGAGATGAATCCGCTGCCTGCTGCGGCTTGATCAAAGCCAATTTTAAGAGGGCCGAACATTGTTCATGTTTGAAAAGGTAAACCTGTCGCATCCACCCGAGTGCGTTCGATCGTTCCTGGAACACGTGCCCATTTGGCTATGCGCCGTGGTGGCTGTTGCCTTAGTAATCGCCTCTCCTGCCATGAGCCAGAACAACAACAGTGATGCGCCAGGCGCGCAGGCCGGAAAAATCGTAGGCACGGTAACCGATGTGAACGACAACACGGTCCCCGGCGCCACGGTCGTTCTGCAAGGTCCCACTGCCGATGATCATCGCACCGTTGTGACGAGCAACAATGGGGCGTTCGAATTTCAAGATGTAAAACCGGGGATTCCCTATCATGTCACTGTCAGTGCCAACGGATTTGCGGGCTGGACGTCTCCCTTCGTCACGCTTACGCCAGGCCAGTACAAAATTCTTGCCGGCAGTAAGCTCCGGATCGAGCAGGCGCGGAGCACCATCAATGTGGGTTATGACCCTGTGCAGGTTGCCACCGAGCAGGTCAAGGTAGCGGAGACGCAGCGCGTTTTCGGCATCATCCCCAATTTCTATGTTGTCTACGATAAAAACGCCGCGCCGCTCACTCCCGAGCTGAAGTTCAAGCTTGCTCTGAGAGTCTCTTACGATCCAGTTACCTTCGCTGGCGTAGCTGTACTTGCCGCTGCCGACCAGGCGGGAGACAAGCCAAACTACGGTCAGGGGGCTCAGGGCTACGCCAAGCGGTTTGGTGCCACTGCTCTCGACGGGTTCACGAACATCATGATTGGCGGGGCGATCCTGCCATCGCTTCTGCACCAGGATCCTCGCTACTTCTACCAGGGCACAGGGACGGTCAAGTCTCGCGCTTTCCACGCACTCTCCTATCCATTCGCCTGCATGGGAGATAACGGGAAGCGGCAGCCGAACTACTCGAGTCTGGGTGGCGATTTGGCCGCTTCTGCCCTTACGAACCTGTACTATCCCGCTTCAGATCGTGGGGTGGGAGTGACATTCGAGAATTTCGCCATTAGCACAGGCTCGCGCATGGCCGCCACCTTGTTCCAGGAGTTCCTGCTGCGCAAACTTACTAAGAGCAAGAATCCAAAAGTAGCTACGGCTCAGCCAACTGGACCCTGAGGAGAGCGTCTGACCTCTTAGGGGAATTGGCGCTTTAGGGAATTGGCGCTGAATCAAGACTGCAAGGCGCAGAAGCTTCCTGATGCCCAGGTTCACGTCGACCTCACCAAGAGTTGTCAAGCCCCCTCTGACCTCACAATTCCTCGTATCCCGATGAAACATCGGCAAATATAAATCTCGCGAAAGTGTCTAGTAGCTCCCCTCAAATTTGCTACTCTGGAAATAGAGCACCTTTTGCGCGTCGCGAGACCCAGTTGGGTGGCCCACTCGTGAGAAAGCAAGGAGTTAGGAATAGCTCGATAGCGACGGCCTTTTCTAACAACTAACAACTAGCAACTGACAACTGTTCTCCTATCCGAGCGTCAGCGAGGATCTCTATTCGCTCCACCCAACCTCTGCTAAGTGTGAAACTGAAACACGCCGTGGGATCTTACTGACGAACTGATCGACTGAGAGACTGATCGACTACCGCTAACTCCTTTGTTATGCGGGACAATGGGACTAACTCCTTTGTTTGCCGGGACGAGCCCCATCCCATGCCTCTAAGTCCTTTAGAATGCGGGACGAGGGGGGAGGGGGTACCCCATGGGACTTCCCGTTGCGGGAAAGACTAGCGTGAAACGTGAAACAAACTACGTGACGATCTCGCGCAGCCGTCCGTCGTGCACGTCGTACACGAATCCGCGAATCGTGAGGTCCGCTTGCACCCAGTTGTGCGACTTGAGCTTGCTGACCTGCTCGCGCACGTTCTTCTCCACGTCCTTAAAGGCATGGAAGTGAATGGGAGAGTTGGGCCATGCGCCTGCCTTCGCCTCGATGGTGGCGTGCAGCTCTTTCTCGCTGGCTTTCATCAGGCCGCAGTCGGTGTGATTGATGATCATGAGCTCTTCCGTGCCCAGCAGGTAATGGGACACCAGGATCGAGCGAAGTGCATCATCGGTCACGATGCCGCCCGCATTCCGGATCATGTGCACGTCGCCCGGCTCCAGCCCGAGAGCCCGGTAAGAAATGCGCGTGTCCATACAGGTCAAGATGGCAAGTTTCAGCCGAGGACGCGGAGAAACCTGCTCGGGATCGTAGTTCATGGTGAAGTTCTCGATTGGCGGCGATAGCTCGATCAATTGCGCTCATAGGTTCTGCTACCAAGATAACAAAAGCGCTCAGAACAGCTGGCCGCCATCGTAGACCAGTTGATCGCCCCGCAGCCTGCCTTCCGCCAGAGGCCGGTGCGGCTTTACCGGACCGGTGGCGTCGATATGCAGCACCTCGTGTCCATGCGCCGCCAGCCAGTCGGAAACCAGCATCCGGTGACACTGGAAGTAAACGCGCTCCGCGCACATGATCGCCACGCGCTCGCGCTCGGCCCGCGCGATCAGATCGTCGATGGCGGTTCGAAATTCGGGAGTCAGCATGTAGTCGGCGTAGTTGCGGAAGCTGTCGTTGCGCAGCGCGGTGTTCGGCGAATCGTCGCGCAGCTTTTTGCGACGTCCACCCAGGCGCGGCTCCCAGACATAGTTGATGCCGGCCTTGGGCAGCTCCAGTTCAAAGTTTTCGCGATTGAAATGCGGTAGTCGTCGCGACATCGGAAATGCGCGGATGTCGACGAGCGTTTGGATCCCGTGCGCCCGAAGGGCCTCGAGGAGTTCCTCGAAAGTGCGGGTGGAATGTCCGATGGTGTAGATGGTGGCCATGGGGACGTGCGTTCAGCCCGCTTGCTCTTCAACGGGGCGGTTCATGGAAGGGCTTCTCTGAGCGCTTGATTCACACATGAAAATAGATTCGTATCTGCGGTCACGAATGTCAGGAGGTTGTGTGTGTCGGCGACATAGGATTCAGGGCGGATCCACGCGAGTTGACGCCAGAAAAGATCGGTCAGGTCACGTTTTGCCGGACGATGAAGCGCAAATCCCTCAGAGAAGTTTACTAAGACTTCAACTTGTCCGGGAGCCAAAGGAGCTTCAAAGATGTTGCCTCTTCCCAGGTGCCCAAGATCGACGGACCGCTCGAAGACATACCATTCGTCGAATCCACCACGCGGTGGCAACATCTCCAGTGATTGAATTCGAGGGCTATACGCGATTTCACCGCGACTGTTCCACTCGGCATTTTTCTCGAATTCGTTTAGTAACAGAGGACCGCTGTCGAAAGAGGTAACAGCCAGATATTTTCCGAGTGCGACAGCGGGACACAACGTTAGTAGGCTGTCGAGGTCATGTTCTGCCGTCGTGAGCCACTGATAACCTCCTTGAACTCCGATATTCAAGGCGAGTGGCGAATCCAGATCTTCAGCCATTATTACAACATTCCGCCAGTCTGCAGCGTCAACTGCTCCAGCGCAATTTCAAGACGACGAATCGCATCTTCCAGCTCCGGATGCTTGTCCAACCGCTCGCGCAACGTTCACCAGCAGCGAATGCGCTTCCGCCACCTGTTTCGCCACATCTTGCGTCTTGGAATTTTGTTCGTTCGGCGAAGCCATGATTTCTCCTCAGATCTCAGATCCTGAGCGCCAGCAGCGCGCGCACAACTTGTTCGTCCTGCTCCGGAAAGACTGTTCGCAAATCGAGCAGCACCCGATTGTCTTCTACCCGCGCCACAATTGGAGGATCGTTCCGCCGCAATCGCTCGGCAATCTCATCCGCACTCAGGTTAGAGGATGTGATCGCCAGCGCTCGTGCCGGCAAAGTCGCCGTCGGCGCAGCGCCGCCGCCAATCACCGATTCGCTCTCTACGATCTCGGCCGTGAGTTGCGCTCCCGCGATCTTCTCCCGAATCGCTTCCGAGCGGCTCTCAAGCTCTTCCGCCGACGCTTGCATCATGCGGATCGCCGGAATCGCCTCGTAATCCTGCTTCACGTAAGCGAGCATCGTGCCTTCGAGCGCCGCGTATGTGAGCTTGTCGACCCGCAGCGCGCGGAACAACGGATTCTTGCGGATCTTCGCCACCAGTTCGCGCGTGCCGCTGATGATGCCCGCTTGCGGTCCGCCCAGCAGCTTGTCGCCGCTGTATGTGACGACATCCACGCCAGCGCGGATCGAATCCAGAATCGTCGCCTCGCCGTGCACATTCACATGGCGCAGATCGAAGAACGCGCCGCTGCCCACATCTTCGAGCACCGGAATTCGGTGTTTGCGCCCAACTTCCACCAGTTCTTCCAGTGAAGGCTGCTCGGTGAAACCGACCATCTCGAAGTTCGAGCGATGCACGCGCATCAGCAGACGCGTCTTCTCGGTGATCGCCTTCTCGTAGTCTGAAGCTCGCGTGCGATTCGTGGTGCCGACTTCGCGCAGCGTTGCCCCGGACTTCGCCATCACGTCGGGCACGCGGAACGATCCGCCAATTTCCACCAGCTCGCCACGCGAGACGATCACTTCGCCGCCTTCGGCCAGCGTGTTCAGTGCGATCAGCACAGCGGCAGCATTGTTGTTCACCACCACGGTCGAAACATCGCGTCCCGCATCGCCAAGCAGTTGCGCAAACAAGCGGTCAACGTGAACGTCACGTTTGCCGCGTTCTCCGGCCGCAATGTCGAACTCAAGGTTCGAATATGTGCCTGCAACTTCGCGAATATGTTCCAGCGCAGCTGCGCCCAGCGGCGCGCGTCCCAGATTCGTATGCAGAATTACGCCGGTTGCATTGATCACCGCTCGCAGCGAATACGCGAGGTTCGCTCGCATCTGCCTCTCGACGGCTTCGGCCAGTCCGCTCACCGCAAGGCTCACGCCGTTCTCATCCAATCGCGCCGCCAGCACTTCTTCGCGAATGCGCGCCAGCACCGCCCGCGCCGCATCCGCTACCGCGGTTTGCCCCTCGCGCGCAACCATCGCTTCCAGAGCAGGCGAGCGCAGAATCGCATCCACCGAAGGCAGTTTGCGTAATAGCTCGGTCTTGTCCGTAGTAGTTCCCACGTTGTCACCAGTATCCGGCGGCGCAGGCCGATTGTCCACGTTCTGCCGCTCTGCAAGATCAGGTTACAATCAGGCCAGCTGCATGAAGGCTTTCTTCCGCATCGTTGTAATGGGACTCGTTCTGATTGCCGTGGCGCTCGTCTCGGCGCTCACCGCGATGAGGATTGCCATTCACGGCGGCGAAGTCAATGTGCCCGATTTGGCCAAGCTCACGCCCGCTGAGGCCGAGCGCATCTGCCTGAATCACGGTTTGCTCACCGTCGTCGACGGCCAGTTTTACAGCCCGTCCGTTCAGGAAGGAAGAATCGTTTCGCAGAGCCCGACCGCCGGAACGCGAGTGCGTCGCGGCTACCGCGTCCATCTAGGACAAAGTTTGGGCCCGCAGCGAACCACCGTCATCAACGTGGTTGGACAGAGCAGTCGCGCCGCCGACCTGAACCTCAACGAACGCGGCCTCGAAGTCGGAACTGTCGCCACCGCGCATCTTCCCGACGTTCCCGAAGATCAAGTAGTCGCGCAATCTCCGCCCGGCAATTCGACTTCGGCCGAGTCGCCCAAAATCAGCCTGCTCGTTGGCGCTGCACCGGAACCGAAAGCGTACGTGATGCCCAATCTCGTCGGCCGTCACACAGACGACGCCTCAGCGCTCATCGCTCAAGCTGGACTGAAAGTCGAGGTGAAGAACGCGGTCGCGCCGCCTCCGCCGAGCGCCTCGCAACTGGTCGGACCGTTCGCTCCGCCCGCAACTCCGCCCACACTGATACCGAATCTCGTCTCGCCTTCGGTCGTGGTTCGACAGTCTCCGCCGCCAGGACAGAGAGTCACCGACGACATGGTGATTCTGCTGGAAGTGAGTCGATAGACAAGTTCGTCAGTACATCAGTTCGTCAGTATTTCAGTAACTGCCACCACGGCGTTACTGATGAACTGATGAACTGACATACTGATGTACTGAAATACGGCAAGCAAAAAGGCTATTCCGCTTGCTTCTCAAGAATCGCCGCGAAGAATCCGTCGCAGGGCTGAACTCCGGGCAATGTGCGTAGATACGGGCCCTTCACTAAGCTGTCCACGTCCGACCAGACCAATTCGCCAGAAGCGCGCAAGCGTTCCAACTCCTCGCGGACTGACACGACCCGCAACGCAGATTCCGAACGGAGCACTTCGTCTACGACTGCGGCATTCTCTTCCGGTTCCAGAGAGCAACTGGAATAGACAACGCGTCCGCCGTGCCCGACTTGTTTGATCGCGGCCTTCAAGATTGCTACCTGCTTCTTATGCAGATCCTCGAGATCGCTCGGCTTCAACCGCCATCGAATCTCCGGATTGCGCGCCAGCGTGCCAGTACCTGAGCACGGCACATCCGCCAGCACGCGCTCGAACGTAGCTTCGTCGGTCATTGCAGTCACGTCCTGCTGGACCACTTCCACATTTGCTCGTGGAACTCAGCCGCACCCGCATCGTCTCGGCGCGATGTTTGTGCAACTCCATCGCGCGAATCTTCGCTGCAGCATTTCTCTCTGCGAGGATCGCCGTCTTGCCACCGGGCGCGGCGCAGCAATCGAGGATCGACGCTCCGTTGCCGACCAGCATCGCCACGAGTTGCGATCCTTCATCTTGTATCCAGGCTCGTCCGCTGCGGATTGTCTGCGAACGAACTACGTCGCCAGCGACGACGCGGCGCGCGGAACTCACCAACAGTCCCGGAGCCAGCTGCAATCCTTCGCGCACCAGATCTCGCTCGGCGTCGGCGTTGCTCACGTGCAACGCGGTCTCAGGCGGTTTCTGATCGTAACTGCAGATCGTGTCCGCCTTCTCCATTCCATACTCGATCGCCCAGCGCTCCACCATCCACAGCGGATGCGAATAGAGCTGCGAGAGATCAAGGACAGTTTTCGGTCCCGGCGCGAGCACCGGCTCAAGTAACGACGGATTCGCGACCAGCTTGCGCAGGATTGCATTCACAAACGGAGTCGCCGATGCTTTCCGGCTGCGCTTCACGAGATCGACGCTGTCATTGACTGCCGCGTGACTGGGAACGCGTTGCAGGAATCCGATCTGGTATCCGGCGAGGCGCAATGCGGTCAGCACTTCGGGATCAAGCTTCTCCAGCTTTTGCGAAGAGAGATCGCGGATCGCGTTGTCCAGCCGCATTCGCCAGCGCAGTGTCCCCAAAACGATCTCCGTACACAATCCGCGATCCGCAGGCGAGAGTTTTTCCAGGCGATCGGAATGCAATAGCTCGGACGCATACGCATTCTGCGTCTCCACGCGAAGGAGGATGTCGAAGGCTGCAGTTCGTGCGGGACTGATCAAGGAAACCTTTCCGGCTGGCTCAACTACACTTCAGTTAGGTGCTGCGGCGTTCCCAATTTCTCGCCTGCCTGCGGATGATATCCATTCAGAAAGTCTTTCGCGGGCATTCGTTTCCTGCCTTCCGGCTGGACTTCCAGCAGTTCAAGATGCGTGTTTCCGGCAAAGCCCACCAGCAATCGCCCGGAGCTGACTGCGACCTCGCCTTCCACTAACCGCAAACTATCGTCTTGAGATGGTCGTGCCGCGATCACGCTCAACTTCTTTTCCCGGAAGGTGGTGTAAACGCCCGGCCATGGCTGAAATCCGCGCATGCGGTTCCAAACATCGGCGGCTTTTCGCCGGAAGTCGATCAGTCCATCTTCTTTTTTCAGGATGGGCGCAAAGCTCGCGTGCTGCTCTTCCTGTTTGCGCGGGCTGAATCGCCCTTCGCGCAGGCCGTCTAATGTCTGCGCCATCAGCTCTGCTCCAATCTCAGACAGCTTCGGGCCAAGGGTCAGCGATGTGTCTTCGGGAAGAATCACAATTTCCTGTTGCAGCAGAATGTCCCCGGTGTCGAGCCCAGCGTCGATGCGCATCGTCGTTACACCGGTGATTCTTTCACCGTTCGCGATCGCCCATTGGATAGGCGCGGCGCCACGATATTTCGGCAACAGCGACGCATGCAGGTTCAAGTTTCCCAATGGCGGCAGATCGATCATCCACTGTGGAATGATGCGGCCGTAGCCGACGACGATGATTGCTTCCGGACGGATCTCTTCCAGTCGCGCGCGAAACTCGGCGTTATTTTTGATCCTCTCCGGTTGCATGATCGGTATTCCAAGCTGTAGCGCCAACTGCTTTACGGGCGGGAGACTCAATTCCATGCCGCGCCCGCTCGGGCGGTCGGGCTGCGTAACAACCAGGTGAATCTTATGTCCCTTCTCTGCGAGTACTCGCAGAGTAGGCACTGCGAATTGCGGCGTACCGCAGAAAACCAGATCCATGTTTTCGATTCTACGCCGGACAGCTTGGCTGGCATTCCAGATGGAGATTTGAGATAGTTTTTCCTGACGGGAAACTCCTCCGCCCCGGCGATGCCGCTAAATCAGACCATCATTCACGGACTCGAACCTTATGCGATCGGTGCCAAGCTGCATGCATTTCGTTTGCGTAAGAAGTTGTCGCTGGTGGAACTGGGAAAGCAGGCAGGTCTTTCTGCAGCCATGCTGTCGAAGATCGAAAACGGGAAGCTTTTTCCGACACTCGCGACGCTGGAACTTGTCTGCCGACCGCTTCAGGTGGAGCTGCGGCAGTTCTTTTCATCGGACGGCAAACCGCTCTGCGCCATCACGCGCCGGAAAGATCGCATCCGCCTGCCGGAGACGGGAAAAGCGAAGAAGCCAGCTTACTTTTTCGAGTCACTGGATTTCGTTGCGAATGAACGGAAGGTGAATTCGTATCTCGCGGAGTTCGAGCCCGTAGAGGCGAAAGATCTCACCATGCACGAGCGCCCCGGGGAGGAACTGGTTTTCGTGCTCAGTGGAATTCTCATCATCCAGATTGCGAAAGAAGAGCACATGCTGTGTGCCGGAGATTCGATCTGTTTCGACTCGTCCGTTCCGCACGGCTACCGGCGCAAAGGGAAAGAAATTTGTCGCGCGCTGGTGTTTGCTCAGCCTTAGGATCTACCACTCGCCGGCTTTCGCGAGCTTACGCACTTTCCGTTTGATCAAATCACGCTTCAATGCGCTGATGCGGTGAATATAAAGTTTGCCGTTCAGATGATCGGTTTCATGCTGGAACGCGCGCGCCAGCAACTCTTCTCCAGTGTGCTCATGCCACTTGCCGTCGAGGTCCTGCGCACGCACGGTCACTCGCATCGCACGGGCGACGTTCTCGCGAAAATCAGGAATGCTGAGGCACCCTTCGCTTTGCGATTGGCGGCCTTCCATGTGAACAATTTCAGGATTAATCAGAACGAGCTTCGCATCCGGATCTTCTTTGAAGCTCACATCGACAACTGCAATGCGCTTCGCAATCCCGATCTGCGGCGCGGCCAGCCCGATGCCATGCGCCGCATACATCGACTCGAACATATCGTCGATTAACTGCTTCAACTCTTTGTCAAATACGGTGACCGTCTCGGCAGGTTTTTCCAGCACGGGATCACCGAGTTTCACGATGGGGTAGATCATGGGTCCGTCTTGCTAGAAGCTCCGTAATTGTTCCTGGTATCCGTGGAAATTGCGCAGCAATTCGGTCAGCGAGTCGCCGCCGAATTTCTCCAGAACGCAACGCGCTAACACCAGCGCGACCATGGATTCTCCGGCCACGCCCGCGGCCGGCACCACACACACATCCGAGCGTTCGTAGGCGGCCTTCACGGGTTCGCGCGTAGCGAAGTCCACGGAACCCAGGGGCCTGCGTAGCGTCGAGATCGGCTTCAGATATCCGCGTACGATAATGTCTTCGCCGTTCGACACGCCGCCTTCAAGGCCGCCGGCGCGATTCGTCTTCCGTCGGAATCCGGTCAACGCTGCCGCTTCGTTGCCCTCTTTATAGCCGATTTCGTCATGCACGGATGAACCTGGCGACGCAGCTCCTGTGACTCCGTATCCAATCTCTACGGCCTTCACGGCCTGCAGAGACATCACCGCCCAGGCCAGCAGTCCATCGAGACGCTCGTCCCAGTTCACATAGGTGCCTAAGCCCGGCGGGACGTTATGCGCGCGCACTTCGAAGATTCCGCCAACGGAATCGCCCGTCCGCAGGACCTTGTCGACTTCGCCCTTCATGCGCTCTTCGGCGTCGTGATCCACGCAATTGAGCAGGACTTCTTCTTTTGGATAGAGCGCTGCGACCTCTTCCCAACTGGCTTCGCGTTCGAGCGACGAGCCGCCGACTTGCACCACGTGGCTCAGCACTTCGATACCGAGTTGCCGCAGCAGCAGCTTGGCAATCGCGCCCATCGCCACGCGCGAGGTCGACTCGCGCGCCGAGGCACGTTCCAAAACGTACCGCGCTTCGGGAAAGTTGTACTTCATCGCGCCGGCGAGGTCCGCATGTCCCGGACGCGGCGAAGCTACCCGCTTGTGTTTCTCGGGATCGCCTGTCTCCACCGGCAGAATTTCCTGCCAGTTCTGCCAATCGCGGTTGCCGATGACGATTGCGATTGGCGACCCGATGGTCTTCCCATGGCGCACTCCCGACACGATGTGTGCCGAGTCGCGCTCGATCTTCATGCGGCCGCCGCGGCCAAATCCTTGCTGCCGGCGCCACAGCTCCCGGTCAATAAATGCCTGATCGATGGGCAAGCCTGCCGGAAGGCCCGACAGCATGGCTACCAGGCTTTCTCCGTGCGACTCGCCTGCGGTTGAGAATCGAAGCATGAGTTCTAAGTGGTTTCCTGTCAGCTACCTGAAAAGATCGATTGTATCTGATTAGGCTTTTTGCACCCAGATTTTGGATTCAATAGGGCGGGGGCGCTCAAAAGCGCTAGGAGCCGTTCGGCCGTGACTAGCGCATTCGCCTGTGAAAATCCTCTGGGAACCCTATTTATTTATTAGTAATCATCGCCCGTCCATAGGTAGTAAATACAGGTAAAACCGGGTAGAATCTAGAACTGTTCAGGTTAGTTTTGCTTACTGCGTAGTAAACAATGAAAGCAGTATTTGCAGGAATCTCAGCGAAATTCGACCCAGCCTGGGCTAGCAGTCTCTCACCTGAGACGTTGATTTTTTCGTAGGAGTTCTCCTTGCCTCCAGTGCTGCCTCTCAAGGACTCAGCACGTGCACGTATCCAGGAATTAGTGCGTGTGCTTGAGCCTCATTTTCCGGAGATCACCACCGCCTGGCGTGCGCGCATGTTCGAGGAACTTGATCTCGACGGTCGCGCCATGGCTGCCTTGGAACGATTGAACCTGGGGACAGGCCTGGGGATTTGCTGCAAGACCGACTTCAGCCAGTTTGCCGAGAATCTCCGCTACTACGGAACCCGCTTGGCGAAGCTGAATGTCGACACCCGCGTAGTAGCCCGTGCGCTGGAAATCTATCAGTCATTTTGTGAGCCCTACCTGGCTCCCCTATCGCCGATGGCGCGTGCGGAGGCGATTTCCGCGCTGGAAACGTTCAACTCCACGACCTTTGTTTCGATTGCCGGCACGTACTTCGATACGCAGCGAAATGCTTCCGCAGCCCTGCTTTCGGCCTTGGAAGCGGAACTCTCCGCGGAGAACCTCTCCGCCCTCTTGTGTCGTGTATTGGAGATCTCGAAGCAGACCTTTGACGCTTCCGTCGGAGTGCTTCTGCTACGGGAACCAGGCAGCGATTCGCTTCGCCCTGCGGCTACGGCTGGCCTCGATGAGCCCATTGATCCGGAATTCCTGATCCCTCTCGGCCGCGGATTTACCGGCCGCGTTGCGCAGACAGGCGAACCTGCCATGTTGCCCGATCTGGACCATTCCGATGGGCTGCTGAATCCCCTGATGCGCCAGAAAGCCAAGGCGCTCTGGGCTGTTCCCCTGAAGATTGAGCAGGAAGTCATCGGTGTTCTCGCCATTGGCTTCCCGAGACCGTATGAATGGCTCCCCAGCGAACGCGAACTGCTGCGCGCGATTGCCGATCGCTCGGCGCTGGCTATCGAACGCGCCCGCATTACCGACGCCCTGCGCGAGCGTGAAGCCCGCATTGCCGAGCTTTCCGCGCACTTGCTGCGTGCCCAGGAAGAAGAACGCAAGCGCATCAGCAGGGAATTGCACGATGCCACCGGCCAGCAGCTCATGGTGATCCGCCTGTATCTCGGCATGCTGACCAGCGGAGCTGTCTCGGACGAAGTCCGCAGCAAAGTCGGAGAAACAGTAAACGTTGTCGATCAAACAATCGAAGGCATCCGCAGGATCATTGCGAGACTCTCACCATTAGTACTCCAGGAACTAGGTCTAGTTGCGGCCATTCGCAAGGAAGCCAAGGACCTGGGCAAACGCAGTGGTGTCAGAACGCGGGTTGCGATCCCGGATAGCGTCGGTCGATTCGCTCCAGAAGTCGAGACCACGATCTATCGCGTCGTCCAGGAAGCCCTGCATAACATTGCCAAGCATGCGAAAGCGAAGAGCGCCAGTGTGCAGATGTCACGCGTAGACGACATGGTGCAGTTAGTGATCCAGGACGATGGAGTTGGTTTCGGTAATCATAAGCCCGTGGTAGGCCGGAATTTTGGCCTGGCCGGCATGCGTGAACGCATTGGCATGCTTGGTGGAAGCGTGCAGGTAGTTTCCGGGAAAAATAAAGGGACACGAATCGAGATTACGATTCCGGTGACGAGTGAGGGAGCGACTCCGGCTGATCGGCCGCACACGACGAAGCGGCCTTTCCTGGTTCGCAAAGTCGCTGCCGGCGTCCTTTCGCAGTCGTAGTCAGCTTGCCACTGACGTCAAAATTTTCGGAGGAAGGAGCCCTCCGGTGTTGAAGAACAGGTGTTTATTGTTATGCCCAAAATTCGTTGCATTTTAGTCGATGATCATACGTTATTCCGCCAGGGCGTCCGCCGTCTCCTGGAAACCGAATCCGATTTCGAAGTGGTAGGCGAAGCCGCCGACGCCGGCGATGCCGTGGAAAAAGCTCGCGAGCTCCGCCCCGATATCGTTCTCATGGATATTGGTATGCCCGGCTTGTCTTCATTCGAAGCTGCACGTCATATTCGTAAGAACCGGCCAGAGACGAAAGTCCTGTTCCTCACCATGTATGAGGATGAGGACTACCTCGTGCAATGCCTGGAAGTGGGCGCTGCCGGCTACGTGCTCAAGGACACTCCCGCGCCGCAACTGCTTACCGCCGTGCGCGACGTGTACAAGGGAGGCAAGTACCTGAGCTCGCAGGTGCTCGGCAAACTGGTTGAAGACTTCCGCGCCCGCGTACGCGATGCCAAGATGCGTCCGCGCATTTCTACCCTGACTCCACGTGAACGCGAGATCCTGAAACTGTTGGCTGAAGGCAATTCAGTGAAGGAAATCGCTGTGCTGCTGGGGCTGAGTGTGAAGACCGTCGAAGCGCATAAGTTCAACCTGATGCGCAAGCTCGACATTCACAACAAGGCACAGCTGGTGACCTATGCGATCCAGAAGAAGATCATCAAGATTCCAGTAAATCAATAGAGGCAGTTGCTAGTTGTTAGAAAAGCGGAAGTTGATGGTCGGACCTCAGTAACAGCTGCTATTGAGGTTGTGTCTGACAACTGATAACTAGCAACTGACAACTGAAATAAAGAAGCCAGCAACTTCAGCGTCTGCGCTCGTTGACCTGACTTTCATCTGGCCATCACCTCCGCAATTTACGGCTATCAACAAACCTGCTTGCGCCGAGTCACTGATAGTCACAATTTGCTTTGATGCTTGAATTCGATCGTCCCAGGTTTCCCTGTTTCATTCGAATTCCATCTGTTGCCGAAAGAACTAGCAACTGATGCCGAGCGGCTTTCGCTTCTATCGCTGGCCTCTATATCGATAGATGCCTTGGCGAAAGAAATGTTGTCCGCCGGTTAAAAATTCGAGCTCACGTGGTATTAGTGGCCCAGGCGCCCTCGCACGCGAAAAGGGCCTCAGCTAACCTCGCTAGGATTTGCCCTTCCGCAGTTTTCGAAGCTCCGGTACAGTGATTCCATCAGCCCTGACGGGCCCCTTGTTTTCACTCTGACAACTGGCAACCAGCAACTGACAACTGAACCGATGCTGGATTTTTCTCAATTCGAGTGCCTGACCTTCGACTGCTACGGCACGCTCATTGACTGGGAGTCTGGGATCCTGGGCGCCATCCGGCCGATTCTCGAGACTCATCATCGGAAACTCAGCGACGACGGCATCCTCGAACTCTATGCTGCTCTGGAATCGGAAGAAGAGAGCGGCGAGTACAAAAAGTATCGGCAGGTTCTGCAGCGCGTGATGTGGAAGATGGCGGCACGCATCGTGTTTCCGCTCACTGAAGCCGAGTTCAACGCCCTGCCGGACTCAATGCCACAATGGCCGGCTTTTCCGGACACAGTCGAAGCCTTGCGGCGGCTCAAGTCGAAAGTACAAGCTGGCGATCATCTCGAACACCGACGACGACTTGTTTGTCGAGACGGCCAAGACTCTGCAGGTGCCATTCGATTTTGTGATCACCGCCGAGCAGGCGCGCAGTTACAAGCCCTCGCTGAACAATTTCCATGTCGCGCTCGAGAACATCGGGATTCCGAAAGAGCGCGTTCTGCATTGTGCTCAGAGCGTGTATCACGACATTGTCCCGGCACGTGAGTTATGCATTTCGAATGTCTGGGTGAATCGCAGAGCAGGGAAGCGCGGCTCGGGAGCGACGCGCGCAGCGGCGGAGAAGCCTGATCTAGAAGTGCATAACCTGAAGACTCTCGCCGATTTAGCGAAAGCTTAGCCACTGATTAACGCAGATAAACACTGATTGCTCTGGGCTATTTCGATTCAGGTTCCTGAGAAACAAAGAAGGATCTGCGTTTATCATCGTTAATCTGCGGCCACGGTTCTGATCTACTGCACGGTCTTCGCGGCTGTCGCGGCCTCGGCTTTCTGTTCTTCTTGGTTTCTGGCGGGTTCCGCTTCTCTTCTGCCTTCGGTGGCTCTTCTTTTTTCGCTAGGAATTTCGCGCTGTTCAGCAGCGGACGCGCGAGCGACGGATTGTATCCCGTCCACGCATCGCCGTTGTTGGCTTCGCGTTCGAACTGGGCGCGCATGCTCTCCATCTTCGAGTCGAGATCGTCGAGATAGTGCAGCATCAGCGCCTCGGGGAACATCGGCAACTTCGGCGATCCGAACTCGTACTGCCCGTGATGGCTGATGATCATGTGCTCAAGCAGAATTTTCAGCTCGTCCGGAAAACCTGGAACCTGGTTGATCTTCGCCTGCAGCATCTCCAGTTCGATGATCATGTGCCCGAGCAACTGGCCCTTGGTGGTGTAGGTGATCGAACGCGCATACGAAAGCTCGTGCAGCTTTCCGATGTCGTGCAGGAACACGCCGCTCAACAACAGATCACGATTCACCTGCGGATAGTTGCGGCTCGCCAGGTCAGCAACTTTGAAGAGCGATACCACGTGGTCGAGCAGGCCGCCGATGAAAGCATGGTGCAGCGACTTCGCCGCTGGCGCGTTCTTGTAGTTCGTGGCGATCTCGGGATCGGCCATGAAGGCCTTGAGCAGCGACTTCAGATACGGGTTCTGAAAGCTCTCGACGAAATCGCCCACCGTACGCCAGAGCGCGTCGACATCTTTATCGGTCTTGGGAAGGTAATCGGAAAAATCGACTTCGGACTCTTCCAACTTGCGCAGCTTGTGCACCGTCAACTGGAACTTGTTATTGAACTTGTTGATCAAACCCTTGATCTTGACGAAATCGTCCTGTTCGAACGTGTTGAGGAATTCGTGCACGTTGTCCCAGACCTTGGCCTCGATCTGACCGGTGCGGTCGGCCAGGGTGAGCGCGATGTAGAGGTCGCCGGTGCGCTTGGGCTTAATCTGCTTGGAAGCCACCACGAAGCTGGAAACAATGGTGGCATTCTCGTGCTGGGAGCAATCGCGGATGAAGAAATCTTTCATAGGGGTCCAATTACAAGTTAGCCGTAAGTGGCTGAACAGACCGAACAATGTACCACGTAGGCTGCAGGAGAGCAGTACGGGATAACCCTGATGTGGGGTTAAGCAAGGCTGGCAAAAGACAGCCGCAGATCAGACGGATTTTCACCCATTGTCGATAACTGAAGCCATCTAAATCCGTGAAGATTCGTGGAAATCTGTGGCTAGCTTTTTGCCATAAGGGGAGGAGCGTCTCTTTGCAGCATTACCCATCCGAGCACGATTCCCACCAGTATCGGCGGTCCATGCAGATCCCGCAGCGCAGTCAGAATCACAGCGCCGACGAGGATCACCACTCCTCCAAAGCGCGATTGCATGGGACGGGCATTTCGCAGCAGCCACGCGGCGAGCGCGCCCAGCAGTCCGCAGATCGCGACCGACGATCCGGCGCCCAGCGGCTTCCATGCGAACCCTGCAAGCTCCCCGGTGATGCCCGCAGCGAAATAGAGCAGCAGCCAGCGACGTCCGCCGAAGATGCGTTCCACGATCACGCCAATGATGGCGAGGGCAGAGAAGTCGAACACAATCTGCCGCCAGCCTTCCCGATGGAAAAAGATCGGCGTGATCAGTCGCCAGTATTCGTGCGCCGCCAGCGCGCCCGGTTGACGCTCGAACCTCGGCAGCAGTGGGAAGAAGTATTGCAGCGTTGTTGCAGCCGCGGTGATCGCGAAAACTGTGGCGGTCGTAACCGGCAGTCGGGTTCGGGACATGTTGAGATGCGCTCTCACCGCAATCATTGAAGAGAGCGGGCAGCGGAGGCAAACAAATTATGCGTCTCGATGCGGAAGTCGTAACATGCGGGTGCACGGGCCAACGTGCGTGGGTACGGTTCCCATGAAAATGCAGCGGGTATTTTGGTAGGTACATCCAAAACCGAGTGAGGTGGAGATGAGCACTGTTACTTCTCAGAAGCCGTCAGCGAGCGCTGCCGGAACGATAACTCTAGGCGGCGAACTCACGGTCAATCGCCTGGGCTACGGCGCGATGCGCATTACCGGAGAGGGTATTTGGGGTCCACCGAAAGATCACGACGGCGCCATCCGCGTGCTGCGGCGCGCCGTCGAGCTGGGCATCAACTTCATCGATACCGCGGATTCTTATGGCCCCTACGTCAGTGAAGAACTGATCGCCGAAGCGCTGCACCCTTATCCTGAGGGGCTGGTGATCGCGACTAAGGGCGGATGGGAGCGCGTAGGACCGAATCAATGGATTCACAATGCCAGTCCGGATCACCTCCGCGAAGCCGTCGAGGGGAGCCTGAAGCGGCTAAAGCTCGATCGGATTGACGTCTACCAGTTGCACATCCCCGATCCGCGCATCGCCTTTGAAAGATCGCTGGAGCCGCTCGTGAAATTGAAGGAGCAGGGCAAGATTCGCTTGATCGCACTCTCAAACGTGACGCGCGAGCACGTTGAGCGAGCGTTGAGGCTCACGCCGATCGTCTCCGTGCAGAACCGCTACAACTTCGACGACCGCGAGTGGGATTACGTGGTCGACTTCTGCGAACAGAAAAAGATCGCGTTCATCCCGTGGGGACCGCTGGCGCAAGGCAGGAGCGCAACGGAGAAGTTGAAACAGATTGCCAAGGCGAAAGGTGCCACTCCCATGCAGGTGGCGTTGGCATGGCTGCTGCAGCAATCGCCGATGATGCTGCCGATTCCGGGAACGTCGTCAGTCGCGCACCTGGAAGAAGATGTCGCGGCGGCGATGGTGAAATTGACCGACGAGGAATTCAAAACGCTGGCGGCGTAAACGAATAACAAGCCGCGGGCGAGAGCGCGTGTCAAAAAAAGGGCGGACGAGATGTCCGCCCCACACAAACCAAACGCTGCATCACCAAACGCGGCAAGCATCCTTTGCTACCATCGGTGAATCGGCCTTGCAGCTGAATGCCTTCTGGAACTCAGGCATATTCCGCAGCACTCCGTTAACGCGATAACGTCCTGGCGAGTGTGGATCGACTGCCGCGCGATGGCGTAATTCTTCCGGCCGCGCGTTCTGGCACCAGATGCGTCCCCATGACAGGAACAGCCGCTGCTCGGGCGTGAAGCCGTCAATCTTCTGCTGCGGCTTATCGCCAGACATCTGCAACAGCGCCATCAGTGCCAGGCGCACTCCGCCATTGTCCGCAATGTTTTCGCCTTCGGTAAGCTTGCCGTTAAGGTGAACATCGTCAGTCGCGATGAAGGAACTGTATTCGTCGGCGATGCACTGGCCGCGTGCCTGGAAGTTCTTGTAATCCTCAGGCGTCCACCAGTTGTGCAGGTTGCCGTGTCCGTCGAACTGGCCGCCTTCATCATCGAAGCCGTGCGTCAGTTCATGGCCAATCACAGCGCCGATACCCCCGAAGTTGATGGCGTCGTCCATGGAGTTCGCGTAGAACGGCGGCTGCAAAATGCCTGCGGGAAAATTGATGTCGTTCATCAGCGGGTTGTAATAGGCGTTGACCGTGGGCGGCGTCATATCCCATTCGTGACGATCGACAGGTTTGCCGATTTTGTTCATGCGCCGGTTAAAGTCAAAGGAATTTGCGCGCAGCGAATTCCCCATCGCTTCACCCCGCACAATCTCCAGCTTGGAATAGTCGCGCCACTTGTCGGGATAGCCGATCTTGTTGGCGATCAGTTCCAGCTTCGCCAGCGCCTGCTTCTGCGTTTCTGGAGTCATCCACGAGAGGCCGTTGATGTCCTGGTGCAGCGCCGCTTCGATCGCATGCACCATTTTCAGGGTGCGCTCTTTGCCTTCGGCGCCGAACGTTTCATCCACGTAAATCTGGCCGAGCGCGAATCCCAGATCGTTGTCGGTGTATTCGACGCAACGCTTCCAGCGCGGTTTCAACTCTGTAGTGCCGGTTAGCGTTTTGCCGAAGAAATTGAAATTCTCGTCGACGAACACCGTGGGAAGCAGCGCTGCCGTTCCATGCAGAGTTTGCCACCGCAGATAGGTCTTCCACGAGTCGAGCGGAACCGACGTGAGCAGCCCGTTCATAGTCTTGAAGAATTCGGGCGAAGCCACGTTGATTGCCTTGGTGTCCGGCACATCAGCCGATACGAAGTACTGATTCCATGCGAACTTTGGCGCGAGCGCTTCGAGTTCCGCTGGAGTCATCTTGTGGTAGATCTTCTCGGGATCGCGCCGATCCGCGAGTTTCATGGAACCTTTGGCGAGGTCGGTTTCGATATCCATGACCGTCTTGGCATCGGCCGCGGCCTTTGCCGAAGGCTCGCCTGCGAGTTCAAACATGCGCTGCACGTGCTTCACGTAGTCGGCGCGGAGCTGTACGGACTTGGGATCCGTGTTGGTGTAGTAATCGCGATCCGGCATCCCCAGCCCACCCTGGTCAGCTTGTGCGATCACCTGGGTCGCGTCCTTAAAGTCCTGGCCTGAGTCGAAGTTGAAAATCGCGTTCACGCCATTGTGGTGCAGATATCCGAGCAGTTCGGGCAATTGCTGGGCATTCTGCAATTCGTCGATGCGATCGAACTGCGGCTTGAGGACGGAGATGCCTTTCTTGTCGATGGCGGCCTCGTCCATGCAGGAGGCGTAGTAGTCGCCAATCTTCTGCTGGTTCGCGGTGCGCTTCGCATCTGGCGCCGAATAGCGTTCGAGAATGCTGCGCAGGATTGCTTCGTTGCGATCTTCCAGCGCGTTGAAACTGCCCCAGCGCGCCTGATCGGGCGGGATGGGATGGCTCTTCATCCAATTGCCGCAGGCAAACTGATAGAAATCAGCGCAGGGGTCGGCAGTGCGATCGAGCGCGTCGAGATCGAACCCGAGTCCCTTGGTGTTTTCTGCGGTGGGTACCTTGGGAGTAGTTTGAGAAAAGGCGATACTGGCAACAAGCACAAAGATCAGAATTAGCAGACGTTTCATAAGACCTCGAACTGGGTTAGCGGAAACTTTGGGTTTGCGCAAACTCCGGGTTAGCGCAAAGTAAAGAACCTGAAAATGTAATCGCCAGCAGCGAGATTCGCAAATCCCCAGCGCGGATCCGGTGCCCCCGAATGTCGTTATGGGATAATCAATGAGTTGGGGTGGACGGCTCGGAAGCACTTGTAAGCAAAGAGTCTGGCGGGTGTTCTCGGGCATCTAATCGGTACAATCATGCAGAATTCAAGCTTCTTCTTTCAACGCTACGGCTTAACCGAAAATGCGCTCGAACGCTACCTCGGAGCGGCTCTTTCGGCGGGCGGAGATTACGCCGACCTTTATTTCGAATACCACACCACGACGTCCATCAGCGTGGACGAATCGATTGTGAAATCGGCTTCCCGCGGCATTTCCGCGGGTTGCGGCGTGCGCGTGATCTCGGGTGAACGCACCGGCTACGCCTATACCGACGACCTTGCGCCAGAGAAGATCGAGCGCGCGGCCAAGACTGCGGCGCTGATTGCCAGTGGTCCGGCCAAAACCCCTACCGTCGATTTGAAAGAAGGCGGCAATCGGGATTTGTACCCAGTGGCGCTGGCGTCAGTAGATACCGATGTTCAAGAGAAGGTGGAACTGGCGATGCGCGGCGATCGCGCGGCGCGTGCACACGATCCACGTATTCGCGAAGTGCGGGTGAGTTATGCCGACGAGTTGCGGCAGATCCTGGTGATCGGCTCCGACGGCAGTTTTGCCGAAGATTCGCAGCCCATGGCGCGTATGAGCGTGATGTGCATCGGCAAGAACGAGCAGGGTCAGTCGTCGCGTGGAAGTTCTGGTGGCGGCGGGCGCGTCGCACTCGACTTCTTCAAGACCGAGAAGACGCCGGAACACTTCGCCGAAGAAGCAGCGCGCCAGGCCATCATCCAACTGGACGCGCGCGAGGCTCCAGCGGGCGAGATGGAAGTGGTGCTCGGTCCCGGATGGCCAGGCATTCTGTTGCACGAAGCGATTGGCCACGGTCTGGAAGCGGACTTCAATCGCAAGGGAACGTCGGCCTTCACTGGTCTGATCAACAAGCGCGTGGCAAGCGACAAGTGCACGGTGGTCGATAACGGCACGGTGCCATCGCGGCGCGGATCGCTCAACGTCGACGACGAAGGCAATCGCACCAACGAGACGGTGCTCATCGAAAACGGAATCCTGAAGGCTTACCTGAGCGACAAGCTGTCGTCGCGGCTGATGGGCATTCCAAATACCGGTAACGGACGTCGCGAAAGCTACGAGCACATTCCCATGCCACGCATGACCAATACCTACATGCTCGCGGGGCAGGATTCGCCTGAAGACATCATCAAGTCCGTGAAGCGCGGCGTGTTTGCGGCCAACTTCGGAGGCGGGCAGGTGGACATCACCAACGGCAAGTTCGTGTTCTCCGCGTCGGAAGCCTACATGATCGAGGACGGCAAGATTGGCGCGCCCCTGAAAAATTGCACGCTGATCGGCAATGGTCCGGACGTGCTCACGCGCGTGTCGATGGTGGGCAACGATCTGCAACTCGACGAAGGCGTGGGAACCTGCGGCAAAGATGGACAGTCGGTGCCGGTGGGTGTGGGCATCCCGACCATCAAGGTGGACAAAATCACGGTGGGTGGAACGGCGAGGTAGTAAGTATTTCAGTGCATCAGTTTTTCAGTTTAGGGCAACCCGCCTTAACTGAGGTACTGACGTACTGATATACCGAAAGACTGAGAGACTGAGAGACTGAGAGACTGAAAGACTGAAAGACTGAAAGACTGAAAGACTAGCTTTGCACAATGGCTGACTACTTAAATCTTCCGATTGGCGAACAGGTTCCCGAGGTCCTGAACGCGATTATTGAGATTCCGCTCGGCGAGACCAACAAGTACGAGTACGACAAGAAACTGCATGTTTTCCGTCTCGATCGAAACCTGTTTTCTCCGGTGCACTATCCCGGAGACTACGGCTTTTTTCCGCAGACGCTTAGCACCGATGGCGATCCGCTTGACGTGCTGATTCTCGTCGATACCCCGAGCTTTCCGGGCTGCCTGATCGAAGTGCGTCCAATCGGCATGCTGGAGATGCTCGACCAAGGCGTGAAGGACGAGAAGATTCTTGCAGTGGCGAAGCACAATCCGCGCTATCGCGAAGTGCACAACTACACGCAGATCTATCCGCACATGATGCGTGAGATTTCGCATTTCTTTGCCATCTACAAAGACCTCGAGGGCAAGCGCACGCAGATGCTCGGCTGGCAGGACGCAGCCACGGCGCGCTCGGTGATTGTCGAGAGCCACAAGCGCTTCAAGGAAGAAACGAAGCACGCGGAACCGGAAACGGTTCACGCAAAGTAATCCCGAAAAGAGATCAATGGAACTGAAGGAAGTAGCAACTGAAGTAGTGGATCTCGCCATGCGCGCCGGTGCGACCGCGGCAGAGGCCGTGGCGCGCGAGGGAAACGAGTTTTCTACGGTAGTGCGTTTAGGACAGGTGGAGACGCTGAAGGAGTCGGGCGCGAAGGTGCTGGGCGTGCGCGTCTTCCATGGTCAGCGGGCTGCGAGTACGTATACGAGCGATTTTTCGCCCGCAGGACTCGATCAGCTGGTGAGCTCGGCAGTATCGCTGGCGAGAATCACTTCGGAAGATCCGGTCTCGGGGCTGCCGCAGGCGAGCGAGCTCGGCAAACTCGACACCGATCTCGATCTCTACTATCAGGATGTGTATTCGCTTTCGACCGAGCAGCGCATCGAGTACGCGCGGCGTGCCGAGAAAGCGGCCACGTCGGCTGATGCGCGCATACAGAACTCCGAAGGCGGATCGTTCGATGCCGCCGATGGACGCAAAGTGCTGGCGAATTCGCTGGGATTCGTAGGCGAATACAAGCGTTCATATTGTTCGGTCTCGGCCGTGCCCGTCGCAAAAGACGAGAGCGGTGCCATGCAGCGCGACTTCTGGTACTCGGTGGCGCGTTCGATCAAGCTGCTCGACTCACCAGAAGAAGTGGGGAAAGTCGCGGCGCAACGCACGCTGCGGCGCCTCGGTGCGCGCAAGGTGAAGACCTCGCAGGTGCCCGTTATCTTCGATCCGATGGTGGCGCGGTCACTGCTCGACAGCCTGGCTGAGGCAGTGAATGGCGATTCGATCTATCGTGGCGCGTCGTTCCTCGCGGGCAAGCTGGGAGAGAAGGTTGCAGGCGAAAACGTAACCGTCGTGGATGACGGCACCATGCCCGGAGGCTTTGGCACTTCGCCCTTCGATGGCGAGGGCGTGAAGTCGCGGCGCACGCTGGTGATCGACAAGGGCGTGTTGAAGTCCTACCTGCTGAACACCTACACCGCGAAAAAGCTGAACATGAAGACCACTGGCAATGCCTCGCGCGGTCTGGCGGGAACGCCGGGCATTGGCGTCGGCAACTTCTATCTCGAAGCTGGCGAGCGCAAACCCGAACAGATCATCGGCGATGTAAAAGAAGGACTCTACGTCACCGAGTTTCTCGGCTTTGGCGTGAATCTGGTGACTGGCGATTTCTCGCGTGGCGCCAGCGGCATGTGGATCAGTGGCGGACAACTGGCATTCCCGGTGGAAGAAATCACAGTCGCCGGAAATCTCAAAGATATGTTCAACAGCATTTCGGAGATTGGCAGCGACCTGGAATTCCGCGGATCGGTGGCCGCACCAACGCTGCGGATCGATGGGCTTACGGTAGCGGGGGAGTAGCTGGTAGCGTCGAAAGTACCCGGCCACGGATTACATGGATTACCACAGATGCTTGAGCTCTTAAAGATCCGTGATGATCTTTCTAATCCGTGGTTAATGTTTTGACGCTTAGTGTCTGTGTTCGTGCTGGGGGTATCGACGACCGGCATCACGCAGCCATGCGCAATCTCGCAATCCGCATGTTCAAACTGGATGGTGGTGTGCTGGATGTTGAACGAAGCGCGCAGCCGTTCCTGCACATCGCGCAAAATCAGCTCACTCGCTGACGGCGGAATATCGGCAATGCTGATGTGGCAGGAGAGCGCGTGCATGTGGCTGCCGATGCTCCATATGTGCAGATCGTGCACATCGTTCACACCCGGAATGCAGCAAATCTCGCTGGTTACCCGATCCAGTTCCATACCGCTCGGCGTGCCTTCCAGCAGAATGTTCAGGGTCTCGCGGATGATGCCGAACGATGACCACAGGATCAGCGCGCCGATTCCAAATGACAGCGCCGGATCGATCCAGTTTTTCCCAGTCGCAAGGATGGTCCACGCGCCCGCGATCACTGCAGCCGTGGAGAGCGTGTCCCCCAGCATGTGAATGAAGACGCTGCGCGTGTTGATGTCGTGCGACGACCGATATAGCAGGATACTGATCAGGCCATTGAGCGCGACGCCGACGGCCGCGACCCAGATCATCGTTCCCGCGCCAACCGCAGGCGGATGGGTCAAACGCTGGGCTGCTTCCACGAAGATGTAAAACGCAATCCCGACCAGCAGCAGGGCATTCACAAACGCCGCGAGCACTCCCGCGCGATGGTAGCCGAAGGTCTTGGTGGCACTCGGCGGACGGCGCTGCAGGAACGCTGCTCCGAGCGACAACAGGATTGCCAGAAAATCGGAAACGTTATGGCCAGCCTCGGAAAGCAGGGCCAAACTGTGCGACCGCACCCCCATCACGATCAGCAGGACAATGTAAGCGAGGGTCAGCAGCAGCGAAGTTCGAAGTACGCTGACGGAAGCGCCGTGATCGTGAGAATGTCCCGCCACAGCTAAAAGTCTATACCGATACTGCATCGGGAAGAAAGTAACGTCCGGCGTGTAACTCCAGAACAGCTGATTTTCCCGCTCCTTCATTATGTGTGCACCGGCATGCCTACCCTGAGCATGCCATTACAAGCAACACGCATGCCGTTCGTGAGCTTTAGTAACAGCAGAATCTCGCAGGTGAAGAACCGAATCGCCTGAACTCACCTGCACATTCCTTCCGTCGTTTGGTGCGATTCGTGCAGTTAATTGCGTGTAACGGTTTTGCTCTGGCCGGGCCCCTGCGCGCCCTTCGCCTTCTTCATCTGCCAGGAGCGATCGGTCTCAGCAATTCGAACAGCAACTCGGAGAACATCTCATGAAGCAGCTACTCAGAATATCTGTGTTAACGCTTGCGGTAAGTACATCGGGATTTCTGCTTGCGCAAGGCACAGCCAACCCTGGCGCATCGCCCGACAGTCCCGGGACAGGCGGCGGCGATCAAAGTGCGGCGGGAGCAAGCCAGACGAGCGCATCGAAAGGTGCCAGCACCGCTGACGATCAGACCCTACATCGCCAGGTACACGATCAGCTCTCTACCAATCCAGACTTGCAGAACGTCCAGATTGCCGTCGAAAACGGCAAAGTGGTTTTGACCGGAACGGTTCCCAACAAGAACGACAAGAAAGAAGCCAAGCGCATAGCCTCTTCCGTCCCCGGCGTGAAGAAGGTGAAGGAAAACATCTCGGTCTCGAATCCGGGTGGGACCAGCAGCGCTTCTGCTACTTCGATGGGAAAGCCATCCGACAGCGGCATTTCCGGGAACCCCACAACTGCGGAACCGGGCAGCCCGAATGCGCCACAGGGAGCGGCTGGTCCACAACAGCAAGGAGGCGTTCCTCCGCGCATGCAAAACAACTTCTTCCCGCAAAGCTCGTCGTCTTCTTCAAGCGGCTCAGCTTCGCAGGGAACCAGCAGCAGTCCCAGTCAACAGACTCCGCAGCAACCGGATTCGAGCCAGAACGCGCCGAACTCCAGCAGTCCCGATAACACCCAGGCGCCGGGCAACACTTCTCCTGGCAGCGTTGGTAGTAACGCAGATCCGGAGATGACGAAGCATCCCGATCAGAACTCCACGACTGACCAGACTGCTCCCATGAGCGAACAGCCAAACACGCCTCCGCCCAGCTCGACTCCAGGCACGGCTCCCGATCAGACGCCAACGCCTCCGCCGCAAACTACGCCTCAGCCCACGAATCCTCCGCAGCTGACGACCGTCGCTTATCAAGCAAGCGGTACGTCTTCGAGCGTGGGCAGCCAGGCCGGATCGGCAGAGAGCACGACGGGGAACATGAACAGCGCGCAGAGTTCGACGCCGAAGGGAACGACGGCCGCAGGCGCAGCGCCATCGGTGATCAGTTCGGATCAGGTGAAGAGTGATATCCAGTCTGCCTATAAGAACGATCCAGATCTTAAACAACGCCAACATTAACGTGGCTGTTACGGAGCAGGCAGTTCAGCTTTCGGGATCAGTCCCCAACTCGCGCGACAAAGACATGGCGCGGCGAATCGCCGAATCGTTTTCCGGAAACCGCAGCGTTGTCGATGGGCTGACTGTCGCGGGCGGCGGCGCCGCTTCGAGCCCATCCGGCTCGATGAGCGGTAATGCCGGTGCAGGTGCCGGAAGCACGACGGGCGCGACAGCTCCTTCGACAACCACTCCACCGCAGATGTAGCACGCTTTTTTGAGAACCCACCCACGCCAACCAACGGCGAGGGTGGGGCACCCTCCATCCATCAGACGGAAGTGGTGCGCGCGGCTGCGAGTTGCGGCTTGCGAAAGCAAGTAGTGACGTGATCGTCGACGAGTCCGACGGCCTGCATGAACGCATAGCAGATGGTCGTGCCCACAAACTTGAAGCCGCGCTTGCCAAGATCTTTACTAAGCGTATCGGAGTAGTGCGTGTGGGGCGGGATGTCGGCCAGCGACTTCCATCGGTTCACGAGAGGCTTGCCGCCAACGAAATCCCAGACATACTGGTCGAAGCTGCCAAACTCTTCCTGAACTTTCAAAAATGCCCTCGCATTTCGAATCGTCGATTCGATCTTCAGTCGATTGCGGATGATGCGCTCGTCTTTCATGAGCGATTCGATCTTGCGCGCGTTATAGCGGGCGACCAGTTCAGGGTCGAACTTGCTGAAAGCAGTCCGATATCCGTCGCGGCGCGCAAGAATCGTGTCCCAGCTCAGGCCGGCTTGCGCGCCTTCGAGAATCAAAAACTCAAAGAGCACACGATCGTCGTGAACCGGAGTGCCCCATTCGCGGTCGTGATATTCGATCGAGAGCGGATTGCGCGCCCACTCGCAGCGCGTCGGTTCACCCGGCATGGGCGAACTCGATGGTCTGCTGACGGCGCCAGACTGCGCCTTCCATATCCAGCAGCTTTTCTTTTACGTCGAGGCCTCCGCCGTACCCGCCCAGCTTGTGATCGCTGGTGATCACGCGGTGGCAGGGCACGATGATGGCGATGGGATTGTCGTGATTCGCCATCCCCACGGCGCGAAATCCACGTGGATTGCCGATGGTGCGCGCCTGATCGCCGTAGGAGCGCGTCTCGCCGTAGGGAATCGCCAGCAGGGCATTCCAGCAGCGCAATTGAAACTCGGTTCCGTGAAGATCGAGCGGCTGAGCAAAGACGCGGAGCTTGCCGGCAAAGTATGCGTCGAGTTCACCGCGCCAGGGATCGAGATGCTCGTCGGAACGAGCCATGATTTCGCGCCCGGATTCGTGCTTTTCGGCGGCGGCGAGGCGTCTGCCCTGGAAGTCAAACTCCAGCGCGCGGAGCCCGCGTTCGCTGGCCATCAGCAAAAGCTGACCGACGGGAGAAATATAGGGGGAGAACCAGATGGTGGTCATCACAGCCAGTTTAATGGGGCCGCTGAAACCCTTCCAAGAGTTAACTCTTGAGTCACTCCCCCCCCCCCCCCTCTCTTCCGGCAAACAAAGGACTTACGAGGCAGTGCCCCTGTACATCCGGCATAACAAAGGACTTAAGTGCTCTCTCCGGCATAACAAAGGACTTAGCTGCTGCTGTTCCCGAAACGAAACGTCGTGCTAAGACGGTTTCCCCTCTTCTGTTCCCTCACAACCAACAGCCGGTTGTGTGGGGCACCCGCCCCCGCGAATCAGAAACAAACGTACTATTAACTTATAGCTATGTCAACCACTAACATTAACATCATATAGCTATAGTAGCCTGTCCTTGGGGATGTGTGGGGCACCCGATACCAATCTGAAGGTGGAACTCGACGGTTCCCCTTGCGCAACGTCTGGGTCAGGCGTACGAGCGAGTATCTTGCCGAAGCTTCGCGATGTCCCGGGTTGGCGCTGTGCCGAAGAAGCGGCTGTATTCCCGGCTGAACTGCGAAGCGCTCAGATAACCCACACGCTGACTCGCAGCACTGGCGTCCACCATCGTCGACAACATCAGGCGTCTCGCCTCCTGCAGCCTCAGCACCTTTTGATAGTGCAACGGACTCATCGAGGTCACCGACTTGAAATGTTCGTGAAACGAGGAAACGCTCATGTTCACCAGTTCGGCCAGGTCCTCGACCTTCATCGGCTGCGAGAAGTTGTCGCGCAGCCAGGAGATCGCCTTGGCAACTCGATGCACGCTGGACTCGGCGAATCCCATTTGCGCTACACGAATACCAATTGGGCTGCGCAGCAGGCGGATCAAGATCTCATCCAGTACAAGCGGCGCGATCAATTCAATGTCTCCGGGCTGTCCGAGGCACTCCAGCAATCGCATGGCGGCGTGAACGATACTGGCGTCGGCCGGAGTGAGATAAACGGCGCTCCTCTCCTGAACGGGAGGCAGACCCTGCGGATAAACCTTCAAGACCAGTTCAGCAACCTTGCGCGGTTCGAGGTCGAGCTTCAGGGCAAGGTATGGCTTGGAAGCGCTAGCCTTGGTGATTTGAGAAGCAACCGGCAAGGCCACGGAGAATACGATCATGCGCGATGCGTCGTATTCGAACGTCTCCTGACCCACGATCACGGTCTTCGCTCCCTGCGCCACAATGCACAACGACGGTATGCGGAGCGTATGTACACAGTTCGCCATTACGCGTGAAAAGCGGCTGGCGTGCACGCCTGGGATGCGCAGTTCGAAGCTGCCGTCGTGCGGGGCACAGGCGGACAGCAGGCGTGCGAGGTTGGCCAGGTCTGGTTCCGTTTGTCGGCTCCGTTGCGTCGGCCGTGCTGGAGTCGCGATTTCTCCGTTCGCTTTCAAGCCTTGAGAATACCTCCTTGGAATCCGCGAAGCTCTGGCCGAGATCAGCCCTGGTATTGCTCGTCGCTGACGTGCTCCATCCAGTCGACGACTTTGCCGTCCTTCTTCTCCTGAATGGCGATGTGCGTCATGGCAGTGTTCGGGGAGGCGCCGTGCCAGTGCTTTTCGCCGGGTGAAAACCAGACCACGTCACCGGGACGGATCTCCTCGATGGGACCGCCCCAACGCTGTGCCCGTCCGACGCCAGCCGTAACGATCAGCGTCTGCCCGAGTGGATGCGTGTGCCAGGCAGTGCGCGCGCCGGGTTCAAAGGTCACGCTGGCGCCTTGCACCAGCGCGGGATCAGGCGCCTGGAATAGCGGATCGATCCGCACGGTTCCGGTAAACCAGTCCGCGGGTCCTTTACCCGACGGTTGTGAGCCAGCTCTTTTGATTTCCATTCTTGAATTTCCTCATTTCATGATCGTGGTAATTGTTGTAAGCGCTCGAGGCTCATTTTTCGGGTGCCCTGTCGCGCGGCACGACTTTCACCGTAGCGGAGCGGGCGCGGGCGCCGATCATCGGGCTGAGATACGGGCTACCTTTGTACTTCGCCCGGTATGCATCATCTATGCGGTCGTTGATCGCGCCGTCGACCGGCTCGAAGACGACTTCCTTTGTGATGCCCGCCGCAGTGATCTTTCCGGCCTTCTGCTTCATTGCGGCATGGTACCAGCGAGACTTCGTCCCGTTGTACGCGCGCACATAGAGCGAGTTGTCGATCACCACAGACCAGATCCAGGTAGGGGTGCCATATGTCTTTCCATCGTCGCGGAACGGCGCGATGTGCAGATCATCGGTCTCAGCAATCCTGCGCAGTTCGTCTTTCAGCCATGTCGTCATCGCGTGACCTTTATCTTTGACGGTACTTGGAGATCGATCAGTAGTGTTCCCAGGTAACCAACCAGTGTTCATCAGGCCGAGCCGACTTAATGATCAGATGACCGTCATCGGTGAACTGGTATGCGCGCAGCAGATCCTTTCCGACAAGCCCGTGCGTAATCGAGCCCAGCGGGTGATGTGTGACCGTGTGCTTCGCTTCATCGATGTCGTAGCTGCCGAAAGAAGCCTCATATCCGTTCAGGACGTAATCGTTGGAAAGGGCGGCCGCAGACGCGGGGTACATAATCTGAACCGACATGTGGCCATCCCGGGTATAGATCAGCATTCCCATCAAACCGGGGACGCTGTTCACCTTGCCATCCGCTCCCGGCTCTCCTAGCGATACGAGGTGCCACGCCCCGATCAATTTTTCCCTGTCAGAGATCGGGGGCGCGACTTTGTTTGCTTTGGTCTGTGCGGCGGAGGCTACACTCATCGCTACAACAACTGCCAGCGTCCAACCGAGTAGTGCTCGCATGTTCCACTCCTTGCGGTCTGGGAGTTCTTCTCCTCCGGGAATGCTTGCCTCGTGACTCGTTCATTCAGACTTGAGAGAAGCCATATCAATCGAGAAGCGATATTTCACATCCGACTTGAGCAGTCTCCCGTAGGCTTCATTGACCTTCTGTATAGGAATTACTTCGACGTCGGAAGTAATGTTGTGGTGCCCGCAAAAGTCGAGCATCTCCTGTGTTTCGGCGATACCGCCGATGGCCGAACCGGAGAGGCTGTGGCGCCCCATGATTAAGCCAAAGGCCGAGACCGCGAGGGGCTTCGGTGGCGCACCGACAAGAGTGATGTTTCCGTCCCGACGCAGAAGGCTGATGTAGGCGTTGATGTCGTGCTCGGCCGAAACCGCATCGAGGATGAAGTCGAAACTGCCAGCGTGTTTCTGCATTTCATCCGCATTGCGTGAGATGACTACTTCATCGGCACCGAGGCGAAGAGCGTCTTCTTTTTTGTTGGGCGAAGTGGTGAAGACCACGGTGTGGGCTCCGAGCGCATGGGCAAACTTGACGCCCATGTGGCCGAGTCCGCCGATTCCAACCACGCCGACTTTTTACCCTTGGTGACGCACCAGTGGCGCATCGGCGAGTACGTAGTGATGCCGGCGCAGAGGAGAGGCGCGACTCCCGCGAGATCTAGATTAGAGGGCACGTGCAGCACGAATCGCTGATCGACGACGATGCTCTCTGAATATCCGCCGTACGTTACGCCGCCCAGATGTTTGTCGGGAAAGTTGTACGTCAGAGTCCCATTCGCACAGAACTGCTCCATGCCCGCCTTGCACTCAGGACAAGTCCCATCGGAATCAACCATGCAACCGACCGCCGCTAGATCGCCCGTCTTGAACTTGGAAACCGCGGAGCCGACCTTGGTGACTCGACCGACAATTTCGTGACCAGGCACGCAAGGGTAGACAGTGGGCATGAACGCGTTCCATTCATCGCGCACTTGATGAAGGTCGGAATGGCAGATGCCGCAGTAGAGAATCTCGATCTGTACGTCATTGGCGGTTGGATCGCGTCGCGTGATGGTGGCGGAGCGTAGAGGAGCAGTGGCACTTGCAGCGGAATAAGCTTTTGTATGATTCATAGACTTACCTTAGTTGTAGCGAACTCACGTTGACAAGATTTCGCGTTACGTGGTGCGCGGACAGCGTTGCGCAGAGGTTATTTTGAACCGGAGTTTATGCCGGTCACAGTCCCGTCATCTTCTCCAGTCGTTCGGGGTAACGATCGCCTTCTACCTTGATCTTCGACGCGGCGGCGTCGATTTCGCGAAGGTCTTCTGATGTCAGATCGACTGCGAGCGCGCCGTTGTTTTCTTCGAGGCGATGTAGCTTGGTTGTGCCGGGGATCGGAACCATCCACGGCTTCTGTGCGAGCACCCACGCAAGTGCGATCTGCGCAGGAGTGGCATGCTTGCGCTTCGCGATGGTGCCGAGCAGGTCGATCAACGCTTGATTGGCTTTGAGAGCCTCCGGTGTGAAGCGAGGGAGCGTGCTGCGGAAGTCAGTGCTGTCGAACTTCGCATTCTCGTCGATCTTGCCCGTCAGGAAGCCCTTACCGAGAGGACTATAGGGCACGAGACCGATACCGAGTTCCTCCAGAGTCGGAATCACTTCCTTCTCCGGCTTTCTCGTCCACAGCGAGTATTCGCTCTGCAGCGCAGTGAGCGGCTGAACGGCGTGTGCGCGACGAATTGTCTTCGCGCCTGCCTCCGACATTCCGAAGTGTTTGACCTTGCCCGCCTGAATCAGTTCCTTTACGGTGCCGGCTACGTCTTCGATGGGCACGTTCGGGTCGACGCGATGCTGATAGAGCAGGTCGATCGTCTCCAGCTTCAGCCGCTTGAGCGAGCCTTCGACAGCCCGCTTGATTTGATCCGGGCGGCTATTCAGGCCGGGGACTCCCGGACGATTGTCGCTGCCACTGAGATCGAAGCCGAACTTGGTGGCGATGACAACTTTGCCTTTGTAGGGAGCGAGGGCTTCGCCTACGAGTTCTTCGTTGGTGAAAGGCCCGTAGACTTCGGCAGTGTCGAAGAAGGTGATGCCGCGATCCACGGCGGCGTGGAGAAGATCGGTCATCTCTTTCTTGTCTTTGGGCGGACCGTAGGAAAAGCTCATTCCCATGCAGCCGAGTCCGATGGCCGAGACTTCCAGGTTACTTTTTCCAAGTTTGCGCTTTTGCATGATGCTTCGCCTCAGGAAGAAGTTTAGACGGGTTGCTGGGTGAGAGCTTGCCCATTCGGATGAAGTTCTTGCCTGATTCTCCGAGGAGGATTTTCACCACAGAGGCACAGAGGCAGGAGAAGGCGCAGGAAGTGGTCTGCGATAGAGGCAAGCCGAAATGCGGATCCCTCGGCCGCTGCGCGACCTCGTGATGACAAATCAAAAACCAAAACACCCGCAATAACTAAAAACTCCGCAAAAACTAAAATCCCCACCGCGCTCGTCACGCGATGGGGATTCGAGGATACAGGCTGAGCCCGATCCTACTGAGGCTGCGCCGAACTATTGGGGGAGGACTGCGATGGCGCTGCCTGAGGTGTCGTGGCGGCTGGTTGGCCCGCCGGAGTTGCCATGGCCTGGTTGTTCAGCGACTCGACGCCGCTGTTCTTCAGCACCGTGACCTGAACGCGTGCACCGCGATAGGGCTTTACGGCCTTACCGTTGGCGTCAGCCTGTTCGGTCTGGGCAGAAGGTGTTGCTTTCGCATTGCCCATTCCCAGGGTGTAGATGCGATAGACCGGAACCTGATGGTCGACGACCAGGTAACGGACGACCGAGTCAGCCATTTTCTGCGACGAGGCGATGGAAGCCTGGCTGGCGCCCGGGGCGAATCCCTGGACTTCAATGATGTAGCCGCGCTGATCCTTTACCGAGTCGGCAATCTGATCGAGCGCTTCTTTCGCTTTCGTGCTCAATGCAACTTGGCCGGGACGGAAGCGAAGCTCAGCATCGGTTGAGGCCTGGTACTGGTCAAGATTGGTGACAGCCGTCTGCACGGTCTGCAGATGCTGGCTGGCCTGCTGCGCGGTCATCTGCGCCTGCTGGGCGCGGTTGCCGGCATCCACGGCGTGCTGGTCGGCCTGATCGGCTTTCGCCGATGCCTGGCGGATACCTTCCGTGGCGCGGGCGTCGACGTCCTTGATCGACTTGGTGTTCGAAGCGGTCAGTTCATCGAGCTCGTTCACGCGATCGCGGATCGGCGACATCTGCTTCTGAACATATTTCTTGCGGGCGAAGGGGTTCATCTTCCCCCAGAAGCCTTCGTGGGTATCAGGCACCAGCGGCTGAAGGGCCCCGGTGTTCTGATCGGAAGTGGTAGCAGCTGCGCTCGTCGTGGCTGCAGGCTGGCTCGGGCTGCTGGTTGCGGGAGCTTGCTGCGCGAAAGCGGGCGCCATTAGAGTGGCTGCGAGCGGTAGCACCATTAAGCTTTGAATCTTCATTGCAATTCCTCCGGTTCGGCGAGCGTTCTTTGTGCCGCGGTGGCGGCTCCTGTCCTTTTGCGCTGCCAGAGGAACTAAGTCTCTGGCGCTGCAGACGCTCTCGTTAGGAGTAATTAACAATCAAAGGGCCAAATTTCAGAGCGACAGAACGTCTATAAGTCCTTTAGTATCAATTGCTGCGGTGTGGCATCGAAAGTCATACGATGCCTTGGATGGGTAGGAAAGGCTGAATTCGCGTAATTTCTATCAGCCCGTTTGCGGGCTAGATCGGCAGTTTTGAGATAGCTTTGAGAACTCGAATGCCCAATAAAATAGGCACTTTTCTTGATTCTTCCTGCAAAGTCTGGCTGGCCCTGGCGCGGTGGGTACCCGTGGCGGCGGCTGTCATCGTTCTTTCCTGCGGCGCGTGGTCGCAGGCGGCTCCGAACGTCGTTCCGAAAACACCGATGGCCTCGGGGGAGATCCCCGCGGAACGACTGAATCAATACGAGACGCTGGCCGTGAACTGGATGCAGGAGTATCTCCGCATCGACACCACCAATCCTCCGGGGAATGAAGCGAAGGCGGTAGCGTTCTTCAAGCGCATCCTCGACGAAGAAGGCATCGAGAACCAGACCTTCGAGTACCGGCCCGGGCGTGGAAATATCTGGGCACGACTTCCGGCTACTGTGCCCAATCCCAAGCGCCCGTTCATCATGCTGAGCCATATGGATGTGGTCACCAGCGACGCTTCGCAGTGGAAGGTTCCGCCATTCAGCGCCGAAATTGTTGACGGAGTGATGTATGGCCGCGGGGCGCAGGACATGAAGAGCGAAGGTCTCGCGCACCTGGTCGTGATGACGATGTTGAAGCGCGAGAAAGTACCGCTCGATCGCGACATCATCTTTCTTGCGACTTCCGATGAAGAAGTGGACGACAGCGGTACCGACTGGATGATTGCCAACCACCGCGAGCTTCTGGAAAATGCCGAGTTTCTAATCACTGAAGGCGGAGAGAATCCGCTCGTCGATAACAAGGTGAAGTACATCGGACTCGACGTGGCCGAGAAGTCTCCTTTCTGGTTGCACCTGGTGGCAAAGGGAAAACCTGGGCATGGATCGCGTCCGAATCCGGAGTCCGCGCCGAACCGGCTGGTGCAGGCGCTCTCGCGAGTGCTGAGTTATCAGACCGAGATCAAAGTGATCCCGGTGATGGAAGAGTTCATGCGGCAACTGGCGCCCATGCAACCACCTTCGCTGGCGCCGAAATTTCGCGACATACGGCGGGCGATGAAGGATCCAGGATTTCGCGAGATGATCAGCCAGGATGAGTCGCTGAACTTCCTCTTCCGCAATACCATTTCGCTGACCATGATGGGCGGGTCGGAGCAGACGAACGTGATTCCGCCGCAGGCCTGGGCGAATCTGGATGTGCGGCTGCTTCCAGGGGAAGATCCGAATAAGTTCCTGGAGAAAATTCGCCAGGTCGTAGCCGATACGAATGTGACCGTGACGCCGCTGAAAGACAGCTTCGAGGTAGCGAACGCTTCTCCGATGGATACCGAGCTGTTCCGTTCGATCCGCACGGTGATGGCGCACTATTATCCCGGAGCTCCGGTGGTCCCGAGACTCTCAGGCGGGTACACGGAGAACCAGCGCTTCCGGCAGCTGGGCGTGGTGAGTTACGGATTCTCGCCGTTTACCGCGACTGAAGAAGAAGGCGCCAGCGAGCATGGGAATAATGAACGGATCCGCGTAGAAGAGGTGAAACACGGGCCCAAGGTGCTGTACGACGTGGTAGTGGAGCTGGCGGGGGCGAAATGAGTCGAAATCAGAACGATGACCGTTCACGACAGAAAAACGGACTGAACACAGAGGGGCACAGCGCGCTCTTCCAGGAGTGCTTGGGATTTTTTGCGACGGAGATCGCCGATCGTGAAGAGCGCCGGGAATTCCGAGCCGCAGCGATCAGGGCTTGGTTGAGGGATTGAAGTATTGTCACCCGCTCGAGGGCGAGCGGGCTCCACGAAGGTGGCGGTTACTTTTCTTCCCGCGTCACCAGGATCACTCGCCAGTGAGCCCACCAGCGCCCATCTTCACGCGTGAACACAAAGAAGTCTTCTCCTGATTCGCGCCGTCGCTTGCCGTGCATTTCGTAAGTCATGGTCCACGAAAGAGTGGAGGCGGCAGTGTTGCCCGAGACGTCGATCTCCGGCGGCGACAGCTTGCAATCGATGATCTTCGATTGCTCGACGAATTCCTTGTAGCTGCGCGCGCAAGCGACGCGTCCACGGCAGAGTTCGCGCAGGCCGGGACCCTTGATGATCATGTTCTCGTGGAAGCAGGTGGCGAGAGTTGCTTCCATCTGATCGAGTGGACCGTTCAGCCACGCCTGGTTGATGGTGTCGAGCAGCTTACGTATCGCCTGCCGATCCTCGTAAAAGCTTGGCGACGCCATGAGAGTTCTCCTTGCAAAAAGGACGACGAAAGGGAAGACCTGAACAGCATAAATGGAGCGAGCTGCCTCTGGCACGCTGATTTTGCCCGCGATCGTCGCTCGCCCAGCTTGTTCTACTTACATCTCATCCGGTAAGCAGGGCATCAACAAAGGAATCGGCGTCCTCCCGCGCGACTCACTCCAAAGGGTGCTTGGAGACATGCAAGTTACAGTGGTGGGATCTGGCTATGTGGGTCTAGTCGCGTCGGCCTGCCTTGCGGAACTTGGACAACACGTCATCTGCGTTGATAGCGATCCGGCGAAAATAGAGGCGCTGCGGCGCGGTGAAACGCCGATTCATGAACGCTTTCTCCCGGAGTTGCTGGCACGGCATTGCGGAACTCGCCTGACGTTTACATCCTCTCTGGCTGACGCGGTACAAAACAGCTCAGTGATTTTCGTCGCCGTGGGTACGCCCTCCACTGAGAGTGGCGATTGCGATCTCTCCGACGTGGAAGCCGTAGCGCGGGCGCTCTCGCGATCGGTGAACGAATACAAGCTGGTAGTGCAGAAGAGTACTGTGCCGGTCTGCACCAGCGAATGGATGCGGCGAATCATGCTTCTGAACGGCGCCCCGGAAAACTCCTTCGAGATCGCCTCAAATCCGGAATTTCTGCGCGAGGGCACCGGGATAACTGACTTCTTGTTCCCGGACCGCATCGTCGTCGGCGTGAATAGTCCGCGTGCCGCATCTCTTTTGCGGGAGATCTACCAGCCGCTGACCGACGGCTCCTACGCGCGCCGGAAGGATGCGATTCCCGAGCCTGATCAGGCGCGGATTCCTACTCGGTTGATCGAAACGAGTGCCCGCAGTGCCGAACTAATCAAGCAGGCCTCTAACGCTTTCCTGGCGATGAAGATTTCATTCATCAATGCGGTAGCGAATATCTGTGAAGGCGTTGACGCCGACATTGAGCAGGTGTGTGCGGGGATGGGTAGCGACGCGCGCATCGGCGATCGCTTCCTCAGTCCCGGAATCGGCTACGGCGGTTCCTGTTTCCCCAAAGACTTGAAAGCTTTCCGCGCCGTCGCCCGTGAGAGCGGCTACGACTTCCGCCTTCTCGACGAAGTGATCCGCATCAACGAAGAGCAATTTCGGCGCTTCCTGCGCAAAGTCCGCAATGCGCTGTGGACGCTGAAGGGCAAGCGCCTTGCTGTTTTAGGGCTGGCATTCAAAGGCGGAACCGACGATGTGCGTGAGTCGCCGGCCATTGCCATGATTGAACTGCTGCTTCGCGAAGGCTGCGAGGTGGCGGCATACGATCCGGCAGCCATGCCGAAGTGCCGTGAGCTGCTGCAGGAACGAGTGACCTTCGCCGAGAGCGCGTACGACGCGGCCGAAAATGCCGATGCGCTTCTGCTACTGAGTGACTGGGAGGAGTTTGCTGCTCTGGACTTGCAGCGCTTGCGACGCACGCTGAAATATCCCATCGTTGTCGACGGGAGGAATCTTTACGATCGGGAGATGATGGCGGAGCGCGGATTCATGTACTACAGCGTGGGGCGCCCGGATGCGTTCCCCAGGAAAAGTCCGGCGCACGTTCCGCTACTCAAAAAAGCGGGTTAGGCGCGTTGCTTTGTGCGTGTTGCTTTCTTCGCGGCAGCCTTCGTTTCCCACGGACGCTTGGGCCGATCCGTGGTGGGTTCAGCGCGGTCCTTCACGCGATCGTAGTTGTATTCTTCGCTGACCGTGCCGAGGGATTCGTTATAAAGGCTGGTGGCGCCGAGAGCTTCTTTCAATTCTTCGGTGAACTGATGAAGCGTCTTGAGGTGATCGGCCGTAGCCGCGACCTCAGTCTTCGTCGTCTTGAGGAACTGCTGGTATCCCTTATTAATGAGCTTGGCAATTTCGCCGCCGATCAGGAACCCGGGATAAGCGAAGATCTTCACGCCGCCGTCGGCCGTCGCTTCAATCGCCGCGGAACAATTATTCTTCTTTATGAACACGCGGTTCTGTACGCCAGGCGCTTCCAGGATGTCGAAGCCGTGATCTTTCAGCCATGCTACGGCGTCTTCATAAGTGCGGGTTGCGATCTGCTGTCCCATTTATCGGTAAACCTTCTCAGAAAATTTCTACCAAACCATACCATGATGGCCCGACTGCGGGATACTTGGGCAACTGCCGTCAGTGCGGCCCCTTAGGTAACCTCAACTGAGAGGGTCCCGATCCGCACAGTTAAGTGCTGCAGAATTTGACGCTTGCGGCGGTCCATGGGCATCCATTGAGCAGAGAATATTTGAGAGTAGAGGGCTGAATTCCCCCGGAGCAGTGTTCGAAACTCAGCAGATTGGCGCTGAGCCCGTGTTTTCAGTACTCTGAATATAGTGTCGGACGTGGGGTCCGCCTCTTTTCACCGATTCCGAACAGATGCACGTTGTGCAAAAAAACACGGAAATAGTCCTGCCCGCACGAAAGCTTGGCTCGAAGTTGCTCGAGACAATCGGCAACACGCCCTTGTTGCGCCTGGAGCGATTGGGCCAGGAGCTTCCAGGCGTCGAACTACTCGCCAAAGCGGAGTGGTTCAACCCAGGCGGCTCCGTCAAAGATCGTGCCGCGGCCAACATCGTGCGCACGGGTCGGTCGTCGGGTCAATTCAAGCCGGGGCAGCGCTTGCTGGATTCAACCAGCGGCAACACCGGCATTGCCTACGCGATGATCGGAGCGGCCGAAGGATTTGGCGTCACGCTCTGCCTGCCGAAGAACGCCTCGGAAGAGCGCAAACGAATCCTCAGAGCTTATGGTGTAGAGATCATCTATACCGATCCGGCGGAAGGCTCGGATGGGGCGTTACGCAAGGCGCATGAGCTCTATGCCGCCACGCCAGAGAAATATTTTTACGCCAATCAGTATGGGAACGATGCGAATTGGCGCGCTCACTATCGCGGAACTGCGAATGAGATTTGGGAGCAGACAGACGAACGTGTCACTCACTTCGTCGCCATGCTTGGCACCAGCGGAACCTTCGTCGGGACCAGTCGCAGGCTGAAGGAGCTGAATCCAAAGATCCGTTGCATTTCCTTGCAACCGGATTCCGCCTTTCATGGCATCGAGGGCGCGAAGCATATGGCGACAGCAATCGTGCCCGCCATTTATGATCCTAAATTGGCAGATGAAGATCTGGGGATCTCTACTGAAGACGCGCACGCAATGGTGAGGCGATTAGCGCGGGACGAAGGTCTGCTCGTGGGGATATCCGGTGGTGCGGCAGTTGTAGGTGCATTGCAAGTGGCGCGCGAAGCGGTGAAGGCCGGCCAGAAGGCAGTCATTGTGATGGTGCTACCGGATGGCGCGGATAAATATCTCAGCGAGAGATTCTGGGACGAAGAGACTCTGCTGGCGGGTGGCGGAATTTAAAATCGATGCTTGAATTCAAACAATCGGACTACGATGAGATTCGGCGGCATGGGGAAGATACCTATCCGCACGAGTGTTGTGGCGTGCTGCTGGGCACCATGAATGAAGATGGCGATCATCGCATCGTGAGCACCACGATCCGCTGCCAGAACACGCGTGAGGATCGTCCGCAGGACCGCTTTTACATCGATCCGCGAGATCTGGTGCGCATACAGCGGCAAGGGCGCGAGCAGGGACTCGACATTGTGGGCTTCTATCATTCGCATCCGGATTGTCCGGCGCAGTGGTCGAAGACAGACTTCGCCGAAGCGCACTGGATCGGCTGCTCGTACGTGATCACGCGTGTGGACAAGGCCAAGTCCGTCGACACGAATTCGTTCTGGTTGCGCGGCGCCGACGAAGAAGACAAGAGATTCGAAGATGAGCCGATCACATTTGTGGCGATCGCTCAGCAGGGTGGCGTACCTGCACCGGCGCAGGCAGCTGTGCCGCAGGCGGAAGTTCCCGAGAAGTAAGCGCGGCGAATCCGCCGGCGCCCTCAAGACATCATTGATTGGAGAGACTCGATGAAAGTGCTGATTCCTACTCCGTTGCGGCAGTATGCTGACAAGAAAGATGCGGTCGATGTTCCCGGTGCGACTGTCGGCGAGGCGTTGAAGAATCTGACTACCTCGCATCCCGATCTGAAAAAGCATCTCTATAACGAAGATGGCAAGTTGCGCGCGTTCGTGAACGTTTATTTGAACGATGAAGACATTCGCTACATGGAAAAAGAAAACACTCCCGTGGCGCAGACGGACACGTTGTCGATTGTGCCATCGATCGCCGGAGGAAATAGGTAATTGGTAATCGGTAATAGGTAATTGCGAGCCGGTACTTAAGGCTAGGTCTCTTTCAATTACCTATTACATATTCCGCAATTACCAATTGGAATTTATGGCTACTCTTACTGAAACAACTCGCACCGCAGCTGCGCTTAGCAACGACGAGGTTCTCCGTTACTCGCGCCACCTGATCATGCCCGAGGTAGGCATGGACGGGCAGCTCAAGTTGAAGGCTGCGAAGGTTCTCTGCGTGGGCGCGGGTGGACTCGGCTCGCCGCTGGCTCTTTATCTTGCGGCCGCGGGAGTCGGCACGCTCGGCGTGGTCGATTTCGACGTTGTCGATTTCACCAACCTGCAGCGCCAGATCATTCACACCACCGCCGACGTAGGTCGCAAGAAGCTTGACTCGGCTGCCGATAAGCTGCTGGCGATCAATCCCAACGTCAACATCGTGAAGTTTGACACGCGGCTTTCGAGCGCGAACGCGCTGGAGCTGTTCCGCGACTTCGACATGATCGTAGACGGGACCGACAACTTTCCGACACGCTACCTGGTGAACGATGCCTGCGTGCTCACCGGCAAGCCCAATGTGTACGGATCGATCTTTCGCTTCGAAGGACAGGTCAGTATTTTCGCGACGAAAGAAGGTCCGTGCTATCGCTGCCTGTATCCCGAGCCGCCACCGCCCGGCTTGGTTCCATCATGCGCGGAAGGTGGAGTGCTCGGCATACTGCCCGGTCTCGTCGGAGTGATGCAAGCGACGGAAGCGATCAAATTGATTCTCGGCACGGGCGAGCCGCTCATCGGACGCCTGCTGCTGGTGGATGCGCTTGCGATGCGCTTCCGCGAGTTGAAGCTGCGTAAGAACCCTGACTGCCCGGCGTGCGGAACCCATCCGACGATCAAGGCCCTGATCGACTACAACGAATTTTGTGGAATACGAGGAGAAGAGAAGCCAGTGGAAACACAGATGCCCAGCATCACCGTAGAAGAATTGAAGCAGTTGCGCGATGCCGGCAAGGAGCCGTTCTTGCTCGATGTTCGCGAACCGCACGAATATCAGATCTGCAATCTCGGCGGGCACCTGATTCCGCTCAACGATCTTCCGAAGCGCGTGAACGAACTGGATTCGAGCCGCGAGATTGTCGTCCATTGCAAGATGGGTGGCCGCAGCGCGAAGGCCGTGGATTTCCTGCGCCAGTCAGGATTCACCAAGGTGAAGAATCTTACCGGCGGCATCAACGCATGGGCCGAGAAGATCGATCCCAAGGTGCCGAAGTACTAGTGGCTAGTGGTTCAGTTGGGTAGCTGGTAGCTAGTAGCTTTAGAATTGATTTTAGTCAGCTACGAGCTACTAGCTACCCCACGCATACAAACTAGTAGCTCTTAGACACTCGCTTCACGTGCTTAGTCTCTTAATTCAACTTATTTCCCGTCTGTGCTCGCATCCGATATTCTGTTTCGGTACCCATGACGGATAAACCTCCATTTCGCTCTCCCCTTGCCTACGAAAACAAACGATTCCTCGACAGTCCTGACGGACGAGTTCTGCGCATTCTTTCCGAATACCTGGAGCCGCTGTCGCGCTTCCGGCGAGAACGAATCCAGGACACGATCGTCTTCTTCGGATCCGCACGCTTTCATAGTCTTTCCGACGCGGAAGTTGCCCTGCAGGAGTTGGAGCGGCCGTTTTCCGCGGTCCCGGCTCCGCAGGATGCGGGCGACCTGAAAGCCGCGCATGCGGCAGTCGAGATGGCGCGCTACTACGAAGACGCGCGCAAACTGGCGGCGATGTTGACCACATGGACCCGTACTCTGCCCTCAAAACGCCATCGCTTTGTGATTACGACTGGTGGCGGCCCCGGCATCATGGAAGCCGCGAATCGCGGCGCGTTCGAGGCCGGCGGGAAGACTGTAGGCCTGAACATTAATCTGCCGTACGAGCAGATGCCGAACCGCTACATCACGCCGGAACTCAATTTCGAGTTCCATTATTTCTTCATGCGCAAACTCTGGTTCGCTTACCTGGCGAAGGCACTGATTGTCTTCCCCGGCGGCTTTGGGACGTTCGACGAATTGTTCGAGATCCTGACGCTGGCGCAGACGGAAAAGCTGGCGAAGAAAATTGTGGTGGTCATGTATGGGAGCGAATACTGGAAGAAGGTGATCAACTTCGAAGCCCTGGTCGATGCAGGCGTGATCGCCGAGCAAGACTTGAATCTGTTCAAGATGTGCGACGATCCCGAGTCGGCCTTTGAACATTTGCGCGTCGGGTTAACTCAATACCACCTGCCCGGAACTCATCCGGAGAAAGAGCCGGATATCGCGAAGACGAGGCCGTAGGGCGGCTATTAGCTCTTAGCTTTTAGCCTTTAGCTGTTAGTCCGGAGATCATGAAGCGCCCGGGAGCAATGTTTGCAAGCTAACAGCTAATAGCTAACAGCTGCGGAAGGTCATGCTGCACGGTCGGCGCGCGAGTCTTCGATCTTCTCTTTGACTTCGTGTTCCACGCCCTTGATCTCGATGCGCTCGCGATGTATGTCGAGACGCAGGCGCCCGAAGACGCTCATATATTGATTCGCGATCCATACCACGGCGAAAAAGGCGATGAGGTACCCGCGCCAATCGGAATAAAGAAGCTTGTAGCGGGTGACGATGAGGAAGAACGCCGCCACATAGTGGCTGAAACAGTACTCGCAGGTGAACAGGTAGAAGAACTTTCGTCTCGGCGCCGACGGCGCGTACTGGCTCTGGCGGGTGCAGTAATCGCGCGGCTCGCGGAATGCTTCTTCGTGGGTTACTGTCCAGGCGACGCAAGCGACCGGGATCGCCAGCACGAACAGCCATACAATCTGCATTGCAATTGACATCATTTGGCCTACCTGATTCGATCGTTTTATGCCCGCAGAGGTTGGACGAGACGCGTGCATCCTATGATTGATAGTCTTTTCGCATTAACTGTTTTACTGAAAGACTGAGAGACTGACTGACTCCCGTGCTCCTGTACTACATCACCGACCGGCGGCAGTTTCCAGACAGTCCAGCCGCGCAGCGCGATCGATTGCTCGCCAAGATTGCGGAAGCCGCTCGCGCTGGGGTCGATCTGATCCAGTTGCGTGAGCGCGATCTGAGTGCGCGGGAGCTACTACAGCTTGCGATGGAGGCGGTTGCCGCAGTTCGCGAAACGCGAGACGCAAAGCGCGAAACGCGGCTGTTGATCAACTCTCGCCTCGACGTGGCACTGGCCTGCGGTGCAGACGGCGTGCATCTGCGAGGAGATGATTTCGCGGCCAGCGACGCGCGAGCAGTGTGGGCGAAGGCGCAGGCATTAGGTGGGCGTGCGGAAAACGTGAAACGTGAAACGCGAAACGCCTCTGACAACTACCAACTAACAACTAGCAACTTTATCTTCGGCGTTTCCTGCCACGCCCAGGCTGACATTCTTTCCGCGGAATCTCATGGCGCGGACTTCGTCGTCTACGCACCGGTTTTCGAGAAGCAGGGAACCAGCGCGAAGGCAGTCGGTCTGGAGGGCTTACGTTTGGCATGCGGACGTATCGCCACTCACGACAAGAAAGTCGAGGCCGGATTCGCTTCCGGCATGCCGATCCTGGCCCTCGGCGGAGTCACGCTCGCGAACGCGCGCGATTGCGTTGCGGCGGGCGCCGCGGGAATCGCGGGCATCCGATTGTTTCAGGATCACGACGTCGCAGAAATTGTCGCCGCCTTGCGCGGCTAGCAGGATTAGCGCCGCTTCCGCCTCTCTCGCGGGCAACAGATCCGCAAAGACAAAGCCATCACGCTCGACGACCTCTCCCGTCTCAATCGGGATCGCATGGCGGAACATCGGCCCAGCATAGACAAAGCTATGGAACTCGCCATTCTCGCCGCAGGGATCGGTTCCGGGCGGCAAGTCGCGCAATAGCTGCTCGTCGAATTCGCGTCCCGCAAAACTGGCATCCAGCTTCCGCGGATCGACGCAGGTGAGCCTCGCCTTCAACCCGACGGCAATCATCTCGTGCGCGAGTTCAGTTGTATTGATTCCCCACACTGGAAACAGCGGCGTCATATTGACCTTCGCCATCTGCGTCTCGCGATAGGCGCGAATGTCTTCGAGGAACAAATCGCCAAACGCCACCGCTTTGTACTCCTTCGGAGATGGCCCGATCCAGCATCTGCCGCATGCATTGTTCATATTGTTCGTTTGAGCACGGCCATGGAAGCGGGACCGTCCACAACGGCAGGCCTGCCGCAGCAGCCTGCTGCTCCATCAATTCACGACGGACCGCATGCATCGCGACGCGATCGAACTCGGAGTTGAAGGTCGTCAAAAGCGCGACGACTTCCACCGACGGATCGCGCCGCAGCAGATGTAGCGCCCAGGCGCTATCTTTGCCGCCACTCCAGGAGAGCAACACCTTACGCCGGTTCATTTTGTCGCCGCCTGCGTTGCCACTTGCGTCGCCGGTACCTGTGCCGCCTTCAGTTGATCCAGATTCTTCAATGTCGCCTGCCACTTATCTTTCTTTTTCTTGGTCGCGATCGGTGCGTTCAGATTCGAATAGAACTCCAGGATATTGTCGCGTAGCCCAGGCGTCAGCGTCGCGAAATTATTCCTGGCAAGCTGATCGAGCAGCGTGGCGTACGTCTCGTCGGTCAGCACGTATTCTCCGGGAGTAGTTTTGTTTCCAGTATCGAAATTCAGGTTCGGCAGCGCGACCGGCTGTTCGAGGTAGTGATCTTGCACGAGGTAGTGCTGATAACGGTCCACCGATGCGGTGATGCTCTTGAAATAAAGGTCTTCGGTTTTCGTCGTCGGATTTTTGAACGCGAGTGCCTTGAATGGCCCCACCTTCGGCACCACGCGCAACAACGCCGCTAAGAACCGGGTACCTGCGCCGGGCCGCTTATAATCCTTGCCCCAATCCTTTTCATACGACGTGCGATTCAGATGGTAGAGGAACTGCTTTTTTGCCTTGTCCTGGCGTTCCTTCACCATATCGTCACCGCGTGCCATCATCGCGACCTGCGTCATTTTCGGAATCATGCCGCTGATCGCGTACCGGTAGGTGCCAACAGCAAGATCTTCATGCTTCAGGACGTCTTTTAACTGGATCCCATAGACCTTGGGAAACGAGCGCTCCAGCAGCGGCTGCGAGACCTCGAAGCCGATGAAGTCGTGATACTGCTGCGACACGTACCGCTGTTTCGCGACCTGCACCACGTCAAAGCTAAATTCAGTTTTCAGATGTGCGGCGTGATCCTCCGCATAGGTGACGCGCGATCCGAACTTGCTCCTCAACTTCGGATATTCGATAGCGACCGACTGATTCACCGCCGGATGGCCTTCCGTGTCCGACGCATAATGCGCCAGCGCACCGAGCGCAAACGCGTACTCGTCCGGGGTCTGGCTATCGATGAGCAATTGCTGCACGAAGTCGCCGCTGCGCACATAGTGCACTAGATCGCTGAACTCATGGCTGCCGAACGGGTAATAGCCCAAGTCCTGTATGACCGCCCCGCCGTAGGCGTAGGCGTGAGCTTCCTTAAGCTGATCGTCAGTGATGCCAGGATATCGATGCTGAAGCAGGGGCACGATCTGGTCTTTCCAGAGCATGTCCACGATCTCTTCGTGCGTGAGCACGGAGTAAGCGTCGGCAAAAGGCACAGTGCCAAGCAACAACAGAAATGCGGCGATGAACTTAAATGTGCGCGTTGAATTAAACAGAGCAATCCCCACAGGAAGCGGCAGCTACTTGGATGCAGATTCTACCGGAAGCGGCTAAGTGAGGCCCTGCGTGTCCACGTCCTTGACGAATTGGCGCGCAAGCATCGATGATGCCTCTTCTCTCAATGGAGGCCTCTGCATTGATTCGCCGCAAGGTGTGGCTGTTCGCAATCATGCTCGCTGTTTTCCCGCTCGCGCAGGCTGAAGTTTCACTACCAGTAGTATTTTCGGACGGCATGCTCCTGCAGCGCGACTTGCCAATCCACGTCTGGGGACGATCCGAGCCTGCCGAAAAAATCTCAGCCACGTTTCGCGGTGAAACCAGGGCGGCCGTTGCGGATGATCTAGGGCGCTGGCAGTTGTATCTCCCGCCTGCCTCTGCTGGCGGCCCGTACGAGCTGACGGTGAGCGGCTCCAACCAGATCGTGATCCATAACGTTTTGGTCGGCGATGTGTGGGTAGCTTCTGGCCAGTCAAACATGGAATTCAAGATGCGCGAGCTCGACAATCCGCAGGCCGAAATCGCCGCGGCCAAGTTCCCGCGCATACGCATCATGCGCATCAAGCATGCGTACTCGGAATATCCGCTGACCGATGCGGTAGCCGATCAGCGCTGGGCGGAGGTGTCGCCGGAGTCGGTGCCCGAATTCTCCGCCGTCGCGTACTACTTCGCGCGCGAGATTCACCAGCAAGAGAAAGTGCCCATCGGCATTATCGAAAGCAACTGGGGCGGAACAGTCGCCGAAGCCTGGACGAGCATGGACGCGCTCACTGCGGATGCGTCGCTGATGCCGGTGTTCGCTTCGCGCGCACGCATGATGGACGCTGAAGCCGAGAATCTTCTGCTTGAACCGGTGCACCAGGCGGAAACGGCGAAGGCAAAAGCAGCTGGCCTCGCGCCGCCGAAGTTCCCGTGGCACCCAGTCCAGCAATCCTGGGCACCCGCGCAACTTTTCAATGCCATGATCGCGCCGCTCACGCCCTACGCGATTCGCGGAGTCATCTGGTACCAGGGCGAAAGCAACAGCAAGCTCGATCGCGCGCCCAGTTACGAGCGCCTCTTCCAGACCATGATTCGCGATTGGCGTGCCCAGTGGGCGCTGGGCGAATTCCCGTTCCTCTACGTGCAAATCTCCAGCTTCACTTCCGACGCCACGGAAGATTGGGCCACGATTCGCCAGGCGCAACTGCGAACGCTTCAACTGCGCAACACGGCGATGGCCGTGACCATCGACATTGGCAATCCCGATGACGTTCATCCGCGAGACAAGGTGGATGTAGGACATCGACTGGCGCTGGCAGCGCGGGCGACAGCGTATGGCGAGCAGATCGAGTATTCAGGACCGCTTGTACGCCAGATCACGCGTGAAGATCATGCGCTGCGCGTCTGGTTCGATCACGCCGCGGCATTGCAGTCGAAGGGCGGAGCGGCAACGAGTTTCGAGATCGCCGGCGCTGATGGCAGATTCGTGCCGGCCGAGGCGCGCATCGATGGCCAGAGTGTCATAGTCTCGAGCGCGGCTGTTCCGGAGCCGGTAAAGGTTCGCTACAGCTGGGCCAATAGTCCGAACTGCAATCTGTTCAATGGGGAAGGACTGCCGGCGTCGCCGTTTCAAGGGGAAGTGAGATAGCCGGGTCTTAAGTGGCACATGCGCGATTACCTTGGAAAGACCGGACACTCGCAAACGACAACTCAAGTCCTGTTTAGGATTTTCCTCGCTCTGGCGGCACTACTCCTTGCGACGACAGTCCTAGCGCAAGATCATCGACGCGCTGCAGTAGCATTTGTCGAGGGCGCAAGAGTTCTTGTAACGGATGCATCAGGCACTGTTCTTCGCGCAGTTCCCTTGCAACTACGTCAGCCCGTTTCACAGATTGCAGTCAATACAGATGGGACAGAACTGATTGCGACTCTCAAAACCTTTGGACGTGGAGAGATGGGTGGCGACCTCTTCTTGTGGACAACGGCCGACAAAACATGGAGGCGTATAACACACGGTCCCTACGTTTATAAGCGGTTGGAGAAAGGACATCGGGAGGTCTATGACGGCCCTGCCTTTGACCCGAGTGGAACTAAGATCGCGTTCGCAATTCACACGGAGTCTCTTTACGATGACAACGATGTAGTGGACGCCGCCGGACCTCTTGCGTTGATGGACCTCAAGACCCGTCTAATCACGGTAATCAGAAGCACCCTCGAAGACCCGCAGAAGGACCCCAATGGTCCGCCCTGGTATACAAATTCACCACAGTGGTCAGCGAATGGGAGCAGGTTGTTAGTAAATTTTGATTCAGGGTTCGGTATGGTGGATTTAGCCACGGGTCGATTGAAGGCTTTCGATCTTCAAATAGATGGTGTCGCCACAAGCTACGCTGTAAATTGGCTCAGCACGGACGAGTTGTTGTTTGTCAGCTATCCTGAAGACAAAGCAATGCCGACGGTTCTTCATTCCTTCAGGCTGAGCGACGGAGTCGTTTCGATTGCTCCAGAACGGTTCAAGCAGCTTCACGGTAACCTGCTCGCGTTCAATACGGCAGTTTCAGTCGTCGAGGTCTCTGGCGAACGCGAAGTGCGTGGATCGTCTGTATGGAAGCTGCCTGAGCCCGGCGTCTTTGGGCTCTGTCCTAGTGAATAACGGCTCTAGCCATTGACCCGAGTGGCCAGCCTGCCGTTTCCACTTACGATCTCGGTGCCGCGCAGTGAAGCAGCGTCCCCAACTCGCCTCCACCCTCCCCAACTCGCCTCCACCCTCCCCTCTCAGGTAAACTGAAAGATTGATCCCAGCGGTAAGAATGCTTATGAATAGCTCGAAATCATCCGTGGAGCCCGAGGCTGTGAATTCCGCTCCTGAGTCCCGTCCTGCTAATTTCCTGCAAGAGAGAATTGCCGAAGATCTCAAATCCGGTAAGTACCAGCACGTCCAGACGCGGTTTCCTCCTGAGCCCAATGGCTACCTGCATATCGGGCATGCCAAGGCCATTTGCATCGATTTTGGCCTGGCCGACGAGTTCGGCGGCAAAACCAACCTGCGCTTCGACGACACGAATCCCGAGAAGGAAGATACCGAGTACGTTGATTCCATCCAAGAAGATGTTCGCTGGCTGGGCTTCAATTGGGATGGCTTGTACTACGCCTCCGACTATTTCGATCAGATCTATGAGTGGGCGATCCAGCTGATCAAGGCGGGCAAAGCCTACGTCGACGATCTGAATGCAGATGAAGTTCGCGAGTATCGTGGAACGCTCACGCAGCCGGGCAAAGAAAGTCCGTACCGCAATCGCTCGGTGGAAGAGAACCTCGATCTTTTCATTCGCATGAAGAACGGCGAGTTTCCCGATGGTGCGCGCACGTTGCGCGCGAAGATCGACATGAGCTCGCCGAACTTGAACCTGCGCGATCCGATCATGTATCGGATTCTGCGCGCTGAGCATCATCGGACCGGCAACAAGTGGCTGATCTACCCCACGTACGACTGGGCGCACGGCCAGTCGGATTCGATCGAGAAGGTTACGCACTCGATGTGCTCGCTCGAGTTCGCCGATCACCAGCCGCTTTATAACTGGTACATCGAGCAGCTCGGCATTTTCCCGTCGCAGCAGATTGAGTTCGATCGACTCGCGATCACTTACACGCTGCTCAGCAAGCGCAAGCTGCTACAGCTGGTGAACGAAGGGCGCGTAAGCGGGTGGAACGATCCGCGCATGCCCACGCTCGGTGGTATGCGTCGTCGCGGCTACACTCCGGAAGCAATCCGCAATTTCGTTTGGACTGTCGGTGTGTCCAGAACGAACGGCATCGTCGAACTGGAGATGCTTGAGCATTTCGTTCGCGAAGACCTGAATCGCCGGTCGGCACGGGTGATGGCGGTGCTGCATCCGCTGAAAGTCGTGATCGACAACTATCCCGAGGGCCAAGTCGAGCAGATGGACGCGGTGAACAATCCCGAAGATCCGAACGCCGGCTCGCGCAAGGTCCCATTCTCGAAGACGCTCTACATCGAGCAGGATGATTTCCGCGAAGTACCGCCTCCGAAGTATTTCCGGCTTTCGCCCGGAAAAGAAGTGCGCCTGCGTTACGGCTACCTCATTACCGCGAAGAGCGTGGTGAAGAATGCGCAGGGCGAAGTTGTTGAAGTTCACTGCACTTACGATCCGGCAACGCGGGGCGGCAACACTCCCGATGGCCGCAAGGTGAAGTCGACGATCCACTGGGTCTCCGCGGAGCATGCCGTCGATACAGAAGTGCGCATCTACGACAAGCTCTTCACGAAAGAGAATCCGACTGAATTGGAAGAGGGTCAGAACTTCACCGACAACCTGAATCCGAACTCGCTGGAAGTAATTACCAACGCAAAGTTGGAACCATCTCTGGCGAACGCCGCGCCGGGCAGCCGATATCAGTTCGAGCGACTCGGCTATTTCTGCGTCGATACTGATTCGAAGCCGGACAGGCCAGTATTCAATCGCACAGTGGCCCTGAAGGATAGCTGGGCCCGGATAGAAAAGAAGGCTAAGTAGGCCGCGTCCGAGCCGAGCCGCACCAAGCTCCTCTGGCACAGCGACTTAGACCTCAACTGTGTCAAATTGATACAGTTTTAGTGGCTTCGTCTAAGGCTTCTAAATGGCCGCAAGCCATTGACTCCGTTAGGGCAACCACCTATAGTCCTAGCACTGTGCTGTGCCCGCTGGACGACCGGAAGATCGGTCTAGAAGGTGCGATGCGCGCGTCCACTTCGTATCGCCTACCTCTGCTCACCAGCAGCGCCGCCGTAAACTGAGCTCCTCCCCCCATTGGAGTCGTTCGCGGACTCTCGCATGGATTCCGTATTGGTCAGCATGATCGTCGTCCCGGGGATCACAGCCCTGCTGTTGTTGCTGATCTTCGCCTATCTGTATCAGCAGAGCCGGGCGACCTACTTCCTCATCTGGCAAACTGGATGGGCAGCATTCTGTACAAGCTTCCTACTGCAGGGAATCATCTACAGCGCGTACGCGCGACCCTGGATCTTTTTCCTCGCGACGATGCTGCAGATCGCCACTGCTTTCGCGATCTTCGTCTCCTTACGCTTCGTCAGCGACCAGCGCTTCCGCTTCCACTGGTTTGACTTTGCCATCGCAACCATCGGGGTTGCCGTAGCGACTTACGGCACGTGGCAACACTTTCCCGGGGGAATGTTTCAGCCAGCAGCGCCGGAACGCCTGCGAACCGAAACGCTGATCGCGCTTCTGCTCGCCTATTGCGCGTACAGCTTCCTAAGAGTCGGGCGCTTACGCGAGTCGACCGGCTACCGGATCCTCGGTGGTGCGCTGTTGGCCTGGTCGTTGCTGCTGGTCTCAGGCCAATTTGAAGGTCTGTGGGCCCGACGGTTGGTTGCCATGGATCGTTATCTGGGTCCGCTGCCGCAAATGCTGATCGGCATGGCGATGGTGGTGGTGCTCTATGAGCAGGAACGCCGGACGGTACAGGAGAACTCGCTCTTCTTCTCTACGCTCGACGTCGACAATTCGCGGCTGGTAAGTGCCACCGATGTCATTGGCGGATTCGAGAAAATCCTGCGCCGGATCATGAGCCTGGTGCGCGTGGAGCGCGCCGCAATTTTCGTCGGCGACGAATGGCGTTCGGTGCTTCCCAATGTCGCCGTCGGATTCACACAGGAGTTTGCTCACGATCTGCACGCTCAGGGATTGACTGAGTACCTCATCAACATGGCGTACCGGCGCGGCGGAGTAGTGACTCTGCGTAACCTGCCGCATCTTTCCGAGCCGCTGCCCCCGGGAATGCCAGGACACTTCGACAAGCTGCGAACGCTGCTGTCCGCATACGGAATCCGCAGCCTGACGGCCGTGAGCTTGCAGACGCGCGAGCGGAAGTTCGGCGTCATTCTGTTGCCGCAACGCGATGCCCGTTCTCTGGGGCCGTCGCAGGTCAGGCTATTGTTGGGAATCTCGATGCAGATTGGGCTCACGCTCGAGAGCCATGTTGCCATGCAGGAGACGCGCCGCCGCACGCGCGAGTACGAGCTGCTCACGCAAATCGGCCAGGTCGTCAGCTCGCATTTGAATGCCGACGAAGTGTTGCGGGCCATCCACAAAGAGATCGGGCTGCTGGTCGATGTTCACAATTTCTATATCGCCTTCCAACGTGACGACGAATTGTTCTTCGAGTTCGATGTGCGCAACGGCCAAACCACGACCAAGCACTCGCGAAAACTGGCGAACGGTTTCAGTGAGCATGTCATCAGAACCGGACAGCCACTGCTCATCAAATCGGATCTCGAAGCATTGCGGTCCAAGCTCGGCATAACCTTCGTGCCGGATCAACGGGCGCAGTCGTTTTGCGCTGTCCCCATCTTCATGGGAGGTCGTTCGGTCGGCGTGATGGCGGCCTTGCACTATGACGAAGAGTTTATCTTCACTGACCGCGATGTAGAGCTACTGCAAACTGCGGCTGGACAGGTTTCAGTGGCCGTCGAAAATGCGCGCCTCTTTGAAGAGCAGCAGCGTCGCGCGCGCTACCTCATCTTCCTCAACAACATCTCGAAGACGGCGATTTCCAGTCAGGACGCTGAGCAGATGTTGAGCGAAATCGTCTACGAGATCCAGAAGAACTTCAATCTCGATCACATCGGCATAGGCGTGCTCGATTATGCGACCAAAGAAATCGAGATCAAAGCGGAAGCCGGAACTACAAATCTGGCGCTTGGGAAACGCATCCCGCTCGGCACCGGCATTCTCGGGAAAGTCGCTCGCACCAATGAAATGATGCTGGTGGAGGACGTAGGCGACGGACCGTTGCTGGGCATCCTGCCGGAATCGCGTTCGGTCCTGTGTCTGCCGCTGACCTACGGCGAAACGCTGCTAGGCGTTTTGAATGTGGAGAGCCGCCGTTCGCACGCCTTTGCCGAGCAGGAAGTGCTTACGCTGCGAACGCTGGCCGACTTGCTGGCCACCGCGCTGCACAACGCGTTCGTATTCCAGAAGCTGCAGCAGCAGTCGATTACGGATGGACTGACAGGAATCAAGACGCGCCGCTTCTTCATGGAAAGCGTGCAGGCGGAGTGGAAACGCGCTTCACGCGCGGGACGTCCGTTCTCCGTGGTAATGGTCGATCTCGACAAGTTCAAAGAAGTGAACGACACGATGGGCCACCTGGAAGGCGACCTGGTGCTGGCTCGCGTTGGCCGCCTGCTGGAACAGAAGTGCCGCCAGTCAAACGTCGTGGCACGATATGGTGGCGATGAGTTCGTCATCCTCGATGCCGGAAACCGGTATCGAGCAGGCACAGATTCTGTCCGAGCGCCTACGGCTATGGATCGCGACCGATCCCATGCTCAATGAGCGCCGCATCACCGGCAGCTTCGGCGTGGCCGCTTTCCCGCTGCACGGATCCACCGTCGAAGATATCGTCCGGGTTTCGGATGCAGGGATGTACGTCTCCAAGCATGCCGGCGGCAATCGCGTGTCGACTGCAGAAGAATTTACCGAGGGCGAAACAACGGCTGTGCAGCACCAGCTGATTGCCTCCTATATCGAGGGCTTCCTGCAGCGCGAAACCATGGGGCCGGAATCCGCCGAGGAATTGGTAGCAACCTTGCGCAAGATGTGCGCCGGACTGCAGGACGATCCCGAACCGATGCGCGAGGCCATTATTGTTCTGGCGCGAGCCGCCGAAGCACGCGAGCTGCACGCCACCGGGCACGGCCACTCTGTCGCACGCTATGCGGAAGTGCTTGGACATGAGCTCGGCATGAGCGAGCAGGAATTATCAGACCTGGTATTTGCCGGACTCGTGCACGATGTGGGCAAGCTGGTAATGCCGGAGCGCCTGCTGATGAAGCAAGGACCGCTCACCGAGGACGAGTATTACATCGTCAAGATGCATTCCGTAGTTTCGTCCGAGATTGTGGAGTGCGTCCCGAAGTCGGCGAATATTGCTGAGATCGTGCGCCATCATCATGAGCGCTACGACGGATCTGGCTATCCCGACGGGTTACGCGGAGAGCAGATTCCCCTGGCTGCACGCGTGCTCGGACTCGCCGATGCCTACGCCACTATGGTCGAAGATCGTCCGTTTGCCTCGGCTCGAAGCATCGAAGAAGCCGCGCGTGAAATCGAACGCGGCAGCGGCACGCAGTTCGATCCCATCCTGGCAAGATTGCTATTGCACTATGTCCGTGGCGAGCAGGAAGCCGCAAATTTTTGAAGACAGCTATCAGCTGTCAGCTATTAGCTATCAGCCATCAGCATTCAGTCTCGAGCAGGAATTCGTAATTAGTAATTAGTAATTGGTAATTAGTGACTAGGAAGTTGGTGCTGAGCATTGCGGGATTTGTATCGCGACCCTAATCCGCCGAGGACTGAATGCTGAGTGCTGAAGGCTAATTACTAATTACCAATTACTGCTTTTCCAACAACACAATCGCGTGCGCAATCGCCGCATGATCCGTGCCCATGCCTTCCGGCGTCTTGGCTTTGACGCTGACGGCGCTCGCATCAATGCCAAGTAAGTGCGCAACGTGCTCGCGGATCTTCACCGCATGCGGACCAATCTTTGGAGCGGCCAGTATCAGAGTCGAATCGACATTCACGACCGCGTATCCTGCCCGCTTCACTTGCGCGATCGCTTCCTTTAGAAAGACAGCCGAATCAGCGCCCTTCCAGCGCGGATCGCTGGGCGGGAAATAGCCGCCAATATCGCCAGCGGCAACCGCGCCGAGCAGCGCGTCCGTGAGCGCGTGCAGAAGCACGTCGCCGTCGCTGTGGCCGGCGAGGCCCTGGTCGTGCGGCAGCGTGACGCCGCCGATCTTGAGCGGAATCCCTGGCCTAAATTCGTGCGAATCCCAACCGTACCCAATTCTCATTTCAAACCTTAGCCGCTGATTACGCAGATGAACGCTGATTTTTTATTGGTTTTGATCTGCGTCGATCAGCGTTGATCAGCGGCTTGTCTCTTTCCCCGCAAAGAACTCCGCCAGTTCCAGATCATCTGGCGTGGTGATCTTGATGTTCCGCCGCGTTCCCATCACCACCGACACTTCGTGGCCGGAACGCTCCACGATGGACGCTTCATCCGTACCGACGAATCCGTCGCGCTCGGCTTCGTCGAAAGCCTTTTTCAGCACGTGATAGCGAAACCCTTGCGGCGTTTGCACCAGCACGATGTGTTCGCGAGGGATGGTGGCATTGACCACCGCGCCTTCCGCGGTGCGGTCCACTTGCTTGATCGTGTCGAAGGCGGGAATGGCTGCAATCGCGGCGCCGTGCTTTTCTGCGGCTTCAATCACGTTGCCGATGGTTTCGGCGTCCACGAATGGCCGCACCGCATCATGCACCAGGATCACATCTTCCTTCGCGGCTTTCAAAGCGGCGAGCGCGTTTCCGACGGATTGCTGCCGGTGTTCGCCGCCCTCCACGATATGTATGGGCTTGGCGAAATGCTCCTGTTGCAAGCGGGCTTCGAACGCCTCCGACTCAGGCTTGCGCATGGCGATATAGATTTCGTCGACTTCCGGCACGGCCGCGAACTTCCGAAGCGTATGCACGATGATGGGAACGCCATCCAACTCCGCAAATTGCTTGGACGTCGGCGTAGGCTTGCTGCCGGGAGCGCTCATGCGCGTACCTAATCCCGCGGCAGGAATAATGACAATGACTCTCATACGGCTATCAACCTTATTGCAATGCTGAGCAGTAAAGGGTCTGTAGTATACAGGGACGCAGAATCGCTCTCAAATCAGGTAGCAGATACAGTCAGCCGCAGATAAACGCGGATAAACGCAGATTCGAGAATCTCGTACCCGATCTGCTACGAAGTGATCAGCGTTGATCTGCGTTGATCAGCGGCTAAGTCTGCAGGCTGCCGACGGTTTGCGGAAATGTCGCGCCAGCGACGAGCAGGAAGATCAGCGAGATGGTCGCCAGCGAACCCAGGCAGATGATGCACCACATCGCCAGCACATACTTTTCGATGTAGGTGAGGTAGAGCGAGTATCCAACGCCGCCGAGCGCGCCCAGCACTAGCAAAATGGAAGCGATTCGATTCGTCGCGCCGTTGCAGCGCGAGCACCATCAGCACGATATAGCCGACGAGCCCGATTGCCGCGACCGGCATTTTTCCTACTTGCGCGTAGATGCTGCGATTCACGATGTCGCAGTTGAAGTTGTCGCCCAGATCGCAGTAGTCGGTCGGCGTGCTCTTGTAATGGTTGTAGAGCGAAACGCCGGAGAGCACGATGCCGACCAGTGTGAGCAACACGATCACCAGCGCCAGTTTGTCCTTCATGGCAGCGGGCATCCTGTCTGCTTGCTCAGGTCGTTCAACTCCATCTTGCCTTCGTGGCGCTGTCCGTCCGCGAAGATCCACGTGGGCGTGCGCTTCAGCCCAAGCTGCTTGCATTCCTGCGTGATCTGACGCGAGCCGGGAATGCCGCACTCAACGTAATTGATGTACTGGACCGAATCGCCAAACAGTTCTTTCTGCTCGGCGCAATGGGGACACCAGAAAGTGCCGTACATCTTCGCGCCCTTGCTCGAGACGCACTTGGCGAAGGCGTCCATTTTCGGATTGTCGGCGGCGTTCGCAGTAAGCAGCATGCCGCACGCCAACACAAAACCTGCGACCACTCGCAGCGTTCGAATCATGACTGGCCTCAATGATGAAGTCGCAATGATTACAACACATCTGGAAGCGAAATGTAGTGAGGGGTAACCAAACCTCTGAACCACAAAGGGCACGAAGGTACACGAAGAAAACCCTCCGGCGGGATGATTTCCGGAGGGCCTTGGTGACCTTTGTGTCCTTAGTGGTGAAGGCTTCTATTCCGGCTGATGTTCCGTTGCGACTGCCGGAGCCGCCGGCGTCTGGTTGACCACCTTGCGCTCTGAGCCCGCGGTTACCGGACGTGCCGGCTGCACCATCGAGACGCCACGTTCGTCGAACTTGCCGAAGATCATCTTGCCGGCCGTGGTCTGAAGCACGGACGTCACCGCTACGTCGATGGTCTTGCCAATCATCTTGCGCGCATTGTCGACGACCACCATCGTCCCGTCATCCAGATAGGCGACACCCTGGTTGTATTCCTTGCCTTCTTTCAGGATGAAGACGCGCATGGCTTCGCCGGGCAGCACGATCGGCTTCAGGGCATTCGCCAGCTCGTTGATGTTCAGCACGTCCACGCCCTGCAGTTGCGCAACCTTATTAAGGTTGAAGTCGTTGGTGATGATCTTGGCTTCGTAGTCCTTCGCCAGTTCAATCAACTTCAGGTCGACTTCGCGCACGGCAGGATAGTCGTCTTCCACGATCTGCACTTGCAGCATCGCGATCTTCTGTATGCGCTGCAGGATGTCCAGTCCGCGGCGTCCACGGTTCCGCTTAAGCGGATCGGCGGAGTCGGCCACGAGCTGCAATTCACGCAAAACGAATTGCGGGATCACAAGGATGCCGTCCAGGAACCCGGTTTCAGCAATGTCGGCGATGCGCCCATCGATGATGACGCTGGTGTCCAGGATCTTCATCGAGCGCTTGTTCTGTTTCTCGCCGCCGAATACGCCGCCGAGTGCGGACAGGTTCAGCAGGTCTCCCTTGTTCGCGCCTACGATGAGTCCGACATAGGCCATGAACAACATCACCGACAGCATCAGGAAGCTCTGCGTGCTGCCTGGCATGATGCTGTTCCGTATGACGCTGCTGAACAGGAAGGCGCCTACGATCCCAAGAATGCTCCCGATCGCCGCCCCTATCAGGCGCTTCAGGCTCACCGCTCGCAGACGAGTTTCGAAGACGATGATCGCGACGCCGATTACCAAACCTACCAGCAGGTCCGGAACCGGCTTAAGTCCAAAGGGATGAAGAACAAAACAAGCTGCCGCGACCAGCAATATAAAGACGATACGTACGAGTACTAAGTCCAATTGGGTCCTCCCTTCGACCGAAACCGCATTTCGGCCGATAGCGGAGTTTGATGCCGGGAGAAAGCTCTTCCCCTCCGCTAACCCTCAGGTTCAAGGGCTGTACCACCTATAGCCCGGTTTATATCACCGCGATACGCCCGGGTGCACGCCCAAAAAACCGATGCCAGTCATACAGTTGCGGAATGGTGCCCTTTTGGCGTCCCTGCGATTTCCAGCCCGGGTTGTCCGGGTCATCTGGTTTGACAACAGCAACTTACCGTTTCAAGTTGACCCCCATTGCCTTCCCAGCGCATGTTAAAGCTGCTTGATTATCGGCTGTCAGCCTGCTTGGGGCAGGCGTTCGCCATAGATTTACAAATTTCTAGTTCCGTTCCTTGAACGCGGAACTGCAAGTTAGGTTCCGTTCCCGTACAGGGGAGGCGGTTCCTAAGTGACCGGCGCATGTCTCGGGGGAGAATCGCGCCGGTTTATTTCTTTTTAGGGCATAATTAGCAATTAGCTATTAGCATCTTAGCCGTTAGCATTTTCAGCCCAATAGTGGGAGTACTCTCTAGAGTTGATCGAACGCCCGCTCTGGCGCAAAACGAAACTCCCTCGGCTAAGTGCTGAGAGCTAATTGCTGAGAGCTACTCATGAAAGCCATCGTCGCCACTCGAATCGGAGGCCCCGAAGTCCTCGAGTTGCAGGACGTCCCCGGTCCCCAACCTAAAGACAATCAGATCCTGGTAAATGTCGAGGCGTGCGGCGTCAATTTCGCCGACATCATGATGAGCCAGGGATCCTACGCAGGTGGACCCACGCCACCGTTCGTCATCGGACGCGAATTCGCCGGGAGCATCTTGGCCACGGGCGAGCGCGTGATGGGTTACACCCAAGGCGGCGCCTTTGCCGAACGAATTGTCACGCGCCCGAGTTTCGTATGGCCCATCCCCGATGGATGGACGATTCCCGAGGCCGCCGCATTTCCCGTCAACTACTTCACTGCGCTCTTTGCCTATTGGTGGGCCGGATTGTGGTCGCCCGCAGGCGTCCGGTTAACTCCAGAAAAACCGCCGAGTGTGCTGATCCACGCCGTTGCCGGAGGCGTCGGCACCGCCGCTGTTCAGATCGGAAAACTGCTCGGCATCGAGATGTATGGTACATCGTCTTCCGATGAAAAGCTGGCGCGCGCACAGCGTCTGGGACTCCAGCATCCCATCAACTATAAGAACGTCGACTACGAAGAACACATTCGTGAAGTAACGAAGGATGAAGGCGTCGACGCCGTGTTCGACATGCTCGGCGGCGATCACACCGGCAAGAGCATGCGTTGTCTCAAGTTTCGCGGCCACCTGATCGCCTACGGCTCGGCAACCGGCGTGACGCACAAGTTCGACATCCGCGCGCTCTACGCGAAAAATTGTTCTGTCGATGGACTGTGGCTCAGCCAACTCTCGCTGCACTCGGAATACATGAAGCCCGCGTGGGAGCAGCTCTCGGCGTGGATCGCCCAGGGGCATCTGCGGCCGCAGATCGGCCACGTGATGCCACTCGAAAAAGTTGGCGAAGCGTTTCGTCTGATGCTGGAGAGAAAAAATTACGGGAAGATCGTGCTCAAGGTGTGAGCTCAGATCATCTCTTGCCCCGCGACGGAGTTGCGACTGTTTTCGCAACGGCACTCGCGGCCGGATTACGTTCTCCGAACACCACGCGCGCCACCCGGCTGCGCTCCAGTCTCGTGGGCTTTCCCTTCACGTTGAGGGAGAGGCTGGTGCTCGTCACCGCCGTGACGTTGCCCTGTAGTACCGTTCCATCGCGCAAGACGACAGTGTCGAGTGTTAGCGGACTCAGCTCAATCTGCACACTGCCCGGCATTGCGTTTTCGGCAACATCCAAGGGTGTACTGGCCGTGGCATAGCCCTCTTTACTGAACTCAAGCGTGTGCTTGCCTGGGGCGACGGGCAGTATCTGTGGGGTTACGCCGGACTCTTGCGCATCGAGTTTGACGGCGGCTCCGGACGGAACGCTGGTGATGCTCATCTTGATCTTCATCGGCTCGTCGGAGGGAAGATGCTGCGGCTTCAATTCCATCCTCGAAAACGAGCCCATCGCATGCACGCTGACCGGAACCTTGGCCTTTTGTCCGGCGGCTAATTCTGTTACCTCCAAATAGCCTTCGCCGACACGATTGCCGTTCTTGTCGAGCAGGTAGAGATAGAACGAAGCGGAAGGAATCGCTTTTGTGCCGAGGTTTTCTGCGACCGCCTCGCCCAGATAATCAGTCTGACCGGAGGCGGAATTAACCTGTCGCAGCTTGCCCACGGTGAAACGCAACATCGCGCCTTCACCACTCGCTGGCCAAGTTAAAACAGTATCGGCGGCGAACGCGCTGGCGGCCGCTCCCAGCAAGAGCGCGGCAATGATCCATATTCGCTTGTACATGGTGTGCTTATCTTCACGCGAGCACGCCGGAGCGAGCAATTGGAATATCGCTCAGACACCTTACTGAAGTGTTGCACCGGGAAATTTCCGGCCGAACCGCCTTTTTTCCAAATTTAGAACAAAAATCGCGTCGTCCGTAGACCTGCAGGTGAATGTGCTACAAACCTCTACGAGCAAAAGCACATGCGCCATGTACTCGTTCCATTCCTCGTTCTGGCCACCAGCATGGTCGCCGTTGCGCAACATCGCGGCGCCAATCGACTCGTTCCGAATATCCCGGAAGCAGACCATTTCACCAACGTGCAGATGCGCAACGCGGATATAACAGTAAGAAAACTCAGCATCCCGGCCGACAGCTCTGCCTCGGTGAGCGCTTCCACCCGCGACTACCTGCTCATCTCCATAGGAAAAAGTACGATTGCCGCGGTTGGATTTAACACTAATTTCGAAATGTCGCTGGACGATGGTGAAATGCAACTGCTCCAGGGCGGTTGGCAGCATAAGCTGGTTAACAAGTCGCGTGAGACGGCGCAGTTGATTGCAGTCGAGGTGTCCCCCAGTCTCGCGCCAAAGTCCGCAGTCTGCGGGCTTGCAGCACAAAGTTGCCAGGAAGTTCGGTTCGGCAAATCTTCGCAGGGAGAATACGAGCAGGCAGAACTGTTTGAGACCGATACGGCCAAGCTCTTCCGGGTGCGTCTCGGCTCGCAAGTAACAATGCAGCAGCACGCCGACGACCGCAAGCACCTGATCGTGGCGCTATCGCCCCTGCAGGCGCATGCGGGCGAGGAGGCCTTCACGCTTCAACCCGGTGATACGTACTGGCACAGTGGCAGATTCGATGGCCTGTCAAACGACGGCAAGTCCGACGCTTACATGCTGATTCTGGAACTGAAGAAATGATGGTGTTCTCCAGCTGATTTTTCCGCAATGAGCAGGATTCGCGTCGCGCACAGTTCACACATTTTTATACTCAGGAATCGTTGAACCCATTCGCGTCGATCAATCGACACTCGAGATCCCCTTTTCATCAATGTGACCGAATGCTATGCAACCCGATTTCCATACTTTTCGTCCCCATGCTGCTAACAGTGTCGTTACCAACGCGTCTTTCATTGTGTGCGTTGGCACAAGAGGACGTGCCATAGGTCACCGCCAGAATTTGCAGTGGGACGTACTCTGGCGCGTATATCAGGCAATGCCGGATCAGCCAGGAGCTTGCGGCCGGCACTAGCAATCATTCAACAAGTTTCTATCGCATTCCGCTATGTTTCGCTTAGACATGGCAAAGCCAGCGTGCGGAGCAGGAGTGATGCGGTCTGCGATGAAAGCCAAGGAGGATGTTCACTTGAAGACACTCAAAGCACTCGTTCTGGTCGCATTTGTTCTGACGACAGCTTTTGCACTCGCAGCCAACATGCAGATCAATCTCAATAACGCGAACCAGCTCAACGGAACCACAATCAACCCGGGCAGCTACAAGTTCGCCTATACCACCACCGGCAACACCGCCCAGGTGAATGTAATGCAGGGCAAGAAAACTGTAGCCACCGCGACGGGCGAAGTGGTGGAGGTTCAGAACCCGCCGCAGCACGACAGCATCATCAGCAAGATGAATCCCGATGGCACCCGCTCGATGTACGAAATCCAGTTCGCGGGCAAGAAGCAGGGCATTCGTTTCAATAGCGAACCTGCAGTCGGCAAATAGAAGTCGCAGTCGTTACAGGCTGAAAACGTAGAAAGGGAGCGAACTTCGCTCCCTTTTCGTTTTGATTTCCATCCCGCAAGCTTATCGCCGCGGAATTATAGTCAGCGCTTACTGACCGTTTTCTTCGATCGCCACTGGATCGCGGTAGTGCACTGCTTCCCAGATTCCAATCCACAGATCAAGGATCCCGAGTCCGGAAATCGCTCCCCGCACAAAGTTGTTACTGATGAAATCGCGCAACCCCGGATGAGTGAGCACGAAACTGTTCTGGTTCCACACCGAGATCCAGGGAAGCACCGCGATGAATAATCCCAACTCGATGCAGAACACCACGAAAACCACCATGGAAATTCGGTGGATCCAGACAATATGCCGCGGCACAGGCTCAGGCGGATTCGGGGATGCCGCAGACGGCTGGGTAATGATTGGCGTACTGGCGTTCAGAGGGTCGGCATCCTGTCTGGGGTATTCCGGTTCTTTCCCCTTGCGCGCAGAATCCATCTTCCGATTCTACGGGATTTCAGGCTTTCAGGGTTTTGATGCGCTCCGAAACGTCGCGATAATCGATATTGCTTCCGTACACTTCCATGAAGTGTTGCAATGCCGACTTGCGATCGCCCGCGGCTTCGCATGCACAAGCCAGCTCGTATTCTACGGCAGTGTGAGTTTCCTGATCTCCTGGGACGACTAACGCCTTCTCATACCATTTGATCCCCGCTTCCGGAATGCCCTTCTCCACGAAGCAATGTGCGAGCCAGGTATATGCCTGAATCACTTGCCCGAACGGCTGGCCGTGATCGATCGCCGCGCAGACTTTCTGCAGCTCACTGATCGCTTCATCGAGCAATCCCATTTCTTTGAACGCAACGCCCAGGTTGTAATGAGTCTCCGGATCTTCCTTATCCGACGATCCCTCCTCCACTTCCTCTTTGAATTCCGCAAACAGCTCGGAAAGAGGAGATACGGTTTCGTCGCTTTCCGCGGGCACGACTTCCGGAGCTGCTGCAACGGCGGTTGCCGCCCCAGATGTTGCGGAGATCGTCGAACTCGCAGCCGCAGCGTGCGTCGGAATCGATGGTACCGGAATTACTGGGATATTCGGGAGGCTCGGTCCTGATCCTGGAAGTCCAGGGCTCGACAATGGCGAACTACCATTGCCGCCGCTCATGAAATCGTTCCCAAGCGAACTCTCGAGATCGAGTACGAAATCGGAGAGCACATCTTGCGGATGCGAAGCTGCGGCAATCATCGGCTCCGGCTCTACTTCCGGCTCCAACACAACTGGCCCGGGCTCTTCTTCTTCCTCTTCTTCCGCCACAGGAGCGGGAGCGGGGGCGGGTACGAGCTCCTCAAACGGCTCGCTCGATGTTTCCGGAACTTCTTCTTCGATATCGAGCAGGTGTTCTGCTTCAATCTTGAATTCCGCTGCAGGTTCTTGCGTTTTCGAAGCTGCAGGCGCCTCCGGAACCGGCTGCTCTTCCGTGATCGGGGTCAGCTCGTGCACGATACCCGGGATGTGCTCGGGTTCGACGTACTTCTCGGCAGCGGGCTCTTCTGGCTCGTCTAACTCGAAATCGGTAATAGGAGCTGTCTGCGCCGCGATCGGCTCTGCCTCAGGCACCGGCAGCTCGAATTCCGCATCGGGCGCGTGATCGGTGAGCAGGTTCTCGATGAGATTGTCATCCAGCGCCGAAGGCTCAATCCGGATTTCTTCGACTTCCGGTTCCTGCACTTCCTGGATTTCTGGAACTTGCTCAGCCGCAGTGTTCGCCGCCTCGACCATAGAAGCTGCGGCCGTCAGCACTTCGATATGCGACTGGAACGAAGGAATTTCGCCGTTCTCTGGCGAAAGTTCACGCAACCGGTCCAAAGCCACGCGCGCTTCGTCGAGCATCGATTGCGAAATGTAGAACTTGATCTCTTCCAGCAGGTCGCTGACCACGCTGGGATGCGGAGCCTCCGCGGAGACTGGCGCTTCTTCCGGCTCTGGCAGTTTGGCTTCGAGCACCGGCTCTGGAGCAGGCGGCAGATGTACTTCGGCCGCAGCCGACTCAACCACTGGCTCATCGGAAACTGCTGCTTCCCACTCCGCTGAGAGATCGATCTCGTGCGATTCGCCGGCATCGGAATGCGAAGGAGGCGTAATTTCGAATGCAGGAATATCCGCTTCTGGCGCGGTTTCTTCCGCTGGCTCGACTACCGGCGCTGCTTGCGCGACGGGAAGCTCAGCGACCGGTTCTGCCGCGACCGGAATCTCCGTGGGTTGTTCCATCGGCGGCGTCGCAACTTCATGCGCTGTCTCGGTGGTGCCGCATCGCGCCGCATATTCCGCGTATTGAGCAGACTCTTCCGATTTTCCAACTTTGCTGAAAATCTGGCTCAGCACGCGATAGCATTTAGCGGCATCATCCGGCCGGCTGTTGCGCAGATAAATCGAAGCCAGCCGCTGGTTCAGCCGAACATCTTCCGGAGCTTTTGCCAGGGCGCCTTCCAGCAGGTGGATCGCCTGCGGCGTCTTGCCATACGATTCGTATAGCTCAGACTCCGTGAGCGCGGAATTGATGCTCTCCGCAAGAGCGGGCGCATAGGACTGTTGCAGCGATGGACCAGTCTGCTCGGCCAGTTCCTCGATGAAAAACGCCTGGTCGCCTGCTTCCGGCTCGGTCGGACGCGCCGCAACATCCTGTCCCAGGCGCGTCATTACCTGGCGGTAGTTCTGCAAGTGAAGCGGATTGCCTGTTTCCAGATCCGCCAGCGCCTTGTATAAGTCGCGAGCCTTCTCCAGTTCTCCTGTTTGCACGTACGCGTGCGCAAGTAACTCGTCGATCTCAGGAACGCTGCTGGATGCGCCGGCCTTCTCGAAAATATTGCGCAATGTTTCAAGCGATGCAGGCTGATCTTTCAGCTGCCCAATCAGAGGCTGCAATGCCAGGATCACTTCCGTGCTGTCGCCCGCGAGCAGCGTGCTCGAAAACTCATCGTAGATTCGCAACGCGATTTCTGCGTTACCCGATGTCACCAGCGATGTCGCATATTCGCGAATCCCGCTGCTGTCGTTGTGAACCGAAAGGAGCTTGCGCGCCAGCGGCTCAGACTCTTCGTACTTACCGAGGCTCAGGTATGCGCGCAACAGCGAATGCAAGCCTTGCGGCAAGGAGTCAATCGTCGGAACACGCTCAAGGAACTTGATTCCGCCCGCAGTATCCCCTGCGTCGAGGGCAATCTTGCCGCGCAGCAGCAGCGCTTCGGTGTTAGTTGCGTCGATCGCCAGCAATCGGTTCAGTGCGTCGATTGCCGCATCCATCGAGCGCCGCTCGGAGAGCGCAGTAGCGATCCGAAACAGCAGATCGCGCGCCTTATCCTTCTTCCCGAGCCGAACGTAAATATCCGCCAGCTTTCCCTGGATCGCCGCATTGTCCGGATCGCCCTCCAGCATCTTTTCGAAGATGCGAGACGCGCCGTCGTAATCGTTCTTCTTCTGTGCGGAGTCAGCGAGGATCAGGTACTGTTGCCGCGCGTCGTTGAGCAGACCCTGTTGCGTATAGAGCTCGGCCAGCTTCTGCACCATGGCGAGCGAACTTGGGTCGAGCTTCGTGACCTTCTTGTACATCGCGATCGCGCGCAGCGTGAATCCCTGCTGCGCATACGAATCGCCCACGCGCGTGTAGTATTCGCTGGCCTTCGATGAGTCTCCATCGCGAGCGTAGAGATCGCCAATGGTGTTCAGGACAGTGAGGTCTTTCGGATCCTTCTCGAGAATCTTCTCGTACTCGGCGATGGCATTCGTCAGCTTGCCCTGCTGGACGTATTTCTCCGCGCTGGCAAGCACTTTCTGTTTGTTGAAGCCAAAACCGAGAGCCATTCTTTACTCCGTCTTTTCCTTTGCCGATTGCGCTTCAGTCCGGCGATTCGTCTGGTAATCGCTCCGCTGGGCTTCCGCAAACGAGAGACAAATATCCCGCTGGGTTCCGGACCACGTCTCTACGTTTTCGTACTGAAATCGGGTTTAAAGTACCACATCTATACCCGCTTCCATGCCGCAATAGTACCGAATTGATCAATGTCTTGGGGCTTACTTTGGATGGTGTACGTGTGGGTTGACGTCGCAATCCGCTCGTGAACTGACCTGTGAATCGCCAATTTTCTGGAATCGAAGCTCTAACTTTCTTTTCCGTCCGCGACTTTGCGCAGCGCCCGCACCCCGCGCACAATCTCTTCGCGTTCGGACGCACTGGCCCGTGCCAGAACTTCTGCCAGTGGATGGATCGTCAGTGCCGGCAGTTTCTTTTTCAGGAATTCTTCCACAGCTTTCGAAGGCGTGATCACCGTATAGCGCCGATCGTCTGGATCTGCTTTTCGCTTCACGAATCCGCGCTTCTCCAATCGGTCCACAATTCCCGAAACCGTGCTGTGCGACAGACTTACTTGCTGGCTCAGTTCTTTCAAGCTCAGCCCATGCGACCGCACCAGAACTTCCATCACCAACTGTTGAGGGCCGGTCAAATGTCCACGCGCAAACTCCGCTTCCATGGGACGCCGCAAAATCTGCCGGATCACGCGCAAGTGTTCGTTGATCTCTCGCGCCAGCGTATTCAGTTCTTCGTTTCGCATTGTCTCTTTCTATTTGAGCGTCGATCAGAAGATGCCGGGAATCAATCCCTTTACCTGGTTCTTGTATTGCAGATATTCATCCCCGAAGTGCTCTTCCATGAACGCATCTTCGGTTCGTGACTTCCAGAACCATCCCGTGAACGCCAGCGCCAACGCAACGAAGCCACGTACCTGCCCGATTTCAACCGCTGCACCCAGCACCATCAAAAGCAAGCCGGAGTAAATCGGGTGTCGCACCAGCGCATAGGGACCCGTCCGAACGAGCTCGTGTTGCTGTTTGATCGTGACCCGCGCGCTCCAGTTCGTGCCCAGCGACAGTCGCGCCCATACGGCAACGCCGGCGCCTGCCGCGACCACTGCGACTCCTACCCAGCCGGTTGTCACCGAGTCAGGCAGCAGGCGAATTCGCAGGAACGAGGGCAGCCAATGCTTATAGATCAGCAGGTAAAACGCCGCCAGTTCGAACGACAGCTGCAGCGCTCTCGATCCAGTCGATTGTGCGCGAGCTGAAGGCTTAGAGCCCAGCCAGCCTACGACCCAGAAAATGCCTACGCAGATCCAGAGCCAGCGGATCACTTCGCCAACCTCGATGTTCACGCGGCCTCCTCACTGTGTCGCGTACGACACGTCGTATACGACGTATATTGCGCCGCTGCTCTCAACCTGTCAATACCCTTGATCCAGTAACGCTTTTCCTCCCCCAGCGAATTTTCATCGCGATTGCTGGCCCTCGCGCGCACGTGACCAAAGTCCAATGCTCTGTGTTCTAAGGTTACCTGCCCTAATGCGGATAACTTCGGTTATCTTCGACGTTCCTCCCTCAGTGAAGGTGCGCGCCTCACGGCGCTCCCTCGGGCTTCGCCACGAATTTAAGAGGCAGAAATGGGTAAAGAGACCCTTGGACGTTACGAAGTCGTCGGCGAACTAGCCCAGTACCGGGTTGGCACGGTCATTAAAGCCACGGACGCGAAGACCAAGCAGACGGTCGCGCTCAAAACCTTCCGCCTTGATTCCAACGAAGGCCACGATCAGGAATTGCTGAAGCGCTTTCGCACCGAAGCGGAAGAAGCACGTGCCCTCAGCAGCCCGAATATCGTCACCGTAGTCGGAACTGGGGAAGATAAGGGTGTCTTCTTCGCCGTGCTCGAATTCGTCGACGGCATCCGTGTTTTCGACATGATGCTCAGCAAGAAAGAGATGTCCACGAACGATATCGTCGACATTTCGCGCCAGGTCTGCTCCGCGCTCGATCATGCTGCCAGCAAGAAAATCGTTCATCGCAATCTAAAGCCCGGCAACGTCATGATCGAGTGGGATGGCTCGGTCAAGATCATGGACTATGGCGTCCCTTCCGGAGTGGAAGTTGGCGCACCCGGTCCCAAAACTATTCCGCAGCTTCTGTATTACATGGCGCCGGAACAGATCCAGCGCGCACCTATGGACGTTCGCTCCAATATCTTCAACTGGGGCGCGATGCTTTACGAACTGATCTCCGGCAAGAAAGCTGCTGCCGGCGAGACCAGGGAAGAAATCTGCAAAAACATTTTGTCGCAGTTGCCGCCGCCATTGTCACAAGTTGTTCCCGGCGTGCCTCCGGGAATCAATCACGTGGTCATGAAAGCGCTCGCCAAGAATCCTTCCGAGCGTTACCAGACAGGCGCCGAGCTCATCAACGACATCGAGCATTACAAGCAGTTTGGGGCCGCTAGTGTCCCGGTGGGCGTTGACACTGCTCACATGCAGGCGCCGTCAGCTCCGCCGAATATCGCTCGTCCGGAAACATTCGCGCCCCCAATTGGGCTGAAACCGATCGCCCCTCCCCCAGCAGCACCCGCAAGCGCTTATGCGGCGAATCCAGTTACATCCGACATGATGACGCCGAGGCCGACGATGCCTCCGGCAGCTCCGTCCTACGGAACCTTCACGCCATCGGTACCGCCGATTCCGATGACTCCGATTCCGCTCGCGCCGAAGCCGGCAGCGGCTCCGCAATCCAGCATTGCGGTAGCGCCTGAACCAATTCCGGGCACGGTCGAAGCGCAGCAACCGAAGCAGGAGACTAAGGTCGTTCATCCACTTGTGGTTTCGGCGCCGAGAAACAAGCCGGTGCTTGACAGCACCATTCGAATTTCGACTCCGCCGGTAGCGCCGGAACGCCCGGCGCCCCGGGTCAGCCCGCCTCCAGTTGCCGCCGCGTCAGTTCAAACGCCTTCGCCAAGGCCCAAGGGGAAAGCAAAGAGCACGGGATTCGATCTGGCCGATCGTAAGAACCAGATGATTGCGGGTGGCGCCGTGCTGCTGCTCTTGATCATTGCGGTTCTGCTTGGACTTCAATTTGGCCATAATCGCGAAGACGTCATTCAGCCCGCGGCAGGAAATGCGATTCAGTCGAAGCCCGAGCCGGTAGTCGCCGCGCCCGCTCAGCTGCCTGCCCAGTCTCCGGATGTTTTAGCCGCCGAACAGCAGCAGCCTTCCGAGCCTGAGGTCGTCTATTCCAAGAAGGACAAGAGAAAGAAGACTGCGGTGAAGCAGGTAGCTGCGCCCGCTCCGAGTCCAGCGACCGGGGAGATTAACATCACTTCGATTCCAACGGGAGCGCAGGTGCAGATCGACGGCAGGACTGATCCTGCCTGGGTAACCCCATATGGGATTACCGTGTACGCCGGTTCGCATTCCGTGGTGGTTTCGAAGCCCGGCTTCTCGGCACAGACGCAAAACGTCGAGGTTCTCGCCTCGAATCGGGCTGTGGTTTCAATGAACCTTTCCGAGCTGGTGGCTTTGGCCGCGATCACGAGTGATCCTGCTGGTGCCTCCATCTATGTGGACGGCCACGACAGCGGGAAAGTGACGCCGGCGCAGTTCGCCGTTGGTAAGGGTTCCCACACCATTAACCTGAAAAGACTTGGCTACTTTGAGGTTTCGCAATCTCTGGAAGCGACTCCCGGCCAGACCGCTCGCTTTACGGCCAATCTCAAGCCTATGGGCGATGCCACCGAGGTGCGCAGCACGAACAAGCTGGGCAAGCTGTTCGGTGGAGGAAGTAAGGACTTCGGAGTGGTAAAGATCAAAACCACCCCGAAGGGCGCCCAGATCTCGATCAACAATCGGATGATGGACCGGGGGACGCCCGCGGAATTTGCAATCCCGCCCGGAAATTATGAGATCGTGCTCAGCGCGCCGGGCTATAAGCCGCTCCAGAAGATGATTACGCTCCAGAGTGGCGACCGTCTGAACCTGGACGAAGTCTTGGAAAAGTAACAAAAAGAGCCGCGAAAGATTGGGTCTGAAGTGCTAACATTCCTTTCAGCTTCACCAGCTGTGGGGGAATGTTCGCTGGCTCTCATCAGGCGATTTTCGCTTGCGGTGCCTCCCCACCTGCAACATAATCCCAGCCTGGTGGAAGGTGGTGGGCCTTCCTATGACGTGTCCAAAGTGCGGAGCGAGCAATCCAGGGCTTGCGACGCGTTGTACACAATGCGATAGCCAACTCCCTGAATCCCATTCCGAATCCACGTGGGGTGGCGGGAGAGATTCATCGCCGAGTCCGGCGCCGGTGTCTGCTCACGCCGACGGAGTGACGCGTGCGTCTTTCGCAGGTGGCTCCAATAATTTTCCAACCGCAGTTGGCGTAAGCCGTGCCCGTTCCCAGTCCAGTTCCGAAGTTGATTTTGGTCCGCGCTACCGCGTCGAAAAGCTTCTCGGTCAGGGAGGCATGGGCGCTGTCTACCAGGCCTACGATCTGGATCTGAACCGTACCGTTGCGCTCAAGCTCGTCCGCCCCGAATTGATGGTTCATCCGGAAGCCATGCAGCGCTTTAAGCAGGAGCTGCTGCTGGCCAGCAAGATTTCTCACCGGAACATTCTTCGCATTCACGATCTGGGCGATGTTGCTGGGACGAAGTTCATTTCGATGGCCTTCGTCGATGGCTCCGACCTCCATCACATCCTGCAATCGCAGGGCAAGCTCACCATCGAGCGCACTCTCAGCATTTCCAAGCAACTGTGCGCCGCGTTGGACGCCGCTCACAGCGAATCCGTGGTCCATCGAGACATGAAGCCGCAGAACATCATGCTCGATAAGGACGATCACGTTTTCGTCTCTGACTTCGGCCTCGCGAAGTCAATCGAGAGTGAAGGCGGCATGACCATGACTGGGGAGCTGTTGGGTACTCCCCGCTACATGGCTCCGGAGCAGATCGAATGCAAGCCGGTCGACGGGCGCACCGATCTTTATGCCCTTGGCCTGATCATGTACGAAATGTTGACCGGCGATGTGCCTTTCCAGGCCGAATCAACATTTCAGTTGATGTACAAGCGCGCCAACGAAGCGCCACCCGAACCCAAGGCTGCCAATCCGGACATTCCCGATTGGCTGAATCAGGTGGTGATGAAGTGCCTGGAGCGCGATCCGGCACGGCGCTACGCTTCCGCGCGCGCCATTCTCAATGACCTCGAATTGCAGCAGTCGCCGTCCGGCTTCTCGCCGAGCATGTCGATCCGTCTGCCGCAGATGGCCGTGAATGTGCCGGTCAAGAAACGCACTTTGGTCGCGATTCTCGCGAGCGCTTTGGTGGTGACGAGCGGGCTGGCAGTTGTCGGCTACCGCTATCTGCATAAGCCCTCGACCGAGCAGGTCGTGGTCGCGCCGCAGCATCGCGTGGCGGTGCTGCCGATCAAAGTTCTGGGCGACGAAGCGCAGTTAGGGTATGTCGGTACAGGTATTACCGAAGCTCTTATTTCCAAGCTTTCGCAGCTGAAAGAGCTGAACGTTGCGTCTGCATTCGCGGTTCAGAAGGTGAACGCTGACAAGCCCGTGCCTGAAATCGCAAAAAGCCTGGGCGTGAGCTACGTGGTGCAGGGAAGCGTACAAGGCCACGGCGACGATTTGCTGGTCGTGCTCAATCTGCTCGATGCTCAAGGCAAGCCGGTGGGGCAGGCGTTGCAGCCATTCTCCGGCAAGCGGCAGGACTTGCTGACCCTCGAAGACAACATGTTCAGCGCGCTGCAACCGGCGTTGGCGCCCAGTTCTGCGCAGCCCGCCGTTGCTTTCCGCCCTACCGAGAATACGACCGCTTACGAGCTCTACCTGAAGGGACGAAATACCTTCACCCGCGGTGAACTGGATCCCAAGAACGTTCAGGCGGCGATTGGCTACTACGACCAAGCTAAGAAGGCCGATCCAAATTTCGCTCTTGCCTGGGCTGGCTTGGCTGACGCTTATCTGCGTGTCTACAAAAGCAGCAAGGACCCGAATGCCTCACAGCAGGCCTTAGCCGCCGCTCAGCAGGCGAACCGGATACCCGGCGCGGACAGTATTCCTGAGGTTCAATACACACTGGGAAGCGTCCTGAATGCCAGCGGCAAAACCGCGGAAGCGGTTTCAGTTTTGGAAAACGCGCTGGCGCTGGCTCCTAACTCTGATGAGGCGTATCGACGCCTGGGCGACACCTACCGCGCGGCTGGCAAGAAAGACGAGGCAATCGCCGCATACAAAAAGGCGATCGAGCTGAATCCCTATTTCTGGTTCAACTACAACCTATTGGGGACTACCTCGTACCGCTTTGGCATGTACGATCAGGCGCTTGCGGCATTCAAAAAGGTCATCGAACTGGATCCAAACAATGCTCCTGCCTATTCGAACATGGGTGGCATTTATTTCACCCAGAACAAGTGGGGCGAAGCTGTCGAGGCGTACAAGAAATCACTCACGCTGAAACCGGCACCGGTTACGTATTCAAACTTGGCAACGTTGTACTTCTATCTGCACAAATATGGCGAAGCCGTCGACAACTTTGAAAAAGCGGTTGCGCTCGGTTCGGAGGACCAGTTCATCATAGGCAACCTCGCCAGTGGGTACTGGTTCGCCGGCGATCGCGCCAAAGCACTCAAAGCCTATGATCAGGCAATTGTCCTCGCGTCGAAAGAACTGCAGGTGAACCCGCGTGACGCGAACGTGATGGGAAATCTCGCTCTCTACTACGCCGAGAAGGGCGATATTAAAAATGGCCAAATTTTGATCGGCCGGGCACGTCAGATCGCGGACAGCGTCGATCTAGCCTATTACGATGCCGAGATCCAATACCTTGCGGGACGGAAGAAGGAAGCGGCAAGCGCGCTCGAAGACGCTCTGAAGAAGGGCTACTCATTGGATATCGCCAAAGCGGATCCATGGTTCGGCAATGCATTCCAGGAGCCGGAGTTTCAGGCAATCGTCAACGCGCAGCCGGCAGCCAGCAAGTAGAACGTCGCCATTAGCTTCACAACCAAAGAATAGTCCTGGCCAAGTAAGCGGGCGCGCAGATCGCGAATTACTTTGCAAGCAACACAATGTTGTCCCGCAATAGCAAAAGGCCTGATGCGTAAGCATCAGGCCTTTTGCTCAATTGCGCTTAGCGCAAGTCTCGGGGACTAGCTTCTCGATTTCAGCAGACGCTTACGGAAAGTCACCAGCAACCCCGTCGCGAGCAGGGCGATCGAGGTTGGTTCTGGGACTAAAGCAGTGAAGCTAAAGTTTGCCGGCCACGCATCGTTCCCTGCTTGTCCATTACCCACGCAACTCTCTCCGGAAGTGCCACACGGATTGAGATCAATGAAGAGATTGCTTCCGTAGGGAATGCCCGTCTCTCCCGGACCGGCATTGAAAACGATACTGGTTACCTTCCCGTCGGTTATGTTCTCCGAACAACTAAATGCCGTACCGAAACTATTTGGTTGAGAATCGCAGAACACATCCGATGCCGATATAGGGGTTTCAAGAGTTACGGTGATGTAATCCCAAGCTGACCCCGAGAGGTTCGCGAAGCAGAGATATTGCAAGGGCAGAGACTGAGGATTCTGAGGCGAACCGGGATCGGCGGTGCTTGTGCCATTATCCGTAGCCTGAAAGCTGAAAGTGTTGCCAAACACTGCCACGGGACCCAAAGAGTTACTGCAGATCTGCGGATCTTGCATGCCGATGTGAGCGGCGTGCATCAGAGTGGTACAGAAAAATAGGAGACTTGCGCCTGCAAGAATTCGTAACGTTCGCATCTCGGGGGTCCTCACTGGGGGAGTATTGTGCAATTGAATCCCCAAACGGGAAGTTCTACTCAATAAATATTCATTTAGGATTCAATCGTTTAGGATGATTTACAGCACGCGATTCGGTGCGCTGAATGAGCCCTTTGCAAAGTGGAGCAGCTTAGCTGCAAAGCTTTGCAGCTTCTCACCTTTTCCCCATATGACATCTTCTCGTCCCGCGATCATTTGGCTCATCACATCTCTTTGCTGGCTGGGCGCAGTTTTTCTCGTCGTCACTGGACTGCTGACAGCTTTCGGGATCGTTCCTCTGCGCGCCGGCGCCTTCCTGCTGGAAGGCCTGGAATTAATGGGGCCGGTTATCTTCTTCCTGGCCGCTGCGGCTTCGACTGCCATTGGCTTCGCGCTCATACTCCGCTGGCCTGGCGCCCGGCGAATTGCGATCCTGTTTGTCGCGCTCTTTGGATTCGCAGCGATTCCGTCCATTTCTTCAGGCGTCATGGAGTTTCGCTGGTTCGTCATCGCTATGGAGGGCGCAAAACTCCTCTCCTCCGTGCTGGTCATCTTCTATCTCATGCAGCCCGACGTCGTAGCCTACTTCGAGCGCTAATGGCAGAACCTTTCCTTCGATTCAATAGCTCCTGTAACCTAAAGTGCGATGAAGAAGACCCTGCTTGAAATCTGCTGTGGCTCCATCGATGACGTGATCGAAGCCGAGGCCGGAGGTGCCGATCGCGTCGAGCTCTGCTCGGCGCTCTTCCTCGGCGGCCTGACTCCTTCATTGGGAACTATCCTCGAGGCGAAGTCGCGCTTGAAGATTCCTGTGATGGCGATGATTCGCCCGCGAGCCGGCGGGTTCTGCTATACCGAAGCCGAGATGGCATCCATGGAACGCGACGCCGATCTCGCAATTGCGAATGGCGCCGACGGCTTGGTCTTCGGCATTCTGCGTCCGGACGGCACCGTCGATGTCGACCGCTGCCGCCGTATCCTGAAGCGCGCCGGTAAGAGTCAAACTGTTTTTCATCGCGCCTTCGATGTAACCCCCGACCCATTTAGTGCGCTCGACCAAATCGTCGATCTCGGATTCACCCGCATTCTGACCAGCGGGCAGGAAGACTCAGCTCTCGACGCCCTCTCTTTCATCCGGCGTCTTATTGAATACGCCGCCGGCCGAATCGAAATCCTTCCTGGTGGCGGAATCCTTCCTGCATCGATTCCCGACGTCGTTGGGCAGACTGGCTGTCAGCAAGTACATCTCACGGCCTTCAAGACTGTCGCGGATACCTCCACGCTGGCTCGTCCCAAAGTGACTTTTGGAGGTGCGCTGGAGCCGCGTGAAGATCAGTACCAGGTCACCGATCGCGAACTCGTTCGCAGCATCGTCAATTCCAACGCCGGGGAATAGCTTCTCCAGTCCAACAAATTTGCAACTGTTATTTACGCGAAATCGATGCCGTTCGGACCCTGTCGGCCACGGTACTCCCGCCCGGTAGTGTGACTTTAGTCACATCTCGTTGGCATCGAAACTCGGCTAAGATGCCGACATTCATATCGGGCAAGTGGCGTAATTCGGACGATCCTCCCAATCCGAGTGGGCTGCAGGAAATGGACTTTTTTGCTGAATCGAAGTCACTATCGGAGTTTTCTGGTAGCCGCTTCCGCCATTCTGGTGGTCGTCTATTCTTTTGCGGCTGCTTTCAGTGCTCCCTCCGCTCGCCTCACTATCTTTGCTGATCTTGGTCAACCACTTCTCGTTGGTCTCGTTCTGGCTGCGTTCGCCTGCAATCTCGTAGGATCCCGTGGCGGCGCTCGCAAGTTCTGGCTCCTCATGACTGCGGGAGCCGCGCTCTGGTTTTTCAGTTCGGCGATGTGGCCTTATCTCGAACTTGTCCGTAATGTCGACGTCAGCGCGCCCACATTTCTCGATATCGTCCTCTTCCTCCATCTTGTGCCGATCATGGCTGCGCTTGCGACGGTTCCGCACGAGCATCGCGAAGTCCCATCTCTCGTCGGATTGCCTTTGGCGATGATCGCCGTATGGTGGATGTACCTCTATTCGTTTGTGGTCATCCCCTGGCAATACCTCATGCCCGATCGCGCCCAGTACGGCTCGAGCTTTAACGTGCTCTACCTCACCGAATCGTTAGTTCTGATTACTGGCTGGCTCTTGCTTTGGTCTCGCGCCCGCGCCGGTTGGAGAAGCCTGTACGGTGCTCTGCTGCTGGCTTCGCTGGGCTACACCCTCAGTTCGTTGTTCATTAATATCGCCATGGATCGCGGCGAATACTACACCGGCAGCCCGCATGACATCCCGCTGATGCTCGCCATTGCCACCATGGTGTGGGCTGCGTCGCTGGAACCCGGCTGCGCGCCGAGCAAGGAATCGCAGGTCACCGAAGACGAAGACGCGCAACACGCCACCTGGATCAGCCGTCTCGCAATCTGCGCCATGCTCTCCGTGCCGGTTCTCGCCATTTGGAGTCTGGAATACAGCCATGCTCCCGGGCCCGTCCGGAATTTCCGGATACTGATTTCCTTTATCGCGGTGGTTGCGCTCGCCATTCTGCTTTTCGCCAACCAGCAGATTCTCAGCAAGAAAGTTCGCACCACGCTGGCCACCGTCCGCGAATCCTTCTTCGAACTGGCCCGGACGCGTGAAGCTCTTGAGTATCGCGCGACTCACGATGGCATGACTGGCGCCATGAATCGCAGCGCCATTCTCGCGGCTTTGGAACGCGAGTTGTCGCGCTCAGCTCGCTCGGAGATTGGCCTCGCGATCCTGCTCATCGATCTCGATCACTTCAAGTCCATCAACGACCAGTTTGGCCACGCTGCCGGCGACATTGCGATTGTCGCTTCCTGTACTCGCATGCAGGACTGCCTGCGCGCCCATGACTATGTAGGACGTTATGGCGGCGAAGAGTTCCTTATCATTGTTACGGATTGCGATCAGGCAGCTGCTCTGCACATCGCGGACAGAATTCGCACGCGCATCTCCGAACACCCCATCACCTTGAACGCGAATCCTCTCTACGTCACTGCCACAATCGGTCTGACCATGTCGCGTCCGGAGGATGTGCCGGAGTCGTTGCTGCGGCGCGCCGACCTCGCCCTCTATGAAGGCAAGGAAGCCGGGCGAAACCGCGTCAGCCTCTCCTCGGAACTCATGTTGGCGGCCCAGTCCTAGCTCGCGCAACCAGCACGCAACGTTTCTGGTTAGCCAGTACTTCACCGGAAGCCAGGACTTGCTGCACACTCTGGAGTGCTCCCAAGCCGAACCCTGCAATTCAGCGTATACTAGAGACTACTTAACCTCGAAGACACACCTACCGGCACCTTGGCCTTCGCGATTGAGGAACTCAGAGGGGGCGTCGGGTGTCATCAGATTTCAAATCGATTACTTCTTGAGCAGTATCTCGGTTGATCGGTCTGTAAATCCAAAACAGCTCGTTCTCGGCCGCTTGGCAGGGAGTCACGGGCACGGATCGCGAACTCTTACGCTCCACCCAAGTGAGAAGCAGACGGGGTCAAGTAAGCGCAGCTACAAAACAGGAGCCAGGCAATGTCAAGTCTCAACGGCGACAAGTCCAGATACAACCGCGAACGCAAGCGAAAGATCCAGCGCCGGAAACATAATCGGGAGCTCCTGAGCGCCTCCACACAGCCCAGCAAAACCGGCTCAGGAACAGCTTCGAAAAATCAGAAGAGGGAACTATGAAGAATTTGTACGTAGGTAATGTTTCGCACAGCACAACGGAAGCCGAGCTTCGCAGTGCATTCGAGGTTCATGGCGCGGTGGATAAGGTCAGTATGGTCACCGATCGTGACACAGGGCGTTCGCGCGGATTTGCTTTCGTCGAAATGACGAATGCCGCCGAAGCTGACAAGGCGATTGCTGCTCTCGATGGCGCCGAGCTCGGTGGAAGAGCTTTGAAGGTCAATGAAGCGAAGCCCAAGACCAGCAACGGTGGTGGCGGCGGCGGCGGACGACGATTCGGCGGAGGCGGTGGTGGTGGTGGACGCGATGACTATCGCGGTCATGCACGGCAGCCCAGAGAGCCTCGCTGGTAGCTCTCTTTGCTCCGCAACTCCGACATATACAACGACAAACAGATGAAGGTGAGGGTGAATGGCTGGACGAACAAGCTTTACGAAGCGACAGAAAGAGCAGGCAAGACAACAACATCAACGTGACAAGGCGGAACGCAAGAGCCAGCGCAAACTGGAGAAGCCCGCTGAACCACTGGATGACGCCAACGAATTAGCTCGCCTCGCACAAGAGCAGGCAGCCCTGTTTCGCGTCGGTTCCGACGAGAGCGACGATAATTCGGCAGATGACGACGACCGCGATTAGCCATCAGATGCACGAAGTCTGAACATCCGGAAAGGACTGTTTCAGTGCGCAATCACGCGACATCACTACCCGCTTCTCTTCAGCGCAAGGTGCTGCTGGTCGATACCGCCACTAGCACGCGCAGCCTAAGGGCGAAAGCTCTACGCGATCGTGGTTTGGATGTCGTCTGTGCCGGCGGCCTGAGTGAAGGCCGCTCCTTGTGGCAGCCCAACGCTTACAAGCTGGTGCTGATGCATATCTGCAATGACTCGTTTCATGCAGCCGAATTCCGCGACGAGATCAAGCACGACAGTCCCGAACAACTGGTGGCTTTCTTTGTCGGCAAGCCGCTGTTTCTCGCCTCGACTCCAGGCCCAGACGGCGCGGAGATCGACCGCGATCATCGCGAGGGCTGGACATCGATGGTAGCCGCCATCTTGGCCAACGGGTGCAAATCGATCGAAAATCGCGGGGGTATTCTCGAAGCCGCCATGCGCATCTCCGCAGCACGCACTTGCCACCAGGCGCCGGATAAGACAAACGCCCTATTGCCGGATCCTATTGCGCCCCGCGTCGCGCGGCCTTCGCCATCGCTTTCTGACCCGATTTCTTCTTTGGCTTCAGCAGTTGGAGGTTCTTCTTAATGAGCGCGCACCGCTGCTCCACGCACGCATAGCTGCGTAGCGGGTCCTCCGGCGTGTTTAGTGCGTAATCCAGCAGTCGATCGACCGTGCTCGTCGCTACGTGCAGTCGCGTATCGGAAGAGCCGTAGTAGATCAACACCTCGCCGTTCTTCCGTGCCACCCAGCCATTACTGAACACCACGTTGGACACATCGCCAATGCGCTCGTCTCCCTGTGGACCCATGAAGTATCCAGCCGGACGATGCGTGATTACCTGCGGCCGCTCCAGTTCGCATAAGAACATGTAGAGCACGTATCGCAGACCTGCTGCGGTGTTGCGAACGCCGTGCGCCAGATGCAGCCAGCCTTTCGCTGTCTTGATCGGCGCCGGTCCCAATCCATTCTTCACTTCCTTGATGGTGTGATACTCGCGGTTGTCCATGATCACTTCTTCTTCGACCACAGCGCTCTGCATCGAACTGCACAGTCCCCAGCCAATGCCGCCGCCTTTGCCTGCCTGTATGAATTCGTCTTGCGGACGTGTGTATAGCGCGTACTTGCCGTTCACAAACTCCGGATGCAGCACGACATTACGTTGCTGCGGGGATTTCGTCTTTAAGTCCGGCAGCCGCTCCCATTGCTTCAAGTCTTTCGTTCGTGCCAGACCGCATTGCGCCACCGCCGAAGATGTGTCCCACGACGGGGCTTTCGGATCTTTTCTCTCCGTGCAGAATAGGCCGTAGATCCAACCGTCTTCATGTCGCACCACGCGAATGTCATACACGTTCACATCCGGATCGCTCGTCTCCGGCATCAGGATCGGATAATCCCAGAAGCGAAAGTTGTCGATGCCGTTCGCGCTCTCCGTTACGGCAAGAAACGACTTCCGATCTGCGCCCTCCACGCGCGCCAGCACCAGTATTTTTCCCTCGTGCTCGATCGCCCCAGCATTGAAGGTCGCATTGATTCCCATCCGCTCCATCAGGTGCGGATTCGTTTTCGGATCGAGGTCATATCGCCAAAAGATAGGCGTGTGCTCCGCGGTGACCACCGGATGTTGGTACCGGTCGAAGATTCCATTTCCATCCTTCAGCTTTGTGTTCTTCCGCCGGATCAACTTCTCGTGCTGCTGGAATAATTGCCGTACCTTCGTTTGAGATTGCGCCTGATTCATTGTGTGCTCCCCGCCTCTTTCACTTTATGTTGTCCGCCAGAATTCGCATTGTCCAACCGCGCCATCACTTCAAAGCACATCCGGCTGTTGTGATACGGGCACTTCCACGGATCCACCTTGTACTGATCGTTGCTCGGCATGCGCTCCCGCGAAACTTTCCAGAACCATTCGCCGTGCTTGTGATCGACGATGTATCGGTCGATAAATTCCCACGCCCGCTCGGCGGCTGTCCGAAAATGCTCCTTGCCGCGCAACTCATACGCATTCAGGAACCCGACCACCGCTTCCGCCTGCGGCCACCAATGTTTGTCGGTGTCGATCATTCCCGTGCGATTCGCTTCATACAACAGCCCGCCATCCGTATCGATCGCCTCGTCGTAGACAGCCTGCGCCATCTTCACGGCCTCTTCCTGGACCTCGCGCAGCAGCGCCGCATCGCCGAGAATCTCCGCCGCTTCGCACAGCAGCCAGCTGCCCTCGATGTCGTGACCATAAGAGATGTGATCGGACTTCGGCGTCCAGTCCTCATCGAAGAACATAATGAAGTGATGAGTCTTGCGATCGATGACATGGTCAAGAAATATGCGGATCAATTCACGCAATCGCCCTCGCAACTGCTCATCATCCCAGGCTTTCAGCAGCGTCGCGTACGCCTCCAGCACATGCAGATGCGTGTTCATGGACTTCTTCTCGTCCATGTCGACGGCGCTCAGCCGCTGCTCACCGGCGAGCGTCCAATCGCGCTCATAAGTCTCAAAGTAGCCGCCATGCTTCGGATCATGGCTGGCGCTCTCGATGGATTCGTAAATTTGCCGTGCCGTCGCCAGTGCTTCTACATCTCGTGTCGCGAGGTAGTATTCTGCCAGCGAGTACACGGTGAATGCCTGGCCGTAGATTCGCTTCTTTGTTTCTACCGGATGCCCCTGGTAATCGAGCATCCAGTACACGCCCTCCGTACTGCGCATCGAGAAAAAATCGCGAGATGTATTCATACGCGCGCCGCGCCGTATCACGATAAATCTCGTCGCCATAGACCTCGAACGCCTTCGAAAACGTCCACAGGATGCGCGCGTTGAGAATCAGTCCCTTGTTGGCCAGTGGATCAATCGTCAGATCGTTCGCGACCTGCCCGAGAAACCCGCCATATTGATCGTCGATTGTGTATTTCAGCCAGAACGGCAAGATATTGGACAGCAGTTCGTTCTCGACACGCTGACGCAGTCGCTGCATCAACTACTCCCGTATTTTGGTTAATCCGTGAAGCTCTAAATTCTAGTCGACACGGTGTGAGATGGACAGGCGACAGAGTGACAGAGGTCATGGCGACGCGCGCTTACGGGGCAGGATTAATCGGCGCTAACCAACGCTTTCGGTTTTTTGATCGAGTGTCCTATCTTCGGTCGCCTAACCGGCCGCACCCATCACATATCCCTGTGACCGCCAACACAGTCGACTGAGACCGACCTCGGCTATTACCTAAGAAAATCGAACGATCGTTCGAAAATTCGCTGCCGCCTGCAGCTTGATAGTACGGACGGAAACTCGCACGCTTTTCTCTTGCGAAGGCGGCTCACGGATCGAGCTATGGGAACCTTTCGAGACTCGGGCCATCTCTTCCGGCTTGCCGCTGTTTTTCTCGCGGGCTTCCTCGCGTTCCTCACCGTACGCGCGCTGCTCGTCCCCAAAACATTTGGACGGTACGGACACTACCGAGCCGCCGCACTCAATGACATCGCCGCACGCCCGGTCAACTATGCAGGTCATCAGGCGTGTGAGACTTGCCATACCGATGTTGCTGAGACTAAGAGCAAGGGCAAGCATGCGCACGTCAATTGCGAATCGTGCCACGGTCCGCTTGCGAGACATGCTGAAGACCCCGCCTCGATACAGCCGGCACTGCCGGACACGGCTGTCATCTGTGCACGCTGCCACCAGGCGAATCTTGCGAAGCCTGCGGCGTTCCCCCAGGTGAATGCGCCCGAGCACTCCGGAGGATCGCCTTGCAAGACCTGCCACTCTCCGCATAGTCCAACGATCGTCGCAGGAGGCACAAAATGAACATTACGCGCAGACAAATTCTCTACCTCCTGCCCGCTGCCGCTGTCGCATGGAAGTACGTCCTCGCTGGAACTCCGGAGGATGCGCCGAACTACAACGCGACCGATCACTGGTGGGGCATGTTGATCGACGTTACGAAGTGCATCGGTTGCGGTAGCTGTGTTCGAGCATGCCAGAACGAGAATGGAGTTCCCGACGGCTATTTCCGCACATGGGTGGAACGCTACCACGTAGCGGAATGGAATGACGAAAGTCCAGAAGTGGATTCACCAGACGGTGGCAAGAACGGTTTTCCTCCTCCGAAATACGCGGGAGGCAAGAACTTCTTTGTGCCGAAGCTCTGCAATCACTGCGCCGATTCACCCTGCACTCAGGTCTGTCCAGTCGGCGCTACCTTCGTCAGTCCTGACGGTGTGGTTCTCGTTGACTCAAAGTATTGCCTGGGCTGCCGGTATTGCATTCAGGCCTGTCCCTACGGTTGCCGATTTCTAAATCCTGAAACCAATACCGCAGAGAAGTGCAGCCTCTGTTACCACCGCATCAACAAAGGACTCACCACGGCTTGCTGCGAAGTTTGCCCTACCGGTTCACGTCAATTGGCGGATCTCAAGAACCCCAACGACCCGATTCACGAGTTCCTGCGGACCCATAGCGTGCAAGTGCTGAAACCGCATCTCGCCACGCGCTCAAAGACGTTTTATGCCGGACTGGATGGCTCGGTGCGATAGGAGGAAACGCGTGACGATACCCGTTGATGGATTCATGTATCCGAACGAAGTGGAGCTGCAGTGGAGCGTGCTAATTGTCCTGTACCCCTACCTCACGGGGTTGGTTGCCGGCGCGTTCATTCTGGCCTCGCTCGAGCGCATTTTTCACGTTGAGACGGTTAAGCCCACCTATCGGCTTGCACTGCTCACCGCCCTCGCATTTCTCTTGGTCGCGCCGATGCCGTTGCAACTTCACCTAGGGCATCCGGAGCGGTCGTTTGAAATGTACCTGACGCCGCACACCACATCCGCCATGGCGATGTTCGGTTTCGTTTATTTGTGGTACCTGATGGGTGTCCTGGTCCTGGAGATTTGGCTCGATTACCGGCGTGACATCGTTCTCCTTTCGCAGACGTCCGCAGGATTCAAACGCCTCATCTACAAGGTGCTGACACTTGGGTCCGACAACATAAGCCCGCGTGCTCTGGCCATCGACGATCGGGTTGGCTACATCATCACTCTGATTGGCATTCCATCCGCGTTCCTGCTGCATGGATATGTCGGCTTTATTTTTGGTTCCGTGAAAGCAAACCCGTGGTGGTCTTCGCCGCTCATGCCCGTGGTATTTCTCTTTTCGGCGATGGTCTCAGGCATCGCCATGGTGATGCTGCTGTACATGCTGCTGAGCTGGGTTCGGAAAAAACCCATAGACATTCGTTGCGTAGACACGATCGCACAATATCTCTTCTACACATTCGTGATTGATTTCACTCTGGAGATGCTCGACCTGATCCATCGTATCTACGAAGCCGATGAGTCTTTCCGTAGCCTCGACTTCATGGTCCACACCAGACTGTATCTCTCCCAGATCGTCATCCAGATTTTTGCGGGGACGGTCGCCCCACTCGTCCTGTTAGGAATCACCCAGGTAATTCATCTTTCAGAAAAGAGTCGCAAGCGCGTCTACTCGCTGGCTGGTGCGCTCACACTGATCGGGATATTCGCGATGCGGTGGAATGTGGTGATTGGCGGCCAGCTCTTTTCGAAAAGCTTCCTCGGGTACACGACATACAAGATGGGCTTTGTCACTCGCGAGGGTCTGCTGACCGCTATTGTCTTATCTATACTGCCGTTTGTATTCCTCTTCGTGCTCGTAAAGCTTCTTCCGCCTTGGGGCGCAGAGCAATCCGAAGAGCTGGTCGAGGTGGCAACCGGCGATTAGCCGGGCCAAATAATGGGCGACCCATCGGCGTTCTCCGCAATCAAAAGCGACTGAGGAGAACACCATGACTTTGGAAGACGCGCGCCGGGTGATTGCCGCCGCCGAGAAGAAAGCAAAAGAAATTGGCCAACCTATGAACATCGCCGTCGCCGACGAAGGCGGCAATCTTGTCTCTCATGTCCGCATGGACGGCGCATGGCTCGGCAGCATCGACATTTCCATCAACAAGGCCTTCACCGCCCGGGCTTTCGATATCGCGACAAAAGATCTGGCCACACACTCACAATCCGGCGGCCAATTCTTTGGAATTCACGTCTCCAATCATGGCAGGATCATGATCTTCGCTGGAGGCATTCCTCTAAAGAAAAATGGCAAGGTCGTTGGAGCTGTCGGTGTAAGCGGCGGATCGGGAGACCAGGATCACAGCGTCGCCGAAGCTGGTGCCGCCGCGTTCTAGTCGTTCACAGTCGGTAATGCCGTCGACCCTCAGCGCCGTTGATCATGCTGATGGTATTGTCTGCGCGGGCGCTTTCAAGACTTGGTCCACCTTCTTGGCGATCCCGCGCAGACTGAACGGCTTTTGCAGGAAAGGAGCCGCTGAATGAAGGATGCCCTGCCGCAACATAGCATCATCGGTATAACCGGACATGAACAAGAACCTGGCATCGGGCCTTTCCTTTTGCAGTTCGGCGGCCAACTGGCTGCCGCCGATGCCGGGCATCACGACATCGGTGAGCACCAGTTGAATCGGCTCCTCGTATTCTCGCGATATCTGCATGGCTTCGCTTGCACTTCGTGCCACCAGCAGATTGAAGCCCAGGCTCTCCAGCATTTCCTTGGCGGAATCGCGTACCGCGTCATCATCTTCTACCAGCAGAATGGTTTCACCATGTGCCGCAAACGCCTCTCCTGCGTCCTCAGCGTCGGAACTGTGCGCAATTGGTTTCAAAGCTGGTAGGTAGACATCAAACTGAGTGCCTTCCCCTGGCGCAGAAGTGCACTCGATATGACCGCCGCTCTGTTTCACGATTCCGTATACCGTCGCCAGCCCCAGCCCGGTGCCCTTTCCTTGTTCCTTGGTGGTAAAGAAGGGCTCGAAGATATGCGCCTTCACCGATTCAGGCATACCGCAGCCAGAATCCCGCACCGACAGGCACACGTAATCACCGGCCGCCATCGACGGGTGCATATTCTTTAGTTCCACATTCTTCGTGCGGATGGTGAGCTTTCCGCCTGATGGCATTGCATCTCGCGCATTCACCGCGAGATTCATAATGATCTGTTCCACTTGCCCTGGGTCCGCCTTCGTGCTCGCCAGTTCGGCCTCCAGGTTGGTCGTCAAAATAATGTCCTCGCCAATCAACCGCCCGAGCATTTTCGACGTGTTCATCACCGATTCATTTACGCAGAAAACTCGTGGGTTCAAAATCTGCTTGCGCCCGAAGGCCAGCAGTTGGCCAGTCACGTCGGTTGCGCGTTTCGCGGCTTCCAGAATCATTTGCAGGTGACGCTTGACCGGACTATCCGCCGTCACCTGGAAGCCCGCCAATTCGGCGTACGACATCACGACGTGCATCAGGTTGTTGAAGTCGTGTGCTACTCCTCCCGCCAGTTGCCCGACCGCCTCCATCTTTTGTGCCTGCAGCAATTCTTCTTGCAGGAGCTTGAGTTGTTCCTCGGCCTGTCGCTTTTCCGTGATGTCGATCATCACGCCACTGGTTCCCAGCGGCTCGCCCGAATTATCCTGTCTGCCTTTGCCACAGGCGTAGACCCAGCGAACACCCGCAGGGGACGCCACCCGGAATTCGAGCCTGATTTCGAGATCTTTGGACTGCGGCCAGAAATCGCTCTCCACCGTCTTGCGATCTTCGGGCAATACGCGACTCAACAGATCAGGGATCGAAATCGTCGTTCGTTCGGGAAGGTCTAGAATCTCCTTGCCGCGCGAATTGGTGACAAATTCTCCAGTCACGAGGTCATAGCTCCAAACTGCCAGGTTGGCCGCCTCCGTGGCAGCATCCAACCAGCGTTTGCTCTCCCGCAACTCGTGTTCCGCCTGCCTCCGCGAAGTGATGTCGCGCACCATCCCCTGCAGTCTTCCATCGGGGAGTTTTCGACCGGAGAGTTCGCCGACGAACGACGTTCCATCCTTTCGCCGAAACTTCCATTCCGTCATCACCAGTTTTGACTCGGACAATCGCTCCACCTCCGGAGCAATCCGTGGAAGCTCATCCTCGATGAGGATGTCGGGGAGAGAGAACTTCAGGATCTCTTCCCGTGAATAGCCGAGCATTTCGGCTCCCGCCGAGTTCACATCCACGTAGTGTCCGTTTTCGTCCGCAACGAAAATGCCATCCGAGGCCTGCTCCACCAGCAGGCGAAAGTGGAGCTCACTCTTTCGCAGCGCTGCCTGGGCTTCTTCCTGCAATGTGGTCTTTGTCTGGTTTAGCTGCCGCAATGTCAGAAACAGTAAGAGTGATGTGACGACCAGGAAGAAGATGCCCTTCAGTATGCCCAGAAGAAGAGCTGTCTTGTGATCGACCGATAGCGATTCCACCATCCGGTCGGTCGCGACGATCCAGAAGCACGATGCGAGGAAATAAAGAACGCCGATCGCGAGAGGCTGGTTCGAAAGAAGTCCACGCACGAATTTCATGCGCACCTCAAATCAGGGATAAGTGGAATCCGTCGATTCATCTGGCAGTTTCAGCCAGAAAAGCGCGGGTACCTAGAGTAGTAGCGGGATTACAAACTACCAGTGAGGTAGATCACAGGATTCTGTGACGATCTTAATCCGCGCCCCATCATCAACCTACGCCACGTGTTTCGTTCCGGCCTCGCGCAGGTCGAGTTCATATTCCAGGTCACGAAGAACTGCGCCGCTGATTCGTCCTTCATCTCGCAAGCGCCTCAGCGCCTCTCGTTCGGCCGAGAGCACCTGCCGGGAGATCCGGAAGTACTGCTTGTGATCTTCGGGACGATAGCCGATCGGCTCCTCTTCCCCGGCCCGCGTCAGCGCGAAGAGTTTCTGCTGATAGTGTCCCATCAGGTCGTCGTAGATTGCATCCGAGTCCGAGCCGTCGTTCCGGCGCGCCTCCTCCATGTAGGTGAGCGCCGCTTCCAGAACTTCACGCCGCGCTCTTTCCTCCTCCAGACTCGGTCCGGTCTTTTCTGCGATTCCCAGAACACGTACCACCCAGGGCAGCGTCAAGCCCTGCAGCACTAGTGTCACGAGGATCACGCAAAACGCTAGGAACACAATCAGATTGCGTTGCTGGAACGGACTGCCGTCTTGCATCGCTTGCGGAAGAGCAATCGCGGCGGCGAGTGCAATCACGCCTCGCATCCCGGTCCAGCCAACGAACAGGATCCCATTTAACGTTGGAGGGCTGACCTGGTGATGCAGGAATCGCACACGGATCCACTGCGACAGGTACGCTCCGGGAAAAACCCAGACCATCCTCAGCCCGATCACCAGCGCACTGAACAGCGCTCCGTACAGAAACAGCGTGCTCCAGTGATAGCCGTGGATTCCAGCCAACACGTTCGGAAGTTGCAGGCCGATGAGCACGAAAACCAGCCCATTCAGGATGAAGGTGATTGACTCCCACACCGACCATGCCCGCAGCCGCACTCCTGGAGAATAGAAACGCGAACTCTTTCGGCTCAGATAGATTCCGCACGTCACCACTGCCAGCACTCCGGAGGCGCGCACTCTATCGGCGGTAAAGTAAGCCGCATACGGTACGAGAATGCTCAGCGCAATCTCCAGAGGAGCGTCGTCGATGTGTTGCTCGATCCAATCCACGATCCAGCCAATGGCGAGACCTATGGCGATGCCACCGAGGATCAGGTAGCCCATCCGCACAATTCCGCCAGCCACGGTCGGCGTCTGGCCGCGCAGCAGGATCGCGAGTCCGAATTCGAGCGCCAGCAGTCCGCTCGCATCATTCACCAGGCTCTCACCCTCCAGGATGTCAACGATCCGTTTGGGCAGGCCGATCTTGTCAGCAATCGAAGTGGCGGCAATCGCGTCGGTCGGAGCGATCACCGCGCCCAGAACTAAACCGACTCTCCAGTCGAATCCGGCGAACAGATATTTCGCCGCTACGGCTACGCCGATAACCGTGAAAAACACCAGGCCGATCGCCAGCACCAGGATGTTGACGATGTTGCACGAGAACTCGCGCCACGACGTCGTCCACGCCGCCGAATAAAGCAATGGAGGGAGAATTACGAAGAAGATCGTATCTGGATTGAGCGCGATCCTCGGGATGCCGGGCACCAGTCCCAACAGCCCACCAGCGATCACCAGCACAATTGGATAGGGAATCTGCAACCGTCGCGCGAGCGCGCCAAACGCGATCACGAACAGCAACAGCAGCAGAAAGACCAGTTCGACTGCCTGCACCCCACCATTGCCCATCTCTGCGATCCCCTCAGTATTTTAGCGGGACAGGCTCATTGCCCGCGAAGCGTTTGGATGCGCGCTGCACTCGACGCCTTTGTAAGCAGGGGCAGGAAGTGCAGGAAGTTCGGCTCGGCCCCGCATTCCGCACTTTTCAAGAAACAGTCAAAGAAGGTCCACTGCCAGCATCCTATGATTTGGGAACTCTCGTGCGTCGCAACATGCTATCGATCGATACGCTCTCACTGCTCGCGATCATCTTTGTCGCGACATTCGTTCTTGCACAGAATCGCGACTGCCCATGCTTGGCGGAAATGAATCCCACCAAGTGGCACGAGGATCTGGCAGTCCTTCGCGAACAGATGCCAAAGAAGCATGGGAACCTCTTTCACTCCCTCTCCCGTGAACAGTATGAGCTCGCGTTTGACGATCTCGAGCGGCGCCTCCCTGAGATGACAGACAACCAGGTAAAGCTCGGCATCATGCAGATTGTGGCATCGGTGAACGACGGTCACACGCATGTCAGACTCGACACCCTTGGAAATCACATGCTCCCGATCCGTCTGCATTACTTTGCGGACGGACTCTTCGTGGAATCGACTGATCGGGCCTATTCGAATCTGCTCGGGGGCAAGGTTTTGCGTTTGGGCTCCATGTCTGCCGAGGAGGCATACAAGTCAGTTCGATCGCTGGTGTCCGTGGACAAGGACAACGAGCTCAGGCGAAGGTTGCTCGCCGGCGATCTGCTTACAACTCCCGAGGTTCTAAACGCAATAGGCGCAATCAAGGATCCCAGCGCGGTCGAAATCGTTGTGGAAAAGAATGGCCGGCAAATCAAAGCAGACCTGCCGTCTGGTCCGTTTCGGCTCCGGAACAATCATGGCTGGCCGCCAGACCCTCAAGGGTGGGTCAATATGCGATCAGCTTCTTCCTCTCCGGTGCCGCTCTGGTTGCAGCATACCGACAAGAATTACTGGAGCGAATTCCTGCCCGATGGCCAGACCCTTTATGTCCAATTCAACCAGGTTGCTGATGCGAGCGGCGGGGAGCCCATCGCCAAGTTCTTTCCTCGCGTCTTTAAGGAGGCGGCGGAAAAGAAAATCGAACGCGTGATTCTTGATCTCCGGCTGAACGGCGGCGGCAATAATGAACTCAACCGTCCCATTTGGCACTCGCTCCTCGAAAATGCCTCATTAAACGAGAAAGGGAAACTATGGATCCTGATCGGCCCGCAGACCTTCTCTGCGGCGATGAATCTTATGGACGATCTGGAACTGAATACCAATGCATTGTTCGCAGGGGAGAACAGCGGTGAATCGCCGAATATGTGGGGAGATCCCGTAGACGTACGCTTGCCAAACAGTGGGATCGTTGTCGGCGTGTCCACTCTCTGGTGGCAGTCCGAAGATCCGCGCGACCATCGCCCATATCGTTCGCCGGACCTGTCTGTACCATTGACTTCGTCAGACTACAGAGAGAATACCGATCCGGTATTGAGAGAAGTTCTCGCCAGTAAATCGGCGGCTCACTAGATGTGTGAGTTCGCTGAGATTGAACAGCACCCCTGCGTGTGGCCCTTCTAGTGCAAAAACCGTAGTTAGTTGTGATCGAAGCGTGAATGACTAAAGACTTTCAGTCCTCGATCTGGGCAATTGTCCGAATTTCGCATTAGCTCCTGTCAGATTAGCTTGATCGTAGATGATCAGACTTCATTCGCCGCTTTTCTTCGCAGTACTACTGGTTCTTGCCATAGCGTGTGGATGTAATGCTGCAGGATCCCAGCCGGTTTCTTCGGACGTACCCACAGCGACGGTAAACTCCGGCAGCCCCGGCAACAACGACGGAACTACGCCTTCATCGACTGGGTCAAGCACTCCCACTGCTGTGCCGGCGCCAACTACCGTACCAGCGCCAGCCAACACGCCAACTCCCACAGACACGCCCGCACCAAATGCCCCCACTTCAAGCACAGCTACGCACCACATCTTCGTGATCGCCGAGGAAAACACGAGCTACAGCAATGTCATCGGCAACACGAGCCAGATGCCTTATCTCAACAGCCTGGTCCCGAAGGCTACGATCTGGGGAAACTACTACTCCAACGCCCACGGATCGATGCTGTCCTATATCGAGACCATAAGCGGACAGACGTTCAACTGCACTGGCAACGATTGTGCGAAAAGTGGAGCCCTCACCGGACCTAGCCTTATGAATGTTATGAACAGCAATGGGATGACATGGAAGGGATACTTCGACGGGTTGAAAGACTGCGGCCAACTGGCGTCTCAGTCCTCAAACTGGATCATTGATCCCGACTCCAATGGCAAGCGCTACTTCCAGATGCACACTCCATTTCCCTGGTACGCAGTGGGCACGGCAACCATTGCGAATTGTTCGAATAACAACAATGGCTGGTGGCCAGTGACCCAGCTCACAACGGATCTGGCCAGTAAGTCGGTAGGTCAGTTCAATTGGATATCCCCGGACGGAACCAATGACGGCCACGACTCTGGCCCGCTACAACAGGATGCATTCATGCAGCAGAACCTGACCCCGCTACTGGCCTCCAGCTATTTCCAGCCAGGCGGCGATGGCATCCTGATCATCTGGTATGACGAGGCCGACCTTGATGACGCCAGCTGTGGCGGCCCCGCCGGGAAAGACTGTGGTGGGCGGCTTCCAATCATTGTGATCGGACCCGGCATCCGAACCAACAACGTGGACGACACCCCAGCCAACCATGACAGCACGCTGCGTTTTATCCAGCAGCAGTTGGGGCTGGCTCCCACACTGGGCAAGAGCGTGAGCGTGCCGGATTTCAACAACACCTTGCTGCCGTAAATGGATTGCTGCAACGGAAACACTCTGCTCAGCATACTGGGTCTGATATGTCGTGGGATCGCAGCGAAGTAATGGCGGAGGGAGAGGGATTCGAACCCCCGGTACGGTTTCCCGCACAGCGGTTTTCAAGACCGCCTGTTTCAACCACTCACACATCCCTCCGCAGGGCTTACCCATTATCCCACAGCATTTTATGCAGCATCTTCGGAGGAAGGTACTTCGGTTGCCACACTTTTGAGACGCAGACCAGCGATGCGCTGAAGAATGCAATCGTCAATGACAACCACTCCGAAGCGGAGTACGACTTCACCCAGTACCTCAGCGCAGGCAAACAGGGTCCGGGTCCGGGACCAACGGGTAGCAGTGGCAGTGGCAATCCCTTTGGGAGACCTAATCCGTTCCAAGATTAGAAAGTATGGCCAGCTCGAAAACTACGATTGCGACGGTGCTTTTCGAAAAGCATCTCTCACATGTCGCTGGCAGAGATACCAGACAATCCAAACGACAAGGAACACACAACAGATTGACCAGACTACGTTGAATTCCACCTTCCAAGTTGGGACTTTAGCAGCAAGGGCGGGGGAGTCAGCCATGAGTCGCAAATCAGACATAAATTGCGCAACACCATTTAGTGAAAGCACCCAAAGTACTAATGAGGCTCTCCTTGCCCAGTTTTGCAGCATGACAAGACCAGCAGTACAAACGATATTGAATAGCAAAAAGATAACTGCTATCCAAGGAAAACCAAAGTCCTCGGGAAAGTGCGCTATCTGAACAACTTTTGCGATAGCAAAGACGACATCAATAATGGCAATGACCAGTACGCCGTTTGGAGGTCGTTTCATGATTGTTGGGAGCGACAGCATAGCAGGTAAAACATTGCCTCGCTAACTAACGGAAACTCTTCAACGCGTTGCTGACTTCGCTGAACTCAAGCGGCGGGTAAAATGACCAAGCAAAAATCCGATCAACCTAAAGCTGAAAATTTCTGCGAGCCGTCCCAGCGTGGTGAGCATGAGTTGTGCGATGGGGATTGTGTGTGTGAATTTTGCCAGAAATATCTGGATATTCCCGCGAAACAGCACAGAGTGATGATCTATCATCCAACGCGCGACACTGCCGATGGGCCACCCGCCTTGCCGATTTTGCGTAATAGCCCTCAAAGAGGTCGTCTAGTATCGATTCGGGGAAGTACGTACAGGAAGGATCGAGGAGTCACAGAGATTTTGCCAGACCATTTCGCACAATGTTTGGGGGACCTGTGACTTACCGGGTTGGCGCTTGTGTCTTGAGAATTTGCGTTCTCTTCTCCTCCTGTTCCTTAGCTCTTTTTAGCCAAACCAACAGCGGCGAGTTGCGCCTCAACGTGACCGATCCGTCGGGCCTGGCGGTGAAAACCACAATTCAAATCATCAGCGAGGCGAACCAATATCGGCGCATCCTTCTTTAACAATCTCAGGCTCGACGCCAACTATTTTCGACGCACAGTCAATAACTTTGCCGACGACGACCAGATCGATAACACGACAATCAGCTTTCCGATCGCATTTCGCAAGGCTATCGTGTACGGCGCGGAAGCCAAGCTCGATCTGCCGCAATGGATGAAATTCTCCGGCTTCCTGAGTTATTCGTATGAGGTCGGTACTGCATGGAATCCGGTAAACGGTGGACTGTTCCTTGGCGACAGTGCGGATATACCGACTACTGGCTCTTTCCCAATATCCCAGGATCAGAGGAACACCATTCGAGGACGTCTCATGTATCAGATCCTGCCGCGCCTGTGGATCGCCGGGGGTGTCCAATACGACAGCGGATTACCTTTTGAGTTCCAGTGCGATCCAAGTCTCTCTCTTGAAGGATGCATCGCCGGTGAAGTCCGAACCTATGGCCAGCAGGTGGTCGATCACGTCAACTTCGATCGAGGTCGTATCTCTCCGACCTTTCAGCTAAGTGCATCGGCAGGCGTGGACGTGTACAAGGCGGAGCGCCTGAATATGCGCTTTCAGATCGACGGCCAGAATCTTACAAACGTTGTTGATGTCATTGATTTCGGAGGACTTTTTTCCGGGAACGCCATCGGCCCCTCACGCAGAGCCATGATGCGCCTCACGACCAATTTCTAGGGGCGGTGCTAAGGAGTCCGGGCCGCATGCCTCCCCGTTGATCGAAAAAGGAGCCGTTCTCGGTCCGCTTACTTCTGGACTTCCTTTGCTGCCGCGTCCTGGTCTCTCGTCGGCAGCTTTGGGGTCTGCAACGAGCCAGTCTTAAAGGTGCTGCAGGAGGCTTTTTGTGTCTTCGTGACTCCTCCGCAGACGATGCCGCTACCATTCCCGTGCATGCACCCGTAGGTGTGGCCGTTTTCCCCTTGGACCCAATATACGTCTCCCGCCGCGCCACAGCCCTTTATCACTGCGCTTTTGCTATTGCCCTTGATGCTGATTTCCTTCGCTGACACGGTTCCCGCAGTTATGCGGGTCGCGGCGAGTACAAGAATGAAGCTAACCATCGTTCTGATATTCATAATTCGCTCCTCCTAATCGGACAGGGACAAGATCAGCCACTCGGCGGGCACATTCAAACGGCAAAGCACGGCAGTCTATTAATGCGGTGTTTTACCGTCCCGTTGAATACACGAAAAGGCTCTTCGTCATGCCTCTCCGGCAATCGAAAGAGCTTCCATGGAATGCTTAAGGTTTTGGTGGCCCATGTTCACCCCTCCGTCGGGCTAACCTGGGTTAAAAAAGTTCGACGGGTGGGCCTCCCGTCAAGGTGGCGAGAGTGGGCGGGACCGCCGTCGAAAGTTGGGAGTTAGGTCCCACCTCTCCAAAAGAGGCGAGATGGGGCACCCTAGGGATTATCGTAGTGAATGGCCGCATACTGTTGCTCAATATGAGGCTTTTGACGGGTTATGTGCTGGGCCTGCTGCTCTGCTGCGTGCTTTCTGTGCACGGTCAGAACGGAAAGCAGGTGCCATTTTCTGGATGCTATGAAGTACAGACACTTACTTGGAGTCCTCCCGACGACCGCATAAGGCTCATTCCCTCGCGTTTCGAACTCAGCGTTGATCGAACACAACCCGGTCACGACATTTTCGTGATTCACAACATACCCGCAAGTCCAGACAACTCGACTGATTCGATTGTGGAAAGGTCTCGCTTTTGGATTCCCAAACGAAATGAGGTCCTTTTGTCTTTTGGTAATATGGGCGGTTTTCGCGGCACTCTAAAGCCAACGAATGGCGATTTTGTAGGCAAGTTGAAGGAGTGGTGCGACTCCCGGTGTGAATGGAAAAAGCGAGTCGGAACAATACGTGTCCGAAAGATCGACTGCCCACAGTGAGGCGTCAAGCCAGATAGCTGTCGATATATCCGCTTATCACTCACTATCTCAGGTTCGATAGTAAGTGGTATCGCCTTATCGGCAGTTGCCCAGTCAGTGGGTCAGAACGCCCTGAGACCTGCGCCTTTTCAGGGTAGCTTGCGAGAATGAAACGCGCGAAGAACTGTGTCTTCCTGCCTGGTTCAACACAGCTCTCGCCCTATTCGGGTAGCGCGTATTGGCCGTCGATATGGAAGTGACCCTTAGCTCCGGGCGCTCCGGTTTCAGGCTGACCGCCACCGATGCTAATCGTGTAGTCTCCTGCAGGAATGATCGGATTGCCGTCCTCAGTTACCATGCTCAAGTCGCGCTGCTTTAGTTCGAAATGAACTTTCTGACTTGCACCCGCATCGAGATGAATTCGCTCAAATCCACGAAGTGCAATGAGAGGCGCACCCTTAACCGGCGGAAATTTCAGGTAGAGCTGAACTACCTCATCGCCTGGGACCTTACCGGTGTTCGTAACCGTTACATCAGCCGCAACCGGCTGACCCGCAGCAATACCATCCTTCGGGACCTCAAGATTGCTGTAGCTGAATTTCGTGTAGCTGAGTCCATAGCCGAACGGATACAGCGGTTTTCCGGTGAAATAGCGATAGGTCCGATTTGCCATTCCGTAATCTTCGAAGTGGGGTAACTGGTCCACTCCCTTGTAGAACGTAACCGGCAGCCGTCCGGCAGGATTGTTCTTACCGCTCAGGGTTTCAGCCACTGCCGCTCCGCCCTCTTCGCCGGGGTACCAAGCGTCCAGGATTGCATTGGCATGTTCGTCGATCCAGTTGACGGCAAGAGCGCTGCCATTCATGAGAACAACGGCGACCGGCTTCCCGGTTCCAACGACGGCTTCCACCAGATCCTCCTCAGGCTGAGGAAGATCGATGCTGGTGCGATCTCCGCCGAGGAAGCCGGGTTCGCTGACCGGCATTTCCTCGCCCTCAAGCTGACTGGTAATTCCGACGACGGCGATGACGACGTCCGCATTTTTCGCAGCGGCCACGGCTTCAGGTGAAGGAGCGTTGTTGAACTTGGCCCAGAAGAGTTCGGTATGCGGCTTCCCATTCCTGGTGCCATAGGAAATTTCGAGCGCGACCTTACGGCCCTTCTCGAGGTGAACGCGGCCCGCACCCGAAGCCACACCTCGTGTACCACCACCGATTGCCGCTGCTACTTGCTTACCATCGACCGTGAGCCTGCCGAATCCCGCGCTGCGAATGCCGAGAAGAAAGTCGCCCGATTCCGAAGGCGTCAGGAATCCGGACCATTGCACGCCAAAGGTATTCTTACCCGCGACTTCTTTCGGCAGATCGTTCTCGGTGAGCTTCACGTTCGGCTCCGTACGGCTCGCGATCGTAGCAGGGGGTGGACCCTCAGACGGTTGTCCCCGCCGGATGCCTTCGGTGTAATCGGCCTTGAGTCCGGGCTTGCCGTCAGGAGTGGTCAGGAGAGCATCCGGTACGGGGCTTCCCTCGCTGCGAAGAAACTGCGTTCCGGGAACGAAGGTGATGGTCGCGTTGGGAAACTCAGCGTGGAGTCCATCGAGGATGGAGACGATATGTGTGGGCTGACCCGCATAGTTTCCAATGAGCGGCCTGGTCTGATCGGCAAGAGGCCCGACAACGGCGATCTTTCGGATCCCGGGCTTTAGGGGAAGAAGGCCGTCATTCTTCAGCAGGACCATGGACTCATTTGCCAATTTCCGCGCGTGTGCGCGATGTTCCGCACTGTCGAGTTCTTTTTCATCGATCTTTGTGTAGGGAACCATGTCAGGAGGATCGAACATGCCGAGCCTGATTCGCGCGGTGAACAGGCGAATGAGTGCGGTGTCGAGATCGCTTTCCGGCAGATACCCCTGCTGAACGGCGTCAACATAGGCTTTGTCGACGGGCTCGCCAAATCGGGAGGTGAAGGTGACGCACTCATTGTCCATACCGCGAATTACAGAGATCGCGGCGCCTTGCGCTTGCGTTGGACGATAGCGATGATTGGCGGCGACGTCTCTCACGGCGTCACAGTCCGAAACCACGTAACCCTGGAAGCCCCACTTGCCACGCAACTGATCTTGCAGCAGGTACCGGCTCGCGCATGCCGGCTCGCCGTTAATTGCGTTGTATGCGCACATCACCGATCCCGCTTTGCCTTCCACGACAGCCGCGCGGAATGCGGGCTCATACGTGTCCACCTCGTCGTGCTTGCTTACGTCCACATCGGCGAAGTGGCGCGTTGGTTCCGGTCCGCTATGCACAGCGAAGTGCTTCGGTGTCGCAATGCCCAGATAGTACTTGGGGTTATCACCCTGTAATCCGATCACGTAGGCAACTCCCATCCGGCCTGTGAGGAAGGGATCCTCGCCGTAGGTCTCCTGTCCGCGCCCCCAGCGCGGATCACGGAAAATATTCAGATTGGGCGACCAGAAATCCAGGCCTCCCATAATGCCGGTGTGCCCTTCGCGCGCGTTTTGGACGTGTTTAATCCGGCCTTCGACGCCAATCTGCGCCGCCATGGTGTGAATGCCCGGCGTGTCGAACGTCGCCGCAAGTCCGATCGGCTCTGGATATTCAGTCACGCCCTCGTTGATGACTCCATGAAGGGCTTCGCTCCACCATTGGTACGCAGGAACCTTCAGCCGCGGAACGGCGGCCGAGTTGTTTTGCATCTGCGAAGCTTTCTCCGCAAGCGTCATACGGTGCACCAGGTCCGTCGCACGCTGCTCGGGTGAAAGCTGGGGATTCAGGTAGGGAGGATTCTCGGATTCCTGCGCAACCGCATTCTGCATGGTTGTCCCCATCAAGAGAGCTGTCGCGCAAGCAAGAATCCACCATACCCTTCGCATGATGCGTTTCATTAGTTGTCTCCGTTTGAATCTGATTTTGGCTTGTGACCTTTTCCGGTAATCGTGCGTCGCCCTTTGACCTCGCAACGGTCGGCGCCGCAAATGATGCATTAGTCTACATGCAAAAATAAAATACGAGTCCATCCGTATTCGAAAAAGGTTGGCACGAGATATGTCCTCCCGCGCATTTTTTGTTTAGTCTTTACAACCTGCCTTGCTCGGAGTTACAGCGCCGAAGTTGTGATGGAATGGACGTCAACTGGCTGCTGGCCCAGGTTCGCCCCTCTTTTGGGCTAACCTGGGTTCAAGAAAGTTCGACGGGTGCCCCACCCGTCAGGTGGCAAGAGTGGGCGGGACTGCCGTCGAAAGTTGGGAGTTAGGTCCCACCTCGCCAAAAGAGGGCGAGATGGGGCACCCTTGGAATTATCGTGGTTCGAACTAAGTAGGCCGCCCGCCAAGATTCGTTGGACTTCAGCATGCCGTCCGCACGGCTCACGGTTCAGATTCTCTGCGCGATGGCCGAGTTCGAGCGGTCGCTGATTAGCGAACGCGTGCGTGCCGGGATGAAGATGGCGAAGAAGCGCGGAGCGAAGATTGGACGGCCACGAACCGAAGTCAGCGCGGCTCGGGTGCGCAGCTGCGCGCGGAGGGAGCCTCGTGGAGCGAGGTTGCCGCGAAGCTCCGTGTGCCGAGGACGGTGTGTCAGAGGTCTGTAGTTTAGTAGCTTATCCACAAGACGTGCTTGGGATGCATAACGCAGTTCTCGCACCGAATATGTACGTCAACTTCGAATCGACGTCCAAAGCGCAACCCGTCCGCGTCAGAAGGGGGGGTTAACTTCAGAGGAATGTCAATGCCAGTTTTGGCTGTCAGCCTTTCGAATGGGATGTCTCTGTCAGTGTTGTCCGCTCCTTCGTTCCTCCGCGAGTTTGTAGGTTCCTTAGCATATGCGCATCCTTTGCAAATCCGCACGTAGATGGATCCATTCTTGGCTTGGATATCGGACTTGTTTACAACATCAATAGCGAATTCGACGGTACCATCTGGCTTCACGGGAGCGAACGTCTGGGTCACAACTAGATTGTCCAGATTCTCACTAACCTTACCCAGCGACGGTACCAACTCCGCCTGTGGTACAAGCAACGCTTTCTGAGTTGATTCGAGTTGCCTCTGCAACTCAACCGCCTCCTTTTGAAGTCCCGCCGTCTTCAACTGCGTCTTCAAATCTCCAAGCTGTTGGGAAAGGTCGCCGAACGACTTAACAAATTGCTTCGTATTCGCCTCTTGATTCGCATTCGCCGTCTTCACAGCCCCTTCGAGTCCGGCTATCTGGTTCTGATACGTGGTCTGTTGGGCGAAGGATCGCTTATTTGCATAATGCGTATTGATCGCACCTCCCACTCCTAGCAGAGTTATAGCAATCAGAACCAAAGCGCGACGCCAGTGAGTCTGGTGAGCGCCCCAGTCTTTCGTCAATTGCATGAGAGCGAGCACAACGGTGGCGAGACTTGGTATGTAGGCCAACATTGTCTAAGCGCTTGCCGTTCGGGAGCGTCTTGATTGTAAGCGGTCAAGAACAAACGTCTCTACTTCGGCCCAGTTCTTGGCACGCGGCACGCCGTTCGTCTCGGGTCTGTTGACGTTTGTAGAATTTTCATACACGAGCACGTCTTTATGAGCGGCTACAAGCGCGGCGACATTCGATGGCGAGTCCTCGATGTACAAACTGGCGCCGACCTTGTCTTTTTCACGCATGAAACAAAGGTCCCAATAGGGAATACCGTGAGCGTCAAGCCATTCTGTTGTCTGCTGAACCGCAATTTGATGAGTGTGACTGACAAAAAGCCGATGCGTGATGATTCTAATGCGCAGACCCTGTTGGCAGCCTAGACGGCGGAGTGCGGCGGGAGCGCCTTCGAGCACGGGTAATCTAAGAAACAGGTCTCGTTGCGTGACAGCGAAACGATGGAAATCTTCGTACTGGCTTGGAACTCTTGAGTCGAAGCCCCACTCAGGAAGACCGTAGGAGACGTTCTCGGTGAGTGTGTCCACATTAACGCCGAACCACTCAGCGGCAAGCGGCCTTATCGCGCTATAGAAGTCTGCAACGACACCGTCCAAATCTACGCCGAGCACGAACTGCCTAAACTCGCTCATTTGGCTCTTCCTCGTATAACAGCAGCGCATTCTACTTCGCCAGCCTGAAAAGGTCACCTCCGATGACTCGCCAAACGACAGAAAGCTCAAGCACGCAATTCCCATTTCGAACCAGCCCGGAATGAGTACTTTTCGGGCTGGTGGCCCAGGTTCGCCCCTCTTTTGCGCTAACCTGGGTTCAAGAAAGTTCACTGCGGCCCAGGTTACATTCTTCAGTCCCGATTCGATCTCAACGACACCAACTCCCCAATACGCACCCGGCCACCTTCATCCTCTTGCCATCTCCCGTTTGCGGAAACCGTTGTCAAGACCCACATTCCCGCCAAATCCCCGCAAATCTATCATTCCACGATAGAAATAAATTCCTCCAAAGTGTCCAGTAGGTGCCCTCAAATTTGTCAAAATAGAGATAGCAATGCGAGTTCACGACATCCTTGCCTTTGCTTTTTCTGACAACTAACAACCAGTAACTGACAACTGTCGGCCTCGGGCCGACCTAAGTCCTTTGTTATGCGCTAGGAGCCCCTAAGTCTTCTGTTATGCGCTATGTACAGCCGCGCCACCCGTAAGTCCTTTATTTGCCGCTAGGGAGGGGGGAGGGGGAGGGTATTTTTTGCTACAGACCGCGCACACACCTTGCAGTGTGAACCGGGGTATGTGCTCCGCTTCCTCAGCATCGTATTTGGTATGCTGGAACGTTCCAGTTACACGCACTTGTGCTGTCCTGGAGAGATAGTCACCTCCGGAGCTTTTCTTACCGCTCGGCGGCAGCACATCGAAACACTCACTTAGGCGTTGCAGGGAAGCTTGAAAAACCAATTTGCGAGGGCGAATGTTCCCTAACGTCGCCATAAACTTGTTTTTAGCGGTCGCGGCCATACCGTTCATCTATTACTTGCTTGCCCTGTACAGCTCCTGGAATTACTTTCGCCAGCGCACGCCCAGACAGCCGGACCCGAATTTCACGCCGCCGATCAGCAATCTCAAGCCTATTCGCGGCCTCGATCCCGACGCCTACGAGAATTTCGCCAGCTTCTGCCGCCAGGATTATCCCGACTACGAGATCCTCTTTTGCGTCGGCGATACCGACGACCCCGTATTGCCGGTCATCGAGAAGCTCATCTACGACTTTCCTCAGTGCAAGATTCGCGTCCTCTATGGCTCAGGCCGCATCGCCACGAACGACAAGGTCGCCAAGCTCGCGCGTCTAGTCGACGAAGCCGCCAACGAAGTTCTGGTCATCAGCGACAGTGATGTTCGCGTTGAGCCTGACTATCTCCGCCGCGTTGTGGCTCCGCTCGCCGATCCCAATGTCGGCGCCGTCACCTGCTTTTACGTTCCCATCCCCGAGACGGAAACGACCTTCGTCCAGCGTCTGCAGGCTATGGGCATGGTCTCCGACTTCTATGCAGGCATCCTCGTCGCCCGCCAGCTCGACGGAGTGAAGTTCGCGCTCGGTCCCACCATCGCCACTACGCGGCAAAAGCTCGCGTCCTTCGGCGGATATCAGTCCATCGAAAATCGGCCTGCTGACGATCTGCTGGTCGGCCGGCTCATCGCCGAGCAGGGATTCGAAGTCGAACTGCTGCCGTATTCCGTGCTGACCGTCGCCGATTACGCCTCTTTGCGCGACCTCTTCTATAAGCGTCTGCGCTGGATCACCGTCATGCGCCACATGCGTCCATGGGGACACTTCGGCCTGATCTTCACGCACGGCCTGCCTTGGGCGCTTGCGGCCGTCGCCGCCGCGCCATCCTTCGCGACCGCGCTCGGCTATCTCGGCGGATATTTCGCCATCCGCATGGCGATGGTCTGGATGATCGGCATCCACGGCCTGAAAGAAAAAGGCCTCTGGAAGAAGATGCCGCTCATCCCCATATGGGACGCGATGGCCTTCGTGATCTGGCTCATCAGCTTCGCGCGCAAAAGCGTCCGCTGGCGAGACGGCGAATACTTCATTCGCAACGGCATGCTGGTGCCGGTGACCACGGCAAAATAGCAGCTAGATTTCAGTCGGCGGCTCTTATAGAACGGGATGGCCTATTCAAGCGCTCTTTCGGCGTGAGTGGGAATTGGAGCCTGACTCTGCAAAACAAATTGGTTCGCCTCTGCCTTGTTACCATCCTCCTCTTTCTGCCTGTTCTCGCTGGTGCGCAGCAGAAGCGCCCCACCGCGCGCGAAGTCATCGCAGAAATTCAGAAGCAGGTTGGCGTGGAATGGCGGGCCGACACGGTCGATACCTTCAAAGCCGGCAATCCCGATACGCCAGTTACCGGAATCGCCGTCACCATGATGGCCACCATGGATGTGCTCCAGCGCGCTTCGGCCAAGGGCCTGAATCTGGTCATCACGCATGAGCCCACCTTCTACGATCATCGCGACACGCCGGCCGGAATGTCGGAGAACGATCCTGTTTGGGCGGAGAAGCGCGCTTTCATTGAGAAGCACGGCATGGTCGTTTGGCGCTTCCACGATCACTGGCATCTTCGCCATCCTGACGGAATTGAAGTAGGTACCGTCCACGCCTTGGGATGGGAAAAGTTCCAGAGCCCGAACGACCCGTTCGTTTTCGCTATACCCGAGACGACCCTGAAACAGCTTGCCGCAGAAGTCGCCAAGAAACTCGATTCGCCCAGTCGTGCGCGTCGTCGGCGATCCGCGAATGAAGGTGACGAAGATCGCGTTATCGCCTGGCGCCGCCGGCTTCGAACACGAAACGCATCTGCTCGAGCAAGATGACGTACAGGTACTGCTCGTGGGCGAAACGCGCGAATGGGAGACCGTTGAATATGCCGCCGATGCCTCGACCGAGGGCCGCCAGAAGGCGCTGATCGTGATCGGTCACATCCCCAGCGAACAAGCCGGAATGGAAGAATGCATGCGCTGGCTGAAAACGTTCGTCAACGCAGTGCCAGTGGAGTTTGTGCCGTCGAAACAGCCGTTCTGGGTGGTGAAGTAGGCGCGGTGCTGCAGCGCAATGAGAGCGCGGCCCGATTTATCGCCACCTATTTAGTTCTGTGTCGGATCGTTTACATGTGCGACCGGAAGGCAGGTCAGCCTGTGCAATCGATCCAGGTTCAGGGCATACGGCTTGGGACATGTTTCCACAAGTATGCGCCAGTCGGTGTCGACCGAAAGGCCTTGCCGAAATGGTGGAGCAAAGCCCATAGAGTCTGACACCAGGGCGTAGAAGTTCTTCGCGGAATCCATTGCCAGAGCGCTTGAGCCGACCGAGTCAATCCCTTGGCCCTGATAGCTGACATAAAATGATTTTCCGTGTCTGAATGCATTTTGAGCGCACGCATTGGCGCGCTCAGTGTTTCCCTTAATGGCGACATCGCCGCATGCTATTGCCTTTTCTCCAGCGAGCGACTTCAATCGGATCTGAACCCGGGCGTTCAACACGCCCGGGTCCAGTAGTTCCTGAGAACCAGCAGATGCACCAAGTAGCGCAACTACACCAAGTATTCTCAGTATGCTCATAGCGTCTCCCGATGCTGCTGAATTGTATCGTGACACGTTATCGCTAGATCCTCCCTACCCAGCTATCTGCAGGTCACGCCTGGCCTTCGCAGCCCACTGTTTTCGCGCAAATCCCGCCTGCGTCCGCCCAAAGCACCCGCCCCAACCGGTCTAGCACTCCTGATACATACGGCCTGTGTCCATTTGTCCCTACTATTAGCCTGGACCAGTTTGCATAAGCTTAAAGCTGTGCCTGGTATCAGGTGAAAGCGCGCCATGAAAAAGCTCTTGCTCGTACTGTTGCTCCTGAGTTTCAACCTGTCGCTGTCCTCGCAAACGTCCGCCTCCGCGACAGCGCCGCAATCCGCAACGCAGCCGCAAGCGAAAGTCTCGCGCACATCCAAAGCCATTAACTTCGGCCGCGCCGGATCCACCAAGCTTGATCTGCACGGCACCGACTCCATGCCGCGCGGCTACGGAGAGCTCAAGATCGTGAGCAAGAACGGACGCGTCGAGGTTGAAGCCAAGGTTGGCGCACTCGATCAGGCTTCGCGTTTCGGACTCGAATACCTGACCTATGTTCTCTGGGCAGTCAGTCCCCAGGGACGCGCCGACAATCTCGGTGAGCTATCCTCGACGAACACGGATCGAGCAAACTCAAAGCCACCACCGAATTGCAAACCTTCGGACTACTCGTCACCGCCGAACCGTATTTCGCCGTCACGCAGCCGAGCAGCCTCGTCGTTCTCGAGAACGATGCTCTTCCCGGCACAGGCCGCGACCAACAGATCGAATTCAGCTACGAGTTGTTGGGCCGTGACGCCTACTCTTCCAGCAACCAGCGCATTGATAACGCTATCTTCGGAATCGATCCGAACACGCCGCTCGAGTTATTTGAAGCCCGCAACGCCGTGAGAATTGCGCGTGCCGCCAACGCCGACAAGTTCGCCGCTCCGGTGCTGGCGAAGGCCGAGCAGTCTCTGCAACAGGCGGAAGCCGCCTATCGCCAGAAACACAACAACAAGGCCGGCATTGAAAGTCTCGCCCGCGACGCCGCGCAGAATGCGGAAGACGCGCGCGTGATGGCGCTGAAGAAGCAGGAAGCCGATCGTCTCGCGCGCGAAGCAGCCGATCGTGAAGCCAAGGCCAAAGCTCAGGCCGAAGCGGAAGCCTTACGCGCCCAGCAGGCAGAAGAAGATCGCGCCAAAGCAGAAGCTGCGCGCGCGGAAGCGGAACGTTTACGCGAGGAAGCGCAGGTCGCCGCTGCGGAAGCTGCGAAAGCCAAGGCTGAAGCCGAACAGGCACGCGCTGCGGCAGTGGCGCAGCAACAGGCTCTAGCTGCCGAAGCAGACAAGGCACGCCAGTCCGCGCAGGAAGCCGATCGTCTCCGTCAGCAGGCCGAACAGGAGAAATCCGATCTCCGAGCTCGTCTGTTGCAGCAATTGAACGCTGTCCTCGAAACTCACGACAGCGCCCGCGGACTCATCTCCAATATGGGCGACGTGCTTTTCCAGACCGGCAAATACGAGCTGAAGCCGGAAGCGCGTGAGCGCTTGGCAAAGGTCTCCGGAATTTTGCTCGCCTATCCGACACTGAAGATCTCGATTGAAGGTCACACCGACGCCGTCGGCACTGACGACTACAACCAGCGTCTCTCTGAGCAGCGCGCGGAAGCCGTTCGCGACTATTTCGTCCAGCAGGGAGTTACAGAGAATACAGTTACGACACGCGGATTCGGCAGGACGCAGCCCATCGCCGCGAACGACACCGCCGACGGACGCCAGCGCAATCGACGTGTGGAACTGGTTCTCTCCGGCGACGCCATCGGCACGAGCGCGACCGCTGGCGCGAGTTCGACTGCCCCCAGCGGGCCGCAGGTCAAGCCGGCCGCGCAACAGACTGTATCGCAGTAAGAGTTAACGCATCAGCGCGTCGGGTGGGAATTTGCGCTGAATCTCGTCCGAGCAGTAACGCGAGTTAGTAGCATTCATCTACAATCCCGCTGAGGATAGTTGCCATGGCTGGATTCGAGCAGGCGTGGTTAGTTGTCTCCGAGCCACGAAATGGAGAGGCGGTTTCGTCGGATTTGAAGCCGTTGTTGCGACAAGTTTATGTAGATTTCCAAGACAGTCCTGTTTCTTTGTCTTCGCTAAAAACGGACCTAGCCGCATTGCTTGAATACCTGAACAAAAAAGGACGGACAAACGCAAACTGCTGGGCCGTTGATTTGTTCTTCTGCTCATCCGAGGATATTGGGTGGGAGAGGGACTGGACCGATGCGGATTTGCCAGATGGCCTCCACGATGTATTTACATTGATGGGACAGGCGCTCCACGACACTGTGACTTCCCCTGAGATTGCCTGGAACTTTGATTGCCTGCCTGAACAACTATTGGACCGACTAACACGAATTTCCGTTTAGGCGGTCCACTTAGCCGCCACCAACCGGATGCGGTCGCGAGCAGTAACGCGATTAATCGACAACCTCTTCATTATCCTCGAAGTTTGCGCGGTTCCACCCTCAGCCATCCACTTGCGTCGGCGATGCTCCGGAATGAGCGCACCGTGATTCGCGGTGAGTTCAGCAGATCCTCATAGATTGCGACGGTTGCAAACGCGATTGGCGTGTCCGCCAAAAACGCCGTTTTTACTGGGACCTGGTTCGGGTTAAACAGGCGACGTCGCGTGGCAATCTGTCTGATCTCTGATGCAGAAAGGCGAATTGAGTCCAGGCCTCTCAGATCGCAGAAACGATCAAAGCCTTCCTGATGGACCACTTCCCACAGCTCGATGAAGTGGATTATCTCCTCCGCCAATTTCATGTCGAACACGCCCGTTGGGTGGGCGAGGAGAACGCCGACATCTTCGTCGATTTTGATCTCCATGGTGGAACTCGCGAAGCAATGCCGCTCTCAGTGCGGTTGCCTGGAACTCTGAGGGCTCGGATATCCACGCAGCCGAAGCGTCAACCGGGACAGCCGCAATCCAGGCAGGTCGAGGGATTTCGAGGACTCTTCTGTGACGTGGGCTGACGCAGTCCGAAATGTCTACTGGCTCGTTTTATCTTTCTTCCTGGGTTCGTAGCTCCAGGATGAGCGGTACAGTTTCCACGAGCCATCCGGTTGTTTCTTGAGCACCTGCAGCGCGGTTCCAGACATGTGAACTCCAGCGTCGCCGGTCCTGGACCGAATATTGACGAAGGTCTGCGCCCACTGGAAGGCATAGTCGCCGGTCACGGTGATGTCCTTCCAATTGGAAACATCGTTGCTGATCACGACATTCGCGTCGGGCTGGTTCCTGGTCAGCCAGGCATGGATCTGTCTCGAGCCTACGACGGCCGGCTCGCCCGCCGGCATCATAATGGCGTCCGGGGCCCAGAGACTCGCGATCGCGTTTACGTCGGCAGTTTTTTGCGCCTTTGTGTACGCCTGGTTGAATGCCTTTACACCGGCAACATCATCGTCGGTACCGGATGCACCATCCCCTGCCCAACTCAACCCGGTAAGCGCCAATATCAGGATCGTGAAAGCGATAGGCATTCTGTACATACGACCTCCAAACATTGACTGCACGATTTTGCGGACCTCGAGCCTCACGATGAGATGCTCCGCGAGCCGACGCATGATGGCAAGGCTCCGAACCGCGGTGCTGCCTCAAGCTGATTTCGGAGCGTATCCGATGACCTGAATGGCATCCAACTGGCAAAACTAGCAGCGTGCTCTCTAGATTTGATTGATAGAAGATTTGATTGATAGAAGACTTGGTTGATAGATCGCTCGATCGAGATCGGCCGGTGCACCTGCTCGTCCGCGACATCGAATTTCTTGTCAATAGCCCAAAATCCCCGAAATCTTCGCAAGCCCTTCATTCCAATCCAGAAATAATCTTCGCGAAAGTGTCTAGTCGGTCCCACTGAAATTGCTAGTCTGGATATAGAGCATCAATCGCAGGTTTGGCGCGCTGCACCCGTCAGATCGGGCGGTGGATCAACTCGCAACTCTATTGTTTTCAGGATTTTCCGCAATTGGGCGTAATGTTTTCAGGATTTTACGAAATACCCATGAGCAACTCCCTTGTTTTCAATATCTTGCAAAAGGGTAGGGGAGGGGGAGGGTACCCCTCTCGGGCGGCCACAGACCGGGCACATCCCTGACACCGCGCGTGCTCTAGCAGGGCAGGCTACGCGCGGTCTGGCTGGAAACATTCTGTGGCAATGGATGAATGACGCTACGGGTGCGAGCGGCTGAGACTAGTTTCTCGATCGAATCGGCAAAAGGCGCGAGCGGCTGAGACTAGTTTCTCGATCGAATCGGCAAAAGGCGCGAGCGCGCACACAGCTACTGCCGACAGTCCTCCCAACACGTTGACGTACAAGAGCACCCGAAACAGCATGAGATCACCCCACGGATCCTAAGCTGAATGTCTCGGGGGAGAGACGTAACTACTGCCTGAGCAGATTGCATTCCGGGGACCAATGCCAGCCTTGATTTTCAGAGACTTGCCAGCGTTGAGAAATGCAGCATGTGAAAGACTTTGCAGATGTGACCACAGAACACGCGAGCGCAGCCGAGCCGGCTGGCCCGCGCTTCTGCGTCTATCTGCGGCCTGTTGCCATTCTCGCCAGCTCTCCGGTCCGCGACGATGTAGGCGTCCACCCGCAGACCAACTGGCAACTGTTGCGCGCCGTCGAGTTCCACCAGGGTTTCCAGGATCTTCGTATCCACCCGCTCGGTAGGCTGGTCGGTACGGATGTTCTTCGGACCCAGTTGCTCTCCAACGCGCACCACTTTGCCCCAGAACTTCTGATCGCCGAACGCGTCCGCGGTGACGTAGGCTTTTTCGCCCACTCGGACCTTGGCGATTTCGGTCTCGTCCACGTCGATGCGCACGCGCAGCACTTTGCGATCACCGATGGTCAGGATCGGATCGGGCACCGTCGAAGAATTCGAAACGCTCTCGCCATTGCGATGATGCTTGCGCAGCACCGTTCCGTCGATGGGTGAGCGAATGAACGTCTTTTCGTAGCGCGCCTTGGCTTCTTCGAGCTGTGCTTGCGCCAGCTTCAGATCGGCTTCCGCGAATGCCTGATCTTCTTCACGCGCATGATCGTCAACCAGCGCGTGATGTTCGACCGCAGCCTGGTACTTCGCCTGATCGACGTTGTACTGGCTGGTGTAACGCTCCATCTCCTCGCGCGAGATCACGCCGGCGGCAAATAGTTTTTGCCGTCGCTGCATTTCGGATTTGGAGTTTTCCATCGACGCCTGCGCTTCGCTCACTGAAGACAGAGCTTCGGAGCGCTCCTGGTGACGCGCGCCATTGACGACTTTGCGCAGCGTCGCTTCTTTCGCGATTACCTGCGCTTCGGCCGACAGCACCTGCGCGCGGTAATCGTCGTTCTGCAGCTCCGCCAAGGTTTCGCCACGATGCACGATGTCGCCTTCTTCGACGCGAACGGTTTTGAGCTTGCCGCTCAGTTCCGAGCCGAGTGCGATGTTTTCCGAGAACGGCTCGACCTTTCCGGGACCTGCAACCAGCAGCGGGACCTGCTGCTTCACCGAAGCCGCCGGAGAATTTGCAGGCTTCGAGCGCGCGGTAATCAGCTTGACGGAAACGGTCAGCGCCATAACAGCAGCGATGCTTACGACAACGACTTTCTTATTCACGACTCACTCCAATTACTCAGGCGCTTAAATCGCGCGTCATGGAAAAAGCTTGCGTCAGCATTTCGGCAGGAATCTCCGGCTGCGGCGCCTTAGGTTGTGCGATCAAACCATCTTCAATGCGAATACTGCGATCGGCGAACTCCAGCACACGCGAATCGTGGGTGACGATCACCACAGCGCGTCCGCGTTCGTGTGCCAGGTCGCGCATCATCTCCATCACCGTGCGACCAGTGTGCGAATCGAGCGCAGCGGTCGGCTCATCGGCAAGCACGATCTCGGGATCGCCTGCCAGCGCACGCGCAATCGCGACACGCTGCTTCTGTCCACCGCTCAGATCGGAAGGGAAGCTCTTGTACTTGTCCGACAATCCGACCTGCTCGAGCAATTCCGCGGCCCGCTGCTTCGCCTGCTTCCTGGAGACGCCTTTCAGGTCGAGCATCAGCTCCACGTTTTCGCCGGCAGTCAGTGTCGGGAAGAGATTGAATCCCTGGAACACGAATCCGATGTGCTCCAGCCGAATCGCCGGCAGCTGCTTCTCGCTCAGCTTGGTGATTTCTTTTCCCGCGATGCGCACGCTTCCGGCAGTCGCGGTCAGAATGCAGCCCATGATCGAGAGCAGCGTCGTCTTGCCGCTGCCCGAAGGACCCATCAGCAGCACGAGTTCTCCGCGATGAACATCGAGATCGACGCCGCGCAGCGCGAGCGTTCCTGCCGCGCCTTCAATGTAGTTCTTCGTTACCTGGCGAACTGCAATGGCTGGTTGCATTCGTCCTCCATTTCAGCCTTTGAACACCATTGCGGGATCGAGCCGCGTGACCTTGTTGATGGACACCAGCGCTGCTCCAACACACATGAACAGCGTCAGAAAGAACATGCCAATCGCCATCGGCGTGGGCATCAGGATGGCCGCGCCACCCTTTTGGCTGGCGTGCACCACGAACACGCTGACGATCATGCCGAGGAAATAACCGATCACGGCGCTGATCGCCGCCTGCTTGATGATGACCTTGTATACGTAACTGTTCGGCGCGCCCATCGCTTTCAGTGTGCCGAATTCGCGCAAGTGATCCATAGTCGTCGCGTAAATCGTCTGCGCGACGACGACAAAGCCCACGACCAGTCCCAGCAGCGCCGCCAGCAGCACTGCAACGCCTGCGCCGGTCGTAAACATCCAGTAGAACTGCGTCATGCGGCTGAATTCGCGATTGGTGACCACGTCCACATCCTTCACGCGATCGAGAATGTCATGACGCACCTGCTCGGGATTCGCGCCTGGCGCCAGTTTCACCAGGATGTAAGTCGTCTGATCGTCAGGAACGTTCGCGTATTCCTGCGCGCGCTTAAAAGTGGTGAACACGTACGGAGAGGTGGTGAAGGCACGAATTCCCTGCGTGAATCCAACAACGCGCGCACGCTTGCCGTTGATCTCAAACAACTGCTCCGCATGATCGACACCAAGCTTCTGCCTGTAGATCTCGTCCATGATGATTGCGTCAGGCCGCTTGAGGTCTTCGACACGGCCCTGCACCAGGTTCCACGGACGTCCGAGATTCTCATCCACGTTCAGCCCGACGACTTGCACCGATTCCTGCCGGCCATCCGGACGCTTCCACTCCACCCAGCGCGTAATCAGCTTCTCGGCTTTGGCAACGCCGGGAACGGCGCGCACCTGGTAAACCTTGCGCTCGCTGAAAGGAACGCCTTGCTCGACATATGGCACATGTTTCGAGGTCACCCACAGATCGGCGCCGGAGTTGTCGATCAGGTTCGACGTCGTAACCGTGAAGCCGACGAACAGACCCAACTCCACCACGATCAGCACCACGGCGAAAACGATGCCGGTGAGCGTGACGGCCAATCGAACCTTGTCGTGAAACAGATTGCGCTGTGCCAGGGGCGGCATGTTATTTCCTCTCGCGCAGCATGCCGTGCAGAATCGAGTCCAGCATGAACTCGACGCGCTCCGGCATCGGACGCCAGTCGACCCAACCGTCATGACTCTTAGCGATGTGCAGGGCAATCACACCGTGCACGGCCGCCCACAGGGTTTGCGAGATCAGTTCCGCGTCCTGAAATTCCGGGCGGAAGCGTCCTTCTTCGATCGCTTGTTGAACGGTGTACTTCAGGAAAGCGTAGGCATCGACTTCCGGATTGCCCTTGATCTCCTGATCGATTTCATCGAGCCCCGGCGCCGGATGCGGCGTCATGAACATCAGCGTGTAGTGATTGGGATACTTCAGGCCGAAATCGATGTAGAGGCGGCCGATCTGACTGATGCGCCCGATCACGTCAGACGGCATCGCCGCGCCCTGAAAGACTTCGGCGAGCCGCGCGAAATCTTCGTGGCACAGCTGCCGGAAGAGATCTTCCTTGTCGGCAAAGTAGCCGTAGATCGTCGTAGGCGTGTATTCGATTCGGTCCGCCACCTTGCGCATCGACACGCCTTCGTAGCCTTCGGCGAGGAACAGTTCGCGCGCGGCATCGAGGATCTTGTCGCGTACTTCCGATTTCTCTCGTTCGCGGCGCTCTTTGACTCCCATAACAGCTCTCTTTCGCTTAACAGCGTTAACTTAACGATGTTAAGTAAACGACTGCCGTTATAGATTGTCAAGAGGATTCTTTGTAAAAAGATTGTTATCGCGCGGAAAGTAACGCTATCCAGCTTAGTTTCTGAGAGTTACAAAATCCATCCCGGGCCGCAAGGCTAGCCGCAGCCTTCTCCTCGTGAGGTCGACTGCGGCTATCGCGAGTGCTAGGCGGCATCTCGCCGCGCCAGTTTCGCCATGGCGATGGACATCACCCCGGCTCCCAACGTCTTGATCAGGGTCGGGTGCTGCGCATAAAACGAGCTGGCCTTTTCGATGATCGAAGGGTCCGTCTGTTCGGCGCGCGAAGCCAGTTGCTGAACGGCTTCTGGAGAAATGTTCTGCGCTTGTTGGGGTGTGACCTGATTATTGCCTCCGGAGAGCAATCCGGACAGCATGCTGCCGCCTGGGATTTGCGCCAAGCCGGCTGGTCCGACGGACGCAAGCAGGTGATTTAACATTCCCGCTTTTTGCTCGCCATTGGATTGGCTAAACATGCTGGAGACCATCTGCCCGAAAGCGGGCGTCTGGTCGGAACGAAATGCGTGCGAGAGTGCGCCGGCCATATCGCTCTGTGGAACCGACTGCGCGACCTGGTCGAAGTGCTGATGCACGTCGGCCTCGCTGGTGGGGGCGGACCCGCCCGCGTACTGTTTCAACATATCGAGTAACGACATACTTCCTCCTGTTGACGGCTGGAACGGAATGGGCGCCAGCGTTTGCGGCCGGCGCCCTGGTTGGATCAGGCGGCGGCGGGAATGATGAGCTCCTGCCCGACCTTGATCTTGTCCGGATCCTGCAGATTGTTTGCCTTGGCTATCGCCATGTATTTGTTTGCGTCGCCATAAAACTGCTTGCTGATTTTCGATAGGTTGTCGCCAGGGCGAACCGTGTAGGTCTGCTGTCCCTCGCGAAATTGAATGTCGTGCTTCAAATCCGAGTAATTGGGATCGACAGCCTTGATCGCGTCCCAAATACGATTCTTGCTGGCTTCGGAATTGGCCAGCACCTTGAGCGATAGTTGGTTTCCATCCATGCCGAGGCCCTGGATCTGAGCTCCCTCTTTCTGGATGGCGTCGAGTACCGGTTGGTACTTCTGCTTGAGTTGATCAAAATCTGCCATGAGTCCCTCCGTTTAGAAGTGGTGATCGCCTCTGTCGCTCATGTAACGCTCACTTGCTGTTCACGGTCAGTTCGATGCGGCGGTTTCTGGTCCGCCCTTCGTCGGTGTCGTTGCCTGCAATCGGCCGAGATTGGCCGTAACCGGCAGTCGAAATCCGGTCCGAAGACACACCTCCGGAGACGAGCATTGCTTTTACGGCATTGGCGCGGTCAACTGAGAGCCTCTGATTCGCGTCAACATCGCCCGTGTTGTCCGTGTGTCCAGTCAGAGTGACATGTGCGTTGGGATACGCCTTCAGAATTGCGGTCAGGTCACCCACGCTTTGCACGGAATCGGGTGTCAGCTCCGTGGAAGCCGTCTGGAAGTTCAGATGATCGAAGACGAATGTCCTCGGAATATCCTGCGCCTGGGAACCCAGATAGCTGGCCAGGTTGTAATTGAGCGAACCTTCGGGAACGGAAATGGATGTCCCGTTCGGAAGAGACAGCCTGGTGAGCGATCCGTTGGGGCCGCGACCGCGCGCAAACATCCACAGCAATAGAGCTGCAAGGGCGATGAGCGCGATCCACAACCATTTCTTCGAACCAGTTGCAGACGGCACAGTGGGAGCCGCGGAATACGTTTGCTTCGGAACGTCCCTCACCGCGGTGGATGTATCCCGGTAATTGTTTGTTGACGGGGGAACGACTCTGGGACCGGCGAGCCCGATGAGTTGTGACATGCCCGCAGGGAGCGCGCCGAAGATGGATTCCTTCTGACCACGCAAGAGGCTCGCAATGCCGGAGGCATTGAGTCCCTGGCTGCTCGCGTACTTCCCGATCACGCCGAGCACGAGGGGCGCTGTCATCCCCATCAGGGAAGAGGCCGAGGAGGAGCGGATCCCACTGTTACGCGCGAGCATGTCGGTTACAGACGAGCTGTTCTCTCCGAAAATATTGCCAAGCAGCTGCTGACCGGCGCTCATCATGTTTGTGGTGGGTGTGCCTCCGCCAAAAAGAGTAGAAGCGTTATCTGCAACCGGCGCAAAGGCGCCGTCGCGCACGAGGTTTCCAAGTTTGCTTACGCCTTCTGGAGACGAGGAGAGGTGAGTGAGGCCGGCGAGAACGCTGGGAACCGAAGAGTTCAAAGCCGTTCGAGTAGCTGATTCAGGTTCGCGGACAGCAGAGCTGGCGCCGCTGATGAGTTCGGGGGTTAAGTATGCTCGGATGCTGTCGAGCAAGCTGATGGGTCGCAACTGTTGAGGGGAGACGGCCACAGTACACCTCCTGAGGGGAATCGCTGGGTTAACGAGGTTTGCGGAGGCCGGAGGTACCACCGCCAGTGGTTCCGTTGGAGCCGGGTTCTTCTTAGACAGCCGCGTACTGCGGGAGAACAATCGCGACGACCCTGAAAACTTACTGCGGAAGCAAGAAAATTTCAATCGCAGACGGGCATTGAGCAAACGTTTATTACGGGTTCTTACAAGCTGGTCAAAACGCCATCCGCTTTTTCGACTGAGGTGCTAACCGAGAATCTCACGTGTTCTCGCGAACCGCGAAGCTGCAGATGAATCGCGAGAGGTAACCCGCTGTACGAAAGAGAATGGGATACTGTGTTGCAGGATTGGAAATCGCCCGCTGAATGCCTCTTTTCCCGCTGCAGACCGTTCGCAACAATTCGCCAATCGCCAAGCCGGAGCTCTGGCGGAATCTTCCGCTTGCTCTTTTGCGCAACGTCCAATGCAGATTCGGCGCAAGGGATGCGCTTCGGACGGTGCAGCTCGATGGCGGCGCGCGCCTGAAAGTCGATATGCGTACGGGCATGGGAACCGGTATTTACGTTTATAAATGCTGGGAATATCCAGTAACAGAATTGTTGAAGTCAGTACTGCAACCGGGCATGTGCTTTCTCGATGTGGGGGCAAACATTGGCTATTACTCAATCGTTGCAGCTGCCCGTGGTGCCAGGGTCCACGCGTTCGAACCTGTTCCGAAGTTGTTCGAAGCCCTGCAAGAGAGTGTTGCGCTGAATCCGCACTTCAACATATTTCCGCACCGTTTGGCTTTGGCCCGCGACACACGTCCGACGACTTTCTATGTGGTGGATGATCCTGAGAATCAGGGCTTGTCTTCGCTGAATGAATCCCCAGAAGCGGTCGCGATTACGATCCAGGCGCAGACTCTGGACGACTTCGTTCGCGAACAGAAATTCCGGCGCGTCGACTTGATGAAAGTAGATGTGGAAGGCGCCGAAGAGCAGGTCTTCCAGGGTGGAACGGATGTCCTTGGAAGCGACACGGCGCCCGACATCATCTTTGAATGTCATACGGGCGCGACGTCGGACAAGATACTGCGAACTTTTGGCTATCGCATTTACGAATTCCGCAGACGGCGCAGCTACGAAGCGCGAAATCTGTTCGCCAGCAAGCGAGAGCTACCGCCGCCGGTTTCGACGTTATTGTGCGCAGCAGATTAGTTCAATTAAGGTTTGCGAGAGAATGCGAGTAAGTTGTCGCTGAAGCGCACACCGGTGAGTAGCCCGCCTGATATTTTCTGCCAGCTCATAGTTGGATAGCCCGGGAAGTCCGCCTTCATTTGTGTAGCGGAAGATCGGTGGCGCGAATCCCGCCTCGGTGAGAATTCGTTTGAGGTCAACTCGCAGCAGGGGTGTGATGTGGGCTGGATACGATCCGTCTCCGAATGCGACGTGATGACTGCGCACCAACAACGAGAGCAGGGATCGCCAGCTTTCATTATTCGGGGTGGTCAGGAGTAAGGCTCCCGCCCGGCCGCAGCAATCGAAACAGTTCACGAGCCACGAATCGTGGATTTTCGAGATGCTCGATGACCTCGGCTGAAACGATTACGTCGAAACTTGCACCATCATATGGAAGGGGTTCATTGAGATCGGCGGCGATCCAGGCGATATTCTCGTCGAGTGATGCCGGCCTTGGCATCAGATCGGCGGCAGTGATTGTGGCGAAACGCTTAGTCCCTTCGAGTTGTCGGGTTAAGAATCCTGTTCCCGATCCGAAATCGAGAAGATCTCCCCGGAGCTGAAATTCGTTCACGACGCGCAACACTGCTTCGTAGATCGCGTTTCCACTAGTGCCGCCAGAGGCTTGAGCGGCGAGGATACGCCGATTCGCCAGATCGATGGTTGATGCTTGGAATGTTTCCAGTGCGCTCACGATAAATGTAGGTTGGGCTCTGGAGCTGCATTCTTAAGCAGATAGCTGGCTGCGTCAATGGCTGAAGATGTTCCGGAGCCAAACGGAGCCTTCTGTATCTAATGAGTAAAGCGCATAGCAGTATTCCGTGACGGGTTGCTGCAGTAGCGTATCTCTCAAGACTTGATTAGTACTGGTGCTCTTAATTTTGCAGATTAGAAAATATTTTCGCCTTGTCGTCGTTCTGGTATTGAGTTTCGTGGTGGCGCTGCCTGCATTGGCGGATCCGGGCCAGTCGATCACTGACATCATCACGTCGGGACAGATTGAGTTGGCGATTCGGCTGTTGAATACGCGGATACAGTCGTCCCCGAATGATGCCGAGGCGCATCACTTGATGTCGAAAGCCTATTACCACCTGAACAAATGGGACCAGTCGATTGATTACGGCGAGCGTGCGGTGGCACTGGCTCCGAATAACTCCGAGTACTGGATGTGGCTCGGTCGCGCATACGGCGAGAAAGCAGACACGTCGAGTTTTGTTGCAGCGTACAGCCTCGCGAAAAAAGTGAAGGCGTCGTTCGAGAAGTCGGTCGAGTTGGATGGAAAGAATGTTGCCGCACGCACTGATCTGTCGGAGTACTACATGGAAGCGCCATCGGTGATCGGTGGAGGGACGGATAAGGCGCTCGACCAGGCGAAGCAGATTTCGGCTGTCGATCAAGCGCGGGCACACTGGGTATATGCGCGGCTGGATGAAAAGAAAAAAGATTACGGCGCTGCCGAAGGCGAATATGTGCAGGCGATTCACGCCAGCAACAACTACGGCGCCTACTGGCTGAACCTGGCGAATCTCTACCGTCAGACCGAGCACTGGCCGCAGATGGAATCGGCAATCCAGAGAGGTGTTTCCAGCAGTAATAAATCCAACGCGGTGTATTACAACGCCGCGACCATTTACGACCATGCGGGAAGAAATTTGCCGGAGGCCGCGAACCTGCTGCGCAAATACATCGCGGTGGGCGGCAGCGACGAGGCTCCCATCTTCCAGGCTCATTACCTGCTGGGCACGATCCTGCAAAAACAGGGAGACAAGCAGGGAGCGGCCGCCGAATATCGCATCGCTTTGAATCTTGCGGGGGATTATGCTCCGGCGGCAGACGCCCTGAAGAAGCTCGGCGCGTAGTCAAGAGCCGCGACTATTCGTAGTGCAGCGATTCCGTCGGGTGCAATCTCGACGCGCGATTCGCTGGTAAATATCCGAACAACACTCCAGTCAGACAAGAGACCAAGAATGCCAGGATCATCGACGGTCCGAGCAGCGGAATATGCAGGCTGTACTGCGGCGGGATGAGCGGCTGGATCATGAACACCAGCCCGATTGCCAGCAGAATTCCGAGGATGGCTCCCGTCCCGCTGATCAGCAGTGCTTCATAGAGAAATTCGTAGCGGATCTGGCTGCGCTTCGCGCCCACGGCTTTGCGAACCCCGATTTCGCGCGTGCGCTCGGTAACCGTGACCAGCATGATGTTCATGATTCCCACGCCGCTAACAATCAGTGCAATCGCGCTCAGCAATAAGAGCACCGCCGAAAGTGCGAACGAAATGCGTCGCGCCGCGCTGAGAACGGCCGCGAGATTTTCCACCGTGTAATCCGTGCTGGTGCGATGATGCGCTTCCAGCATCTGCCGGACTTCCTGCGTCACCTCCGGAACCGTGTCCGGCGAATCGGCCTGGACGTAGAGCGTCCGGAGATAGTCCTTGCCGAGATAGAAACGCATCAGCGGGAAGGGGATCAGCACCGATTCCGGGCGAATCTCCGATTGGCCAAAAGTGGAGACGCGCTCACGAAAGATGCCGATGATGGTGAAGCTCAGCTCGCCGACCTTGAGATTCTTGCCGACCATGTCCTCGTCAAAGCGCTTGGCCAGCCCTTCACTGATCACCGCCGCCTTCGCATTCGTCTGCATATCGATGCTGTCGAAATAGCGGCCTTCCAGGATCAGGAGATTGCGAATCTGCTGGAAGCCGTCGGTGACTCCAATCAGGGCGACGGGGATCTGGTGCCCATTGATGATGACGACCTGGCTGCCGAAATCATTGGTGCCGGAAACCTGGGCCACGTGTGGAAGCGTGTGCGCAGTTTCGTAGTCAGAGACGGAAATTTCGTCCGCCAGCGAATGTTTGCTCTGATCGCCTGAATAGTAGGCGTAGATCAGATTCGAGCCGACTCCCTCGACCAGCCTGAGCACATAACTCTTGCCTACCAGTGAAATCGTCACCACCAGCACGATGCAGGCGCTGCCGATGATCACGCCCAGAATAGTGAGCGCCGCCCTGGCCTTGTTAGCGCGCAGCGCGTCGATCGCGATTTCAAAGGATTCGCTCTTAATCATTTCCGTCAGACAAATTCTTCGGCTTTAGTTCGCCGGCCGAATGTTGCACTACCTGCTTCGCTTCCAACTGTTCTGCGACTTGGGCTGCTTCGCTGAATCAAGTAAAGTAGAACAGTGATACTCCGTACTTTTCATTCTATCTCTGCCGGTGGATTGGACTTGTTCTCCAGCGTGGAGTTCGTTCGAGAAGGGCAGGTTTGCCCTCGACGATGACCCATCCCCGACCTCGCTTGAAAACCTACATCTTCATCCTGCTGATGGTGATCTTTGGACCGCTGGGCAACGTGCTGCTGAGCAAGGGCATGAAATCAGTGGGAGCGGTCACCGATCGCAGTGCCGGTCAGTTGTTCCAGGTAGCGGAGCAAGTGTTCAGTTCGGGCACCATCTGGCTGGGAATCGCGTCGATGCTGCTGTTCTTCGTCGCGTACATGCTGGTGCTCTCGTGGGCAGATTACAGCTGGGTGTTGCCGGCATCGGCCGTGGCCTATGCGACGGTGGCGTTGCTGGGTCACTTTGCATTGGGAGAAGCAGTCGCGCCGCTGCGTTGGGTCGGCATCGCAGTGATCTGCGTCGGTGTGTTCGTAGTGGGACAGACGCCGCATAGCACTACGCAGCCTCCGGGGGACAGCGCGTGATTCTCGAATTCATCCTGTTTTTTCTGATCATGGTTTCTGGCACTGCTGGCGAGCTTTGCGTCGCGCGCGCCATGAAAAGTGTTGGAGAAGTCCACAGCTTTACTCCCGCAGCAATCGGACGGGCATTTCTGCAAGCAGTGCAGGTGGGATGGATGTGGCTTGGTGTGCTGCTGATGGCAATCGGATTCTTCTCGCTCCTTGGAGTGCTTTCGCTCGAAAACGTTAGTTTCGTAGTACCGGTTACGGCCTTCAGCTATGCAGTGGGGACCTTGGGCGGGAAATTCTTCCTGGGTGAAAAGGTTACTACTCAACGATGGATGGGCGTTTTGCTGGTGTGCTTCGGTGTAGCTTTAGTGATCCTCGGCAAGCATTGAAGATACAATAGAGGATTACTGCCGCCTGGCTGGTTCAGCGTAACGATCGGCCAACCGTTTGTGAGGTAAGAATAAATTGTGTGGAATAGCCGGGTTCACTCATAAGAATTGGGTGCCCGCTACCGATCGAATTGTGAAAGCTGTAGCCACGCTGGAGCACCGCGGACCGGACCAGCAGGGAGTGTTCCAGTCGGACATTTGTTCGCTCGGAGCTGCCCGCCTGAAGATCATCGATCTGCAAGGTGGGAATCAGCCGATTACAACGCCCGACGCGGATACCACGATCGTCTTCAACGGCGAAATCTACAACCACCTGGAATTAAGAAAAGAACTGGAAGCGGCAGGACATAAGTTCGAGTCCCATTGCGACACCGAGACCGTGTTGCATGCATTTCTCGAGTGGGATACTGAATGCTTCGCGCGGCTGCGCGGAATGTTCGCGGTTGCCTTGTGGACGAAGTCCAAGAAACGGCTCGTACTCGCGCGCGATCGCATGGGCATCAAGCCGCTCTACATTGCGCAACGCGGTCACGATTTGTACTTCGGATCTGAGCTGAAGACTATCCTCATTCATCCGGAAATCGAGCGGAACCTCAGCCTGAATGGTCTCGACTGTTATCTGTCACTGAATTATGTGCCTTCGCCATGGACATTGATTGACGGCATCGAAAAGCTTCCGCCGGCGCACTGGCTGGAATGGAAGAACGGCACGGTTCGAACAGATTGCTATTGGCAGCTGCCGTATGGTGTCTCTAACCAGTGGACGCTGGAGTCGGCAGAAGAGCAGCTGGATTCACTGCTGAAGCAATCGGTACGGGAGCACATGCTCTCCGACGTGCCCCTCGGCGTCTGGCTTAGCGGAGGAGTTGATTCTTCGACCATCCTTCACTACGCGGCGCAAGCGTCCTCTTCCCGGCTGAAGACGTATTCCATCTCCTTCCATGGCCGCAGTTTCGACGAAACCGAGTACATCAAGCGCGTAGTCGCGCAGTACGGGACTGAGCATGAGCAACTCGATCTGAATCCTGACGTGAATCTGCAGGGAGCGATCGAAGAGTTCGCGTACTACTCTGACGAGCCTAGCGCCGATGCCGGCGCGCTGCCCGTATGGTTCCTGTCAAAGCTATGCAAGACGGGAACGACAGTCGCATTGAGCGGCGAGGGCGCCGACGAACTCTTCGGCGGATACCTTACCTATCGCGCAAACCGCTTATCGCGAATGTTGCGGCGATTCCCGCGCGGCATGATCGAATTCGGACTGGAAGCCCTGAAGCATTGGCCGGTTTCCGACGAAAAGATTGGGCTGGATTACAAGCTGAAACGCTTCGCCGAAGGTTCGCTGCTCACGCCCGAGCAAGCGCACGTCTATTGGAACGGCACATTCTCGGAAACACAGAAGACGGTGTTGCTGAACGCGGTCCTGCCGGGTTCACTCGATGCCATGTTGCAACAGGTAAACGAGCTGCCGCCCAGCAAAGACGACCTGGCGCCATTTCTCTACTTCGACCAGAAGTACTATTTGCCCGACGACATATTGGTGAAGAGCGATCGCATGAGCATGGCGCATGCGGTGGAAGTCCGGCCGCCATTTCTCGATCATCGCATCGTGGAATTTGCCGCGTCGCTTCCAGCTTCGCTGAAAATTCGCGGGTCGCGGCAGAAGTTCGTGTTGAAGCACTTGATGCAGGGGAAACTTCCTCCTGCTGTGCTGACGCGCAAAAAGGTAGGATTCGATATTCCGGCACATGAGTGGCTGCGTGGACCGCTGCGCTCATTGGTTGTCGAGACGCTCACGCAGGGTGCAAGCGAACACGATGCATTGTTCCGGCCGCACGTAGTGGAGCGATTCCTTCGTAGTCACCTGGAGAGGCGTGCGAATCTTGGATATCACTTATGGGGTTTAATGGTGCTGTTTCTGTGGATGAAAAAGTGGGGAGTGCAAGCAGTCCCCGCTTCACAGGAGGAACAGCGCGTTCCAGCCAGAATTGGCATGTCTATCTAGCCGTTCTTCTGGTAGCAAGCGCGGTGTATGTAGGCTGCATCGTTTCTCCTCCATCCCTGATGGACGATGTCGATGCGGTGCAGGCGCAGATTGCGCGCAACATGCTCAGCACTGGCGACTGGACGACAGCTCGCCTGGACGGCGTCGCCTATCTCGAGAAAGCGCCGCTCGTCTATTGGATCATCGCGCTCAGCTATAAGGTCTTCGGCGCCAGCGACTGGGCGGCGCGCGTTCCGATTGCGCTTTCCTGCGTTGGACTGGCGCTGCTCACTACGGCGATCGGCATCTGGGCTTTCGGCCGCAAAGCCGGCCTCTATGCGGGCCTGGTCATCGGCACCTGCATTGGCCTGTTTCTCTTCACGCGCATTTTGATTCCCGACGTGATGCTCACGCTCGCCATCGCGCTGGGCATGTGGGGATTCCTGCGCGCGATCGATAAGGAAGAGCCTCATCCGCGATTGTGGGCGTTCATCTTCGCTGCCAGCCTGGGAATCGGGCTGCTGCTGAAGAGCCTGATCGCCGTGGTATTTCCGGTTGGCGCGGCAATCGTTTATCTGTTCCTGACTGGACAATTGTTGAACGCGAAAACGTGGAAGCGGCTGCATCCGGTGAGCGGCGTGGTCGTGCTTCTGCTGATCGCGGCGCCCGTGGCACATCCTGGCCACGATTCGCAATCCACCGTACTTTGCGTGGACGTTGCACAGCGGGCCCGGGTGAGTATCACGGCTTCCTCTGGTTCTTCTTCATCAATGAGCAACTGCTGCGCTTCCTGAATCTGCGGTATCCGCACGATTACAACACCGTGCCGCGGCTCTACTTCTGGCTGTTTCATCTGATCTGGCTATTTCCGTGGAGCGTGTATCTTCCGGCGATTGCGAAACTGTCATTCCGCCCCGTGGACCGTGCCGGTCGCACGCGCCTGCTGGCGCTGTGCTGGATCGGTGTCGTGATGATTTTCTTCACGTTCTCGACCACGCAGGAGTACTACTCCATGCCGGCCTATCCGGCGATGGCGTTATTGCTGGGCTGTGCGATTGCCGATGGTAGCGTCTGGATCAAACGCGGCACGCGAGTGCTGACGGTGATTTGCGCGATCTGCGCAATTGCGGCCCTGGCGATTCTCTTTATGGTGCGTGGACTCCCCGCGCCGGGCGATATCTTCTCGGCGCTGAACGAGCACCCCAGTGTCTATACCTTGTCTCTCGGACACATGGAAGATCTGACGCTGGCGTCGTTCGCGTATCTGCGTTTGCCCTTGTTGCTTGCGGGGATTGCGTTCCTGATTGGGGCCCTGGGAACGATTCGCGCGAAGAAGCTAGCGTTCGTTGCGGCCACCCTGATGATGGTGTTGTTCTTCCACGCAGCGCGATTGGCGATGGTGACCTTTGATCCGTTCTTGTCATCGAGGCCGCTGGTGAAGGCCTTAGATCACTCGCCGCAAGGCACGCTGATCATCAATCATCACTACTACACGTATTCGTCCGTGTTCTTCTATACGAACCGCACCGGGCTGCTGCTGAATGGGATATTCAACAATCTGGTGTATGGCGCCTACGCGCCGGGTGCTGCCCGATGTCTTCATCAACGACGCGCAATTCAAGGATTTATGGCAGAAGCCCGAGCGGTATTACCTGTTTGCGCAGCAGTCGGACCTGCCGCGATTCCAGGGTTTGATTGCGCCGGCCGAACCAATTGTGGTCGCGAAGAGCGGCGGCAAGATTATACTTACGAATCATCCATTGCAGGCTTCCGCGGCACAACAAGTTCAGCCGGAAACGGGCAAGCGCACGGACCAGCATGGCTACGTGGTGGGGACTGCGGTTTTTTAAATCTGGTCTGGGACTAGAACCATCTGATAAGCGCCGGATTTGAACGGTCCCGGCGTTGCCGACGGAGTCGATTCCGTCCGTATTTGACGAGCTAGAGGAGAAGGGTTCATGAGGATTGCCGTACTGGGTGGAGACGGATATTGCGGATGGGCCACGGCGCTGTACCTGTCAGGCAAGGGACATTCGGTTGCCATCGTTGATAATTTCGTCCGCCGCCAATGGGACCATGAGTTGAGCGCGCAAACCCTCACCCCTATCCTGCCTCTGGCAGATCGTCTGCGCATCTGGAATCAGCTTACCGGCAACGTCATCGACTCATTCATCGGCGATATCACCGACTACGATTTCCTCGCATCCTTTCTCCGCGACTTCCAGCCCGAAGCCGTGGTGCATTTCGCCGAGCAGCGCTCGGCGCCATATTCGATGATCGACCGCAAGCACGCGGTGTTCACGCAGGTGAACAACGTGGTCGGCACGCTCAACCTGCTGTTTGCGATTCGCGAATTGCAACCCGACTGTCACCTGATCAAGCTGGGAACGATGGGCGAATACGGCACGCCCAACATCGATATCGAAGAAGGCTACATCTCGATCGAGCACAATGGCCGCAAGGACGTGCTGCCCTATCCGAAGCAGCCGGGCTCGTTCTATCACCTCTCCAAGGTGCACGACAGCCACAACATGATGTTCACCTGCCGCATCTGGGGCTTGCGCGCCACTGATTTGAACCAGGGCGTGGTCTACGGAACCATGACGGATGAGGTTGCGCTCCATGAAGGCCTGATCAATCGCTTCGATTATGACGAAGTGTTCGGCACCGTGCTGAACCGATTCTGCGTGCAGGCGGCGATCGGATATCCGCTGACCGTGTACGGCAAAGGCGGGCAGACGCGCGGTTTCCTCGACATACGCGACACGGTGCGCTGTATCGAGATTGCCTGTCACAATCCGGCGGCCCGCGGCGAATGCCGAGTCTTCAATCAGTTCACCGAACAGTTCTCAGTTCTGCAACTGGCGGAGATGGTGAAGACGGCAGGCAAAGAACTCGATCTGGATGTCGAAATCGACTACCTGCCCGATCCGCGCGTGGAAGCCGAAGATCATTACTACAATGCCAAGCACTCCAAGCTGATCGACCTTGGGTTGAAGCCACACTACCTTTCCGACTCGCTGCTGGATTCGCTGGTCAACATCGCGATCCGATATAAAGACCGCATCGACATGTCGCTGATTCCGCCGCGAGTGAACTGGCGCTATCCAGGCAGCGATAACCGGTTGCGAGTGGCGAAGTCCGCAGTCGAGAACTCCGACGAAGACCGCCTGGCGAGCGTAAAACCTAGCGTCTAAATTTTACGCAGGAGGCGCGGAGTAACGTCACGTCTAAAGCTCAGACGTAGGCACGTCTCCGAGCTTCATCGTGCATCCACAATTCAAAAGCTTTTGTGCACCCTCACGTCGAAGCCGAAGCCGCCGTTCTGGTCGCGGTCGGTGCTTATTGACCATCGCGGATTCAGTTGATATTGCAGCTGGATTGTCTGCTGCTGCGTCGACGTCACGTCTGAAGAAAAGGTCACGAACAGGTTGCTGGTTACGCGCTGCTGGACGGTAATGCGCGCACCCTGCGTTCCCTGGTTTGGTCCAAGGACCGGGTCGATGCTGAGCTGGGAAATGCCCGCGAGCCTCTGAATTCTGCCGGCGATCTGGCTGCTGATGCCAGACGCGAGCACGGACTCCGGTCCGAGCGAACCGCCGGCATTGGCGTTGGCTGCTTGTGCCTCCGTGGTCTTGCCAAATGCCAGCAGGTTGATGATGTCCACGGGCGGCAGGGCGGGGTCGGACGAATACGTTGTTCGAAGGCGGTCTGAGGGCCCTTCCAGTCGCAGGTTAATGTTGTACTGATCGATGGTGGTGGTAGCGGTGATATTCACGACCGGTTCGGTACGTGTGGGATTTACGAAGGCAATGCTGCCGCCCTGAATGACGTATCGGTTCGCCAGGAAGATGACATCGCCGCCGGTGATATCGGCGCGGCCGAGCACGACCGGGTCGGCTAATGTCCCCTGGACGCGCAAGTTTGCTCCGCCCTGCAGACTCAGGGTGCGGCTCACAAGATTCAATCCAGCGCCCGTCTGCAGCACGATCTGAAGTTGCACATCATTCGCGAAACCGGCCGAAGGAGGCGAAGACACCTGGTTGCTGAACTGCTGGGCGAACGTTGAGACATCGAAGTCTGGCGTAAACGATAAACGGTCGAGATGAATCTGCCCGCGCAACAACGCAGTTTGTGCGTTGCCCGTCAGAGTTAAATCGCCGTCGATGGCACTACGCACGCCGCGTGGATAAAGAAGAGAGATTCCGTTGCCGCTTGCAGCGAGGTCAAAAATGATTCCGGGGCGTATCACTAAGCCGCCGTGCGCAGTTACTGTGCCGCCGCCCATCTGTCCCTGGAAGCTGGTGACGTCAACGCGCTTGTTGCTCAGGGTAAGCACGCCGTTGCCGTTTTGCAGTCCCAGTGGCGCTCCCGCCATCGACAGGTTCGCATTCACGATCTGAATCTTGCCCTGGAAATTTGGATTGCTCGTCTGCCCGATCGAATTGATGTCGAACTTAAGTTGACCGCTACTGCGAAGGTCGGGTGCGAACGCACGCAGGATATTGAGGTCGACCGTTCCCAGCAATAACAGAGACGCCGGCTCAGTCGACTGCACGGGGATATTCCCTTGAAACTGCAGGTCGGTGTCAGTGCCCCGGATCTCGGAACGCTGTATGGCGAGCATGCCGTGAGCGTAATCGATCAGCACCGGGTGCACGGCTGCAATTTCGAAATTCTGATAGCTCAGAGAGAATGTGGGCAGCTGCGCGTGCATCTCCAGCAACTCTCTATGTTTCAGCGGGCCGCGCAATGTGGCATGCAGTTCGGTGTGACCGGTAATGTCGCCAGCCTGCGGGGAATAAGCATCCAGCAGAGGTTCCAGCGGAATCAGGCCTGTGTCGGCGCGCACATCGGCTTGATAATCGCCAGTGAGTCCGACCGTACCATGTGCTCGAATGCCGGTATTCACGGCTTGCGAAGTCAGGTCGAGCGTAGCCAGGTGCTGCTCAACATTAGCCTGCAACTTGAGACCACGAATCGTCTGCTCCTGAAACTGCAGTGTGGGGATTTCTGCGGTAAGCGTGAGCGCCGGATTCTTGATGGAACCGCTGCCGCTGGCGTTGACATTCAGCATGCCTGAGAGATTCAGGTTACGTTGCTGAAGCGTGTGCAGTTTTGCTAATTGCAAGTTCGCGATCTCGAGCAGCAGGTTATAGGTTTGGTGTTGCGGATAATAAACGAACTTGCTGGTGGCTGAACCGGCTGAGAGTCGGCCACCGAGGGTCCCGTGGATTTCGTCCCCCGTACCCTGAAAACTGAGAGTGGCGACCTGCAAGGGTTCGGTTTCCAGCAAGCCATTGGTAACTACCACCGTGCCCTGGCCGAAGGGGCTGAGCTGCGTACCGTGCATCGCGATGTTTGCGTTCAGTGTTCCAGTGGCATGAATGGGCGCATTCGCAAGGCGCACTAGATCGGCAACATTGAGCTGTGATGCGGCGAGCCTCACATTGAACTGACTCTGTGGAGTGAACGACCAGCGTTGCAAGGCTGTCTGCAGTGCAAACGAAATGTGTCCTTGCTGTGATGGTTCGAGCTCGCCCTTCTGTATGCTAAACAAAGACGGATTAGCCTGGACATTCGCGCGCAGCAGTGGCCATGTGGTCTCGTGAATCCGAAGATTCGACGCGATCAGCTGACCCTGCAAATTCGGATTCGTAGTGCTCCCTTGCAGTGATCCCGTAAAACTTGCCGTTCCATACAGACCGAGAGGCTGCGCAGGCTCCTCAGGGGAAGAACTGCGGAATGCGTTGGCGATGATTTCCAATTCGTGCAGATCATTCGATTGCATAGCAATCTGCAGGCTGGAGCGTTCGCTGACAGTGCCGTTGAAATTGAGCGACGTTTGCGGCAGACGGATGTAACTCTGCGTCAGCGAAACCTGTTTGCTCTTGCCCGAATAGCGAGCATGAAATAGAGCATCCAGGGGGATGTTGGCGCCAGGAGTGCCTCCTGGCCTTTCTCGTGGGATTGCCTGAGCACGCAGAGACGCGTCTGCGGTCGCATCCAGATTCTGCATCGACCCGCTCCACGACGCTTTGACTGTGCCATTCGTCGTCCCGATCAGTCGCATCTCTTGCAGTGAGCTGGCGGCGAGCAGTGATTGAAGATCCGCCACTGAGATATCGCGCAGTGACGCATCCAGCTGCGACTGCATTTTCCCGGAGAGATCGCGTATGTTCAGCGCACCGTTGAACGTTCCTCCAAGGAGTTTCGCGTGGAGATCCTGCACCGCGGCATTTCCATTGGCAAGCGAGTAACGCGCGCTCAGATCGCGAACAGTCCCACGGTAGCCAGAGGTTTCGACGAGCAGAGTAGTGCTGCTCATCTCCCCATTCATGGTGAGCGAGTTCAGGACCGCTGTGTTGGGCTGATTCTGGTATTGAGCGGTCCCGGTGAGCAGGATCATGCCGGAAGGAATATTTGGATTCTTCAGCTCCCGGCGGAACTCCTCCCCATTGAGGTTCGCGCGATAGTTGGCTTGAATCGACGGATTGCTGTAATCCCGCAACGTTGCATCGAATTCTACCTGCGATGGGCCCACACTCAACGTGGCGGGAGACACCTTCAGCGCGTCGCGAGTAGCATCAAACTTCGCATCGAGGTTATGAGACAGCGGCGCGTAGTTGCCATATCGCAAGGTGCCATCGCGATACGCGAGCGTGCCGGAATAGCTTCCGCCGCCGAAAGAGGAGTAACTCGACTGGAAGCGCAGACTGTGAAGATCGGCGTAAAGCGGGACGCTCTGGTCGTTGTAAAAAATCTGTCCGTTATTCAGGACAGCGTGCTGCACGGCAAGGTCGAAAATATTGATCGGCTGTCCCGATGGATTCGGCGGAGTCGGAATATTGCTGTTCCCAGCTTTGTCGACGAACACTCGCAGCCACCGGATGGTCGACGACGATGCTGTTCAAGTCCCATTCACGATGCAGCACAGAAATGATTTTGATATCCGCGCCAAGGTGATCGACCTGGAGAAGTGGGCCATGCTGGCTCGGATCCTTCCCGTCGATAGTGATCCCGTTCAGATCAAGACTCAAGTTCGAGAGATGAAGGTTGAAGCTTTGGATATCAACGCGGCTGCCGAGTTTCTCCGAGGCAAGCCTTTCGATTCTGGAAAGCGTGAATCGGTGGACGGCAGTACTGCGCAGTAACAGATACCCACTTATACCCAGCAGGAGGACCAGGCCAGCGACAATCCCCGCTGTATACGCGGCGATTTTCTTAACTCTCAAAACTTCCCCCGGCAATGAATCAGGAAGGCCGCCCGCGATTCAGCTCTGAGCTAGAAAGCCTGTCCAAGTGTCACGAATATCTGAGTTGATTTGATTCCGGGAATCGGATTCAAGTTGTGGCCAACATCGAAGCGGATTGGCCCGACAGGGGTCGCATAGCGTAATCCAAAGCCGATGGTATTCGAGTAGTTTGAAGCGAAGTCGTTAAACGCCGCAGCTGGGAAGACGTTACCGCCATCGTAGAAACCGACGACGCCAAAGCCCTTCCTGATGCGTGAAACAGGAATGCGAAATTCAGAGTTGAAAATGAAGAGCCCGTTTCCCCCGGTGGGCACCTGGATGTTCGAGCACGTACTTGGAACATTCGGGTCGCCGCAAGCCAGGACCACGCGTTGCGGGCCAGCGCCGTTGAGTGGATACCCGCGGAGCGTGCTGCCACCGCCGGTAAAGAACTCCTCGCTCAATGGAACGACACTGCCGGCGAAGGCGTGCTCCAGTCCTATGCGAATGCTATTCGCCCAGATAATGTTGTCGTAACCAATATTCTTGTAATACGCAGTCTGGGCAAGCAGGCGCCAGAAGTTCACACTGGCACCTAATGCCGTGGGAGTGATACCGGCCTCGTAGCTCTGGTAAATGCCCTTGTGAGCATCGAGAGGGTTATCGCGCGTGTCGCGGATGTAGGAGGCGGAAAGGGTTGAGAGGCGAACGTTTTCCTGTCCAGGTGGTACGAGCTCTGGGATCAGTAGTTGAGTGATATCGGTTCTCTGCAGCTGGTAACGCAAGAAGACGGTCTTGGTCCGCTTCGCGTCGAGCGGTTTGCGAAACTCAAGCGCGTAACGAAGAATAAGGTCTGTGAAGACCGGATTTTCGCTATCGTGCTCGAACAGGACGTTAGTATTAACGGACCAACTGCTTCCGCGGAAAGAAGGAATGATGTAGTTCGAGTAAGCACGTTGATCGAGTCGGCCAGCGAAGCCGCCGACGGTCATGCTTTCCGCGGTTCCACGCAGATTCTTGCGCGTGTAATCAATCAAACCACGAGGTCCCCAGAACGTTCTTTCACTGGTCACGAACGAGGATGGCACTCCAACCGGAGGTACTCCGGGGACGGCTACGGTGCCGCCGGGAACACTTCCACCGCGATTGATCACTTCGAAGCCAAATCCGTAATTGATCGTGTTGCGCTTGGCTTCGTGCAATTTGATCAGCACATCTTCACTGTCCTGATCGATGACCGTGCGCTTCGGGTCGACTTCTGCCCAGTCGAAAATGCCAAGGGTGAAGAGACGGCTCTCGGCTGACAGTAACTGATCTTCGCTGATGGGGTACCCGGGTCGTATTTTCACGGTGGTGTCGACGATGTGCTGCTTCGTCTGTTGACGTCCAAGCGTGAGAACCTTCGCGGTTTTAACCTGTTGTCCCTCATGGATGTGATAAATGACATCGTAATCGCGCGACCTCCTTGACTTGGGCGTTGCACTCGCAGTGAAAGTGGCGGTCAAATAGCCTCGTGAGAGGTACTGCGAGATAACCTGGTTGCGATCCTGATTCACCAGAAACGGCGAGTAGGGTTTGCCGGGTCCGATGTGCAGCCCGTTTGGCGCGAGTTGTGACACCGGCAGGGTGTTTCCTTCCATCACGAACGATTGCACATTGTCGCGCGGGCCTTCGGTGATCTCGAAGGTCACCGCGACATCACCGTTGGGACGCTTCACGTCCGATGTGACTGCCACCTGGCTGAAGCCGGCGTTCCGGTAAACACCGCGGATGTTGTTCACGCTGGTTTGCACCAGGTCATCGCTAAAGCTTCCGCGAGAGAACCAGAAGCGCTTTTTCTTTACGGCAACATTTGGCATCAGGGCGTCAATGCTAATCGCGTGATTGCCGCGCAGTCCCACGCTCACAACTCTGTGGCGCTCCCCGCTTTTGACGTCGTACAGGACGTTAATTACCGAGGGCTGACGGTCTACCTTCAAGTCCACTTTTGCATCGAAATTGCCCCTCGATTGGAAATGAGAGAGCAGATTCTGTCTGCCTTCCTCCGCCATTTCGTCGGTGAACAGGTTCTCCTGATAGATCGGAATCAGCCGGCGACGCGCCCTTCCCGAAAGACGTGCGCCCACTACTTTCACATTGATCTTCGGTCCCTTGGTCACATTAAAAGTCACGTCGGCGCGATTGCCTTCTGCGGTGTAATTCGACGAATCCAGTTTGACCTGCGAAGACAGGTATCCCCGATCAGCCAGTTGTCTTTGGAAATACTGTTCGGCAGACCGCAGCCGGCCATAGGAGTAGGGTTTACCTTCACGAATTGCCACTCGCCTGATTCGTGCCATGCGGGTTTGCACGGATTTCTCGAGGCGAGCGGCTTCCTCCGGTGTGGTTCCCGTAATAGTCAAGTTGCCAAAGTTGGCGCGCCGATTCAGGTCGGTAGGAAAGATGACATTGACCACGTGGTGTTCGCGATCGAGATCGAGCGACGTCGTCACCTGTGACTGAAAAAATCCGCCTCTTCGAAAATGTTGGGCCAAAGCCGATCGCGCATTCGCGACCGCGACTGGAGAATACGGCCCTTGCATCGGGTAATTGGAAATCTGCAACAGACGCGAATAGGAATACACATGCAGTGCTCCGGGAAACTGGTACATGCCGATGTAATAGGCGGGCTGCAACACAAAGCTGACGCGAATTCCATTGGCTTCGGGCGTCACATCCAGGCGAACATCTTTCACCAGCTCCGAACTCTTAAGGGCGGCAATACTCGCATTGATGTCGTCGAGCGAAAAGGGCTGCCCCTGTTTTTGCTTGATCAACGATTGCAGCTGTTTTGCCTCTTCCTCGCTTAGATCAGGGCGGCCCGCGAGTTCAATAGTAGAAACTTGCTGTCCTTCGTACGACGGCAGCAGGTTCGAAGGAGTGGGGATTTCCTGTGTCCAACACGAACCAGCATAGAGCAGCACCGCCAGCAGCCATCGCAAGCGCTCGCCACGCCTGCCGGGCGCAAGTGCTTTTACCATCGAATGAAGAGACAATCGCTTAGTCAGATCCCGGAGTTGCAAGGAGTGGCCGAACTGCCCAAGACGGATCGAGGTCACGGATCCCACAGGCCGCAGCTATCCTCAAGTATTTGGATGAGTTCTGGGCGGGAATGTTGTCCGGACTCTCACATCACCATCACAGCAAAGAAGCAGAACTATTCGCTCAAGGCGGCCGCACGGCCAGATTCGGAATCAGCGCCGTGCGTTTCCTCGAACAAAATCTTCAGCAAGACGCTGATGACGGAAAGCAAAACTGGTCCCAGGAAGATACCGAGCAGACCAAAGGCTTGGGCGCCTCCGATCAAAGCGAACAGCAAAAGCAGAGGATGTACCTGCACTCGGCCCTTAATCACCAGCGGCCGAATGACGTTGTCGACGGAACTGATGACCAGCGTCCCCCAGATAAGAACGAAGATGCCTTTCCCCAGGTGACCTGTGATCATCAGGTAGACGCCTGCCGGCGCCCATACCAACCCGGCGCCCACAATTGGGATGAGAGAACAGACACCGGCAAGCAAGCCGAGTAATGTTGAGGACGAAATCGAACATATCCTGAGGGCGATCGCCGTCAAAACTCCTTGAGCCGCTCCCACCGCAGCCATGCCGTAAACGTTCGCGACAATCGCATCGCTGATGCCGTGCAGAAAGCGATCTGCCTGCTCAGGCGAGAGCGGCATAAGGTCGGAAATTCGTTTGACCACTCGTTTGCCGTCGCGGAAGAGAAAAAAGACAGTGATCAACGCGATTGCCGAGTCGGTGATCAACCCGACAAAGTTTCCCAGCAGCGCGGCGCCCGTTCCGAGCAGCGCAACGCCGAGCTGGTTCAGATGAGCGGCGACTTGCTCGCGCAATCGAATCGAAGATAGATCTACGTAGTGTCCCATGAAGCTCAACGGCTTCTCCGCCAGCTTCATTACAGAAGGAACTACGCCGCCTTGCTCCGCGCTCTTTTGACTGAGGTACCGCCCGATCTCGAGTGCCTGTGCGCTGGCTTTCGTCAGGATAACGGCAAAGGGAATCGCGAAAAGCAAAATGAGAAGAACAATGGTCAAGAGCGATGCGAGCCCGGGCCTTTTAACCTCTTGCAGAATGCGCTCGTAGATAGGATCGAAAACGACGGCGATGATGATGGCGAATGCCACCGGCTCGATAAATGGCCGCTCGATAAAAAATGTCAGGGCAAAAGCGCCTGCCAGCAGCAAAGTCAGAAAAACGAGAGTCGCCTTCTTCCCTTTCACGAGCGAGCCTCCCCGATTGATCCCCATGCAAAGAAACACAAGTATATTTGCGTGCCCGGCCTCTTAGCGCGGAAAAATGCGGCAGCTCTGCCGCTGATACTCATCGAATCATGGATACCAGAAGGTCTACTGATGATTGAAGCTGAATCTTCGACTTGGCGTGGCTCTGCTACGCTGAATACAGGTATGCCCGTCTTATCATTTCTGGACGTAAGCAAAGACTATCTCGCCGACGGACAACCGATCCGCGCGCTCTCGCGAGTGTCGCTGCAGGTCGAGCAGGGCGAATTCGTGGCGCTGGTGGGAAGGAGCGGCTGCGGCAAGTCGACGCTGCTGAACCTCGCTGGAGCGATGGATTTTCCTACCTCCGGCCAGGTGTTGCTGGATGGACTATCCACTTCTTCGCTGGATGACTCCGGTCTCACGTGCCTGCGCCGCGAGAAAGTTGGATTCATCTTTCAGTCATTTCAACTGCTGCCCACGCTGAGCGTGATCGAGAACATTGAGCTGCCTCTGCTTCTCGCGGCTCGCGGCAGCCCGCGTTCGGCGGCGCGGGAGCGGCTGCAATGGGTGGAGCTAACTGGCTACGAAGATCGCATGCCGCATCAGCTTTCCGGAGGACAGATGCAGCGCGTGGCCATCGCGCGCGCGTTGGTGCATTCGCCGCGAGTACTGCTGGCGGATGAGCCGACCGGCAATCTCGACACAAAAACCGGGGACGTGATTTTGCAATTGCTGCGCCGGATCGCCACTGAGCAGAAGACGACCATGTTGATGGCGACGCACAGTATCGAAGCGGCCTCCCTGGCCGATACCGTGGTTCGCTTACGCGACGGGCATATTGAGGAGGTCGCGCGCCGCTAAGATGCGCCTGCTCCTCTTCTATCGCCTGATGGTGCGCCCCCTGTTTCGCGAGCCAGCGCGTACGGCACTCACGATATTCGCCGTCGGTCTGGGCGTGGCTGTCGTCATCGCGATTGAACTGGCAGGCGACGCTGCCGCTGGATCGTTTCGCTCGTCGGTCGAAACCCTTGCAGGCGATTCCGAAATTGAAGTGACCGCGACCGGCAGCGTTCCCGACGACATCGTCGGCAAACTTTCGACACTCCCGTACGCCATGCGGGTGCGTCCTCGCATAGAGGATTATGCGGTACTGCCGGACTCGGGCGAATCCGTGCCGCTGGTTGGGCTGGATCTGATTGCGGAATCCAATGATCACGATGGCGACGATAAGAAATTGCCCGACGTCGCCGACGACTCCGAGAAGGGCACCGATGTAAGCGATAGCGTCTGGGTCGGCCGTCGGATCGCGGCGCATCCCGGCGGAACGATTCGTCTTCAGATCAACGATCACACGCGCGAATACACGGTGCGCGACGTGCTGCCGACTTCGGCCGGCGAGAACGTCGTCATCATGGACATTGCCGAAGCCCAGCAGGAGCTGGGACGCATGGGCCGCGTCGACCGCATGCTGATTCGCGTGCCCGATCAGCCTTCGCTCGAGACCTGGCAGCAGCGACTGCGGCAGGCACTGCCGGAAGGCATGCAGGTCCGTCCGCAAGGGAGTGGCACCGACGAGAACCGGCGCATGCTCGCGGCCTTCCGCTGGAATCTCCGCATACTGAGCTATGTCGCGCTGGTGGTCGGCGCATTTCTCATCTACAACACGATCTCGGTTTCAGTGGTGCGGCGGCGGCCCGAGATCGGCGTGGTGCGCGCGCTGGGAGCAAGTCGCGGGACCGTGCTCGGAGCATTTCTCGGCGAAGCAACATTTTTCGGAGCGGCTGGTGCGCTCCTCGCATTGCCCCTTGGACGCCTGATGGCCATCGGCGCCGTGAAGCTGCTGAGCACAACCGTAAACGCGCTCTACGTAAGCAGTCGTCCGGGTTCGATCGCCATAACCTGGTGGCTCGTGGGATTGGCGTTGCTCATCGGAGTCGGCGTCGCAGTGCTGTCCGCTCTCTCGCCGGCACGCGAAGCAGCGCAGGTGTCGCCGGTCGAAGCCATGGCGCGTGGACAACGCGAATACACCGCGCGCGTGCACAAGTGGCGCGATCTTTGGATTGCTGTGGCCCTCGGATGCGCAGGCACGCTGGCGGCAAACGCTCCAGCCATCGCAGGAAAACCGCTGTTCGGGTACCTGTCAGCGATCCTCTTTATTGGCGCTTCGGCGATGGCCATGCCCGCCATTGTCGACCTGATCCTGCGGATTGCTACCCGAGCGTTGCGCAGCCTGCTCGGCGTCGAGGCTCTGCTAGCTTCGCGCAGCCTGGTGGGATCGTTGCGGCGAACCGCGGTCTTGGTGGGCGCGCTCTCGACCGCAATTGCCATGATGACCTCGGTCGGAATCATGGTTGGCAGTTTTCGTCAGACCGTAGTCGTGTGGATGGATGGTCAGCTACCCGCCGATCTTTACCTGCGCCCGGCAGGGAATCCGGGGATCGACAAGCATCCCACCATCTCGATCGATCTCACGAATCGAATTGAAAAACTACCGGGCGTCGAAGCGGTCGACCGCTTCCGCTCCTACGACATCAGCTATCAGGGAATGCCCGCTACGCTCGCTTCCGCTGAAACGCAAACATCCCGGTATTACCGTGCCTCGGGATTTGTGTCGGGAAGGCCAGCCGTCAATGTCGTTCGCGAATTGCAACAGGATCACACCGCTATTGTCAGTGAGCCGTTCGCGAACAAGCATCATGTCAAAACCGGAGACACTCTGACCCTGCCTCTCGGCGAGCGCCACGTTCCGTTTCGCGTTATCGACATTTTTTACGATTACGCCAGCGAGAGCGGCTTCGTAATACTGGATCGCTCCACGATGCTCCGCTATCTGCCCGATCCCGCTCCCACGAATCTGGCTGTGTACCTGAAGCCCGGCGCCGATCTCGAAACAGTGCGGCACGAGATCGAACAGGTCTCCGCACATCACGACGTCCTGATCTTCTCCAATCGCGACATTCGCAAGGAGGCGGTGCGCATCTTCGATCAAACGTTCGCGATCACTTATGCGCTGGAGGCGGTCGCCATCATGGTGGCTGTAATGGGTATTGCCGGAGCCTTGCTCGCCCTAGTCATCGACCGGCGGCGCGAATTGGGGCTGCTGCGGTTCCTCGGGGCCTCAACTGGCCAGATAAGAAAGATGATCCTGGTAGAAGCAGGCGTGCTCGGCCTGTTGTCGAACCTGGCAGGACTGGCGCTGGGATTCGTGCTCTCGCTCGTCTTGATCTACGTCGTCAACAAACAATCCTTCGGATGGACCATCCAGTTCCACTGGCCAGTTGCGGTTCTCGCCGGAGCATTAAGCGTCGTCTATCTGGCAACCGTGCTCGCGGGTTTATATCCGGCGCGCATCGCCACGCGCCTCAACCCGATCGAGGTAGTGCATGAAGAATAGCGTGCGCTGCGTCTTCATCTGGCTGGCGCTTGCCGTGTGCGCCGCAGCGCAATACAAACAGGCTCTTCCTGGCTACTCATATGAGTTTCCCCGCGATTACTTCAGCCACACGGACTATCGCACCGAGTGGTGGTACTACACGGGTAATCTGAAATCTGCCGACGGTCATCGCTTCGGATTCGAACTCACATTCTTCCGCCAGGGAGTGAGTCGCCAGCCGCTGCGCAACGTGAACTGGGGTGTGCAGGACTTGTATCTCGCGCACTTCGCGCTCAGCGATCTTGGCGCGCAAGGGTTCCATTACACCGAGCGCGTGAATCGAGCAGGCCCCGGAATTGCCGGGATCAGCCAGCAGGCCGGACGCGTGTGGAATGGCAACTGGCAAGCACAATGGATAGATGACACCCAGCAACTTCACGCAATTGCCGATGGCTTCAGCATTCGCCTGACGCTCAGGTCAGACAAGCCGCCGGTAATCCATGGGCAACACGGGGTGAGTCAGAAAGGCGCCGGAGCAGGGCACGCTTCGCATTACATTTCCCTCACGCGATTGATCACAGCCGGCACGATCGACGTTAAAGGCAAATCGTACGAGGTCCAGGGCGCTTCGTGGATGGACCACGAGTTCTCCACCGACTCGCTCGCGCCAGACGAAGTCGGCTGGGATTGGCTCAGCATTCAACTCAACGACAATACCGAACTCATGCTCTACCGCTTGCGGCACAAGGACGGCACCGCCGACCCTTACAGCTCCGGAACGTACATTGACGCCGAAGGGCGCGCCACATTTCTTGGCGCGCACGATTTCACGATGCAAGCGCTCGGCGAAATCTGGAGAAGCCCGAATTCAGGAGCGCGCTATCCCATGGCGTGGCGTGTCACCATTCCGTCTTTAGCGTTGAATCTGGAGATACGAACTCCCATGCAAGCGCAGGAACTCGCCGGCAAAACACGGCTCAGCCCGAGCTATTGGGAAGGAGCGATCGATATCTCTGGTAAACGTGCCTCTTGGCCGATCTCCGGCGCTGGCTATCTCGAGATGACTGGATACGATCGGCCACTTGAGTTTTCGGCGAAATAGATTTCAAAGAATCAAGCCACGGATCGCACGGATTTTCACGGATCTTATTTCAAACGATCCGTGTTTCATCCGTCAGATCTGTGGCTGGTTATCGGTTTAAGCCCCCGCGAAGTACTTCTTAACTGCCCAATCTTTCTCGCGGCATCATGCGGCCGTTCCTGCCACATGGAGAACGCGCCTAATTCCGCAAGCTGACTGTATATTGGACGAGAGCAGCCGGACGATTAACGCTGCTAGAAAATTCGTGTCTGGAAACATCGGAGCTTGATGACTACCCGAACGTTGAACATCGCCATGATCGGCCACGGCTTCATGGGCCGCGCGCATTCCAATGCCTTTCACCAGGTCGGACATTTTTTCGATACGCCCTTCACGCTGAAGCGCAAAGTCATCTGCGGTCGCAATCAGCAAGCGGTTCAGGAGATGGCCGCGCGCTGGGGCTGGGACGAAACAACGAACGACTGGCGCGCGGTAGTCGATCGCAAAGACATCGACGTTGTCGACATCGGCACGCCCAATGCGCTCCACGCCGAGATCGCCATTGCCGCGGCGAAGGCTGGAAAAATCATCTGGTGCGAGAAGCCTCTGGCCATGAATGGCTCGCAGGCCGCGCAGATGGCGCAGGCAGCGAAGGGCGTCCCCAACCTGGTATGGTTCAACTATCGGCGCGTGCCGGCGATTGCTCTGGCGAAGCAACTCATCGACCAAGGCAAGATTGGCCAGGTCTACCACTATCGCGCCGCCTACCTGCAAAGCTGGGGCGCTGATCCGGCGCGCATCGGCGTGTGGCGTTTTAACAAAGCGGACGCCGGTTCAGGCGCGATGGGCGATCTACTCACGCACATCGTCGATCTGGCGCACTTTTTGAATGGTCCGCTCAGCGAGCTAAATGCGCTGGTCCATACCTTCGCGCCCGGACGCGAAGTGGATGACGCTGCCATCTTCACCGGGCGTTTCGCCAATGGAGCCATTGGAACCTTCGAGGCGACGCGTTTCGCCATCGGCATGAAAAACCGCAATCGCTTCGAAATCCACGGATCGAAGGGCGCGCTGGCTTTCAATCTGGAGGAACTGAATCATCTTCTCTATTACAATGCCACATTGCCGGCCGATCAGCAGGGATGGACTGACCTGATGGTGACCGGACCCGGGCATCCGTATACTGCGAACTTCTGGCCGTCGGGACACATCATCGGGTATGAACATACATTTATTGCCACGCTCGCGGATTTCCTGCAGGCACTCACCAGCGGCTCGGAGTTTCACGCAAACTTCGAAGACGGAGTGAAAGTTCAGCAAGTGATGGACGCGGTGGAGAAATCGTCGGAGACAAGGAGTTGGGTAAAACTGTGAATCTCAATCGGAATCTTCTCTTAGCAATTCTCTTTTGTTCAATGCTGACGGCTGCGTTTGCGCGCGATCACCAGGTCCAGCGGCCCAAGATCACCGGTGTTGCTGAGATCGATCTGCGCACCGACAATCTCGCCGCGAGCAAACACTTCTATGCGGATGAAATGGGTTTTCCAGTTCAGGACACCGGCGCGAACTCGCTGCGTTTTCGCGTGAACGACCAGCAATACATATCCGTCATGAAGGCCGCGAATCCGACCGAGCCGCGTCTCGTGAGCGTTGCGTTTATCACCACCGACGCCGAAGCGCTGCGCGCATACCTTGCTGCTAACGACATTCGGGTCCCAACGAAAGTCGAGAAGAATGCTGATGGCGACCGGTCTTTTGAAGTCGTTGATCCCGAAGATCATCGCGTGCGTTTCGTCCAGTACGGCAAACAGCACAACGAGAAAGCCGCGCAGGACAAGAGCCAGGAAGTGGGCAAGCACATGATCCACGTCGGATTCATCGTGCACGATCAGGCGGCGGAAGATCGGTTTTATAAGGATCTGCTCGGATTCAGATCCTATTGGCATGGTGGGATGAAGGACAACAAGACGGACTGGGTCTCCATTCAGGTTCCGGATGGCAGCGATTGGTTGGAGTATATGCTCAACATCGGCCCCGATGCTTCCCACCGCACCATCGGCGTCATGAATCATATGGCGATCGGCGTTGGGGACATCAATAAAGCCTTCGATCGAGTGAAGGCGAATGGCTGGTCGGGCGATTCGAAGCCGCAACTGGGCCGCGACGGCAAATGGCAGCTGAACCTTTACGATCCCGACGACACCCGCATCGAAGCCATGGAGTTCAAGCCAAAGCAAGAACCGTGTTGCTCGCCGTACATGGCGCAGCATCCGGGAGAGTAGCGATTTTCGCGGTCGGCGGGCTGCACGTCTTGTGGCCTTCGACCGCGGTTCTTTCTCCCCCAAGCTTGCGATTCCGCTGACCGGATTCGGCTCACTCGTTTGTGAGCCACTTCCGTGACCCCGCTCTGCACCAAAGTAACTCGCACACAACCCTCGATCCCGCTACGTTAATGGCGTGTGAAATTCTGTTTAAAAAGCAGTTACCGCGTGACTTCAGCCATTGCGATTTGCTTCCAAATGAGGGTAAGGTGAGAGGTGCCGCGGAAATGGTGCAAGTCGCGGCACGAGATATTGGGACCTCTAACCACGGAGCCATTTGAAATGAGCCTGGCAACGGCCCTGTTCCGCAGCAGTTTCCCGGTCATCGCGCCTTCCAAAGTAGCCGCCGTTTGTTATCGCAGAGCGGGCTCTGGACTGGAGTTCCTGCTGGTAAACACTGCATCAGGCAAATGGACCTTTCCCAAGGGAAATATCGAGCCTCATCTTGGAGCCTCCGAATCCGCTGCGCTCGAGGCTTTCGAAGAAGCCGGCGTGAAGGGATGGATCTCCGACCATCACTTCGATTGCTACCGTCACGACAAAGGTGACGTGGAACACCTGGTCGCGGCCTACCTGATGCTGGTGCGGCAGATGTCTACGCCGGAAGAGACGTACCGCAACCCAACCTGGTTTTCCGTGGAAGAGGCGAAGCGCAAGCTGGCCAAGCGCCGCTCGGAAAAGTATGCGCTGGAGTTTGCCCGCGTAGTCGATCGCGCCGTAGAAATGCTGGCGATTCCCGTGCCCGGCACTCCCTGGACCCGACTCGCTGCCCCAAGTTTCTCCTGATCTCGCCCTTCGCGCCCCCACGCGATTGCGGTGATAAGCCGCAGCTACTACTATCAGCTCAGGGACTCTCATCATGCCAGTCAAGGCGACACCTGCGCCTGTCCAAAAAACTGAAGAGCGGAAATTCGGCCTCGCTCACTGGATGCACGAGGTGTTAATCGAAGCCGAGAAGGCGCGCGCCGACTTTTCCCCCGACCCTGTCCACGATCTGCGGGTCGCCATCCGCCGTTGCCGTTCGCTGGGTGAGGGCTTTCAGGCTGTCGATCCGAATCCCGATTGGAAGAAGATGCGCAAGGCCGGCAAAGCCGTTTTTGCAGCGCTCGGCACATTGCGCGACGTTCAGGTACTGATGGAGTGGATCGAGAAACTCGGCTCCTCCGATGACCCCGCCACGCAAAAGCTGATGACCTATTGTCGCGAACAAGAAGCGCTTCATAAGGTACACGCCGCGGAAGCCCTGGCAGCATTCGACGGCGTGCAGTGGAAAGGATGGGCAATATCGCTGCCGAGAAGCGCTGCACGTCTTCGTCCCGGCAGCGAAGTTTTCCAGGAAATGGCGCTGGAGTGCTGGGCCGAAGCGCGCGAACTCCACCGTGTTGCGCTGCGAGGCCGAAGCAAGGTTGCGCTGCACCGACTCCGCATTGGCGTCAAGAAGCTGCGCTACCTGGTAGAGAATTTTCTGCCGTCTCTGCATGCCGCATGGAGCAAAGATCTCAAGTACCTGCAGGACGACCTGGGCGAAGTCCACGATCTCGACGTGCTCTGGGAAACGGCAATTCGCATACAGGCATTTGCTACTCCGGAAGAGCGGACGCTGTGGCAGAAGAAAATTGCTGAGACGAGGAGAGTTCGCGTCGACCGCTATCGCGCCAAGATGGTCGGCCGCGGCTCGCTGTGGGACGTGTGGCGCTCGCAACTTCCGCAAGGGCCTGACGTCGATCGCGTCATTCTCGCGCGGCTCCGTGTGTGGGCATCTTTTCGTGATCCTGACTTCCAGCACGCCCAGCGCGTGACGACGCTCAGCCTGCAACTTCATGACGGATTGCTTCGCAGCGAAGTTCTCGCGCTCGATGGCGAGCGTTCGCGCACTCTGCTGAAAGCGGCTGCGATCACGCACGAAGTTGGACGTGCGAAGGGCAAAGAATCGCATCACAAGGCGGCGCGCGGCATGATCCAGAAAATCAATCTGCCCTTTGGATGGAAGCCGGAAGACTTGGCGATTGTCGCTCTGGTTGCACGCTTTCATCGAGGCGCGCTTCCCGGAACGCAACGCCCCTTTCGCGCGCTCTCACCAGCGGGTCAGACAACAACTCGACGGCTTTCCGGAATTTTACGTCTCGCGGACGCGCTCGACCGAAAACACGACGGCAAGGTTCGCCGCTTGCGCGTCGGCAAGCACGGGGGATATCTGCTCATACATGCGGAAGGTCTTGAGCTGGAACCGAAAGATGCGGAAAGAATCGCTTCCGCGCGGTATCTGTTAGAAGAGGTTTGCGGAGTGCCGATGCTTGTTCGATCTGCAGAGCCCAAGCCGCTGATCGACTCGCAACAATCTGCTTCAGTTCGCAGGAATCGAGCGCGCTCTGCTTAGATTCGCAGACTCCACTCGCTATCCGCGTCCGTTCGTGGTTCGCCGCCGCAACAGCACTTCCTGCGAATTGATGGCTTCTTCGCCCGGCTCTCGCGTCTTGCGAACATAACTTCCATCCGCCTGCATGATGCGTGCTTTCACGTTGTCAGCCAGGTAGATCTCAATCACGCGGTCGCGCAGGTGCCGGACTAGCCGCCGGTCTTCAATCGGGAACAGCACTTCCACTCGCCGGTTGAGATTGCGTGGCATCAGATCGGCGCTGCCAACGAAAATCTCTTCTTCGCCATTATTGTGGAAGTAGTAGATACGGCTGTGTTCGAGGAAGCGGCCGACGATGCTGATCACCTGGATGTTATCGCTGACGCCGGGCACTTGCGGCCGCAGGCAGCAGATGCCGCGGATCAGCAGATCGACTTTCACGCCCGCCTGCGATGCCTGATAGAGCAGGCGAATCATGTCGCTATCGACCAGCGCATTCATCTTCAGGATGATGTGGCCGTTTCCGTAACGCTTGTGATGCTCAATCTCGCGGCGTATGCGGTCTGCAATGCGCTGCCGCAAATTGATGGGCGCGACCAGCAACTTGCGATAGTCCTGCTTCGCCGAGTACCCGGTCAGATAATTGAACAGGTCGGTGACGTCGGCGCCAATTTCTTCGTCCGTGGTGAACAGGCCAATGTCGGTATATAGGTGCGCGGTTACGGCGTTGTAATTGCCGGTCCCCAGATGCACAAACCGCTGGATGCTGTCGCCTTCTTTGCGAACCACCAGCGCAACCTTGGAATGCACCTTCAGGCCAAGCAGCCCGTAGACCACGTGCACGCCCTGGCGTTCCAGCGCTCGCGCCCACTCGATGTTGCTTTCCTCGTCGAATCGCGCCTTCAGTTCCACCACGCTGGCGACCTGCTTGTCCCACTCCATCGCTTCCAGCAGCGCGTTAACCACGGGCGAGTTGCGGCCCACGCGGTACAGCGTCATCTTGATCGCGAGCACGGAAGGATCGGTGGCGGATTTATCCAGCAGATCAATCACCGGCTGGAACGAATCGAACGGGTGGTGCAGCAACACATCGCGACGCCGTAGCACCGAGAAGAGATCCTCTTCTTCGCCCTCGGGGTCGAGCGCATGCGGAACTGCCGGCACGAACGGCGGATCTTTCAGCTCTGGACGATCGATGCCAGCAATGTATTTCAGCCTGCTCAGCGCGAGATGGCCCTTCATTCGCAGAATATTCTTGCGATCGACTTCCAGATTGTTCAGCAGGATCTTCAACAGCAGCGAAGGCATGCCGACGCCTACCCGCAGGCGCACCACGTCGCCAAACTTCCTCTGCCGCAGGCCTTCTTCCGTAGTTTCCAGAAGATCTCCGGCTTCCAGCTCCTGGATCTCGATATCAGCATCGCGCGTCACGTGGAACGGGTGCGAATCGAGGATGTCCATGCCCGGAAAGAGCGAACTCAGGTTGGCGGCGATCAAGTCTTCCAGCCAGATGAAGTACTGATCCTTGCCCGTCGCCGACTTCTTCGTCTTGCGATCGACGGGAATCAGTTGCGGCAGCGTGTCAGGAATCTTCACGCGCGCAAATCTGTCGTCGCCCTTCTTGTCGCGGATCAGCACCGCAAGGTTCAGGCTGAGATTCGAAATGTGCGGAAACGGCCGCGCAGGATCGAGTGCCAGCGGCGTAAGAACCGGAAATGCTGTTTCCAGAAAATATTTGTCGGCGCGCGCCTGCTGCTGTTTCCCGAGCTGTGAATACTGCAGGATGTGAATGCCCGCTTTTTCCAGCGCGGGAGTAAGTTGCCGCTGAAAGCACTTGCTCGCGGCCGCCATAATCGATGCTACCTCAGTGCGAATCGCATCCAGTTGGCTGGCGGCGTCCATCCCGTCCGCCCCGGTGTCGGTAGTGCCCGATTCCACCTGGCGCATCAACCCGGCCACCCGAACCATGAAGAACTCGTCCAGGTTCGAACCCAGAATCGAAAGAAACTTCACTCGCTCGAGCAGCGGGTTGGTAGGGTCTTGCGCTTCTTCCAACACTCGGCGCTGGAAAGCAAGCAGGCTCAGTTCTCGATTGACGAACAGGTTGGGGTCGCTCAGAGAGTCAATTGACCTGACGCGTGGACGCTCCACGATTTCCAGCTCAACAGACCCGTCGCGCTTACGAGACAGTGACGTACCTGCTTTCGATGCCATATAACTTATGAGGACTCCATACCCGGCTGCGGATTGTTAGCTGGGGCCGGTCGGGGTTGGATAAGTTGATGATATCGGACCGCCGCGCCCTCGGGTAGTAGGGAAGACTATAAAATGTGCCTGTTTGGGCTGCTAAGTCCCATGTTTTGTTAACAGTATGTTAATTTGAGAGTCTTGTCCCCCACTTCTCCCAAACTGGGCGAATCGGACAGGTTCATCGTTGTGACAGCAATTTCGGAGGAATGCACTCATGCGATATCGAAGACTCGGCAGAACTGGATTTGAAGTTAGCGAAATCGGCCACGGACTTTGGGGAATGAGCGGTTGGAGCGGCTCCGAAGACCAGCAGTCCATGGAAGCGCTGCAAAAATCGGTCGACTTGGGCTGCAACTTCTTTGACACTGCCTGGGCCTACGGCGACGGCAAGAGCGACACGTTCCTCGGAAAGCTCATCAAGCAGAATCCAGGGAAGCGTCTTTACGCCGCTTCGAAGATCCCTCCCATGAACGGCCAGTGGCCGTCTCGGCCCGAATACGCCTACGACGAAGTCTTCCCCCGCGAACATGTCTTCAGCTATACCGAGCAGATTCGCAAAGCCCTGCAGCAGGACACCATCGATATCCTGCAATTTCATGTCTGGAACGACGAGTGGTCGACGGAGCAGGAATTCCTCGACACGGTCGACGAACTCAAAAGCAAGAAGCTGATTCACGCTTTCGGGCTCAGCATCAACCGCTGGGAACCGGAGAACGGCATCAAGGCTCTGCGCACCGGACGTGTCGACGCCGTACAGGTGATCTACAACATCTTCGACCAGAATCCCGAAGACAAGCTTTTCCCGGTATGCGAAGAATTGAACATCGGCGTAATCGCGCGCGTGCCCTTCGATGAAGGCAGCCTCATCGGCAACATGTCCAAAGAAACGAAGTTCCCCAAAGACGATTGGCGTGCACTTTACTTCGGTCCCGAGAATCTTGGACCTACTGTCGATCGTGTCGAAAAGCTAAAGAAAGATGTGCCGCAAGGGATTTCATTGCCGGAACTGTCGCTGCGTTTCATCCTCTCGGATCGGCGCGTCGGCACCACCATTCCGGGCATGCGCAAACCAAACCACGTGGCGGCGAATCTGGGGACCAGCGACAAGGGTGCGCTGTCGTCCGGAATCATCGAGAAATTGCGGGCACATCGCTGGGAGCGCAAGCCCGCAAGTTGGTCAGACTAAATAAACGCAGGTCATGGAGCCCACTGGCCCTCCAGTGGGCGCTTGCTCTAGAACACGTAGTTCGGTCCAAACGTGATTCGCAAATTGCTGTTGGCGCCGTTGCTGAAATAAATCTCGTCTCCGATATCGAGACGAAAGCCCCATTTTCCGCTGTAAGCCTCCACTCCACCGCCCGGGAAGATCGCGAAGTTCCCATGGCTCGAGCGAATCTCGTTCAGAATCGCATTCGTGCTGACCAACGGCGCAGGCAGGGAACTGGGGTTAATGGTCAGCAGGCCCATCTTCATCGTGATGAACGGCCTGATTCGCGGCGACGGCTTACTGAAGCTCAAGCCACCCAGCCAATTGGTCGCATGCATACGCGCATGGATCACGCTGGTCGCGCCGGTCGTAGGATCGACCGCTACATCATCGAATGTGCGATTGAAGTAATACGTACCCTCGCCTTCGAGCGCCACGTGGCGGCCAAGGGCCAGCAGTACCTTGAGGCCGGGGCCTCCCAGGCTCGCCGGCGGGAAGCGAAGATAGTCGCCGTAAAAGCCAATTTCTCCGTGCTGAGCCTGGGCGGCAGCACATAAACCGAGCGCAACCATTCCGATCAGTAATGCTCGCCTAACGAAACGATTCACCAGACCTCCCGTCGCACCCGCGGACGATTATAGCTGCCGTGCCACTCGCGATTGGATGCGCACGAGCCGGTTTCCTCCTTTGAGGTAGTAAGCAGACCGTTACCGGGAATCAAGAGTGCCCCGAGGGGTCCTATTTTTGTGCCATGAAGCCGCAGTAACTCGGCATATGATGAGGAACGCGCCGCTACGTCATTTTGATTCGAACGAGGTGACCGCCCGAGATGGCACCGACTCTCATAACTACGCCCACCCGCATACAGGCAAGCGGCAATCTTCCGAAAGTAATCGACGAATACGTAGGCCAGGTCAATACCGGGACTACCGGGGTCAGCGTTGCTCACATGAAGAGTCCCGAAGGCTGGCTGGAGCCGGGACAGACACCGAAATTCAAAGAGTTCACCATCGTGCTGAAAGGCGTGCTTCGTGTCGAGCACAAGGATGGATCGGTCGACGTCGCCGCCGGACAGGCGATCATCGCTCATCCCGGAGAATGGGTTCGCTATTCAACCCCCAAAAAAGGCGGCGCCGAATACATTGCAGTCTGCTTGCCTGCGTTCTCACCAGACACGGTCAACCGGGATCTGAAGTAAGCAACTGACGACTGACTACTGACTACTGCCGTTATGGCGCGGGCGCCCTCGCCCACGAATCTTGTCAATAGCCCCAATTCCTCGTATTCACCGCAATCGCCTCATTCCACGGCAAAAATAAACTTCGCGAAAGTGTCTAGTAGGTCCCCCACAATTTGTCACAATTGAAGTAGCCTTCGAATCGGACGGTTTCCCGATTCTGCGTTTTACCGGTTCTCCGGTGTTGCGGTTTTCGGTTTTTCTGACTACTGACTACTGACTACTGCCTTTAAGTCCTTTGTTATGCGGTATGGCGGATTAAGTCCTTTGTTTGTCGGTATGGGGCTAATCCCATGACTCTAAGTCCTTTAGAATGCGGTAGGGAGGGGGGAGGGGTGCCCCCTCGGATCTTCTGTTTTGGGAAAAACGTGTGGGTGGCCCATTCAAGCCCTCTGTTGGCTTGAGTGGGGCAGTTCGAGAGGGGAGAGAGAAAGTCTACCGCGCCGACTGCAGCTTTCTCCCAAAAACGTCGCGCAGTAATGCTGTCGTCTGCTCCGCTGGATCTTTGCGGATCTTCCGTTCTTCTTCCGCCAGCATATAAAAAAGTCCGTCGAGCGATTTGGAGACGACATAGTCGTCGAGATCGAAGGAATTCCGGCCCAGCAGCGAACTAGCCAGGGGATTGCGCATGAGGTGGTCGTACTGCTTGACCACGCCTACGGTCTCCAGCTTGCTGTGCACGATGGGCTGAAAAGCCGCGGCCAGCTCCGCTGAAGTCTGCTGCTTGAAGTACTCGGTCGCAGCAGTATCACCTTCCGAGAGGATGCGGCGGGCATCGTCGAAAGTCATCCGCGACAGAGCATCGAGAAAGATCTTTTTCGCTTCCGGGGCGGCTTCTTCGGCGGCGCGATTCATGCCGATCTCGAGCTCGTCCATCTCGGCGCCTTTGCCGATCATGCGCATGCCTTTGTCGAAGGTGTGCAGCTTCGGAGGAATGACGATCTTGATCGCCGCGTTCTTCAGAAAGCCGTTGGGCTGCCCCGTCGACGCGACCGCGCTGCGCGTGCTGATGGTCAGAGCCTCTTTGAGACCGGCAGTGATGCGATCATCGCTGAGCACTGCGGCCGTCGTCGGCTTCGAAGCTTTCTTCCAAAGCTGATCGAGTTGCAGCTGCGCATGAGAACAGGCGGAAAGCAGTGATGCTGTCAAAACGGTGAAGAGTATTCGGCGCATGATGCACTCGAAAATACTCCGGCGGCGGGCGCTTGTAGTGATGACGAAAGGACAGCGTCGGCGGAGCGTTGCTACTGAGATTCAACGATTACTGGCGGCCAGGCGGTTTGCTCGGATTTCGAAGTTATTGGCAACGCCTGGCGGTCGACGGTAATCCCAACTGAAGTTCAATTCTAGCGAGGACATCATGAAAGAAATACCACTGACTCTCCCCGAACTCGGAATGATCAACAGCACGCGATTCATCATCGGAACTGGAGTGGGATTGCTGCTTGCCGGCGCGCTGGACAGACATGCGCGTAAAGCTGTGGGCTTCACGTTGGTCGCGGTTGGGTCTCTGGTTTCGATTCCAGTTGCGATGGCATTCCTTGGCAAGCTGCGAGGCAGCCAGTCGCAGGCTGAGCGAATCGCGGAAAAACGCGCCGCCTGACTTTTCACTTCTAGCGATGTGGTCTCGCGTTGGCGCGGTTTCTACGGCTGGCTTGTCGGCGCTGCCGCCCGTTCCGCTACCGGCACATAGCTTTGGCGGAATTTCAGATCTACGCCCTGAAATCGGGCACGTGCGTCTTTGGTGAATTCAACCTTCAACGTATGTCGATTCCCGTCGAGCGCCGCCGGTGTAAATCCGAGTGTGTATCTGAAGTGAAGTTGCATGAGGATGAAGTCGAGCGCTGCGGGAAATAGGCTCGCGTTGGTGGCCGTGTAGTATTCACCGCCAGTTTGCTGGCTGTAGTAATGAACCACGAAGTTGATCTGATGGTTGGCAAACAGCATGTCTGGGTTGAAACGCCATCCTCCATCGCTGATGCCGTAGACGATGCCAGAGGTCTCGAGCACTTTCTGAAGAATGCGGTCCGCCTCGTGCTCGTAAACTCCACAATGATCGCCATAAAGAAAGAGGAAGACCGGCAGGCGGCTCGGCTTGGTACGTTGCGCGTCCTCGACGACGAGCTCAAGCATCTTCTGCATGGCCAATTCGCCCGAGCGGTTTTGTACCCCGTTAAAATCCATTGCTTTCTGGCTAAGCACCTTATCGAGAGCGGTCAGAGCCGCGTCGGCATCGTGCGCGGGCACGAAATCGACGGAAGCGGAGCCGTCGTCGCACCAGTGCGCAACGCCCACTACGTCCTCTTTATCGAGGCTTGCCAGGGCAGGCTTGAGCAGTTGCGTCTTGCCGCGCATGAACTCCGAATGCCAATCGGGCGGAAGCGCTTCCGGACACTGTACGATGAACCACAAGGAAATCGGACGGGTGCCGCGCGTCGCTCCCGCCTTGAAACTCTGTATGGGCACCTCCTTGCCGTTGTCGAGCACGCGAAAATCGCCCTGCTTCAGACCGGTGAGAAGCGCCTTGGAATCCACATTCTTTTTTGTAGTCGTGGGAATGATGTCGACGAGAACCGTGGACGCGGCAGTCTCGGCCGCCGAAGCTCGAGAAGAAGCGATCGCGGAAAGGGAAGCAGCGATGGTTAGGATAAAGGCAGATTTCTTAAGAAGAGCGGGATTCATCGGAGGAGGATTATAGCCGGGCGCGATGTGTTTGGCTGTGACAGATATGACCTAGCAGGTAAGTACGAACTCGACTCGGAGTGCGAATAAGGCTTTACGCTTATCACGAGTGAGATATGGGTCGACGGTCGCGCACAGCCTTACTGAAGTCAAAGGGCGGTTTGGTGCTTCGCTCTCTCACAACTGGTAAGTTAGCGGACCCCTTACCTTGACCGCTTGTCCGCGATAGAACGTTTTTTTGAAGCGGGCTTTTCGTGCCGCGGTTAGCGCAGCACCGTGTAATGCGGGTGGTCCGGCGAGAATCTCGGCTGAGGCAACTCGACCCTCTTCATCAATCAAAACTTTGACAGTGACGGAGCCAGGCTGCGCACCTTTTGCCGCCGAAGGCCAGTGTGGCTTCGGGTTCGTGGTGAACTTCTCGTTCGGTATCTCGGCGACTTCGATGAGCGTGACGTTTGGCTCACCAGCGGTTTTCTTTGGGGCACAAGTTGTCGCGGGGTTCGTGATCTCGCGGTCGCCGAGCGAATCGTAGATGCAGCGATCGTAGTCGTCGATGGCAGGAAAACCTGTCGTGAGGAACTTGTCTTTCGCCATCATGGTTTCGGCTTCGGTCTTGTGGGCCTGTGCTTCGTCAAGCAATCCAAGCGAGCCATCGAGGATGGCCGCGTTGATGCTCGTAGTCACGTACATGATCCGGCTGGAGAGATCGGGCTTGCCGCGCAGCGTTGCAAGAGACTTGAGTTGAATCTGCATTGCCAGATACGGCATGGGCGAATTGCCGTGCAGGTATTCGGGATAGAGCAGGAAGTTGGAGATCTTGTCCTGCTTGTCTACGTCGTCGCCGAGATATTTCCATAGCTCCGGTTCGAAGTTCTGGCCGAGGCGTGTGCGCTCCTGCTGGAAAGGTTCTGAGGCTCGCGACCAGTTGAGACGCGACTTCTTAAAGGCAGCGTCAACGGTAGCAAAGGGTTGAGAGATTTCCTGAGTGAAGGAGGGCACGCAGAAACAAATGAATGTAAGAACGATTCCAACATTCCTATGTGACTTGTTTGGGTTCATCCCAACGTTTCTCCAGTCTGAGACGCCTCCGCCTATTCGAAACAGGTTGCAACGCCAGCCACGTACAGAAGCAGCACGCAAGTTGTACAGACTAGGGAGATGCTGTACGTGAGTTGCACTGTTTTATTGATGTCCTTCTGCCTGTTCCTGAACCTCAACCAGTAAATCAAGCCAGTGGTAGCAAACAAAACCACTCCACAGATATATGTCCTCGTTGTGACGAAGAATGTGTGCGAGAAAGCGAAAGCGAGCATCGCAATGGACGCAAGCGCGATGCATACTAAGCCTTCGGTATTCTCGTTTTGTCTTGCGCCCAGCATTTCTAGACCTATACGCTTACGGCTGTCCCTTAATCGTCGCTGGGCCTGGTTTCGCGCCTACGCGATTCATGTAGTCCTGCAGAGTCACGAACTGATATCCGCGGGCGTGCAGTTCCGGCAGCAGCACTTCTAGAGCAGCGACGGTGGTCGAGAGCTCGTGGAAGGCGATCAGGTGCGTGGTGATTCCTTTCTTCTCGCGCGCTTCAATCGTTTTCAGCACGGATGCTTCGAGCGAAGGCTTCGGGCATTGGGTCGCTTTGCCGGCGCAGAGGTAATCGAGAGAATTGATATCTCGTATTGCGACTGGCATCTCCGAGGAGATCGTTAACACGGTCCAGCCGCGATGCTGCAGGTCTTTCTCGAGATCCGACGGCATGATCCAGTCGGGCGGGCGCAGATAGTGCGGCTGCGATCCGGTAACAGTCTTGATCAACTGCGCGCCGTGATCGACGTCGGCGACAGCGGCGGCCTCGCCTTTCCTCTGCTCAAACTGTTTGAGCTGTACGTGGCTGAACGTATGGTTCTCGATCTCGTGTCCGCGGCGAACGACTTCGTGGGCAGCATCGAGGCAAGTCTTGTCGGTCCGATATTCATGGCGTTCGCCATAGGTCTTCGGCAGCAGGCGCCAGCCCATAACGAAGAACGTCGCCTTGGCGTGGTTCTTGTCGAGCAGATCCAGCAGGCTCGGCACTGGCTTCACGCCCGGCGCGCTGTACCCATAAAGAATGTAGGGACGCGGCCCATCGTCGAAGGTCAGGGCAATCAGTTTCTGATCGCCGGCAAACGCCGTTGACAAGCTAAGGAGAAAGATTGCGCAGAGGTATCCAAAAGACTTCATGGCCGATTCTCGCTTTTTCAGGAACTCTGCTCAGAGTAGCTCGATTTGCTGTGGAAAGCAGTGATCGAAGGTACATGGACAAGCGGAAATTCAAGGTTTCGGAAGCGGACTCGCAACTTTGCCGTCCGTCCGCGCCACATATACCATTGAGGAATCGTGGCAGTGAGTACCACAACTCCGGCGCCGTTAAGGAACCTTCCGCCGTTTCCTTCGCCCGAGCACAAGCACGCGCTCGACTTCGGCGAAATCGCCCGCTTCGCTTACGACACTTTCTGCAGCAACAAGATTCGTTTCGCGCTGACCGCGCTCGGCATGGTGATCGGCAACGCGTCGCTGATCCTGGTGGTCACCATCGGCATGACGGGAAAGCAATACATCCTGAACCAGATTCAGGCAATCGGCGCGAACATGGTGTACATCACCCAGGAGGGAACCGCTAACCAGGCGGAAAACACGATCTCGCAACAGGACCTGCTGAGCCTGAACGACATGCGCGCGATCCGCGAGCAGGTGCCAGGCATTCGCGCATCGTCGCCTATGGTGGAGTTGCATGATCGCATCCCTGTGGGCAATGGCAAGGAGCGTGACGTACTGATTCTTGGCGTCTCCCCCGAGTACTTGCAAGTACGCAACTTGGACGTTCCCACCGGACGCTTCTTCGATGATGACGACACCAAGGCGAGGAACAAAGTTGCAGTAGCTACGGAGATGTTCGCGATTAAACAGTTTGGCAGTGTAGAAGAGGCGATCGGGCGGCGGGTCCAGTTGAATGGCCTGCCATTCACGATCATCGGAACGTTCCGCGAGCGCGTGGAGACCTTTGGGCAGTCCGGTATTGCGGACGAGACATTGCTGATCCCATACACGGTTGCACAGTACTTCACCGGCAACGAGTCCGTGAACCAGATCTATTTCTCACTGGGCGATGCTTCCGATGTGCCGCAAGCGACGCAACAGATTCGTCGCGTGATCCAGGCGCGTCACCGGGCGGATGCGGTGTACCGCGTGGACAACTTATCCGAACTGCTGGATGTGGCCGCAAAATCGGCCAATGCCCTGACTTTGGTGCTGCTGCTAGTCGCCATGGTGACCTTGATAGTCAGCGGCGTGGGAATCATGAACATCATGCTGGCGACGGTGACGTCGCGCATTCGCGAAATTGGCGTGCGCAAGGCGCTCGGAGCGACCAACCGTGAGATCCGGCTCCAATTCATGGCGGAAGCCATGTTCATCTCGCTTTCGGGTGGCATCCTGGGCATCATCATTGGACTCGCACTGCCACTGTCAGTGCGCTGGTTTACCGCTTTCCGCATACCGATTTCAGGATTGTCGGCGATCATCGCGATTCTGGTCTCAACGGTGGTGGGGGTAATTTTTGGGACGGTGCCGGCAACGCGGGCGGCGCAACTGGATCCGGTGGAGAGTCTCAGGTACGAGTGATTTCCTCTCACCAGAAAGCAGAAAAGCCGGGCTTGTTGCGCCCGGCTTCTGAACCTGCATTGGATGTGATCTGGGTTTATTGGACCAGGGCCACACCTTCCAATTCTTTCTGAATGACAGCAAGAGAGCAGCCTGCCGCTCCCATGCGGCTGGCGGCGTCGAGCGCCGCTTCCTGAGAGACTCCATAACCACGCCCCATCAGGAACATCTGGAGCAGCTCAGCGGTTTCCGATGTATCCAGCATCCGCTGCATCAGTTCGTTCCTTAGGGCAGAAACTTCCGCGATTGTGAATTTTTCAGCCATCACTCGGATCACCTCCGACCCCACTGGCTTAACTGCCTTTACCTATTAGACTGCTCAGACTTGCTTTTCGTTACAGCAATTCTTGTGCCGAACCAAGGCTGGCAGCGCCAGAATTCGTGTGATCATGCAAACCCCCTGCATTTGAAAGAGTTGCGGAACTCTGGTTTCCAGTGGGACGGGCGGAATCCACCGATTACGGTATTTATCAGACAAAAATATGTATCCGCAGAGGCGAAAACGAGAATTCCGTCTCAATTCTTTGTGTCAAAAGCGACGCAGCCTAAGCTTCTACAATCGCTTCATCGATCAGCAGAATCGGAATTCCGTCGCGAACCGGGTATGCGCGATGGCATTGCCCGCACTTGAGGATGTCGCGGTCCTCGTCGTACGCCAGAGGAGTTTTACAGGCGGGGCAAGCGAGCATGTTAATGAGATCGCGGTCCAACATAATGACGTGATTTTATACCCGTTCGCGGTAGCGGATTGATGCGCAACAGCAAGCGTAAGATAGAATTTCAGGTTCGTAATCCACTGAAAGCAAGGAAGCTCGATGTCTGCTGTCATTCTGGATGGAAATCGCATCTCTGCCGACATTAAGAATGAAGTTGCCGAGGAGATCCGCGGTCTATCGGGCTCCGGAGTTCGCCCGGGATTGGCCGTGGTTTTGGTGGGACACAATCCTGCGTCCGAGGTCTATGTTCGCAGCAAGGTGAAGGCATGCGAAGCGCTCGGAGTTTACAGCGAGAAACACACGCCTTCCGAGCATGTCTCCACCGAGGAACTGCTTGACCTGGTGGAGAGCCTCAATTCACGCGACGAGATCGATGGCATCCTCGTGCAGTTGCCCTTGCCTCCGCAGGTCGACGCAAAAAAGGTGCTGATGGCGGTCGATCCGGCGAAAGATGTTGATGGATTTCACCCGATGAATGTGGGATTTCTCTCTACCCAGCGTCCGGGACTGGTGCCTTGCACGCCTTCAGGCGTCATGGAAATCCTCCACCGCAGCGGGATTTCAGTGAGCGGCGCGGACGCGGTCGTGGTCGGACGAAGCGACATTGTCGGCAAACCTATGGCGATGCTGTTGACCAACGCCCATGCCACCGTGACGATCTGCCATTCCAAAAGCCACGACCTGCCGGGCATCTGTCGACGCGCCGACATCCTGGTCGCAGCCATCGGCCGCACCGGCATGATCACCCGCGACTACGTGAAGCCGGGCGCAACGGTGATTGATGTGGGCATGAACAAGATCACGGACCGCGCTGAGTTCGAGCGTTTCTTTCACGGCGACGCGAAGCGCGAAGCGGCTTTCGCGAAAAATGGCTCGGTACTGATCGGCGACGTCGATCCTGCAGTCGGCGAGATTGCCGGCGCCATCACGCCCGTTCCTGGCGGAGTTGGTCCGCTGACGATTGCGATGTTGATGTCGAACACGCTGAAGGCGATGAAGCTGCGACGCGGCGAACGCCTGCGCGAGATTGCGATGCGCCAGGCCTGATCGAATGGCACTGAAAGTCGGACTCACCGGCGGTGTCGCGTGTGGCAAAACAACCGTGGGCGAGATGTTTTCTCGCCATGGCGCGCACGTTATCCAGGCCGACAAAATCGCGCACCTGCTGATGCAGAAAGATACGCCGGTATATGTCCAGATCGTAAAGGCGTTTGGGGCGAGGCCATCCTCAATGAAGATGGAACGATCAGCCGTCCCAAGCTCGCCGACGCTGTCTTTGGATCCGGCCGCATTCCCGAGCTCAACGCCATCGTTCATCCCGCAGTGATTGCCGCCGAAGACGAGTGGATGCGCCTGGTTCTCGAGGAGAATCCGAGGGGCGTCGCGATCGTGGAAGCTGCGCTGATTCTGGAAGCGCATGCCGAAGATCGCTTCGACAAACTGATTACCGTAACCTGCACGCTGGATCAGAAGATCGAGCGGTTTGCGGCCCGGCACAATATGGCTCCGGCCATCGCTCGCGCAGAAGTTGAGCGCCGCATGAAGGCGCAGCTATCGGACGAAGAAAAAGTGCGCGCCGCTGATTACGTTATCGATAATTCCGGGTCTCTCTCGCAGACCGGACAACAGGTGGCTGCGGTCTGGGGAGAATTGTCGGCGTTGGCGGCGGTGCGGTGAGGACGAGCAGGACGTCTCGCGCCGCGCAGTACAATTTCTGAGTAGTGCGAATTGCAATGAAAAGAATGTTACGACCACTGATCCTTGCTCTCGTCCTTGCCGGCGGATTTTACTTCTACACGACGCAGCATCCGGCCAGCCTGAAATCGCCATTCTCGGAACCAACGAAGCTGGAATTGACGCAGGCATCCGGGCCGGAGACGCTCGATCCGGAAGAACAGGTCAACGTCAGCGTATACAAGAAGGCCATTCCTTCGGTGGTGAACATCCGCTCGCGTGCCGTGAGCTTTAACTTCTTTTATGGCGTGGTGCCGCAGGAAGGCCAGGGCTCGGGATTCATTCTCGACAAAGAGGGACACATCCTCACCAACTTCCACGTGATCCAGGGCGCCGAGAATATTGAAGTCACGCTGCACAACAAGCGCAATTACCCGGCGAAGGTTATTGGCACAGATCAGAGTCACGATCTCGCGGTGATACAGATCAGCGCGCCTGACCTGGTGCCGGCGACGCTGGGCGACTCGCGCAATCTCAACGTTGGGCAAAAAGTGTTTGCGATTGGCAATCCGTTTGGATTGGCGGGGACGATGACGCGCGGCATCATCAGTTCGATCCGCCCGGTCGGCGGGCCGAATGGAAACACGATCGATGAAGCTATCCAGACGGATGCGGCGATTAATCCCGGCAACTCCGGCGGTCCGCTGCTGAACTCGCGCGCCGAAGTGATTGGCATCAATTCGATGATCGCCACGGGTGGCGCCGAACAGAGTGCTGGCATCGGCTTTGCGATTCCCATCAACAGTGCCAAAGCCGTGCTCGACGATCTGGTAACCGAGGGCCGCGTGCGGCGACCGTCGTTCGGCATACAGGGACTGCCCATCGGTCCTGAACTCGCCGATCAACTTGGGCTGGCCGCCGATTATGGAGTGCTGATCGTCCAAGTTGTTCCCGGAGGCGCGGCGGCAAAAGCGGGACTGCATGGCGGAAATCAGCGCGCGCTACTGGGCAATACGCCGATCCTGGTTGGCGGCGATCTGATCGTCGGCATTGATGGACAGCGCGTGGAAGACATGCAGGACCTGTCGCGGGTGATGAACAATCATCGCGCGGGCGACGCCGTAGCCGTGAACATCTTCCGCGGCAAACAAAAGCTCGATGTGAAAGTGGTGCTGGGAGAGGCGAAGCAAAGCTAGTTGGCAGTTGCTAGTAGTCAGTTGTCAGAGCGAACGTACGGTGCGGACCGTCCGGATGGAACCGTCCTGTTTCAAAGCCTGGGATCCGAGTGCCCCAGCATGAATCCGACGATCAGGCTAACTAATGCGACGACTCCCTGTGTGCGGGGAGAAGACTGCATGCGAGTGCATTTCCGTATGAAGCCTGCGGCGAATCCTTCCTAGCTTGGTGAATATAAGCGAGAGCCCCCGCGACAGAACATGCGCTGAGAATCCAGATGACCAGCTTCAGAATTTTAGTTCTCTCATCGCCAAGCTTAAGAGCCGGATATGAAATTGCCAGGCCGATAGCTCCTCCGACAAAAACCATGAAAGCGAAGTAAACGTCTCGGAGCCGCCTTCCTTCCAGTACCTTTTCGAAGTTCGCCGGCGAAAACCAATTCGTATCCAGCTCCTCGCTCTTACACAACCTGTGCTGAAAGAGCGCGAGAAGACCGAGGATAATATCGTGATGGCAGCTCAGGAGCGCGGCAGCGAAGGCCGCATAGCCGATGCTCACGGCCAGGAACTGGTATGCGCCCGCGCCCGTCAAAGATGCGGAGACGAGAACCCCCGCCAGCACGACGAAACCTTGCACGGCGAGGTCTCGCGCCTGGATGCGCGTGACGGTTTCCGCGGCGGCCGCCGCATATCTCTGATTCGCGTCAACGACGGTGGGATCTTTTTCGCCCATGCTTCTCCCTTCTGGATGCGAGATCAAGCTGGAGATGAGTACCTGCTAGGATTGGTCACAGATTGTACTCTCAACTGGCGAACGAACACTGCCATCTATCGCAAAGTCACGATTTGGACTTTGCCGGTGCCGCCGCACTTGGGGCAGGGCTTGCGGGTGGCTGCGGAGAATCCACCAGGATTGTGAAAGTCAGGTCGTTTTGTCGTATTGTTCGGTTCATTGATCTTGCCGGTTCCGTTGCACGCGCGGCAGGTCTTCGTTTTAGTGGCTTCCTGGTTCATCCTCCAATTATTACAGAAGCAGAGGCTGGTTTCGTATAGTTGTTCGGATTGGAGGCGCCCATGAACATCGACTGGCTTCGCGAGCATTGCCTTTCACAGCCGCATGCCACGGAGACCGTCCAGTGGGGCGATGATCTCGTCTTCAAAGTCGGCGGGAAGATGTTTGCGGTAGTTGCGCTCGAGCCCTCAGCGGCGAACCATCTTGCGTTCAAATGCACGCCGGAAAAGTTTGCGGAGCTGACGGAGATTCCCGGGATTATTCCCGCTCCGTACATGGCAAGGGCCATGTGGGTCGCATTCGAAGACCTGACTGCACTTCGTGCGGACGAAATTCGTGCACTGATTCGTGAGTCGTACGGTCTGGTATTTGCGAAGCTGACGAAGAAGAAGCAACAGGAGTTGACGATGGTTGGGAGTAAGCGCAAAGCCAGTTTGTCAAAAACGAGTCAGCGGAAGCGGCGTTCGTGATCCGGCCCTTCGCTGCGCGAAGGACCGGGCACCCCGGAGTGTCCCCTACTCAACGAAGACGATCTTCTGTATACAAATGAGCCGGCAATCGACCTTACCCGCCGCGGTTTTCACCGACAGCGTGTTTCCGTCTTGCCTGATCTCGACCGACTCCCCCGCGCTGAGCTTGGCGTCCTCGGGCATCCTGGCAGTGATCACCCAGTCCCGCATCTTCAATTTCAGAAGTCGCTTGTTGTCTGGTACTCCGGAGCTGCCGATATCACTAACTTGCGCGACGAGCCACTTGTGCTCGCTATTCTCAAGAGTGGCCACGCAGGACGCTGCAGCGTGAATCGTCGCGCAGAACACGATGATCGGAACAACGACGTATTTCATCGTTTGATCCTGTTGCGAACACTACAACGCTGAACCGACAAAAGAAATCGCGGCCGGGACAGGTTCTCCCCAGCCGCGAATCTAGTTGATGGACATTCCCTCGTCGCTCTCGAGCGCGCGGATGTACTCGATGACCGACTCGCTCCAGCCATCGATGTGCGTCCAGCGTCCGTAGCCGACACCGTTCTTGTAGCTGGCCACGTTGATCACGTAGCCCGCCGCCTTCGGGTTCGGCACAGAGTCGTGCGTCTGCTCGTCGGTGATCACGATGAGCCGAGCGTACGGCTCACGCAAATCACCCAGCGCCTTGCCCAGGTAAGTCCCATTGTGCGACTGGCTCGCTTCGATGGCGTCGCGCAGGGCGAACCCGCGCCGCGCCGGAATACGAACCAGTCGGTCGGAGAAGCTGTAGATGCTCACGTCCTCGCAGATCTCACGCAGCAAGATTGCGAGCCCGTAGGCAGCGTCGGTACGCAGCATCTCCGAACGGCGGGAGAGCATGGCGACCATCGAGCCTGACACGTCCACGAGCAGGACGGTCTTGCCCTTCAGCTTTCCTTCGTTAGAACCGGTCTGTCCCTCGACAGCTCGCAGCATCACCGACTCGAGCTCCGCTTCCCATTGCGGCGCGTGACGCGCGGCAGCGATGAAGCGGAACGGGAGTACGTGATCGGTCTTCATGATGCGCAGTGCGCGCAACACGAGATCCTCGTCGACCCCGGCCTCGTACATGTTGCGCAGATTACGCAACAGGGCCAAGGCACCGAGCTTGCGCTCGCCGAGCAGACGAGTCCACGCCTCGCGCTGGTTCGCGCCACCGGAGAGTGCAACCTCCCAGGTGTCGGGCGTGGCGAGCTTGCCCTCGACCAGGCGCTTCCACAGCTCCGCCTGCCCCTCGTTGCGAGGCTTGGCGTGCGAGAGGAAGAGCACGTCGCGCAGCTTCACCGGCGAATCGCGGTTGTACTTCGCAAGCGCGTACTCGTCGAACTTCGGGAAAGCCGCGGCCAGCCCCTTCTTCATCTGCGCCGAGAGCGGCGCGCGCCCGTCGCTCCAGTAGATGGCGACAAACTCCGAGAGCTCGTCGGCACGCTGGATCACGCGCTCGAGCGTCTCCGCCACCAGCGCGCGATGCGAGGCCAACCGCGCCATCTCGCGCACGAGCAGCAGCGGAGCATGACGCAGCTTCATCGCAATGCGAGCTTCCACGGCGAGCGCGGCAACCTTCTCCGGCGCGACCTTGGGAACCAGTTCCTTGATTCGGCCGGCGATCTCCACGCCGTCCTCGTAGAACTGGTTCTCCCAGAGCAGGTAGGCGAGCACGGAGCGCCGCAACTGTTGCTCCGCGCTGAGGCTGCGGGCGGGCGCGCTCTCGTGAGTGCGCGGACGGCTCCATCCAATCAGCTCATTCAACTTCATTACGTTCAAGCGGGCCATGCGAGGCCTCCTTTCAGGATCGCCAAGCCCGGTACCGAGCCTGGCGAGAACTCCGAGAGACACGTGGTTGCGTGCGCCACGGAGAAATCTGTGCCGGGGAATATGCGACGACTAGAGTTCCCTCGCTACGCTCGGGATCTCGGCAGCGGGCTCGGACGCCCGCTAAACACCTCGACTTCGCCACTGGCAGGGTTTGTCGTTTGCCCCGTCGGCAGCAGCGCTGCGGGCGGGGATTAACTCTGATCTGACTCTTGCAGCTGTTCAGTGCCGAAGCCGCGGACTGGCTTTGTCGACTTAGGCTCGATCGGCAAGGCCAGCTCTTCCATCTGGTCCCAACTTGGGTGCGTGCGGTTCCGATAATCGGTGCACGTCTTCACCGGGAAGGGGATCAGCCGAAGCCGGTCGTAGCTGCAATGCATCAGCTCTTCGCTCTCGCGAAATCCGGTCTGCATGTGGACCCACAAACAGGTCTTGAACAACGACTCGCCGCTCTGCAGCGCTCCATTTCGGATTGAGAACTGCATATGTTTCCTTCTAACCGGGATGAACCGGAGTTATGGCGCGGACATTCCTGGCTGCGCGTTGAAAGTGTCGATCGGGGAACAAGCGACAACGGCACTATCAGGTGCCTTGAGCCACTCGGCCACGTGACCATCGCTGGTCACGGCAGGATTCGAACCTGCGAATACCCGCTTCTTAAGCGAAGTAACCGTTGTCTACGCCACCGATCGAAAATAGCTGGGAGAACAAGCGATTGCGGAACGTGGTCGATTTACATGATCGAAGTAACCGCGATCTTCGCTACCCAGCTCCCTCGCTTGCGCTCGGGATTTCGGCTGCGGACTCAAACGCCCGCAAAACGCCTCAAGTTATGTGCGATTGTGCGTAGGAAGCAGCGCCGAGGAGTTAGCGATAATCAGCAGACGTCGCCCGTTTGCAATCGCTACCGAAGTTCGGCAGCCACTGCCTAAGCACCGAGATGTGCAATGTGTATTTCAACGGGTGTTTCTCCTACGCATTTCGAAGATGCCATGACTTTGATTTTGTGGCAAGCGAAAAATTCGAACGATCGTCCGAAAATGTAGGTGAATACGAGGTATCTCGCAGATAAGAATAGCGGATAGATCACGAAAAATTTCGCGTTAAATCGCGAGTTGCTCTGAACAATTTCTCAGAAATCCGCGCAAAACAAAAGGCACAGTCGATGTGCTCGGCTGTGCCTCAAGTCTTTCAGAACTGACTGCTGCTACCCTTTGTCGACAACCAGATTGTTCTTCACGCTGAACGCGCCAAACACCTGGTTGGCGCGGATTCCAGCGATGTTGCGATCCATCGTGGACTGCACCCAGCCATTCAGCATCACGTGCCCGTTGTTGACGATGATGCGAATGGGCCGTTTGGGATCCGTGCCATAGCGGCCGAGTATGGAGTCGCCATAGATAGCGCGCAATTCGGCAACGCGAATCCGGTCATCATTGAACGAGGCCGGCGAAACCCTGATCTCATCGACTACGCCCTTTACGCCTTCGGTATTGTTCACGGTCGCGAGCGCGACCTGCTTATCAACCGGGAGTCGCACTTCGCCCGTGATCGTCGCTATGCCATCCCTGACATTTGCTGTCAGGTAATCGAAAACGGCGTCATACCCGATACGATTGTCGGTCATCGCCTGCTGCAGTTTTGCCTGGAGTTTAAGATCGGGCACCGTTTCTGTGTTTACCGTCACCAGATCGTTCAGCTTGGCTTTCTTGTCGAGCTTGGCGACTTTTTTCTCCAAGTCGACTTTCTGCTGATAGGTCCTCACCGTTCCCGTCAGGGTTACGGTTCCGTTTTCCACCTTGCTTTGTACGTTGTTGAATTGCGTTTTCTTCTGTAACTCACCGGCGATCTTCGCTTGCATATCGCTATCCGATGTAGTGGCTGCTGAAAGGCTGAGAGTGGCGCTCACCAGCAGAATCAGCAAGACACACGTATACCGCCTCTTACTTGCCATCACTAACCCTCTTTCCAACCGGGTTAGCCCCTAATTAACCGGTTGGTTAATGAAACCCGAAATGGGTGGGGAAGTTGCTGCGCGGTGGTAGCTGGAGTCAGAAGATCACGACCAAAGCCAATGCCACCAACGGCGCCGGGGTTTGGGCTCAACGGCGTAGACGTTGTCAGACAGTCCGAGAAACCCGGTGGCTTCATATTCTGGTTCGAAGGGCGAGGCAGGTTCTTCGAGAGGTCGTTCCGATCTAGGCACAGGACGAAGATGAACGGCGCAGACGCACCCTTCAATCGATGACGGGATTACGAGTAAAGCTTCGCGGTCAGTTTCAAAAACCGGGCTAAGGTATTCCAATGTGTGCTGAGAGGAGAGGCCGAAGCTGAACTCGGCGACCGCCCCAAGATCCTGCGGCAGTTTCTCTTTTGTGCGCTGATCGAAAACGACAATGCGTCCCACGGAATCGCCTCCGATGACTGCAAATGCTAGTTCATATCTGAGATGTGCTTGACCCCTGACTTCGCGTCGAGGACGACCGCTCGCTTGGGAATTGGCCGTCCAAAATGCCGGATGATGACTTCTCTGTCGTCGACGAGGTCTGCCCGTTCAGACGAAAGACGACGATGCAGATCTGCAGTAACCGGCGCTGATGTTCCGGTGTCCACACTGCGTGTTCCTGAAGGCGCTGGTTTTAAGACGGAAGCGGCGCTGGAATCGGGGGAAGAGCTGTTAGTGGCGGGTGCGAAGCGCTGATCTTTCCAGAGCATCAGAGCGAGTAGCACGATCATGAGGCCTGCTCCGGCAAATGCGCTGCGAATCCAGGCGTTCTGCGACGTCGAGTCAAAACGTAGTCGATTCTCGACGAGCGCACGAGCGCGGAGCGCGCGGGTTTCAACGAGCGCACGTTTGCGAACGATCAGAACGCGGGCCTGAGCCAGCCATTCGCGCGCATGTTCAGAGCCGTTCAGCAACTCTGCCGAGCAGAGTGCTATACATTCGCGGGCGGTAAGGCTCGCCTCGGCTAGTACCTGACCGATGCTTTCGCGTAAACGCCTCGACGAAATTGCTAGATCTGGCTCGACCACTGGTTGCGGAAGCGGCTCTTTAGCCGGAAGCGGAGACTTCCTCGGCCGTAAATTCCTCGACGACAAGTTCCTCAGTCGTGAGTTCCTCGACGGCGAATTCTTTAACGGCGAATTCCTCGTCTGACGTCTCGTACTGTTCCTGGTTAGAAGCTGCTGGTTCGGGCTGCGCCTCGACAAACGCCTCCGCTGTCACAAAAGGCTCAGGTTCGGCAAAAGGCGGTGCCTCTGCGAGGGCTTCAGCTTCGACAAAAGGTTCCGCGAAGGTCTCAGGCTCTGCTTGCATAACGAGCTCTGGTTCCAGGAAGGGCGGGACATCATTAAAAGGTTGCGCGTGCACCAGAGGCTCTGGCTCCGCAACGAGCCGTGCTTCCAAGAACGGCACTGCCTCTACCTCGACCAGAGGCTGCTCCTTCACCAGCGGCTCCGGTCCGACAAATACTCCCGGCCCGATGAGTACGTCGACTTCACCGGACGCCATTTCACGCGCGAGATGAAGAGCCTCATCAACAGGAAGCACGCGCAAGTCGATTTCGAAATCGGCGAGCGGCTGGCTTGGATCCTGTACTTGACCGGTCTGTATGACGAAACCGTGGCTTTGGAGAAAGAAAATGAGATCAGCAGCATCGGAGGGAGTTTCACTGACAATGCGAACCAGCTTCATGGACAGACTCACCGTCGAGAAAGGAGGGACCTTCGCTGCACGCACGGTGCGGCAGGAACATTAGAAGCAATAATCCGGCGCAGGGTGGCCAAAACTGCGGGGACCGCCCAATAAAGACACCGGAGGTGCCGAAAGGGCTACACTTTCGCGAAAGGAGAGACAGCTTGCAGGAAAGTAAAAGTCGCATTGCCTGGCTTGCCGGGGCAACCGGGCTGGTTGGCGGATTCGTGCTCAAGCAACTGATCGCCTCGGAGCGGTACGCCAGGGTAGTGGTACTTACACGGCGAACGGTACGCGTCGAGGATCCGAAGGTCGATCAGCGAGTTGTGAACTTCGATCAACTGCCGGCCATGGACCTGCCCGCCGCGGACGATGTGTTCTGCGCGCTTGGCACTACGATCAAGAAGGCGGGGTCGCAAGAAGCCTTTCGGCACATCGATCTGGATTTTCCGCTGGCGCTCGCGAATAAGGCACTGGCTCGTAATGCGAAGCAATTTCTGCTGGTTTCTTCGGTTGGCGCGAACGCCAAGTCCAAGAATTTTTATCTGCGAACCAAAGGAGAGCTGGAGGATGCGGTTTTTGCCTTGCCGTTCGAGGCAACTCACATTTTCCGGCCGAGCATACTGGTCGGTCCACGCGAAGAAAGGCGTGCGGGGGAGCGGGCGGGAATCGTATTCATGAAACTGGTCTCGCCGATGCTGGTTGGTGGTTTGCGAAAGTACCGTCCTATGGAAGCCGAGGACGTTGCCCGGTCGATGGTGTCGGCGGCTGCGATGGAAGGATCGGGGAAGAGCGTATGCGAGTACAACGAGATGATGGCACTGATCAAATCCGGCGCGGTTTAGCGGTTTCCGCACGCATTCAATGAAAAAGGGCAGGCGGCGGACCTGCCCTTAATGATTCGAATCTACTGTGATGCCTGCTTCTTCTGGATCTCCGCCTGAACCCTGGCGTATCCGGCTGGAACGCCGAAACGCCCTGAATCCAAGGACGCCGATGAGTACTTTGTCATCTGCGTCGTTGATTCCATCAGGACCGCGAAGTTCTGATTCGCGGCAGCAGCTCCGGCCTGTCCGGATTGCGCCGGCTGTTGTTGATCCTGCGCCGGGTCTTTCTTCTTTTTGTGGAAGCCACCAAATCCACCAAGGCTCGTGGCGACGCTGCCGAAGCCGCCCATGTGGCTGGCAACTTTATTCTCAGCAGTCGCTGAAGCATCGTTGGCGGCCGCATTGCTTGCGTTTGTGGCTGCCTGACCGGCGACGTCACCGGCACTCGGCCCATTGGATTTCGGCAACGGCGCTTCCGAAGCGGCGGGCAGAGGAGTTCCGTCAACGGTGGTTCCCATACGCATCGTCTGCGAAACGGGAACGCCCTGTAGCTTCGACATCTCCTTTACCATGTCCGACATTCCCGACATCATGCCTGGCTGCATGGCTGGCATAGCTGATTTGAAACTCGGCAGCGTGCCCGCCATCATTTCGCCCATCTTGATTGCGAACCGTTTGTTGAACTCGCGTACTTCTTCGTAGCCGGGAATTTCGGGCGCCATCCACATGTCATTCGCCATGGCGATGCTTCCGGTCTGGCCGCTCTGGCGGTCCTTCGCCTGCATGGTCATTTTGAGGATAGATTCTTTGGCAGCCAGTCCAGCCACGTCTTTTGTCGCGCCGGTATTCGTGACCTTCACGTCGAATTTCATTTCAGGCGGCGGAGTGTTGTTCGTGGTTTGCGGCGGCGGGGGTTCCTTCGATGCCTGCTGCTGCTGGGCTTTCTTCATCGCCTCTTCCATGGCCTGTTTCATTTCCTGGAAGGTGACGACTGTGTACTGCTTTTTATCCGGATAGATCTGGGTGATGGTTTCGTTGTCGAGGTCGATGATCTCGGTCGACTCGGGGCTGATCCGCGCCATGCGGTTGCCCTTCACGAGAATAGTGGAATTGATAGGGTCGGTGATACTGCGCGCATCCTTGCTGAAGTGGCTTGCAAACTTCGCCATGCTGACGATGGAGCCGCCGGTTACCTGCGTCATCTCGTCATATTGAAAGTCAGCGAACAGAGCGCCAGGAATGAGCGAACAAAGCCCCAAGAGCAAAACATTCCGGATGTTCATGAATGAATCTCCCACGCGGTGATTTCGGAACGTACAGAACGGTGTGACACGCCGGTGCCCCAGATTCTATGCCGGAAGCTCGGGCCCCGCACCAGGTTTATTCCAGCTGCTCGGCGCGAATTGTCATCGCGAAATGGCGCAGGCGCGCGACTACCTATTTAGTGACGGAGAGCGGAAGAACGTTTCATCGATCACCAGAGAAATGCGAATGGTATTACGACAGGTGTTAAGGCCGATGAGCGCAGGCGGAATCATGACTTCGGCGGAAGTCCGCAATCGAAATGACCTGAGGCCGAGCCGTTGTTCAAGACGAAGCTACCGCTGTGACCATCGGGACTGAGAATGACTGTGCCAAGACCAGCGTAGGTATCGTCCAGAGCAGTTTTCCCAAGATAAACCGCGATGATGACGTTCGGGTACTTACCAGGTCCAGTGTACCTGCCCTTATTCGCGTGCATTGCGTCGGCCATCGCTGATCCGGGTCCGATCGTAAAGGCGAGAGTTGGCAGAGAAGTTGGTTCCCAAACTCCAGACAAGGTGCCGTCACTCACAATGCGGCAGAAGCCGCCCGTCGTGGTACGCGCTTTCGGCTTCTCGATCGTGACAGTCGGATCCGACGCAGCTTGAGCTGCGGTGATGGCGGCAAGAAAGATGACTGCGGAAAGGAGTCGTGATTTGCTCCGATTCATAGCGGGACGGAATAATAGTCGGGTGATGCAGCCGGCACAAGCGGATATTAATCGAAATTGGCGGGTCGCTTGCCACGCACGATGAGGAGGTCCGTCGATAGAGTTGCATAAGAATCTCCGGCAGAGTACCGGTCAAAACTGGCCACTGGAGCTGAATTTGGCAAGTGCGATTGAAGCGCTCATCAAGCGTATGAGGCCGAGCATGTCTTGTCAGACACCATTGTGACAGCGGCGCTTCGCAGCAGCCTGTTTATCAATTTGCAAACTTTCTTTTTACGGTAGACGGCAACCGTGACGCTGATCTGCATCTTGTACATTACTCTCACTTCGTTTTCTGGGGCCAATTCATGCAGCGCACGAGCCAGCAAAACTCCGAGTACATGCAGGTGGTTGGCGAAGTCGTCGGCTGTCTTATTCATCAACTTCATCATCCGCAATTGTCGAGCCCGACCGCCGAAGAAATCGCAGATTGGTTTCACCAGGTCACAAGGGAAGAAGTGCAGATTGCGATCGAGCGGCTTCGAGAAGCCAAGCGCATTCCGTGAGCCGATACTGGCGATACTAGACCTGCGCACAGCAGATTAAACGGGTGCAACTTGCCGTCCTGGGACTCTCCCGAAACGGAAAATGAATTGACAGATCCTTAACTTGACGGAGGTTGCGTTGCGGCATAGAAAGCGCAAGATAGTCAGGTAAGGCTTTCTATGCGCCCAGTTCAAACATTCAGCATCATTCCTCATCTTCCCGCCGAAATCGAACCGCTGCTCACGCTGGCTTACAACCTACGCTGGTGTTGGAGTCACGACACGATCGAGTTGTTTCGCCGTTTGGATCGCAACCTTTGGGAGACGTCGGGACATAATCCCGTGCGTCTGCTGGGATCCATCGATCAGCAGAAGCTGGAGTCGGCAGCAAAAGACGATGCTTTCCTTGCACACATGCGTCGTGTGGTTGCGAACCTGCAACCCTACATGAATCCCGAGGGGACCTGGTTTCACAAGACCTGGGCGAAGAGACCGGACGCACCGCTGATTGCATATTTCTCGGCTGAGTTTGGATTGACCGAATGTCTCTCGATCTTTGCCGGTGGGTTGGGCATTTTGGCGGGCGACCATTTGAAGTCGGCCAGCGATCTGGGTGTGCCGCTGGTCGGAGTCGGATTGCTCTATCAGCAGGGATACTTCCGCCAGTACCTGAGCCAGTCGGGCTGGCAGCAGGAAGCATACGAAGACAACGACTTTCATAATCTGCCGCTGACGCTCGTCTCGGGAAGCGATGGCAAGCCGGTGGTGGTGGATGTGAACCTGGCCGGGCATCCGGTGTACGCGCAGGTCTGGCGCGTGCAGGTAGGGCGCGTTCCCTTGTACCTGCTGGATACGAATTTCGCGCAGAACTCCCGCACAGAAGATCGCGACATTACCGACCAGCTCTACGGTGGCGATCGCGAGATGCGCATTCGCCAGGAAATCGTGCTCGGGATCGGCGGCTATCGCGCATTGAAAGCCTTAGGGCTGGCGCCAACCGTGTATCACATGAACGAAGGCCACTCGGCATTTCTAGCCTTGGAGCACGTGCAGAACCTGATGGAAAAGTATGCGATGAGTTTTGCCGAGGCGCGCGAGCTTGCAGCCGCAAGCCTGGTGTTCACGACGCACACTCCAGTTAAGGCCGGTCACGACTATTTTTCCGATGATCTGATGAATCGCTACTTCGGCGAGACGGCGCGCCGCCTTGGCATGTCCTTGCCAGATTTCTTGAACCTCGGGCGAACTGAAGGCATTGGCGAGTTCTGCATGACGGTGCTGGCGTTGAGGCTGGCATCGCGATCCAATGGCGTCAGCAAACTGCATGGAGAAGTCAGCCGGCAGATGTGGCAATCGCTGTGGCCGAATGTTCCCGTAGATGAGATACCAATCCGCCATATAACGAATGGTGTCCATTTCCGCAGCTGGATCTCGCTGGAACTCAACCAGCTTTATGACCGGTACCTAGGACCGAACTGGCGCGAAGAACCGGCCAACGAGGAAGTGTGGAGCGGCGCGCACTCCATTCCTGCCGAAGAATTGTGGCGAACTCATGAACGCCGGCGCGAGCGAGTCGTAGGCTGGGCGCGCAATCGGGTGCGCGATCAACGCATCAGGCGCGGTGCGCCCCAAGTAGAGATCGAAGCTGCCGACGAGGTGCTCGATCCCGATGCGCTGACCATAGGTTTTGCGCGGCGCTTCGCAACGTACAAGCGGGCTACGCTGATCTTTCGCGATATGGAAAGACTGCGGCGCATTCTGACCGACAAGGCGCGTCCGGTGCAACTGATCTTCGCCGGCAAAGCGCATCCACAGGATGATGCGGGAAAACACCTGATTCAGCGCATTACGGAAGTCAGCCGCGACGCAGAACTGGGGCGGCGGATCATCTTCCTCGAAGATTACGACATGGCGATCGCTCGGTACCTGGTGCAGGGTGTTGACGTGTGGTTGAACACCCCTTTGCGTCCGAATGAGGCGAGTGGCACCAGCGGCATGAAAGCTGCTGCCAATGGTGTGCTCAATCTGAGCACGCTCGACGGTTGGTGGGATGAGGCCTGGGATGATCCGGCAAACTCACACAAGATCGGCTGGACGATCGGCAAAGGCGAGGAGTACCAGGATCTGAATTACCAGGACCAGGTCGAAGCCGATGCGCTCTACGATCTGCTGGAGCGCGATGTGGTTCCGACGTTTTACGATCGCGGAGCCGATCGCATTCCGCGCAAGTGGGTCGATCGCATGAAGACTAGCATCAGCTCCCTTTGCCACTTTGTGAACACGCACCGCATGGTCAGCAATTACGTGGAGCGTTTTTATATCCCGAATCACGAGCACTTTCGTGCGCTGGCGGACAACAACGCGGCCCGCGGTCGCGCACTGGCGACAGCCATGCAGCGTATCCGCAATGAATGGCGAAATGTAGGTGTCGGGAAAATCGAGGAAGCACCTTCAGGAAACCTGCCTGCTTCACCGATACGGGTTCGTGCGCACGTGCAGCTGGGAGCTCTGCAACCGCAGGATGTTGTAGTTGAGCTTTATCTCGGGCGCGTCGACACTCGCGGAGAGATTATTGAGGGGCGCGCCACAGAGATGCGGGCGGAGGCTAACAGCGGTGGCGATTGTATCTACACGGGCGAAACCACGCCGACTGAAAGTGGACTTCATGGATTCACAATTCGCGTCCGCCCCAGCCATCCGGATTTATCGACGGCATTTGTTCCGGGGGTGATCGCATGGGCCAATGGAGGACGCACTTCAGCAGTCGCTCGCTCGTGAGTAAAGCGACGCGTCTGTGCCTTACGGTCCCACGTGAAACGCGCCGGCAACAGCCACATTGCTTGACGAGTTGCCGACATAAACGGTGTAGTCGCCGTTAGCGATCTGCCATCCACCCGCCGTGCTGTCCCAGTAAGAAAGAGGATGCGCGGAAGATGTGGCGTCAACTTGCACCGTCACATTTTGCGTTTGTCCCGCCTGCACGCTGATCTTCTGCCATCCGACAAGGCGTTGCGGTGGTTCTCCGGTGCTCACGGGAAGGCCCAGATACACCTGGACGACTTCGGCGCCAGCCACGGTTCCCGTATTGTTAACGTTGATGGCGACGCTGAAACCGTTTGTCACTGGAGTGGACGGCGTGAGCTGCGCATTGGTGAGAGTAAACGTTGTGTAGGAAAGCCCATAGCCGAACGGGAATAGAGGCGTGATGGACTTGGCGTCGTAGTATTTGTATCCAACCAAAAAGCTCTCGTCGTAGGTGACCGGGAACGGTGCGGTTGAATTTGCAGGCGGCGCCGCAATGGTCGGATGCGGGAGATCGTTCACGCTCGCCGGAAAAGTGATGGGAAGTTTGCCGGAAGGATTGACGTCGCCGAACAGTAGATTCGCGATGGCTTCTCCGCCACGTTGCCCCGGATACCACGCTTCAAGCACGGCGCCGACATTCGCCAGCCACGGCATTACTTGCGCGCCACCGCTTTCGATGACTACAACAGTGTGCGGATTCGCTGCTGCCACGGCAGCGACCAGCGCGTCCTGATTGTTGGAGAAGCTGAGGTCGGTAAGGTCCATGCCCTCGCTCTCCCACTGGCTGACGAATACCACGGCGACATCTGAGGGTGCGGCGAGAGCAGCTGCTGATGCAGTGCTCGTGCCGTCGTCGAACTTCACCGTTGCTCCCGGAACTTTTGCTTGAATCGCTTTCAACGGCGACGATGGGTCCCAAACGACATAACCCCAGCAGGGCGGACAAGGCGCAGGGTTGCTAATTGCCGCTCCGCCGACAGGCGTAACTTGTGCAGAACCGCCGCCAGAGAGAACGGCAGTATCGGCATGCGATCCAATTACTGCAATTGACTTCAGGCTCCTACTGAGGGGGAGCTGACTGGCAGCGTTCTTCAGAAGCACGGCTCCTTGTTCTTCCATTTCCTGCGCGACGGCGGCGTCTGTGGCGGCATCGATACTCGTGACTTGCGTCGGATGCTGATACACGCCCGCTGTGAACATCGCGCGGAGAATTCGGTGCACCATGTTATCGAGCACTGAAGGCGGCAGGTGGCCATCCTGGATCGCCAGCTTAATGCCTTCGTCCTTCACGCCTTCGAAGTAGCCCGTTCCTGGTTGCTCCTGATCGAGTCCGGCTGTGGCTGCCTTGACCGTGCTATGGGTCCCGTCCCAGTCTGACATGACAAAACCCTGGAATCCCCAATCGTTTCTGAGAATTTGGGTAAGCAGGTGCGAGTTTTCACAAGCGTACGTTCCACCAATTAAGTTGTAGGAGCACATCACCGACTGCACGCCGGAATCTCTCACTCCGATTTCGAAGGCCAGCAGATCGCTTTCGCGCGCGCCGCGTTCGTCGATCTGCACGTCGGCAGTGAAGCGCGAGGTCTCCTGGTCGTTGAGCGCAAAGTGCTTGATGCCGGCTATAACGTTCTGGTCCTGGATCGCCTTAAGGTGCTGGGCCTTGATTTCGCCGGCGAGTAGAGGGTCTTCGCCCGCGGTTTCGAAGGTACGCCCGCAGCGCGGTTCACGCCCGATCAGATTGACGTTGCCGCCAAGGTTTACGTTCATCCCGAGCGCTTTCGATTCGACGCCAATCACCTGTCCGTACTTGTAGGCTTCGCTGAGATCCCAACTGGCTGCGCTTGCGATAGACGATGGGAGAGCTGTTGCCTGTCCAACACCGTTTCCGACGCCAACGCTTCCGTCCGCGAGATAAAGATCAGGAATGTTTAGATGGGTAATGCCAGGAACGTAGCCAGCTGCGCCGCGTGGTTGGGGTCCGCCGGTATATCCAGTGCCGTGGACGAGCTGAATTTTCTCGTCGGTGGTCATGACGGCGATGAGCGCATCTGCGTTCTGGTCGGGAGTACCGGTGAGCGCAGGAGGTTGCACCGGTTGAGGAATCGGAGTTGGAGAGGGCGACGGGGTACTCCCTCCACCACAGGCTGCAAGAAGGATGGCGAGTACAAGAATGGCAAACGTCGCACAGCGAACGTCAATCCAGCGCATATCGTTTCCCTCGGCCGCGGATGTGCCTTGGCCGCGCAGCTCTGTCTAAAGCTGATTTTAGCGAGTCGAAGCTGGATTTAAGCCTAAGAATGTTCTACAGCAACCGCCGGGAGCACCATTCCGGAACAAGCTAGAACCCCGTTGACATCAAATAAGGAGAGCGGTCTAATTTCAAGGTATTTCCCTCCCGCTCGCGGCTGCCTATGCTGCGTCTCTGTCTGCTTTCGCTGCTTCTTGCTTCTCTCTTGCTGACGAGTTGTGGGCAGGTATTTGTCTCGGCGTTTTCAAATCCGGGTGGTTCGACGGTCTTCGTCGGTACGGTCAGTATTGTGCAGATAACCGTCATCGACGGCAATGTGCTGGTGACGGTCGTCACGCTCATCAACGGCGGAGTCGGAAACGGTTTCACATTCTGCGGCGATCAGCGCAATCAATTTCCGATGGACCAACTTGTGTCGGCGACATTCACTCCTGGCACACCGTGCGCAAATATCATTCAGGTGAGTGGAATGTAAGTGTTCTAGTGGCTGTACTTCGGTATGTGGTGCGGATGCGCCTTCGACCATGCGCGCAGGAACGCCAGAGTCACACGCGATTCATTGGTTTCCGCGAGGCCGCTGCCGAAGAAAACGCCCACCTGTTTATTGTCGGATCCTCCGGCTTGATCTGAGAGCGCCCGAAATGCGAGGAAGGGAATACTGTTCGCATAAGCCACGTGAGCGAAAGCAGAGGTTTCCATGTCGACTGACACTGCCGCCAGCTCTTGCGTGAGGTATTCGCGATAATTGCTGTTGGCAAGGAAAGTCGAAAGCGTAACGCCGCGCCCGCCAATAACCAGCCGAGGCTGCGAGGAAACGCAGAGAGACTTATTCTTTGGACCGCAGCGATCGAGTTCCGGCTTCATGGTACGCGCGATCGCCAGCATTTCCGGGTCAACTGCATAATCAAACTTGAACTCTCCTTGCGGAGAATTGGCTGCGGTCATCACGAACGTGTCGCGCATGAACAGGCCGGTACTGGCCGGTCCGGCTGGAGTCTGCACCTGGAAATCCGAATTCGGCGCGCTCGTAACGCTGGCGAGCTTCTCGCCGACGCATGAGAGGTCGCCTGCTTTGCCGCAGGGAACCGGAACCTCACTGCTACCGTTCCAATAGCCTTCGAGGGGAAGCGACCATTTATCTGGGACCACAACGTCGCCAATATGATTCGCGTCGCTCAGCCCACCGGCAATGCCGCTGAGCAGGAGATGATGAACTCTGAAGTGATCGATGAGGAGTTGCGTGAGCATGCTCGCGTTTTCAATGCTCTGCCCGGTCAGGACGATCACAACTGGATTTGCTTCGAGCACTCCTGTGGTGAACACGTTGCCGTTGATCCGGTACTCGCGCCGATCGACCGTCTTCGCCACCAGCAATTCAGCTTCATTGCCGAACGCCGAGACGATGCCGAACCGCGGAGTGCAATCAGTGAGGCAACCGGCGGCTTCGCGATCCCTTATGCCAGTGTGAGAGCTCGATGTCGCGGTATTTTGCGATGCAGCCACTGCGTGCAATACGAGCACCAGCAGCGCCCAGAGCGAGGCCAAGCGTGCGGCTGTGTTCCATGCCGCGAAAGATCTCATTCGGAAACGAGGCTCATGGCTTGTCGAGGTCGACATCCTTGATCGGGACATCCCAATGCGCCTCCAGTATTTCGAAGCGCCGTTGCTCTTCGCGCTTGTATGTCGCCTGGTCCGGGAATAGCTGTTTGAGTAAGGGAGCGCTATCGAAATCGTCGTTGGCGATGGCCGCATTTCTGAATACGATCGTGACACGATAGTCCCAGCGGCCATCCTCGGTCGCATGATAACGCGGTGCGGTTGCAGTGACCTTCAGAATTCTGCCGAGCTCCATCTGTTTCTTCAGCAGGGGATAGTGGTTCTTCTTGAAGAGCGCGATGAATTCGTCGGCATATCCCCATTTCGCCTTGTAGTAGTACTCCGCGACGAACGGCTTGTCGAAGTTGATGGCTGAAGGAACGTTTTGCTGGGGCGCAGCCCAGGCCAGGTCGGCGGCCGTGAGGGATGTGAGTAGAACGATGATGCTCAAAAACAGACGCTTAGCGTTTGCCATCAACACTCCAGTATCAAAGGCCTTAACGTGGCAAGAGTAGAAGATCTTTGGAAAGTGAGCAATAATGGCCGCCATATTCCGTATCCCCGAACCATATATTTGTAATTTCGTAACGGCCCAATTCAGGGTTCACGAAAACGGCTAAAATCTCACTGGGAGCTGTGTTTGCCCCGAATTAGAAAAATCGCGCTCGCCTATTTATGGTCCCTGCTGTTCTGGCTGGGCTTTGCGTCCTTGCTCGCAACTGAACACCATGTTCGCATCGTCAATCAGGATCTACGCGTCATGGCTCAAGGGGGTCAGGGCCTTCATTTTTGGCAAAACCTCCAGCTCGATATGGCGTGGTGTCTCACATTCGCTATTTTGACGCCTCCGATATTTTTGATCGGGCATCGATATCCGATCACGAAGGATCGAGCGACGCGCAGAATTGCTGTGTACGTTCTGGGCTTTGGGCCATTCATGGTGGCATTCGCTTGTATTCGTTGGGTACTGCTTCCTCCGTGGAACTCCGTCGCGCAACAGTTCGAGCCGCGGTCATTCCACAGCCTTATCCAGATTACATACAGGTTTGCCTCTCAGGCGTGGACCTATATAGGGATTACGATTGCGGCGCAAGCGTACGAATATTTTCAACAAGCGCATCGACAGGAAGTCGAAGGATTGGAACTGCAACAGGCCCTGGCAGCGAGCGAACTGCAGGTTTTGAAGAGCCAGCTGCACCCCCATTTTCTGTTTAATACGTTACATGGCATTTCCACTCTCATTGAAACGGATAGCCGTCGCGCCAAGGCCATGGTGCTAAGACTTTCCAGTCTGCTGCGAACCACCCTGGAATACCAGACCGTGGAATTGATTCCCTTGGAGAAGGAAATCAACTTGGCGGAATCTTATCTGGAATTAGAGAAGATGCGGCTGGGGTGTCGCCTCGAAGTGCAATGGGATATTGCCCCGGACATCGATCAGCTCCTTGTGCCGGAGCTGATTCTTCAGCCGCTGGTGGAGAACGCGATTTTGCATGGGGTAGCGGTTTCGCGAGAAGGTGGAACTGTCGAAATCTCTTGTAAACTCGCGGAACCATTTCTGGAGCTTCGGGTTCGAAACAGTGTGGGGGGCAAACGGCAGGGAGGAACAGGAACAGGACTGCAGAATACGCGGGCGCGTTTGCGTTATCTGTACTCGGGAGAAGCGAGATTTTCGTTTGAACTGACGGAAGATCGAAAACTCGCCACTGCTACGGTGTTGGTCCCTGTGCTTGGCGCGCAACCAACTGCGACAAAGCATCAGGTTTCCGGCGCCCTGATTTAGAAAGAGAAGATATACATGCGTGTATTGATCGTGGACGACGAACCGCTTGCAAGAAATGCCCTGGTTAACATCATATCGCCCAGGAAAGATGTGGAGGCGGTTGAGACCGCCGACGACGCGATTGCAGCTCTCGATCGCCTGCAGGAAGAAGCTTTCGACCTGCTCCTACTCGACATAGAGATGCCGGAGACATCAGGAATCGAGATGCTCGATGCCCTGATCAAGCGCAACCTGCCCATGCCGGCGGTCATTTTTGTTACCGCCTACAGCCAACACGCCGTAGCGGCTTTCGAAAAACACGCGGTCGACTATGTGCTGAAACCGTTCTCGGAAGAGCGAATTCACGAAGCCATGAACGTGGCCGCGCGCCGTAACGAAGCAGAACGTGCCGCGAAATTAGTAAGTGCTATGCCTGATATCGGCAAAGCCATGCGTCCGTCGAAGAAGATTGCGATCAAGGCGAAGGGCAAGATTATCTTTATTGATCCCAGCGAAGTGATGGCTGCGAAAGCCGAAGGAAACTACGTGCTTTTACAGCAACAGACGGGTTCTCACCTGGTGCGCGAGTCCATCTCGACGCTGGCGGAAAAGCTAAGTTTCTATGGCTTCATTCGCATCCACCGCTCAGCGCTGATCAATGTCGCGTATGTGGATGAAATCCAGCCGTGCCTCACAGGAGAATATCTGCTCCGGCTCACTGGCGGCGAAGAGTTTACGGTCTCGCGGACCTACAAAAAAAATCTCAGCGCGATCGCCGATTCGTGGGTTGGAACGGAAACGTTCGCCTCGGATTAAGTGTCGAACACAAAAGCGCGGACGCGATGATTCGTCTGGCGGAGTTCCGAAATATCCAGAATATGGAACATCGCGTCCGACTCCCTACCGCTGCTCTCAGCCTACAAATCTCAAGTTCAAATCTACGAGATTAACCGCCAGCTCTCAAAATCCAGCTTTGGACCGCGACTACTCACCTTCCAGCTTCCGTAGCCATATCCAGAGATTTTGGTGTAAGTCACTGAAAACGGAGCAGATGTACTTTGGATTCCGCTTTGCAATAGCAAATGCGGGATGCACAGGTTTGCTTTGGGGATGAGCGTGGACGTTCGGGGGATAAATCCCAACCTTCGGGAACTTCGAACTCCGATATACGTGACGCCCAAAACTATCGGTTCAGACCTTTTGCGGCACGAGAAGCGATGAAGCGAAAAACGTTTCGGTAGCTCAAGCCGCAACCGGCACTTATCAGAGTGCGCCACCACCCACAATCCAGTTCGCTTCGTCGGCAGAGGTTGGGGGGATGTTTTGCGAATGTCTTTTTCAGGAGAGTCAGCATGAGATTGCTTAGATTTACAAAGATCGTCTCCGTGCTCTCGTTGCTTTTGCTGGTGCCAGTTTTTGCGTTTGGCCAGGCAATCAGCGGCGATGTGGTAGGAACGGTGAAGGATAACTCCGGAGCGGTTGTGTCCGATGCCTCAGTCGAGGCGACCAACCTGGGTACCGGATTCAAGACCACGGTAAAGACGAACACCGCCGGCGAATACCATTTCGTAAACCTGCCAGCCGGCCATTATTCAGTGAAAGGCTCGGGCGGCGGTTTGGCTGGCACGATCGCGGATGTGGAAGTGCAACTCAACCACACAGTGACCGCCAACGTCATCGCGACCCCGACGAGTTCAACCACGACCGTCGAAGTAAGCGAACAGGCTGCCTCGGTGGATACAACGACGGCGAACATCTCCAATACTTTTGAAAGCAAGCAGACTCAGGATCTCCCGACCGCTGCCGTTGGTCTGGGCGTACTGAACCTCTCGCTGTTGAATGCCGGTGTGGCGTCGAGCGGCGGAGTCGGCGCAGGAACTGGACCGTCGATCTCCGGCCAGCGTCCGCGTAACAACAACTACACGGTCGAAGGCGTAGACAACAACGACAAGTCAGTTACCGGCCCATTGGTTACGGTACCGAATGATGCTGTCGACAATTTCACGGTTCTGCAGAATAACTTCTCGGCTGAGTTCGGTCACTCGTCGGGCGGACAGTTCAACCAGACAATCAAGAGCGGAACCAACTCGTTCCACGGGAGACTTTACGAGTATTTCCAGAACCGCAATCTGAATGCCGAGGATTCGGTGGTAGCTGCGTCGCAAAGAGCGACGCCGGGTACACCGATTACAAATCCACGTTTTGATGACAATCGTTTCGGCGGACAAATTGGTGGGCCGATCATCAAGAACAAGCTCTTCTTCTTTACGAACTTCCAATACGAGCCGCAGGGCTGGTGGGATCTGCTTCTACTAGGGTTCGCGCCAACCGCCGCCGGTTACGCAACGTTGAATGCGCTGTATCCCAACTCAACCAACCTGCAGACGCTCCAGAAATATCTTCCGGCAGCAGCTGCTGTTGATCCGACCCTAACACCTATCTGTGCGACCCCTGGATGCACGACGGGGACCATTCCGATCGGCGGTGTTGGCTTCAATGGACCCAGCTACACCAATGTATTGACAACGACTAACGCGGTCGACTTCAATATCTCGACTAAAGATCAGCTGCGTGGGCGTTACATTTACGAGAGACAAGATGAATCCGATACAGGGGCGCAGATTCCGACCTTCTTCACTACGCTGCCGATTCGGTTTCACCTCTTCACACTAAGCGAATACCACACATTCTCGCCCAGCGTGAGCAACGAGTTCCGTCTGGGTTTCAACCGCTTTGCTCAGGTTTTCACAGTTCCGGACATTCAGTTTCCTGGCCTGGCGATGTTCCCGAACCTCACCTTCGACGATCTGAATAGCGTCGATGTCGGGCCTGATCCGAATGCCCCGCAGGGTACGGTGCAGAACACGTACCAAATAGTGGACAACCTCACTTGGGTAAAGGGTAAGCACAACCTGAAGTTCGGTGCGGAAGTCCGCGATATGATCAGCCCACAACAGTTCACCCAGCGGGTTCGCGGCGACTACGAGTACTCCAGCCTGGCGCTGTTTGCGACAGACGGAGCGCCGGACAACTTTCGGCGAGCGTTCGACGGGCGATACCACATTCTATGGCAACCAGAAGGCGTTCTACGCATTTGCCGCTGATAGCTGGCGCGTCCTGCCAAACCTGTCAGTTGATCTTGGTCTACGCTACGAGTTCACCCAGGTTCCAGAAGCTGGTTCTTTACAGAATCTGAATGCGATCTCCAGCGTTCCTGGCCTGATCAACTTCGGCACTCCGACTGCGCAGAAGAAGAACTTCATGCCACGAGTTGGATTCGCCTGGGATCCGGACCGGAAAGGGAACAACTTCTGTTCGTGGCGGCTTCACCATGGCGAACGACGTGCTCTATGACAATCTTGGAATTTTGTCACTCCCGCCGCAACTCTCCGCTACCTGCGATACTACCGTACAACAGGGCTGGAGGATGCGCGTGGTCTACGACGGCGTTCCTGGCAAACGGCGGGTTACCGTCTCAGCCGTTCCAGTTCGCGTCCGCCGCGGATGCGCGAGTAAACACATCATCCTTTATTCCCAACCAGAGATTGCCATATTCGGAAACCTGGAATCTTGGGCATTCAACATAGCTTCGGGACAAAAATATGTAGCGGAAGTTCGCTATGTTGGAACCCGCGGCATCCACCTGCCGGTGCAGACGCACCTGAACATGCTGGCTGCTGTAAACCCCAGCAACGCCCTGCCGACTTACCTCCAAAACCCAGGTCAAGCGGCTCTCGATGCACTGCCAAACACCCTGGACGGTCTGCTAGCTAATTCCGTTTACGAGTCGGACGCGGGCTACGTGCCTGGATTCGCGGCCGCAGGTTTTGACGGAGCATGCCATCACGGCTTTCGAACCCTACGGCCAGTCGATCTATCACGGATTGCAGACACAACTTACGCGCAACTTCAACAATGGGCTGCAATTCCAGTTGGCCTACACCTGGAGCCACGCGGAAGACAACTCCACAGCCGATGTATTTTCGACAGTCTTGACGCCTCGTCGTCCGCAGGACTTCCAGTGCTTCTCGTGCGATATGAGCACCTCTGCATTGGATCGCCGGCATCGCTTTACGGCGCAGGTGATCTATGATCTGCCGTTCTTCAAGAACGCTGGTTGGTTCCAGAAGAACATCGTCGGCAACTGGGAGTTCGCTCCCGTGTACACCTTCCAGTCTCCGGAATACGCTACCGTTCAGAATGGAGTTGATTCCAATCTGAATGGCGACGCCGCCGGTGACCGCGCAATCTTCAATCCGGCGGGCGTACCGGGCACAGGCTCCGGTGTCACCGCGCTGACCAACACAGCTGGTGAGACGGTTGCTTACCTGGCGAACAATCCCAACGCGCAATACATCCAGGCGCAACATGGGTGCCATGGGAATGTCAGCCGCAATACGCTGGCGTTGCCGCACACTAATAACTGGGACATGACGATTGTGAAACGGTTGAACATCACCGAACGTCAATCGTTCGAATTCCAGGCGCAGGCGTTGAACGTGTTTAATCACGCTCAATATGTTCCGGGTTCTCTGAACCAGATCAACTCGATCGGATACACCGGAAACGAAGTGAACGACTTGAGGCCGCAGTCGCCTCTGTTCAACCAGCCGAACCAGTTCTTCTCGAACCAGCCGCGCACCATGCAGTTGGTCCTGAAGTACAGCTTCTAGCACGGGAAGACTACCTTGAATGATTATGGGGGAGCCGCAAGGCTCCCCTCTTTTTGTTTCTTAAACCCAACGCCCAGTGTTACGTGCCAGATTCCATCTGTTCCCGCTCTTCACGAATTGAGAGCGGACTCACCTGGTCCGCCAAGATGGCGACCGCCAGCAGAACGATCGGTATCAAGAGTGCACGGAGTCCTATGACACTCTCCGTTCTAGTGCCTGCGATCGCCCCGAACAAAATATGCCAGCCAAATGGAAAACATAAAAAACGCTTGCCGGGACACCTTCTTCTGAACATCGATCACTCGTTTCTCACCACGCAACCGATCGTAGGTGAGGAACATGGAATGCGATATCAACTGAGCCAGCTTGTTCAGCATCCCGGTCACGAAAGTCGTGTGGATAGTTAGCGGCCCGATCCGGGTAAGAGCAGCGGTTTGAATTCCCATCGCAAACGCGAGGGCGGCCAAGCATCCAATTTCAATGTCGGGAGCGCTTGCATGCGGAGGAGCAAGGCTCGCGAATCCGATGAGCAACGCTTCGATCGACAGTGTGAGTGACGCAATTCGGCGGATGCGATTGCGTGCTCCTACCTCGATGATCGCGCGTCCAACGATGGAGCCGGCGACAAAGATCGGGATCATCGATCCGGCCAGCATTGCGTGCTGCCATTGTGAGTGGAGCAGGTTAATCGCGAAGTGCACCGTGTTCCCGGTCATGTTCGCTGTGAACACCTGATAGAGAGCAAGGTAGCCGACCACGTCCATATAACCGGCTGCAAATGTCAGCAGCAGAGCCACCGCCGCTTTCGTGCTGATTCGCGAGCCTGCGGCGTCTTGCGGCATACTCAATGGATGCGCTTCGACGCAGAGTCAAGCTTAGAGTCCCTTGGATATTTCGGAATTTCTCGCTGTCATCGACGTAAAGGAAGCCTGACTTGCGCTTCGCATCCCTGCTGATCGCGTCGATTCGATAGCTGAACCGATCCGTCGTGCGCTTCAGCAATTTGCCGCGCCAGAATTAAGCCCACGCCACTTCCATGGGCTTTGGTCGTATAGAACGGCACGAACAGATTCGAAGGATTTACCAATCCTGGTCCGTTATCGAGAACCGAGACGCGCGCCCAGTGCTGCTCCGATGTCCAGGTAATCTGCACGTCGGGGCGATAGTTTTCCTCGTTCATGCGCTCGCGCGTAGCTTCCACCGCATTGCGTACCAGATTAATGAGCATGTGCTCGAGTTGGTCGGGATCGGCGAGGAGGATGAGGTCGGGGCCCGTCGTCAGTCCGACTTCTAGCCGCGTTTCAAGTTTCACTACCCGCTCCAGCAGTGGACGAATCGAAGTCTCTCGCTTGCGTGGCGGCGGCAGCTTGGCAAATTCACGATAGCCCTGAACGAAACGATTCAGAGCTTCCGCGCGGCTTTCAATTACGGAGAGGCCACGCTCGAAATCGGGTAGGTCGTCTCCCGGGAATCCGTTCCGGTCGACACGCGACCGAAGACTGCCGGCAATGGATTTGATCGGCGCAAGAGAATTGTTTAACTCGTGGCCGAGGACGCGAATCAGCTTTTGCCACGCGCGATATTCTTCCTCGCGCAGTGCGCTGCTTACGTCCGACAACAGCAGCAGCGTGTGTGGCACTCCACGTTGCCGAAAGGAGGTGCGGCGTACCATCCAGCGGGTTTCTGTACCCTGCCACGGCAGGGTCACGATCTCTTCGGCGCGATCCCCCAGGATGCCGACGAGTCGTAATTCATCCGCGCCGCGGCCGATGGCATGTTCGGCATTCAACCCAAAAGCACGCTCAGTAGCTGGATTGATCAGGCGCAACACGTTGTCGCGATCGAATGCCAGGATGGGGGCATCCATCGCCTCGACGACGCGGCGCAGCAGTGCCGTCGCTTCCAGGGCGCTCAGTCGCTGCGCCTGTAGCATGTCGGCGAGCCAGTTGATCTCGAGGGACAACTCGCCCAGCGCGTCTTCAGCTACGGCATTGCGTGCGCGAAAAGAAAAGTCTTCTTCACGCAGCGCGGAGACCACATTGGATAGCGTTTGCAACGGGCGCGTGATGTGTTCATGAAGGGCCACCCCGATCAGCAGCGAGACGAAGGCAACGATTCCGAGCAGGATTGCGAATGTGCCGGCCGTGACATTGAGTTGCCAGAGCAGAACGGTGCTGAGGATGAGCGCGGGCAGTGGGAGAGCAGCGCAGAAAATCTTGACTCGCCGCTCGAACGGCCATCTGCGCCGTTTGAGCTTGCCTGCCGACGATGCCTTGTTGCGATCGGCAACCCGGGCCGAACTAGATTCCATACTTCTCCATCCGCCGGTACAAAGCGCCGCGGCTCAAGCCGAGCGCTTCAGCCGCCTGGCTTACGTTGCCGTTACAACGTGCCAGAGCCTTGCGGATGAGGATACTCTCAACTTCTTCCAGACTCATCTCTTCGAGGCTGGGATTGGGAACACGCGCCGCATTGAGGCCAAGGTCGCTGATCTCGATACGCGAATTCCTCGACATCAGCACCGCGCGTTCGACAGTGTGATCCAGCTCGCGAACATTGCCCGGCCACGGATACTGCAGAAGTGCTCGTAAGCTGGCGGCGTCGAAGCCTTCGATCTGTCGTCGATAGCGCAACGCATAACGCGAGAGGAAGTGCGCCGCGAGCAGAGGAATGTCTTCTTTTCTCTCGCGCAGCGTGGGGAGATGGATCTCGATTGTATTCAGACGGAAGAGCAGATCTTCGCGGAATCGTCCGTTCGCGCACTCGGATTTAAGGTCAGCATTCGTTGCCGACAACAAACGGACATTCACGCGGCGCGTCTTCGATGAGCCCACCCGTTCCATCTCGCCGGTCTCGAGCACACGCAGCAGTTTCGCCTGTTGACGAGTCGGGATGTTAGCGATTTCGTCGAGGAACAGCGTCCCGCCTTCTGCAAGTTCAAAGCGTCCAATGCGATCCGTGCGCGCGTCCGTGAACGCGCCTTTCACATGGCCGAAGAGTTCGCTCTCGAACGTGCCCTCCGGCAACGCACCAGTGTTTACGGCGATCAGCGCCTTGGCGGCGCGAGCGGACAAAGCATGCAGGGTCTGCGCCACTATCTCTTTGCCGGTTCCATGTTCGCCGGTGACTAACACATTGGCGTCCGACGGGCCGACGCGCGAGATCAGTTCCAATACCGGCTGCATGCAACTTGCAGTGGCGATGAACTCCGGCTTGCCCTCGGCACGCAGCAACCGGTTTTCAGCTTCCAAAACCTTTGCTTTGCGCTGCGCTCGGCACAGATCGACTTGCGTCCGCAAAATTGTAAGCAGACGCGCGTTATCCCAAGGCTTCTGGATGAAGTCGCGCGCTCCACGGCGCATGGCCTCTACCGCCAGTTCGACGTTGCCCCACGCCGTCATCACCACGACCGGGAGGTGGCTATCCTGATTGACGATCTGCGCAAGCAGGTCGAGACCCTCGGTGCCGGAGGTGGTGTCGCGTGTGTAATTCAGATCGATGAGCACAGCATCGAAGGTGTCGTGGTTCAGCGCCTCTGACGCAAGCAGAGGAGAGCGTGCAGTCTGGACCCGATACCCTTCAGGCTTCAAGAGTAATTGCAGGGCTTCCAGAATATGCGGCTGGTCATCGGCCACCAGGACGAGCGGAGTTTCCGTCTCCCTCGTGGTCGAATGGCCGGTTGCGATCTCAGCGGAGGCTGGCATGAATTTGTTTATGCTACACCGTTAGGCCCGTCACGCGTTGACCTCAGCCGACGTCTCCACGCTCGGATTCGCTGTGTCGGAAACCAGCCATCCATCGCGCATCTGCAGGGTGCGGCTACCGTAAGCGGCATTCGCCTCGGAATGCGTAACCTGAACGATCGTCGTGCCTTGCTGGTTCAACTCGCGGAACAGTTTCATGATCTCCGTGGCCTGCGATGAATGGAGATTCCCGGTCGGCTCATCGGCCAGCAAAAGCGCAGGCTTGTGAATGACAGCGCGCGCCACTCCTACGATCTGCTGTTGACCGCCGGAAAGCTGGTTGGGAAAGAGATCTTTCTTCGCGACGATCTGAAAACGATCGAGCGTATCGGCCACCATGCTCTGGCGTTGCGCGCGGGGAATGTTCTTGTACGCAAGTGGCAGGTCGATATTTTCCTGCACCGTCAGGTCGTCGATCAGGTGATAGCTCTGGAAGACCATGCCTACATTCTTCTTCGCGAGTTCGGCGCGTTCCTTGCGATTCATCTTGTGCACCGACTCATCACGAAACTGGTATTCGCCTTTCCAACTGTCATCCAGTAACGCGAGCACATTCAGCAAGGAAGACTTGCCAGCACCTGACGGTCCCATGATGGTGACAAACTCGCCTTCGCGAATCTCCAGATTGATGCGCCGCAAAACCCAGGTCTGCCCGGCAGGAGTTTTGTAACTGCGTTCAACGTGGTTCAGTCGGATCATGATTCCTTTCGTCTCGTGTTCATTCTTCTCGTAATGTCTCCGCGGGATCGATTCGCGCTATGCGCAAAGTGGGCATTGTCGTTGCGGCGATAGTTGTGAATGCCAGCAGACCAATGACGGACAGGATAGTGGTTGCGTCATAAACGCCAATTCCGTACAGCAATCCTCTCATTACGCGCAATACTGAAGCTGTTCACGGTCTCTCCTACTCATATCGCAGAGCGGTCATTGGATCGATGGAAGCGGCCCGCCGCGCGGGGATAAAAGCTGCGAGTGCGCCGGCGATCAGCAAAATGAAACTGACGGCGACCAGCACGAATGCATTGCGGGCTTCTGCTCCGTAGAGCACGCTGCGCAGAAGCGTTCCGCTAGCCAGCGCGGCCATCACGCCGATGGCGACGCCAGCGATCAGAAGTAATCCTGCTTCGCGCATCACTATGCCTAATACCGAATCACGTCCAGCACCCAACGCCATGCGCACGCCGATTTCGCGAGTGCGCCGCGCTACGGAATATGCCATCAACCCGTAGAGACCGACCGCAGTGAGGAGCAACGCCATCACCGCAAAGCTAGACAACAGGAACATCTGGAATCGCGGTTGCGCCAGACCCACGGACGCGAGATCCTCCATGGTTCGCACGTCGTAAACGGCGAGATCCTTGTCTATCGAACCGATAAGGTTGCGAGTCGAGGCTTCCATGCTTCGCGGATCAACGGATGTGCGCATCACCGTCGTGAGGCAACACCACGGCAGTTGCGCGAAGGGGATGAAATACGCCGGCTCGGTTTCAAGATCTACCGCCTTGACCTTGTTGTCGGCCACCACGCCGATGATTTCCCGCCAAACGAGTTTTTCGCCCGGATAGGCGTTCGCTCCTGGTTGAATGCGTTTGCCAAGCACCGGCTCTCCGGGAAAATACTTCTGCGCGAAGCTGCGATTCACCACGACTACTTGCGAACTCTCATGGGTATCGTTTTCAGTGAAGACTCGACCTTCGATAACCGGGATCCGCATCGTGTCGAAGTATCCCGGAGTGGCGATGACCAGTCGTTCTGACGGCTGAGAACCGGGCGGCAGCGGACGTTCTTCGACGTCGAAGGAGATTCCTATGTCGTCGTTGCCCAAGGGCAAAGGCATGACCGCTGCCGCTGCGGTCACACCAGGTAGCGCTCGAACGCGGGTGAGATAGTCTCGATAGAACGCAACCTGCTTAACTTCGGGATACTGCTTCTCGGGCATCTGGAAATTGAGTGTCAGCACTTGGTGCGGATCGAATCCAAGATTGTTATGTTGCAAGCGGATGAAACTAATCATCAGGAGACCGGCTGCAGTGGCCAGCATCAGCCCCAGCGCAACCTGAGCAACGACGAGCGCGCCGCGCAAGCGGTCTCGCACCATCGTCCCGCTTCTGCCCGTCTCCTTCAGCGTGCTGACCAAGTCTGGTTTCGACGCCTTCAATGCGGGCGCGATCCCAAAGATCAGGCCTGTTCCTACTGAAACGAACAACGCGAATAACAGCACAGTGCCGTCGACACCAGCCTCCGCTGCTCGTGGCAAGCTATCTCCCATCATTGCGAGCAGCCCACGAGTGCCGAGCACCGCAAACAGGCAGCCTGCGGTCCCACCCAGCGCGCCCAGCAGGACGCTTTCCGCGAGCAGTTGCAGCAACACCCGCCCTCGACTGGCGCCCATTGCCGCGCGGACCGCGATTTCGCCCTCGCGTTCAGCCGCACGCGAGAGCAGCAAATTCGCCAAGTTGCCACAGGCAATGAGCAGCACTAACAACACTGCGCCTTGCAAGATCAACAGAGGCGTTCGCTTACTGCCTGCCAGGGCCTCGATCGCAGGTTGAACTTGTGCGCTATCCAATTTCGTGTTCGTGTCTGGGTACTCGCGTTTCAGGTTGTTTGCGATAATTGATAATTCGTGCTGCGCCTGCTCCACCGTAATGCCGTTCTTGAGCACCGCAATCGCCTCGATGAAATGAGCTCCACGCTCCTTCGTCACCGGAGATTTTCCAGTGGCGTCGAAAGCCAGCGTTGTCCAGACGCCAACTGCAGGGTTCTGCACTGGAAAGCGAAAGCTCTTCGGCATTACTCCAACTACCGTGTACAGATTTCCACTCAGCGTGATGGTCTTCCCAATAATTGCTTTATCGGCGGCAAATTGGCTATTCCACAAATCGTGACTGAGCAGCACGACGCGAGTGCCCGGCTGTTCCTCTGTCTGGATAAATCCGCGGCCCATCTCCGGTTGGATTCCCAGCGCAGGTAACAGATCCCAACCGACCATCTCGCTGATGACCTGTACAGGGCGGCTGCCATCGGTAAGCGTCAAAGAGTCTTCACGATAAGAAACCAGGTGTTCCAGCGTGTGGTTCTGGCTTCGATAATCAAAGAAGTCCGGATAGGAAAAGGTGTCACCGCGAAGCATGCCGTAACCCGTGCGCCCTTCCCTTACGTCTACAAGGCGATCAGGATGCGCATACGGCAATGGCCGCAATAACACGGCGTTCACGACGCTGAAAACAGCCGTGTTCGCCCCGATGCCGATGGCCAGCGTCAAAACGGAAACCGCCGCGAATCCTGGATTCTTCCGCAATTGACGAAACGCGTAGCGCAGATCCTGCAGCAATCCTGTCATTATTTATCCTTACTCATATCGCAGATGCTGCCATCGGATCGACCTTCGACGCGCGGCGAGCGGGAAGATAGCCGGCAAGAACTGCCACCAGAACCAACGTAGGCACCGCGACGACAAACGTAGATAGTTGCGAGCTTTGAACCGTCGGAACCAGATTCTGCAGTACGCGTTTTGTGGCGATCGAACTGATCAGGCCGATCGAAACGCCCGCCAGGATAATCGCCAGGCTCTCTCGCAGCACGAGCCGAACGATGTCCGAACGTTCTGCGCCAATCGCCAGGCGAACACCGAATTCCGCAACGCGCTGGTTCGTCAGATACGCAATGACTCCGTAGATTCCAATGCATGCTAAGAAACAGAGCAAGCCCGGAAAAGATCGCGAACAGCATCAGCAAGAACCGTTGCTGGGCGAGCGACGCGCTCGCCAATTGTTCCATGGTGCGAACTTCGTAGAGCGTCTGGTCGCCGGTTGCGCCACCTGCCGTTCGTTGCAGCGCTTCTACCGTGTTCAGAGGCGGAACGTCGGTGCGAACCACAATTGACATGATCGTCGAGAAGAATCGGACCAGCGGGTCAGGAACCTGGGCAAGCGGGTAATAGCATTGATCCTGGACAGACGAAAGATCGTCGTTCGCAAGCCCCCAGTGGCGTACGTGCCCCACCACGCCCATGATCTGGATCGGCCTCTGTCCCATTGAGGGCATCCAGAGAGGCTTCCCAACGGGATCTTGCGTCCCAAAAGCGTGACGCGCCAGGTTTTCGTCGATGACAACAACCTGGGCACTATCAATTCGATCGTTCTCATTGATGAAGCGGCCGCGAATCAGAGGAAGCCTCATCACTTTCAAATAGTCTGGACTAACCGCCGTAGAGAGTGTTGCTGGCTCCCGATTCGGGGGAGGAGGCGCGGGCGTGGCCCAATATGCTGTGACGTTTTGTCCCTCTCGCATCGGGACAGTATCGGTGAGTGCGACGGACTCAACGCCCGGAACTCGTTGCATGCTGTCGATAAGTCCCTGCCATGCGGCTCGCGCCTTGCCAGTATCCGATAGAGCTGAAGGCGAGACAGCTACACGAGCAGTGACTACATCTCGAACATCAATTCCGGGATTCAATGAGGAAACGCGCAACAGAGTACGTCCGAGAAGTCCGGCAGCACTGAGCAACACCAAAGCCAGCGCAATCTGACAGATTACGAAGCCACTCAGAGCTTTGCGATGGCCAGCGATGCTGCGCGATTGAGACCGCAGAGTTTGCTCGATTGCACTCCGATTCGCACGCAAGGCCGGAATCAGGCCAAAGATGAGCCCGGTGAGAATTGCGCTTGCAATCGCGAAGAGCAAAACGCGCCAATCCACGTGAACTTCATTTGCACGGGGCAGACCCTCGGGCCAGAAGTGGATGAAAGGACGAGTGCCCAGGAGTGCGAGCACAATACCAAGCAGCCCACCACAAAGCGCCAGCACGCAGCTCTCCGTCAAACACTGGCGAATCAGTCGCGCTCTCGGCGCGCCCAGAGCCATTCGCAACGCAAACTCATGCTCGCGGGAAGCCACTCGCGCCAATAGAAGGCTTGCCGCATTCGCGCAGGCAATCAGCAATATCAGACTGACCGCACCGAAAAGCAGCCAAAGCGTGGGGCGGACATCGTGAACCAATTCCGACTGAAGCGGATGTAGTACCTGCGTAAGGCCCTGATCGGCGTCGCGGTATTGCATTGCAAGCCGCTGACTCAGTAGCTCCAGTTCGGTTTGGGCTTGTGACAGGGTGATGCCGGAACGAAGCCGCGCGTCGATGTGAAGAAAGCGCCCCCCGCGCCAATGCATACGGGGCTCGGTGGTTTGGCCGAGCGGTGTAAAGACATCAGGATCGCCATCCAGTCGAAGACCCGCGGGCGCAACACCGACCACCGTGTATGGTTTGCCTTCATATGTCAGGGATTTCCCAATTACGCTGGGGTCCGAGCCGTAGTGACGCTGCCACAAGCGTGTGCTGATAATCGCGACCGGCGCACTCCCAACTTCATTCTCCGTGGATTGAAATGATCGGCCCTCGACTAAAGGAAGCCGCAATACGGAAAACAGCTCAGGCGAGATCAGGCGTCCGTCGACGTACTCTATCTGCCCCGGGGCACTGATGGTTCCGCCGGCATAGGTCCATGCAGCCATCCCCTCAAAAGATTGGGTATCGTGCTGGGTGTCGAGGAAATCAGGATAGGAAAAGCCCCAGCGATCCCTGAGATCATCGGTTCGCATGTGGATCGTAACCAGTCGCTCTGGCTCCGGATATTCGAGCGGCTTCAATAACACACCGCTGATGAGCGTAAAGACAACTGTCGTCGCACCGATCCCGAGAGCCAATGTCAGGATCGTGAGTAACGCAAACTTCGGCTTTTGTGCCAGAGTACGAACCGCGATACGGAGTTCCTGCAATAGAGACCACATCAGCGCGACTCCGCGAGTAGTTCGGGCAGTTCTCCTTCAGCCAGTACCTTGCCGTCGAAAAGATGAACATTACGTTCGGCGTGGCGTGCGAAGCGCGGATCGTGCGTGACCATGCAGATCGTCGCGCCTTCGCGATGCAGGTTTTTGAGCAGATCCATCACGGCTTCGCCGTTACGCGAATCGAGGTTTCCGGTCGGCTCGTCGGCGAGAAGGATGGATGGCTTCCCCGCCAGCGCGCGGGCTACAGCGACACGTTGCTGCTGGCCACCGGATAGCTGGGCTGGATAATGCCGCATGCGATGCGCCATGTTCACGCGTTCCAGCGCTTCATGGACACGGCCCTTGCGTTCGGATGCCGGCATTCCGGGTCGATAAGTCAGTGGCAGCTCGACATTTTCGTAGACAGTCAGATCGCCGATCAAATTGAAGCTTTGGAAGATGAAGCCAATTTCCTGGTTGCGAATGCGCGAGCGCTCGGCGAAATTCAGGTTTTCCACGCTCTTGCCATTCAGTTGATAGCGGCCGCCAGTGGGAGTATCGAGCAGGCCGATGATCGACAACAAAGTGGATTTGCCGCATCCGGATGGCCCCGACATCGCCACATACTCGCCCCTGGCGATCTTCAGGTGAACGCCCGACAGCGCATGAGTTTCTACTTCGTCCGTGTAGAAGACCTTCGTAAGGTCCTCAATCTCGATCAATGATTGTTCCGCATTCATCCGATGCTTACCTCGTATCAAGAGTAATCTGCCTATTCCAGGCGAATCCGATCCGTGTTGTCCCAGCGCGACATGTCGGAAAGAATCACGGCATCGCCTTCGTTCAAGCCCTCAATGATCTGAATTGAATTCACTGACGCGCGACCAACCTTTACCGGAACACGCGTTGCGCCATGCCCGTCGGGATCAAGCCTGAAGAGGCTGATAGTGCTCTCTTCATTGCCGAATGCCGGACGCCCGACAAAGAGCACATTGCCTAGCCGATCGAGGTCGATGGTGCCGTCGACGCTCAGGTCAGGCCGCGCCCCTTTAGGCAGTTCGCTGTCCAGATGCACATCGACGGTGACGGTTCCATTCTGCACGGCCGGATCGATGCGCATTACTTTTCCGGAGATGACGCCATTGTGTGTATCAACCGATGCGGGCTGGCCGATCTGAATATCGCGTGCCTGCGTTTCCGCAATCTTCAGTTCCGCCTTCAGATGCTCAGGCTGCGCAACCTTGGCCAGCATGGTGCCGGGAACAACATGCTGGCCCACCTGCAGCGGTAGATCGGTGAGCACGCCATCGATCCCAGCCCGCACATTCAGGGCCTCCAGACGCTTTTTCTTCAGATCCGCGAGAGCCTGCATTTCGTCGACTTTCGTCTGTTGTACCGCCAGTTGCGACTCAATCGACTTTTCGTTAATCGCGATTCGCTCCTGCTCAAGGCTGTTGCGGGTAGTCAACTCGTCGGCCTTTTCCTGCGACGTATTGTTGGCCATGCCGGAGATGACTCCCATTTCGTAGAGAGCCTTATCCGTCTTCGCCTGGCGCTGGGCGGCCTTAAAGTCGGTGCTCACGGTCGCGGCCGAGGCCTTCTGGTTCATCAGGTCGCTTTGCAACTTCACTTTCAGATTCTGATATTCGGCCTGTGCCGCCTTTACTTGCAGTTCGGCGTCGAGCGCCTCCTGCTGCAATTGCGGATTGCTCATCTCCAGCAACACGGTGTTGGCCTTGACCTGAGTACCGGGCAACATGCGAATGCGGACTACGGTCGCTTCCGTTTCCGCAGGGATCTGGCGAATCTCATCGGGGACCAGCGTGCCGAGACCGCGTACCTGGCGAAGCATCGGCCCACGTTTCACCGTATCCGTCCAAACCGTCCCGCGTTCTACGGTGGGGGCCGCAGGTTTCAGACGATAAACACCTATTGTTGTTAGCACGATCGCGGCAACACCGATTGAGGCAACGAATGCCTGGCGGCGCCGTCGTTTGCGCTTTAGATCTGGGCGTGCGATATCCATCGCAGCCACTGAGTGCAACAGGCAGGCCAAACCGAGTGATCATCAGAGCTGAGTAAATGCAACAGGATGCAACGCATTGGGCACCTCTGAGGTTGCCGGCGCCGTTCATTTCTATTGTGGCCTGTCCATTTTCGGACAGGCCAGATCTCGAAGCAGCTAAGACGAATCCCTGACCATTTGCGGACAGCTGTTCTTGCAACTGGACACAACAACTTGAGGCGACTCTCATCCGTCGCTGAAAACGCGGGTTCTTTCCCTCATATCCCCGCGGTAATGAAATTGCCTCTCCCTCGTCAAACCTGAGTGGGGAGCACCAAATAATGATCGCGAGGTTCCCTGGCCGATGAGTCCGACTTTCTTCTTCGACGTTCTTCGATACGACGTGAGGACTGCCATCCGAAGTTTGCGGCGACGCCCGGCGTTTACCGCCATCGTAGTCTTGTCGTTAGCTCTTGGAATCGGCGCAAACGCCGCCATCTTCAGCGTCGTGGATGCAATCCTGCTTCGACCACTGCCGGTGCCGGATGCACGCAACCTGGTCGCGCTGGACACTGCAGCCTCTCGCCTGACACAGTTCGGCGGATCGTCGTATCTCGACTACATCGACTTCCGAAATAGAAGTAAGTCGTTCGAGGGGCTAACTGTTTACCAGCAGATTTCTGCGGGAATGAATGTTGCCGACGCCGTTCCTGGAGCCAAGGCTGAAGTAGTCTGGGGACTGCTGGTCTCCGGCAACTTCTTTTCGACTTTGAAGGTGCAACCGGCTCTCGGACGCGATTTCCTCCCGGCAGAAGACGAAGTGCCCGGCAAGTTCCCGGTCGTGATGATCAGCCACGGACTCTGGGCTCGCGTATTCAACAGCGATCCCAAGATTGCAGGAAAAATCATCAAATTAAGTGGCCACCCGTTCACCATCATCGGCGTATCTCCAAAATCATTTTCCGGTCCCGACCTGTTTTCTCACCCCGACGTTTACGTGCCCACCATGATGAGCGCAGGATTGGCGCACGACGGCGCGGACACGCTGACACATCGGAGTTACCGTGCTTTCGACATGCTGGGGAGACTCAACCCCGGAGTGACAGTTGCTCAAGCGCAAGCCGAGATGGATACCATCATGCGCGATTTAGAGCGCCAATACCCGGACACAAATAAAGACAATGTCGTTTTTGTTAGAAACGAAATGGCTCGGCGCACCTTGGGCAACAACTTGCTCATGCCATCTGTCCTGATGGGCCTCGTGATCCTGGTATTGCTGATCGCTTGCGCGAACGTCGCCAGCCTGATGATGGCGAAGGCAACGTCCCGGATTCGAGAGATCTCGACTCAGTTGGCGATTGGCGCCAGTCGCACAACCTTGATTCGGCAATTTCTGACAGAAAGTGCAGTTCTGGCTTTGCTCGGCGGATGCGCCGGCATATTGCTTGCCTACGGTTGCACGCGCGCTTTTGCAAGCATGCTTCCGGTTCGACCCCAGAATCCAGAGTTCCGTCTTGATCTGCGCGTTGTTGGATGGGCCACGCTCGCGGCTCTCGCGGCGGTATTTCTTTGCGGGATAGCTCCGGCCTTCACCGCGGTCAGGGAAGCATGGGGCGCCGTTGTTGCCAGAACGTCGGTCGCTGGAAATTCCTTTAGCGCACTTGCTCGTCGAGTTTTGATCGCGGGTCAAGTGGCACTCTCCGCGATTCTCCTCATCACCGGCGGCTTGTTCTTGAAAGCGTTCGTACGCGCGCAGAACGTGGACCTCGGGTTCAATCCCAACCATGTGCTTGCCGTAACGCTGGACCCGAGCCTGAATGGCTATTCCAATGAACAGTCCACTCGGTTTCACGAGCAACTGGTACAACGACTGGGGGAGCGTAACGACGTTGCGTCGGTGAGTTATGCCACGTATGTACCTTTTATCTCCGGCAATTCATGGGATCTTTCGATTGACGGCTACATAGCTCCGGACGGTGAGAAATTTCTCGATGTCGCTAACAGCGCAGTTGCGCCGCAATACTTCGCGACCATGCAGATACCGATCCTCCGCGGTCGCGAATTTGACCAGCATGACACTCATAAAGGAACACCGGTAGCAATCGTGAACGAGACGCTGGCCCGTCGATACATCGTTCCTACCGGAGATGTTGATGCCGCCATAGGGCACGTGATTCGCTTGCGCGAAGGATTTCCCATTCAGATTGTTGGAATTGCGAAAGACTCGAACTATGGAAATATCGGCACGCCGCCGATTCCGGTTTTCTACACGCCGTATCAGCAGGAAGGCGGATCCGCTGCAACATTCACGATTCGAACCAAGGGCGACCCAACCGCTTTCGCTTCAGATGTCCGGCGAGAGATCGCCCGCATTGATCCAGGATTATCTCCGACGCTTGTGAGTTCGCTCTCTGCGCAAGTCTCTAACCAGGGCCTCTTCTTTCCGCGCATCATCACCGTAATGTGCGGCGCATTCGGCTTGGTGGCTCTTCTATTGGCCGCAATAGGGATCTATGGCGTGGTGTCGTTTATGGTCGCGCGCAGAACGCACGAGATTGGCATTCGGATGGCGCTAGGCGCCCCGAGATCTTCCGTGCTGCGAATCGTTCTTGCGAGCGGCGTCTCGCTCGCGGTGACTGGAATGGTCATCGGAATCGCCGGTTCATTTGGACTGACGCCGCTAGTGCGTTCCATGTTAATCGGCGTCAGCCCGTGGGATCCCGTGACATTTGTTGTAATCGCGGCACTGATGCTGTTGGTGACTGTACTCGCAAGCCTTGTGCCTGCCAGGCGCGCAACGCGTGTCGAGCCCATGGATGCCTTGCATTACGAGTAACTGCTCGCGCCGCTACACCTGAAGGACGTCGTCTTCGGTCGCGACCAGTTCGTAAAGAACAGGATTCACGAAGAAGCCGAGTAACAGTCGTGACATCAATCCGGCGACTATCACTATTGCAAAGGGCCGTTGCGTATCTGAACCGATGCCGTGTGACATTGCAGCGGGCAACAAGCCGAGACAAGCGACCAGGGCGGTCATCATGATGGGCCGCAAGCGCAGCAGCGAGGCTTCGTAAGTAGCCTCTCGGATGTTCCGGCCTTCCAGGCGCAACTTGTTGATGTACGAGACGAGGATGACCGCGGTCTCGACCGATACTCCCATGAGCGCCAGCAATCCCAGAACCGAGGAAACGCTGAAGGGCGTGTTGGTCAGCTTCAGGGCGATCAGCGCGCCTACGGGTTCGGTCATCACAACGCCTAGGGCGATTGTAAACGGAAATTTGAAATTGCCGTAGAGCGCAAACAGGATCAGAAAGATAAGCAGCACTGCCAGCGGGCCGATCACGGCGAGTTGCTGTTTGGCAGCCAGCAACTGGCTGTACTCGCCGCCCCACTCCATCCAATAGCCTTCCGGCAAATGCACGGACTTGTCTACCGCTTTCTGGCCATCGTTTACTGCGCGCTCGAGATCGCGCCCTTCAATGCTGTACTGGACGCCGATGTAGCGCGAATTGTTCTCGCGATAGATAAAGGATGCGCCGTTGCTTTCCTTGATGTCCGACAGTTCTTTGAGCGGGATCTGCTGGCCATCGGGCGTTCCTACCAGCAGATTTCCAATCTCGGCTGGGCTGCTGCGAAACTGGGGCTGCATGCGAACCACAAGGTCAAACAGTTTTTCTCCCTGGATGACTTGCGTTGCGGCCTGACCACCTACGGCAGCCTGGATCACCGCTTCGACATCGGCGACATTTACTCCGTAACGCGCGATCTTTTCGCGATCCACATCGATCAGCAGGCTTGGCTGTCCAAGCTCACGAACCACCGTGAGTTCGGTGAACCCCGGCACGTGCTGAAGGACATTTTTAATCTGCAGTGCCTTGTCTTCGAGCACGTTCAGATCTGAGCCATAGACCTTCACGGCAAGCGAACTCTTCAGGCCGGTGAGCGCCTCGTCCACGGCATCTTCGGCGGGCTGCGTGTAATTGAAGATGATGCCGGGGAACGCCGTCAGCCGCTGATTGATGGACTTGGTGAGTTCCTCTTTGTTGCGAATATCACCTTGGCTCCAGGCTTTGTCGTCATATGGCTTGAGGCCGACGTAGAACTCGCAATTGAAGAAGCCGGTCGCGTCTGTTCCGTCATCGGGCCGGCCTAGCTCTGACCCAACCACCGTCACTTGCGGATAAGACATCAGGATCGCGCGCATTTGCGGAGCAATCTTCGACGCTTCTTCGAATGAGATGGTGTACGGCATAGTCGCGCGCACCCACAAAGCGCCCTCATCCAGATGCGGCATGAATTCGCCGCCGATGAAGGGAACCAGCAACAACGTGAGGCAGAAGATCAGGGACGCTACGCCGATCGTTACTCCACGATGATCCAAGCACCAGGCGAGTTTACCGGCATAAAAGCGTTTGATCGCCTCAAACGGACGGTTGACCTTCTCTCGTACGCCACCCTTGAACCAATAGGACACCAGCACGGGGACGAGCGTCAGCGTCAGCACGAGGCTGCCAATTAACGCGAACGACATCGTGTCGGCCATCGGATGGAACAGTTTTCCCGAAGGCCCACTCAGCGCGTAGATGGGCAGATAGCCGGCGATAATCACGGCTACGGAATAGAAGATCGGGCGATCGACGTCGCGAGCGGCGATCAGGATGACGTCGTTAAGCTTGTATTCCGTTCCGGCACGTTCCGCCAGCTCTCGATAGATGTTCTCCATCATCACGACCGTGCCGTCGATGATGATTCCGAAATCGATTGCGCCAATCGAGAGCAAGTTCGCGGAAACATCGTGCGCGTGCAGAACGATGAACGCGAACAGCAACGAAAGCGGAATGGTGAGCGACACAATCACCGCGGCGCGGAAGCTGACCAGAAAGAAGATCAGCACGATGAACACCAGGATCATGCCGCGGATCAGGTTATCTTCGACCGTGCGCGTGGTGAGCCGTACCAGGTCGCTGCGGTCGTAGAAGGCCCGGATCTTTACATCCTTCGGCAGAACCTGCCGATTGAGTTGCTCGGTCTTTTTCTGAACATCCCGGAGCACGGTCTGAGTCTGTTCGCCGCGCCGCATAAGAATGACGCCTTCCACCGCATCATCATTCTTCTGAAAACCAAATATTCCCAGGCGCGGAGCGTGCCCGATCTCAACCTGGCCGATGTCGCGTATGCGGACGGGTATTCCTTTATTCGAGCCGACAACGATGTTCTCGATGTCTTTCGTGTCGCGAACCAAGCCAATACCGCGCACGTAAAAGAACTGTCCGCCTTGCGAATAAAAACCGCCGCCCGCATTTGCGTTGTTGTTGGATAACGCGTCAGAGACTTGCTGCACCGTTAGGTGGTATCCGTACAAGCGCGCCGGATCCAGCAGAACGTGATACTCCATCACGGTGCCGCCGAAGCCGGAATCGTCGGCCACGCCATTCACCGATCTGTAAGCGCGCCCGATGACCCAGTCATCAAGCGTTTTCAACTCCTGTGGACTGCGATCGGGACTCTCCAGAACGTAGCGATAGACCAATCCGCTCGGGCTGAAGAGCGGCGCCAGGCTCGGGGCGACCCCGGTTGGAAGCTGCGCGTCGGACAAGCGCTCAAACACATTTTGCCGCGCGAAATAATTGTCGGTGTCGTCCGTAAAAGTGAGGCGAATGTCGGAGAGTCCGTACAGGGTGATGGAGCGCATCACCACAAGTTGCGGCACGCCGTTCATCTCGACTTCAAGCGGAAGCGTGACCAGTCGCTCGATCTCTTCGGCAGCATGGCCGGGCCATTGCGTGATGATCTCCACCATCGGCGGCGAGAGATCGGGATACGCATCTACTGGCATGCGCTGGAAAGACAGGACTCCCCAGAAGGCCATGAAGAGCACCATCATCAGCACCAGGAATCGCTGCCGAAGCGAAATCTGTACGATGCGGTGGATGAATCCGCCCTGGCCGTTACGTCCGTTTCGAGGTGTTTCGTTTTCTGGGGTCATTGTTGCAGTGAGTTCGCAAATTGAAGGAACAGGCTGCCATCGCCGACAACCCGATCACCGGCGACGATGCCGCTCGTCAGTTGTGTCGTATTGTCAGAGCGTTGGCCAAGCGCTACTGCGCGACGGGAGAACTCATTGTTCTGGGTGACTACATACACGTAAGGTTCATTCTGCGCGTCGCGTAATACCGCAGAATCGGGCACGGTGAGAGCATTGCGAATCGTCCCGCTCAGTACAGTGCAGACGACATACATATCTTTCTTCAGCTTGCCGCGTGGATTGTTCACTTCTATGCGCGCCTGCAGCGTCCGTGTGTCCGGATCAAGCGCTGCCGCGATGTAGGAAATCTTGCCGTGAAACGCGGTGCCCGGATACGAATCGGTTGTGATCGTCACCGGGTCGCCGAGGCGAACGTTGGGCAGATCCTTTTGGTAAAGGTTGGCCAGCACCCACACCGAACTCATGTTGGAGATGGTGAACACTTGCGTAGCGCCCGCCTGAATCACCTGCCCGGGAGCGACCAGCCGCTCCACTGCCTGTCCTGCGATGGGCGCCAAGACCGGTAGTTCCGAGGGCGTCTGCCTGACGTTCAATGATTCCGGCTTTGAGATCCCCAGGATTCTCAGCGACTGGTTTGCCGCGTCGAGATCCGCGGCGGCCTGGGTTTGCGCCGATTCAGCTACCTCGAGATCCCGCTGTGCGATTGCGCTGTGATCGTACAAATCCTTCGCGCGAAGATAGCCTTTTTCGGCAAGCGCATAGGCGTCCCGCGCTTTCAGGTAGTTCGCCAGCAGTTGCGAGTAATCGGGGCTGGCCACGTAAAGCAGCGGTTCGCCGCGATGAACCTGCTTGCCCGGGGGTGACGACGATGCGGCTGACCGGACCGCTCACCTGCGTAATCACCGGAGTCGTATCAAATCCGTTGAAGGAGACAGCACCCGTAAGTCGCAGCGTCCGGACGATGGACGTGGGCTGAACCGTCACGATCTGCACGTGTGCCATCTGATCCGCCGGCAGAGTGAACAACTGCGCTTTATCGCTCGGCTCCGCGGAATTGCCGGAGTAAGACGTCATTCCTCGCGAGCCAGGCGCGGACCCATTACACCCCACCATTGCCACCAGCATCGCAGTGACAGCCAGCGCAGCAAAAGTGATGGGAATCTTTCGGCGATTGACGACGGTGTCACTTACACCTTCGTCACGAAATTTTGGAGAGAGGGAAGCCGTTTTTTCGACCGGCTCCGAATAGAACATTTTCATGCGACCACCAGTAGAGTCTGACTTAGCGCACTGAACTTCGAGAAACCTTTGGAATTCTGAGCCAGTGCTAGAACCGAAAAGTTAGGGGCAATCAGACTGCTGGTGGTGGGCGCGTGTAGAGCGCGAAGACAGGCGAAGAGGGGCGTCTTACGATGGAACGTTGAAGCGGTCGTTCCGTCAGGCTATCGATCGAGGGAAGCGCCGCTAGTGAAACAGCGAACGAAGGAGAATGAGAGCTGGCGCAAATCGCACAAAAGGTGTGGGGCGAATCTACGCTATCAGCCTGGGCCGACTTGCCGTGGTGAATGCGCAGGTCTCCCGCCAATCCACACATATGTGCGGACTGGGCAGAGGTCATGAGCAGGAGGACTACCGCGCAGATCCAACTTACTCGTGCCCAAGTTCGTTTTTGATTGAAACGCACCAATTTGTGGTAAGTCGAGCTTAGATGCAAGCTGGACCAGTGTCAAAATTAAACCCCATTTTTTGAAGATAGACGCGCTTCATACCTGCAACCGGCGGAATCCTGCTCACACCGCAAGCGCAATCCGGATGGAAGACTTACGGCTGTACGTGTAAGTTGTTGATACTAAATATAAAAATAGGCATGTTCCGAACCCCGCCGGCTGCAATCCGAGCAATCAGAGAAATCATCCAAAAAGCCCGTAGCTCTAGATCCGAGGGAAGTGCGAAGTAAAGAACGCCATTGCTGAATCGCATGACTGGACCGTGCTTTTAGAGATCGCCAGAGATGGGTTAAGCTCGTGGAATCCCGCTAGATATCCGCTACTTCTCAAGATCGGGATCAGACTTCGGCGAGCCTTTTTCTGCTTTCTTCAGGAACTTTGCCATGAATCCGAGTCTAAGGCGGGTCTCGCCTGAATCCACGGCAATCGTTTCCCGCAGCTCTGTAATTAACTGCTGCGCCTTCATCGGATCTTTCTCGTCTAGGATCTTGCGGCAGAGTTCCTGGATCGCGGTTATTCCCAGCACAGATCGACCTCTTCGAGAACCGATGTGAGATGCCGCCCAATCGCTCACCTGTTGTTCCAATTGTGATGACTTGTCACAAATCAGGGCGAGTATGTGAATCCGAGCGTTAGCTCAACTGCTCGAGGTAACGGGGAATTTCAAGCGGCGCAGTATCGTCCGTCAGGAATTCGATTGCATACAGGAATACAGCTTTCCGCCGAACAATTCCGCAGGCACAGACCGTTTTGTTCTCCCTTGGTGGGCGATACGTAATTTCGATCTGGGTTCCTACGCCGAGATTCGCAGCTGCAAACAGGTACATACCGTGCTCGCTCATGTTGATAGTCATGCCATCCACGTGCAACTCACCCGCGTGGATCCGAACGGGAATGGCGATCCATTGACGCGCTGACCTGCGCGGAGCCTTAGTCGGAAAAACGGGCATTCTCGAACAATATCGGCTCGGCGTGATTGCAAAAAGATCACTGAAGTACACGACAGAATGAAAGACACGGACAATGATCTCGACAAAGATCAGCTCGATAGAATTCTTGAAATCTCGTGTTGCGAATTCGGCGGTACCAGCTGCAAAAAAATTCAAAATAAGCAGGTGCTCATTCGCAAGTCTCGACTGCAAACACCGACACACGGTCACTGATAGTGCCGCTAAGGTTTAATACCTTCGTAAGTTACGAAAAAATTGGAAGCACAGTGTAGATTTGCGCTAATGCAAACTCGAAAAACACGTTCGATCAGTGTGCGGTGTGAACACACTTTCCTATTTTCGGCATAGCGGTGCAGGATCGAACCTCGCAGTCATCGGCCAAAGATACGAAGCTCCTGTAACCATCATTTAATTTTCCTATTCTGTGCATAACGTTGCAGCATGAGCTACGCCGACCTCATCGCTCATCCCCTTTAAATCGCGGTGATCGGCCTTAGTTTTGAAGTTGGTTGTTGTGGCTGCTTCTCGCGCGAGTGTCGTGACAATAAACCGGAGTTTTACGGTTTGGAAGCAGAGCTGCACGGTAAGTTATCAACTGAAGATATTCAGTCAGTGATGTAGGCGTGTCGGTACAGCCGGCGCAAAATCGTAAACCCTATCCAGTCAACATAACCAATAGTCCGAGTAATTGAAGTACTTAGCCTCGTTGCTAAGTAAGACTGGCGTAGCCCTGTCCGTTACAGCACAAAATGATAGCTGAGGCCCCGTCTGCCTCTGCCAATAGACAAAATGCACGCTTCGGTTTGATTTCCGTTTTATTAGCCTTGCTAATTAACGATGGCGGAGCCTCGTTCTAACGAGATAAGTTACGTGATTTTCTCTCGGAGCATCGGCGCCGCTCCTCAACATCTTTTTCGCAGCATCTTCGACTTTCGAGGCTGTGCCACAGCGTCTACTCACGATTTTCGGGGACAGTCACAATGGGTATTACAGGCTCAACATCCTCACCGCATTGGCTCGCGATCTATACCAGTGCGCGTCATGAAAAACATGTGGCGGAGCAACTGAGCGACCGGCAGTTTGAAACTTTTCTGCCGTTATATCGTGCCGTACATGTGTGGAAGAATCGCTCCAAGGTAACTTTAGATTTGCCGCTATTTCCCTGTTATCTGTTTGTTCGAAGCCGCTCTGAAGAGCGCGGCAATGTACTCTCCGTTCCCGGGGTGCTGTCGATCGTGGGCTCAAAGCAGGAGCCTTGGCCCGTGGCCGATACAGAAATTCAAGCGCTACGGTCGGGGCTGCAGCAACGCAATGTAGTGCCCCATTCTTACCTGGCCGTCGGTGATCGAGCTCGAATCACGAACGGACCATTTGCCGGCATGGAAGGCGTTTTGCTGCGGCAAACTAACGGTCTGCGAGTTGTTCTAAGTTTGACTAGCATCATGCGAAGCTTTTCCGTTGAAGTAGATGCCACCGACCTCGAGCCGCTAGCCCTGCTGAATTCACCGTGCGCTGCCTCGTTGCGCTAGCGCACGATTCAAACACCATCAGACATTTCCGGGACTCTGGTTGAAGAGCATGATTCGTGCCCACGCATTAGAAAGCGGCAAGCATCTATTCGGCGTGAACTGCAACGCTACCTTCTTGGTAATAATAATGACCGTTGCCATTTGTGCAGGCCCGATACGCGTTGCGTGCTCAGGCCCAGGCGCCTCTTGTCGACAGCCAAAGTTCGACAGCAAATTTGTCTTCAACCGCATCGGCTACGATCCCGGACGACTATCTAGTTGGAGAGGACGACGTCTTAAATGTTTACGTCGTGGATGTGCCGGAGTTTTCACGCCAGTATCGCGTGAGCAGCGGCGGCACGGTTACAGTGCCAATGCTGCCGCAACCGATACCCGCAGCGGGACTCACTTTGGTGCAATTCTCCGCTCGCATGGCACAGGAACTGAAAGCCTCCGGGCTCGTCAGCAATCCTCATGTGAGCACTTCCGTAGACCAGTCGCGCTTGCATGCGGTCGCGATCACCGGCGCAGTAAAGCGGCCGCAAGTGTATCCGCTCTTTACTCGTACGACGTTGCTGGACATGATCTCCCAGGCGGAAGGATTAGCGGATGACGCTGGAGAAGTGGCGATCATTCAACGCGGAGAGATCGCAAATCATGTGATGGAAGCGGATTCCAAACAGAATTCAAATTCAGCTCAGCCCACGTCACAATCCGTTTCTATCGATCTAAAGCAGTTGCTCGACGGCCGCAGCGCCAATACTAATGTCGCCATCTACCCAGGAGATCGCATTACAGTTCCACGCGCCGGCGTGGTTTACGTAGTCGGTGCGGTGAACAAGCCTGGTGGATTCACGATGAAGGCGAATAGCCACGGAATGACGGTACTGCAGGCAATCGCACTGGCTGAAAACACAACGAATACAGCCGTTCGAAATCAAAGCATGATTATTCGAAGCGATGCAGCAGCGCCCGACGGACACAAGCAGATTCCGGTTGATCTGAAGAAACTCTTGCAGGGAAAGGGACCTGACCCCACGTTGCAAGCCGAAGATGTTTTGTTCATTCCTGACAGCAGCGGGAAGCGCGCACTTCATCGCACCGTCGATTCGATCCTCCAAGTCACCACTGGTGTCGCAATTTACAGCGCACGCTTCTAGGGTCCGAACCCACCCAGCATTCAGGTCGAACCATTCGCCGATCCGCCAATCACACGCGGCACATTATCTTATGAGCTCCGAACGACAAGTAGATTTGCAGCCATGGGTTAGAAATGAGCACCCGACTCTACACGCCGATCCAGGTGCGCTTGCCGGATTCGACGATCATCATTCCAGCGGTTTTGAGAAAGAACTCTCTCTGCTTGCCTGCTGGAACGTATTGTCAAAGCGTCGCTTGACCATCTGCATCACGGCCTTCTTGCTGACTGCAGCGGTGGCAATCATCTCGTTTCGGATGACGCCGGTGTACCGCGCGACTGCGCGTCTGGAGATCGAACCGGAAACCCCGCTGTTGCAGGCCAATAGCGACTATCAGAGAGCCGACGCGGACGAAGTCTTCCTGCAAACACAAATACAGGTGCTCAGAAGTGAAAACTTGGCATGGCAGACGATTCAACAACTTCACCTCTCACAAGATTCGTCGAGCACAGATCCGGCGATACAGAAGATTCAATCCATCGGAAAATTTCTGGGCGGGTTAAATGTAGAGGTTGTTCCCAAAACTCGGATGCTTTCCGTCGCGTTTGAGAGTTCAAACCCAACCATGGCGGCGCAGTCAGCAAATGCTCTTATCACCAACTATCTCGACTATAACTTTCGCCAGAAGTATGACGCCATACGGCGCTCGGGCTGGCTCGAGCAGCAGCTCAGCGAGATGAAACAAAAAGTCGAGGCATCGCAACAGGCCCTGGTTGCGTACGATCAGCAGCATCAAATTGTGAATACCAGCGATAAGCAAAGCGTCTCGGAGCAGATGCTCGGAGATCTAAGCCGCGAATTAACCAGTGCAGAAAGCGAGCGGATCCAGAAACAATCACTTTACGAGCAGGTGCAGGCCAATCGTGCTCAACTCGCTGCGCTCGTTCATGATGACCTGTTGCAGAAGCTGGAAGAACGATCAGCGGAGCTAAAAGAGCAACACGCCGAGGCCCTCGCGCAATATGGCCCGAACTTCCCCAAAGTCGTTCGGCTCCAATCGCAGATCGACGAGAATCAGGGCGAGATCGCACGCGAACAAGATCGCATCATTAATCGGATTCACAACGAGTACGCGACTGCGGCCGACCGTGAAAAGCTCGCCAATGAGGCAGTCTCCAGCCAGAAGGCGGCTGTCGGAGAGATGAATCAGTTGCTGGTGCAGCACAGTATGCTGCAGCACGAATTCGAATCCAACCAGCAGCTTTATCAAGGTTTGTTGCAACACGTGAAGGATGCGGCCGTTTCCGCCGGCCTTCGCTCCACCAATATTCACCTGGTAGATGAAGCGCTTGTCCCCCGTGTTCCTGTGAAGCCGCGGAAGTTGTCGAACATCGCCATTGCTTTGGGTGCGGGAATAGTTCTCGGCTTGATGGTCGCCTTTGCCCAGGAGACTCTCGATTCCTCCATCAAGACCGCCGAAGAAGTTGAATCGCTGACGATTAGCCCGGCGCTTGCAGTAATACCATTCGAGCGTCTCTCCTGGTTGTCGCGGCGCAGGCTCGGTAAAAATTCTGGCAGCGATCACCTGACTCTCGCTTTGAGTAAGCGTCCAAAATCACCTCTTTCGGAAGCCTTCCGAGTGTTAGGTACCGCTATTTCAATTCCTTCCCATCCGCCGAAGACTCTTCTGATCACGAGTGCTTGCGCTGGCGAAGGGAAGACTATGACCGCGCTCAACTTGGCGCAGGCGCTCGCGCAACGTAAAGGTCCGGTGGTGATTGTCGATTGCGATTTACGCAAAGGCGGTCTCTCACAATTACTCGGATGCAGTAATGATCGCGGTATCACGCCCGTATTGACTGGTGAACAAGATCTTTCCGAGGCGGTTCAACAATGCTCGTCCCAGCGGAATCTGTGGATACTGCCTTCGGGCCCAATTCCTCCAAATCCGGCAGAGTTGCTTGCGTCTGAGCGAATGTCTACGGTGCTCCAGACGCTGGCTGCTCGGTTCGAATGTGTCGTGATCGATTCGCCTCCGGTTTTGGCAGTCACCGACGCAGCGGTTCTCTCGAGTCGCGTAGATGGAGTTGTATTGGTAGTCGCCAGCGGTAGCACGCCTCGCGGCGGATTGGTTCGGACGCGCAAGGTTCTCGCTTCAGTGGGAGCCCGGGTCATCGGTGTAACCATGAACAAGTTCGAATCCCGACGCCAGGACCGCGGCTACTATTCATATACCGGATAGCCATCACAGCCTGGTTCGACTTTGACGCGTTCGCACGATTCCGTGGGTTTCGACTCCCACAACGCACGCTCATTCTTCTAAGCCCAGTCCAACCGTCTCCCCATTTGGAGAATGAACAATGTCCGCGGCCCATGCACAGGATTTCGCCTCTCCCCGTCCGCACAACTCTGTACCGGAATTACGACCTTCGCCATTTGCGGCACGATCCAGGCAAGCATCTGCCGAGGCCTTACTGTGCGCGATTGTGGATTTCAGCGTGGTCTGGCTGAGCGCGGCCCTCGTTCTCGGCTTTCGGATGGACTCCGGCGCGATTAGCAGTGGCTCAAGCCTCGAGAAGAACGCTGGCTTTCTCGTATTGTTTTCGATTCTTGTGGTTCTGTTTTGTCAGATTCAGGGAGGCTATCGCTCGAAGGCAGGTAGAAGATTCGATGAATGGATTGTGGTCCTCACTTCAGTCGGCCTTGCGACCATTGTTCTTGCAGCATCGATCTATCTATCCGGTCAGCACATCGTCTCGCGTATCGCTCTCGGTATGACGGTCGTGACTTCTGCGATGTTGCTTCTGGGCTGGAGAGCCTTTCGTCATCGGCGACTTCAGAAAAGAATCGCTGCAGGCCATGACTGCCGAAACGTGCTCCTGTTCGGTTGGGGAGAGTACGGAACGCTCGTTGAACAGCAATTTGCGGATAACAGGGTTCCCGGTTATGTGGTCAAGGCACTAGTCGACCGTCGTAAGCGCTCCTTAATTTCCCAATCAATGGAGCACAAGGAAACCGCCACCAAAACGATCGAGCATCTCGACGAGCTCTTCGACATTGTGCGTGGGCGCTTCATCGACGAGATCCTGGTTGCCCTGCCGGAGGACAGGGAGGTGGTGAAGGAATTGATCGTGCGTTCGCGCCAGATGGGGGTAGATCTGCGAGTTATTCCGGATGTCTACGATGGTATGGCCTTGGGCGCCGCGGTTGAATACCTCGGACCTTTCCCGAGTATTCAGATCCACGAAAAGCCGATACCGCGTTTGGGCCATATATTAAAGCGCTGCATCGACGTCCTCGGATCAAGCACCGCATTGCTTCTGTCGTTCCCTGTCTGCATCTCGATTGCATTGGCAATTCGCCTGACCTCTCCGGGGCAGATCTTGTACAGATCGGCGCGGATCGGGAAAAAGGGAAGAACATTCACTTGCTACAAATTCCGCACCATGGTGGAGAACGCGGACGCGCTGAAAGACAAATTGCGCGATTCAAACCAGCGCAGCCAGATACTGTTCAAAATCGCCGACGACCCCCGCGTGACTCGCGTCGGACGCGTGCTACGAAAATACAGCCTGGATGAAATTCCTCAGTTTTGGAATGTCTTGAACGGAGACATGAGCCTTGTCGGACCTCGCCCTCCAATCCCAGGAGAGTACGTGCAATATGAACTCGAGCATCTCAAGAGGCTCCACGTGTCACCCGGCATCACCGGATTATGGCAAGTTGAGGCTCGTACCGACCCATCATTCGAAAGCTACATCAATCTCGACTCTCATTACGTAGAGCACTGGAGCCTTTGGCTCGATTTTAAGATTCTCTTCAAGACTCTGGCAGTGGTGCTCGCCGGGACTGGGCAATAAAGGGTTGTTCCACGAGCGATGAACATAAGCAGCAAAGTATCCGTGATCGTTCCGTCGTATCGACGTCCCTCGTGATCTGGAGCGATGTCTCGAGGCGCTCGCAGCGCAAAGCCGGCCTCCGGACGAGATCCTGATCGTGTTGCGAGAGACAGACTCGCCGACGCAACAGCTTGTAGCCATGTTCCAGGAAAAACTTCGCTCTCTGGTTGCGGTGCTGGTAGGTCGAACCCGGTCTCATTCAGGCCATGAATTGTGGTTTGGCCAACGCAAAAGGGGACTTCATTGTCTTCACCGATGATGATTCCGAGCCCGAGGCAGATTGGTTGGACCGCATCGAGCGTACTTTTGAAGACGAAAGAATCGGTGCTGTTGGCGGAAGGGACTGGCTGCAACTGCCGGATGAACCCGCGCTGTTTGCCCCGGCCGAGGTCGCCAAGGTGGGAGTACTGAGCTGGTACGGCAAGCAACACGGCAATCATCACTGTCCATTGCGCGGGCACGCGCGCACGGTGATGTTCCTCAAGGGCGTCAACATGGCCTATCGCGCGCGTGCTCTCGGCAATTACCGCGTCGATATCCGACTTCGTGGAGCCGGTGCCCAGGTCGGATCGGAATTGGATCTATGCATGCACATCCGGCGATCGGGTTCGAAGGTTCTATTCGACGATCGAATTCTGGTGAAGCACTATAGCTCGGCCAGGCCCGGCGGTGAGGACCGCACAGATGTTGACGGGCAGATTTGGAAAGACACTTGTTACAACACACACTACCTGGTTGCCAAACACTTTGGCTTGTTTCAGGCGTGGTCGCACTTCTGCTACTGCACATTGTTAGGAACGCGCGCACTTCCCGGCCTTCTCGCTTCTCTACGGTGGGCACTCAAAGGCGATTTGCGGATCTGGCGACGGATGCTTCAGATGACAAAGCTTGCTCTTGAAGGACACTGCGACGGAAGATCTGCACGCACCAGACCGCCTGCCTCCACCAACAACCTACAGCTCGCACAAGAGCGGCTATAGCTTCGCAACCTTGTAAGTGCCCGACGAACCCTGTCCCATGAAGATTCTGATGGCCTGTTATGTCTTCCCTCCGAGCGTCGGTGGGATCGAAACGGTTTCAGCGCTCCTGGCTGATGAACTCATCCGGCAAGGTGAAGATTTGCGCGTTGTTACCCAAACGCCGGCGACGATCGAAGATGTCTCGCGCGGCTATGAGCTGGTCAGGCGGCCAAATCCCAAAAAGCTTGTTGAAATGGTGCGCTGGGCGGACGTCGTTCTTCACATGAATATAAGTTTGCGCCTCGGGTGGCCATTGTTATTTATCGATAAGCCTTGGGTCATCTCACACCATACTTCGATGCCCCAGGGCCTTCGCGGAGCTCTCAAACGGCGCTGTGCACAACGCTCCCACAATATCTCTGTTAGTAACCGGATTGCCGCGGGGTTGGGCGCCCCATCAGTTGTGATCCACAACGCGTATGACGATAAGGTTTTTTTCGCAGGCACCGAGCGCGCTCCAGAAAAAGATCTCATCTTCGTCGGCCGCCTCGTTACCGAAAAGGGAGTGGACTGCGCTCTGTCCGCGCTAAAGCAATTGCAGCAAAAGCAATTGCGCCCGACCTTCACAATTGTCGGATCGGGCCCGGAGAAGGATCGCCTTCAACACCTTTCTGCTGAACTCGGCCTCGCCGAGCAAGTCGTTTTTGCCGGACCAAAGTTCGGGTCTGATCTTGCGAGTGAAATGCGTCGACACAAGATTATGGTAGTTCCATCGCTATACGAGGAACCGTTCGGAATCGTCGCTCTTGAGGGAATCGCAAGCGGATGTGTGGTGGTCGGGTCGCAGGGCGGCGGTCTGAAGGACGCGATTGGGCCGTGCGGAATTACGTTTCCAAACGGCGATGTCGCTGCTTTAGCTTCCTGCCTGGAAGCGCTTCTTTCCCAACGCGATGCTCGGAATGCTCTGCGGGCAAACTCTGCCACGCACCTTGCGCAATTCAACAGCGGGAAACTGGGCCAGAACTATCTGGAGGTCATGCATTCAGCATTGGCGTCTCGATCGAAGGTTCCGTTCTTAACCAAAGAGATGACCTCCTGATTCTCAGTCACCCAACCGGGAACCCGAACGTCCGCGAGGCTACCGCCGCTCTTGCGGACGCCGGTCTGCTTTCGGAATTTTGGACCTCGGTATATTGGCGACAGGATGCGAGCCTCAATCGAGTACTTCCACGCTCGATCCGCCGCGAACTGAATCGTCGAACATTCCCGCGTCTCAAAGCACGCCACGTCCATTGTCATCCCTGGCTTGAACTGGGCAGGCTCACCGCACGCGGGCTCCGCCTCTCCAGATTGATTGAGCACGAGACCGGCAGGTTTTCCGTGGACGCCGTGTACCGCGCCCTTGATGCGCGCGTCGCAGCTCGCTTGCAGCAGGATCCTGACATCGATGCTGTCTACGCCTACGAAGACGGAGCCTGGGCAAGTTTTCGCACCGCGCGAGAACTGGGAGTAAAAGCGATTTACGAGCTCCCCATCGGATATTGGCGTTTCAGCCGCAAGCTGCTGGAGGAAGAAGCCGTTCGTGAACCGGAGTGGGCCACTACCTTGCGCGGAAATCACGACAGTACAGAAAAGCTGTCTCGCAAAGATGAGGAATTGGCTCTAGCAGACCACATCCTGGTGCCCAGCGAGTTCGTTCGGAAAACGCTTTCAGGCGTCGCCGGCGCAACCGCTCCGATCAGCGTGATCCCTTACGGTGCACCTTTACCGCCACCACGAAAAGAGCCTCGAAACACTACGGACGGCAAACTCAAGCTGATATTCGTGGGAGCCCTGAGCCAGCGTAAAGGATTGAGCTATCTGTTGAGAGCCGTGGAGCGCTGTAAGGAGAATGTCACGCTAACGCTCATAGGACGAAAAGTGGGTGACTGCCGTGCACTCGATCGAGCGCTGCATCTGCACCGCTGGATTCCGTCACTTCCGCACGCTGAAGTTCTCGAGGAAATCCGACGCCATGACGTAATGGTGTTCCCATCGCTTTTCGAAGGCTTCGGTCTCGTACTTCTCGAGGCGATGTCACAAGGTGTTCCGGTGATTGCAACAAACCACAGCGCAGCTCCCGATTTTCTAACCGACGGCGACGACGGCTTCCTGGTTCCTATCCGCGATGCAGAAGCGATCGGTGAAAAGCTGGAACTGTTACTGAGTAATCGATCGCAATTGGGTGCGATGAGCGAGGCTGCCATCCGCAAAGCCAGGCTGCACTCCTGGCAGCACTATCGTGAAGAGCTTGTTGCCACGGTGGGTCAGATCCTTGGCAAGTCATCTACGGAAATGGCACAGGTGTGTTAGCGGAACATGACCGCGTCTACTCACAGCGCAGTCGTCCATCCTCAGTCGATCGGGAAGACTGGCCCGTTCGTGATCAGGACGCACGGGGCGCCGTCGAGAGAGGATCAGCATCTCCAAACGCTGCGCTCGCTGATCTGGCTATATTTCTGGCTCTTGATATTCGAGGGCGCCTTGCGCAAGTGGGTAGCTCCCGCTTTAAGCGCTCCTCTTTTAGTCGTGCGCGATCCGCTGGTGCTGTTGATCTACGTACAGGCTCTGCGCTATCGGAGATTTCCGATGGACGGGCTTCTGTTTCCCTATTTCGCTCTGGTCGGTTGCTTCGTGGTGCTCGCGGTTTTTCAGATCACCCTCAGCATCGGCGGCGGAGTCCTGGTAAGCCTCTACGGACTTGCGAACGAACTTCCTTCACCTTCCTTTGATTTTTGTTTTGCCGCGCGTTTTGTCGCGGGACGATGTGATAAAGATCGGGAAATGGACGCTGATCCTTGCAATGCCCATGACTCTGCTCATGGTTCTCCAGTTCTTTTCGCCTCCGAACAGTTGGCTCAATGCTGCAACCATTGCGGAGGGCCAACAGATCCAATCTGCCCTCGGAAGAATCCGTCCGGCCGGCACTTTTAGTTTTGCGACGGGAGTAGCCCATTTTTATGTTCTTGCTACGACCTTCGCCGTTTACGGACTGCTCGAACGAAAAGCGCCCTATCCGAAGTGGTTGTTGTGGACAGCTGTCATCAGCATCGCCACGGTGCAACCGGTTTCGGGCAGTCGCCTTCTTGTATTAGGTTGCGGGTTGGTCCTGGTCGCCGCGCTCATATCCGGACTTCTCAATCCCGGTCGCGTCGAGCGCCTACTCGTGATGGCAATCGTCATCGCTGCTGCAGTTGAGATCCTTTTGTTGACCAGCTTCTTTCGCGAGGCTGTCGTCGTCTTCACGACGCGCTGGAATGATGCCAGCGCCGCAGCTGGAGGCGTGAAGCAGGGACTTGTCTGGCGATTCCTTGGTGGATTCCTCGATCCGTTTCTGTTGGTGCCGGAGATCGGCCTCTTGGGAAAAGGCATCGGAATGGGAACGAATGCCGCATCGGCATTGATGACAGGATCTTTTCAGTTCTTGCTTGCTGAAGGTGAATGGTCTCGCGTCGTTCTGGAGGCGGGTCCAGTGCTGGGATTTTCCTTTCTCCTCTATCGAGTCTGGCTTGCCGGAGTAATGGCTCTTCGATCACTAAAAGCCGTGAACCACGAGCAGCTATTGCCTTGGCTTCTGGCTTGGAGCGCATGTCGCAGCATCGTCACCGAACAACTTTCACAACCCACGAATCTCGGTTTCATGATCCTCTTCTCCGGGTTGTGTTTAGCCTCGATGACAAAGAACCGGTCCCACAGCTTGTCGGCATCGGAGCGTCTGCGCAAATCAAAGAGTCGTGTTCAACAACCGCTTCCAAGTTTTTAGGCGCTTCCAGCGTCTGAGTCAGAGAATGAAAAAAGCACTCATCATAGGAATTTCGGGTCAGGATGGCGCATATCTATCCAGGCTGCTTCTGGAAAAAGGATATGAGGTCTACGGGACTTCTCGCGATGCTGAAATCTCTCGCTTCGAGGCCCTGCGATTCGTAAACGTTCACAAGAGGGTGCAGCTTTTTTCGATGTCCCTGACCGATTTTCGCAGCATCCTCCAGGGACTGAGCAGGACTCGACCTGACGAGGTCTACAACCTGGCAGGTCAAAGTTCGGTCGGCTTGTCGTTTCAACAGCCGGTCGAGACCTTTGAAAGCATTGCGATCGGAACGCTGAACCTGCTTGAGGCAATCCGGTTTCTCGGAAAAGAAGTTCGTTTCTATAACGCCGGATCCGTCGAGTGTTTCGGCAACGCGGATGCGCTCGTGAATGAAGCTTCGCCACACCAGCCTGTCAGCCCTTACGGGGTCGCGAAGTCAGCGGCCTTCTGGCAAGTCGCTAATTACCGGCAAGCCTATGGGCTCTTTGCCTGCTCAGGACTGCTTTCCAATCACGAATCTCCGTTGCGCCCGGAACGTTTCGTCACTCGAAAAATTATCAGCACCGCATGCCGCATCGCGCGCGGCAGCACAGAGACACTTACGTTGGGAAACATCGACATCGTTCGCGACTGGGGATGGGCGCCCGAATATGTGGATGCCATGTGGCGCATTTTGCAATCCGACGAACCGGACGACTTTGTCATCGGAACCGGTAGAAGTTATTCGCTCCGCGAGTTTCTCGATCTGACATTTCAGGCAGTCGGGCTGAACTGGCAAGATCACACCACGATTTGCCCGGACCTTCATCGGCCCTCCGACATCGTGCAATCGAAGGTCGACCCTGCTAAAGCACTCGTAAACTGGGATGGCGCGCAGAATTCGCCATGCCTGACTTGATTCCCCTGATGGTGGCCAGCGAATTTGCATTTCCCACCAGTCCCGTCGGCCAGTCAGAGGTGTTCTCCGCTGCATAGTCCGACTTGTCGTAAACACAATATCCATCAGGACTGAGACTCCAGTGAAAGTACTTCTTGTAGGAAACTATCCGCCCGACCGGCAACACAGCATGTTGGGTTTTGCTGCGCTCATGGAAGAGGGACTGCGGACGGCCGGACACGATGTGGCGACGATCTATCCGCCAGTCATATTCGGCAAGCTTGGCTCCTATGTTCCGCCGGCGAGTAAGTGGTTAGCCTATCTCGCAAGTTTCTCTTGCTCCCGCCATTGCTAAAACGAGCTTGCCGCGAGGCGGATATAGTCCACATCTGCGACCACTCCAATGCTGTCTACGTCCCGGAGAAAAGAGATATTCCTCACGTTGTTACCTGTCACGACCTCCTGGCCGTAAGAGGCGGGCTCGGCGAACAAACCGACTGCCCAGCCACTTACATGGGAGCGCGGCTCCAGACCTGGATCGTATCCGGACTGATGCGCGCGGATGGCGTAGCATGCGATTCGACCGCAACCCTGGCCGATGCAGCTCGCCTATTGAGCGAGAGGCAGCAGCCACCCGTGCTGCTGCCGATTGCCTTGCGCGGAGATTTCATGCCCATGGCGAGCGCCAGTCGCCGGCGGCTTCTGCGAACGATCCCGCAACTCGATTTGAGTAAACCGTACGTCTTGCATGTAGGCTCCAGTCTTCGACGCAAAAATCGCGAGGGCATTCTCCGAATCTTTGCCAAACTCACAGGCGGACTCGATGCGCAACTCGTATTCGCAGGAAAGAGGCTCGAACCTCAGCAACGCAAACTCGCGGAAGAACTGAACATCCAGCAACGCATTATCGAAACCGGTGAGATTTCCAGCGAGTTGCTCGTAGCTCTCTATGGTGGCGCACTCGTCTTTCTATTCCCATCGCGCTTTGAGGGCTTTGGCTGGCCCATCATTGAGGCTCAGGCCAGCGGATGTCCAGTGATCTGCACGAATCGCGAGCCTTTGTCGGAAGTTGCCGGAGGCTCGGCGATGTTGCGCGATTTGAACGATGAAGAAACCGGAGCTCGCTGCCGACATCATTCGCATATCAACCGGGAAGAACCTGCGCGCCGATCTGATCGAGCGCGGTTTCCGCAACGTGGAGCGATACAAGCCGGAAGTGATGATCTCGAAATACGTCTCGCTCTACGAACAAGTGCTAAGCAATCGATGGGGATCCTCAGAGGCTCTTACAATTGTGCTGCCCTGGCCCCTGCGCCGCTGGGTCTTGAGCACCGTCTTCGGTTACCGACTCGATCGCACCAGCCACATTGGGTTCGCTTGGATCTTTCCGAGGGAACTGGTAATGCAACCCCATAGCAGAATTGGTCACTTCACTGTCTGTAAAGGTCTTGAACTCCTGCATATGGGATCTCATGCGAGCATTGGCCGAGCCAATTGGATCACCGGCTACCCGAGCGGTTCTTCGCAGCACTTCGTTCATCAGCCCGAGCGTCTTCCGTGCCTGATCATGGGTGATCAGACCAGCATTACTCACCGCCACTTGATCGATTGCACGAATTCCGTTTCGATTGGTTCATTTACCACCGTCGCTGGATTTCGTTCGCAGATACTGACGCACAGTATAGATCTTGAAAACAATCGCCAGTCATCGGCTCCAATCACGATTGGCGATTACTGCTTCATCGGGACAGACTGTGTCCTGCTTGGTGGTAGCTCGCTTCCCGATAGGTCCGTGCTGGGTGCCAAGTCGCTCCTCAATAAACAATATGAATGCAAGTCCTGGCTGTACGCCGGGACACCAGCAAGGCCGGTGAAGGAATTGGAGCGGGAATTAGCCTATTTCGCGCGCTCTGTAGGCAGGGTTCAATGAGACTGCTGTTCGTCATCCCTACTCTTGATCCCGTCGCCGGAGGACCTGTCGAAAATCTTCGGCAATGCGCAACCGTCATGTCGGAGATGGGTCACTCTGTGGAAGTCGCGACGCTCGATGCGCCAGAAAGCCGATGGGTTCGTGAGTTTCCGCTTCCAGCGACCGGACTGGGACCTGCGGTCGGATCGTATGCATATGCGCCGCGCCTGGTTCCGTGGCTAAAAAAAAATGCCCCTGATCACGACGTTGTGATCGTTCGAGGGATTTGGCAATATCACAGTTTTGCGTGCTGGCGAGCGTTGCGGCGATCTAACACTCCCTATGTGGTATTTACCCACGGGATGCTTGATCCATGGTTCAAGCGGACTTATCCGTGGAAGCACGCGAAAAAGTGGATGTACTGGCCTTGGGCTGAATATCGTGTTCTGCGCGATGCCGGAGCAGTGCTGTTCACGTGCGAAGAAGAGCGCTTGCTCGCACGTAAGTCATTCTTCCTGTATCGCTGCAACGAGCAAGTTGTGAGTTACGGAACCTCGACTTCTACCCAGGATCCTGCGGTGTGCAAAGCAGCATTCTTCGA
>CAVRWV010000008.1:0-283439 GCA_963724985.1 Terriglobia bacterium | reverse complement strand
CAGCCCATGGGCTGAGGCCAAAGCGCATTGCATGTGCTACGCGACCGGTTCATCGGCCGTGATGTCCGCCAATTCGTTCTCCGAAACAGGATCTTCCTGCTTCGCCGTACGGTCGAGTTTCATGATTCGATTAGCGTGAATTTCGGCCAGACGGCGCGTGACGGCAGCGTTGTCCGCATCACTCCCGCGGTCGACTTTGTACTCGCGGTAACGAAGCTCGCCTTCGATCTGCACGTGCGCTCCTTTCTCCAGCTTGCCGGCGAACTCGGCGAGCTTGCCCCAAGCCGTGCAGCGATGCCACTCAGTGCGGGACTCGTAGAGCTCCGTTCGAGTTCTTCCAAGAGGATTTTGTGGCGAGCGATGAAGACGGCGACCGGGGTGCCGCTCTTGGTGGTCTTAAGTTGTGCGTCGTTGCCGACGAAGCCGATAAGGGAAACGCGATTCTGATACATGATTTGAATCTCCTTTTTCTGCCCTGCTCTCTTGCGGGGCACCCGGAGGCAGGTGGCACCTGCTCCCAAGGACAAGCTCTGCATTTTCCGGAGGACCCGGAAAAGACGCCTCGGCAGCGCTGGTCTTTTGGGGAGGAACCGGAAACGCGGAGGGCCGCGCAGCGGAAGCAGAAGAGCGCCGCGCCGCCAGGGCGCAGGAGGGGTAGACAGCCTGCCGTACCTGCAAGAGAGTTGGGCGAAAAAGGGTATGTCAGAACCGTTTCTACGCTTGTCGCAGCACGACGGATGAAAGAGCACCCAACGAAGGTCGCAAGACTCGTTCCTGGCCACGTCGAAGACGGGTACTGCGTTTCGAGAACGGCAGCCGATAAGCAAGGTAAATGCAGGCAAGCTATGCTGGGGGTCGAAGTCTGTGTTCATAGAGAATGGACCTGGTGGCGTACTTGTCAGCGTGATGCAAGCAAGCGTGGGCAGAAACGGCGACCCGATCGTAGCGATGCTCAGACTCGCAGTATGGGCAACAATGCTCACCGTGCTCCTCCGCTATCGGCTTGGCTCGACCTCAGGAGAGCTGCTCCCGGTCTGAGGTTCAGGCTGATGACCGGCGGCATCGGTGAGACCGAGAGAGGCCATCGCACGCCTGACTGTGTGCTCCGCGTAGTAGCGAGGACTCGGTTTGCTGGGAGAAACGAGCTTCTGCGGGTCATTCGGGTCGTATCGGTCCACGCAGCGATACGCCGTGATGCGGAGAATGACCTGTTCCGGCTTCTCGCCCTGCTTCAGGTGACGAAGAGCATAGGACCAGTCGCGCTCCGACTGACTCTTACCGCCTTCAGCTTGAGAGCCATGTGAGGACTGGGACTGGGCTGGAATCCAGGACCGATCGGGTACGGAGTTTTCAAGCTTGAAGTCCGAGGTATGGTAGACAGACTCGGTGGGTGCCAGCTTTCGAATCGTGACCGAAAAGCTCTCTTCGTATTTCTTGTTGTTAAAACCCGGCAGACGAAAGACTCGGGTCGAGTCGGTAGCGGCGGGATCTCCGCCGAATCTTTGAGCGAGCGAACGTAGTAGAGACTCCGCATCCTCCCGCTCGATCTGGGAGACTTTCCAAATTATCTGAAATTTTTGAGGTGAAGTGTTCAGAACATAGTTGGGCGGCGGAACGCCTGTGTCATTCTGAATAGCGGCGAGCTTGCGTGGACCCTCCTGATCGAGATCAAGGTAGAGATGGCGGATCTCTTTGATATCCGCTTTCGTGCGGCCACGCGCCTGCTCATTGAACGTATTCAGGCTAAGGTAGATGTCAGAACCATTTGCATTCTTATACCGAAGCCAAGACTGGAAATTGTGGCTTCGAATCTTGTCAGCTGTGGCAATCCGCTGGATCGTCTCATTACTCTCGCGATTGCGGATGACGACGGCAAGCCATTCGGAAGGCTCGAAGTTCTCGTCGATATATTGCCGGGCGATGTTCTCGGAACTTGCAGCTCGTCCATTCGCAGCTGGTTCGAGTTTGTCCGAGGTGGAGCGAGGACTGTCACCGATAGGGGTCAAGGGCCCTGGCTCACTAAGACCATAAGGGCCGGCTGTCTCTTCTTCATCAATCAGACCACGTACGTACGCCAACAAATCCCGGTCAGGGTTGAGCCGTCGGAAATCAGACGTGCTAAGCAAGTTTTTTTCAATCTCCCCTGCTGATGTTCCGCGTTCGAGCGCACGCCCGACGAATCCCCGATCTTGGTCTTCACTGCGTAGCCTTGCGTTGGTGGCCATGCTCTGCTCGTGATCGCGATCTTCGTGGAGCTGCCTTTCGGCGGCCTCATGAACGTTCTCGTTCTTGACCGAATTCATTACGGCTCCTCACGGACAAACAGTGGAGTCAGATCGTATCGATCAGCCTCAGGCACATAGCCGCCCATCGTCGTGACTTCGGAGACGTAGCGGCATCCTGGGCGGCGTTCGATGTGAACCAGGAGATTCAAAGAGTCAGCGATATTGCTTTTAATGGCGCGGTAGGGGAGTTCGACACCGCTTTGAAGAACGCAGCTGGTGAAACGGCTGATGGCCTGCAGCGCTGAATTCGCATGGACAGTCGAGATCGTTCCCGAGTGCCCGGTATTCAGCAACTGCAGCAGATCGAAAGCTTCGGCTCCCCGGATTTCCCCCAGCAAAATCCGGTCGGGACGGTGACGGAGGCTCGCCTTCAGCAGATCGCGGATAGTAACCGCCGGCAAGCCATTCTGTTCGGGGCGCGCCTCGAATCGGATCTGGTTCGGCGAATGGATTTGGATTTCGGCCGTGTCTTCGATGGCAAGAACCCGTTGTTCAGCCGGGATGAGGTCGGCCAGCGCATTCAGCAGGGTCGTCTTGCCGGTTCCTGTACCCCCAGAAATCAGAATGTTCTGACGCTCAAGGACGGCGTCTCGCAGTTGAGAAGACAATCCCCGGGTCAAGGTACCCCGGGCGATCAGGTCCTCGATTCCAAACCGCGTGCTATTGAATTTCCGGATGGTGAGGATGACTCCATTCAAGCTGCACGGGGGCATGACCGCAGATACACGGCTGCCATCCGGCAGACGCGAATCCAGAATTGGTTTTTCCTCGGAGATGTCGTCGCCGAGGCGACGGGCAATGTTCTTTACCGCGACGGCGAGCGATTTCGGATTGAGGGTCACACCTTCTACCGACTCAAGATATCCGCGGCGCTCGATGAACACGCGCTCAGGGCCGTTCACCATGATCTCGCTGATGTCTGGATCGAGGATCAACTTCTCGATCGGGCGGAGAAAAGGCAGAATCAGCTCGAAGCCCGTCGCATTCATTACAGTTCTCCGTCGGCAAGTTGCCGGAAGTAGGACTTGTTCACGTCGTTGTAGTAGGGCTTGAGATACATGAATGTCGGTGGCAGCGGATTCAAGCCGTCATAGACGAGCGCGACTGACTGAGCGTTCTTGAGCTCGGTGAAGGTTTTGAAATCGAAGCGAAAATCATTGAGGGTGTTGTAACTCTTCGAGGTCGTGACGTTGGCCTTGTGAGCCAAGGCCTTTCCTGTCCACAGGCTGACGCGGGCATCATGCCCACTCTCGGAGATGTTGTAGTTCACTTTCCACTGGTCTTCCTTCCCGCAGAGTTCGCTGGCGACTTTGGCGGAAAATTCGTCTGAAAGGGCGAGAAAAATCTTGGTGCGAAAGGTTTGCAGCAAGGTCCTCCAGGTTTCTCCCGGCAGCGTCGACCGCAGTGAGCTGATGCTTTGGGTGGCGACGATCGGGATGCACTTGGGTTGGCGGGAGAGGGCGAAGAATTTCTCGTCACCGTTCGGGTCGCTTTCGCCGACGGTTGCGAAGTGCTGATACTCGTCGCAGATGAAAAAGACCTGCCGGAAATACTGTTGCGGATTTGCCTCGATCCTCGGAATCCGTCCAAGAACGGCGCGCTGGAAATCCAGCTTCATCATGACACCGATCGCTTTGGCCAAGCCCGGATTGAGCGACACCGGGAAATTCAACGCGCACACTTTTCCGGTTTCAATGAGCTCAGAAAACGGTGGGAGAGGTCTTCCGTAGCGGCCGTCGGCGTTCAGTTGTGGGTCGTAGCATTCCTTCGGCGGACAAAAGGTCCGCTTGACAATGGGGTTGTCATCGAACAACGAAAGGAAGACGGAGATTCCTTCAACAATTGAGGTTCGTAGCTTGTTTTCGATCCGTCTCCAGTCTTGATAAAACCATCGCTTCACTCCTTCGAGGATTTCCCGCTTCAGGGGGTCGGTGGACACGGCTTGAGATTCCGTCTGGCATTCGTATTCGATGTCCGCGGCGGCTAGAGTCTCTTCGAGATGAACCGACTCAGGCGCCTTGCAGGTTTCGGCTTGCTCGTTCCCCTGGAAGCCGAAACTCTCCAGCTCGGGATGGTCGAGGAAGTCGTGCGTTCGGATGACGAAGTAGCGTCTGACATTGAAGTGTCGGTCGGCTTCACGGATTCGCTTTTCCAGCAGCTCAGGGTTGATAGCGCACTCGTAGACGTCGAACAGGGTCACGTAGTCGTAAGCAACTTTGTGAAGCTGGATGATGAATTTGACCAGGTTCGTGTAGGCCTGTTGCCAGAAAGGCTCTTTACCTTTTCCGAAGAGGTTGTTCAGCAGGGACGCGATGTTGTACGCAAGTGCGTAAGCGTCGAGTTCGTTGTACAGCGGGTTGTACCGATAGTCGGCATCGAGGTTGACTTCGACGTAGTCTTCCGCCCGGTGATACCGTTCGAGGATTGCTCGAACTTTATGGCAGAAGTCTCCCTTGACTTCCAAAACCAATCCGCCGATGCGCCGATCGGAGTCCGCGGCACAATAAGCAATCAGCTGCTCCGCATAGGGATACATACACCCGCTGGTCTTTCCGGTCCCGATGGCGCCAAAGACCGCAATCCCCGTGAACAGCCCCCGTTCGGGAACAGTCATCCAGTAAGGCTGACCGGACGGTTGCGGCCTTCGTGGGTCGTGAACTTCACCCAAAACTAGAAAGAAGTCTTTACGATCCGCCAAACGCGGGAAGGGCGGAAGCGGTAACGCTTTTGGCCGTGTTCGTGGACGCAGGGTGAATACGTACAATCCGGAGAAGACCAGCGAGTACACGATGTAGGGAGTTGAGAATAGAAAGAGCGTACAGCTCCAGTGAAATACCTCGAAGATGAGCGGTTGGCGAATCGCGATCAGTCGGAGCAACGGATCATCAAAAGGAAAAGCCACCTTGCAATAGAGGACCAGGCCCGTTCCCCAGGCTAATACCAACGCGATGAAACCCCGCGAAGCTAAAGCACGCTGGATCACAACTCAACCTCCTGCCTGCCGGTCCTGTTTGTTGGAACTACATCGGTCGCCGAGTCACCCGGAGACTTCCCTTTTCTCGTTGCATTGGCTTTGCTCTCAGAAGACCCAGGATGCTGCGCCAGCCACTCCTTGAAGTCGGTGTCCCTGCGAAAGACCAATTCCAATGCCTGAGTGACGAGATGATCGAGGTTCGGTGTGCCCAGGAACTCCGCATAACGCTCCATCGTCCGCGCCACGGGTTCTTCAAGGCGGATGTAGTACTTCTTGGTCGGAATCTTTGGATCAGGTGGTTTGAGCAGCGGCATCCGAAGTCTCCTCGAAATCAGCAGACAACACCCCGTGGAAAACTCACGCATGAGTTTTCTGAAAAGACTCCTCGAGTGTTTTCACGAGCTCTTCCCTTCCGACCAGCGCGGCAAAAATCGTGAGAGCGTCCTGCGAACGTTCTGTTTGTGGCCGGGAGCGACCCCGAGGGTGTTGGCGCGCAAAAAGCGCGTCCACAGGGGGTCGCTCCCGGCCACAGAGCGATTTTTGCCACGCTACGTTTTGGCCTGGTCGTCATGGTTAGTCCTTCTCCATCAACTTCTTGGCCGAGCCGTCGCGGAACGGCAGCGGAACGGGAGCGGAACGTCCTCTGGAACCTGCCGTTCCGCCTACCCCGGGGGAAAAGCTCTCAAACAGGTCATGTTTGCGAGGTAAAACATAGGTCGAAAAACTGATCTGCGGCGCTCCTGCAGCCCGCTTCAGGACCCCTGCAATCTCCGTTGCAGCCAGGTTTCCTGACATCCATTTCTGGTATGCGGCATCGAGGATTTCATGTCTCGGATGCTGTTTCGCCCATCGCAAAAGGTCCCGTCCGGCCCGCTCCACGGAGTTGTATTTCTTCTCTTCCCATAGCCGTCGCACCTCAAAATAACGCAGCGTGTTTTCGATATTGGCAGCATCGTCCAGATCGAACAGGCGATGGAAAAACCTACGGGCGCGCCGGAATTTCTCCGAGTTTGGACATGCGTAGACGAACCGGAATCCAGGCAGATGAAGAAGGAAAGGCTCGTATTTCCTGAGGTGGCTGACAAAACCGCCCAGGTCTCGTTCCTCCAAATCGCAATAGGTAAAGCTCACAGTTGGGAGAGAAAGAGAAGAAGCTTCGGAGGAGAAAAACACCGGAAAACGGTCGACAAAATAGCGTGGCGTTTTCGTATTCGACCTGAGTCCCTTGTAGATTCTTCCTGGGAGAAGCGAGAGAGAAAGCCCTAACTCTTGGTGAAAATAGCTGACTTTGTCGGCCTCAGTTTCGAGGAAATCGCAGTCCAGATGACCCAGGACAAAGTCGAGAATCAGCAGGCGTGTATGGATCAGTTCCTTCGAAAGATGACGGCGATTGCGAAGGTTATCCTTGCCAATCCGCCCATAGATCCGGCGCGAGTAGACATCGTAGATGTGGGTTTGCCGGGCATATTTCGTGGCTCTGGCGTGCTCTCTTTGAATGAGTTTTTGCGTAAAGCGGAAACCCGGTCTTCCTTTGGACTGACCTGCAAAATCGGTGAACTGCTCGAGGGTGAAGTATCCGGAATGTGTGGCCACCAGATATAAGAACCTCGCCTCGCAATCGTCATAACCCAGCGCCTGAAGCGCATCGAGATGTTCCGGTGCAATCTTCATAACGAGAGGATGTCCTGCATGATTTCGGGATCTTGCATGGCTGGGCGCAGCCTAACCGCATCTTGAGTCGAGGCATACATGGCGAAGCCAGCTTTGGCTTTGGCCGCGAGATTTTCCCGGTGGTAGTGTTGCGTTACCAGCTCCAAATCCACTTTATTCATCTCGTGATCGCGGTCCTCGTATTCGAGGCGGAGGTCGGGTAAAGGAATCTTTCCGTTCACGACTTTGAGGCTGTGGGCCTCCGCAATGGCTTGCTTCTCCTGCTCCTGTTTCACTTTCGGTAGTGAACTAAGAACAGCGAGCCTGCGATTGATCGACTGCTTCAATTCGAAATCGAGAACAACGCGGTCGACCCGGCCGCCCATCTTCCGGATACGCTCCAGTTCCTGCTGATAGAGGCGGTAGAGGGTGGCGTCATGTTGGGTTTCGCGAGGTTTCACGAATCCGTGGTAAAGACGTTGGTGAGGTCTTTCCTCTCGCTGCCGGGAGGCAATTGCACGATGACCGGCGCGCGTCAAAGTGACGTAGACAGCACGTTCAGGGTAGAGCGTCCGCGACTGGATGAGGCCACGATCTGCAAGGCTTTGAAGGTCGCGCCGGACAAGATCGGGATCGCCAGCATAGCGATACCGGGTCAGGTCTTCGACGGCAAGCGCTCGAAATGTTCCGATATCGGTTAGCGCAGCAACCTCCGATTCTCGGAGGTCAATTCCTCTTTCTTGCACTGCGGCACGAAGCTGATCACGGTTGTGGCTGGTTAGAATTTCCTCCTTCACCTGCGGAGCCAACCTGATCGCGCTCCTGGAGAAATTGGTATTCGGTGCGCTCCGGGAAAGGCAGTGCCGGCTGTTCTTCGTGCCTTTCACGAGTTGTGTCTCGGTCATAACGTGCCATTCAATCGAGCTCCTCGCGATGAAGATGAGGTGGCATTGCCGTACGTCCGGCGTTCAGCTCGCGGTCGAAATGAGCGAGCTTCCGGCCAGTGTCCTTCAGGAAGAATCGTCGGCCGAAAGCGAAGAAGAAGGCCGTCAGATTCATGAACAGCACCGCGAAAAAGAGAAGAATTGCCGGGGCATAGTGATGGACAATCAAGAAGCGATACGGTGTAAGAAAGCGGAGTCTGTCGGCTAGAAACAACAATAGTGCCAGCACCACAACCGCTGCGGCAAAGAGCGCATTAGCGATCACGTTCGTCCCTTCTGTCTCGGTTACGGTCGTGTCCTACGCTCTCGGGCGAGGTGAGTTCTCTTCGCCAGCGGCCAATCTCAGCGCCTTCCGGCATACCTTCGGACACTGCTTCATGCAGCGTCACGAGGTGGCGGACCAAGCGCCTGGTGAAAGATTCCCAAGTGATAACGTGCGGGGTACCGACTGTTTTCGATGGGTGTCTTTTCATCGCTCGGCCTCGTCATTGAACGCCTCATCCTGGCGAAAGTAGGTAATCGTTAAGCCCAGAGGATTGATGGGAATCAGCTCGCTGGGAACGTCGTCTTTGAAGAGAAAAACGAAGTTCGCGGTGTAACGGGTCCGGCGCAGGACAGAGTGATCAGCTGGAGCGTACTCAATGCGGACGAAGTCAGCTGAGGCGCGGTAAGGAGGTTTTTGCATGGCTTCCAACGCGACCTTCTCGACGTCCACATCGACTTCGGGTGCAGAAGGATTATTCAGAAAAGCGCGGATCCTATCGTCCTTCTTGGACAGCTGGATCGTCTCGTTGGCAAGCCTGCCATCGAGAAAGTAGAGTGCCTTAGTAAAGTCGTCATGGATGGTGTAGCGGTTGCGGCGGTTATAGAGGCGGCAAAACTCGGACAGGAAATACTTCGCTTCGCGATCCCCGGGGTGATATTCCAGGCTCTTGTAGTCCACCGCTTGCGCCCGTCCGAGTTCGTCGATCCGGATTACCAGCGGCCGGAAACTGCGAAACACCTGGATGGTGCGAAGGTTCATCACGATGAGTCCCAGTGCCACGATCGCAAGAAGAGCAAGAGCGATCTTCAGGTAATTGTTGGTGACGATCGCGTCGCCATATTTCTCGAGGTAAAGCTGCTTGGCTTCGTTGAAGCTGGTGTCGCTGTTCATGACAAGAAGTACTCGACCACGCCTCCCGAAGAGAGGCCAGACATGCCACTGAAGATGTGGCTGGTGAGAGCTGGAACTTTCAGCAGCGCATACACGCCACCCAGGAAGACCACAATCAAGAGGCTGAGGAGGACTGCGGGAGCGGGGACCGGAACGAACGGAGCATTGTTCAGTACATAGATAATGAGGTTACCCATGACGAACATGGTGGCGGCGGCGATAACCTGATAGAAGGCGTACTGAAGGAAGCATTTGAACCATCCCCAGAACAGCCATTCGAGCTTCGGAACGATGAAGAACGGTATGAAGATCGGGCCAACCAGAACGCAGACGGCTTCGGCGATGAAGCCGTACGCAATAATAATGATGGCGACAGCCTGCCAGAGTGACAGGATCACCAAATCAATTACATAGGCAATGCTGCCGGAGATATCTGTCAATCCGGGCACTTGGATCTGGCTGCGGTATTGGCTGACAGCATCGTCGGCGGTCTGTAGTTGTGAGCTGGCAATCAGCCCGCTGAGGTATTCGGTTTCATCCACCACCACGTGATAGAAGCTCCTTCCGATGCCAGGAATAGGAGTGTCGTAGTACTCGATCATCGCGTAGCCAAACGCAATCATCAGCACCAGGCCGGCAAAGTTCGAGAACTGAAAGCCGGCGCCGCGCTCTCCGGCACTGAGCGCCGCCTTGAGACCAAACCAAACGATCATGATGGTCGAAAGGGAAAGGAACATACCCTGTCCTAGTGACGCAAACTGGCCCACATGCTGCGTGAGCAGCTGCGTGATGAAGCCTGTAATGGCGTTCATTTGACCCATACGCGTGCTCCTTCCCTTCAACCTGCTTCCTTTACGGCAACCGATAAGTATTCAACGTCTGCCCAACACCGCTGGTCAGCTGCTGATGGAGACCAACGGAATTGAGTCGACGGTCGAGATCGGAATTGGCGATCGCGACGGCAGAATCGCGGGCCTGTTTGGCAAGGATGGTCTGCTGCTCAAGGATGGCCATCAGCAGTTTGTTGCTGTCCTGCGCGTTCTGAAGAGCGAGAACATTGGTCGCATTGACCTTGTTCAGCACGGACACTTCCGCATTGAGATCGGGGTTGTTGGAAAAAGAATCATTCTGAATATTGTTGATAGCGTTGAGCTGGCTAGCGGCATTGGCGCGGATTGCGCCAATCGTTTCGAGTGCATTTTGGGACGCTCCATCGCTCAGTTCGATGGTCGCGCCGTCCGATTGAATGCGCTGCCTTTGGGACTCGGGCATGGCCGAAAGCAAAGTGGGAGAGTACGCAAGGAGCGGATTCGTCGCTCGTGCATAGCCATCCAAGACGTTCGGAACGACACCCGTGTTGGCTCCGTTGATCCAAGCGCCAGAGTTCCCGTATGCGTCTTGCGCACTGGCATATCGCCATGGAGCCCACGTCGTAGCGTAACGAGAAGCCATGTTGGGCAGGCTATGCGCCATCTGCACGGCTAGGTTGTACTGGTTGACGATTTGCGTGTAAGTCATGCGCATCTGGTTCAATTGCGCAATCAACTGGTAGTAGCGGAGTACGGCGTTGTGGAAGTTAGTGGGGTCATAAACCACACTTAATCCGAATTGCGCATTGGCTTTGGCGGGCCCTCCGACGAGCGCTACGGCGATGATGGCGGCACACAAAAGTCTCTTCATGGATTCGATCTCCTTCCTTAGTTGGCTTATGCGGGACAGTGAAGTTGGAGGTTTCGAGCGATTCTTAAGGACTCGATGAAAGGTTGTGGGCGGAATACTCGGGCAAGAGAAGGTCACCTGAGAGATAGATCTTTACCCGGGTACCTTCGCGAATTGTGACTGTAGGAAGGATGTTTAAGAAGCGATCCAGAACTTGAGTTCCAGCGTTGGCCATGCCAACCCCAAACCCTTCCTGAATCCGTTCGGTGCCTGTCGAGGTGAGAGCGCTTCCGGTTCCGATTTGAGCTACACCGCCAAGGACACCGAGCGCCAGGGAGGCGCCGAAAATCTTGGCGTAGTGGTTGTTCACCTTGTCTTTCAGCGCAGTCGCGCCTTCCTGGTCGAGCCCCTTGAACTGGTCGAGGCTGACCGAATATCCATTTGGCATGAGGAGACGGTGAAACGTAACCGCTAGCCGGGTCTGCCCAAAGTTCGCGACCTTGCTGGCTTCTCCAAGCAACTTGCTGCCAGCAGGAATGAGTAGATGTTGCCGGTCGTGCGAGTAGACATCGTCAGACAGAAGGCAGCTGACAGGTCCTGAAAAACTGCCGTCCAGGCGGTTAACCAGAAGGGCTTCAAGAACGGTGCCCTCGAAGATCACATAGCTCTTGCTCGTGATGGGATTCGCCGTTGCAGAAGGTAAAGGCATCGTGATTTGTGATCTTTGGCTTCGCTTCGGAAGCTGGAATCTCCGCTGCGCCGGTTGGTCCGCTTGGCCGCGCATTATTTGGCAGAGTGGTGGTGCCGGACGTACTGGGGGCACCGTTCGGCTGCATGTTTTGCAGTAACTGTTCCTCGCGCGCAAGCTGCGCTCCCGCCTGGGCGAGAAGTTGATCTTGCTCCTCGAAGCTTCGGGCAACCGACATGGGTGCCAGCCCAACAGAGGCTGATTGGGAGCCGTTCCCACCAACTGGGGCGGGCACTTTCCATGACGGTACCGGAACATCTTTGCGAAAGCTCAGAGCTACGTTGTCAGCGAAATAAGACAAGTAATGGCGCTTTCTCGCTTCGTCTCGGATCGGATCGGTTGTGGGTTGTCCCTCCCCAGGCTGAGAACCAGCAGCGGCATAAGCGGTGGGAGGGTAGGTGCCGTTGCTGGATGCAGAGGAAATGGGGCTTCCATAAGGGGGGAGTGCGGCGGGCTGGCCTGGCCATTTCCCCTGCGCCGCAAGTTGTTTTTGCTGTTCGAGCAGCGCGGCTTCAGCCTGGGGAGCAGACTCTTGTTGACTCTGTTCGATGCCCTTCTGAAAGTCGAGTACTTTGCTGGCATTCACCGAGATGGGAGCTGGTGTCGAGGCATTTTCCTCAGCAGGTTTGGCGGCCGGACGCTTGTGGCCGGTAAGGGCCATGATGACGACCATAGCCAGCGCGAGCCCCACCAAAATGAATGCTTGGAGGTTCTTCGGCAGAAGACCCGATGGTTTTGGGGCCATATCTTTGATCGTTTTTTCCATACCAGCCTCGCCTCGACTGAATTCGTTAAGCCGCGGGACTACTGCGCGTTGATGTGGCGTGTGAAGGTCGCTTTCTTCTTACCCACGACGAGATATCCGTTGTCGATGATCTTGGGAACGACGTAGAGTCCGTTCTCGTAGTCGAAGTTGATGAGGTTGGGCTTGGAATCCTTCAGCTCGTAGATGGTGGGCTTCTCCCGTGCCGTCGAACGGATGTAGGTGAAGCTGTCGTCGTGGTAGATCTCCGACACGAGGAAAGGCGCCTGAGTTGCCTTGCGCTTGTACACATAGTCAAACCGCAGCGTCGCAGGATAGGCCTGCTTGTATTCCGCAACGCGAGCTTCAGCCCGTGCCCGAGCCTGCTGAATCTCTTGCGCAACTTGATTACGCAATTGCGACAACTCGTTCTTGTAGGCATCAGCTTCGCTGGCCGGGACGAACTTCGCGGGGGCGAGATGCGCCGCAAGATTCGATTCCTCGCTCGGAACGACAAACACCTTCAGATCAGGCTCTGCATCTGTTTCCTTGCTGATTTCCGTTAGCAGGAAAGAATAGATATGGCCGCTGGCGGTGATCAGGTTCAGGTTGCTGCGAATCGCTTCCTGGGCGGGGTGCAGGTAGCAGAGATTGTGCGCGCCGTTGATGATCCAGAAGTCCTTGTCCCCGGTGGTAAAGTCCAGAATCTCTTCGTCAGCGGGCAGGACGATCAGGGTCGAGAAGCGCACTTTGGCGTGGATCGGAACCACGTCGGTTTGCGCATACTTCACAAGCCGCGCGCTCTCGGCCGCGCGGAGAGGAACCACTAATTGCGAAAGAAGCCAACACCACACAAGATGTTTTACAAGTCCTTTCACATTTGCCTCCTGGAATGCAGTCTTCGATTTGTTACTGCTTGGACTTCGTAGCCGCGAGGATTTCGAGTCCTCTTTCAAACCCGTAGGTAGCGAAAGCCTCATCTCGTTTGCGGTTGTCGTAAGGATCGTTGGTGTAGAGCCAATAGCTTTTGGCGTCGACGTTGAGGTTCGCGACTTTGGCAACATCGGGGTTCTTGATCAGCAATTGCTGCTTCGGGACAAGGCCTGCAATGAGCTCGATTTCGTGATCGTTCAGGTGAAAGTGCTGCTGGTAAAGGTTCCTGTCCATGTCCGGATTGGCGAGGAAGATTTTCGTTACACAGCTCTCCAGAATGACGTCGAGGATGTCGGACTTGCGAAGCTCGTCAAGCGATTGCGTGGACAACACTAGTGCCGCGTTGTGCTTGCGCCACGTCTTGAGTGCCTCGACGATGTAGCCACGAATGCTCGGATTCTTCAGAAATACCCAGGCCTCATCGATGAAGAAAGCTTTGAAAACATGGCTCAGTTTGGGATCGCGAATGATCGCGTCGGCCCGATGCAGGATGTAGAAAAGGAGCGGTTCCAGGATCTGGGGATACTCCCGCATGCTCTGAAAATCGAAGCACTGAAAACGCGAGAAGGAGATCGTGTCGTCGGCATTGTCGAAGACGTGGCCAAATTGCCCACCTTGTTTCCAGCGGAAGAGTCGGCTATCGAGATCTCGGCGTAGCGTGTTCCCCAGCGTACTCAGGGTGTGGAGAGCGGCATCTCCCAGCTCATAGAGGTTCTGAATTTGCTCGTAGAGCTCACGTTCTTCGTCAGCCGTGATCCTGCGGCCATCCTGCGATTCCATGAGCACACGCAGGAACAGAGTTAGAAAATCCAGGTTTCGTTTCTCCGGCGCCGAGCGCAAACGGATTGATCCTGAAATCGCCAGACGCAATCCCAGCACACAGGTAGGAACCACCGAACAGTCGCGTCAGGCTGGCAAAACTTCCGCCTAAGTCGAAGATGAACGTGTAGGGGTCGTACTTCTGAAGATTGGTGATCAGGAAGTTGAGGAGAAACGACTTGCCCGAACCTGTCCGTCCCAGAATGACGGTGTGCGCCACATCGCGATGATGCAGATTCAGGAAGTACGGGGTTTTGTGATTGGTTTCAAGAACCGCCAGGTATTCGGCTCCGAGGTGGTAGTTCCGGCGCTCCCCGGTATGCAGCGTGAAGAAAAAGGAATAGTCAGCATAGTTCGCGTTGGTGATGAGGAGGCGGCGCAAGTTAAAGGCACGATTGCCGGGGATGGTTGCCAGGTAGGCATTCAACAGGTTGTAGCGTTCGTCGTACAGCTGCGCGTCATGGACGCTGAATACTTTGTAGACTTCCGCACAAGACGTTTCGACCTTGGTCAGTTCAAGGTCATATACCACGACGGTAAGTGAAAACTCGCCAAAGTAGTGACCATGGACTTCGAGTTCCTTGAGGGCTTCCCCTAGATCGCGCACCTGGGCCTCTTTCGAGTCGTCGATCAGGATTTCGTGAGGATTAGGAGCCGTATCCGAACTTCCGAAATAGCTGACGAGGGAACGCTTGGTATTGTGAAAATGGCGCCGCCGGGAATGGATGCGATGGCGGGTTCTGTCCTGTGCTTCCTTGCGCCACTCGGTGGCGATGAAAAAGTTGGCCTCAACATCCAGCAGCCTCCTGAAAATTAGCGGGAAGGTTTGCGCAGATGGCTCTCTGAGTGTCAGGACCTTGACGTAGTAATCATCGATACGTAGGAAGCCACGATGACATTCCAGGTGGGACTCACAGAGGTAGTAGTCCAAGAACGTATCGTGCTTCAGTCGCGCATTGTCTAGTTTGAGAGGTGCCAGGTTTAGGATTCGCTTCAACACCGCAAACGCCCGGTCTTTGGGGAGGATCATCGCCGGCAAAAAGTCTCCGACCTGCAGCAAGAAGCTGGAGACCTTATGACTCAGGCTTGAACGCATACGATCAATCTCATCCCGCAGCAAGACAACTTGTCTTTCGGTGGAAAGGGAGGCCAGCAATTCTCTGGCTGCAGCGGCCGGATGCTTCCCAATATTCGCGAGCAGAGAGGACTTTCGGTTGCGGCTTTCAAGCAGAACGACATAGTAGATCGTGAGCGAGTACAGGCTATCGGCCTTGCTTTTCAGGTAGCGAATGCGGCTCTCAATGGCAGCGTTTACGACGGGATTAGCGTAAGGCTGGTGAGGAATCGTTTCGTGGTTCCGCTTGAATAGGTACTGATAAACGCGGCACCGGTCGTCGAAAACCTTGAAGGCAGATTCGAGACGCTTTGCAAACCCATCGATTTCGTCGGTGGTGAGGCATTCGTAATCCATCCCCTCTACAGCAACTACCACCCCAACATCTCCGCTCTTGGTCAGGAACGTGTGGTCGTCGATGAATCCGAAGAGGTTGACGCGGTCGTTCAACGAGCCGGCCTCGTGATGGCTGCGCGTTGCGCGCTCGAGCCTAAACATGATCCACCCTGCGCACGGGAAGAGGCGCAAACTTGATCGGGTCGTACTGTTGCCGACTCCTTGCGGAATTGAGCAAGAGGCGGAGAATCTCGGGATCGGTCTTGGTGGCCCAACGGGCGAAGACATACAACAAGGCAAACATCAGGATTCCACCGAATAACGTATGCAGCAGATTGAAGACCCCGGCACCGATCACCAGAGCGACGAAGAACAACTTCCTCTCGGCGCCCAGCAAGGTGAGCGGAGCATTGAGAGAGCGGAAGACGGGATTGACGCGTCGTGACATGATCCGGCTGGCTCCAGTTTGTTCGACTGATGTCGAGTGCAGCGCCTGGTTATCCAAAGAGCCAGGACATGAAGTTCACAGCCCCTACGGCCATACCGACGCCGAAAATCACGCCAGATAAGGTCCGTTTGGCGGCGCCTTCCCCAAAAGCAAACATCAGCCCACCAACCACGATGGCCACCAACGCCAGACCTGTGGCGATCGGACCTGTGAATGCTGTTTGCAGCACTTGAACCGCCTGTGTCCATGGAGAACCTCCGGCAGCCTGCGCGAGCGCCTCCTGCGCGGCCACGAGAGAAACGGCGGAGATCAGTGCTCCTCGACGCAGCAGGTGATGTTTGCGAAGGCGCCGGCGAAGTGTTTTCAGTGAGCAACTGGCCATGTTGATGCCTCCTAATGCGACAGTTAGAGTTCTCGCCGACCCTAAGACAGATGAGAGGGACTACCAGGAGCGGTGGAGGACGTGTGGCTTCAGAAGGTCCTGAAGCGTTTGGAACAAGAGTTCCATTGCCAGTCGTTCCCAGTGTTCGTCTTGTTTTTTCGTACAAACAGGTCGGCGAGAACTTGTTTCTCCTACCTAATCTGTTTGGAACCGTAAGAACCGGACGATGGGCGCTCAGAAATATTTCGGTTTCGATCTACGCTGCGAAAGTTCTTCCCTGCTGCGACTTGTTTGTGACGGTTGTTGCGGGTTTCGCAGTTCGAACAGCGGTGACAGCGGGGTTCTGCGCCACGCGTCGGAGTCTCGCAACCAAACGCAACATCCGGTGCCTGAATGCACCCTCGGATAGTCCTTCGCGAGCTGCCAGCGTTTCCGCCGGGACTTCTTGGAGTTTGAAGAGAATCAACAGTTCATGTTCGCTCTCGGTCAACAACCGATCGGACAAGCAGCGATGAAGGAAACTCCGCAATTCGATACTGACTTCGAGTGCCTCATCCGATTTGCCATCTGCTCGAGAGTCGCCCAAACGTTCATCATTTTCGCTCGGCACAAAACCTGCTTCCCGAATCGCCCAGCGGAAAGAGTATCGCCGCAGGGAGCGAGCGATGGCGAAAGCAAAGTGCGATCGTCTAGTACGCAAGCCCCTGGAGCGAAGAATTTCGAGCATCGACGTGAGGAGATGTTGTCCGATATCTTCGCGCGCTAGTGTCGGAAAGCGAGCCGCAATAACTCGGCTGGTCTTGTGCACGGCAGGCATCAAGGCCAGCAGAAGCAGCTTCTGGCACATCTCTCGATGCCACTCCCACAAACGGACCAACTCCCCAAGGATCTGGTCTGCGGCTGCCGGAGTGTTGTCTGTCCCAGACTCAGAGCGGTGGAGATACTGCATGAGTTCTGAGACGGATTGAAACCGGGACAAGATGGGACTCTCAGAAACGAATGTGAGGTATGCAATCCGATTTTGCAGATCAGAAAACTCTTCGAGCAAAGCGCGCTCAAGGTCACAAATGAGACAACCGCAGCTTCTTCCGTTCATTGCTAATCCTGCTCAGCGCGCGTGAACTTCCAATCTCAAACAGTCTGGCGAGAGTTATGGTTCTGTCTCTAAGATCGTGGAGTCATCGGGTATAGCCGTGCCTCACCTCACGAGCGCGTCAGGTATGCTGAACGATACCGGGACGGGGACAACAACTTTTCTGTTTTGTGTCCGCGATTCGGGGCAAATCGCGGCCCGAGCTGTAAACATGTGTGTTGGTTTACGGGAAGTTATGAACCTGTTGTGAATACTCAGTTCATCAATTTGTGGTCGTTATCGGGAAGGTCTTCGGAAACTGCGAGGATGCAGGATTGTCCATCAAATTGAATCTTGTCTGCCGAATAAGCGGTGGTCTTCACCTCGCCTGACTTGGTTCGAAGACGAGTAATTACACTGCAAATAGGACCACCGTCGCTGCAATTGAGCAAGCATCAAGACGCGGTCCTTAGGATCTTCCCAGATCCGCAGTTCACCAACCGTGCGGCCGACCACCTCTGCTCGCGAGTAACCGTACCGGCGCTCGAAAGCCGCGTTGATGTCAAGGAATCGCCCTTCGTTGACGGTGGTGATAGAGAACGGAATGGGGCTGGAATGGAAGACTTTTTGAAACTTATCCTCAGAGATCTTGCGGCTGTCCTCTGATTGGAGCAAAGCGGCTTGCGCATGTTTCAGTTCGGCGATTCTCTTCTCGAGTTCCGAACCGTAGATCTGTGCTGTCTGGTACAGGCGGGCGTTCTGGATGGCTGCAGCCGCCGGAATCGCTAGCAATTCCGCTCGTCGCAAATGCTCGGTCGTATACCGATTCGGGTCAGCGTGGCCGATTGAAAGCAGCCCAAGATACTCGCCAGAAGCCACCAATGGAACCGAGAGCCAGGAGCGCAGTTGACCATGGCCTTTGAAGGTTTTCCATTGTTCTTCCTGCCCAGTGTCGGAGATCAACACGCTCTTCTGTTCAGTTAGCAATCGCTTCAAGAAGGCAGATTTCTCGGTGCTGAGGGTCAGCGGGTATTTGGTGAGATGCGTTCGCTGGTTCAGGACATAACTGTTCCCCCAGTGCCAACACGTGCGACCCTCCATCGGGCACCAGAATGCGAGCACACGTATACGGAATCAGTTCGCCTAACGACCGAAGCAGCGCTCCCATAACGAAGTCCATGCGCAAATCCTGCGTGAGCGCCAGTGTTGCATTATGCAACGCCTCGGTTTCGGCCAACGCTGATTGGGTGACTTCAAGATTCTTAGCGAGTTGATCTTCAGCTTGTTTCTGGGCTGTAATTTCTTGTGCCGTGCCAACGAGTCGCTGGATTTTACCCGTGTGATCCCTGACAGGGAATCCGTGGACACTCACCCATCGAATCTCGTTCTGTGCGCAAACGATCCGAAATCTCTGATGGAATTCTCCGGTTCGAGTAGCTTCATCGAAAGCCGCCAAAACATGAGCGCGATCCTCCGGGTAAATCATTTCCTCACAAGAGAACGGATTCTGGATTAACGATTGACGGGACCGACCCGTGATCGTCTCGTATGCAGGATTAATGTACAGAGCTCTTTTGGTATCAGCGTCTATCATCCAGAAGACCTCCTGGATGTTGCTGGCCATTTCTTGAAACTCCTCCCTCGTCGCTTCAAGAACGCTGGCTGCGTAGCGCTGGTTTTGGCGCATCTGCAGAAGCGTGATCGTCAGCAGAACAGCGAAAGCAGTAATGAGGGCTGCGATTGCGAAGAGCAAAGTCAGCGACACCTTCGTCTGTTGAATGTTCAATGCCAGTACGGCGAATAGCAGGATGGCAGACAGTAGCGAGAATGAGACCGCAGCGATTTTCCACGAGTGGTTCAGCGCGTCTTGCGAACGACGTTTACCGTCGACTGTATCGGGTTCCGTCATAACGAAATCCATAGGATCTGGGGAAGCGCTATGCGTGTACTCCGAGCGATAGGATCCGGCAGCAACTTTCGCGCGATGCTACGCTTGATAGGACACGCAGTCAATTATCACAAGTTCAGTGAGTACTGGGTGCCGGATCTTAGTTACCGGACGGTGCAGCCCGAGATTCGGTTGCCGGATTTCAGGTTCAGGAATTCGCAAAGCAGCACTTTGGCCCGTCTGGATCGTGTTTGATAAAGGACGTTGTCATTCGCAAAATTCGCTATGTGAGCCATCTGGCGCGAACTTGGTATAGTTAGCTGCGAATCATGGCCGAAGTGTCCACGCAGCCTCAAATTGCCATCGATGAAGCTATTCACCTGCTTCAGACCTTTCGCAGCACGACCTAACCCAGACTATCTACCGAATTAAAAACTCCGTGAAGTGTCTCCGCAGAGAAATATTCGGCGGTCCTCTCGACTAGCGGCGCGAAGGCGGAAGTTCTTGGAGCCGCGTGCTCGTCGACTTCGTATGCAGTTATCTTTCCGTCCTCACTGCGTATAATCTTGGCGGCGCAATGAAGGAACGTCTTGTAGATTTCGGTCGCGACGAATGCGCTTTCAAACGAGGCTGACATCGCCAAAGTCCAGGAATGGCTCGGGCAGATCAACGTCCCTACTCCCCGCTTTTACGATCGGCGCAAGAGCAAGCCCGGAGACAGCCCGACGTTCCATGTGAAGTATTGAGGGCAATAGCTAGATACCTTTATCCTGACCGATTAAACAACTCGGATCGTAATGCCGTGGAAGGCACTAACATGAAAAACCGTTTCGCTGGTGAGTCCGGCCGACAAGCCCTCATCGACACGTTGAGGGATCAAAAGATTGGTCGCGGGCAACGCAGAGCTTGCGACAGAAGTAGCAACGAGTGGAGAACTTCTCGATGTGAAGGCCGGGACTGCGATCGTCCAGCAGGGTGGGGAGGATAGCGACGTATTTCTGATTGTAACGGGTTCTTTTGACATCGTCGTAAACGGCAGAGTTGTCGCCGGCCGCTTTCCAAATGACCACGTTGGCGAGATGGCTGCGATTCAACACACGCAAAGGCGCTCGGCGACAGTCGTCGCGCGCGAGGACTCCGTTGTTATCAGGTTTTCCGAAGCGCGGCTTGTTGAATTTGGGAACAAGCATCCGGACATCTGGCGTCGGTTCGCAAAAGAGCTTGCTAGGCGTTTGGAGCAGCGCAATGCCTTGGTGACAGCAGTTAGCGACAAGATTCGTGTCTTTATCATTTCGTCTGCGGAGGCGCTAGAGATTGCTCGAACGATCCAAAACGCGTTTGACCATGATCCCTTCAACGTGACCGTGTGGACAGACGGTGTGTTTCAGGCCTCCTATTACGCCATTGAAAGTATTGAACGCGCTCTCGATGAGTCCGATGTGGCAATCGCCGTAGCTGAACCTGACGAATGACGGAGAGACCGAGGAGAGCGGTCGGATCGCCGAGAGACAACGTGATCTTCGAGCTCGGTTTCTTCATGGGCCGACTGGGCCGCCATCGGTCACTGCTGGTGGAACCGCGGGGAGAGGAAATCAAGCTGCCTTCTGATCTCGCCGGCATCAACACGATCACTTACAAGTACGACAAGAAGAATTTGGCGACTTCGCTCGCAACGACCTCAACAAGCTGCGGGACATCATCCGCGAACTAGGGCCAAACCGGTGAGAGGAAGGCTTCCGTGGGACTAAAAGCTGATTTGGAGAGCGAAGTAGCTGATGTTTTTCGCTCCAAGTGGGAAGAACGTCACGGAACGGTCGTGCCGGAGGACGACAGCGTCGGTTTAGACAATGATGCTGTCAAGCTTGATGCGACTGTACTGTATGCGGATCTGGCGGATTCAACCAATCTGGTCGACAGTCAGGTGGCATTCGTCGCGGCCGAAATCTACAAGACGTTCCTTCATTGCGCCGCCAAGATTATACGCAGTGAGGACGGAGAGATAACTGCATACGACGGCGACAAGAGTGATGGCTGGTTCTATCGGTGACCTCAAGAACACGCGCGCCGTTCGCTCGGCGCTGAAAATAAACTATGCCGTTTCGTCCATTGTTAACCCGGCACACAATGCGGTCTACAAGGAGAGCGTGTATGCCTTGAAGCATGTCGTCGGCGTCGACACCAGTCCGCTGTTCGTCGCCAAGACAGGGGTAAGAGGCGCTAACGATCTGGTGTGGGTCGGCAGGGCGGCCAATTATGCTGCCAAACTGGCTGCGCTTTCCGATTCGTACCAAACCTACATCACGAAAGAAGTCTACGACGCCATGATTGAGGACGTGAAAGTCGCAAAAGACGGCCGGAAAATGTGGGAAGCAGTGCGATGGAACACCTTCGACAACAGAATCATTTATCAGTCAAACTGGTGGTGGTCGATTTCATAAACGTCTTTCCTCAGCCGAGACAAACGAAATGGGATTATCCGATGACCTGAAGTCGGAGGTGGCGAAGACTTTCCGCTCGCAGTGGTTGATTCGCGACGGTCAAGTTGTTCCGGATACGCCGGATTTGAAGCCTGACAATGACGGCGTGAAGCTAACCGGGAATGCTGTACGCGGACATCGACGGCTCCACCAATATGGTCGACTCGAAGGCCGCGACGTTCGCAGCGGAAGTTTACAAACTATCTGTTGTGCGCCTCTCGCATCATCAGGTCGGAAGAAGGTGTGATAACGGCATATGATGGCGATCGCGTAATGGCTGTATTTATCGGGATTGCGAAAAACACTTCGGCGGTCCGCTGCGGTATGAAGATTAAAGCCGCGGTCCTTGAAATTATCAATCCGGCTATTAAGAAGCAGTACGACAGCGACTTCCAGCTAAAACAGGTGGTCGGCATTGATAAAAAAGTGAGCTATTGGTAGCCAGGACGGGCATTCGCGGCGCCAATGACCTCGTGTGGGTGGGCGAGGCCACAAATTACGCGGCGAAACTAAGCAGCATCAGCGAGCATCCCTCCGCGACATTCATAAGCGAGACGATCTACAACAACATGAATGATTCGGTGAAATTTAGCAATGGAACGGATATGTGGGAACAGCGCAGTTGGCGAGGAAAGGCAGTTTACCGTTCCTCATGGTATTGGCACGTTCCGAACTGACCGTTAGACGGGACTATCACGCGCTGTGGATACCGGCAACTCGCGCAATACATTAGAGACAGATTGTGGTGAAGTGGTGCACGAATGCAATCTAGTGGTTGTTTCTACCCCCTTTTTGTCAGACGCTGAAAGGCGCGGCCATTCTTAGCACGAACCTAAGAATTCGATCCAATTGCGCAGCCGCGGTTCCACGTAGTATGACTCCTAGCTCCAGTCGCGATCGCAGACGTTGTAATGGCGTAGATTGACCGGAATCCGTTTCGCTATTATCTCCGTTCGTTATACCCTGCTACACACAACCGGTTACAACATATGGGAAACGGGTCGGATATAGATTTCTGCGCGCGGGGGCAACTCATCTCAGCGCATTACCTGCGACCCAGCTTCCCAAGCGGGAAGACTGGACGGCTGCGGAACAGGACTCCCGCGCCGCCGAAATCGAAGTATTGTTCGACAGAGTTCGTCCGATTCTCATCAAGAACAAGCCTAATTCCAAGGGCAGCAACGAACAAGCCGTCCGCGATCTTCTCCTGAATCCGACACTTGAGATTCTTGGGCTCCACTGGAGCCCAGCCGTCCAGCACTTCGGCAAAGAACTCGATTATGCCCTCTACGAGGATCAGGAACGATTTGAGGAGGCCCAGCGACTAATTACGGACGGGAGCGAAATTGAAGCGCTCCGGAGCAGTTGCGCTGTTGTGGAAGCGGAGCGGTGGGGCAAAGAATTCGGCGAAAAACCAAAGAAATCGGATCTGTCCGACCGCATTTTCCAGATCGAATTCTATTTAGGAAATGCCCGCCGCAGCGGAGGTCCGCGCTGGGGCGTTCTCACAAATGGGCACACGTGGCGCCTCTACTGCAGTGATTCTGACCCGTTGCGACACGATTACCTTGAGATCGAGCTTCCCGACCAGGAAACGCTCTTCAAAGAACAAGAACGGGTAGCTTTTCGACAGTTAATCTACTTCTTCAGCAGGGAGGCGCTTCGTCGCGGCGGGCGGCTGGACCATATTTACGACGAGGCGACCCGCCAAGCGGCTGCGATTACCGCCGAGCTTCGTCGGCAGGCGTTTGGCGCTGTTGAACTCATCGGCTCTGGCCTAATGAATGCCAACCCCAAAATCTCGCCTGTTCTGGCGTATGAGGCGGCGCTCATCCAGCTCTTTAGGCTATTGTTCATCCTGAAAGCGGAAGCGGACGGCCTGCTGTCGAACCGGACGCTCTCGGAAGAAATTGCAGAGCGGGTCATTAAGAAAAACGGGAACTCGATTGGCGGCGGTCACTGGGATGGTAAGAGTTTCTGGCACGAACTGCATGACATTTTTGAAGCGATCGCGGATGAATACAATGGCCACCTGTTCGAAGGTAAGCCGCCCACTTCAAGCCCTGCCGCGAACGAAAGCGTCGATTACTTCGCGCCGGCGCGAGCACTTCTTGAAAGCGTAACGGTCCCGAATCAGTCCATGGCGAATGCCATCGACAGGCTGCTTAGGGTATATCAGGAAAATAAGGATGGGCACACCGTCCCAGTCCGTGTCGATTACTCGACGCTTCGCGTTCGAGAACTCGGGACGATCTATGAGGGTTTGCTTGAGTGGCGTCTGGAACCGGTTTCTGACGCCGACATTAAAGCAGGAGCGATAAAACTTCTCGGTGACAAGCGAATTGAGCGGCTCGTTGCTGCCGGCGACTACAAGCTCGTGGCTGACCAATCGGACAGGAAAGCTACGGGTAGCTATTACACGCCGCATATTGTCGTCGAGTTTATCGGGACGAAGGTCCTTAAGCCGCTGCTCGACGATATCGAAACCGCATGCGAGGGCGATCCTGTTCGGATCATCGATCAGGTGTTCTCGCAGAGGATTCTCGATCCCGCGATGGGCAGCGGACACTTTCTCGTGTTCGCAGTTGAATACATGGCCCAGTATGTCGGGGCCAGTTGGGGAGGGTGCGAACCGGCCTAGAGTCTGCCAAAAAGAAGAAATCGAACGAGAAGCACACGCTTGCACTCCCGCTCGACTCTACGATCGAACTCATCCGCGCGCGAGTTGCCGAGCGATGCGTCTACGGTCTTGATGTGAACCCGCTTGCAGTGGAACTTGCAAAGCTCTCGCTGTGGATAGCAAGCGCCGGTAAGGGCGTGCCCTTGAGCTTCCTCAATCATCACCTCCGGTGCGGCGATAGCCTTTTGGGTGCTTGCTCCGACGAGTTCCACCACAATCTTTTCGCGTACAAGCTCGTGCAGCAAATGGGAGTTGCCGTCGGCTTTATCCGATACATCAACGAGACTTTTTCGAAGACTCTCAAAGACGTAAGCGAGAAGGAAGAGCACCTCAAAGTCGCACGGGAACATCTCCGCCGGTTCCGCTTGTCCTACGATGCTCATCTTGCTCCGCTGTTCGATGTCGATATCGGAGAGGGATTTCATTCTTGGCTTGACGCAATGGGCGAGCCGCCACCGAAGCAGTTGCCAGCATGGCTTCATGCAGCAGAGAAAGTCGCTTCGGAGTTTTGATTCTTCCACTGGGAGTTGGAATTCCCCAGGTTTGGCGGGATAGATCCGGCAATGTCTTGAGCGGCGAGGCAGTCCCCCAACCTGGCTTCGACGTCATCTTGGGAAATCCGCCTTTTGTAACCGCTAAGAACGAACTCGCACGCCACGCTTACATGGAGCGCTGGATGACCGCCATCAAGCTTCGATCTCCTCGTGCGATTTTTGAGCGTGCATTTGGCTCACTGCGCCCCAAGGGGAAGTTGGGTTTCATCGTATCGAACGCATTCGCGAAGCGTGAATTCGGGAAGAAATTGGTCGAGAGTTTCTCCCGACGGTTGCCATCGACGAAATAGTCGACTGCAGCGGCCTTTCTTTTCCTGGGCATGGGACGCCTACTTGCATCATTTTTGGCCGAGCAGAACAGCCTCCAGAGACACACATGATCACAGTCGCCGCGACGACAAAGGGGGATCTGCGCACGCCTCCGCAGGACAGCCCTCTTTGGGCCTCCTTGAGGGACCATCACGACCGTGTCGGGTACTCCGACGAATGGATCTCAGTTACCGCTCGGCCACTTCCGAGATGACGGTCCACCCGTGGATTTTGTCCGCTGCTGCAAAAAGCCTCGTCGAGCGCCTGTCCACCATTGAAGGCTGAAACTCGAAACGAAATGTGCCGAACCGATCGGTGCGCAGTTAATAACGGGTGCCGATGATGTATATGTCCTTCCCTGCATGTCGCACGTCGAAGCGGAATACCGCAAGAGTACATTCGGCTGTATTGCACGGGAGAAGACGTTCGGGACTGGCAGGTAACGCCGAGCGCAGCGATCATCTTTCCTTACGATGAAAAGCTGGCACCGCTTCCCGAGCCTCTCCACGAAAGAATGGCGGATCACCTCACACCATTTCGGGAGCATTTGGAAAACCTGATCATCTCAAGCACGACGCCGAAGAAGAACACCAATCTCAAATGGTTCGAATACCGAAGGCTCGCTCGCGCTAAGCTGAATATTGATGTCAACGTGATCTTCCCGCAAATTGCCATGTATAACCACGCGTGTATTTGCGATCACGGCATCGCCTTCAAGGAAAAAGCGCAGGCAATAGCCTTGAAGCACTCCGTATCGGAGCAAGCGCTTTATGCGATGACAGCCTGCCTTAACAGCAGCACAGCCGGGTTCTGGCTCAAGCAAGTCTGCTTCAACAAGGGACCTTGGGAAACAAGGAGAACATGATCGATTCGAGTTCTCGGGGAATATTCTGGGCGACTATGTCGTCCCCAAAGATATTTGGGAAGAGACTCTAATCCAAAAACACCTTGCAGAACCTCAGCGAAGCTTGCGGCCAACGCGGGAAGCTTCTCACATCCCTTAGCGCCCAGTCTGCTCTTCAGCAAATCCGGCGAGGCTTACGATGGCTGGTACCGAAGTCTCAATGGGTACACCACGCCGCATCCTCTCATATCCGCCCCGTTCGAATCGGTTGATGAGCTCATAGAGAACAAACAGCGAGCAAAACACCAGCACTCGCGGTTGATCGGAGAAATGGTGAGTTTGCAGGAAGAAATCGATTGGATGGTGTATGCTGCGTGCGGCCTGATTCCTTCCCATCACCCTGCTATAGGCACTGGTGTTTTCTCGCTCAATGCTATTTGGGAGCTCGCCCCAGGTCACCGCCCGTTTGAACTTGCTTTGATCAATTCCGGCCCGCCAAGCGATTGGGATCCCGCCCGGCGGCAGTTATGGTTGAGCAGTTCCTCGAAGAAATCAGATCGAATCCCGACATCGCGGCTATCGACCACTCGCTTTTCAAGCGGCGGTGGACGGAATTCGACTACGAGAACCGGTTTGAAGAGGCGTGCCACAACTGGCTGCGCGAGAAAGCCGAGTTTTATCTCGAACATTGCGCGGCTGGCGGTCCCATCTCGATCGAAAAGTGGTCGGTAGCCTTGTGGCAGGATCTGCGCATCAAAGCGGCTCTGTACTGCTTGGAAGGAACGAATTTCACTGCAAAGAAATTTGCTTCCCTGTTGAAGCGCGTCGTCGAGGATCAGGCAGTACCTGAGGATGTGGCCGAATTCAAACCAGCCCACAGGCGACTTCGCGGCAAACTAAATGTGCCACGCGAGAGATTTCTCCTGAGTGGCGAGAACCCTACTCTATACACGTGCGCAGGTAAGCATCACCAGAACTGACGAGCTTCGCCTGAAACTTCCGTTTTCGACGGGTAACTGGACCAACGCTATGCAACTGACATTCCATTAGCCGTTCGTTATCGTCACTGCTAGCCCACGCAATTCTGCGGCCACACCTTTTTTTCGGCGGTTTCCTTCAAAGTCGTATCTGGCGAGAGTCTGGAAAGTGTTCTCTCCCCCGGGTGTGGCATGGGGCGGGCACATCCATCCTGCGGTGTGCGCCTAAATGTACCGGCCAAATCAGTTCGTCGCCAACTTCAAAACAAGAATCGCGATATCGCCCACCTAGTTCGGGACATTCTGGGCGGGTGCGGTGCGTAGTGTGAAATGCAAATCGCTGACGCTACCTGGTTTGAGTTCGTCGCGCCGACGCTGCCGAGCATTCGGGCTTCGAGCCGGGGTCCAGCAAGACTGTCGGTATTGAGTTTTGCGTTCTGGCGAAATCGCTTTGCCGTCATCGGCCCTGACCTCTGTCTTGGGATATTCTAAGAAGAGAGACGTGGAGAAGAAGCAGGCTCGCTACTTCAAAGGAAGCAGGAGCTGTAGTTGTTACATTACAAGTTTGGGGTTGCGGAGCAGCAAACAGCAAGAGCAACGGATCACGAAGGAAATTCTGACTATCTGATTTTGCGCTAGCTCCCGCACCTTTATTTGCCGAGTTGTTGTTTGCCTCTGCCTCAATTCTCCCAAAGAATGAGGTGCAACACAAAGTAACTATCAACAGAAGTACCCGATCCGGATGTGATCGCGGCGGAGATCGCCGAGGATTTGCAGGCGGCGTTGGACCAGTTTGCGGCGATTGCCAGCGAGCTCAAGGCACCTAACGAACTGACATAATCGCACCTAGCGTTATCTTGGCAGCGTCGATATCGAAATGACAGCCTCATCTGCGCTTTCTATAGCGAGAACATTGGCCACGAAATGAGACGCAGCATTTCTTGCCGCAACCAGCACAAGAAGGTACTCGCCGGCGACGAGGAGTATTCCGACCAGCAGCGTTCGGATATCGGGATGAACCCAGACTGAAGCGACCAGAAAAACGGCCATGACGCTTATCGCGAGAGCAGTGATCTCCCGATACCGGAGATAAGCGCCGTGGGCGTCCTGCACGGCTGCTTCTTCGGCGTTCTTTCTGTACAAGCTATACCAGAGCACGGTTTGCTGAGCCGGATCCGATGGCAGCGGTCCGTATTTCTCCGATAGGCGCCGGGAATTGATGCGCGGATCGCTAAAACTGATTGCCGTGAAAGCGCGGCTCGAAGGCAGACAATTCTTGTCGCGCCGCCAGAAGATCAAGATCTCTTTCCATCCTCTCGGAACTGCCCAACTCAAGACACCAATAATGAGTGCGAGTGCGGCCGGGATGACGATAAGCCTCCCAAGCACAGCGATATTACCCTTCGTCAGGCTGTCCAGGAGAAAGAACACCTGCTTCAGGCCCTGGAGTACGATCCCCAGGCCGACGGCGTTGACCAGCACGAAGGCGATCAATTGAGGCTGGTTTTTTTCCTTCAGAGATTTGCCCATACCAGTGTTTTTTCTAATCAGTGTGACTCGATTCCGTGCTTTCTGAAAAAAGGCTCCAGCCTCGCCCTGTTTGCCAGCACGATTTGTTCTGTCGATGCCGGCTTCTCAGGCTGATCCAAAAGGCCTAGGTGTCTCAAATAATAGAAGAGCAGCGCCTCGCGGACCTGAAGTACAAGCTGTCCATTCTGCATTCCGTAATCCAGTTCGATAGCTCTGCGTTGAGAGTCTGAGAGCCGCGGTGCGGGTACGATGATAGCTTCAATATACGTATTCCAGTCGAGGTCCGCTTCCGGACCGGTCTCAAAAACATCCTCTGTAGCTACTCCAAGAATCCGTGCGAGAACGAAATCCCGATAATCGCGATGCTGATGGCAGAATGCCCTTGCGTGCCAGCGAAAGCCATCGAATGCAATCGCATGAGGGGAGATCTTCCGAGCAGTGGCAGTTGCCGCGCTCATGGATTGGTAATTGATTTCGACTGTGCGGCGCTCCCGGATCGCATGAAGCATTGTTCGCAAGGTGAAAGTATCTACCGATCTGCCGGGGCCCTCCACAATAGCAGAGGGAGGACGCCAGCCGAAGAAAGTAGACTTCTGTTCAATGTGGCCCGACTCCACAGCGAGAATGCTGTTCAGGTAGGCTTCCGCAGAATTTTGGATCAGAACTGGGGAGAACGCGCTTCCTGCAAGATAAGTCTTTTCGGTGCTGTCGTATACGGCGTTCGCCGGCGCAAGCTCTCGGTATTTTGCGAAGTCGAGGGATGCTTGCGGCATCGATATTCCGAAGAAATTCATTAGATCCGACCGGTTGACCCTCCCCTCCCAGAACAATCGAAACTCGATAAACTCCAAGCGTCGCTGCTGGCTCCACCGCACCGGCCATATCTGCTCAACCTCCAAGATTGTTCGCCTCCTCGACCACAAAAATTGAACGCTTCCATCTAAATATTAGATGGATATAAAATCTATACGTATTGTAACCTGAGTAGTGCGGTGCCGGCAAAATCCGTACACTCGACCGGCTCCTGGAGAATGTATGTCGACAACAATTTCTTTTTTCCCCGTGGCGAATGGAGACATGACTCTGATTCGCCTCGGCGATAAGGCCGGAAGCACCATCCTCATCGATTGCAACATTCGCGTTGCCGCCGATGACCCCGACGACGATACCCGCGATGTAGCTAAGGACGTCCGCGATCGCCTCAAGCGCGACAGCAAGGGACGGCCTTATGTTGATGTGTTTCTTACAAGTCACCCCGACCAGGACCATTGTCGCGGCGTCCAAAAACACTTTCATCTCGGTGCGCCGAAAGACTATACGGACGATAAAAGGCCAGACAATGAAAAGAAAATCCTAATCGGCGAAATCTGGTCCTCGCCGATCGTTTTCCGCCGTGCCGGGAAGGACCATACGCTGTGCGACGATGCCAAGGCCCTGCAGAAGGAAGCGAAGCGCCGCGTGCAGCTTGCCCGCGATAAACAGTGCGTGGGCATCGATGCAGGCGACCGGATTCTCATCCTTGGCGAAGACGAGGACGGCAAGACCGATGATCTCCGCAACATTCTGCTTAAGCTCGATGAAGTCTTCGATAGAGTCAACGGGACCCACAATCAATTGTTCAAAGCCCGTCTCCTCGCCCCGCTGCCGATCCCGGAAGATGAGGAGGAGGAAGAGGAACTGGGCAAGAATCACTCCAGCGTTATTCTCAACATCGAACTCGCCGATACGTCGGAGCGCAAGACGGTGAAGAACTTCCTCACCGGTGGCGATGCCGAAGTGCTGATCTGGGAGAAACTCTGGGAGAAGCACAAAAATAAACCCGACATCCTCGCGTACGATTCAATGCTGACACCGCATCACTGCTCGTGGCACTCACTATCCCGTGATAGCCGGACCGATCTCGGCAACAAGGCCAAGGTTTCGTCCAACGCGAAATCGGCGCTTTCGCAGATTCGGAAGGGTGGTTTTATTATCGCCAGCAGCTGCGCGATCAAGGACGACGACTGCGATCCACCCTGCCACGCTGCCAAGCTCGAATATGAATCAATCGCGAAGGGCGCAGAGGGCGAATTTGTCTGCACGGGCGAGTACCCGACGGAAAGTGATCCGGCTCCCCTCGAGTTTACGATTTCTGATAGCAGACTTTCGAAATCGGTGCGCAAGGTATCCGTCAATGCGCCGGCCGTCCTAACCGCCGGGATGGTAGATCGCATCGGAGCGAAAGCGGCGGAGGCGGAGGCTGTAAAGCGGGGCGGCAACAGTCGTTATGCCTGATGAGCTCGGCATCATGGTCCAATATCGGGAGGAGGGAATTTTCAAGGCAAATTCCTTCCTTCTTGATGAATGCGGCGCCAAGCGACTTCCGGACTCGGAAGCGCGATCCGTTGAAGGACGGCATTTCGTGGCGGGTTGGCAGTTGGTTGTGAAAACCGCGATCGCTCAGCGCCGAGTCAACATTTACGCAGATCGTCAGTTCCCGTTCTCGCTGCCGCAATTTTTTCTTCTCGACAGGCCGGCGTTTCTTACCTGGCCTCATGTTGAGGAAGACGGCTTGCTATGCCTCCTGAGCCGCAGCACCGTCGCGAAATTCCGTCATCCCGACAAAGTCATCGGCGGGCTTCTACGCGATGTCTATCGGCTGATCCTGGACTGCGAATCGGGCGCGAACCAGAATGACTTCAGAACCGAGTTCTACTCCTACTGGGGTCGCGGACTCTCGACAGAAGAAGAGAAAGTCCGAAGCCTGCTCGCGCAACAAGGCCCAAGTCGGCTGGTGCAAATCTGGCGCGGCAAGACTCGGCCTGTCGTAGGCGAGGGCGAGCACCAGGTCCTCACCTGGCTGCAGAATCTATATGGGAACGAGCCCCAATTCGATTCAACTGAGCCAGCCTGCTTGTTGTGGATGAAAGAACCGCTCTTGCCTGGCGAATATCCCAAAACTGCTGCCGATCTCTATCGGATCGCCAGCTCCCTTTCGGGCGGCATGGAATTATTGGAGCGTTTCGCTAGAGTGGAGCCAGCCCATTCTATTTCCTTATCGGCGCAGAGACCGGGAACGGACCATGCCTAGCCGCTGTCCGCACATACAAACCTGTTTCCAAAGATGTCCGCGGCAAAAGACGCGATCGCGGTAATAATGGTTTTCGGCCGGGAAGGTACCATCACACCTACAGACACAACGTCTTTTTTCATCCGAAGCTGCCGTCAGCCGGATGGAGGTCGAACGGGTAGACGCGGAATGGATTCACGGACGGGGGCAAGATCCGAGGCAGAAAGAGCTCGGTTCCAAAACGGTTCTGTTTTTCGGATGTGGCTCGGTCGGTGCTCCGATCGCCCACCAGCTCGCTATGGCCGGCGTCGGTCATATCATTCTGGTCGATCCCGCCAATCTCTCATGGGCGAATGTGGGCCGTCATCCGCTCGGCGCGGATCATGTCGGTTCGCGGAAAGCGACTGCGCTCGCCAATACCTGGCGCAAGGCCTACCCGCACGCGCGCTGTGACGGGTTCGAAATGTCGTCTCATCAATTCCTGGCTGAACATAAGGAACATCTCGCCAAAGCCGATCTCATCGTCTGCGCAACCGCGGACTGGAAATCCGAGCAGGAGCTAAACTTCTTACAATTATCGGGCGAGATTAATTCTCCTGTCGTTTACACATGGACGGAACCGAATGCCTGTGCGGGTCACGCCATTCTGACCTTTTCGGGTGGCCCATGTCTCCAGTGCGGATTTTCGCTCTCCGGAGATTGCAAGCTGCCGGTCACCGAGTGGCCGGAGGAAAAGAAGCAGATAACGGAGCCGGCCTGCGGGGCAGTATTCCAGCCCTATGGTCCGATTGAATTGTTGGGCACCATCTCGGCGGCTGCCAGTATCACCTTGGATGGGTTGCTCGGGAAACTCAAAGTTGCGACGCACCGGATCTGGGCAGCACAAGAATCGCTCCTTTTGGAGGCGGGAGGTGCGTGGTCGAAAGAGTGGTTATATGGAAATATCGAACGAAGGAAGGGCGCATTTCAGGAGGACCGTGTTTGGGAAAGAGATCCATTGTGCGACGCCTGTTGCGGCAGCGACACCGTAATCCGCTTGCCTTCGAAATCGGACAGTCCCGACAACGCCTCGTCATCGACGCTTCCGTCCTGAATCATTTGGTTGAGCATCAACAGCACCGTGATGATGCACCTGAGGCCGGAGGACAATTGTTCGCTTGTTTTACCGAGGAACAGGTGACGATCTCGACTGTGACCGGCCCCCGCCATGAGGATCGCCGTTCCCGATACCTCTACCTTCCAAACCGCCGCGCGGAACAGAGGGAGATAGATGAGATGCATCGGAACGGATTGCATTTCATCGGCGACTGGCACACCCATCCCGAGCCAATTCCTACGCCCTCGCCGTCCGATATCAGAACCATCAAGGAGGCGGTCGCCAAGTCGCGCCATCATTTGCATGGCTTCATCATGATCGTGGTGGGTAGCGGCGATTTTCCGAGTGCCCTACATGTTTCTCTTAATACTGCCGATACTCACCTACGGCTTCTACCCGCAAAATAACTGTCCGCTTCCAACTACTTAATTCTATCGTAAGCAGACATGATGGCCTATAATCCCAATCGATGGGAACACAACCGCAAACTCCGCCGGAGAATGTCTACGGAATATTCTGTAGCGACACAAACGCTGCTAATACCCAAAAACTAGTAAACAATCTGACTACCGCGTCCAGTCTCGGCGTCAAGAACGTGCATTTACTTTTCCAGTCATGGGGAGGTTTCGTTGGGGATGGAGTTTTCTTGTATAACCCATTTCGTTCATTTCCCACAGGCTGCTACCCTGCAGAGACTCCAGGTTGATAGCAACCTGCATGATTTCTTTGTGGCCTGCGAATCAGGTCACAAGGCCTATTCGACATTCGAACCGCAATGATTTCCGGATAGCCGGCCATTCGGACACAATTGATATTCGCAGGGGGCGCTTTCCAAGCGTGCGCCTTCAGTCAAAGCGGTTTGCTTTTCTACCCGGCGGATAAGTCCGAATTCTGCCTACTGCAATCCGGTCCCTTTAAGCTATTCGTGCCATTTAAATCGCGATCTTCTGGTATCGAACCAACGCTTCATAGTTCTCACCAAAGCGTCCGGTTCAATCCCCAACGAGTCAGACAAATCGAATAAAGTCCTCAGAGTCGGATTCATTTCGCCACGCTCAAGCTTGCTGATATAGGACGCACTGTATCCGAGCCTATCGGCAAGGGCGGCTTGTGACAGCCCTTTCTTTATTCTCAGCGATGTAACGACTGCACCTAACGCCTTCTGAACAGTATCCGTTTGTCTTCGGTTTGGAATTCCAATCGGGCGTGGCACATCCCAATTGAATTCGAATCTCAGCTCGCGTATATGGCACTATAATGCTACATTTGTTGAGGCTGCGCACAATGCGCTAAAGCCTCATTGCGGGCAAGATTCCGCAGTGGTGGTTCAAGCGGAGTAATCGCGCCGTTAGCTAGGAGTATTGGGTTGTCGGACTCCTTCTTTCCAATCCGGTTAGCGACCCTTGCCACTGCAGCGCAAGCTGAAACAGATAGCCGCAATCCTGTCCGTTCCGTGGCGTGTTCCAGCAACGAACCTTCGGATGAAGCCCTCGTTACCCAGGTTTGTGGGAAAGATAAGGAGGCCGTCTCTCTTCTATTCCGGCGCTACGCGCGGATCGTCCGCGGAGTGGCTACAGCGCGTTCTGCGAGATTCCTCGGAGGCTGATGACCTGGTTCAGGACATCTTTGTGTTAATCCATCGGCTCTGCAGGACCTTTGACAATCTCGAAAGGTTCGCGCGAAGTTCTGGATTCTCCAGATGACGTACCGACGGGCCATATCCCGGCGTCGATATCTGACCTCCCGATACTTCTACAAGGCCGTAGATATCGATGATGTTGCAGGCGAACTGAAAGATCTTCGCGCAGAAAGTGGCATTGCCGGAAAATTCGCTTGCGGGACTGGTCGGCAGTCGCGGTTTGGAGAGAGCCTTCGAAGCCTTGTCCGAGGGCCAACGGCAAACGATATGGCTTCATTTTTTTGAAGGTTATACCCTCGATGAGATTGCGGTAAAACTTGGACAATCGAGAGGGAACATCAAACACCACTACTTCCGTGGCCTCGATCGCTTGAGAAAGCAAATTCTTGGTAGCAAACTTTAGCGCGACAGAGCAGGCAGTATGATAAAAGGTCCGTGCAAACTGGGAGCTGGGGGCGTTGTCGCGAACTGAACCCCATGACGAGTTCCTAGAGCTCTGCGCCGTTTCGACCTCCGGCCAGCTGACTGAGGAAGAACAGAAAAGGCTACAGGAGCATCTTCTTGTTTGCGCTCTCTTGCCGGAAGGCGCTTCGAGAGTATCAACTCGTTGTTGACGAGGCGATCCCCGCAATCGCCGCAAAGCAGGATGTAACGAGACGAGGCAGACCCGTCCTGGTCAGAGGAGCAGGCGGAACGAGAACTGTTTCGCAGAATCTCGCGGGAAGAAGACCGAGCCAACGAGCACCACCGTAAAGCAGTTTCCCTCCCCCTTCACCGACTTCTCAAACATTCACGAATGAGACCTCTTGGCGCTATGTTTGGTTACTGTGTGCGGCCGGCGTCTTGCTCTTTTTAAGTGTCGGCATCTATGCCTATCGACTTCAGAAGCATTCGCAAACCCAAATAGCGCTTAGCCCTCCCGCGCCGATCCCGAATTCAAGCTCGCTACAAGAAGAGATCAGCGACCTAGGGCACGAAAGAGAGATCTCGCGTTCGGAAATCACGCAGCGGGATCATCAAATCGCCGATCTTCGGCACCAATTGTCACGGCAAGCGGACGAAATCGCCAATCTAAGAACCGCGCAGCAGCAGTTGGAAAGCAGTCTCCGTAGCAGCGATGCCGACAGGCAGCAATTGGTTCAGCGGCAGACGGAGCTAGGCGCAGCAGTTACAAACAGCACAAAACAATTCCCAGTCCCTGCAAAGCAAACTAGATTCGTTGAGTCAGCAGTCGGCCCAGGATACGGCCCATACCAAAGCACTCGAAACCCGTACCGCTGAGCTGACGCGGCAGCTGCAAGATCGTGACGCGACCATTGATCAGCAACAGCAGTTACTGGCACATGACCGCGATATTCGGGATCTGATGGGAGCACGAGACCTCTATATTGCCGAGGTCTACGATGTCGGTCGCAGTGGCGAAACCAAGAAGCCGTACGGGCGTGTGTTTTACACGCGCGGAAAATCTCTGATCTTCTATGCCTACGATTTGGACCGGCAAGCCGAAGTAAAGAACGCGACGACATTTCAGGCATGGGGACGCCGCGGTCCAGACCGCAAGCAAGCGCTCAACCTGGGCATCTTCTATGAAGACAATGTCTCGAAGAAGCGCTGGGTTTTGAAATACGACAATCCAAAAACCTTGGCACAGATCGACGGAGTTTTCGTGACCGTCGAACCGGATGGCGGCAGTGCCACTCCCAGCGGCAAGTCGTTATTGTTCGCCTCGCTTCGCATCGATCCCAATCATCCGTAACAGTTTCTTCTTTTTTATTCGCGGCTCCCAATCAACCCTAAAATATGTCATCAGTTGGTACTGCAGCCGATCATCCTGCGAATGAATGGGTGAGTGTCTAAAACCCATCGACTTGCTGGAGAGCCGACATGCGCTTCTCTTTATTTACCTGTGTTGCGGTCTACGCGTTGCTTCTTTCCCTCCCCCTTCTTGCGCAATCGCCGAATGGAAACATCAATGGTCAGGTGGTGGACGCATCGAACAGCGCGATTACCGGCGCAGACATTGTTGCCGCGAATGATGTGACCGGTGTGCAGTACAGCACCAAGACAAATGAGGAAGGGCTCTATGTATTGCCGAATCTGCCTCCGGGACCGTACCGCCTGCAAGTCTCGAAGGTCGGATTCAAAACTCTGATCAAACCTGACATCGTCCTCAACGTACAAGATGCGATTTCGCTCAACTTCACCCTGCCCATCGGCGCCTTCCACGAAACCATCACGGTCGAAGCCGGTGCACCACTGGTGAATTCCGAAACATCGGCGGTGAGTACCGTCGTCGATCAGAAATACGTGGCCAACATGCCATTGAACGGACGAAGCCTGCAGGACCTGATCCTGCTGACACCGGGCGTAACCACGAACTCGCCGCAAAGTCCCGCGAGTTTCACCGGGCAGTTCAGCGTCAATGGGCAGCGCACAGAATCGAACTACTTCACGGTCGACGGAGTCAGTGCAAATACCGGTGTTGCCAATATTTCTCCGGCTACGGCGGCTACCAGTGGCTCGCTCCCAGCCTCGACGACGTTAGGAACTACGCAAAGTCTGGTATCGGTAGACGCTCTCGACGAATTTCGTGTTCAGACTTCAAGTTATTCCGCCGAGTATGGAAGGAATCCTGGCGGGCAGTTTGCATTTTCCACCCGTTCGGGCACGCAACAATGGCACGGAACGGCTTACGACTACCTGCGCAATAACATCTTTGACGCCAACGACTGGTTCAACAAGTACTACGGAGTGGCTCAGCCAGCCGAACGGCAGAATGACTTCGGAGGTACGCTCGGCGGACCGCTGGGGATTCCCGGAGTGTGGCGTGCCCCAGAGAATACGTTCTTCTTTTTCTCCTACGAAGGGTTGCGGCTGCGTCAGCCACAGGCCGCAACGCTTACGGATGTACCCGACGCCAACCTGCGCGCGAGCGCCCCTTCTCCCTTGCAGCAAGTCCTCAACGCCTTTCCCCTGCCCACTCCTGGCGCGACGAATTTAGGCAATGGCTTGGCGCAATTTGTCGGAGCGTGGTCGAACCCAAGCACGATTAATTCGACCAGCATGCGCTTAGACCGGGTGTTCAACGAGAAGCTGCGGCTGTTCTTCCGCTTCAGCAATACCTCCTCTCTCGCCGATTCGCAGGATACGAGTGTTCCGTCTGTTCTCGATTCCCTGACCAGCACGGCCCGAACTTACACTTTCGGCGCGACCAGCTTGTTCTCAAGCAATGCCAGTAATGAGTTTCGCCTCAATTACAGCTCGAACTATGTGGCTGCTTCCGGCACACCCGGCAATCTGGGAGGAGCCACCCCGGTCGATCTGAATCAGCTGCAGGGGCTTTCAACGGGAATGAAACCTGCGGCCTTGGTTCGCGTGGCGCTCTACCTGGGTGGCACCAATCCTGCCATCACGCAATACGCGAACTCGGGTCAGCAGCAGCAATGGAATCTGGTGGATACATTTGGACTCTGGCTGGGACGCCATCAATTGAAATTCGGGGTCGATTTTCGCAGACTGTCGCCAAGCGTTTACCAGACCAGCCCGGTGGTTCAGTATTTCTTCATCAGTCAGGCTTCGGTTATGGGAAACAAGCTAGACGAAGGCTCTGGTCAATCGTATGCACCCGCATTTCCGGTTTACACGAACTTCTCCGCCTTCGCGCAAGACGAGTGGAAGCTGACGCCACGTCTGAATATTTCCATGGGACTGCGGTGGGAAGTGAATCCGGCTCCCGGTGCAACGAAAGGAAACCTCCCTTATACGGTCGAAGGCAACAGTCTCAGTGCCCTGACGCTTGCTCCACAGGGAGCGCCGCTTTGGAAAACAGCTTGGTTCAATTTTGCGCCCAGACTCGGGGCGGCCTATATCCTGCGAACCAGCAATTCCTATGAAACGATCATCCGGGGAGGTGGAGGCGTCTTCTTCGACACGGCGCAACAGCTGGGATCGTATGGCTACCAGGGTCCCGGTTTCGCTGCAACAGCGCCACTATTTGGCACCTTGGTTGGTTCACCCGCAAGTTTTCCGGCTCCGGTCGCACAGGTAAACCCCACTATTCCTAATCCGCCCGTTGCTCCGTATACCAGCGGGGTAGTCTACGCGTTCCCTTCGCACCTGCAGTTGCCGTTTACGGTGCAGTGGAACGTCGCTCTCCAGCAGGGCCTCGGCAAATCGCAAGCGCTGACCGTGTCTTATCTTGGAGCGCGCGGCAGGCGCCTGCTGGAACAGCAGCGCGTAAACGTGCACCCTTTCAATCCGGATTTTGGCTACGTCATCTTTTCTCAGACGGGTTTGACGTCTGACTATGATGCCCTCCAGGTTCAGTTTCAACGCAGACTGACGCAAGGCTTGCAAGCCCTGGCGTCTTACGCCTGGGGACATGCGATCGATTACGGATCGCAGAACGCCAGTTTGCCGTACATCCGCGGCAATGCCGATTTCGACGTTCGCCACAATTTCAGCAGCGCTCTCTCGTACGACTTGCCTGGTCCGCGCGGCAACGGCTGGAAAGCCGCGCCGCTCAAACACTGGGGTCTGGATGATCGATTCACGATCAGATCCGGGTTTCCTGTGACCTTGAGCGGTGCGCCTGTCGTTGACCCTGCGACGGGACTTGTCTACAACTCCGGGCTCAACCTGGTCGCAGGCCAACCGCTCTATGTGTACGGCTCAGACTGCGCGAATCTATATGCAACCGGCCGCGGCTGTCCGGGAGGTTCGGCTATCAATCCCAAGGCATTCGCTATGCCAGCGGGTTGCACTCCATTCAGTTGCCCTGCGGGAACCGAGGCCGGGAATGCTCCGCGCAATATTGTCCGCGGCTTTGGAGCCTGGCAGATGGATGTGGCCGTCCGGCGCGATTTCCCCCTGTATGAGCGGCTGAAACTGCAGTTCCGCGCTGAGGCCTTCAACATCTTTAACCATCCGAATTTCGGCACCGTGAACTCCACATTTTGTAATGCCGGACCGGCTTGCACGTTCGGACAAGCGAAAGCAAGTCTGGCGCAAAGCCTCGGTACGCTTAGCCCCTTGTATCAAATGGGCGGACCACGCTCCGCGCAGTTTGCGCTGAAGTTGATGTTCTAAGCCCATTCGTCAGAAGGCTCCCATGAGAATCACCATCTTGCGAGGGCTTAGGAGATCTCTGTGTTTGCGGCGCGCACTCTGGCTGGCTGGTCTGTTTGTGCTGATCATCCAGCTGAGTCTCATATCGCATGCGTGGCCCGCTGACACCGCCAGCAATGAGAAGGATGCCATTACCACTTCCGATAGCGTCAGCATGGCCACTCTCGATTCCCCGGCGGACCCCTACGCGGGTCCGCCAGCTCCATACTTTTCACCTGACGGGAAGCACTTTGCCGTAGTTCTGCGGCAAGCGAATATCCAGAAGAATACAAACGACTCCTCCATCCTTCTTTATCAAACAAACCAAGCTTTCGATTCGCCAGAGGCTGAAGTTTTGGTCCGAATGTCGTCGAACTCAACGAATCGCTATTCGATCCGGCAAGTTCGCTGGCTCAAAGACAACGAAACTCTGGTTTTTCTGGGTGAAAATCCAGGAGAACCCTCGCAGGTGTATGCGATTAACATTCGCAACAAACAGCTTCGAAAGTTAACCCATAACCCGACAACGGTCACGAATTACGACATCACGTCAGACGGAAGCAGGCTTGCCTATGTTGCGGAACCGAGTGACTTCTGGCCCACTCCCAAGGAGACATCGCACGACGCCGCAGTGGTTATATCGGGTCAGGAGTTGGGAAATATCCTGGCCGGCCATCACTTTCAACCTGCAGGCCAGCAAGTGTTTTGGCAAGCATCGGATGGAGAATCCCATTCGGTCGCTGTCGAAGCCAAGTACTTCGTCCCGGAGACACGGATCTCGTGGTCTCCTTCGGGGCGGTATTTTGTGTTCTCCGCTCTGATTCGCGGGGTTCAGAGTCGATCCGACTGGGAGACTTATGATGATCCGATCATCAAACAAGTATTTGCGAGCCATGCTTTCCAGTCGAGGATCTCTCCCTTGTCACAATACCTGGTTTTCGACACCGAAAGACAATCGGTTCGGCCACTGCTTGATACGCCCGTCGTCAGCCCCTTTGATCAGTTCTCTTGGGCGAAGAACGGCGAAGCGGTGTTTTGCTCCTCGTATCTTCCGTTGGATGGAGTGCCAGAGAAAGAGCGCAAGAGTGCGTCATACGCCAAGCAGCGAGTGGAAGTATTCCTACCGAGCTACAAGTATCGGACGGTCGAAGCCAGAGATCTTCCACCGGAAGAAATGAAACGGCCTCCGCTCGAAGTTACGACTGAGGAGGGACTCAACACACCACCCAAATTGTATGTTTCGGATCGATTCGGCGGTGACACGAAACTGCTACTCGACCTCAACCCTCAATTCGATCACTTACGCTTCGGCCAGGTAAGAACGATTGAGTGGAGTGTGGACGGGGTTCCGGTTCTTGGTGGACTGTATCTGCCTCCAGACTATGCCCCTGGAAAGCGGTATCCGTTGGTGATTCAGACCCACGGCTTCACACCCGACGAGTTCTCGATGGATGGACACTCGGAGTGGAGCAGCGGATTTGCGGCTCGACCCCTGGCAGCCAAGGGAATCGTCGTTCTACAGAGTTGGAAGTTCAAAGATCCACGCGACTACGAACGGATTACAAGTGATCGCCAGCTCGGACGTACCGCAGAAGAGGCTGTCTTGAAATTCAATGCGCTTGCCTATGAAAGAGCAATCGATCGGTTGGATAACGATGGAATGATCGACCGAAGCCGGGTCGGCATCGTGGGTTTCAGCCGGACTGCGTGCTTTGTCGGTTACACACTGAGCCATTCGCACTACCCTTTCGCGGCCGCTGTTCTGGTTGACGGGATAAGCTGCGGCTATTTCGAGGAGATCGCAGTGCCGGAGGAATCGCGCGACGTCAATTTCATCAATGGCGGGACCGCTCCTTTCGGCGCGGGACTCCGGCAGTGGATGAGAAACGCACCGGGATTCAACACCGATGACGTTCATACGCCAGTGCAATTGATTTCCCTTCAGGACTACTCCGTGCTTACTGCCTGGGAATGGTATGTGGCCCTTTCATTAACAAACAAGCCGGTAGATTTCATTCTCGTTCCGCACGGCTATCACATTGGAGTTAAGCCTTCCCAGAGGATGCTGACGCAACAAGCTGTTGTTGATTGGTTCGCTTTCTGGCTGAAGGGCGAGGAGGATTCCGATCCCGCGAAAGTCGAGCAGAACGCTCGTTGGCACCAGCTGCGCGGTTTGTCAGAGTAACGGTGGGATTTCTTTTCTATTAGCGTCATGGTGTCCCTGTGGTGCCGTCGCGATGGCGGACCACTCAATGAGGGCATGTCCGGCGGATGTAGATGCGGTGTTACCTGTCGGCGGAGTGACGCATTTGCCTTTGAACTCTGTTAGCGGAAAATCAAATTCCCGCCTGAAGTAGACGGCAAAGCCTTCCACTTCTCTCCTCAACTTGAGAGCATTGTCGCGTTACGCTCAGCAGATTCGAGTTGTCGCCTAGCGCGCTTTCAGTCAGCGGGCTCAGCTGTCCATTGATCTTCACAGGTCTGTTCTTTCGGTTGGAATACTGTCTTCAGAAGAGCTGGGCCATGAGCCGATAGTTCATAGTGCGAAACCTTGGGCTCCGGAAACAGAAGGTATTTATATTCCTCTTGGTAGTAGATGGCAGTGTCTACAAGCTCTGAACCTGTGAAGCACCGGATGGCTTCATACGATTCCCAGATCGAGATAACCAGGAACTCCGCTACTCCCGATGTCCTTCGTTGGAACACTAACGCGCCTAGATTGCCGGGAGTCCTCCGGTAGCTAGCTAGCCGCAGTTGTTGAAGTTGGTGTAAGTATTCGTCGCCCAGTTTTTCACGCGTTAAGCCATGCCAGACTCTTCCGATCAGCATTTTCGCCTCTCGAGATACGCCTGAGCATCATTCCAGTTTGAGTGCCCTTTGCTACCTAGATTGGCAGCAATACGGCAGAGTGGTGTCGCGGAGCGCTCAACTCGATTCGTGCTCAGAATGCTTGCAATGAGTTATTCGCAAAAGATTCGAGATTCGTACCATTTGAGGGATCCCCGACTTCAAGCGTCTGCTCTGAAATTCATTCACCAACGCGCCATTTTGCTCACGTATTGATGATCTTTCGAATTTCAATCACCGAACTCAAGTACATCCGTGAAATATGGTCGCAAAGTCGAGCTAAGCGCCACAGAACCAAGCTTCGCCGCTTCGGAGCAACGGGTTCCGTCGGGAAGGACAAGAAATGCCAGCTTGAGCAAGAGTTCTCGGGCAATAGCGACTCTTTTCTGCCTCAATGTTGGAGCCGAGCGTCCGCACACCGCCGATCCTCTTTCGAGCTCATCCAAGATCAGATAGAACCCCACGAGGTGTTCCCGCCCGCCATCGCTCATGTCCCTAGGCTTTCCTCATTCCGAGCGCTTCGTTCAGCCCCTTGAGGAGTTGCGCCCGCTTATCGGCGTCGAGCTTCGCAAGGTTTTCCAGTTTCCAGCGCACGGCCGGCAGGTTCTTGGCGCAGGGCAGGTCGAGTAGAGACCAGTCGGCCTCGCCCTTCTTCACTGAAACCAGAAACCTTTTATGCTCCTCCGGCATCTTGCCGGCGATCTCCTTGATGAGATCTTCGCGCGCCTTCAGAAGGTCGTCGAGGCTGACCGGCTGGTCCACCATTCCCTCGAACCCCCGCTTGTATTCGGCCGATACGTCGAGCCGCTGCGGCGCGAGAACTTCGGCCATTGGCCGGTGGTGGCTGAGCAGATAGAGGATGAAGGCCTTGCGCAGCGTGTCGTCGATACCTTCATTTGCTAGCAGGTCGCGTACGTCGAAGAGATCGCGCGGATGCTGACGATCAAGGGCCGCCACGATCTTGCCGGCATAAAGATCGGCAAAGTTGACGACCTGCATTTCGGCGAACCCGAATTGCTCTTCGACCTTCGGCGACACGCGCTTGACGGCGGGGTCGTAGACACAGCCGCGCAGGACCGGCGTCACCTCGATCTTGATCTGCGCGTCATCGACGCGGATAATCAGCTTGGTCGTGCAGTTCTCGCCTTTGGGATGGCTCGCGTTCAGCTGCGCACCGCGCATCCCTTTCGTGATCGCGTCCGCAATCCGCTTCATGCCGGCATCGATCGCCTTCAGCGATGTCGCGCGATCGGCAACCGGCACATAGGTCAGATCGATATCGACCGAGAGCCGCGGCATGTCCCGTACGAACAGGTTGATTGCAGTCCCGCCCTTGAGCGCGAATTCTTTCTCAGCTGCCACGAAAGGAACGGTCCTGATCAGCAACGCGACCTGTTTGCGATATCCGTCAGCGATCGCCATCGAGCGACTCCGGCACTGTGATATTGAATTTCGGGTCGAGCTTGCCGCCTTTGACGAGCATGCGTTTGCCTTTTCCCAGATCTATCCCGCCGCGGTCGAGCGAGTTGAGCCACGGCGGCTGATGCCTCTCCGCGAACCACAAGAACAACCGCTTCACCTTCACACTGCGGCAGGCCTGCAGCAGCGGCTGCAGCTTGCGCGGACTCAGGTTCCGTAGCCCCTCGAAGAGCATGTCGGCCTGATGGAACGTCTCGCGTTCGGGGACCTCATCGAGCAGTTCGAGAATCGCGCGTTCCGACGACGACGTCACGAGCGGCCAATCCCACTTTCCCCATCTTTCCCGCGCGTAGCTGCTGCGCAGGAGCGGATCGTTTTCTTCGCTGTCCACGTCCAGGACGACGTTGTGCGGGAACAGCCTCTTCGCGTTGTGAAACACGAACCGGCTTTCCAGATTCAGCTTGAGGACCCAGCCGGGACGTCTGTCTGTTCCGTAAAGGTGAACCTCGCGCTGCGGCGCCGAGGACAGGTAATGTGCGAATCCGTGCAGTTCGAGCGCGGTCCGGCCGCCCACCGCGAAGTGCGCTTTGAGGAGCGTCTGGAGTGAGATAACCACGCTTTCCCAGGGCACACCTCTCCCGGCGCCTTCCGGCGGAAGCTGCGGCGCGGGCCGCCGGTACACGCCCCGTGCGACCCTGTCCAGCCAGCCATGCGCAACATACTTTTTCCGTAAGGCGCCGGAATAGCCGTTCTTTTCGAGCCAGGCCGCGTCGGCAACGAGACCCTCAGGGAGGAAGCGCTGCAGCCGGTTTAGCTTTTCTTGATTTTGTGTACCCATGGTATATAAAATAGCATAAACTTAAACCCAGCCGAATCAGTTTAAAAGTTGGCGATTTTATATACCTTGGGTTAACGAATGCCTGATTTTATAAACCGCCCCTGCCCATCCTTATTAATACGGCCCGCCGAGCGAGTCACCGGAGCCTCGAACCGTGGATCTCAATCCCCTTTCGGACGAAAAAAGAGAGAGCGCGTACACGAGTTCCTCGGCACATTAAGAAAGCCCGACTGTCAATTGGATGGTTTTCGATAAGGGCTCCACCGATTCGCGACGCACAGAAGCGGGCGCACGAGCACTCATGGAAACTTTCAGGCGCGGAGGCACACGATATTCTGCGTGCCTCCGGTATTGGCCGGGTTTATTCATCTGCTTCGTACGCCATCGGCGTCACATTGTAGACGGGGTTCTGAGGCGTGCTTTCGATGGAATCGAATGAGCCGGAGAGAGCTTTCTGCCCCCGGATAAGCGACTGTGCATCTCCACACGAGACAATGCTTGGCTTCGAGTATTTCATGATCTTTACCTCCTTTCTAAGGATTTGTTCTCAGCTGAGATCCTGGTGTAATCAACCGAGCCGAGGTCTTGAGCAATCGCGCACAACCCCCGACCAATTTGCGGTTTCCCGCAAACCTCTGAGCCACCTCTCAATGCTCAGAAGCCGTACAAGCGTGACGGAATGAATGGTGAGGCCGTGTTCGGCCTTCGAGACTTCCTGACGCAACTGCCTTTCGTCGACAATTGCGAGCGATGCGCAAACCGTCTCGGAATTGGTGTTCGCAAGTTCCGTCCAACGCGCGGAGATTTCCGCGAGAGGTCTGCGGCTGACCCGTGCTTTGCGTTTTCGATTCAGGATTTCATCTGGGACAAGACCAGCAAGCGCCCGGCGCAGCAAGGAGCGACGTTGACCTGGACGAATGAGTTGCTCCCTAGGCACGGCATACAAGAACTCCAGAAGATCCCGATCGAGAAATGGGTAACGCTTCTCGCACAACAGGCGGGAGACAACGAGAGAGCAGCCTAGCTGCCGCCGCAGCATATCAAGCGCCACGAGGTTTTCCTGAAAGCTTGGCAGCCCTCCGAAGAATTGAATTCTGCGCGGATAGCCTGTCAGAGCGCGTTCATATCTCTGCCGAAAGGACTTCGTCAGCCACGGAGCGGACGTCAGAGCCTCTTGTATCTGCACCTGCGCCGGGTGGAAGAATGGTGACAACGTTTCCAGCAGGAGATGGAGGCAAGGCTTCCGTTGATGCAGCGCCCAGCTTTCCATTTGCTGCCGGAATTTCGTGAAACGCGCTTGGACAAGCAGGTCCGCAAGCTCGGGCCACTGGGAAGGGACACCTCCGGTGACTTCATCCCCTCCGGTGCCGGAGAGCAGAACACGGTGGGAGCCTGATCGTAGGCGCGCCTCGAATTGCTGTTCAGGGGGCGCTTGATGTAGAGAAGTCTCGGACAGCGGGGCTGAGCTAGACGCTGTTGCAATTCCATCTCTCTGGGCACCAACCTGAATGTGACAACCCGTCCGACGCCGTTTCTTCTCGACAAGCGTAAAATACGGGCGCTCGTCCCAATCAGGTTCTGCATCATCGTAATAGGAAACTGTATCGAGCCCTTGTGTTTCTGCCAGACCCGCACGGATGAGCTCATCCGCAGTGCAAACAATCGCGGAGGAATCGATCCCACCACTCAATTCAGCCAAAACCGGCGTGCTCGCCCGCAATCGGCGGACGACAGATTCCCGAAAGAAAGTGAGAAACTGCTGTTCATATTCCACGTCGCTGCGGTAGCGAATTCGAACAGATGGATCGAAATCCCAGTACTTGGCAATGAAGCGGCTTCCCTTGCTGAGCTGCACGAAGCATGCGGCTGGAACGGAATGAATTCCGCAGTAAGGCGTCAAATGCGCTGCCGGGTAGAGCGATAACAGTCCTGCGATGTACTCTCCGTTCAGATCGAAGGTGTGGCCGGCGAATACCAGCAATCCCTCGAGCACCGAGCTCCAGGCTGCGTACTCCTTCTCGACGACGTAATAAAGAGGACGTGTGCCGATGAAATCTTTGGCCAGAATGATGCAGCCGGCTTTCGGGTCGCAGATGGAAACTGCCCAATCACCAATCAGCTTCGCAAAACAGCCCGTTCCCCACAACTCATAGGCCGCCGCAACGATCGCCAAATCGTCATCTCCAGGGAGAGGAGCAGCGAGCTGCTGAATCAGCTGTTTGCGGTTGTCGAGCCGGCCGTCCCAAACGATGATGTGTCCCGCTTTTGTGAGCAGTGGCTGGACTTCAGCATGAGATTCTTTTGTCGTGTGGAAGGCGCGGCAGAATATTCCAAAGTTCTCCTTGCAGAAACTTCCCTCAAGATCCGGAGCATAGGCAGCTACCGTGGAACAAGCCTGGTGAAACTTCTCCCCGAGAGGCTTCGTGTCGAAATTGTAGGCCCCGAATTGAACTGCCATAATCTGCCTACCTTTTGGTTGTTAGCATCGATCCAGAATCGTGAAAAGCTCGGGCATATGGGTTTTGTCATTGACTACTTGGCGATTCACCTCGACCCAGGCGTGTGCTTGAAACGGAAGTTTGCGAATCCCGATTACCAGTTCCGCCGGCACACCGTACCGCCGCAGCAGGCAGCACGTAACCGCCGACCGCTGCAGACAGAGCACCTGTTTGAAGTACCATATGCAGGCGACGTCCACGGCATGGCAGACTCGCCCGATGTCATCCGCCGATCCCAGAATTCGGCCCGATGGACAGTTCCGCACTTTGTTGTGCAACGCACTGAATTTTCTCCGCGCCAAGTAGACATCGAATTGGACCAATTTCAGGTACGCTTCTGATACGAGAGGACACACAGATTTCACCCCTTTCCTAGCTGGGCAGTTGCAATTGGTGACAGAGAAACGCAAGTCGAGCGGTGAGTGATTCAATACGAGCACTGAATGGCAGCACTGGTGAATGCCCGCGCTGGCATGAGTAATCGAGCAGTATGGGCTGCTGGGATGCGGTGGCAGCCTGGAGCCGGGCGGTCATCTTCCGGGCATGAAGTGGGTTGCATACCTGATCGCGATCTCCGGAAACGATCATGGTCGCCGGATAGCGAATGCCGTCGCGAACTTGGTGGTACGGAGAGTAGCCCGCAAGTGCGGCAAAGTCTTCCCGATCATCCGCCGTTCCCAACTCTTCTTTCGCGCTCCGGGCGCTGTCAAAGAGGTGATAGCGCAGCATATCCAGAATAGGTGCGAGGCACAGCACTGCTCGGAATAGCTCCGGGCGTTGAGTGACGGCAACGCCGACGAGGAGACCAGCATTAGAGCCTCCCAAAATCGCAAGCTTTTCTGATTTCGTCCGGCCCGTTCGAATGAGCCACTCAGTTGCCGACAGGAAATCGTCAAATGCCACCTGGCGGTTTCGCCGCTTGGCAGCACTATGCCAAGCTTCGCCGAACTCTGAGCCACCGCGAATATTGGGCAATGCGACCAAGCAACCCTTTTCCAAGAGAAAGGTGAGGAGGACGCTGAATTTCGGCGTGATCGAGACTCCATAGCCTCCGTAGGAGGCCATCACGGCAGGATGCAGCCCGCCTCTCAGAACTTCAGGACGCCCGACGAGGAACATCGGAATCGGCGTTCCATCCTTTCCGTCAAACCAAACTTGTTTGTGCTCGAAATGAAATGGATCGCCGCAATGAACAACCTCTGACTTCTTCCAAGGCCTGACCTGACCACGTTCCGCGAAATAGACCCATGTCTCGATAGGCCTGGTGAACGACTCGCGCTCGAAAAACACTTCGCCGCCATCCGGCGAGGTCCCCGTCAGGCGCACCGTCTCGTTGGGCTCGGTTGGCAAGTGTCCAAGAAGTTCGCCATCCAGGTCAAAGATGTCCACGATGGTTTGCGTTACTCGGAGATAGGCCACAAGAATTCGGGCGGCAGTGACAACGCAACCTTGAATCCGCTCCGCTCTCGTCCGAACAATCTCACGCCAGTACGCGACACCGGTTTCGTCGTTGCTCACCTCCACGATCTTGAAATTGGGAGCATCTCGATCCGTCAGGGCGACGATTCTGCCGTTGTTGAGAAGGTAGGGTGCGAACTTGTAATCCGCATTGTGGACCAAGGCCGTCGGAGCGTTTCCGGTGTCCGGATTCCAGAGAAAGAAATCGGTGCGCGTTGGATCAAGTCCGCGGTAAACCAGGAAACCCAGCGTGTTTGTGTTCGGAACAATGTGCAGCTGGACATTGTTGCCTCCTTCGGCCAAAAACACCTTTTGGTCCCGGTCAAAACTTGTGCCTAACATGTGCCAATAAGCTGTGCGATTTCGATCGGTGTCGTGCACGGTCTCGTGAACGTAATAAAACCCATGGCAGTCGCCGCTGAAAGCGAAACCACGCAGGAATCCGCGCGGGAGCGCGTCGGTCAGCGTCGTGCGGCTCTCGACGTGAAGCAGGTGGAAAGTCCCAGTACGTTCTCCACCCTCTTTCATTTCATACAAGAGTAGCTGTCCATCAGAAGAGACTGTGAGAAGCCTGACCGCGACATTCTTCCCTCTCGAGAAATTGGCGGGATCGAGCAGAAGATGATCGTTCCCAGCAAAACCGTCGCGAAAATAAATGCAGGCTTGTTCCTGAGCACGAGCTCGCTTACGGAAGAAGTATCGGTTCCCAACCTTTCGGATGGAATCGACTCTTTCCACATTCAGGAGTTGCTCTACCCTCACGCGCATGCGCTCCTGGCCCGGGATTGCGTTTAGATACCCGCGGGCGTATGCGGTTTGCTCTTTCAGCCAGTGGCGCGTCCGGGGAGAGTCGTTGTCTTCCAGCCAGCGGTACGGATCGCTAACGCTGACCCCGTGGAGAATTTCCGTAAGTGGCTCGACCGCTGTCGGCGGCGGAGCGATCATCAGCTTTGGCATTTGCCCTCCACTCGAAACAGTTGCAAAGCCTCGCGATACATCCGCCGCGTAAGCGCGCGGAGATAGCCTCCGGTTGCTTCTGCCTGAAGGTGGTTTTGATTGCGCCAGAAATTGCTGCCAGCGGCATAGGCGAACACGGCTAGCAGAGGAACAAGTTGCATTGCCAATCGAATCTTGGCATCCGCACATAACGCCTTCCATGGCCGCAGATAGGAAGCCGCAAGCTCCACTTCGTCACGAGGAGAACCACCCATCGTGCGCCGGAAATGTTCCAGGAGATACTGGAAGCTGAAAAAGGCAGGTCCAACGTAGGCTTCCGCCCAGTCCAGAAAGGTACAGCCGTCCGGGCGAACGATGATGTTAGCGGGATTGAGATCGCAGTGACCCAGCGTATTAGGGAGCTCAATCCTCTCGAAGCAAACGAGCGCATGGTTGATTTGCTTCTGAAGCCAGCGGAGTTCGAACGGGGAGAGCCTTGGCGGAGTAGCGGTTTTCTGCCGTTGCATGAGCTCTCTTATCTGGGACATGAATGGTGACAATAATCTGCGAAGCGCCGTTGCGCTCAGGTTCCTTGCACCCGATTCCCGGAGAACGGCCTCGGTGCCGATGGACTCGATTTGCAACAACGCCAAAGTCTCTGCGGATGATTTCCAGTGCTCCACGCTGTGGCTATCGCCGAGGTTTGCGCCTGAAACCTCTCTCGATAGCCACCCGTTCCATTGCGAGTGGGCCGCGAGGACCGGGCTGATATGTCTAGGGAAAAATCGCGCCAGGGTACGGGTGATGGCACATTCGTGCCGGTTCTCTTCGCCAACAGCCTTGAACCAAACCGCCTCGCCAGTGGTCTCAAACCGAATCAAACTGAACGAGGCGGTGCCATTCACTTGCGAGAACTTTCCGGTAAGACGAAGTTGGACTGGGCGAATTTTCATTTCTACCCACATCTGTAATTGGCGAAACCATCCTGGGTTGGCGAAGGGTTCCGGCCTCGGGAAGAGCTGCCGCACCTCATACTCTGCGAGACATCGGCGCATGGCTGAATGCTCGTGCGCATCTTCAAAACACTCCGGGGAAACCAAAGAGATCGCTCTCCATACAGTTTTGTCAGGAAGACGGTTTTGTTGCCGCCAACATTCCACGACCTGATACCACTTCGATTTGCCTTGTTCACGCTTACCCGCAATATCCAATCGGAACAGACAAACCACCGAGCATCCGCACTCGCGCTTCATCTGCGTCGTAAGTGCTTCGGCATAGCGCTCATAGCGCGGGATTTCCAGGCACGGAAAACGGAGACCGTGCTCTCCACGCAGGAACAAGACGCTCCTTTCATCCGGCAGGAACGTGATGACCCGTACCTGATTCCGATCGCACTGTTGCATCGCCTGCACAAATCCAATCCTTGTCCTTAGTAGGTGGGTGACACGGGTTCATCCAATAATTGAAGCTGCTTGAGCTCGCGGATGAAGTGCTGGAAATCGTCTTCGACGATCTCCGCAGTTACACTGAATTCGCGAGCGATTTGATTCACAATGGCCGCTTCACTGAGTCTGTCCTTCATGAGTTCGAGCATTCTCGATCCAACCACATTGAGGCTGAACAGTTGGCCTTGCCGAATGTCCAGTACGACTGCACCATCGGCACTGTGCGTGCTTCGCACGTTCTCCAAAACTCTGTACATTCGAAACTCCGAACCGGCGTACTTGCGGTATACCGGCAAACCTGCGATGCGTAATCTGCCATGCTCCATCTCTGTATGCGAGCAAAAGAACAAAACTTTCGGTGAAACAACATGACTCGCCGAAGCCGGTAATCAGCAACAACATGCGACCACGTACGGCTGGTATGGAGATTTCTGTTTTGTGCAGTTTTGAATAAGCGAAGAACCGCAACGCTCTCGCATCGAACGGTATAGATGTGCTAGCGGCATTCCGCTGCCCTGGTTGTTATGTGGATCACTGCCAGGATGCGCGCTGGTGAAGCCGCGGGCCAGCGGCGATTAAGGCCGTTGGCTCTCCATCTCCGATGATCTGCCCTGCAGAAAGAATGAGGAGTCGTCGAAATGCGGAGAGGGTCGCGGCGCGATGCGAGATGACGATGATGGTAGAGCGGTTCAATCGCGCTTGGATGCTCTCCAGAATCTGCATTTCCGACCGAGCGTCGAGACAACAGGTGGCTTCATCCAGAATGAGAATCGAAGGCTTGAGTAAGAGCGCCCGGGCAATAGCGAGCCTCTGGCCTTGTCCGCCGGAGAGCTGGCATCCTGCTGGTCCCACTCGTTGATGCAGACCATGGGGCAAACCTGCAAGGAACGCGTCCAGCCCGACTTGGTACGTGGCAGTTAGGAGTTCGTCTTCCGACACGTTCGGCTTAGTGAGCCGCAGGTTGGAAGCGATGGTCCCATCGAACAACATCGGGACTCGTGGGACATAGCTAACGTGCTGGCGCAGACTCTGTAGTTCAATGCTGCGAAGGTCCTGGCCGCCGATACGAACGCATCCATGGATGGGATCGTGAAGCCTGGCGATCAGTTTCGCGAGCGTGCTCTTTCCGGCTCCATTCTCTCCGGTGAGAGCGATCTTTTCGCCGGGGAGAATCGAGAGCCGGGGAATTCGAAGTATGGTTCTCTGTTGCGGGTAAGTGAACTCAACCCCCTCCAGATCGATCTGCAGAACCTGTTGCGGAGAAAGCAAGGCCGGCGCTTCGGCTTCAGCGACCGTAGCTTGCAGGGCAAGGGCAGCTCGCACCTGCCGGATGCTTGCGAGCGCCTTTTGTGTACGTGCGTACAGCTCAGCCGCGCCGCTGAGCGGCTCAAACAGTTGAACGGCGATGCCGTGAAAGGCCACCAGACTCCCAACCGTCAGAGCTCCAGCTACGACACAGAAGCCGCCATACGCAATCACAGCGCAGATCGCCAGGACTATGACTAGCGAGCCCCAGATGGTGTATGAGGTACTGGCGGCATAGAGCCGATGCTGGGATCGAACCGTACGAGCGAGGAGCCGAAAGGCGCTGCGCTGCTGCCGTCGTTGCTGGCCCAGCAACTGAATGGAAACAGCGGCCGACAGGTGTTCCTGCAAGAAAGCGCTCCAGTTTAACCGATCGGCTTGGACCTGCTCCGCGCTGGCTACCAGTCTTTGCCGAAAGTGTTGCCGTATCAACACAAACGCTGGAATCAATGGAATCACGGCGATGGTCAGTGCAGGACTCAGCACTAGCATGGTGGCCAACGTGAAACACGTGGTAAACAGGATCCTCAGAGCGGACGGTAATAAATCGGAGCCAAAACTTGCGATCTCGTCGACCGGTTCCTTGAGCGGATACATCACGGCGCCGACCGGGGTGTTGTCGTAATAATCCGCGGAGAGCGAATCGAGGTGCCGCAGCACTTCCATTCTGAGCGCCAGTCCCATTCTTTGCGCCGAGCTCAACATCAGGAGCGTACCGAGGCTCAGAAGTGACGTTCGACCCTGGTATCCGAGGAAAATCAAAAGCACCGCTAAGTAGAGTAGCGATACGCTTCGATGCGGAAGAACGCTGTCGATCAACCACCGAAGTGCTAACGGAGCAAGGAGCGACAAGAGGCTTCCCGCAGCAAGGCAGACGAAACTCGCCATGTACCACGCAAGAAAAGGCCGCAAGCGGCGCACAAGCCAATACAGTTCGCCGGGAAACCTCGGTGACATGGGACCCTGTTCCCGTCGCAGATGAAACGAGCAACGCAACGAATGCCGAGAGTATGTACGCACGCCGAACCTGTCGACAGAAGAGTTCAACTGTTCATCTCTTTAACAACGAACACGAAACGTCCCGTAAAACCGCAAATCGAACATCGGCCTCCTTGGAAGAGTTGTCCGAAAAGGAAACGAACTAGGCGAGTTTTCTGGCGACGGCGATGATCTGTCCTACGATCTCGGCGTCGTGGCGATAACGAAAGCGTTCCGACCGATGGAACTCTGTCGTGTAAGGATGGAGGACTAACGTTCCGTTCTCGACTCCGCAACAGGCGGCAACATAGACTCCATCGCGCTTCAGGATCATGTAGACAGGCTGCTGCCACACAGGCTTCGAAATGGGGTGTGATGGCCTCTTCTTTCGATGATTGACGAGCACCAGCAAGCCGTTCTCCAAGTAGGGGTAGAGAGGGTCTTTCTCTCCGCCGACCCAGAAAACCTGTTCGAACGAACTCGCTTCGAGTCCGGAAAGTGACGCAATGGCGTTGCGCAAGAAGAAGGGGATCTCTCCGTACTCTCTCAAAAGTCCGGACAGAAAGCCGCTCTGATCCGCGGCCTCCGTGTCAGCTGTTTGAACATCGTCAGTGTCTTCAGTGCCTCCGAGCATGAAATCGTCCGGCATCGGCTTGGCCCCGGCGCGCTCCAATGGTATGCCCATCGTTTGCAATACCCTGCGGAACTCGACTCCATATATCAGACAGATGGTCACAGCCTTGTGAAAATCCCGGGGAATCGCCCGTCCAAGTTCGTAGTCGCAAAGTGAACTGGCGGAGACCAGGTAGCGCTCATCACCAAGGAGCCCTGCGATGCGACGGCTGAGTTCCGATGCCTCCCGCAGCGAGCGATCATGATTTTCTCGGCGGTATCGTAGCAACTCGCCCAATTGCGCCGCGGACAGAAGCGGCTGGGGCTGCCATTGCCTCGCCAAGCCCGCGGGAATTGCGGGTGGCTCTGGACGAGAGAGGGGCCGAATCTCAAGATCGAGTGTACCCAGCACGCGCACCTGGTCCGCCAATGCAAGCTCCGCTTGCGCGTAAGACGACAAAGTACTGATCGGAACCAGCAGGCGACCACCGATGACGCGCACCTTGCAACAGAACAGCCCCTTGCTGTGCTCGATGAGAAACATGCGCTCAGACGGTTGCCTAGATTTCTGTGACAGCAGGCTCGATGCTTCTGGATTCACGCGTACGATGCTGCCTGGAAGCAGATCCGGAAAGGCGAGCGCGTCTTCGGTGCCGATTTTGGCGTAGAGGCAGTGTGACTCTTGTTGCAGCGAACCGATTCGCTTTCGTGTCGACAGTTCGAGTAGTTCGGCAAGCGGCGCAATCGCGGGAACCGGGGTTTTGTGCGGGCGAGCGCGAGGCCACCAGACCCACGCCTGTGAATCGGTCCAGGACGAATCGAGGAGAATCGTGCGCTTGGAGGGCAACGATACTTGCAGTGTCGCCAGATCCTCGAGATTGAATCCAAAGACGCGCAGCCAGTCCGAAAAACGGTAACCAGAAATCGCGCTCAGGGCAAAAACCTGATGGAGACTGGGGCTGAAGCTCTCGCGCCGCAACTGGTAATAGAGCGTATGAGGAAAGAAAAAAGGCGAGGAATGGCCAAAAACATTTGCCGCCCGCTGCGATGCTTGCGAAAGTGTGAGTCCAACACTTGCCAGGATAGAACGTACGCGCTCGACCACGTTCGGCGCGTTCGGAGGGACAATCTTTTTGCGCACGGAGACCTCGGTGCCGCTTTGGTCTGCTGCGGGAGGACGTCGCAGAGATCTCTCGTATAAATGTCCGTTGGTGGCCCTCGAAGAGCGATCGAAAACTGTCCGCTTTTGAGGACAGCGAAAACAGAAATCATTTCTGATCACGCGCTTTAGCATCGGTCCGATGCCCTGCGGACTCAAACAATTGTCCCAGAATCGGGACAGAGGATTGTCTATCTCACAGCGAGATATTCCTTAAACCTCCTCACATTGCCCTTCCCGTTCCGTTTTTTGAAAGCGATCAGTGAACTTTCGGAACGAGCCGTCATTTTGCGGTAACATACCCGGACTCCGAGGTTAGTAGCTGATGTTGGCGCCAGCGTCGGCGGTGAATGCGGGGAGGCGGCTCCGAATGGTGCGAGAGCGCTTAGGCCTATCTCTGCGAGAAGTAGAGCAGCTCAGCGGCGACATTGCCCGCAGAATGAACGCTCCCGACTATTTCATCTCGGACTCCTGGCTGGCGGAACTCGAAGCAGGAAAACTCACGCCCAATATTTATAGGATGAAGAGCCTGAGTCTGATCTACAAACGCGATCTGGATGAACTGTTGTCGTACTTTGGGATTGGCATTCGCAGTTCTGGTCCAGAGCGGGAAATGGTCGGCCTTCCGCACACCCACTTGTCGATTCCCGCTTTCGACTGGCAAAACAAAACCATTGAAGCCCCGGTTGCGCTGCGCGAGAACGTTGATCTGGTGACTACGAACCTGGTGTCGCGCATGTTTGACCGCTGGAGCGAAATTCCCATAGAGCTTCTGCAGCAGATGGACTGGCGTCATTCCCTCTACGGCTATATCGGAATTGAGGACTATACTCTCTACCCCATCCTAAGACCTGGGTCATTCGTGCAAATAGACCCACGGCAAACCAAAGTGCAACGGGACGGTTGGCGCAACGAGTTCGAGCGTCCCATCTACTTTGTTGAGCTGCGCGACCGATATGTCGCGAGTTGGTGTGAATTGAGCGGCAGCCAGTTGGTTCTTCTTCCCTCGCCCCATTCCGGCCGATTGGCGACGCATATCCGTTATCCGGAAGACGCGGATATCCTTGGCCGCGTTACCGCAGTCACGATGCGTATCGCGGAATGGAGTTAGTAGCGTTAGGCAAGAAAAAAAGGCGGAGTGCGCGAAGGCACTCCGCCTCAAGAGGTTGTGTGAGTTACGCTGCCGAGTTCGATTTTGCTTTGGCTTTTGGCTGCTTACTGTGCTTGGCGGCAAACTCTGCTGCTACCGCCTTTTCTAACTTTTCGGCATCCACTCGGTAGCGCTTGGCGGCATCCATAAGTACGTCATCGGATGTGCCCGCTCGCAGATAAGCAGAATCCAACAGAGTGAGTTCCAGCAGCATGCGGCAGAGCAAATCTTCGTCATAGGTCGCAAGGCGCTTGGCGAGGAGTTCCTGCGGCCCCTTGCCGTTTTTGTCTGCATCTACTTTGTGGCGCTTTGCCACGGTGGACACTAGATCGTAAGGCATCTGCTTGATGAGCTGGCGAGCAATCGTCAAGAGATCGGCCTTTTTGAAGGGCGCTAGAACTCGCTCCAAGATTGCGGCTAAGACGCGGTGCCTTGTCGTGATGACAAGCTTCGCTTTCTCAATCCGTTTCCGTTCCAATGCCCGCTCGCGTGCCGCTTGCTCAGGAGAAGGAGTATTGGGATGATGCACGCGGCAATTCGGATCGGCACAAACTTTCACGATCTGCCCGCGCTTCCCTCCATCCATCAGCAGCGCATCCGCCATTTTCTCGCACGGCTTCAGTGCTGGAGCCAGTTTGGTTGCTGCGCCATTGCTCTTGGATTTCCTGAGTTGAAGTTCGACATAGCGGTTCCGCCCAAGCGGAGCGCCTTCGCGAGAGTTCCATGCCGAGGAAATCTGCACCAGCTTCGGCTTGATTTCGAGCACTTTGGCGATGTGCGCGTCGAGTTTGCGGCGAAAGCACTCGGGGTCGCTACAGCAGTCTCTTCGGACCTCCGCGAATAAGAGTTTGTTGAAGCCAGTTCGTTTTGGGCAATCCGCGCAGGACCCGGCTTCTGCGATAAGCGATTCATCGAGCTTATCAAATGGCACCGATTCCAATTGGAGCAGGATATTGGACTCGATCCATGCAGCTAGTTCACGCACGGGAACCAGCACTTGAGAGTTTCCGGAACTGGTCCACATGCTTCGGAAGGCAGCACTGAACGCTTCCTGCTGTTGGGCGGAAGCGAGCTTGGCGATCAACAGGGCGTGTCCAGTGGTGATCTGATCCCTCAGAAAGGCGTCGGCCACGGGCGGAATCAAATCGGCCAGCTTGATCCTCCCATAGACGTAAGCCTCGCTTTTTCCGGCGCGAGCGGCAATGCTTGCGACCGTGTAGGATGGCTCTCGCAGTTCGAGTAAGGCACGAAAACCGAGAGCCTCTTCTAGAGGGTGAATGTCCTCGCGCTGCAGGTTTTCGGTTACTTGCGCCTCGATGGCTTCGGCGTCGGTAAGCCTCACAATGCGAACGGGGACAGTACTCAGTTCCGCAATGCGTGCTGCCCGCAAGCGGCGGGCACCCGCAATTACTTCATAGCTGCGGTCTTCCCGCTCTCGCACCAGCAGAGGAGCCAGTACGCCTTGGGCTTTGAAACTCTCCGCCAGTTCCTGCAAGGCAGTCTCATCGAATCGCTTGCGTGGATTGGTGGGGGATTCCACCAAAACGGTGATTGATAGATTTTGATATTCGTGGTTGGCGATGACAGCTTCTGTAGTTGACATTCCATTTTCTCCTTTTCTGAATTTTTGGTTCATGTGTAGTGGTCGGCGCACGGCTCGCGCAGTGCGCCGCATCGTGTGAATTGTTGTGAACTAGGCGACCGAGGCAGACACTTCGGGTTCGAGGGCAATTCCTCCGAGAATCACGGCAGCGGTCTGTTGAACGGCTTCGAGGCTTTCGCGCAGGAGGCGGGCGTCTCCATGCCAAAGCTGAATGTAGTCGGCGGAACTGGTTCCCGTTTCCAAGCCAATCGCCTGAGAAACCACGAAAGCGACGGCTTCCGCTTCTGTCTCCCGTACCTGCTTGGTGGTCAGGGTGCGACGTTCACCGCGATGCAGGAGCTCATGACCGATCTCGTGCACGAGCGTGCAGAACTCCTCAGCAGGTTGCATCTCGGGAAGCAGAGTGATCCTGCCGCCATAGGACATGCCCTTGGCAGGCGCAATGTGCTCGGAATAGTTGAGGGTGACTCCTTGTGCCTCGACGAACGTCACCAGCCGTTCGCGATATCCGGCGACATCGCCTCGCACTTCGGTGAGCTCGGGAAGCTCTTTGCCTTCGGTCTGGCTGATATCGAAGACATACACGGCCCGGAACCCATACAGCTGGGCTTGCGCTTCTACCTTCTCTCTCTCTTCCGCTGTGGCCTCATCTGCCTTGGCCGTCCGCTTCCGGGCGATCATCGGAGCAAGGATGAAGATCCCTCGTTCGCCGCGGCGAATGAAGCGGCCCAGGGAGTTCCAGGTGCGTATCCCGGCAACATTGGTCGCATCCGGCTTTTGCCGCGCGATCAGCATGATGTTGCCAAAGCTGTAGGTATGAAACTTCGCCATCGCTGCCAGGTACTGGGTGAGAACTTCACTCTGTCCTGATTCGAGTGCAGCAACGAGGAAGTCCACCGCCTCCTTGGTTTTCTGATTCACTTCTTCCAATTTCATGACTTGTTTCCTTTCTGCCGTTTCCGGCCTGTTTTCGTCCTTCACAGGCGGCAGCGGACGAAAACAGACGGAACGGAGAAAGGCGAGGGAGCCCCGAGGAAGGGTGGCAGGGTGCGAGGGAGAGCGCGGCGAGTGACAAACCGCCTCAGGGTTATGGTTTGGCGCGAGACCGGCGCCATCCGAAGCGCCCGGCGGAGCCGCTCGGTTGAGCGGCGTCCACCCGAAACGGGCGCAGCGTGGAAGAGAAGGAAATAGGAGGCGCTCGAGCTTGTGAAGCGCCGCGCAGCTCGTGCAGGGGAGACGGCTTTACGAAGTGTAGGCAGTTATGATAATATGCCGACGTATTGTAAAGGCGGGACGATGGCAGTTTCCAAGGTAGAAGTCGTAGCCCGCATGGTTCGGCGGTCCGGGGTATTGCGGCCCCGCGATCTGGACCGTGCCGGCATCCCCCGGCAGTATCTACGCCAGGCGAAAGAGCAGGGGCTGGTACGGCAAGTGGGAAGAGGGCTCTACGTAGCCGAAGGCAGTCCGGTCAGCGAACACCACACACTCGTGGAGGCTGCCAAACGTGTGCCACATGGCGTCGTCTGTCTGCTGTCGGCGCTGCGCTTTCATGGACTCACGACCCAGGCCCCGCATGAGGTGTGGATCGCCATCGATCACAAGGCGCGGCGTCCACGCACAGATTACCCGCCAATGCGGGTCGTGCATTTCTCGGGTAAGGCCCTTACGTATGGGGTACAAGAAAAGAAACTCGAAGGCGTGAATGTGCGGGTCTTTGGTCCTGCCAAAACCGTGGCGGATTGCTTCAAGTACCGCAATAAGATTGGACTGGAGGTGGCGCTGGAAGCCCTGCGCGACTGCTACCGGCAGCGCAAAGCAACCATGGACGAACTGTACTTGGCGGCGAAGGTTTGCCGGGTGGCGCGCGTGATGCAACCTTATCTGGAGTCGCTCACGTGAAGAAAGCCGCGATCAATCTGCCGGCATCGGTTCGACAGCGATTGTTGAACCTGGCTACAGAGCGTAAGGAAGATTTTGGCCTGGTCCTGACCCGCTATGGATTGGAACGCTTCCTTTACCGCCTCAGCGTTTCTCCCCATCGGGATTCGTTCGTCCTAAAGGGCGCGCTGCTGCTGCAACTGTGGACAGCGGAAACCTATCGGCCAACGCGAGACCTCGATTTGCTCGGACAGGAATTATCCGATGTCGGGTCCCGGAAGATCTTCGCCGAGGTGTGTTCACAAATAGTCGAAGACGATGGCCTGACGTTTTTGGCAGACACGATCCGTGTCGAAAGAATCGGAGACGATGAAGCGTATGAAGGCGTGCGGGTGTTAGTGGAAGCAAGGTTAGGCGATGCTCGGATTCCTTTGCAAATCGACGTAGGCTTAGGCGACGCGATTGTTCCGGCAACACAGGAACTGGACTATCCAACGCTGCTGGCATTTCCTGTCCCCAGACTTCACGCTTATCCCAAGGAGAGCGTGGTCGCAGAGAAGTTTGAAGCGGTCGTCAAACTGCGGTCGAGCTGACAGCAACCAATTAATAAAGGTTAGGTTCGAGTCAAGCTGACACGTGATGCTGCGCATAGCGAAAAGCTCGATACAAGGCAAAGGACTGTTCGCCGAATGTGCAGTTCGCGCAAGAACCAAGCTGGGCGAGCTCACGGGAGAGCGCATTTCTACGGACGAAGCGCATCGCCGAGCTAAGCAACGGAAACGGATTGCTATTGTCGAACTCAATGAGAATGAGGCTATCGACGCCAGCGTACGGGGAGGGCCATTTCGCTTTATCAATCACTCGTGCGAGGCCAATGTATTTATACGGATTGCACATGGCAGAGTGGAGTTCTACGCGAAGCGCAACATACCTCGACCATTTTCGGGGAGGCACAGATGCGTTGGTCACTCACGGGTGGACCAGCGGCGGATTTGCTTCAACACTATTTCCGCGGAGAAGAAATTCCGATTTTTGTGGAACGACTTAACGCAGATCTGCAAAAAAAACTTCGTCTTCTGCCGGACAGAACTGGTCCGATTAAGCTTCTGTCGGCGTTTGGAGCGCCCGCCTTTTGGCGCACGACAGACAACTACCCTATTGCCCATCCGTGGCTGATTTTCGCGGAATTAATGCAGAGCGAAGATTCTCGTGCCCACGAAGCTGCCCAGGAGCTGTACACCGAATTTCTCGCAAATCATGATCGAACTCTCGCCAGCGCAGATTGACGACCTGAAAGAACTCGCGACTGTTGGCAGCGAATTCCGGACCGACATCGTGATCATCGGCGCGGTTGCCTACAGCGCATTTACGTCGATCGCCACACCGGAGATGTAGACGTCGCGGTCGCGCTTGATTTCGACGACTTTGTTCACATGCGCGAATCGCTGAAGACCAGGGGCTGGACGCAGCGGCCAAAGCGTGAGCACCGCTGGTATGGACCTCGTGGCGGAATCGTAGACATCATGCCAGCCGGTCGCGAGATACGAGCGCAGGGTCATCTCGTCTGGCCCGAAAGCCAGATGCAGATGAGCGTCGTGGGATTCAGCCACGTATTCACTAAGGCAGAGGAGCGTGAAATTGCTCCTGCCTTGCGCATGAAAGTCATTCCGATACCCGTGTTGACGCTCCTAAAAATCGCGTCGTATCTCGATCGGCCGACGGAACGTTACGAAACTGACAACTATGATCGTCTGTTTTCGGACGATGTTGTTGCGGCAGGGATCAGTTTTGATTGTGCCGGTGCCTTCTTGCTGGGATTGGACCTTGGAAGGATCTGCTCACTCGGAGAGCAGCAGGTCGTAGCTGGCTTTGTCGATGAGCTCAGAAATGAGGCTAGTAGAGGGTACGCATTTCTGAGGCGCACCCGTATCGGTCTTTTGGGAGATAGCGATTATCGCGAACGCGATTTGCGAGCACAAATTACCGCTTTTGCGGAAGGATCTCTCCGTGGGACACAGCAACAGTAGCGGGTCGAATTCCTTTTCAACTGTCGCTCCCTGTTGTCTTGTGTTGCGGTCACTGCGAATGGCTTGCTGTTCGAGAGCATCTGTGATGTCTTGATCCACGCCCTGGCGTATCCCACCGTTGATAGAAGATGGCCTTTTCGGGCGCTTGGAAGATTATGTTGGAAGTCGGATAGCCTTTTCGATTTTCGACTTGATCTCGCGTTCGAGGTCGTCATGTTCATCTTTGCCACTGCGCTGTTTCCAGAAACTCTGGTTCTTCGTGCACAGCGATCCAATGGACGCGCGCCAGCAATCCCGATTCGAGATAGTTCACGCTGCTTTCAATTTCACCGGAGCGCTCGTGCTGACTGGTTCCACGTTTACGTGAAGTGCTGCCCGGTTGCGCCCGAGCTTTGGCCCCAGAAGCCTACTGATGCCCTCGATGACCGCGCTCAACTCTTCTCCTTCCATCTGAGTCATATCGATGCTGATGTGCAGGTCGAACAGGAAGAGCTGCTGTTGGTGCAAGCGGGTTTCTTTATAGTCCACGAGGGTGCCTCCAATGATGGCCCCAAGACCGAGAAGTGAGCGGCCACCACAGACGGGGCATTCATTGCTTCGGCTGCTGGTGACGAGTTCGCAATCTACACAGAGGACCGCATTCTGCAGGGGCACGGTTTCAGGATCAATCGGATTTCCAACCTCGTAAGACATGCGAACCAACCTCTCGTCCATACTTTCAGCATTAAGTATGTTCTCGCAACCGGTAGCTGGCCCACCTTTCCGCGATGATAGGGAGGACAGCCGTGGGTTGTAGCTTAGAATCTGTGCCAACAAATATGGACGCACACCGCCCAACCGTCAGTGCGTGCCGCCTTCGATCAGCACAGCACTAACGATGAGCGAAACGCGCTCACTGTGAGTGGTCTTAACCCCGATTTTCAAGTCTCCGGCTACCTACGACGTCTTAGGAGCGGCGCCGGCGTAACCGCAGCATAAGACCGGAGAGACCAGTGCCGAGCAACAGCAGGCTACTTGGTTCGGGAACGGCAACTGTCTTCGGAACAGTCTGACTGATTTCGCCGTAGTAATCCAGTCCGTAGGAGACACCTGCGCGCTGTCCCACATCGAACTTGAGCACGTTATCTCCGGCGACGAGGTCGTCGGCGTTGAAGTTGATCAGATACGCACCGCGACAGCCGATCTCGAAATCGGAGCAGGTGTGGTAGTTGTTGTTCGTTGTAGAGGCTTCGGCAACCAGAAGCTGCCCATTCAAAAACACCGAAGTTGAATCGTCGGCCATCACTTCGATCCAGCCGGAAGTGGGCGTCCCCAGCAGAGAGAAGTGATCGAAGAAGCTGGTGACGGTGCCGTTCTCAACCTGGAAGTAATGCGCAGCGCTGGTATTGCCGCTCTTGGCAAAGGACACCCACGACGAAGTGCCGAGCGCGCTCGACCATGCAGTGTTGGGGTCGATGGCGATGGTCGAATGCCCCGATGAGTTTGTCTGATCGGAATCGGCCGCCGCGCCGAGACTGGCAAGAACGACAGTGTCGGCATAAAGCGCCGTTGTTGCAAGCAGCGTGACGGCTGCCAATACAACGAATATAACCATTGTTCGTTTCAATGAAGTGCCTTTCCTGATTAGAGCTCTGGTTCTGGTTTGCTTTCGACCGAGTTGTCCGGTTTTGTGCTCCTGAGTGGCTGGAAGTTACCTGGGAGCTCCGGTCTTGAAATCTAATCAACTCAGCGTAAGTAGATCCTGGAAGGGTGTCTGTTCAAAAGTGCTCACTTGTGGTAGATCCCACCGCTACGATCATTGTTGTTACTCAGCTTTTCGCTGCGACAGCGGAGACGGCACGAGCTCTCGTCGGCTTGTCGCCACGTAAGCAAGCCTTTCTAGACGAGTGAGCAATCCTGCTCAGACGCTGATCCGGCTTCCTGCTATACCTCGAATCAGGCGAACCAATCGCCTTGCGCAATGTCGCAGATCACAGGATGTTGTTGGCATCGTTTGTTGCTGATCGTTGTCATTCGGCAAGCCCAAAGGCGACTTGGCATCCCAACAACAGAAGGATCGGAGCAACAAGTGAAGATCAATTCAGGGCCAGCAACATGGGCGACTGCTTTGGCAGTTGTCGTCATCATGTTCGGCGCGTCAACGCTTGCCGTAGCGTATCAGTCGCAGCAAGGCTGGGAGCACGGCGAGGGGCATGACCAAAATAGAAACAACAATGACTACACGAACAATCCCTACTATCAACGTGGGATGAGCAACGGTCAGGATGACGCCTCGAACAATCGAGCTCGCCAGTATCGTAAGCAGTCCGAAAACGATAACGACAATGACCGTCTTGCTTACGAAGCAGGATATGACCAGGGCTACCAGAATGCCTACCGTCGCGATAGCAACGACCGGGGCAATGATCACGCACAAAACCAGAACCCCGGCTATGAGATGGGAACCCGCGACGGCAGCACTGACGGTCGCAACGATCGCAGTGCGGGTCGCGCCATGAACTACGGCGCCAAGCATCCCGACCGCGGATACCAGAGCAACTACGGCGACAAACAGGCCTACGAACAGCAGTACCGTCAGGCATATCAACAGGCTTATCAGCAGAGCTACAACGGTCGCGCGTATGACGACCGTGAAAACAATCGGCCCGATGATCGTGGCGCATATAACAACGACGGCCACGGCGGTTACGGCAACTACGGATCTCCAAGGGGTGGCCCGCCGGCCTATTATTCTGGCAGCTTCAGTGACGGACATAGCAATTGCTCTTCCGGCCAAGGATCTGGTCAGATTTACTGCCAAAGTGGCGGCGCCTTCCAACACGCCAATCCCGTTAAAGTGAACAGTGCGTGTACTCAAAATCGGACTTGGGGCGTTTCTCAGTATGGACTGTGGGTTTCCAATGGCTGCGCCGGTCAGTGGGAGATTAAAAGATAACTCGTCGGGTGGTTAGATAGCGGACAGGGTTGATGTGCCAGAACCGCGCGGGAGTTGGCAGATGACCCGCGTCGCCAGAACCTGAGAAAAAAAAGGAACCGGGCTAGTATACCTGGCTCCCCTCGTAAATCGAGCGCGCAACACCGGGGGGAGGGGAGGGCAGCTACTTAGGATTCACTCGTGACGCGATATGGGACCTTTGGTCTGCCCTCGAATAGATAGACGCAAACTCTCCCACGTGATGCCCCTCGTAGAATTCCAGCAACTCGGTTTCGGCGGCTCCAAGTAATTGCAGAAATCGTTCCCTTTGCCGTTCGGTAATAGTTCGTTGTTTGAGCACATATCGAATGTTTAGGATTCGAGTTTGGAGGTCATGCGCGTTTAATAAGTCGGGGGCTGGGGTTGTCAAGCTTGTGGATAGCATTCAGTTACTCCATGGGCTGATGCATTAAGCAACATGCCCTGGCTGTCGCGAGACAGACCTTCATTGGGGGATAGAATGCCAAGCAGCAGGTACTCACGTCTGTTCAATATTGATCAGTACTGACAACTCAGTTCACCTCCAAAATAGCCGTTCCTAGGGTCGACGCCCGTGACCAACCCCCCAGAAAGAAGACACCCTAGTGAGCACTATTGACCAGCGGAGATTCATCTCTTTCTCGCACAATAGAGACTGCCGTTCCCTCACGAGGGACGACCTTGGGTGAACCACATCACAACTGCAAAGCCAAAAGACGCTTTTAATCCTCGTACCTTCCTTTCGACGATTGGGAAGGGTCGCGAGATGGTGTCCTTTCAAAAGAGGGACACGATCTTCGCCCAAGGCGATCCTATGGACGGATTGTTTATCATTCAAAAGGGCAAGGTGCGGCTCAGCGTTGTGTCCGAGGCTGGAAAAGAAGCAACTCTGGGTATTTTGAGCGGAGGAGATTTCTTCGGAGAAGGCGGTCTGGCTGGTCAACTTCTACGAATGTCGTCGGCGATCGCAATGACCGATTGTGTCCTTCTCCATATCGAGAAGAAGGCACTACTGCTTGCCATGAGTCTGCAACCCAAATTATCGGCGTTGTTTGTGAAGTATCTGCTGAAGCGCAACATCCGGTACCAAGATGATCTGATCGATCAACTCTTCAATTCCAGCGAGAAGCGGTTAGCGCGGGTACTTCTGCTGATGGCGCAATTCGGCAAAGAAGGAGTCTCGCAAATGACCGTCCCAAAACTAAATCAGGAGACTCTGGCTGAAATGGTGGGAACCACTCGTTCGCGGGTCAGTTTCTTCATGAATCGATTCAGGAAGCTCGGCTTTATCAATTACGACTCGGGAGACAATTTACACGTCCACAGTTCACTGATTAACATTGTTCTCCACGATGACGCCGCAACAACGGTGATCCCGAACGCCACGAACCGAAGCGCCGACAGAGTTCTCGAACCACCTGCGAGACCGGGCGGTCCACCGGACAAAGAACGCGCCCGTAAGCCGCCCCTGCCCAGTGTTCAACGACGCCGGGAGTGAAGGCCCGGCCTTGTCGGACTCTCCCCCTCTAATAGACTCCCCTTCACCGTTTTCGTACATTCCTGTTCATCGGTAAAACAAATGGGACAATTCGTACTGGTTGTCGATGACGAGGATGTTATCGGCGTAACTCTCGAATACATCGTCAATCGCAAATCGAACGGCGAATTCACAGCAGTACACGTTACTAGGCTCGACGATGCTTTCCATGTTGCCAACGCTATCAAGCCTGACTTGGTCCTGCTGGACGTTCGGATGCCCGGGGCACGCGGGCTTGACGCCGCGATAGAATTTCGAGACAAGATGGGGCTGAAGGTATTGTTGATGACGGGGTGGCCCGGTGTAGTGGAACTGCTGGTCGAACTCGAAGCAAGCGGTGGTATCCCGTTCCCAATAATTCCTAAGCCATACCGACCTGAAGACTTGTTGGATACGATGCGAAAATTGCTCGGCCCCTCATCTCTAACCGCATCCGCAGGAACCTGATCGTAGTTTGACACACCCGTCGGCGATTCGGACAGTATTGAAATCCCCTGTAACTCTCGTTTATTCTGCCGATCCACGAAGAGGCCCCTAAAGATGGCCCTAAGGACAGAATGGACCGAATGGCACTTGACGCCGAGCGGATGGAAAATTGGATCGCAGCGCGTTGAAGGCGTCGGCACCGCGCTCAAAGATAATCCCGTAGATAGAGTGTTGACCTTGTTGACCTACCGTTGGGCTCGAAGAACAGTCTAATGCTTACTCTCAGCCATTTCGCGGCGGCGAAGTAATTTGGCAATCGAGCAATCAGCACGAGATAGCTCGTTTGGAGAAAGCATTCGGCCTACCTCCCAAGCGGCTATAAAGATCATTGTGGGCAGCGATTGCATCTGCGTGGATCAAGGACGTTTACCGCACGGTCAGATAGATGCTGATATATCTCTATATCACTCACAATGTCAGTTTGAGATGGAGAATCGTATTGCGGGTTCGCAACGGCTAACGCAAATGGCCGCCTAACTGCCCTTCTCTTTTGTCCAGGTCTGGGACAGCTCGTCGTCCCCTTTTCGCAGGAGTATTTGTAGTATTGCCCTGCTCCGTTCCGTCACATTCGGCCCGGCTAGCCAATTCGTAAGGGTAGACCGTTGCATTTCGAGTCGCAGAATCTTTACTGCCGTGCTCTCTTCGGGATCACCCATGACTTTAAATCCCCCAAACTACACATTAGGCCGATTGGGGAATCTGCGTTGTTCAATATTGAACAGACTGTGAGTTGCTGCTTGCATCATGTCTCCCATGGAAGGTCTGTCTCCCGACAGCCGGAAGCACACGAATGCTGATTTCGCACAAAGTGGAAACTAGAATCCTCAACATTAACTACCTGCTCAAACAGCTGGGCGTTACGAAGGGCAAAGAGGAAAACTCCTAGTCCTCCTTGAGGACGCTGAAAGTGAATTGATGAAGGTTTATGAGTCGGGTTCTCTGTGGGGAAGTTCTGTCCAGCGCGCAACGGCGGCGGCATCGGCACGATGAGCAATAGTGATCAGACGTAAACAGCAAACGTCTGCCATCCTATTCCTGAAGTACTGACCACGCTTTCAAGCCGGGTATAAGCAAACACCCCACGCGGTCCGCCAGTATCCGGTTCACTCCATTTATTAGCGACAGTTCCAATGTTGTTTAAGGACGGCAACATATATGACGGTGGAAATCTCCCAAACTCCAGAAGCCTGTAACAGAATTAAGGGAATGGGTTACGCGCCTGGCGAGAAAATCAACATTTACGGCGAAAAGTTTGAGGTGCTATCTGACCCGTTTGCTGAAGGCGCTGGAATAGGAATCCGCGTGAAGCAGGTTGACGGAGACACTCGCGTACTTCAACTCCCTGCTACGCTATTGCAACCCCCAAAAAGAAAATGGGCGGCGGCTTAACAAAGTGCCGTCTCCGAAATTGTTTGAAGTGATCAATAGAGAACAGACGTGAGTACCACCGTTTGGCATTCTATGTCGATGAAGGCCATTGCCTTCGGGCACTCTGGAGCACTCGAATAACAGGGCGTCCCTCAGAACTGACCCGTTTTGCGCGCTTAGATCGTGAGGGAGCTAGGTATAACCAGCCCGGCTCCCCTTTTTGCTGACTTGCCCGTAATACGAGAAGCGCTGTGGATATATCCGAATCCATGGCAGACGCTTTTTTCGTCGTCTGTTGGCTCCGTCTAGCGCATACGTCAGCTCTTATTGAAGCCGCGCATCATGAGCAGGACTGCGATTTCGAAGATTACGAGGACTGCCAACGCCGGATTGATTCTCGCGTGGAAAAAGGAAGGAAAGAGAGGGGCTAAGTTGGTATACATAGCCGCTCTCTTATTCGTGGCGCGCTACGAACGGGAGGCGAGACATAGAATGGCAAACGTTTGCTGCTTACGTCTGTTCAATATTGATCATCGTGCGCACTTCCATGAACAGAATTTCACAGATGACCCGACTCATAAATTCCCAGCAATTCAGTTTCTGCGGATCCAAGTAAGTTTAGAAATCGAGCCCTTTGCACTTCGCTGAGACTGGGGTGTTTGAGCACATATCGAATGTTTAGGATTCGGGTTTTGAGTTCCTGTAGCATCAGCATTTTTGAGTGCTCCCGGGCTGTCGGGAGACAGACCTTCACTGGGAGATAGAATGCCAAGCAGCCGGGACTCACGTCTGCTCAAGATTGACCACTCCGGAGAAATTCAGGAATCTGGAACAGAAATCAACTGACGTGTGAAGCGTCGGCGCCCATTCCTGCCACACCGAAACAAAACCTTCAGCGCATATGTGCAATATTGACCATCTTTTCTGGTTTGATTGCGGCAGTATCGGCCAGCCATGAAAGCTGACAAAGTTACTCTCAAACAGGTACTGGCTATCCGCTGTCCAACTTGTGGCGCAGGCTCGGGGGAGACGTGCAAACTCAACACAGGGCAGCCACGCAACGAACCTCATCGCGATCGATGCTTGAGCTTGGGGGACAAGTAAGGTGGTTCGGGCCACTTCGCGAGAGGCGTGACGTCATGCACATGGGCAGTCGAGATCCGCAATTCTGCTTCAGCTCACAAACAACTCTTCGGGATCGGCAAGCCTTAAGCGGCGATTCTTCGATGACGGAGGGTCGATTCGATGTAGGTCTGTAGGTCTGCTTCCATATGTTTCTTCGCTTCCTCGAAATTGCCACCGCGAACCCTGATGGAGAATTCCGTACACTCACCTGTCCAGCCATCATCTTCGGGCCAGAAGGTACAGTCCAACGGCACTGACGCTATTACCGGCAGCTTAACGGCGTTAGGTTGCATAACTTTCTCCAGAGATTACCGCTTGCGGAGGTTGATGAACTCGGGACTCCGATCCTGGGCCGACGGGAGCAGACTTTTGGCTTGAATATTCACGCCGCAAGCGGGCACGCGGGGTGATCGCACTCACACGCAATCTCAACCTCCTGAGCTCCGGCCTCTCGGCAAGCATCACTGCAATATTTCTGATCCGCTGGAACTACACAGCGGCATGGTATGTGTGCACAGGTCTTTTGTTCGTCTTGAGACATTAGGCCTCTCCCAGAAAAGCATTGTCAGCTATTCTGTTCGGTAGATGCCACACACTGACACGGGTTGTCCAAGTCAACTCTTAGCGGAACTCGATCGCAGCTTGGCGTCGAGTTCTCACCGGCAGCTTCAAACTCAGCACAAATTGAACGGTCGCGCAGCACGTCCTGAGGCAAACCGTTTCAGTTCCGTGAACGGCTGTCTCTGCAAATCGCGACGCTCGGGTGATCCCGGTCTCCAGTTCGATGCGGCTGCCGGCACTGCGTTTCGGGTGGACAGAAAGCTGCGGGCCACAGCAAGGTCGACTGACTCGCAATACAACAGGTGTTCGCTCATTGCGATTTTGGCGCGCTCCATGTCTACCAGTCCCTTTGCGGCAATTTCCGTGCTCACCAGAAAGAACGGGGCTAAACGAGCTAACTTGTAATCTGTACTGGCTGATTCCAGGACACGCATCAGGTCTTTACACATCAGGCAGTTCATTTGTGGACTCCCATTCCTCAGGAACTTTGAGGCGGTTAGATCTTGGCTAAGGAAGGAGACTTCAGAGGGACTGACTTAGTTCAGAGAGTCTGAAAGAGGAGAGGAAACTCACTCACTTTAACCGTAGGCTCAACTGGCCTTGTTGTCAAACCAACAGAATCGACGCCGGACGCCTGAGGCGCTTCGCGAGCAGTGCCACGGTGCGCCCAAACAGATCACAGAGGAGCGCATAGGGATGAGCTGTCCTCTGGCATTTGATGGCAAATCATTCTGGAATGGTGAGCAATCTTGAACAGCTAAGCTATGGTTTGTCGTCATAGCATTTGACTATTACGGCGGGGTTTTTACCATTCGGATCGCAGCGAATCCAGGAGCGCGCAAGGGCTCTCTAGATGAGAACGCCATGAATTATCTTGATAGTTTGTCCTGCGTTAAGAGCTGCCTGACTTGTCACTTACGTTCTGAGAATTTCTTCTCCAGCCTCCCCAGAGAATCTCTGGAAGGCTTCAACCGAATAAAACACCCGGCTGCCTATCCCGCACACGCTGTGATTTTCCTCGAGGGATACGACCCGTGTGGCATCTTCATGCTGTGCCAAGGGCAGGCTAAGCTTTCGACGTCGTCTCGAACAGGGAAAACTCTTGTCTTGCGGATTGCAGAAGCCGGAGAAGTTCTCGGTTTGCACTCAACCATTACGGCCAGGCCGTATGAGTTAACCGCGGAGACAATGCAGCCATGCTGGGTAAATTTTGTGAGACGAACAGACTTCCTCTCCTTTCTCAAGAAATATGGTGATGCGTGTTTGCACGCGGCCAAGCACGTCAATCGTGATTATCAGGGCGAATGCGAGGTCATCCGCTCCGTCGGGCTGACGCACTCGATGTCGGAGAGGCTCGCGAAATTCTTGTTGACGTCGTCAATTGAGGGACTGATCACCAACGGAGTGGTTCGCACGAAGTTCGCGCTGACCCACGAAGAGATTTCCCAAATGATTGGCAGCAGCCGGGAGTCGATAACTCGTCAACTTTCGGAATTTCGGAGAAGGCAGATCGTCGAAGTCAAGGACTCCACATTGATCATCCACAATAAGGCTGCGCTGGAGCAGTTTGTGGCGGCTTAAGGGTTCGGCGGTGATTGTGAACTCAAGATATGGTTGAGCGTCGGACCTAAAAGTGTTGTCTTCTCTGAACCGGCTGGATAGTGGTACGGCAGAGGAACCCAGTACTCACGAAGAGATTCACGGTGTGAGAGAAAGCCGTAGGAACTGTTGGTCCAGCTTGCCGACCCCGATTGTCTTTAGACATTTCCACACAGAGTAATTATGCAGTCGATCTATTCCAGAATTCGGGACCTTCTTGCGCGCCTGGATCGCGGTAAGGAAGTGCTCCGTCGTACACATCCTCCGATAGGCGAAGGGATAGAAGATTACCAGACCGATTCCGGTTGGTTGTTGGCGGTTCACAGCGGAATGCTGACGACGGGGGTATATCTGGACAGCGCCGAGAGTCCTGAGGGAGTTCGTGTTACGTATGACGACATGGCTAGAAATGCTCCAGACCTCACCGACTGGCGCCCAGCGGACACTTCTCGTTGGTGCTGTGGGGAGGCCATAACAAAACGCCCTCCATTGTGAACCAAATACTTCCTGCTATCGAGGGTACAAGAAATTGCACCTTAGGGCTTCTTCACATAAATCCTCTGCTTCTCTCCGCGGTCCCTTTGACTCTTCGCACCGAAGACTCACAAGAAGCGCACCCGCTGCTCTAGTTTTGAACAGCCTCAGGTTCTAGTCATGGAGAATGATGTTCAACAGAGAAGGGTGCACCTGGATGTCACCGTTGTACTGAATGAATCCGAGTTTGCGAAAGCGGTTCATAAACAAGCTGACGCGCGACCGCGTTGTACCGATCATTTCGGCCAGCGCTTCCTGACTAATCTTAGGAATAGTAGTTGTCGGTTTACCGGCCTTACCAAACTGAGCAAGCAGCAGAAGAATCCGAGCGAGTCTTTTTTCGCTGGAATTGAAGAGTTGATCCACCAGATCTTCCTGAATCCGCGTCGTCCGTGCAAGCAGGAAGCTGACAAAAACATCTGAGAATGCGTGCTCCTCGTGGATGACACGAACCATCTCTTTTCTTCCGATCTTGAGGAGCGTGCACGGAGTTATCGTGGTCGCCGTTGCTACCCTGAGCGTACTGGGGGCTGGAATCGCATCCTCACCGAGGAATTCGCCGGGATTGAGCAATGCCAAGGTCGCCTCTTTGCCCCGCGCTGAAAGTACGCTGAGCCTGACTCTGCCCTTTTGGATGTAGAAGACGCAATCGGCTAGATCTCCCTGCGAGAAAACGGTCTGCTTGTTCCTGAATTCGACGATTTTTCGTCCAACGCCGGACTCTCGTAGAAAGCCAGCAGGATCGAACATCAAAGTCTTAGGAGTGGCCATAGTACTGGGAGTGGCCTTAGCCACTATGATGACAAATCTTAGCACCCTCAGCTGTTTGGGCACGACGACCCCGCTCTCGAGAGCGCTGGCGCGGTTTTCAGATCGGTCGCGTGCTTGATCTTGAAATCACTAAAACCTCGAGGACGGTGGCAATACCCAGAATGCTGGCGGATATAGACATCAGTGCCTCTGTCACGGAGGAATGCTCGTTCGCCAGCAACCCAAGACGTCCACTCATTTGTTTCAGGCGATCAACTTCTTGCAAAATGGTGTTATACGGCACGTCGCGCTGATTTCTTACCTTGCGTGGGGCACCGCTCGCAATTACGCGCTGTGATCATAACGACTCGCTTCTAAGAGCGCGACGATCCGTGATCGAGGCGATGGACAGCCTGTGTGCTGGTTTCAATGCGGCCAGCGAAAGGGTAAATAGGACCAGACTGCTCAGGCCAAGCAATAAGAATATATTTCTAGAAAGCATTACTGGTAGCATCGGGTTAAAGAGCACGCCCAATGAAAAGAATGCGGCCGCCCAAAAATATTTGCGTGCGTGAACCGCCTGCACCAAAACCACGAGTGCGCCCGCGAAAACCACGAATGCTGCCAAGAATGACCAGTAATCCGAAGGCGCGCGCCACAAAAGGGCTAAGAGTGCGAGCAATGTCCCAACGGAAACGCATTTCACAATTGTCGTAAGCATCGGAGGACTCGATTCTGCTGATGACGTAGCTGTTAGTGAAAACAAAGGGAGGGCAAGTCAGCGTCCTCCCTTCAGGGTTTGGGGCTCACCTAAGTCTAGGCGGCTACGCGAGCGGCAATTTTATGGAAAGTCGAATTAGCGACGTCAGAGGTTCGAATCTCGGGCGTGCCTTCGACGACTTTCATCAGAGCCTTCAGAACTTCCGGGTACGCCGCGCGGTTGTAAGTTTCCGCATCCCCTTTCGAGTCCCATAAACTAATTGCAGTCACTTTCGTTCCGTCGGACCCAACCAACGTAATCTCGTCCTGGAAGCCTTTCTGTTTACGAAGCGTCGGGATGACGTTGCTCTCCAACAGTTGCGTAAACTCTGTGCGTGAATTGGGCTTCAGGTGCATAGATACAGTACGTGCAAACATAGGCAACCTCCTGGGTTGTGGTTGGCTAAGATGGAAGGAACTTCAGATAAACTGAGACTTAGTTCAGAGGGTCTGAAAGAGTGAGAAGAGGTAACCGCTCATCTACGACGCTAGGCTCAATCCATCAGTTTGTCAAACGAGCAAGGCGGCTGGCACCTCAGTCTGTTAGTGGCTCGACAAGAGCGCGAAATAATTCTGCGATCAATCCTGAAAGCTGCGACGAGGCTACTCAACGGGGCAACGCCAGGTTGCTCTGGAAAGATTCCGCTTGGACTGCGGTAGGTAGAGAGGTCGCCGGGATCAAGACGGACGATTGGGCGGCGATGTCGTTATTGTTCGGAGTGACCTTCTGGAGATCAAGGAGAAGAATTCTGCTGTCCGAGTAGTAGGCCTCGCCGGATGCAGTTTGCGCCTGGAAAACTGGAGCAACACAATGCAAATACTCATGGCGGCTCACTGCTAAGGTTTTCGTTAAGCTTGCCCCAATGAAATCGCGCTCTGCATCCACATGGGGGTCGATCAAGTGGTCGATCAAACGCCCTCTTTTCGCGACTTCAATCGCAACGTCATGTGTCGCGGCCCCCGCCCAGATAGGCGTCCCATTGAGCGTGTAATCGGTTTTCCAGATTCGAAGATGATGACGACGCGAGACGATCGCATCCGGATCGGGTAGAGCATACGAGTAGTCTTGCACTCTCCCGAACAGGTAAAACCTGGCCATTGGCAGCCTCGTGTCGTTCGTTCGACGCCGCATCAGGTGCCAAACGAATGCTGGCTTCCACTTATCGGTCTTCACCCACCCTGCGCCCTCAAAGGCTTCCTGCAAGTCTTCTGGCGTGGCGACAAATACCAGGTTCAACATGTCGCCCTCGCGACCTCCTCCGTTGAAGACGCGTGGCGGCAGATAATCCATCATCTCGCCCAGCTCAGAAGAACTCTCTCGCGAACGTGGTAGACCTGCCGATGGAACCGGCGTCGCGCCGTCGATTTGCGCGGCGATTTCCGTACTCTTAATGACAGTGGTGTTGTGGCCAGGCATGAGCAGAAAAACTGGTGTCGCTGGCAGAAAGATCAGGCTCGTTGCGATCATTCCTCCAACCATGAGCTTGGTACGCGAGCTCCCCTTTATTTCCTTGCTTGCACGCAACCGCACCCGGTCGCCATTGGCCGCCTCTACGGAATCAAGTCTCAGGGATACTTGGCCGCCGATTCCGAGCAGGCGCCTGCGCTTGACTCCTGTGATGGAGCCGCGCGCTGCGGCTCCGGCTTGTACCACCGCGAAGCCTCCGAGGTTTACGTCTCTCACCACGATAAAAGCCAAGCGGTCTCCAACCCGCGCTTGGGCAGAGGAAACGGTCTTGGCAAGTCGAAGCTCGATGGGAGTGCCGTCTGGAATGATTAGCGTGGCTGGATTCGCACTCACCTCCTCCGCCGAAACACATGACAAGAGAAATATGGTGAGCAGGAGGTAGGCCGGGATTTTGCAAAGTCGCGCGCTCAGCAATCAGTGCCGCCTTTACTGGAGGGCTGGGCCTCTCAGCCGCGACGGCCAAAGACGCCTAGCGCGGTAGCGTTGTGGATAGGAACTCTAGCGCTGGCGGGATGTCTTGTATGGTCAATTTTGCTCACTGTGTCGAGCACAGGCGGTGAGGCCGAACGCGCTTATTTGAGTTTGTTGATTTTCCCACTCGAGCCCTTCAACATCGAACTAACAAATCCGCTCGAGTATCGGGCTGAGCCTTTAGGACCAGAGTGCGGAGTCAGCTCCGCACTCCCGGTCACTCGGTCCTGACGTGTCACGCTTCTACGGATTACTCTCACTCTAGCTTAGGCAACTTTGCTTGGTTCCGGCTTATCTAGTTCGGGGCTCACCTCATTCAAGAAAGAGAGATTTGGTGTTCCGGTCCGCTCCAATATTTTCCGTTTTCTCCATCTGGCAAGTAATGGGAACAGCGTTCCTAAGACGATTACCAGCACGCAAAACGAAACCAAGAGGGGCAGAGACGCACGCCTATGAGTCACGGTTTGTGTAGCGGCGGCTGCAACAGGTGTGCTGCCAGTGTCCGAAGAAGGGCTGGCTGTCGCAGTCGGCGTTGCTGCGTCCGTAGCCGGCGGGCTGACAGTCTCCGCGGAGGGGCTTACCGTCGCAGCCGGCGCGGTGGCGTCGGAAGGCTGTGTTGCTGAGAGACTTCGAGAGTGGCCTGACTGTCGCGCCACCTTGCCAGTGGGAGCGCTCGCGGTCGGCGAAGTTGGGCTGACCGTTACGGTTGGCGCCACAGCATCTTCGGGTGCGCTGACCGGCGCTGAAGATGGGCTGACTGTGGGAGCGGGTACCGCATCTGCGGGTGCGCTGACCGGCGCTGAAGATGGACTGACTGTGGGAGCGGGTGGCGCAGCGTCTGCTGGCGCGGTGGCCGGCGCTGAAGATGGACTGACCGTCGGAGCGGGTGCCGCGTCTGCGGGTGCGCTGACTGTCGGCGAAGGCGGAGTCACGGTAGTAGGTGCGGTCGGGTCGGGCCCGGGTGTGCTAGCCGTCGGCGAAGACGGGCTCGCGGTCGGCGAAGTTGGGCTGGCTGTTGGAGCGGGTGCCTGCGCAAATCCCAACATAACCAACAGGGCCCACACAGCCATCGATAGAAATACTTTTTTCACGGAATCCTCCTGAGATTCTCGCCCTGTGGCGATCTGAGGTTTCACTTGGGATTTGATCTTGCTATCGGTCCTTACACAAAAACCCGCGAGCTTTGTGCACCGGTTGAGTTCCGGCATGGGAACCTGGAGCATCCGAGTGGAACAACAGTACAAACTCTATCTGGTGTCGATTTGACTGTCTGTGCACAATCGCTCACGTTGGGTGGAACAGCACACCGAAGAGAAGAGAGGTACCAGGCAGACGAGCGATTCCGTGTGGATTGAGTCTCGACGATCTCGAGATGACACGGCTATCGCTGCTCGTCGCTATAGTTCCAGTAGTCTGTCGAGAAAAGACCGATAGCGTTGTAGCGTCACCCGCAGGTCCTCAGTAGAAACGCTGTCGCCGCGATCCCACTGCTTTTCCAAGCTCGATCGCTCGTCAGTAAAAACTTTCGTGAGGCGCTGCATTACCACGGCTACCAGCTTGTCTGCGTCTTCGACTGTCCGGCGCGGCTCGTCCACGAAACCAATCTGTAGGTTGCTCCACTGCGATCTGAAGTCGCGCATCTCCAGTTCAGAAAACAAGGGCCTGGGCTCTAAGACTGTAGCCGCACGACCTCGAGTTTCCGGTTCTTGGACTTCCATCACCTGGGGTCCGTCGGGCTGCTTTGGCGAGATACCGAAGCTCGCCAGGTCGGCGTCGGTGAGCCTCCCTTTTTTTGCCTTCGGTGCAGCCATTACGCTGCCTCTTTCCCTGGGACAGTCGTTGGTAGCTGCACTAGTTCCTCAAATAGAGAACGGTAGTGAATCATCGCCGTTCTCAGGTCTTCCGTAGTTGCTTCGGCTTTTCCAACCCGCAGGGCAATCTCATGAGCAGAACGATAATTCTCCACCACTCGAGGATGGTCGACCGAGATGTCGGCCGCACGTTGATTGAAGTCGGATATAGGATAGCCACGAGTCTTCATTAAAGAAGACACTAGGTCATCAGCTTCTGCGACTGCTCCCTTAGGGGAGTCGACAAAGCGAGACTGCACGGACTCCCACTGTTTCGAAAAACGTTCGTGTTCGATCGGATCAAGATCGCGAATGTTGAGCTTTTCAACCCGCTTCTCGCGATCCGCTAGCTTCAATTCCGCCTTTCGAGCAGACCCATGCTCCCGTACTGCGCGTTCATACTCCGGCCCAAATCTTTGCCGCATCTCTGCGGTCGCACTCCTGCGTTTTCGCGCGTACAGCCAAGCAAGCCCAGCGATGATCAGAATCACTACGACGGCAAGCACGATCAACTTCGGATCCAGCAGATGTAGATTCATTAAAGCCTCCCTGCACCAAAACGTTCACAAATCGAGTTTGTCCCCAAGACCTGTAGCAGAAACTTGTCAATGGCCAGTATCCAACTTTGAGTTTCTGAAAACTGATCAGAATTGATCGTTTTGTAAATCAGTGCACCGGCATCCAGCCGAAGGGCACGGGGGAGCGAAGACGATCTGTTGGCTCTATGATTGTTGGCTCTTAAAGTCATCTTGCCGAAGTATTCGTGCTTATCATTCCTGACTCGACCTGGTCAGCCGTAGCGTCGCTCTCCACACCTTCAGGGGCGAGAGCGCTATCGCACAACTCTCCACGCTTGAACTCGGCATGCATAACCCCCATCCTATGCCAGCACTCGCGAAAGAAACCACCGAGTCGACGGTAGAAGTTCTCGCGCTGTTGCGGGTACGGCGGCATCTTGACCGAGCTTTTGAAAGTGTGCATTCCAACCTCCTCGAGAATGTCGCTGGACTACACGTTGCACCCTCGAACGTGTCACGTCCCACGTTACTAAGCCGAAATAAAGACTTCTGAGCAATAGGGCTCACGTTGATGTTCGTGAATACTGCGTGTAAGTCCTTACTTGTGGAGCAGGAATGTAAGCAGTGCCCTGTGCAGCCCCAAGCGGCTGTTTTTCGCTGGGCCGGGCTGACCGCCCACGCGCGAATCGGATGAACTTCACGGGGTGCTGCAAGTTTTTTTGGGGTAGGACAGGCCGAGCGGGATACCAGCAATTGAAAAAAGACCTGTTGACTTGTGGCCGTGAGCAATTGTGACCAGTATTCGAGAGCGAACAATCTGATACTTGATCTGTCACGGTTTTGCCGCAAGCTGTCAGACGCGTGGGCTTGCGGGCGCGCCCATCAAGTGAGGCCCCCAATGCTCACGACGCTCTTCACATCGATCGAGGATGCGACTCTTCTCGGCAGCCTGTCCTGGTGTACGGGTGGCTATTGCGCCGCGGTTCTGCTCGCGGTGTGGACGGTTGGTATCGTGGTCCTTGTCTGTTCGAATATAGAAAATCGATCCCTCTTAATTCCTGTATTCCTGGCTTTCAGTGGGGTATTTGGGCTCATCGTTGTATTCGCGATTCCACTCACAGGAACGGTGGTTGCGAATGCGGTTACCTTCGTCTTGTTTATCGTTTCACTGGAAGTGCTGAAAAAGCGGCGCTCTGTGGATGCTTTTGCTTTTACGAAACATCGCCATTGAATGAAGGCTTCGTCAATGAAATATCACGAAACAAATCCTCGAACGATCAGTCCCGTAAGGAGCATCATTCATCTCCGTCCTGAGTTTGCCCTTCTATCGCTCCTTGTCCTGACAGCACTGTGGTATCCGGCAAGCGCTCAGCCATCCGATACTGCGCTCATTTCTGATTCCGCACCGCTCACCGCAGAGCAAGTGGTGCAGAACCTTGTCCGGATGAATATCCATCGTGGTCAAACACTTCACGCGTTTCAGGGCACCAGAATCTATCGGGTTGAATATCAAGGATTTCCAGGTACGCGTAGTGCCGAAATGATTGTGGCCGTAAAGTACCTGTCGCCGGGGAGAAAAGAATTCAGCATTCAATCGGCGACCGGGTCCAAACTGATCATCGATAAGGTGTTCAAGAAGTTGCTTGAGGCAGAAAAGGAAGCACTGGATGCGGAGATCCAGCGCCGCTCCGCCTTGAACGGAGATAATTATGTGTTCACCCTCGTTGCATACGATCGCACGCCTAATGGTTCGACCTACGTCCTGAAGGTGGAACCTAGAACCAATGATAAGTTTCTGTACCGGGGACAAATTTGGGTAAATGGGGAAGACTTTGCTGTAACCCGATTAGAGGCAGAACCAGCAAAGAACCCTTCCTTCTGGACCAAGAATAGCGAGATCGAACAGGTGTATATGAAGGTAGGCGATTTCTGGCTTCCCGCACGCAACCGTAGCATCTCCACGATCCGGCTTGGTGGCCGCGCAGAACTGACTATCGACTACAACGATTACGAGATTACGGGCGCCACCACGGTAACGAGCTTGCCGGCGCTCCGATCGACTCCACCCCTCGAAACCGCTCGTGCAGAGAAGTAACTCGCCGCAGAGGTGCAATCGGACCCAGTTGAAGGGAGACACTTAGATCATGGCAGACACAGGTGAAAATCGGCAGATAACAGGACGCGCCAGCGCGAACGAAGAGGAGGGGGTTCGAGCGTCAAAGAAAAGGGTTTCTGAAGAACGGTCAACTGACAATGCAAGCGATGCAGCGTTCGGCGGTGCTAAAAACGGCTTTCGACAACCCACTGCCGGGCACAAACAGCCAGGTTCCGCTGCTAAAGCTCCGAAGAAGTGAGGGGCCTTGCTTTTGCCGCCGTTGCTCGGGCGTCAGGTTGAGATAATAATGCACCTGATCATCGTAGAACGCGCCGATGCCCGTCGCCCCCAGCCCGAGCGCTTCCGCCGCGAGATACATTCGTTGGCCGACGGCGCCTGCTTCGAAATGCACATAGCGATAGCCGCGGTCGCCATAGGTACGGACGGCTCGGTCGAGATCGCCGATCATCGAAAAGGCAATGCACGCGTTACCCGCGAGGTTTTGCCCGAGACTTAGACCCGCGGCTGCGACGCGCTGATCGCCACGGCCAATCTGCTCCAACTCGGAGCGATCCTGCCAGAACCGGTACACGCCCGGTTGCAGTCCATCGACACGATGCGCGTAAAGATAGAGCTGGACGAAGCGTGTGCCGGCGAAATCGGCAAATAATGGCTGGGCGGTGACAGCAAGGATGGTCGAGAGTTGCGCCAAGGACATCGATTGCATTCCGCCACGGAAGTCGAGAGCGGAACGTCGCATTCGGGCAACTTCGCCAAAGCTGCGAGTGGATGAAGCTGAAGTGGGGAGCCTAATCTCTCCAAAGCCAATCGGGGCTGGATCACCGACGGAGATACTGCTGCACTCTATGCTGCTCAATTTCGTGGCCGCGTGAATACTGTCAATCAATGGGTGAGAGACGGTTTCCTTCGAAAGCTGGTTCGCCTGCCCGCCGAACCAAACTGTCTCGCAGGCTTCTGCCTTGCGCACTGGAATGGACTTGCCATGCAGGCTAAGAACGAGCATTGGCCACTCATCGTTGTTCAGGCGACACAGTTGCGCCACGTCATCGTCGGAGAAATGTCCAGTCGCAAAGCTTTCGCAGCCGAGTGAACGAGCGGCGAGCGTCAGCGCTTGCCAGGCGTGCCCGATGTCGTGCAGGCAGTATCGATAGGCTCGTTCGCTATATTTCCACGCTTCACGCCAGGCAATACTGGAGAGGACAAACACAATGGGGACAGAGCAGCCCGCCAGCGTCAGTTCAAAATCTCCGCGCCCGCGTTGTTCCGCCATATGCCTGGATGAATCGTAGTGGTACAGGCCATCTGGCCACCCGTTGAGATTCCGTGTCACGAATGGAACTCCGTTGGGTGCAGATTTCCAGAGGATGGATTCACTCTCAGTGCGTAACGGAATCCGCTGGATGAGGTGCGCTTAGTCGCGCTAATCGCGGCGGAGTAAAACAGAAGTTGAGAGAGAAATGATGGCCCGTCGCTAACGGGCGTGGTGCCGAGACCACCCTGAAGCACTTCGAGAGCTGGCATTTCAGGCTCGGGTGGATCTGCTGGCAAGTCGAGGACCGGCACGCCTTTGTAATGACGAAACGGATCGGGCATGTTCGCCCAATCGAGACCATGGCGCGCTTGCGCCAGCGATTCGATACTGTGTTTAGTCGATTCGTGATATTCGCGCCACTTCATTGCCGCTGGATGGTCCTGGTGTGATCGACGCAGGCACTGAGTTGATGTTCGATCGTACCATCGGGTCTTCCCCTTGAGTGCTCCTGTGTGGCAGCCGTTAAGCGGACAGAGAATTGAATCGTTCCGCTTCTGCCTACGCTCGGAACTGAGCAATTGTGAACATCGCTTCAGTGGAAAAAGACGTAATGTCATTTTAGTAGGAGGCATACGTCTTGACTCACTTGCCTGCTGACCCGAACAAATCTTCCGAACCGCAGCAGCCCGATCCGGCGGCATCGTCTACGGTGGAAGTCGTGAAACTGCCATCGGTTCCTGAGCTTCCTTATCAACCCTACCCCGATAAGGCGGTCTCAACTGAAAGCCCATACACCCTACGCAAAGAACTCCTCAGTACCTGAGGTGCCTTATGAACCGTACAAGGGCCTGTAGTCTGCTAGGGGAAGCGTCTGCAGTGGAATGCGCTTGCTGGGTTCTAGTCGTGGAGAATGATGTTCAACAGAGAAGGGTGCACCTGGATGTCACCGTTGTACTGAATGAATCCGAGTTTGCGAAAGCGGTTCATAAACAAGCTGACGCGCGACCGCGTTGTACCGATCATTTCGGCCAGCGCTTCCTGACTAATCTTAGGAATAGTAGTTGTCGGTTTACCGGCCTTACCAAACTGAGCAAGCAGCAGAAGAATCCGAGCGAGTCTTTTTTCGCTGGAATTGAAGAGTTGATCCACCAGATCTTCCTGAATCCGCGTCGTCCGTGCAAGCAGGAAGCTGACAAAAACATCTGAGAATGCGTGCTCCTCGTGGATGACACGAACCATCTCTTTTCTTCCGATCTTGAGGAGCGTGCACGGAGTTATCGTGGTCGCCGTTGCTACCCTGAGCGTACTGGGGGCTGGAATCGCATCCTCACCGAGGAATTCGCCGGGATTGAGCAATGCCAAGGTCGCCTCTTTGCCCCGCGCTGAAAGTACGCTGAGCCTGACTCTGCCCTTTTGGATGTAGAAGACGCAATCGGCTAGATCTCCCTGCGAGAAAACGGTCTGCTTGTTCCTGAATTCGACGATTTTTCGTCCAACGCCGGACTCTCGTAGAAAGCCAGCAGGATCGAACATCAAAGTCTTAGGAGTGGCCATAGAAAAGAACGACGAATAAGCCGGAGTCACTTAGGGTGACCCGTAACACTGATGGGTAGATTCTAGCACCGTTCCCTCCCGACCATGACCCTTACTGCATCTGATAGGTTTGCCTGGTAGTTAGACCGGTCGTGAGCCGGATTTTGAGATGACTAGAACTTCAAGCACGGTCGCGATCCCCAGGATGCTGGCTGAGATAGAGATCAGCGCTTCTGTCACCGAGGAATGTTTATTTGCCAGCAGCTCAAGACGTTCACTCATTTGCTTTAAACGTTCAACTTCTTTCAAAATGATGTTATAGGGCACGGTTACGCTGATTTCTTGTAATTACGGAAGCTTTACAGGCGACTTGGGGTGAAGACCCCGCCGTCTGCCTGTGCTTCGGTACTGTGTCGGGTGCACGCGCCGACGCTGTGACTCGCGGCTTCGCCATCTCGTGGCTAACCTGTAAAAGCGTCCTCTTGCGGGACACTCTACTCAAGCTGTGCTTATTCCTAGTTGCCACAATTTCCTCAAATCCGCTTCTTGCCGACCTTTCGACAGGAGCATTCGCCCAAATTTTGCTTGTCCAGTTGACGCCAATCGACGTCAACGGTTTGGTTCGATGCGATGATTTAACGTTAGCACTTAAAGCAAAGCTGATTCTGAGCTAGAGTGATCACCCTTCGCTACTGGCGGTAGTGATCGACGCTGAAGATCTGGCTATTTCGAATCCTGATTCGGCGTGACGGTTAGCGGCCGACGACGGCCGGCTTACCGCCCCCGATCAGACCACGACCTTTGCAGTTCCGGCACTTGCGTGTGTACAACTCGCCACTTCCCTGACAGTCAGGACAAGTTTCAAGCGGCGTTGCAGAGTAGTGCGCAGATTTCGTCGGTATGTAAGTAATTCCAAGATATGTGACAGATGTTTCGGTTCGCGCGATGTTGTCCTGGACAATGAGATTACCTCCTGCTTAGTTCACGTTCTGACCTCTTGTGCGGCCGCCGAGCTGCGCATGGAGAATCGCCCTAAACGAGGGGCTTGTCGGCAGCGCCTTCGTTTTCCATCCGCGTCAGAGCGTCCTCATCGAAACTCTGGTCTGCGGCGACTTCCGCTGGCCCTCGAGTATTTCGTCTGCCATTGCTCCAGGAGATAGTCAGTAGGAAGGCGCTTTCCTCCAGCGCCTCGAGGTCATGAAGTACACCACAGTCCAGCACCAGCAATTCACCTTCCGACAGGTCGACCTGTTGATCTGCGAGACGCACGGAGATTTTGCCGAGCAGTTGGTGAATAGAAATCCTACCCTCAGCTCGATGTTGGTTCATACGTGTGTTGGCCTTCATGAGGACCAGAACAATTCGGAAATCTGGATGTTTCGCGAGCGTCTTGGAACTCCGTCCTGTTTCTCGGTCCCATGATTCTTTACGGCGTAGATCCTCAAGTTCGTGCGGAAGATCAAACTTTAACAAAGGATTTGCCAACCACGGCATCTTGTTCAAAGCTTCGATTTCTTCGTCCGTATGGCACGCGCTAGCACTTGTAAACATAATCACCAGCTCCTCCGCGAAAACTGCGGATAGAACGCAGACCAGATGCGTAAGTAGCTGTTCTGATTGTCTGGGCCCTATATGCAGCATGCACGGTTTCGAATGCTGAAACAGTGCAATATTGCTCAGTCTTTACGATTGCCTCCCTTCAAAATGGAGGCTGGGTAGCAATCGGAATGTGGTCCTTCTTGGCTAGGAAATCAGGCGCGGCCCGGAAGAGCTTCGACTAGAACTTATCGATGGGAGTGTCGTCCGGATTGAGAGCGGCACCGAAAGATTCATTGAATGCAGCGTGAGCGAAATAGTTTGATAAACGAGAGTTCGGCGAAGCCCGCGGAAGGAATTGGCTCGACGAGCGGTCCGTTTGCACGACTGAAGGTACTGCCGCTACTCATAGAAGAGAAGTTTGCCACTCCGCTGCGCTTCAAAAGCGGCGGCGCTCTTCCGAGCAGAATCGCGGTCGTTGGAAACTACCTTCCTCGCCAGTGCGGCATCGCGACTTTTACCACCGACCTATGCGACGCGGTTGCTGCCGAGTTTGGCTCTGAGCGCCTGCTGGCTGTTCCGGTGAACGATCCGGAATCGCGGTACAACTATCCACCGCGCGTTCGGTTCGAGCTCAACGAAGGGGATATCGCTTCCTATCAACAAGCGGCTGACTTCCTGAATTTCAGTAATGTCGATCTCGTCTGTCTGCAACATGAGTACGGAATCTACGGAGGTCCCGCCGGTAGCCACGTGTTGCGACTGCTTCGAGGCGTGCAGATGCCCGTGGTTACGACTCTGCACACTGTCTTGCGAAAACCAGACGCCAATCAGCGGAGTGTGATGGATGAGATTGTCGCGCTGTCAGATCGTCTCATTGTGATGAGTGCGCAGTCCTCCCAGGTGCTGCAAGATGTCTTCGATGTCCCATGCGACAAGATTGACGTCATCCCTCACGGCGTTCCCGATCTCCCGTTCGGAGATCCGAACTATTTCAAGGACGCCTTCGAAACCGAAGGAAAGTCGGTATTACTTACTTTCGGGCTGCTATCGCCGAATAAGGGCATTGAGACTGTAATTCAGGCCCTTCCCAGCATTGTTTCGCAACACCCGAATGTGATGTATGTGGTTGCTGGCGCAACTCATCCTCGTCTTAAAAGGCGCGAAGGGGATCGTTACCGTCTTGAGTTGCAGGCACTCGCGAGAAAGTTGGGAGTGGAACGCAATGTCGTCTTCCACAACCGATTTGTCACTCCGGAAGAGATGGTGCGGTTTGTCGGGTCGGCTGACATTTACATTACCCCCTACCTACACGAAGCCCAGGCAGTGTCGGGCACGCTGGCGTACGCGGTAGGAGCGGGCAAGGCAATTATCTCCACACCCTATTGGCACGCGACCGAACTCCTAGCTGAAGGAAGAGGAGCCCTGGTTCCTTTTGGCGACAGCGATGCGATCGGAAACTAAAGTTGGCGAACTGCTGGATGACGAAGCTGCCCGTCACGCCATGCGCAAACGCGCCTATCTCTATGGTCGCGATATGGTTTGGAAGAAAGTGGCGCAGTCGTACATGCGCTCGTTTGTGCGGGCGCGCACCGACCGGAGACAGAGCCCGCGGGCCGTCTACTCGGGACGAGTCATGGAAAGAACGCTGGACACGCTGCCAGCCATCAACCTGGAACATCTGGAGCGGATGACCGACCACACAGGTCTATTGCAGCATGCCGTGTTCTCCGTACCGAATTATCACGAAGGTTATGCGACAGACGACAATGCGAGGGCTTTGATTGCCAGCGTGATGCTGGAACAACTCGGAGCGGCTTCCGTATCGGAAACAGCAAAGCTCTCCTCGCGATATATCGCATTCTTGTGGCATGCATTCAATGCTTCAGCCGGTCGCTTCAGGAATTTTCTGAGCTACGAACGTCTCTGGCAGGAGGAGATTGGATCGGAAGACAGCCACGGACGTTCTGTGTGGGCTCTCGGCACAGTGCTCGGACGATCGAAGGATTCGGCGCTCAGAGGAACCGCAGGACGTCTCTTCGAATCTTCAGTGCCCGCGGTACTCACGTTTCATAGTCCCAGGGCATGCGCCTTTTCTCTGCTCGGCATGCAGGAGTATCTGAACTGTTTTCCGGGTGACCGAGCGGCTCTGAAGACAAGAGATGTCCTGAGCCAGCGCCTGCTGGACGCATATCGCGGAAATCAGTCGCCCGGCTGGAATTGGTTTGAAGATGTTCTTGCGTACTCGAATGGCAGATTGCCGCAGGCGTTGTTGCTGGCCGGATCGAGAAGCGGAAACGACGAGGTGATCTCCGTCGGCCTCGAAAGCCTGAATTGGCTGGTCGAGGAACAGCGGTGTGAGAAGAACGGCCATTTTGTCCCTATTGGATCCCAGGGGTTTTATCGCAAAGGAAGCGAAAAAGCTCGTTTCGACCAGCAACCAGTAGAAGCAGGAGCGGCAGTTTCCGCGTGCCTGCAGGCCTTCCATGTGACGGGCGATGAACACTGGCGTCGAGAAGCTTGGATAGCGTTTAACTGGTTCCTGGGCGACAACGATTTGCAAGTCGTTCTGTACGACGCAAGCACGGGAGGATGCCGCGACGGACTTCATCCCGATCGCGTCAATGAAAACGAGGGTGCAGAGTCCAGCATCGCTTTCCTGATGGCCTCTCTGGAAATGCGGTTATTAGAGGAAGATACCGAGATCCCCGTACTTACACGCCAGCTCGCTTCAATCGTTTGATTAAACCAAATTGTGCGAAACCGAATTGCCAGGAGTCCCCTGTGAACCCCATTAGTCTGGAAATCGTCGAAACAGCGCCGTTGCTTCTCCGTCATCCCTCCAATCCGATCTTGACCAGCCATGACTGGCCGTATCGCATCAACAGCGTCTTTAACGCGGGAGCGACGCTGCTGGAGGACGGAACTACGCTGTTGCTGTGCCGGGTTGAAGACCGGCGCGGACTATCTCATCTGTGCGCAGCGCGCTCTGCCGATGGGATCGGCGGATGGAAGATCGATCCGGAACCTACGCTGATGGCTGCTCCGGAAAAGTATCCGGAAGAAATCTGGGGTATCGAAGATCCGCGTCTGACCTATGTTCCCGAGTTGAGTCAATATGCGATCGCGTACACTTCGTACTCTCGCGGTGGACCAGGAGTCTCCCTGGCATTAACTAAAGATTTCCGAACGTTCGAGAGGTATGGTGTCGTTATGTCGCCCGACGACAAAGATGCCGCTTTGCTTCCTCACAGGATCGATGGACTGTGGGCGATGATCCACCGGCCAATGACAACTCTCGGGGCGCACATATGGATTTCCTATTCTCCCGACTTGCGGCATTGGGGTGGTCACAGGATCATGCTCGAAGCGCGTCGCGGAGCGTGGTGGGATGCAAATAAGATTGGTCTTTCCTGCCCACCGATAGAAACGTCTCGTGGTTGGCTGGTTCTTTACCACGGCGTTCGTCAAACGCCTTCCGGGTCGCTTTACCGCCTGGGATTGGCCCTTTTCGATATCGACAGTCCGGAGAAGTGTTTGTTGCGAGGCGACTCCTGGATATTTGGACCGGAAGCTGATTACGAGAGAGGCGGCGACGTTCACGATGTCGTGTTTCCCTGTGGATTCACGATGGCAGAAGACGGAGACACCATTCGCGTTTACTACGGCGCTGCCGATTCCTGCATAGCTCTTGCCCAGACAAGCGTTCGAGCTTTGTTGAGTTGGCTTGATGAGAACGGCCATGTCGAACGTCGCCAGGAGTCACGCGGGTGAAGCGAGTGGAGCGGCGAGTTGTACCAGCTCCTGCCTGATTTCGAGTCGGCTGTCCTCGCCTCCGCAGTAGATTTTTTCACGATGTTTGGGATCGCACTTAGAGCTGCCATCCAGCTGATTCAGAAGCGATAGCACTTTGATTAGCTCGGTCGTTCGATCATATTGTTGGCTCATGGTCGATATGCGCAGCAATCAGTCAGGCTGGTGCTCGGTAATGATTAACTCCCCAACTGTTAGTGAGTCAGCCCTACCTGTTTAGATGATATTCATGCCGGAGAGACTCACCTTTGCGTGGCCGCCAAGACCGGCTTTTCTTACGAGCCAGTAGTGATCAAGATTGACCAGATTTCGGTCTGTATACCGCCTACCGTAGTTCTAGTGCGCCGTCCTCGGGGTGAGCGGCTTCTGCGTTCATTTCCTAGACCAGCACACGGAGGAGATCACCATGGCAAATGAAAATGGCAGCTCCACAACGTTAGTGAGCACACCCGCTGGCAAAGCGGTCGCGACAGGCGCTCCCGTTTCGCCGGCAAAGCAAACAATCAGCGAAGTCTCCAGGAAGCCTCACCAAAATTAATCGCCGCTCATCGTTACCAGCACGCGAACTTGCCAAAGTGAAAGCAAAACGCGCCGCTCACAGGCGCAACCTGAGAGCTTCGAACACGGCTGGGTAACCAGTCCGTAGGGCAATTTCTCGTTACCTCAACCGACGTGAAGGAGAAGTTCATGGCTGTTATCAGCACAAATCTCATTTTTCTGTGGTCAGCGATTACACTCTTCTTCCTTTTTACTATCTATTGGAGTGTGCGCAGGCTGACAGCGCCCGCAACCAGTGGATTAAGAATGTGCCCGTTCTGCGGGATGATCACATCGAGTTCAAAAGCTGCTTGCCTGGAGTGTGGCAAGTTTGTCGTGCGCACTAAATAGACCGCCGGCCATCAAAGAGTGTACCCGTAAGTTGAACTTCGTTCGTTGCGCCGCACAATTCCCATTTCAGGTGTACTGGCACCCGAAATGACGAATGATGAGCAAATCTGAACAGAAACAGAGATGCTGCTGCCATACATTCGTTCGCATGAGTATCAAAGGCACTCTTCTCTACATACATAAAGACGCAACTCAGTTCGAGCAGCGCAAATTGTTCCTCGAAAACAATCAATATCAGATATTGAGCGCGAGCACAGATCAAAATGCTCTACCGCTTGTGATGGAACGCCGTATAGACGCGATTGTTATCGAGTGTACAAATGATTCGGCCATGGCAAAAAAGCTAAAGCAGAGTGCCCCCGGTGTCCCTGTCGTTGCGGTCGTGAACAGCCTCGATGTTCCTATTCTCGATTTGGATTCGATAGACGCATTGGTGGCCAGTTTCGACGGCCCTCAGTTCCTGTTGGATACTCTTCATTTCGTGCTGGAGGTGCGGCCGCGGCAGATCTGCAGTGGCGCGAACAAAAACACCAAGAGCATTCGCCAGCGCTTTGCGAATAGCACAGCATCCGAGTGGAGAGCCAGAATCGGGGCATAATGCAACTGACAAACCTGTGCCCGGACTGCGGGCACAGGCGATTATCCCTGCGTGTCAAGTCATTTCGACACTGAACGGCGACTCAGGCGACCGACATACTTCCACAATCTCTGCTATGGTCGAAAGTATGTTAATCGTGAAGGCTTACAGCACAGCGGTTATACCTAAGCCGGCCCCTTGCCCGTTCTGCGATGCCGTATTGCCGACGTTCACCGAGCTAGACGTTCATCCCAGCCAGAAGCACAAGAACTGGGCATCAGAATTCTTCAGGAAGATGATCGCTCCCGAAAAGCAGTAGTCGGATTCTCAGCCGTTCTTATTTCGGTTTCGCCAGTTTTGCTCATATTCGGCGATTAAGCTCTTGATGTGCTGTCGTTGCTCTTCGAGCTCGCGGTTTCCCAAGGGATGGAGGATGGTTTCCGCGTTTGCGTCATCAAGCCAGGTCTTGCAGACCTGGTAGTCTTTTTCGTTCAAGATGAAGTCATCTTTAAGCCGGGGGGCAGGTTTCATTGGATATCTTTCAGGCATTCGCCGGCGCTCCGGCTTTACCGTGCAGGGCTGGCCGCGACAGTCGGCCCCGGTGAAATAGCCTTTAACTGGTCAAGCGACGAAAGCACACCTTCCCACCGAACCTGATCCCTTTTCGTCTCGATCGGCAATGAGAGGTCGGAATAGAACTGCAATATGTTCGCGCGCAGTTCCGTGGTCGCTCGATCGAACTTCCGCTCTGACAACTGAGCCAACAGCTTTGCGTAGGCATCATCGGTCAGTGAATATTCCGCTGCTTCGGTTCTTTTGCCGCTATCGAGATCGCAATTTGGAAGGACAATCGAATCGGTGCGCACTTGTTCAAGGAAGACGCGATATTGATCGACGGTAGTGTTAATGCTCTTGATGTACAGGTCTTCCGTTTGCGGAGTTGGGCTATTGAAGGCTAACTTCTTGAAGGGACCCGCTTTCGGCATGTATCTCAGGAATGTTGATAAGACGCGCGTACCGAAACCGGGTTTCACGTAGTCCTTCCCCCACTGCTTCTCATAGTCAGAGCGCGAAAGGCGGTACAGGAACTTCTTTTTCGCGAAGTCCGGCGTTTCGCGCATCAGTTCCTTCTTGTGAGTCTGCAATGCGACTTCGGTCATTTGCGGAATCAACCGGCTGACGGCGAAGCGGTAAGAACCGACTGCCATATCCTCGTGGGTAAGCACGTCTTTCAATTCCACTCCATACACAACCGGAAAGACGCGCTCCAACAAAGGTTTGGATACCTGGAATCCGATGAAATCGTGATATTGCTGAGAGGCATAACGATTCTTCGCCACCTGCACCGTGTCGAACCCAAACTCCGTTTTCAAATGCGCTGTCTTGTCTTGGGCGTAGCGAACTGATTTGCCATATTTCGCCCGTAGCTTTGGATACTCGATCGCGACGGATTCGTTCACGGCCGGATGACCGGCGATGTCCGCCGCATAGTGCGATAAGGCTCCGAGCGCAAAGGCATACTCGTCGACGTCCTGGCTTTCCAGAAGCAGTTCGTGAACGAAGTCCCCGCTTCGTACGTAATGCACCAGGTCACTGAATTCCTTACTGCCGAAAGGGTAGTAGCCGAGGTCCTGTATGACGGCGCCTCCGTAGGCATAGGCATGAGCTTCCCGGATCTGATCTTGCGAGAGTCCCGGATATCGCTTCAGCAGGAGAGGTTGGATTTCATCCGCCCACAGCAGATCCACGATCTCTTCGTGAGTCAGAACTGAATATGCGGACAGCACCCCAGTGCACATGAGCACTGCAAGTAGGACGGCGATCGCACGAACAACAAACAGACGCCGACATTGGAGTGTGGCGCGCGCAGATGTGAGTGGATCGCGCATGATTCAGATCCGGCCGAGAACCAGCAAAATGACGACGATCAAGAGGACCAGTCCCAATCCTCCACTCGGGTAGTAGCCCCAGCTTCTGCTGTGCGACCACCGTGGCAACGCACCACACAATGCCAAGATTAGAATCACGATTAATATGGTTCCGAGCATCCCTCACCCCTTCTTCCATAGAAAGATTTACCTTCGCATGCAGCCTCTCGCGAGGCTGCACGCGGTTAACGCGATTACAGCGAGATGCTGATCGCAATCCCAACTGACGGATAACGGCTGTTGTACAGGTAATAGCCGTTGTCGACGTAAGTGACATAAACGTCGTCGGTGTCGTACCAGTTATTCGCCCAATATTCTGGCCACGGATCAACAACACTGAACCAATAGCCACCGTACTGGAAGCGGGGATATCCGCCCACAACCTGGAATGGCTGGCCGTAAATTCGGAACCCATGATCTGGTCCGAAGGATCCACGGAACCGGTCATCAGGGATGCGGTAGCCGTGATAACCACCACGCTGTTGCCAGGAGCGGTGGTCCGACTGCCAGTTTCCTGAGCGATGCTGCTGCCAGGCGCTCTGCGCGACTCGCTGCTGTTGCTGACTGTGGTGTTGTTCATTTCCCCGCTGCTGCTGGGCGTATTGCGACTGGCTCTTGTTGTGGTTCTGCTGCTCTTGTTGTTGAGCATGCTGTCGCTGGTCGTGGTTCTGTTGCTGTTGCTGAGCATGCTGTTGCTGAGCATGCTGTTGCTGGTCGTGGTTCTGTTGTTGCTGCTGAGCATGCTGTTGCTGGTTATTGTGATCCCGTTGCTCCTGCTGTTGGGAATGCTGCGCTGACTGCTTGTTCTGGTTCGGTTGCGGTTGTTGCTGGGCATGCTGCTGCCGATCGTTGTGATCCTGTTGCTGTTGTTGCTGAGCATGTTGCTGCTGGTTATTGTGGTCTTGATGCTGTTGTTCGGGCTTGCTTTGCTGGGCATGCTCTTGCTGATTTTTGTGGTCCTGCTTTTCGCCCTGCTGCTCCTGTCCATTGGCAGGAGCAGCGATTCCAAGAATCAAAGACAAAACGGCGGCGGTTGTAATTCCGATTACTTTCATACGTGATACCTCAAAAAGTGCTGGTAGATCACCACTGTTAACGCAAGCTCCCTGTTGTCGCGTTAGCCGGGTTGCCAATGGCGTCGCCGGATACGAGAAGCTCTACCCGTCGGTTCTGCTGCCGGCCGGCGGAGTTATTGTTGGAGGCTACCGGCAAGGTGTTGCCGAAACCTCTTGCGCTGACTGCATCAGCCGCTACGCCTTCTTCCACCAGATAGTCACGTACCGCGCTGGCGCGGCTTTCGGATAGCGTTTGATTCATTTTGTCGCTGCCTACATTGTCCGTGTACCCACCGACTGCGATGTTGAGGCCAGGATATGCGAGCAGAATCCCAGCAACCTTCGCCAGTTTCTCCCGTGCGCCCGGCTTCAAGGAATATCTTCCGGTGTCGAACAACACATCAGACATGTTGACGATGAGTCCGCGTGCGCTGTCGCGAGTCTGAAGAATCGTGTTCAACTGTTCGGAGAGCCGAGCGCGCATGGCTGTTTTGTCGTTTTCCGACTGTTGTGCTCTCTGCTGTGCCTGCTCCGCGACTAACCGGGATTGGTCGGCATCGGCCTGAGCCGCGCTAACCGCCGCGGCTGATGCTGCTTGGTTTGAGGCCATAGCCGCTTGATTTGCAGCCATATCGGATTGCGCCTTTTCCTTCTGCCGGATGGCGTCATTGGCCTGATCTTGCGCTTTCGCCTGTGCGTCTGCCGAAGCCTGAAGTTCACTTGCCTGGCGCTGTTCGTCAATCTTCTTGACTGCGATCGCGCGGGAATCTTCTGCGGTCTGAACCGTCTCGCGAGCGACAGCGATCAGCGGCTTTCGGTCGATGTGATCCTTTGTCGCTAATTCATCGGTATTGTTCATTAACTCAACCGAGTGCTGATAACTGGCGCTGGCGTACTGCTCAGCTCCTTCCGATTGAGCGATGCGGACCGCATTCCGCGCTTCGAAGAACTCCAACGGCAACTTTGCATTCAGAACCACGGGATCAAATTTGTAGCCGGTTGGGATGTAGCCGCCACGTTCAAGGAAGTCATGTTTGGCGCTGAGTGCCTCGGTTGTTCCCTTCGTATCGGCACGAACGACGTTTTCCAGCACCACGACGTTGCTCGGCTCACGCACCGCATAATAAGGTTCCGCAGTGACTACCAAAGCGAATGCCTGCAGATCCGTGGTTACGTCGAGCTTGCTGCGATGGTTGTTGCCCACCAGTATTTCGCCGAGGTTCTGTGCACGACCTTCCGGCGAAATCGCCCACAGAATGTAGGTGAGATATTCACCGCCGAAAGTTGTGGGCCGCTCGAAATTGGCGAATTCCACCTGGATCTCGATGTAGCCTTTCTTGCTTTCCACCTTGGCTTGCCCGCGGGCGGCAGGCATCAGATCCGTTCCCGCAAAGTTCAGTTTCGTAGCCCCGCTGCGATGCTGGTAATTGACCGCCTGCACGCTGCGACTGACCACGGTGACGTGGAATGTCGGCGTCGGCGCCAGTGGTTCAAGAGTGGTGGTGGTTTGAGCATTCGTCTGCGCTAGTACGCTCAAGCTCAGTGCGATTACTGCCGCTAACAACAGCTTAATTTTCAATTTGTCTCCCTATAACTAATGTGTGCTGTGTTACGTTTTGCTACTCTCTTTGCGTTCGGCGTGGCGCGGGGTACTTCGCCGCGATCCATCAACTTCCAACGTGGATCTTCGCGAGCGAATGGAAGAGTCCGAAAATGTTGAGAATCCACAGAACCACGGCAATCACGACGACGCCGTTCAAAATTGACTTGATGGTCCCCTGCATTGGGATGAAGCGATTCACCAGCCACAGCAGGATTCCCACCACAACCAGTACTTCGAGAACTTGAATTAGAGGCATGATCTTTGGCCTTCCTTTTCTTCCGGGCTAACTCCTCTCATCCGCCTGGAGGTGTTGCCCTGAGTTTCTGTTCGAGACAAGGCCGAATCGTGATCCGCCGCGAGGTGCCGCGGCATACACACGGATAAAGAATTCCAATTGGCTGGATGTTGGTGGTTTGCTTCGATCGGCGGCCCGGACCTAAGAAAGAGTCTACGAATCAGCGGTCGCCGCTCTGTCCACACACTCAGGAGAACAAAGAATGACACATGTGGATTTTCGTGTCTGAGCTACATAGCTCACTCTGCATGAATTGAGTTTGAGGCTCGTATCTCGATGGATCACATTCATCGATCATGTGTTTCACACCGCGTGCCGATGGCCGATCACCAGGTTAAAGATCAAGATCGCCAGTGCAGCCACTAATAGAAGATGGATCAGGCCAGCGGCGATATGAAAACTGAAGCCCAGAAGCCACAGCAGCAGCACGATCGCAAAAACTGTCCAAAGCATAATAGGTCCCTTCTCTGCGCGTCGTTAGCACCCGAGAACTGAAATTCTTCTCGGGTGCGCACGTGCGTATTAACCAGCTACTCTTTTTTAGCTTCTGCTATGGCCTGCGCCTTTGCGCCTCTGACTGCTTTCAGGAACGCTTCGGCCGACGCTGGTGTTGCTACTTGCCCCAGCAGTACTGACCGAGTGGTGACATGGTGCCCGTAAATGGCCTGCATGGAATCATCGTCCCGTCGAACCGAAGCGCCATTCAACGCCAGACCTGCAAAGGCACCCTTGGCGCGAGAGTAAGTCAGAATTTCTGTTTCGAGTTTCCAATTCGTTTCGGCAGAAGCATGTCTTCCGACTGGTCCTGCCGCCGCCGAGGCATCCGCTCCGAGTTGGAACTTGCTTGCCAGCAACTGCTGCATGCCTTTGTCATTCTGGATAATCATGACCAGGTCCACGCCCTCGACGCCAATCTGCAATCCCCAGCTGCCGCCAGTGATGGCAAAGAACGCTGGTGCGCTCCATCCGGTCAAAGTGCGACATGTCGCTACGCCTCTGCCATTCTCTGCACCAAATACGAAGCCACCCTTAATCATGTGCGGTACTACCGCGATGCACTTCGCGTGTTCCAGCACTTCTTCCGGTATGCCGTTATCCGGCGCGGCCATGATCTCGTTGAGCACTTTGCCGGCATTGTCCAGCCGATCGGTTGATGATTCGCGGTTTGAGTCCGCCCAGCCCAGGCTGGCAAAACTGAGTAAAGCAACAAACAACATAAGTCTTTTCACGTTTCACACCTTTTTTCTTCTGCCTCTGCACGACGAATTTTGATTTATGCACATTGGGAGCGCATGAGGCACTTCTCACAGTAATTGGGAGAACATAAGAGTGTCTGAGCAATACCGCTCACCTGACATTCACGATTCGAAAGAGGTTCGGAGGATTACTGGGCGGTGATTCGTTAAGAAGAGCTAAGCGACTCGGATCGCTTACTTGCGAGAAAGGAACTGACGTTCTTGGCAGGAGTCCGCCGGCATCGTCCCAGCGGACTTGTTTCAAGCGCCTTGTTTATTTCCGGACACGCAATTCATGTTCGGCCGTGAACCAGTCTTGCTGTTCTCTACCATTTTCACGGCCGCGCCGTTCGTAAAGTTCATACGCACGATCACGGATCGAATCGTGGGATGGAAACGGCTCCGATGCTGGCATGGTTGAAACAGTTCCTCGTTCGACACGAACACTGAGCTTCGGATTCTTAGCTGCGTTTGCGTTGTACATGGGTCACCCTCCTTGGGTTGGAGTGGACTAAGAAGGAGTACTCCAGACAGACTGACTTAGTTCAGAGGATCTGAAAGAGGAAGGAACTACTCGCTCATTCTTCACAGTATGCGGATTGCGAGGGCCTGTCAAAGCCGCCGCAGTTTCAGATCGTGTGTAGAAGCAACCGCAAGAGCCAACTCCAGGCGGACCGCCAGCTAGTGCGTAACTCGAAGATAGGTTTATGCGGCCTTCCGATTGTTGATCTGGGTTTCGGCGATCGGGTCAGCGACGGACGACGATCGTAATGTCCTCCGGGCTCGTGATTGGCAAAGCAGAACATTGATCTCTCCACCTATCAGTATGGTGAGGCCGGAAAGATAAAACCAGATATACAAACCAATCGCGGCGCCTAGCGGTCCATACGTGTTATCGAGGCTATCGAAATGTTGGAAGTAACTTGCCAGCAGATATGACAATCCGATCCAGCTCATGACTGCAATAATTGCTCCGGGAAGGCTGTCCCGAAAACGCTGTTTCAAATCAGGGCCGAAATGATAGAGCAGCTCTACAGCGAACATGGCAGAGGCAATTGCTATGCCCCAGCGCAGATAGCGCCAGGTCGCAAGGGCAGCAGGGTTGAGTTGGAACCTGCCTGTAGCCCAGACTCCAAAATGCGTTCCTTCAATCATCAACACCAAGGCCAAGAGTAGTAGAGATCCTGAGACGAGCGTCAGTGCCATTGCAAGCGGCCTGGTCTTCCAGACCGGGCGAGTTTCGCGGACCCGATAAACCACATCAAGCCCGTCGATAATCGCGGCAAATCCGCTGGACGCCGTCCAGACCGTGAACACTAACCCGAGCGTGAGGACGTGGGCGTGTTTGTGACTCGTGACATCAGACACGATGCTGTGCACCAAACTCATTCCGTTCCCGGGGACGAGCCGGGCCATTAAGCTCAGAAAACCTTCGAACAGATGAGGAATGGGCACATACTTCAGCAGTAACGCCAGCGCAATCAGCAGCGGAAAAGTTGAGAGGACCAGGTAATACGAGAGCCCCGCGGCGAATACAAAGAGGTGCTCGTCATAAACGTCGTTGTATATGGTCGACAGCAGCCGTTTGATTGTGGTCCACGTTCCTTCTCTACATAACGTGAGCATCGAGTGACCCCCGAACAGGCGCACGCGCAGAGTTTGGTTCTGATTCCAGCGAGCCGTTCGTATCGGCGGAGGAAGAAAGCTGCAATGCGACGTCTTCGCCAGTCAAGAGGTAGCTCCCAGCCACACGGACCGCCGCCCCGGCTCTCATATAGGTAGGCAGCCACAGACCGTGCAGGTCCGTGTATTGCAGTGTGATGTAGAGACTTTTGATCCACCACGAGGGCTTCTTGGTCGGTGTGCCCTCGATCCGCTGGATGCGGAAGGTCCTGGTGTCAACCCAAACCAAGCCGTTCAGCAGATCTTTCTCCTTGCGCTTCGGAATCATTCTTAAAAGGTAAGTGGGAACGTCGCCGAGCTTTTCCTGCTGAAGAAAAACAAAATCGTAGTTGTTATGGCTGATGTCGCTGGTGCTCTGGGCGGGAACGCTTTCCAGATCCAGAATGTCGCGCACCATTTGTTGCCCTCTCGAAATCCCACTCGATTTTTTGATTTCATATTTCTTTGTGCTGGGCGGAACAAAGCTGACTTCAGCGGTGGTTTGTGAAACAGGCTGTCTCTCGTCGCCGTGGAACAACTTGTAGGTTCGCGTTACCGTGTACGCTCGGGCTTTGGCAGGGTTCTGCTGACTGGCTGCCTCCATCGAAGCCACAATCGCGTTCAGATCAGGAACTTTCGTCTGGCTGGCAGCCTGTCCGAAAGGGGTTTGCGGAGCCAAAACTGACGGGACGCATAGTACGAGCAGGAGAAGAAGTCCCAAACGTGCGATTCTTCTCACAAAAAGCCTCCCAACGGCGCGCCTTACTCGCTCAGCTGTATCTCATTGATTCAATTCGTTGATCGATAGTTTCTCGTGAGGAAAATTTGTCGACATGAGCAATTTTGAACATACCCTGCAACTCTGGTCTTGAGAAGATAGGCGAAATTTAGTTGCCTAGGGTGAGGAGGATTATGTCCAACCCATCGAAATACCAGGTACTGCTTGTAGATGACGAACCCAGTATTCGAGAATCTCTGGGGACGTTGCTGACCGCATCCGGATACGAGGTTGTTGCGGCCAACAACGGCTTTGATGCGTTATTGCAGCTGAAGAGAACCGCTCCGGATGTGATTATCTCTGACCTGAATATGCCAGAGATGTCCGGCTTCGAGTTCCTATCAGTTGTGCGTCGCCGTTTTCCTCAAATACCCGTTGTCGCGATTAGCGGAGCCTATGATCAGGGGAGCGACGTTCCCGGTGGTGTGATTGCGGACGCGTTCTACCCCAAGGGACAGCATCACCCCAAGATGCTCCTGGAAACGGTCGCCCACCTGATTCAAACTTCTGTTGAGCGATCGAACGCGCACCGCCGGGAATCGGCGCCTGTGTGGATTCCTCGCAATGGCAAAGACTCGCATGGAAAGCCATTCGTTGTACTCACCTGCGCGGAGTGCCTTCGTTCGTTTCCACTCAGTGTGAGCGACGAAGGTCTCCAGACTATCCAGGAGACGCCGTGTTTGTTCTGCTCAAACACCGTCAGGTACGTTATAGATTTTTCGATCGACGTGGCTTCTCCGGCCAAGAAGCCTAGCTCAGCGCGAGCCTCAGGGGATACGGGATTGTCTGCGCGAAACGCAGGATGATTCTGCTTCGCCGGAACCTGATCTGTTTTGATCAGCTTTCATGAGTTGCTGAATGACATAGTGTCTTCGGAACCGGAGGCGTATGCGACGCTTGTGGCTGCTCTCACTGATCTGTCTGACGATCTCGGTCGTGCCAGTACTCTCGCAGTCTTCCAATCATGACTCGAACCTTTCAAACTGCACACATGGTTGGGGGACATGCGATTACACCGCACTTACCCCTTCGCAAGCCGCGGATGTGGCAGCCAGTAAACATCGCCGCGAGCTTTCGGACTGCATGCGAGGTTACCAATCGTGTGATTACTCTAAGCTCAGTATTCCTGAGGCCAAATCAGCAAGACTGGCGGAGCAACAACGAAACCTCTCTAACTGTGAAGGGGGCTGGAGTTCCTGTGACAAATCCAAGCTAAGTAAGTTGGAAATGACTGGTGTGGCCGATGCAGAACATAAGCGTAATCTTTCGCACTGCATGGAAGGATGGGCACTGTGCGACCACTCTAGAGTTACCGATGCAGAAGCAAAGACGGTTCTGGCTGCCGAACACGACCAAAACATCACGAATTGCAAAAATGCCTGGAGCCCATGCGAGCCATCGATGCTGACGCCCACGGAAGCCGCTGCGAATACTGTTTTCCGCCATCAGCACAACCTGTCAGATGCATGTAAGACTGGGGTTCCTGCGACGACTCTAAGCTCAGTCAGACGGAGGCGAGCCAAGTGGCGGTCGCGAAGTTCAAGAACAGAATTGCTGCGTGCCGAAACGGCTGGGGATCTTGTGACGGTTCCAAGCTGAGCGGGACGCAAGCGGCCGAAATGGCGACTGCTGAGCGGCAACACAACTTTTCTGATTGCAGGGATGGATGGAAGAGTTGCGATCATTCACAATTGACGGACCAACAAGTGAGAGAAGTGACCGTGTTCGATCACCAGCGCAATGTCTCAGCTTGTGAGAATGACTGGGAGTCCTGCGATAACTCGAAATTGGACGCCGTCTGAAGCCGTTAGAGTGAAAGCCGCCGAGCGCGCGAATAAGTAACTCACAAGGTTGCCAGCGGCTACTCTGGATCCTGTCTCTATATCCAAAACATGCGATCGAGCCCATGATGGAGCGCTCGCAGATCCACCTCTATGTTAAGCACATAGGGTCTAATCCAACCCTTTAGGGCTTCGGAGACATTAGGAAGGGTGAGCACGTGTTCAAGGCCGGCGCGTTGAGATTCAAGTTCGAGAATACGGGACCTCATGGCGCCGTTCAAATCGTCCCGGATAAAAATGTCCTGCATAAACATCGTCCCCTATTGCAAGGCTACGATTCGACCTTGCCCATTGGTGTGCAATTTTGCTCACTCTCGGAAATATTCGGGAGTACCGGGATTCGAGAGAGTAGACTTTCGGCCATGAAGGCCACTGTGCTGCGCGCCGACGTTGTCAAGGGCGGGTTACTCGTTTATTTCAACGACGGAACCATCGCCTTGTTCGACCCAGCCTTTCTCTATGCCAATAGGAAGAGCGATGGGAACGAGATCATGCCGAATGAAGATCCAGACTAAATTCCGGATCTCGCCGATTTAGCTCGGAATAGAAGCGTAGACTAGAACTCCTCTTCCACCGCGCAGCACCGAGTAAAGGCGCTCAGCAAGATTGGCCCCCGCGTAAAGGTGAGGATGGCAGTGCGGCTGAGTGGCACGGTTATCCTGCACATCCCTCTGGACAAATGTGACGACGGCACCGATCAGAGAAAAACAGCCAAACACACTGCATTGGGAGTTGGACAAAAACAATGGTGAATATGAGCGAACTGTCAGACAAAGTGGCGATAGTGACGGGCACATCCAAAGGCATAGGCGCTGGGATTGCAACAGCCTTGGCCACAACGGGCGCGCGCGTCGCGTGAACTATTCGTCCGATAGGGGGAGGCGCCGAACGTGTCGCCCACACGATCATCAACGGCAGGGCGAGGCGGTCGTGGTCGGGAGCCGACGTGTCCAAGGCCGCAGATGGTCGCGCGCCTATTCAGAGAGGTGGATTCCGCGTTCGGAAGACTGGACGTCCTGGTCAACAACGCCGGCGTATTCCGCTTCGGCGCCTTCACGGAGATTACCGAAGAGAGTTTTCACATCCACTACAACATCAACGTTCTGGGGCGATTCTCACGGAGGCGATTAAGAGGTTCGGTGCCGAAGGCAGATAAATCGGGCGACTGGCATATTTCGATTATCGGTTCACAGAGCAGTGATCAGTAGCAGATGAGGATCGCTGGTCCGAACAGATTCGAGAGTTCCCACATTTCTGGAGGGATCGGCTGGTGAGCATCAGTCAATCACGATTGGGCGGATCGTTTCGAGAATGGTATCTACGCTGTAGTCCTGGACGCGACGCTAGACCCCCAGCCAGCCGCTCCAATGACGACCTCCAGCTTAAATCCCTTAACTGCGCGGAGGAACCGGCTCTTTGCAGTTCGCGTTCACCGCGGCAATGTTTCCGTCTCCTGCGCAGCGAACGTTCAGTGCAATCATCTCTGGCAGGCGAAGGGACCTTATTTCTTGTGACAGCATAGACACGATGGAATAGCAGAGTGCGGAATTGCTTTTCAAAAGGTGCCTGAACTGGGCAATCCCGATGTGAATGAGGTCTGTTTTCTCTATTGCTTCGGCAGTGAGGCTATAGGGTCGGTTGTTTATGGTGGCTGGCACACCGACGAGGCTACCCGTTTCCCCGATGCGTGTGATTTGAATTGGAGTATCGTCCGTCGAAAGCACTACACGCCCGCTCACAATCAGGAAAACTCCTCTGCTAGGCTGGCCCTTGCGGAAGATGATCTCGCCAACTTGGGCGCGGTACGCTTTTCCGAGCTGCGCCAGCTCGGTGCGAACAGCTTGTGGTACCTGACAAGCAAGTTTTTCAATGCTTCTCGATTTGAATGCAGCTGCAGGAATCCCCTTATGCGGCACATTCCGTTTCGAAACCATAGCAGAAACTCCTCTACGATTCGAGGTTCATCTTCTCTCGCTAACATACCGTCGAACGGTGACGATGATCACACTCCTTTGATCGTCCGGGGAGGCCTAAGATTTTATGCTCGCTCCATGAGAGGAAATTTCTGAAGGATCAACATCGTGTGCGCATTTCGAATCAGTTCGCGACGATTACCTTCGGATGCTGTCATTAACAACGGTACGTGAATCGACTCTCTCTCGCCTAACAACCCTGTTTTCAGAAAGTGACGTAGGTATCCACAACCTGCAAATCGGCCGGGCGCCAAGTAACTCGGAAACCGTCATTCGGCCAAAGCCGTGAGAACTGACGCGTAATAGCGAAAAAGCCTGGCTGTGGCTGGAAATCCGATTTTTGTTTCAGATTCGTAAGAAGTCGGCCTCCGAAATAATGGTTACTTTCGATTCGAATCTTTAGTTATTCCTATCGCAGTACGAATCGTATAATTTCCCCCGACAATGAAGCGAGTCCTTGAAATCCTTGATCTGGACGAGAAACTCACACGCTATTGGTTGACGTGTAATCTCTCCCCGCAAAAGCGGGTCGAGCTAGAAAGATATTTGGAAGAAATTCTCTCGAAACGCAGGAACTTGCCAAAAACAAAGACCGCGTCCCTGTGACGAGGCGAGGTCACCCATTAGATTTGTTGCGAGACGCGTTTACGATGCCGTTTGGTTCAAGTCTTGTTGGGCTTGCTTTTGTCCCTTCTTTGCCTCCTGCTTTGCATTGGCATCAGGTTTCAGATCCTGTATCGCCTTACCGAGTGCCTCCGGGTTCGTTCCGGTCATTCTGGATTTCAGGTCGGCAAACGGAATGTTGAGGTTGTTCGATACGTGAACGGCGGCTACACACTCGCCAAGGTTCTTGAATCCCGAGCAAGCCTGCTGTGCTGTCATTCCAGTTGGAAGGAGCTTATCCAGATTCGAGGCGAGTTGCGGACTCTTGGTAAGCGCGGTGTCAGGAGATTGCTTCGACATGTTGCTGGAGGTTGAGCCGAACGATCCTGCGCTGTTCCCGCGAGCCGGATCTAATGCCCCTGCTTGGCTTCCAGCGCCGGCCACGGGACTAGCACCAGCACCAGCACCAGCATTGCCATGGCTACCGCCGCGCTGGGCAAAGCCCGCGCTGGGCAAAGCCGCTAACGGTCAATCCGAGAGATACGACGATCACTACTGCATACCTTCTCATTTCCACGTTACCCCACGGTTGGAATTAGGGTCGAAGTGGCAAGGGAGATAACCCAAGTAGCTGCCGGAAGTCTCGTTACCGACGTAATACTTGAAGTTCACCTGGGTAATATCGCATTTCCGCTGACACGCGGTTTGCGCCCATTTGTTCATGCTTCTATTCATCACTTCGCTAGAGACGATAAGGCCAAATCGTCGGGGCTCCATCGCGCTTGTGAAACATCGAACCTCGATGAATGCGGGACGGAACCTCATTGTGCGATAAAGCGGGTGCGAACCATGGCGATTTTGGACATCATCACAGACGCGATCAGATGGCAGCCTAGCCAGAATCAAGCATTCCTGATTATCGGCGGTGCAATGATTCTGGTGGGGGTGCTCGTTTTGTTTCTCTGACTCCGAACGAGGTCCCAGTTCGCTCGACTTCACTTGCGGATCATGATAGTCATCCTTTTTCTCAAGTTTCCTGGGCAACGGAACTGGCGGCTCTCACCACCAGGTCGGGACGGTTCGAGTAATTTAGGAAAACCAGCAACCAAGCCACGCAACTGTCGATCACCAAATCTGTGACGTTGAGTTGTTTAGAGATGTCGTGATTGCTCAGGCCCGCCCCGAGTAATCGATAGACAGGTCCCAAAATGCCCAGTTTTTCCCAGTAAACTTGCATCATTTGCCTTCTTCCAGCGAACTAAATGTCTTGCTACTCCTCAGGTCCAGAGTAGCCAGTCGCATCCGGCACGGTGCCAATAATGGGACTGCCATCGTCATCCATGCGCGACTTCACTTCTTGCGCTTCCTTGCCGGGATCGCTCTCCACTTTCGCGTCTGGATTGTGCTCGTGCTTTACCATAACGAAGAGGTCATCTCGCAGATCGGTCATGTGCACTCCTGGGTCACGTCACCATACGTAATGACAAACATTGTCAGTTATTTATTCCGACCCTCGGCGGCGCTCACTCTGATTGCTTCCGAAGCCGTCAATTTCGAGCGGTCACAAGGCTGCCACCCGTATTCACATGCGGATACGTTGCGTTGGTGTTCAGCCGTTGTCACTTCCCTCGTTTCCTGTTCCGTCAGTTGAGAGCGATCACAAGCCGCCCAGCCGTCCTTGCAATTAGAGAAGTTGTGTTGGCGGCCTGCCGCCGCCATTTCGACTGCTTGCACTCCAGTAAGCTTGGTGACCTCGCAAGATCCCCAGCCATTTCGGCACGCAGAAATCTTGTTCTTGAACTTCGCGACCGCCACTTGGCTCGCCTCTGCCTGACTGAAATGGGAGTCGTCGCAGGAACCCCAGTCTTCCATGCAATCGGACAGGTTGCGCTGGTGGCGGGACACTGCATTCGCAGCGGCTTCCGTGGGCGTCAGCATCGATGGCTCGCACGCGCTCCATGCGTTTTTGCAGTTCTCGACGTTCCGCTCGTGTTCGGCCGTCGCTACTGATTTTGCCTCTAGCTGCGTAAGTTTAGAGTGGTCGCACAGTGCCCATCCGTCCATGCAGTGCGAAAGATTACGCTTATGTTCTGCCTCGGCCACACCAGTCAATTCCGACGTGCTTAGCTTGGATTTGTCACACGAACTCCAACCTTCTTCACAGTCGGACAAATTGCTTTCATGCTCGGCCGCTCTCACCGCACTTGCTTCGGGTGCGGTAAGCATCGAATGATCACATGATTGGCGGCCGTTCATGCACTCCGACAGATTGTTACGACGTTTACTCGCCGCGACATCTACCGCTTCGGAGGGTGTAAGCGTCGAGTAATCACACGTTCCCCAGCCGTTCGTGCAGTTTGAAAGGTTCGAGTCATGATTGGAAGACTGCGAGAGTACTGGCACAACCGAGATCGTCAGACAGATCAGCAAGAACAACCACAAGCGTCGCATACGGCCTCCGGTTTTAAGGACAGTGTGTCACGCGGACGCCCATGAAAACTGGTCAAAACAGATCAGATCCTAGGAACGCGTATTGCAATCATCCTGTGCTGCTCGCCGGCATACCCAGTTCTCCATCCGAACAGCTTGCACTTCCCTTCTTGGCCGCACCTGGATGCGGGTGAACATCTCACGTTGGATCAAGAGTGCCAAATGGCAAACCAAGACCAATGCCAGGGCCGATAGCGCTTGGATTTCGTGCAAATCGGCATCAGTACATGTCTCCCATGCCACCATGGCCACCGGCAGCGCCAACGCCTTTTTTCTCTTCCGTAATGTCAGCCACAAGAGCTTCGGTAGTCAGCATCAGCGCCGCAATCGAGCCGGCATTGTTCAGCGCTGTGCGCACGACCTTCGTCGGATCGAGTACACCAGCTTTGACCAAGTCTTGGTACTCGCCGGTCAGCGCGTTGTAGCCGAAACTAGGGTTTTTCGAGTCGTTGACCTTGCCTAGGACGATAGCGCCTTCTTCGCCAGCGTTTTCGGCGATCTGGCGTAGCGGCTCCTGGAGGGCGCGCTTCACGATGTTCACACCGATTTGCTCATCGCCTTCGAGCTTCAGCTCGTCAAGAGCGGGGATGCATCGGGCCAGGGCAACGCCGCCGCCTGGGACGATGCCTTCTTCAACCGCCGCGCGGGTTGCGTGCATCGCGTCCTCGACACGAGCCTTCTTCTCTTTCATTTCCGTCTCGGTCGCCGCGCCAACTTTAATAATGGCAACACCACCGACCAGCTTCGCCAATCGCTCCTGTAGCTTCTCGCGGTCGTAGTCGCTGGTTGTCTTATCGATTTGGCCGCGAATTTCCTTCACCCGGCCTTCGACGTCGGCGTGCTTGCCTTTACCTTCGATGATGGTGGTATTGTCCTTGTCAATGGTGACCTTCTTGGCCTGTCCCAGATCCTCCACCTTCACGTTCTCGAGCTTGGTGCCCAGATCTTCGGTAATGGCTTTCCCGCCAGTAAGCGTTGCGATGTCCTGCAACATGGCCTTGCGGCGATCGCCGAACCCAGGCGCCTTTACGGCAGCAACCTGCAGCGTCCCACGCAGCTTATTGACGACTAGAGTTGCCAGGGCCTCTCCTTCAATATCCTCTGCGACGATAAGCAGCGGCTTGCCGCTCTTGGAGATCTCCTCAAGCAGAGGGAGGATGTCCTTCATGGAGCTGATCTTCTTTTCATAGATGAGGATATAGGCGTTCTCGAAGGCAACCTCCATGCGTTCAGGATCCGTGACGAAGTACGGCGAGAGGTAGCCCCGGTCGAACTGCATGCCTTCCACCACTTCGAGCTGGGTCTCAAGCGTCTTCGACTCTTCCACGGTAATCACTCCATCCTTGCCGACCTTCTTCATCGCTTCCGCGATGATGTGGCCGATGGTGTCGTCATTGTTGGCAGAGATGCTGCCAACCTGGGCGATCATGTCGCCGGTGACGGTCTTGGAGAGCTTATCGAGTTCGCCTTTGGCGCGCTCGCCGGTCTTGGAGTCGATTGCTCCGCAAATCACGGTGATGGCTTTTTCGATGCCGCGTTTCATCGCCATAGGATTGGCTCCGGCTGCGACGGTCTTGACGCCCTCGCGATAAATGGCCTGCGTTAGGACGGTGGCCGTGGTGGTCCCGTCGCCGGCGACGTCGCTGGTCTTGGAGGCGACTTCACGCACCATTTGTGCGCCCATGTTTTCAAGGCCATCCTGCAGTTCGATCTCTTTTGCAACCGTGACGCCATCCTTGGTTATCGTCGGCGATCCAAATTTCTTGTCGATGACAACGTTACGGCCCTTGGGACCGAGGGTCACCTTCACAGCGTTCGCCAGCAGGTTGACGCCGCGCAGGATCGCTTGCCGCGACTCTTCTCCATGTACGATTTGCTTTGCCATAATTCTCTTCTCCTAAAGTGTGAGATTTGTTGTCATCCAGAGCCGACGCTCTTAACCGTCGAGGAATCAGAGTTCGTCACCGCTCGCAACGAGCGAAACGCGATCGCAATCAACCAACATCCGAACTTACGTCTTTGTTCCTACGGTTTCTTTCTTGGCCGCGCCAGAGATGACGCCGAGGACTTCCTCCTCTTTCATGATCAGGAAGTCTTCTCCCTCAATCTTGATCTCGTTGCCGGAATACTTGTCGAACAGAATGCGGTCGCCTTCTTTTACCGCGAGAGGAAACAGCTTGCCGTCATCATTGGTCTTGCCCTTGCCAACCGAGATGACTTCGCCCTCCTGTGGTTTATCTTTGGCTGAATCCGGGATGATGATCCCGCCTCGGCTGGTGCCAACTTCTTCTATTCGCTGCACCAGGATGCGGTCATGCAGTGGGGTAAACTTCATAGCCATACTTGTTGACTCCTCTCATTGATAGCTCGTGTGTCCGTTTCTTTCTAAATCGGTATCTGTTTCGTACAACTTCATAACGTGGCTGGCACGCTCGCTGGCGACACGCTGACTTGTACGGAACGCCACCACCAGTATTGAGGTTTAGGCTTTTGAAAGCTGGTCAAAACGGATCAGTAATCAAAAAATCGTCGCCCGGTGACTACATGCCTTGTAAGGCTCATACGGAAGAACAGGGAGCGATGGCTTTTTGGCGTAAGGCTTGTATGGTCAGCGAGAGGTGACTTCTTTGCGTAAGGTTTATACGGAAGCTCAGCGAGAGGTGGCTTCTTGACACGTACCGCAGGTGTTGCTCCTGGATTGGACGGCGGCCTCGGACGAATTGTTTGCGTCAGTGGCCGAGTGGTTCAACTTATAATTCCTGGGGCAAATGGATCGAGATGGTGAAGCAGCGATCATCTCCATGCGTCGCTTGGCACGACAACTTCCAACCGTGAGGGACCCTGTGACACTCACTACAGTAACGCTGACTGGCGCCGACCAGAGATACAACGATCACTACTGCATACTCTCTCATTTCCACGTTACCCCACGGTTGGAATTAGGGTCGAAGTGGCAAGGGAGGTAACCCAAGTAGCTGCCGGAAGTCTCGTTACCGACGTAATCCTTAGAAGTTAATCTGGGGCGTAATCGTATTTCCACCGATACCGCGTCAGCGGCTTCGCGCAGGCGGCTTCGGACAGGGTTTTACCATGAACTATTCCGATGGGGGAGATCGCAAGGCGCAAACGCATCGGAGTGACTACCTCGTTTCGAATTTGAAGACTCAGTCTGGAAAAGGTTTGGCGGTAGAGGGCGAAGATTTGCCGTCGGCACCGAACAGCGGCTCATGGTACTGCGGAAGCCGCGCCGATACTGCTCTCAAGCAGCCGCTGCACACGGAACACCCAACAGCTCAATCTCTCGGTGCACAATGTGGTGCACTATTCACTGCCGTGGCCGACGGTTTTTCGCACTTAAGTTTTTGAGCGAAAAATAATCCCTCGGTGCACAGTTGGTGCACTATCCGTTGCAAATTGCCTATTTTGAATGCGACTGACAGCCGCTAACTCTAACAAAATACGTAAAACTCAGTGAGCACGAACAGGGCAGGATTGATTAGCAAACCGCCGCCTTCAGCCACTCGGCCACCTCTCCGGCGGGTTATGCTAGTAGTTTAGCATGCCCGCTCACTCCCTCGGTCGCACTGTTGGTGCACCGTCGGCAGTTCCGTCGCCGAAAACGGTTGTGGCGGCGTCAGCGGGTTCCTCCTCTTCGACCCTCAGCGCTGACTTGAAACCGCGAATTCCTTCCCCAATTCCTTTACCCAGCTCGGGAAGCTTTTTGGGACCAAACATGAGCAGGGCAATTCCGAAGATGACCAGCAGATGCATCGGCTGAAATAGTCCTTCGAACATACTTCACTCCTTTCGACACAGTCATTCCTCTACTGCACGATGATCTTGCCCGTCATCTTCGGATGTACCGAGCAGAAATAGGTGTACGTCCCCGCCTTCGTGAACGTGTACGAGAACGTTTCATCCGTGTCCCTGACCTTCGATTTGAATACCCCATCCGTGCTTACGATCGTATGGGGAATATCGTCGCGGTTCGTCCACGTCACGGTAGTTCCCACGGGCACCGTCAACGTTTGTGGCCCGAAGCTGAAGTTGTCGATTTTGACTTGCGCTGGCGCCGGCGCGGGAGGTCCGGCGTTCGCGACCGTGCTCAGCGAGGGCGTAAAGAACAATGAATCCAGCATCACCGGCATCACTGCATCATACGATCCATACATTTCTCTTTGTCATGACTGTCTCCTTCATAAGGTTCGTTGTTTTCTTCTAACTCACTCAGGTTGCATTTCACGCCAGCGTCGAGTCGACGACCGCCAGCGAATGGTGACCGCGGACATAATCCACGTCGGTAATTCCCAGCACGCTCCTCAACTGGTCCGCCGGGACCTTCATCGGCCCGGGAGAATCGGCTGTGCCGGGTTTTGGCTGCGGGAATGCCGTCGACATCGCCGAATGGAACGTCACGTTCCCCTCTACCTTTTGCATGATCTGGTGGATGTGACCATTGAGCACCGTCACCGATCCGAACTTCTTCAGGTAACCCAGCGCCTGCGCACTGTCGTCGGTGCCCCAACCCCACTCCGGATACGCCGACCACAGCGGAATATGCGCGAACACCACGATCGGCGTGCTGGATTTCAGATGCTTCACGTCGTTCGCCATCCACTCCAACTGTTCGCCGCCGAGCGTGCCAAGCCCGCCCGCCTTCAGATTCATCACATTCACCAGGCCGATGAAGTGCACGCCCTTTTTGTCGAAGCTGTACCATCCGGCTCCCTGCGTGTTCTTGCCGTAGCGTTCGAGATACGACTTTCCGTTATCGTCGAGGACGTCGTGTTCGCCGGGAACGAAGAAAACATCCTTTGCGCTCGCGCTCTTCAGAACCTGATCGACGGTGTCGAACTGTTCCGCTCGCGAAAGATGGCTGATGTCACCCGTGTGCAGCAGGAAGTCAGGCGCCGCGGGCAGTGCGTTGATCTTGTCGATCGCGGCCTGCAGCGTCGCTACCACGTCCGGATTCGCGGGCTTGTTAAAGCCCATGTGGCTGTCACTGATTTGGACGAAGGTGAAGTCGCCTGCTTTTTGTGTTGTGGGCGCGTTCTTGCCAAAGGCCTGTGAAATTGGGATCCCGCCGCTGATAGTCCACACCAACCCAGTTCCCGCCCATGCCATGCACTTTAGAAATCCGCGACGGTCGATGCCGTCCTCGTTGAGCTCTTGCAATTTCTGATCGATAAGATTGTGTTTGTCTGTCACTTGATCCTCCGTGCGTTTTCCTTCCGCGGTGGATAACTGACGGCCGCAGCTTTTATTCCCCAGCCGAGATGAAATTGCAGCGGCGCAACAATTGACGCGCTGCGCATACAGGTCATCAAGCGTGAATCGAATGCGAATGGAAGAGTTGAGCATGCTGAATGCTGCGCAGCATCGAAACAGCTGGATTCTCTGAAGAAAGATCAGCGAACGTCGCTTCATAAACTGGGGTGCACACTTCACTAGCTAGGCATGTTTACTCCGCTGAGAAAGCCGCCCAGGTGAGCGGTCAGCGCAATTAGGACGACACCGAAAACTTCAAGCGGCAGGCGATAACTCGGCAAAACCTGTTCACGCCCTCGCGTACGGAAATGTATCCACCACACACACCAGATCATTAGGGTCGAAATGCATGCCAGTACGAGATGGAACAGCAGAAGGCCCTTTAACTTCTGACCTTCGAGTTGAAACCGCCATGCGAGGATCCCTGTGGTGAGGACCGGGAAAGTTGAAATAGCCGCGAAGATCAGGTTGTAGTAGGCCGTATCGGCAAAACCGCGGCGCTTGGTCCACTGTGCAAGGAAATCGAATGCCACCGCCGAAATGAACAGCGCGATCGGAAAATGGATCAGCACGACATGTTGTGCGTGCTTGGCAAGCAGCGCCGTCTTTAGATCAAAAGGATTCACCATAGCTCTACCTCTTATGGGCCATCGATGGCCTGCCAGAAGGACTTCTGAAATAGTGTTCGCGACTGATAACGGAATTTCCCTTCATTTATTCCAATCCGCGTGAAACGCCGAAAGTACATGCGGCATTCGCCAGATAGGCCGGCTGAGAAGGGATCTCGAACTCTGAAAAATTCTTAGAATCGATGGAATAAAACTTCCATCTCTCAGTTTGCAACGTTGTGTGAATGTCCCGGCCAGACGCACACCCGGATTCCTTCGAAGAGCTGGCAATGCCGCTCTTTCCGCAGTTGTATAACTTTGCGCATTGGCTGACTCAGGATCGCGGTGAAGCCGAAGATCTTGTTCAGGAAACCTTCGCCAAGGCTCTGAATGGATTTTCCTCTTTTCAATCGGGAACCAACTTCAGGGCCTGGATGTATCGCATTCTGCGCAACACTTTCTTAACCTCGCGGACCGGATTGAGATCTGCGCCTACGGTATCTCTGGATGCGGAGGAGGACGAAGGGCCTGAACTGGCTGTGGAGAGAGACACTCCCGAAACCATCCTGATGGCCCGCTGTGATTCTGAGCTGTTGCAGACCGCAATCGCCGCTCTGCCGGTACATCATCGCGAGATCTTCCTTCTCTGCGAGGTGGAGGAGATGTCATACCAGGAGATTGCAGAGACTCTGTCAGTCCCCGTTGGGACCGTGATGTCGCGGCTATCGCGGGCGCGTCGCACCTTGCGCGAGTACCTGCAGCGTCACATGAAGGGTGAGAAAGTGGCCGTCGGAAACGAGAGAGGAATGAACCATGGCGTGTGAATCCATGAAGGTGAAGCTGGACACATATCTCGACGGCGAACTCCCCGAACAGGAAATGCGCACCCTCGATAGTCACGTGCGCAGTTGTGCCTCGTGTTCCTCCGACGCGCTCGAAAAACTACAGATGAAGCGCGCGATTCAGGTCGCGGGCAAGCGGTTCACACCGAGCGCCGAATTTCGCAAGCGCATCGAGCAGAGTGTTGCTTCTAAACCGCGTCGTAGCTTTGGCTTTGGCAATCTGCGTCCGAGCTGGATATTAGCTGTTGCTGCTGTCGCCCTTGTCGCCTTCGCACTGTTTATTGCAAGGAACGCGAGCGACCGGTCTGCAGGACAGCACGCTTTCAGCGAGATCGCCGACCTACATGTCGGAACGCTCGCCAGCTCCTCCCCCGTCGACGTGATCTCCACTGATCGGCACACCGTGAAACCCTGGTTTCAGGGAAAGATTCCCTTCTCTTTCAATCTGCCGGATCTGCAGAACACTGAATTCTCTTTGCTGGGCGGCCGCTTAACTTATCTTGACCAAACCCCAGGCGCCCAACTGATCTACGACTATCGCAAGCACCACATCTCGGTGTTCGTGTTTCAGGAGCGCTCCTTGCCAAGAAGTTTGGGAGGAAGTCTCCTCCCTCCCAAACAATTGCCGTTCAACGTGGAAACGTGGACCAAGGATGGCCTCCGCTATTTCGTGATTGGTGACGCCAGCAAAGACGAAATCGACCGGCTGGCAGCATTGTTCAAGAGTTAGCCAGCCGGCAACACTCGTCCTCCCCGTTCAAAAGATGTAGATCGCGTCAAACTGCAAGCGCGCAAGCCACGGCTCGTTCGTCCCCAGAGGTCTCCCGATCAGCGCCGCCGCACCCAGTTGAACGCTGCGATCGAACTGATAGAAGCCGTCGATTCGATGCTCGGTTACATTCGAGCCCTGGCGGATGTCGCTGTAGTTGAAGTTACTGAGAACGGCTTCGCGCTCGATGTATATGCGCGTGTATCCGAGCTGCCAGTCCCCCTTCTGCTGGAGACGGCCAACTCGAGCCTCCGCCCAGTACCCGCGACGCTGATTCGCAACGCAATTGAAATTTTTCGTCTGCGTGTAGGTGATGCTTGCGGTATTCGCCGGTGCGGCGGCAACGTTCGCCAGGTTCCCGCAGGCTCCCGTGTTCTGCACGTAGTCTCCAATCAAGGTCACCGGAAACTTCGGATGTCCGGTGTCGATGTCGAAACGTGCGATATTGTCGAACAACGCGTATTGAGACGCATACTGTGCGTTGGTGATATTCGTAACTCCGGTCGGATAACGAGTTCCCCCGATCGTCACGACGTTCGTTGCTGTCGTAGTGAAGATTGCATTCTGAACCGCATTTCCCGTACCGAGAGGCAGCAGCCCGGTCAGAGGGGTCTGCGGATTCTTGGCACTCGCCCGCGCCAAAGCCAGTGCTATGGAATCGCTTCCGTCAAACCAGTAGAAACCACTGTAAGCGCTGAGTTTTACGCGAGGCACTAGCTGCCACGCCGTCTGTATCTGGCCTCCATAAGTAATCTGCTGATTCACGCGCTTATCGTATGCCGATGTATTAGCGACTTCGGCGAAGGGCAACTGGAAGGCTACGACAGCAAATCGCTTCAGGACAGGCCTGTGGATATCGAAGGCGAACGTTTCGGCGACACCTTCTGGATTGAGGTCCTTGTCCCAGGTAAGTTCCGTGTTGAACCAGGGATAGCGGAACTTACCGCCAATCAGATCCAGAAACTTTGCCTGCTTTGGCTTGTACTCCACCCATGCCTGGTCGAGCGCAATTGTTTTGCGCGCATAGAAGCCAGTCAAAGTCTGGTTGGTGCTGGTGGGATCATTGATGTCTCCGCTGGCGAGAGTGATTCCCACGCGAAATTGCGAGCCCAGATCTGCGACCGCATTAAACCGCGCGCGAACACGCTCGCGGACGCGATCGAGCGATTCGTCTGAAGGACCTCCGAAAAACGGCTCCCCACGCAAGCGAATGTCGCCGCTGAAGGAAATGGGTCCAATTCCCTTGATCTGGCGCTCAAGATTGCGAATGCGTTCATCGGAGCTGCCGGCATTCTGATAGTTCTGGGTTGTGGAGAGCGTCTGTGATGGCGCCTGCGAAGTCGATCCCTGCGAACTTTGCAACGTCGGTAACGTCCCATTCTGTGTGGGAAGAGCCCCGATCGAAGATGGAGACGGCGACAACGCCGTCGCGTTTACCGCCGGCCCGGCTACATTTCCGCGATCTGATTCCAGTGCTTCGATTCGTTTCTGCTGCTCGCGAACCAATTCCTTCAGCTGATCGACCTCGGAGCGCAATGCCGTGTCAGGAGTGGCGGCTGGTGCCGACGAATTTGGAGAAGCGGAGGCAGCCGGGTCTGCCTCCGCCAGTGCGCCGGTCGGCAATGCGATCAGCGCAAAAATCAAGATTAGTGAGAATGCCGTTTGCAACTGGGAACGAGTCATCCCTTTTTACCTTTCCTATTTGTGGGTTGTTTCTATGGATAGGCGGGCTGCGAGGGGATCTGCAGAAACAAAAACCCGCCGTGAATTCTGGCGGGTGCACGTTATCGGATTGGCGCTTTCGCGCTGAATCTTTACCGCAGCATCATTGCATTCGGCCAGAAGACAACGCACCGTTGGAGGCGCGACAACAACAGATCTTCTGGAATGATGCAGTCATGGTTTGTGAATATAACAGACACAATGCTGAATCTGGCAAGCAGTAAAATTCCGATTCGCTGCATTCGCCCCGCTGATAGCGGCGAATCAAGACCTCCTCGATTGGCCGCAAGCCCCGTGTTTACTGAGTTCTGCGCTCTCCGCGCACGGCGGGAGTCGAGCGGGCATGCACATCTGTGTTACCTCCGTTCCGCAATCAGGTTGCCGCAATCCCCGTCATCCGCTATTATGCAACCCATGTTCTTACCAGCGTCCACCATGGCCATGGCGTGTTGTTGTTGCCGGTGTCGTCGTGTGTCGACGCGTGGAGGAACGAAGAGCTAATCAGTTTTTATCATTTCAGCACTTCTAAGACCCACCGTCGCAACCGTGCCGGTGGGTTTTCTATTTGCGCTTTGCGCTCCAGCCGGTCGAAATCAGCGAAAACAACGAAAGGGCAGAAGATTGAAAATTCGCATCGCTTTGACCGGCGCACTACTCGCCCTGCTGACACTAACGTCGCAGGCGCAAGTCACCGTACGCGCTGGATACTTTCCGAACATCACGCACGCTCAGGCGCTTGTCGGCCGCGCGAATGGCCGCTTCGAACAAGCTTTGGGACCAGGAGCAAAGGTTGAATGGAAGACGTTCAATGCCGGCCCGTCCGCAATTGAAGCGCTCTTTGCTGGCGCGGTCGACCTGATATACGTCGGCCCGAATCCCACCATCACTGGATACATCCGCTCACAAGGGGAAGCCGTGCGCGTGGTTGCTGGCTCAGCGAGCGGCGGAACGGCTTTGGTGGTTCGCTCAGCCGCGAACATTCATAACGTCGGCGATTTCCATGGCAAGAAAGTCGCTTCCCCGCAACTGGGGAACACGCAGGACATCGCACTGCGCGCATGGCTCCTGCAAAACAACCTGAAATCAACTGACAAAGGCGGCGACGTCCAAGTGATCCCGCTTGCGAATCCCGATCAGCTCACGCTCTTTCAAAAGGGACAGCTCGATGCCTCGTGGGCGCCCGAGCCATGGGCCACGCGCCTCATTCAGGAAGGCGGAGCGCAGTTATTTCTCGACGAGCGTTCCCTCTGGCCCGACCACCGCTTCGTGATTACCCAGATTGTAGTGCGCACAGATTTTCTCAAGCAGCATCCGGACGTGGTGAAGAAATGGCTCGTCGCGCACGTCGACCTCACGCAATGGATCAACAAGAACAATTCGCAGGCGAAGACGATCCTGAATCAGCAGATCCAGAAAGACACGGGCCGTGCACTTCCGCCCAAAGTGCTCGACGAAGCATTCGGCCGGCTCGAAGTTACCTACGATCCGATCCGCTCGTCGCTGCTCGTGTCCGCCGAGCGCGCGTATCAAGCCGGATTCCTGAAGCAGAAGCCTGAGTTGTCGAATTTGTACAGCCTCGACTTGCTCAACGAAGTATTGCGGGAGAAGAAGTTGCCAACGGTGCAGTAACGCAAAACTGGAGCGAACATGGCCGCACTCATCGAAATACCGTCGTCGATTGTTGGCGAAAGAAAAATTGAAGTCCAGGGCATCACGAAGGAATACGTCAACGGACGTGAGCGCATGCTCGCGCTTCAGCCGATCGATCTCGAAGTGCGGCGCGGCGAATTCCTTTGCATCGTCGGCCCGTCCGGCTGCGGCAAATCCACGCTGCTTGCACATCATCGCCGGTCTCGATCAACCCTCGGGTGGCTCGATCCTGATCGATGGACAACCGAACAAACGGTCCCGGACCAGATCGCATATTGATCTTCCAGGAGCTCGGCCTTTTCCCCTGGCTGAATGTTCGCGAAAACATTGAGTTCGGATTGAAGATGAAGGGCGTGCCGCGCAACCAGCGCAAAGAGCGTGCGCGGCATTTCATCCAACTGGTGCACCTGTCGCAATTTGAAAACAGCTACATTCACCAGCTCTCCGGCGGCATGAAGCAACGTGTTTCACTCGCGCGAGCGCTCGCGCTCGAACCTGGAGTGCTGCTCATGGACGAGCCCTTCACTGCGCTCGATGCGCAGACACGCGATCGACTCCACGATGAACTGGAACGCATCTGGGCTGAGACTGGCCAGACCATCATCTTTGTAACCCACAACGTGCGTGAGGCAGTTCGCTTGGGAGATCGTGTGATCGTGATGAGCTATCGCCCCGGTCGAATCAAGCGAGAATTTGCGATCGAACTCGAGCGCTCGCGCTCGCTCGAAGATCCCGAGGTCGCCCTGAAGGCAAAAGAAATTCTCTTTGAGCTGCGATCCGAGATCGACAAGGCAGTTCTCGCGGAGTACAGCCATGCGTAAGCTTCTGCGCCAAATCGTGTTTTATGCCGGGCTTCTCGCCATATGGGAACTGGTCGTTCTGTTGAAACTGTGGCCGCCTTATTTGTTTCCGACGCCGTACTCGGTTTTCGAGTCCTTACGCTCCGGCTTCTCCGATCACAGTTTCTGGATTGGCATTGGCGTCAGCATGAAACGCGTAGCCGTCGGCTATGCGATTTCCTGCGTGCTCGGCGTTGCGCTGGGTTTCCTGACCGCCTACAGTCGCTTCCTCTCTGAAACGCTTGGACGCTTGCTTGTCAGCCTGCAAAGTATTCCGAGCATCTGCTGGCTGCCGGTCGCGATTCTCTGGTTCGGCCTCACCGAAAAAGCGATCCTCTTCGTTGTCGTGATGGGATCTCTGTTGGCAATCACCATCTCTGTCGAATCCGGTTTGCGCAGTATTCCTAAGATTTACCCGATGGCAGGACAGAATCTTGGCGCCACCGGATGGAAACTCATCATTCACGTTCTGCTGCCCGCCAGCTTGCCTCACCTGATCTCCGGCCTGAAGCAGGGCTGGGCCTTCGCCTGGCGTTCGCTCATCAGCGGTGAAATGATCTTCGTCACGCTCGGACTCGGACAACTGTTAATGATGGGGCGTGATCTCAACGATATTAGCCAGGTGTTCGCAGTAATGCTGCTAATCATCGCACTCGGTTGGCTGGTTGATGCAGTCTTCTTCCGCGGCATGGAGCGTGCTCTTCGACGCCGTTGGGGGTTCGCAACAACCTAGTTCAAAATGGGCACGGGTGGCGAAGTGGCTAACGCGGCGGCCTGCAAAGCCGTTATACATGGGTTCGAATCCCATCCCGTGCTCCAGAATTTCTGATCTTATCTGCATCTCTCTCTGATAGCCACGTGCCGTGAAATGTGCGGCAGCCTCCATACGAATCAACCAACCGTGATTGCGTCGGCAGTTCATGCTCGGGCACGGCTGCTCAGGATCATCTAGAATTGCTTTGCAGACTCTGACGCATGACACCTTTACTTGATTCCATTCACTCTCCTGCCGACGTAAAGCGGCTTTCTATCCGGCAGCTCGAAACCCTCGCAGCGGAAATACGCGAGGAACTCATCAATGTTCTTTCGAAGACGGGCGGCCACTTGGGTCCGAATCTCGGAGTGGTCGAGCTGACCATCGCCATGCACTACGTCTTCAACACGCCAGCTGATCACTTCGTCTTCGACGTGAGCCACCAGGCCTATGTGCACAAGTTGCTGACAGGACGCCGCGAGCAGTTCCACACCATTCGCACGCCCGGCGGTCTGAATGGATTCATGCTGCGCACGGAAAGCGAGCACGATTGCTACGGCGCCGGACATGCTGGAACCGCGCTCTCCGCAGCACTCGGCATGGCCGTCGCGCGCGACAAGACTGGCGGGAAGGAACACGTTGTTGCGCTGGCCGGTGATGCGGCGTTTACCTGCGGGATTACTTACGAAGCGCTGAACAATATCGCGCAATCCACCAAGCGCATGCTGGTCATCCTTAACGATAACGAATGGTCGATCGATAAGAACGTCGGTGCGATTGCCAGCTATTTGAACAAGATCGTTACCAGCCCGAAATACGATTACCTGCACGAACGCGCCGGTCGCTTTGTCGAAAGGATCGGCGGCAAGCGGGCGCTCAATATGGCGCGCAAGGCGGAAGAAGTCGCGAAAGGATTCCTCTGGCCCAGCGTGATCTTCGAAGAACTTGGGCTGAAATATTACGGTCCGATCGACGGCCACGATATCGCCACGCTGATCAAGACTTTCGAGTTCCTCAAGACGCAAGACCGTCCTGTGCTGCTGCACGTGCTTACGCAGAAGGGCAAGGGCTTCGAGCCCGCCTTGCAGAAGCAGAAGAAGTTTCATGGACTTGGACCGTACGATCCGGAGACGGGAGAGACCGCGCCAACCGGCCGCCGCACCTACTCCGAAGTATTTGCCGACACGCTGGTAAAGCTGGCAACCATGAATAAGAAGGTCGTGGCGATCACCGCCGCGATGCCGAATGGAACCGGACTCGATCGCTTCCGCCCGCATCATCCCGACAGATACTTCGACGTCGGCATCGCCGAGGAACACGCGGTGCTGTTCGCAGCGGGCATGGCGACCCGCGGGCTCAAGCCCTTCTGCACGATTTACTCAACCTTCCTGCAGCGCGCCTTTGATCCCATCGTGCACGATGTCTGCCTGCAAAACCTGCCAGTCGTTTTTTGTATGGACCGCGGTTCTCTCTCCGGCGACGACGGACCTACCCATCACGGCCTGTTCGACATCAGCTACCTGCGAGGCATTCCGAATATCGTTCACATGGTCCCGAAGGATGAAGACGAACTCGCTGACATGCTCTTCACGGCGATGCAGTATGAAGGACCCATCGCGGTTCGCTATCCGCGCGGAACCGGCCCCGGAACTCCAGTGAAAGACGTGCCGCGCGCAATCCCCATCGGCAAGGCCGAACTGCTTCAACATGGAGAGAATGATCGTGTCGCGATCTTTGCGCTCGGGGCCATGGTTCCCATGGCGCAGGAAGTTGCCGTAAAGCTGGAGGCGGAAGGCATATCAGCAGCGGTCATCAATGCGCGCTTCACGAAGCCAATCGATACGGAGATGCTGGAATTTTACGCGCGTAGTGTGGATGTCATCCTCACGCTCGAAGATCACGTCTTACGCGGTGGCTTCGGAAGCGCGGTGCTCGAAGAGCTTAGTAATCTGGGATTGGCCACTCCGGTTGTTCGCATTGGCTGGCCCGATCAATTCATCGAACATGGCAAGCCAGAGGCTCTGAGAGCGAAGTACGGGATCACCGTCGAAGCGGCAATGGAAAAGCTTCGGCCCTACCTCGAGGAGAAGCCGCAAACGTCACAAGACCGGCAGCGGGTCTGACGGGTGGGTAGCTCGTAGCAATAGTCGATACTACTGTGCAAACTACTTGCTACCGGCTACCCAACCGAGCGCTATCGTTTCTGCACGCGATCCGCGTGCGGTTCCGATTCCTCCGCATGTACGGAGACCGGCTCCTTCACCGCGGGCTGAATCGTCTCCACGGAGAAGTGCGGAGTCCCCGGAACGAGAACGTTCAGTGGGCCGGTATTGATCAATATCTGCTCCACCCATTCCCCAACGCCGCTCCCCTGCCGAGCGTCCTTCACGCGGACCAGCGCCTCGCGCCAGAACGATGACGTCAATTGCGTCGCCCGGGTGGGATTCGCAAAAACTAATGTTGCGTGTTTCTCGCCCTCGAGTGTGCGTTCACCAACAACCAACGCGATCACATCAGTGGTTTCGTCCAAACGATACTTAACAATGTCCATGGGATTGCTCCTGTCCTTTACTGTCTCTGTTGGTCGCCTGCCGGTTACTCCCAGACGAATCCGCAACGGCAGCGAAATATTTCCAACTTGTGCTGCCTTCGCAGCACATGGGCGCACCAGGGACAGATTCTTATCCGGATCTCGGCTGATGACTCAAATTCCGCCTCGGCCAGAAGAAAGGCTGAGGCTGTCTGATGACACGTGCCTCCGCGCTCGTACCACCGTGCGACCGGAACCGGACGCTTCCGCGACATATTCATCGCTCTGATCCGGAGCGTATCACTTACCTGTTTGGTCGCAGTGAAGCAGGTCACATGAAGGTGTGTGCGTGGGCGCGGGAGGAACTCTCGCCATCACGTTCAAACAAAAACGCCCCAACCGTTGTTGCGGCCGGGGCGTTCACTATAGAGCAGTTTCGCTCTAGAACATATTCCACAGGAACTGGTTGTAGACGTCGTGGTGATACTGCACTTCCGGCGCCTTCACAAACGTTCCCAGCAGGCGCGGGCAGCGATCCGCCGAAGCCTGCTTCAGATCGGCGTAGCGTGCTTTCACGTCTTCGCCGAGAAGCTTTGACGTCCACTCCGCTTTGCGGAAGTCCTCCAACGCGGTGTAGATGTTGTCTGGCAAATAGCGCTCGGCCTGGCGGAGATTCTTGATCTTTGCAATCTCGCCGTCGATGCCCGTCTTGAATACCGTCAGCAACACCATGTAGGGATTCGCATCCGGACTCACCGAGCGAACTTCCACGCGCATGCTCTTCTCGTTGCCGATCGGAATACGAACCATGGAGCCGCGGTCGGTTGGCGACGCCTTGATCTGATTCGGGGCTTCAAAGTGCGGATCAAGCCGGCGATATGCATTAACGCTCGCGTTCAGCAGCAGGCAGATGTCATTGCCGTGCGTAAGAATGCGATCGATGAACGAGTAGCCCAGCTTGCTGAGCTTCTCTTCGCCCTTTGCATCCCAGAACAGGTTCTTGCCGCCTTTGCTGATCGAGACGTTGGTGTGCATGCCACTGCCGTTCACGCCAACAACCGGCTTCGGCAGGAACGACGCGGTCAATCCCATCTTCGTCGCGACTTCACGACAGATCAGCTTGTAGAGCTGAATCTGGTCCGCTGCTGCCACTGCTTCGCCGTAGCCGTAGTTGATTTCGAATTGCGACGGCGCAACTTCCGGGTGATCTTTCTCATTCTGGAAGCCCATCGCACGCTGCACTTCCGCAGTGCTGTCGATGAACGTGCGCAGCAGATCGCCGGGCAGCGAGTGGTAGTAGCCGCCGGTATTCACGTACTCGAATTTGGCAGTCTCGTGATAATGGCGCTCCGCGTCGGCTCCCTTGAACAGGAAACCTTCGATTTCGTTGGCGGCATTCAGCGTGTAGCCCTCTTTTTTGAAGAGGTCGCCGGTATAGCTTTTCAGCACGCCACGAATATCCGCGCTGTAGGGTGCGCCGCCTTTGTCGATGACTTCGCCGAACACCATCACTTTGCCGGGTCCAAAGAAGTCAGCCGGTCCCCAATAGAACGCGCTCCAGTCGATGCCAAGGCGCAGATCGCTCTCACGCTGCGCGGTGAAACCGCGGATGGAAGAGCCGTCAAACGTGAGGTTGTCCCAGCTCTTGATGAGGAACTTTTTGTCATAGTCCAGCATGTGCAGGCGGCCTTCCAGGTCGCTGAACATCACTGTGACGGCCTTGATCCGCTTTTCGTCGGTCAAGTATTTCAGGCGTTCTTCCTGAATCTTGTGAATGTCGACGCGATCGAGGCGTTGTTTTTTTGCGTGAAGATTAAGTTCCTCAAGCTCTTCATATGAGAGCGCCAGAAAATTCCGCAGTTCGTTTGACATGGATCTCCTTGGAGTGGGATTTAAGGACCCAGGAAAACTAGATTGATAGCGTTAACGAAAGAGGATAGCGGCGGGGTTTGCTCCTCGCCAATTAAAAGAGCTGATGCAGCATATTCAAGGAATTTATCAGGAAGGAAAAGGCCGTGAAAGGCGAAGCTTACGCTGCTCCGCCCAAATCAGGAATCACTCTTAAGCTTTCACCGCGACAGCCTTCTTCGAATGCGACTTCAGCTCATCCAGCGACGGATAGGACTCAGGAACGGTAAGTGTCCGCTCCGGAGGTTGAATGCCGGTCTGAGCAGCCTTCACGAAGGTTTCGAGAGCATGTCCGGCGTGTGCAGGGATAACCACCGTTGCCGTCAGCGACCCGCGACGAACATACGATTGTCCTGTACCCGGCAATCCATCGCATCCCGTGAATGGCAGATTGAGCCAATGATCGCGGTCGGCGTCCTTGGTCAGTTCCTGGAAAGCCCTCCGTGCGCCCACAGCCATCGCGTCATTCTGACATCCCACGACACCGACCGGAAGACTGCGCGACGTCGAAAGCTTCAACCATGAGCTTACGACGTTATACGCGCTGGTCTCGGTCCACGCGCCCTTCAATGTCTTGATCTCCGCCTCGGGAGGTTTGGTGCTGTTCATCCCTGAAGTGCGGTATCGACGACGCGTCGCTCACCGTTGGCCCTTCGATATAGAGAACGCATTGTCCGGGCTGCAGCAGAATGCCGAACTGCCGCCCCTGAATGCGTCCGATCTCGGAGTGGTCCGAACTCAGCCCGAATACGGGAAGCTTTGCGGTCTTGCGCAATTCAGGGAAGTAGTCCACATCGCGATTCAACACTACCCAACCCATGCCCACGCCCACCGCCGCCTTCGCAACCTGCGGAAGGCCCGTTCCTACCGGCTCGAGCAGAATCACGTCCGGTCGCGCATCGGCAGGTCCCTGAATTACCTTCAGGAGCTGCTGGCTCTGGTTGATCGCATCATTGTTAGCGTAAAGGATTTGCAGATCGACGCCCAGCTTGCGCGCCGTGCTTTCTACCGACGCCGCTTGCTCGCGCTGGTAGTCGTTATCGTGGGTGGTCAGGGAGGCTAAGACCTTAAGTTTTTTCATTGCTATATAGCTCGCCAGTGGCAGCGATGTTATACCTAAATCGATTTAGAACAAGATTACTAATGGGGTCCCTGTCTTGTGCTATATAGCCTTGACATTGCCCGCCTGTATTGGGTTCCCAGTGCTCCCCCGCCTGCCTGCCACGACGAATCCCAGAATGGCACCTTCAGCCCGTTTGTAAGATACTGAAATCACTCTCCTGTGGCAGGTTTTGCCCAAAAGGAATGAATGATTCGGCGCATTTTCGTACTGGAGGTTATCTGCTTCGCTGGCCTTGCTTTGGGACAGCAGGCCCCGCCCCCTCTAAACACAAAAGTCACGTCCGATCCCAAGACCGTAATCGTGACTGGCACTTTCCAGCCCATCCCCCTGGAAGAGTCGAACCGCTCCGTGGTTTCGCTCAACACCCAGCAGTCTCCGCTGCTCTATAACTCTTTCGTCGACTATCTGGATCAAGACGCTTCCATCGATCTTCAGCAGCGCGGACCCGACGGTATCCAGGCCGATCTTTCCATTCGTGGCAGCACGTTCGAGCAGGCCCTCGTGCTTCTCAACGGCCTCCGCATTAACGACGCGCAATCTGGCCACCATAATATGGATATCCCCCTTCCTCTGGACGCGACCTCCCGCATCGAAGTGCTCCACGGAACTGGGTCCACCTTTTACGGTTCGGATGCGATCGCAGGAGCCGTCAACTTCATTACCACGCGTCCGGAGGGTTCGGAACTCCGCCTTGGGGCAGGTCTGGGCAACTTCGGCTTCAATCAACAGCGCCTGCTAGGAATCTATGTCGGAAAACGGTGGTCAGAAGAAGTCGCCGCCAGCCGCGACCTCTCCACCGGATTCATCCCCGATCGCGATTACCGCAGCAGCCTCCGTCTCGTCTGAAACGCGCTTCCGCACAGTGCTTGGGGATAGCGACATTCTTCTAGCGGGAAGCGATCGCCCATTCGGCGCAGCAGGCTTCTACGGCACCTATCCTTCCTGGGAGCGCACCAAAAGCTGGTTCGCCTCGGGCAATCAGCAACTGGGCAAGAAGACAACCGCCTCGTTTGGATACCGGCGTCACTCTGACGAGTTCGTGCTCTTTCGCGACGATCCCACCATCTATGAAAACAATCATGTAAGCCAGAGCTGGCAGGCCGCGCTCCGGCGCACCGATGACCTGGGCAAGAATTCAACTCTTGCCTACGGCGTCGAAGCCGACGGCGACAAGATCGATAGCAATAACCTGGGTTATCACGCGCGCAATCGCACCGCTGGTTATGTCAGTCTCGACCTGCGTGCCTTGCATCGCTTCGCCGTAACCATCGGTGGTCGCGAAGAGTTCTTTAGCGGTGGGCGCGCCGAATTCGCTCCCACCATCGCTGGCGGAGCGTGGCTGGGCAAAGGATGGCGTCTCCGTGCCAGTGCCAGCCGCGGTTTTCGGCTGCCTACTTACACCGACCTCTATTACAGCGATCCCGCGAACCTCGGTAATCCTCTGCTGAAGCCGGAATCGGCCTGGGGATTCGAAGGCGGTCCCGAATGGAATAACGGCGGCAGAGTTTCGTTGTCGCTCACCGCATTCCAGCGACGCGTCCGCGACGGCATCGATTACGTGAAATACGCGCTCGACCAGCCCTGGCAGGCAACGAATTTCGACAGCATCAACTACACCGGCCTGGAGACGGCCGTTCGCTTACGGCTGCCCCGCCTTCAGGAACTCGACTTCGCGTATACGTACCTGCACGCGAATCAGCAGGCAGTACCCGGTCTGATCTCGCAATACGTCTTTAACTATCCCAGCAATAACGCGGTGTTCAGCTGGTTGGGCACGATCAAGCACACGGTCGACATCCGCAATCGCGTTGGTGTCACGCAGCGTGTCGGCCACGACGCCTATCCGCTCTGGGATCTTGCGGCCTCCCGCGCAAATGGAAGACTGCGTCCCTATCTGCAGTTCTCAAACCTCAGCAACACCGGATACGAGGAACTTGCAGGAGTGCCTATGCCGGGCAGAATGGTGATTGGCGGAATGGAACTAATGCTGGCAAGAAAGAAATGAGGATGAGGAACTGGAGCGGGCAAGGCTTGAGCGCTGGTCGTTGGGGTTTTTTATGACCCAAGCCTTGGCCCCGCATCAGAAGCAGCTGATCAAGCTGCAGGACTTTCTCGGTTGAACGGATATTAGGTACTTTGCTTCCATATGAGAAATACAAACTTTCTATCCCGGCGATTAATACGAACGTATAGCGCCTGGATCGGGGAACGAGAACCACGAGTCTCATGTGGCGCGGGCGCCCTCGCCCGCGTTCTCGAAAAAGTGTGTTTGTCATCACGAGCGGACGTCAGTCCGCGAGGGATCTGCATTTGCCTTTGAGAGCATCTTCCAGTCCTCGCCTGGCGAGGACTGTCATCCCGAGCGCCAGCGAGGGAACCCTATCGCTACATCGAACTTCACCGAAGCAGACCGTCCCATTTCTAGCTCGAATAAAAAACATTGATTGGACTGGCGCAGCGCCGCGGCTCTAGCCTTTAGCTGCCGATTTCTCATCTTTCCGCGCGTGCCCATTGGACCGTTGAAAGTCCAAGCGCTGTTCCTTGATTTCACAGAATTGTTGGCGCTCACGTCCGACACGCGCTGCTTGGTGCCCCATATCTGCCCGGTTTTGGCAGATGTGGGAAGTAGACGAAGGCTCATCCATGAAGCTTGCAGGTTTGCTGATGCTCGTAGCGGGCTGGCTCTTGATTATCGCCACCATCGCCCTTCTGGGCACGGCGCCGTTGCGCGGGGCGTTCATCGCTGCTGGTGTCACCGTCGAGGCGATTGGCCTGGGACTTCTGGTCCGCTCCCATCTCGTTCTGCGAGGCGAACACGGGTGACCTCCGCGCCGGCACTCTCCGAATCGAGCTTCGTTCTCTGCCTAGCGCTCATCGCATTGGTTCCGCTTGCAGCGCTCGGACTCGCACTCATCAACACCGGCCTGGGCCGTTCGCGCAGCGCCGCGCACACCATGCTCACATCGCTGTGCGTACTCGCAGTCGCCGCCATCACCTATCTCGTTTTCGGATTCGCGTGGCAAGGCGCGGCTGGCGGATCAGCGCACTCGCTCATCATTCGCGGAACCGCCTGGAATTGGATCGCAGCACAGCCGCTTTTCTTCCGCGGCCTGACATACAGCGACAGCGCTTCGCTCATCGCCTGCCTGCAAATGCTTTCCGTCGGATTGGCCGCCATCATTCCTCTGGGCAGCGGCTCCGATCGCTGGCGTCTTGGCGCAATCTGCGCCTCTACAGCCCTGTTTGCGGGAATCACGTATCCCCTCTTCGCGCACTGGGTGTGGAGCGGGGGCTGGCTCTCTCAGATCGGCCGCCTTGGCCTAGGGCAAGGTTTCCTTGACTGCGCTGGCTCGGGCACGATCCAGGTCACCGGCGGCCTTACCGCTCTTTCCGTCGCATGGATCATCGGACCGCGTCGTGGCAAGTTCTCTCACGATGGCATGCCCGCTGCGATTCCCGGTCACAACTCCGTACTCGTTCTCGTCGGTTGCCTCATCGCGCTCGTCGGTTGGCTCGCGCTCAACTCTGCGGGATCCCTGCTCTTCGCCGGCGCCTCATCTGGACGTCTCGTGCTCGTCGTGATCAACACCTTGCTGGCCGCGTTCTCCGGATTACTCGGCGCCCTCATCACCACGCGCATTCGCTTCGGCAAGCCCGACACATCTCTCAGCGCCAATGGCTGGATTGCGGGGTTGGTGGCAATCAGCGCTTCGTGTGCGTTCGTCGTTCCAGCGACTGCGATCGTGATCGGCGCCATTGCCGGAATCCTCATCCCCTTTGCAATCGACACCTTCGAATTTCGTCTCGCCATCGACGATCCTGGCGGATCAATCTCAGTTCACGCCGTTGGGGGATTGTGGGGATTGATCGCCGCCGGACTCTTCTCGCGAGTTTCCGCTCCAGGCCAGATGCTCGCGCAGATCATCGGCATCGCCACTCTGCTCGGATTTGTTTTCCCGCTGACCTACGGATTGAACTGGACGCTCGACCGCATCTACCCGCAACGCGTCGCCGTGGAAGGCGAACGCCAGGGCATGGACCTGCACGAACTCGGTGCGGACGCCTATCCCGAATTCGCCATCCACACCGACGAATTCATCCCGCGATAATCGATGCCAACAAAACCGGATCGGCTAATCAGTTTTCTTTGAACTCTGCCCATGCTCCGGTCTTGCCATAGTAGATCCGCATGTTGCACTGTTTCGGAGCAACGTGACCGAAAGATATCGCGAACTTCTCAGGCGCACTGAGCTGGCCAATTTCCATGGGGACGCGCGCGAGATCCTGGCCCTTGTCGTATTTTTCAGCCTCGGTAACTTTCTTATTCAGGACCAACGTCCAGTTTCCCTTCTCCGGAATCAGATACATGCTGTAGGCACCCACCGGTATCTCTAAGTTACCCACCGAGAGTGGCACTTCCGTGAACAGAAACAACGGCGCTCCTCCGGGTATCCACAGTTTTCCTTCGGGTAGCTTGTCTTTGCCGAGGACTGCCTCATCACTGGTGTGGCGAACGCTTAACTGCCTGCCATCTTGAAAGCTGCAGGCAGCAGTTGTTGAGGAGGACGGCGTTTGAGCAAGGCCGCTGTTGACTAATGTGCACAATAAGGCAGTAAACATTAGAAATCGCAACATTTTTAGCTCCTTACACGATGTTTTGCGAACAACCCGATTTGCGAGCTCATGCCATCAGCCGATGTTACGCTGTTGCTCCCCGCCTCCGCCGCCCGCTTTCCACTGATTGAGGACCCGCTGAGGAGACCCGTATCATTTCTTCGCGGTAACGGCAAAATGAGTTGCGCCACCAAAAAATGTTTTCACGGCGGACAGTCGCCTTTAATCGGGACATTCGCTTTTTCTGCTGCGCCAACGGCATTTCGCAGGCCATGCGGATCGCATCCGCTACTGCGCGCGTGTGGTAGGGATTAACCAGCAGAGCCCCGCGATTTAGTTGGAAGGCCGCTCCCGCAAACTCACTCAAGATCAGCACTCCATCGTCGTTCACGCGAGCAGCGCAGTATTCTTTCGCAATCAGGTTCATGCCATCTTTTAGTGGAGTCACCAGGGCTATATTGGCCGCCCGGTAAAAAGCCAAGAGCTCCGGTCGATCGAGGGATCGATGGATGTAATGGATGGGCACCCAACCAGGCTCTCCGTAACGACCATTGATTTCACTTACCGTGCGCTGGATCTGTGCCTTCAACTCGCCGTACTTAGGAATGTCTTCTCGGCTTGGCACCACCACCTGCACAAGAGTGACTTTTCGGTGCAGGTCGGGATGACACTCGAGAAAATGGCGAAATGCGGCTAGCTTCTCTGGAATGCCTTTCGTGTAATCGAGGCGATCGACGCCCAGGACAATGTGGCGGCCGTTGAAACCGCGAGTGATCTCGTCTGCCCGATTGGCGACGCCTACTTTAGCGGCGCCTTCCGAGAATTCGTCGAAATCGATGCTGATCGGGAAGGCCCCCACAAATGTGCTTCGACCGGGTTCGTCTACAACCAGGTGGTCGCCATGGGTTCTAATTTCAGCTTTCTTGACGAATTGGCGAAGACAGGCGACAAAATTTCGCCGATCCCGAAGAGTCTGCAATCCGACAACGTCGAAATCGAGCAACGCGGTGAGAATTTCCTCTCGCCAGGGTAGTTTTTCGAAAATGTCCGGGCTCGGAAATGGAATGTGATGGAAATAAGCAAGCCGCTCATTGACGCCGAGTTGCCGGAGGCTCGACGCAACCGACATCAGGTGATAGTCGTGCACCCAGATCAAATCACCGTGCTGCGCTTCGCTCGCGATTTTTTCCGCGAATCGCCCGTTTACCGTCAGATGTGTGTCCCAATACGTAGGGTCGAAATTGCAGCGTGATTGCAGGTCATGAAAAAGAGGCCACAGCACTTCGTTCGAGAAGCCGCAATAAAAACGAGACCGCTCCTCGGGAGTCATAAAAACCGGCTTGAGTGCAAAATTGCTTTGTCGTGAATGCTGCTCGAGCACCTGCTCGATCTCTGGCAGTTCGTCCGTACCTGTCCAGCCAATCCAGATACCAGCAGAATCGTTGAGCAGCGGGCGAAGAGCGGTAACCAGTCCTCCAGAACTCGGCTCGATTTGAAATCCGTCGTGCCCGCTGCACGATCGTGACTGGCAAACGGTTGGAGACCACAACAATTCGGTGTCGGGAGCTATTCATTGCGCACCCCCACATGCGACCGCCCAATCCTCGAGGAAGGCGATAACCTCCTCCGGTGGTTGGATCCACACATCGGCAATCGTAGGACGATATTCCCCGCGAACCAGAACGCCCAACCCGCGTCCGCGTAATGCCTCGAATGCATCTTCGTCGGTTTGATCGTCGCCGAGGTAGGCGATCGCCGGATCGTTCCCCATCTCGGCAAGAATGGCGCGCACCGCGTTTCCTTTATTTCTTAGTGCCAGACGTATCTCTAAACCACCGTCAAACTCCAGAAGATCAAGCCCGCCATGGCTGTCCAGCATTGACCAGACGGCGCGCACCTTGCGAGCAACCTGCTTGGCCTTAACAGGGTCGAGGCCCCGCCAGTGGATGGCGGTCGCCGCAGGTTTGAACTCCAGCAGATCGCCGAGCCCTTGCCGGCCGAGCCGTTCGTTTATCTCAGAGATTGTGTTGAGGGCCGTCTCATCGAGTTTCGCAACTTCATATTTGCCACTGGCATGAAGTCGAGAAAGACCATGGCACCCCCAAACCTCGATTCGCTTCAGTCCCAAAAGCTTCGAGACTTCGATTGCTCGACGACCGGTCACAACCACAACGCGTGTGTTCGCATAGTTGCGAATTCGGTCAAGTAAAGCCGGAATTCCCGGATAAGGAACGGCTCTGCGGCGGTCTTCCGAGAAGGGAGCCAGAGTACCGTCGTAATCCATCAAAAGAGCGCGATTCGATCTGCGAGAAGCATTGGCCAGGAAATCGGAGACCTTTTTCTGTGTCCCCACAGAAATTAACGTGGCGTTTCCATATGCAGCATGAAGTCTCCATCCGTTGCATCGGCTGAAACCGATTTTGGGTAGTCTTAGCCGTCGGGGCGAAACCCTGATTCAGGCTCGGAAGAGATACGGAAGGAGACTTGTTAGCAAAGACGAACGCAGTTCAGGTCGAGGAGATCAAGGCTGGGGGCTAAGAACCAATCGCGTTCTATCGTTGACCCCACCCGCAACAGGGGAACTTCCAGAAGCGTAGACGCAGCAGTCGCACCCAAAGCCAAAAAAGCAAAAAACAGATTGGCTAACTGCAGAGCTCGCAAGGCTGTGGGTTGAAGGTCTGCGGCCGGAGAAATAAAGATGGTTGCCACGCTCAAAAGTAACAACACGACGATCACGAGTTTTGAGCGACTCTTCATTAAACACAATTATATCATATAGTTGTGAACATTTCCAAGCTGGAACTAACGTTTCACGATACTTTTTTATACGCCTCTACGAAGAGCCACGAAAAGGCTAACGCCAGGACTAGACCTGCACGAACTGGGCGCCGACGCCTACCCCGAATTCGCCATCCACACCGACGAATCCCGCGATAAAGATCTGCCACAACTCCGCTTCTGTCATTTCGAGCGAGGATCGGGCGAATCATCCCCGATCCGAGTCGAGAGACCTTGTGCTTGTTAATCGGGAACCGGTTCAGCCGAATTTCCTGAATTCGGAAGCTTTTGAGGATCAGGAAGGCGCGGCGCACAGCTGTGCTATCGTTTCAGCTACTTACCTCATTACAGCGGTGCACAAGATGGGCTACTCATTCTGGCTTTGCCGTACTCTTCCGATCTTCTTATTAATTTCGGCTTCAATCTGGGGTCAGTCGAAGCCTTCCTCTTCGCCGGTACCTGCTTTACCCGCGACGACGAATGCGTCTGACACGAACGCCGCCGATCCGGCCCAACAAGCGGTTATTGTCGAAAAGCAACTCACCAAGATCATCTATCAAGCAGACGGCACAAACATTCGCGAGATGGCGCTCGCGGCCCGCGTTCAGTCACAAGCCGGAGTGCAGCAGCTCGCTGTGCTGGTGTTTCCTTATACGAGCTATAACGAGACGGTTGAGTTCGATTACATGCGAGTCCGAAAGCCCGACGGTTCCGTTGTTAACACGCCGGACTACAACATCCAGGATATGCCGGGAGAAGTGACTCGTTCAGCGCCGATGTATAGCGATCTGCATGAGAAGCACGTGACCGTGAAGGGCCTGCAGGTTAGCGACACTCTTGAGTACGTTGTGCGGTATCGAACGATCAAACCACAAGTGCCCGGCCAATTTTGGTTCGAGTACAACTTCACTAAGCAGCTGATCGTAAAAGACGAGGAGCTGCAAATTGAGTTTCCGCGCGACAAGTTCGTGAATGTCGAAAGCCCTGGTCATCCGCCACAGATCGCAGAAAAAAATGACAGCAAGGTTTACACGTGGAAAACTTCGAATCAGGTGCTGAAAACCGGCAAGATTGCAAAGCGGAAAACACAGACGCCATTCCCTGATGTGCAACTCACCACATTCCACAACTGGGATGAAGTAGGAAGATGGTACGACCAGCTGCAACGCCCGCAATTAGCAGTCACGCCTCAGATTCAAGCTAAAACGGCGGAGCTGACGAAAGGCCTTACCACCGACGATGAAAAGATTCGCGCGATCTACGACTACGTCTCTACTCATATTCATTACGTGTCGCTCTCGTTCGGAGTCGGACGATATCAGCCCCATGCCGCCGAAGACGTACTGGAGAACGAATACGGCGACTGCAAAGACAAGCACACTCTGCTCGCGGCTTTGCTGAAAGCCGCCGGTTACGACGCATGGCCGGCGCTGATTAATTCCAGCCGCAAGGTCAATCCGAAGGTTCCATCGCCGGCCGAGTTCGATCATGTAATCAGCGTCGTGCCGCAGAAATCGGCTACGCTTTGGCTCGACACGACACCCGGAGCGTCGCCCTTCGGTCTTATCTTTCTGAACCTGCGCGACAAGGACGCGTTGGTGATTCCCGGAAATGCGATTGCATCGCTACAGAGAACACCAGCGCAACCGCCCTTCGAATCCCTCCAGGAATTTCAAGCGGATGGGAAACTCAGCAAGGACGGTACCTTCACGTCGAAAGTTCAGTTTAAATTTCGCGGGGACGTCGAGGTCTTGTACCGCGTGGCGCTACGTAACACTCCCGCCGCGCAGTGGAACGATCTGGGACAAAGAGTCTCTTACGCCTCTGGCTTCAGCGGAGACATTACCGGGTTCACCGTATCCTCACTGGAGGACACCTCCAAACCGCTCGACTTTTCCTACGACTACACGAGGAAGTCGTATGGCGACTGGGAAAATCATCGCATTGTTGCGCCGTTGCCCGTGTTTGGCCTGGAACTGTTTGCAGCACAGGAAGATAAGCCGGAAGAACCAATCGTGCTCGGCGCCGTCGGCAAGGTTTCCTTTGAATCCAAGATGAAGCTGCCAGAGGGATTCACACCCAGTTATTCGAGCAAAGTCGACGTGTCCGAGGATTTCGCCGAATATCACGCACGCTACGCGATCGAGAATGGGGTTCTCACGGCTTCGCGCGAATTGCTGATTAAGAAAACCGAGGTGCCGGTCGACTCATGGGATCGCTACGAGAAATTCTGCAAGACGCTGAGCGATGAACGAGACCGCTTCATTGACCTGCAAACGGGAGCCACAACGTATCCGCCGGGTGAAGGGCCCGAGGCGGACACAGCAACGGCCAAATCCGATTCTTCGTCTGTGAAAGAAACCCAATCGCAAAACGAGAACATTTTCAGCTCCATGCAGGCAGCAATGCAGAAAGCGGCGATTGATAATCCCGAAGCCGGCAAGCTGATGCGTGAAGGCGGCGAGGCTATGAACCGGCGAGATCTCACCGGCGCAATCGAATCGTTTCGCAAGGTCGCCGACATCGATCCCAAGTACGTAGGTGTTCATTCGGCATTGGGATTTGTCGACATGATGCAAAACGATAGCGAAGCCGGCTTGCGGGAACTGCGCCTCGAGATCCAGTACCATCCGGAATTCCCCGCGAACTACCAGGTTCTTGCCGAAGCCCTTAGCCGAATGAATCGAACCACCGAACTGACTGATGTGTATCGTAACTGGCTCGCCGCCGATCCCACCAGCCGCGACGCGGCGTTGGGCCTTTCGTCTGCGCTGAGCCGCGCGGGAAAAGATGCGGAGGCGGTCCAGGTATTGGAGAAATCCGTCAAGCAAGTACCTGACAGTCCCAGGCTGCAGTATGCGCTGGGCATGGCCTACTTAAAGAACAAACAGACTGCGCAAGGACTGGAGGTTGTGAAGAAGGCTCTCATCGCGAACTCCGCCCCCGGATTCCTAAATGAAGTTTCGTATTCTCTGGCAGACATGAATGTGGGTCTGGATATGGCGCAGGAATATGGGGAAAAGTCACTCCATCTGACGGAAGCCAAGACCATGGAAGCCGATTCCGAAGATGCGGGCTTCGTCGCCACGCAGTTCCTCGGCGCCATCTGGGATACCGTTGGCTGGATTTACTTCCGCGAGGGAAAATACGAGATGGCTCTGCCCTATGTGCGCGCGTCGTGGTCTCTTTCCCAGAGAGGCCTGATTGGCGATCACCTCGCACAGATCTATGCGAAACTCGGCAGGAGGCAGGAGGCTGCACACACGTATCGTCTCGCGTACTCCTTGATCGATCACGATTATTTTTCTCCCTCTTCGAGCGAGGTAAAAAAGGGAATCTTACAGCACTATAAAGACCTGATGGGTAACGACGCCAATCCCGCGGTGGTTAGTACCAGTCGCCGTCCGGATGGCACATTCACGCCTCTGCCGGGAGAGGAACTCAGCCGCATGCGTTCGTTCAAAATCCCAGCTGTGTCGCATCCGGCCGGAAATGCAGTTTTCAGCATCATCTTTACTCGCTCTAAAGTGGACAGCGTGAAGTACATTAGCGGCTCCGAGACAATGAAGGACATGGACAAGCAGATTGCGGCCACGAAGTTCGGCGTCGAATTTCCGGATGGCGGCACCGCCCGCTTGTATCGGCGCGGAATGGCCGTTTGCGAAAAGGTCTCCGGCTGCAATCTGGTTTTGCTGTTGCCGGACAGCGTACACGCGTTCGACCAGCCGGTGAGGCCGAACTAAGGAATTGAGCCACTTCTTTTCTTAGTGCTTCGCCACCCACAGCAGCAGTCCGAAGATCACCACCGGTATCAGCGCGAGCATCGCGTAGAAAAGCACCGTGCGTAGCCACGGCTTGCGCTTCTTTCTCCAGTCTTTCAGCTCCGGGCGTTCGGACGTCCCCACCTGGTCCTGATGTTCCAGGTCCCAGGCAAACTCATGGGCCGACGCATACCGCTGTTTCGGATCGCGCTCCATGGCGCGATAGATGATCTCCTGCAATTGCGGCGTGATCGTCGGATCGATCTCCCGCGGCGGCATCGGGTTATTCAGCAGCCGGTCGTTCATGATGACGAACGCATTCGGCCCGGTGAACGGCACTTTCCCGGTCAGCATTTCGTACAGCATCACGCCCACCGCGTAAAGATCGCTGCGTGCGTCACCGCGCTTACCGCGCACCTGCTCGGGTGAAATGTAATCCGGCGTGCCCATGGTCTGCGAAAGCTTCGCGAAGGTCAGCCGCCGCGACCCCACATTCGCTGCAATTCCGAAGTCGATGAGCTTGATGTTGTCCTCCTCATCGACCATGATGTTTTCCGGCTTCAGGTCGCGGTGCACCACGCCGTTCTTGTGAATGTAGTCGAGCGCATTCAGGATTCGCGCCGTGATCCGCGCAGCGCGCTCCGGCGGAAGTTTGCCGCTCTCATTCAGGATCTGTCGAAGCAGGCGGCCGTCCACCCACTCCATCACCATGTAGACCTTGCTGCGGTCGTCGTCGGCGAAAACCTTCATCACGCCCGGGTGATCGAGCTTCTGGCCGATCTCCTGCTCGCGCGCAAAGCGGTCGAAGAAGACGGGATCGCCTTCCATCTCCGGATGCGGAACTTTGATCGCGACCTTGCGGCCGGTCGTGAGATCGATGCCGCGAAAGATCGAGGCCATGCCGCTGCGTGCAGCTACGCCTTCGATCTGGTAATGGTCGAGTTGGTCGCCGGTATGGATGGCTGTCATTTTGGATTTGGATCAGTCGTCATTTTAATTGGCGGCCAACCCTGTTCAGCGCAGTTTGTAGGGCCGTCCCCTGTACATCCCCACTCGCTCCACGCTGCGGATACGGATCACCTGCAGGCTGATATTATCGCTGCCGTCCCGTTGCTTGGCAATCGCCACCAATTTGTGCGCCGCGGTATTCAAGTCGGTTCCATGACTCGCCACCGCCGCAATCTCCGAAGCCTCAACCGCGCCGTGTAACCCGTCCGAGCACAGCAGCAGCACGTCGCCGGTCATCACCTGATGTTCGCTGGTGTCGACATTCACCACCATGTCGTTGCCCAGCGACCGGCTCAGAATGTGCTTGGTCGATGCCTTCGACGCCTCCCGCGCCGTAAGCAATCCGAGCCTCATCTGCTCATTGCTGACGGTGTGATCGTGCGTCAGGACGTGCGCGCGCCCTCGCCGTACCAGGTAGCAGCGCGAGTCGCCCACATGCGAGATTACGGCCTTGTCGTAGCGCAACGCGCAGCAGACAATCGTAGTCGCCATCGCTACCCCGCCCGGAGCTGCCGCCATGCCTGCTTCCAGAACGCGTGTATTCGCGGCCTGCACCAGCTTCGGCAGCACGTTCGCGTGCGGCTCACCGTTGCTGGTCTTTCGAAATCCTTCGATCAGACTGTCCACCGCGACCCGGGATGCTACTTCCCCCTTGTCCTGTCCGCCCACGCCATCGGCGAGTGCAAACAACCAACCGTGTGAGCGCACCTGTGCGGCGTCTACGGGAACAAAACGATCCAGGTAGTCCTCATTGTGTTCGCGAACCCGCCCCGGATCCGTTATCTGCGCGAACTCAAGGTCCAGCATGGAAGCCTGTTCGTAGCGAAAAGTATTCGCGATTTTAGCAGCATCGCGATGAGCCGAATGTCGGGGCAACATGTTCTCCCCTTTGCGTGTGAGTTCACGCAGTAACGGGTAGCCAGTAGCAGGTCGCCAGACGCATTTTCCCGTCCGCTACAAGCTACCAGCCACCTCATAAGCGAGCTAAGCTACGCGCTTTGTGCGCGCGTCACCAGCGTCGTCCGTCCCGTCTTCTTACTGGCGCGAATGAAATAGATGCCGCCATAAATTCCCCAGACGGCTGCTATTCCCAAGGCGAGCAACGGCTCCATCTTGGTGCCATATCCCATGAATGGCCCAATCAGGTAGAACGCCATGCAAGCGAGATTCGCCAGCAAACCCAGCACAGGAATAATCAAATGCCGGATCAGCCTTGAACTTCGGGTGCTTGTGGAACGCAACGATGCAGATGATGCAACTCAGCATGTATAGAAGGAACGTGCCGAAGTTCGATGCCAGCGTGATCGTCAGCAATGAATTCGGCAGTGCCGCCATTTTGTCGTGCGTGCTGTATCCAAAACTGGAGAGCAATCCGTGCGGCAGCGCCTGGATCGCCGAATCCGCCGGTGCGCCCGCATCGCCGAACACCATACTGACGGTGAGGCAGCCCACGATCGCCGAAATAAAAGCCAGCGTCCAAATCGCCTTATGTGGAGTCAGGTTCTTCGAGTGCAGCATGCCGAAGTGTTCCGGCACCTCTTGATCCTTGCCCATCGCATAGGTGACGCGCGCTCCTGTGTTCATGCAGGAGAGCGTCGTCCCGATCAGCGCCAGGAACACCGTGAACGCCTCCACCAGCATGAAGATGCGTCCGCGTCCCGCGCCGAACATCGCGTCGCCGATCACGACCATCATGTCGCCAATCGGAGCCGCCGACGTCGACGCACTCGCCATCGGATACCCGCTGTTAAGGAAGTAATTCGCCGCGAAATACTCGAACAGGTAGCAAATCAATCCCTGCACTAAGAGTGAGACGATCACCGCGATCGGCACATCGCGCTTGGCGTTTTTCGCCTCGCCACCCATCGCCGTCACCGATTCGAATCCGACCAGGATCAGAATCGCGACTGTCGCCTGCACGAACACCCAGCCCCAGTTGTGCGCGCGTATCACCGAAAGCGCATTCGTATGGGTTGCGAAGGCGCCGCTCGCATCCGTAGCGGGATAGCTGATGTGGAACGGAACCGGCTGCCCCGAGGCATCCAACTGCGGCTGCGGGCGCCCGTTCGAGTCGCGAACGATCGTATCCGTCGCAGTGCCATTCACTACGGTCTTCGTGGTTGCGAATTCGTAGCTATAGGCCGCGCCAGAAGTTGAGTCGAACTGGTACGCAACGCTTCCCGGCGGATGGTTCATGCGGTAGCCGAGCGCCATCACCGCGAACAAAACCAGCGCTGCGATCTGAATTACGTTGATCGCAATGTTGACCGAGGTCGATCCATTCACGCCGCGGTTGGCGATGTACGCCACCACGAACGAGAACACCACCGCCACCAGCATCATGAACAGCGGGCCCGGATTCGACGCGCTCATGAAGTTCGGCCAGAGCGTGCCCACCAGGTATCCACACAGGATGCCCATCACGCCCACCATCACTCCCGGATAAATCCAGTAATAAAGGTGCGACGCCCATCCCACGATGAACTTCGACAGCCGCGCAAACCGCCACGCCGAATCATGATTCAGGAAGGATTGTTCCGCGAAGTAATACGAGCTGCCCGTGCCAGGATACAGCTTCGCCATTTCCGCATAACAGACTGCGGTCGCCAGACAAAGGCACAATGCCAGCACGATGCCGAGCCACATGGCAGGACCGGTGACGCCAGTTGTCGCTTGTGTATAGAACGTGAGCCATAGAAAGGCTCCGGGGGCGATGAGCGCCATTGCGTTCATCGTTAGGCCGGTTAGGCCTAAGGTGGGTTTCATTTCGGCTGCGCCTGTTTCCGCCATGCGCAATCTCCTTGAATTTAGATTTTCGGGATCGCCGCGGCCAAGCAGCGATCCCGAGGATGGGACTGCTACTTTGCTTCTCGACTGTCGAAGGTCAGGATCAACCCTGCCGTCACCGTGTTCTGGTCCTTCACCAGGCCACTGGTGTTCTTCAGGAAGATCGGCTGGTCCGACATATCGCGCCGATATTCCAACCGGGTCAGCAGGTTGTTGTGGATTGACCGTTGCAGCGTCGTCGTGAATTCGTTGACGTGCTGCACCGTTCCCGTGGTGAATCCGCTGTGGTCGTTGTAGTACTCGTAACGGGTTGAGAAGTAGTACTTATCGTTCCACGCGTATTTCACATATCCGGCGATGCCGCTCCACCATGCGATCGGCGCAGTCGGAGTCGGCAATAACGTCAGTGGATCAACCGGGCGGTCGCCGCGGCCGTAGTCGTAGTTCGCCAACAGTGACAGCTTGCTGGACGCGTTGTAAGCGATAACGGTGTCGTACGTCTGCCGCCAGGTCTTGTTGTAGTTCGCCTGTTCTGGACCAAAGAACCCGGTCTCCGTCACCGCCCACTTCTTGTTTGGAGTCCAGCCGAAGCTCGCACCGTAGGTCTTGCCGGAATTGTTGTCCACCACATCGTTCCAGCCGTTGGTCAGGAACCCGGTCAAGGCATACTTGTCATTGAAGGTGTACTTTGCGCGGAATCCAAAGTGATAAAGAGGAATTGCGTACCAGAACAACAGGCCACGCGAATAATTCCAGTTATCCTTCGCTTCGATCACTTCGGCGCCCATTGGCGTCACAAACTTGCCAAAGTCGACCTGCAGGCCTTTGCCCACTGGAGCGAGGTACGACAGGTACGCTTCTTTCAGGTACTTATCGAACTCCGGACCACCTGGTTCGGCGGAATTGACGATGTTCATTCCCTGCCCGAAGCCAACGCCAATGTGATATCCAAGGCGCGAGGCTGCGGCGTCTGGAGCCTTATCGACAATCAGCTCCACCATGTTCAGGGAGAGGCTATTGGATGTCGTATCAAAGGCTCGCAGTCCGCTGATTCGGTCTGCTGGCTGATTGGAGTTGTAGTTGTAATAGCCATCGACAAAGCCGCTGATCGAGGTTGGCCCGAGCAGGCTCGCAATGGATACCTTCGACGGCGTAGTGTCCGCTGGCGCGCCGCTGGAAACTGCTGCCGTAGCTGCTGGCGCACTTGCAGGCGCCGGTGCGGCAGCCGGAGCAGGTGCGCTCGGCTTCATTGCCGCGAGCTGGCTCTGTAAATCGCTTAACTGCTTTTCCAGATCCGCGACGCGTTTCGATAAGTCCGTCGAGGACTGGGTCGTGTCACTTGTAGCTTGCGCCCTACAGACAGGCGCTGCGAGAAGTGCAGCGCTGAGTACGAACAGTAAGGGAATACCGGAGCTGTTCTTTTTCATGAATTGGACGGCTCACTTTTCCCCCCATGACAAATCGTGCTCGCCCCATCCTTGCGCACGACTCGCGACCAGTGGATGCAAAGTACCTGTATCGCGATGCGGCAGTCCAATACATAGTTTTTCTTTCTGCAATCTGAAATGGCGCTAAGAAATTAAATCTATCGGCAGGATAAAAATCCGTTGTGAGCTGCGCGTGCCATTATTCCAGCATGACGGCTACTGCGGGCGATAGTGAACGAAGAACCTGGCGCTCGGCCACAGGAAGTATTGCGGATGTGTCTTACACACTTCCGCATCCTTGCGAGCAAGATCCACCGGGCAGGCATATTGCAGATAGTCGGTGAAAGACTCGCGCGCCAGACGGTAATCAAGCAGATTTTGACGCTCCTCAATCGGCGCAACATTCACGCGGCGAGCCATCGCGTTTCGATACTCCGATGCAATCTCCTTGATATTCTCGACCGCCGCTCCCTTGAATCCGTAGGAAACTACCGTGGCTTCCCCTCCGAGTTGCATAACTCGGAATTCAACCGGAAGGCCCGGATTCTGCGAATACACCAGGAATGAAAAGAATCCGGCGACTCCAAAATCGTCGTAACTTGGGAACATCGCCGCCCTGCCCGCATCTGCCGGATGATTGTGAAAGAAGATCATCGGCTTCCCAGCCTGGATGACGGCTTTCAGCTTTTCCGTATCGTGCTGAACTCTATCCTTGGTGGAAGAGAGAGTCACGTCGTGCAGCTCGCCGTTGTATACGAGGAGATGCTCATTGCCGTCGGCATGTTTTCGGAAATACTCTGCAGCGATTTTGTCCGCTTCGTCCGTCTCGCGCGGCGCCGAAACCAGCGAGACGTCCTTCACTCTTTGAAGGAAGTTCTGATACATCGGCGTATCCCAATGCTGGTAAGCAGCGTAGGCCTCCAGATATTGCTGATAGCGCGACTCGCCGACGACTTGCAGAACGCAGTGTTCTTCGGCAACTTCCGCGGCGGCGCTATTCCGGTGGTATCCGGGCAAGTCATCATTCATGACGTGGCAAACTTCGTGAAGCGCTGACGCTTCAAAGAGGATCTCCGGCTGCTTCTCCAGAAAATCCGCAGTCACGTTAATGACGAACGACTGGTTCCGCATCTCCTCGTTGCGGACCACGTCCGTGAATACATCGCCCACGTCGCCGTACCCGGCTTCGACCGGGTTATTGACGACGCGCAGATCAAATTTGTAACTGGCGCCTGAGCGCGCCATTGCATCTGCAATTTTGTGTTGAAAGGTCGCGACTTTCTGATCCAGGCCGCGCTCGCTGATGCAGTCTTTCGAGACCTCGAAACCAGCGTAACAAAGCGATGGTTGAGTTGCCGCGGAAGCCCACGATGCCAGCAACAAGACCATGGAGCCGGCGAATCGGCTCACATGCGTCACGGCTGACCTGCCGTCAAGTTCTGATGTGCTCTCGATTTTGGCAAGCGGAGCAGCTTACCAAATGAGAAAACCTGATCAATCGAAGGTTCGCCTTAGCGTGCGCGGACACTCCACCTAGCAGGCACGGCATGTGCCAGAGTCACAACTATTGCGGATCAGCCGATTGTTCTCAGAGTTCGACGGACTCGCCGCCCCACGTCTCCGGCGCGACATCGGCAATCGATTGGGTAAACGTCCAGCGATGCCCCGCAAAATCCAACGTGTTGTATTGGCGCTCGCCGTAGGGATGATCCGTGGGCGGCTTAAGAATGCGCGCTCCGTGTTGACGAGCCCGCTCGCAGTGATTATTCGCATCCTCCACTCGCACCATCACCAGGTGCGCCGTTTCGGCCGGTACATCTCCTTCGCCGATCACAAAACATCCATCGCCGGCTTTCATCTGGATTCGGTGATCTCCGATGCGCAGCCGGATCTTGAAGCCAAACGCCCGGCAAAGCCAGTCGGCCGCAGCAGTCACATCAGGATAGGAAAGGACCGGAATTACAGTGCACGGGGGCACAGAACGATTGGAAAGCATGACAACTCCAATGACGAAAGCGGTTACGCGAACTTAACAGATTTCGTCCCAACTAACCTACGGCCACAGATCGGCTGTGATACCGAGTTTTTTCAACAGTTGAAGCAGCTTTACTCGGTTCGCCTCTACCTGCGGCAAGTCTGCCGGTGACCCAAGAATTGAGACATCTTGTACTGCCACAACCAATCCGTATGGCCATGCAGAGTCCGGGAGTCGCGCCAACTTTGAGCCAATTGTTTCCACAGGCGCCGGGCGCGCAGCGGGGGTCACGCCAACTATCTCCACACCGTCATGGCGAACCACGAGGTACGGATTCTTCCAGTCCTTACCGTCCCGGATTTGGTGATATTTACCAGGATCAGCTTTCGGGATTCGCTGGCGGAGCGGCAGGGCAGGTTGTGCCCAGGTAGTTCCGACAGCAGCGGAGAAGAAAAATACAGCGGCGTATTTCGTCAATGCCATGGTTCGCGCCGCCACTACTTCCCCGCCTCTTCCGCCGCGATCGTCAGCGGCACTTCCACTGTCCCAATCTTCTGATTTGTGCGGTCCATCACTCCCAGCCGCAACACGTAATTGCCGGGACCAAGTTTCAGCTCCTGGTGCGCCGGAAATCCCGTCTTCAGGAACTCTTTGTACTCTTCCTGCGAGTACGTGACCTCGGTGCTGCCCAGCGCATTGCCGTCTCCGTGATTCCCGTTGCTCCACGCTAGCGCAATGAATTCCACGAAAGCGCGCTTGCGATGATCGGGCGTGTCTTCGAACTGTATGTCGTGCGCATCCACCGCGTAGTCGATCCGCACTTTCTCGTGCTCACGATCGGGCGGCAACACTTGCACGCGCATCATCAGCATCGTCGAAGGAGGCATGCCCGCCTGCATCGCATGCGACAGCATTGCCTGCGCATCCTGCCCGCCGACCTGCTGCTCCGGGACGGCCAGATATCCGCGACGGTAGGTCAGCTTCACATCTGCCCGGCTCACCTGCACCTTGATCGGCCGATACTTGCCGTTCCAGTTGCGATCCTCGGGAGCGTACGCCAGCGTGTAGTAATTCCCGCCTGCATCGATGCTGCGTGCCATGATCCCGCTGAGATCGTTCATATTGAAGAACGCTTCTCCGCCGGTCTCATGCGCCAGGTCCGACATCACGTCCTGCCGGTCCCAATTGCGGCTCAGCCCTGCAGCCAGCGCCCGGTTGAATCCTGGTCCCATCGAGCCCTCACCGCTCGAACTCGCGTCGATAGAAAACGTCGACATGCCGTGGATGTCGATGGGATAAATCGCCACCTGCGACGACGCCAACATTGGCCCCAGCGCATACACCGCCGACTGATAATCGCGCGCCTGGCGATGCGCATCGGGTAACGACATATCCGCGTTCAGCCACAGCGGAAAGTTCGCCGACAGCCACAGCACATTCTTGCGCCCAGGATATCCATCGAGCGCGCGACCCAGCGCTCCCAGCGCATCAACCGTGGCTCCGGCTCGCCGGCTGATGTCGAAGCTGTCTTCTTCTGCGAGTGCTTGCGCCAGGCGAGGAGCAGCCATGGCGGCTCCGCGATCCATACGCGCGGCGTAGGCGGCCTGCTCCTCTGCGCTGCTGCGTAACTTGTCCTCGTCCAGCACCGGCGCAGTGTTGTCGAGCAACTGCTTCGCAGCCGCGATCAGCATATCGGAGCTTTCCGTGAACCCCTGCACAACGCGAATCCGATTCCCGAGGATATACAGTGCCATCGGATGACCCGGCGGCAACTTTGTCAGGAACTTCAGCAATTCCTTGCGCGCAACCGCTCGATCCAGCACGGGACTATTCAGCAGATCGAACAGCACCACATTCAACGCCGGACTCGTTTGCGCTGCGCTGCCGATGGTGGTGAAGTTGGTGTACTGGTGCGGCGGCAATACGATCGGGTTGATCTGCTTCGGCGGAACGTAACTATGTACTTCGAACGCCGAAAGCTTCTGCGGCTTGCCGCTGTCCCACAACTTGAAGTCCGAGGGCTTGAGTCCGCTCACCGGACGGTTGCTTTTGTCCGTAACCACGACGTTGACGATGACCAGCCGGGTCGTGGCTTTGAAAACAGGATTCGCGCCCTGCTTCGTTCCGGACGCCGGAGACGATGCCTGCGCGGGCTGCACGTCGGCGTTTGCCCACGAGAGGGCAGCGCCGAGAAAAACCAGCAATAAGAGTTTGGATTTCCAACCGACCAAGGGTCACCTTTGAGACTCTGTCGATCAGAGTACCCCAGTTGGTGTCCGCAAAAACGAGAAAAGCTGAAGCGCCTGTCATGTTGAGCGAGGCCGTCACGGCCGAGTCGAAACAACCCGCGTCGGATCGCATCATCGACACCCTACGAATCTCTTCGGGTCCAATCTGCCTGCGCGCGGCCGAGCCACCGCGCTTGTCAAGAGCCCTTTCCCTTCTGTTTTTCCGCCAACTACCTCATTCCACGATAGAAATAAATCCCTTGTCCGAAAGTGTCTTAGTAGCGTGCCCTCAAATTTGTCACAATAGAAATAGACAGTGTGAGTTCGGGACGGTCTTTGACTCTGCTTTCATCTGACAACTGACAACTAGTAACTGACAACTGCCGCTAACTCCTTTGTTATGCGGTAGAGGAGCCTTAAGTCCTTTGGAATCCGCTATGTGCGGACACCCTGCGTGTAAGTCCTTTGTTATCCGCTAGGGAGGGGGAGGGGGTGGAGCTGACTTATCAGTAACTCAGGTGGCCCATTCAAGCCCTCTTTTGGCTTGAGTGGGGTAGTCAGAACATGCGACGGATGGATTGAGTGCTCACTACTCGACCACTGATTTACGATAAAAGCTTATGCCCCAGAACGACGAACCCGTGCCGCTGATGCGCAAGATGCTTCCCTACACCAGCTTTGCAGTCATCGTCGCACTGCTCTACCTGGGATGGGTCTTCTACTCGCGCTGGCACGAAAATCGCCTTGCCCAACAGCGCGCTGCCGAGAAAGAACAAGCTGAAGCCAAGCGCATCTACGACATGTACGGCGCCGGGCGAGTCAAAATCCTCCAACTCTATGCGAATCCGGGAGTGGTCTCCAAGGGCGGAACCGCGCAGCTTTGCTATGGCGTCTCCAACGCGAAAACCCTCACCATCGATCCGAAGCCCACGGGCGATGTGTGGCCCTCGATCGCACGCTGCGTCGACGTCGCTCCTGCCAAGGACACAACTTACGTGGTGACCGCACAGGATGCGAACGGCCACACCGAGACCGCAAACGTCACCATCCAGGTGCGGTAAGCCATTCACCCGTTAATTTTGCAAAAATCAGGCGTTGTGATCTAAGTCATAGGCGCAGGTGACGCGCTCTCGTAGCCTCGAAACAGCTCATGGCTACCGCCCTCACCCATCACGACGTCACGTCGCGGCTCCCGCCAAGAAAAAGCTTGTCCGGCGGAGCAATCGCGATTACTCCCAGCGGCTGCGCCTGGCCTCGCAACTATCATTCTTATTGTTGAACTTCTGGATCGGCGTTCAGTTCTTCTTCTGGGTGCGTTTCTACGAAAGCGGCGGAAGTGCAAGCGCGGTTTCGCGTCCCGCGGGCGTGGAGGGCTGGCTCCCCATCGCTGGCCTGATGAACCTGAAATACTTGCTGGCCACGGGCTCGATGCCGGCGATTCATCCCGCGAGTTTGGTTCTATTAGCCAGCTTTCTCGCGATTTCGCTCCTGCTGCGGAAAGCTTTCTGCAGCTGGCTGTGCCCGGTGGGAACGGCGTCGGAATACCTGTGGAAGCTTGGCCGAAAGATTCTTAAACGAAATTTCCGCCTGCCGCGTTGGGCCGATCTTGGCCTGCGCTCGCTGAAATACCTGCTGCTCGGATTCTTCGCCTGGGCAGTTGTGAACATGTCAGCCCTGGACATTGATGCGTTCCAGCGCAGCCCTTATGGACTGATCGTCGACGTGCGCATGCTGAACTTCTTCCGCTTCCTGGGAACGACGGCTGCGGTCGTGATTGGGATTCTGATGATCCTGTCGCTGTTTGTGCAGAATCTGTGGTGCCGCTACCTGTGTCCATATGGCGCGCTGCTGGGACTGGTCTCGCTCGGCAGTCCTGCAAAAATCAAGCGCTATGCCGATCCATGCATCGACTGCGGCAAGTGCACAAAGGCCTGCCCGTCAGCATTGGCGGTCGACAAACTGGTCACCATCCGTTCCGTCGAGTGCACTGGTTGCCTCGAATGCGTCGCGGTCTGCCCAGCGAAAGACGCATTGCAGTTCGAACTGCCGCGCAAGACACGCCTCCCTGCGTGGACTGTCGCGGCCGCCGTCGCCGTCATCTTCATTGGTGGAGTTGCGGCCGCAAAGCTGACGAGTCATTGGGACACGCGCGTCCCTGACTACGTGCTGTACCAGCTGGTGCCGGCCGCGAACGATCAGACGCATCCCTGATAGTTTTTTGTTTGATTACAGGCTTAGGGTCAACAGGCTTCTACCAGTGCATTCACCCGCGCCATGAAGTACTCTTCGCCTTCACGCGTCCATAGAAACTGATGCGCGTGGAGCGGTGGAATTGGCTTGGTGGGATCGACCAGGCTCGCAATCGGCGTGCCCGGATTCGACTGGCGCAGCTCGCGGCACAACTCCTGCAAAGCGGCGGGATGGCGGCGAAGCGCAATCAGAATCAGGTCGTAGGTGCGAGTTCGGCTGAGGGTCAGCGCGCAACGGCTGGAATAAGTGCAATCGACTTCGTAGCCGGAATGCAGGAGCGGATCAACATGTTCCTGAATTGCGTGCAAACGATCGGCGAGCAACAGCACACGTCTGGCTTTGGCCGTGCTCGAAGTGGAAAGGGTCGTACTCAACTTCATGGGATCCTCGCGTCTAGTGGCTGAGACGGTGGTCCTCGGGGGAAATCTTTGTTCGAAGTATAGGCATGTTTTTGCGGAAATCAAGAGTGAGTTTCTCTATTTTTTTCGCGAAGGATAGAATTCTCCCTTAATGATTGGCTGGGCAATAGGCGGAAGTGCGGGGCTGGCCGGATTGGTCATCGCCGGCTACAACACAATGGCGCCGCGATCGCAGCTCTACGGCCGGACGTTCATCGGTCGCGCTCCGGGCACCCGCGAACTGGCGCTGACCTTTGACGATGGACCCAACGATCCATATACCTTTCACCTGCTGGAAGTACTTGCAAAGCATGAAGTTAGGGCCACGTTCTTCATGATTGGGCGGTACGTGAAACAGCGCCCGGAGATCGCCGCCACCGTGGCACGTCAAGGGCACGTAATCGGCAACCACGCGTTCACGCATCCGAACTTGATCTTCCGAACGCCGGGGCAGGTGCGCAGCGAGATCGCCGCCTGCGAACAAGCGCTGGAAGACGCTGTCGAACGAAACCACGCGCCGCTGTTTCGTCCGCCGTGGGGAGCACGGACACCTGTCGTGCTACGAACTGTCCGGCAACTCGGGATGACACCGGTTTTGTGGGGCGTGACCGGATACGACTGGAATGCCGGTTCGGCCGCCGACATCAAGCACGAAGTGACGCGGCAAGTGCGCGGCGGAGACGTTGTCCTGTTACACGATGGCGGGCACAAGCACATGGGCGTGGATCGCTCGTACACGGTGCAGGCCGTCGACGAACTGATCCGCAGATACAAAGAAGAAGGCTACGCGTTTCGCACGATTACGGAGATGATGGCTGCTAACGAGCGAGAACGCTCCGTGCGAGTTTGACGCAGCAGCTCACGATCCCTACAATCTCGTTTCCCACCCGATGCCAACCGTGAAACGGGAGTCAACCATATGAACTGTCGTACTGCGATCCTGAGATCGCTTGCGGGCGTCTTCTTAGCCCACTTGCTGGTGGTTTCTGCTGCCCTCGCACAGACAACCAGCGCGGCTGCCGCGCCGAAAGACGTTCTTATCAAGAATGCCACGCTGCTCACCGTCACGCACGGGAAGATCGCGAATGGCAGCGTCTATATAAAGGACGGCAAAATTGCCGCCTTTGGCGACAAAGTCAGCGCTCCGGCAGGCGTGGCTGTAATCGATGCGGGCGGGAAATACCTCACTCCTGGAATTATCGATCCGCATTCGCATATGGCGCTGCGCGACGATATCAACGAAGCGACTTCGCCGGTGGTTCCGAACATGCGCATGATCGACGCCTTCGACTACACCGATAAGGCGATCTATCGCGCGCTCGCAGGAGGCGTGACGAGTGCGCTGCTGCTGCACGGATCGGCGGACATGATCGGCGGGCAGGCGGTGGTGATTAAGACGAAGTACGGCCTTGGCCGCGACCAGTTGCTCTTTCCAGGCGCGCCGCAGTCGATCAAGTTCGCGAGCGGAGAGAATCCCAAGCGCGTTTTTGGCGGCAAAGGCCAGTTGCCTTCCACGCGAATGGGCAATTTCGCTGTACAGCGTCAGGCGCTGGTGGACGCGCAGGGCTACATGCGCGAATGGGACGCTTACAACGACAAGGTGAAGAAAGGCGACAAGGACGCAACGCCACCGAAGCGCGATCTGAAGCAGGAGGCGCTCGCCGAGGTACTTCGCGGCAACATGCTGGTGCAGATTCATTGCTATCGCGCCGATGAACTGCTGAACGAGATGGCGATGGCCAAGGAGTTCGGCTATAACCTGCGCGCGTTCCATCATGGACTGGAAGCCTACAAAGTTGCCGATCAGCTTGCCGCGAATCACGTGGGACTGGCGACCTTCGCGGATTGGTGGGGATACAAGTACGAAGCGTGGGACGCGATTCCGTGGAACGCGGTGATGTCGATGCGCAAGGGCGTGACCGTGGCGATCAAGAGCGATTCGAACGACTACATCCGCAGATTGAATCAAGAGGCGGCAAAGACCATTCGCTACGGCGGCGCGACGGAAGACGAAGCGCTGCGCATGATCACCCTGAACGCTGCGTGGATCATCGGCGTCGATAATCGCGTGGGCTCAATCGACGTGGGCAAAGATGCTGACTTGGTGATCTGGGACGGCTATCCACTCTCGAGTTACGGCGTACCAGAAAAAGTATTCATCGATGGCGAAATGTTCTTCGATCGCACGCGCGCGGGCTTTGGCACGACGCATTACGGCAACGTTGCGGAAGCCGCACCGGAAATCCCGGTAGTGAAGGAGGGCCAGTAATGCTGCGAACTTTGATCGCTGCTGTTCTTCTCTGTGCGACGTTGAGTGTCGCGCAGACGCGCGAAGCTGTACACACGCATCGCAATCAGGCTAGAAACGAGGCTGCGAGTCAGACCATCGCGCTCACGGGCGGTAAGCTGCTGACCATCACGCATGGCACGATAGAAAACGGCGTGCTGGTGATGGAAGGCGGCAAGATCACCGCCGTCGGAAAAGCGGGCGAAGTCAAAATTCCGGCTGGCGCGCAAGTGATCGATGTCAGCGGGATGACTGTTTATCCAGGGCTGATCGACTCGGAGACGCATCTCGGTCTCACCGAAATTGAAGCCGAGAAAATGACCAACGATCTGGTCGAACTCAGCGACGAGATCATGCCGCAGATGCACGTGACGGATGCGTTTCATGCCGAGTCAGAGCTGATTCCTGTGACGCGCTACAACGGAATCCTCAACGCAGTCGTCGCGCCGACGGATCAGGACACCCTTCCCGGACAGAGCGCATTCATACAGTTGGCCGGAGCTTCTGCGCCGGAAATGCTGATTGGCCGCGATGTGGCACTGCCGCTCAATTTCGATGGCACACAACGGCGCAATGAAACATGGGAGAGCGCCAAGTATCCGATGACGCGCATGGGCATGGCCGCACAACTGCGGCAGGCGTTCATCGACGCGCAGGACTACGGCCAGAAGCTCGACGACTACAACAAAAAGAAAGCCGCGGGCGACGCGAAAGGCCACGCCGCCGAAGCGCGATCTGAAACTTGAAGCGCTGCTGCCGTATCTGCGCGGCGAGAAGCCGGTGGTAATCGAGGCCGTGGAGCCGAGCGACATCCAAACCGCGGTTGGGCTCGCGCAGGAATTCAAGCTGAAGTTCATCCTGAATCACCTGACGCACGCGCAACCGGTGCTCGACTACGTCGCCAGCCTGAAAGTTCCGGTGATCGTTGGACCGATTTACACCGATCCGAAAGATGATGAGCGTTACGACACGGTCTATCGTCTTCCAGCAGAATTGCAGAAGCGTGGCGTGAAGATCGCTTTCGCGTCGTACGATGCTCACCAGTCACGCAACCTTCCTTATGCCGCCGGATATGCAGTGGCGTTCGGACTTCCGTATGACGAAGCGTTGAAGGCGATCACGATCAACGCGGCCGAAATCTGGGGCGTCGCCGACAAACTCGGCTCACTTGACGCCGGCAAAACAGCGAATGTTGTCGTTTCGAATGGCGATCCGCTGGACGTGAAGACCGACGTCAAACACATCTTCATCGCCGGAAAAGAAATCCCGCTGAAAGATCGACAAACGGAATTGAGGGACGAGTACAGCAAGTAAATGGAATAGGCAATTTGTAATAGGTGATAGTTGGTGATCGGTAATTGGTAATTAGTAATTGGTAATTGGGTAAAATGCCTACCCTCGACCCAAACGACGAGTCGAGGGTGGGGCACCCAATTTTTCTTCTGACTACCCCAATCTTCTGACTACCCCACTGAAGCCAAAAGAGGGCTTGAATGGGCCACCTGAGTTACTGATGAGTCAGCTCCACCCCCTCCCCCTCCCTAGCGGTAAACAAAGGACTTACACACAGGGCGTCCGCACATAGCGGACTTCAAAGGACTTAAGGCCCCTCTACCGCATAACAAAGGAGTTAGCGGCCTGATTCCCGATCCGAAACGTCGTATCGGGATATGAAACTTGCAGCCCCGCGCTCCCATTGGCGTGTGGTTGTTTCCTTAATTGGAACGTCCCATGGGGTACCCCTCCCCGCGTGTCCCGCATTCCAAAGGAGTTAGCGGCATGGGATAAGGGTCGTCCCGGCAAACAAAGGATTTAGTCCCATCGTCCCGCATAACAAAGGAGTTAGGTCGGCCCGGAGGCCGACAGTTGTCGGTTGCTAGTTGTTAGTTGTCAGAAAAAAGCAAAGTCAAAGACGTCCCGAAGTCACACTGGTATCTCTATTGTGACAAATTCAGGGGGACCAACTAGACACTTTCGCGAAATTTATTTCTATCGTGGAATGAGGTAGTTAGCGGGAAAATGAGGAAAATGGGCTATTGACAATGTTTTGCGGCTTGAACCCAGGTTAGCCCAAAAGAGGGCGAACCTGGGCCGCCAGTCCAAGATTATTCAAGGTCCGAATCGAAACAGGTTGGAGGCGCCAACTTGACGCGCCGTCCGACAGTGGCGATCGCTTGATAAAAGGTGTTTCCAATGTGCGGGTATTGCTCCCATTTCCTTGAACTGTAAAAAATCCTGGCCCAATGCAACATTGAACTGGTTTCGAGCTCGAATGGTATCGCCAAATTGAGAGCATTTGCTTTTGCCTCAAAGAATCCGATCGATTCCTTACTGTCGCCAGGATCAGGAGCATCGAGATATCGCTGTTTCATCTCTGTAACGATCTGCATGGCAGCTTCTAGCTTCATAGTGGTGGCCATTTCATTGCACGATTAGAGCTTCCGATTTCATCTTGTCCGCAAGTCCGGACAGATTAAAGGTTACTGTCCTCGCTGCCTGTTCGTAGTAACTGAATTCCAACACTAGCTTCCTGTGCTGCGTGAGTTGATTAAGAAACTGCCTCTCTCGTCCGAATGGAAATAACATCCGGTGGTCATCCGAAATCCCCCAGGTCTGGCGAAGTGGTTTTTCGTCGTCGAACTTCAACCGCACTGCTGTGCTGTACTCCGAGTCATAGCCCTGTGAGGCGACCATCCCATGTACGGCGACGCCTACGCCAACGTGTCTCTGCTACGACCATAGAGGGCGAGATGGGACACTCGCGTCAATCTTGCCACTCAAGTCAAATCAAGCTTGATTGGCAGTCGAGAATGCATAGTTCCTTCGCTGCGCTCAGGATGACCCGTGGTGGGGAGACGCTGTGGTGGAGATGAGGCGTGTCGTGGCTCCATCAGGTTTCTGACGCTGGGCGGGAGAGTGTCCGCGCCACACAGCCACACAATGAGAACGCAGGGTCTCTCGACTCCGGGCGCAAAGACACGCCCTCGCTCGAGATGACAGTTTCTCTTGTCCAAGGCATTCTCTTGTCCAAGACAGCTCAGAACGGATTACTTGTCGCGAGACTACGCGCGGACAGGAATGTCCGCACCACACAAGAGATGCTTCCACTCAAGCCAAAAGAAGGCGTGAATGGGACAGCGCGAGAAATGCAGATCCCTCGCCGCTGCGCGGCTCGTGATGACAACAAATCAAGATTGTCTTTGCTACGACCACAGAGGCCGAGATGGGGCACTCGCGTCAAACTGCCCCACTCAAGCCAAAGGAGGGCTTGAATGGGCCACCCGCCGGGTAGGGAATGCATAGTTCCTTCGCTGCGCTCAGGATGACCGGTGGCGGCGGACGTTGCGGTGGAGATGGGGCGTGTCGTGGTGATGTAAGGCAGGGTCTCTTTAGTTTCTGACGCGGGGCGGGAGAGTATCTGCGCCACATAGCCGCACAGTGAGAAGACGCAGGGTCTCTCGACTCGGGCGCAAAGACACGCCCTCGCTCGACATGACAGTTTCTCTTGTCCAACGCAGCTCAGGACGGATTACTTGTCGCGAGATTACGCGCGGACAGGAATGTCCGCGCCACACAAGAGCTGCTCCTACTCAAGCCAAAAGAAGGCTCGCATCGACAACCGCCAGAAATGCAGATCCCTCGCCGCTGCGCGGCTCGTGATGACAACAATCAAGATTGTCTCTGCTACGACCACAGAGGGCGAGCTGGGACACTCGCGTCAAACTGCCCCACTCAAGTCAAAAGAAGGCTTGAATGGGCCACCCGGCTCCCGCTAGGATGTTGCGGGTGTTTTCCCCAGCCTGCGCAAAAGGAAGCGTAGGATGGGTCATCCGCCAGGCAGCGGGAACCCGCCGGGTTTGCAATCCTTTACACCGCTTTGTCAGCCCATTTACACTAGCCCTTTTAATGTAGACAGGAGGCGCCGATCAGATGGCCGCAGTTGAAGATAAGGTTAAGCAGATCATCGTGGAACAGCTCGGAGTAGACGAAGCCGAGGTCACCGCCAGCGCTTCGTTCGTGGATGACCTGGGCGCCGACTCGCTGGACACGGTGGAACTGGTCATGGCATTCGAAGAAGCGTTCGACATCGAGATTCCCGACGAAGAAGCCGAGAAGATCCGCACGGTTCAGAACGCAGTCGACTACATCACCAAGCACGCCAAGGTGGCCAAGCAGTAATCACGCGCGAATCGCGGAAGCCGGGTTGCTCCCGCCGCTCCATACTTGTGCCCGCTTTACGCCTCTAAAGAAGGAGAAAGTTTTCGATGGCAGATACTGACGAAAAGGTAAAACAAATCGTGGTTGAGCAACTGGGCGTCGACGAAGCCGAGGTTACCCCGAACGCTTCGTTCGTAGACGACCTGGGCGCCGATTCGCTCGACACGGTTGAACTGGTAATGGCATTCGAAGAGGCTTTCGACATTGAGATCCCCGACGAAGACGCGGAGAAGATCCGCACCGTAAAAGACGCCATCGACTACATCGGCAAGCACGCGAAAGGCGGAAAGTAATTTGCAGAGGCGCGTCGTCGTTACCGGGATCGGGTTGATTTCGGCTGTTGGCAATACCACTGAAGAAACCTGGCAGAACCTTCTGGCCGGAAAAAGTGGCGTGACGCGCATCACGCATTTCGATACCTCACAGCACGCCTGCCAGATTGCCGCCGAGGTTAAGGGCTTCGATCCGCTCAACTTCATCGAGAAAAAAGAAGTAAAGAAGATGGGACGCTTCATCCACTTTGCCCTGGCGGCGTCGGAAGAAGCGATGAAGATGGCCGGCCTTTCGGTAACGGACGAAATCGCCGACCGCGTTGGCGTGCATATCGGATCGGGCATCGGCGGGTTCGACATTATCGAGCGCGAGCATACGAACCTGATCGAAGGCGGCCCGCGCAAGATATCGCCCTTCTTTATTCCTGCTTCGATCATTAACCTGGCGGCTGGTCAGGTGAGCATTCGATTCGGAGCCAAGGGTCCGAACGAAGCGACGGCGACCGCCTGCACGACCAGCGCGCATTCCATCGGCGATGCTTTCAAGATCATCCAGCGTTGCGACGCCGATGTGATGATTGCGGGCGGCTCCGAAGCTGCTATCACGCCGATGGGTATTGGCGGATTTGCTGCCATGCGCGCACTTTCCACGCGCAACGATGCTCCGGAGAAGGCGAGCCGTCCGTGGGATAAAGATCGCGACGGGTTTGTAGTCGGCGAGGGCGCCGGCATCCTTATTCTGGAAGACCTGGAATTTGCCAAGCGCCGTGGAGCGAACATCCTTGCGGAAGTTGTCGGCTATGGGATGAGCGGAGACGCGTACCACATCACTTCGCCCGCGCCCGAACACGAAGGTGCCTACCGCGTGATGCTGAATGCTCTTCGTGATGCGAAGATTCAGCCCAGCGATATCGGATATGTGAACGCGCACGGTACGTCCACGGAGATCGGCGACAAGCTGGAAACAGTCGCCATCAAGCGCGTGTTCGCGGAAAAGATTCCGCCGGTGAGTTCCACGAAATCGATGACCGGGCACCTGCTCGGGGGAGCCGGTGGGCTCGAAGGCGGCATCACGGTGCTGGCGCTACGCGATCAGATTCTGCCGCCGACGATCAATTACGAGACACCCGATCCGGAGTGCGATCTTGATTATGTACCGAATCAATCGCGCAAAGTTCAGATGGACTTCGCACTGTCGAATTCGTTCGGTTTCGGTGGAACGAATGGGTGCCTGATTTTCCGCAGGTGGACGGAGTAGGGCAGTTGGTAGTTGTCAGTTGCTAGTTGTTAGCGAATCCTTCGAGTTCTGAAGACGCGGGCGAGGGCGCCCGCGCCACACATTTCTCCCAATCCAGTATTCGTCGCGTTGCACCATGCGCGGACAGGAATGTCCGCGCCACACAAGCAAGGCAAACAAGGCAAACCGCAAGGACCTCGCACCACTTTCTTCGAATCGTAGGTACTACGACATAGTAGAGATTGCCAATCCACGGGCTGGCAGTTCAGAATAGCTCTTCAGTTTCCCACGGACGTACTCTTCATGGTGACGGCTACCACCAATTACTCTCACAAACGAGCAACAGCACGAGCGGCGCTTATCAACCTCGACGAGAACGTCAGCAACGTTCTTCAGGATTGCCTGCGCCAGTTCAACATTGAGTCGGTTACGATCACGCATAACGCTGCCGAGCGCATTGAGAAGGAAAAGTTTGATGCCTGCATCATCTCGTTAAACGACGAAGCGATGCCGGTGCTGGAAACGATCCGCTCGTCGCGTTCGAACAAGCGGCTCATCATGTTTGGGGTGTGCAAATCAACGGGTGAGGCGGTGCGGTTCTCGAAGTTCGGCATCAACGTGCTGATGGAGACGCCGGTCGAGCGCCAGACGGCGTTGCGCGCGGTTCGCGCCACTCATTTGTTAATCCTGAATGAATTCCGGCGGTACGTGCGCATTCCGGTGGTGGCGAAGGTTGATTTGTTCAACGGCGAAAGCCAGGTCGTGGCGAGTACCGTGGAGATCAGCGGCGGCGGCATGTCGCTGCGCTATCGCGGCGAACTGAAGATGAACGACCAGGTGCAAGCCGTGGTGGAATTGCCCGGACGATCGAGCACCAGGATTCGAGGCGTGGTCTCGTGGTTGCACCCGCAGGAATCGATTGCCGGCGTGCGGTTCGATCCCGAGGACGAACGGCGTTTGATCGTGAAGTCGTGGATTGAAGAGTATCTCGAGATCAACTAGTCTCCTGTAGTCGTTCCCTACACATGCCAGATTACGCGCTTGAACTCCGCGACGTGTCGAAGAGCTACGATCAATTCGTGGCCGTCGACCACCTTTCCCTGAACATTCCCAAGGGCAGCGTTTATGGATTGCTCGGCCCTAACGGCGCGGGCAAAACCAGTTCGCTGCGAATGATGATCGGCATCACGCTGCCGGACTCGGGCGAAGTGCGCATCTTCGGCCAGCCGTTCCAGCGCGAGCACCTGAGGCGCATCGGATATCTTCCCGAAGAGCGCGGCTTCTATAAGCGCATGAAGCTCGGTGAACACCTGGTGCTGCTGGCGGAATTGCAAGGCGTTCCGGCCGCTGAGGCCAAGCGACGCGCAAGCGACTGGTGCAATCGTCTGCAACTTGGCGAGTGGTTCGACAAGAAAGTGGAAGAGCTTTCCAAGGGCATGCAGCAGAAGGCGCAGTTCATCGCTTCGGTTCTGCATGATCCCGAGCTGCTGATTCTGGATGAACCGTTCTCCGGGTTGGATCCGGCGAATGCCGTCGTGCTGAAGGATGTGTTGCTGGAACTGAAGAAGGCGGGTAAGACCATCCTGTTCTCGACGCATCGGATGGACACAGTTGAGCGGCTATGCGACGCGATCTGCCTGGTGAATCGCGGCAAGTCGGTGCTCGAGGGCGAACTGCGGAGCGTCAAGTCACGCTACGGCAAGAACAATGTGCAGATGGAATACGAAGGCGATGGCGCGTTCCTGCAAAGTTCCGAGCTGGTGCAGTCGTTCAACAATTACGGCAATTATGTTGAGTTGAAATTGCGGCCGGGCGCAGATCCGCAAGCCTTGCTGCAATCGGCGATGAGCCGCGTGCGTCTGAATAAGTTCGAGCTGGTCGAGCCCTCGCTGGAAGAAATCTTTATCGACGTGGTGGGTAATCACAATGCGTAATATCGGACTGATTCTCCGCCGCGAATACCTCGAGCGCGTTCGCACCAAGTCGTTTCTCATCAGCACCATTCTGTTGCCGCTGTTCATGTTTGGCATGATTTTTCTGCCGAGCAAGCTGGCGATGATGAAAACCGAAGGCGTGAAACACATTGCGATTATCAGCAACAACGCCGAGATCGCGCAGTCGGTTGCGTCGCAACTCACAAATGGCACGCGTTTTGGAACGAAATATTCGGTTGACGTCGTCAACGACACCAGCGAGGACGAGCGTGCCAAGCTGCGTACCGAGGTCAGCAGCGGGCAGATCGACGGCTTCCTATGGCTCTCCGATGATGCAATTGCCGCGCGTGATGTGACCTACGGGGCGCGCGAGACCAGCGACTTCACCGAAGATGCGGGACTGCAGTCGGCAATCACCAGCGCCATCATGAAGCATGAACTCGCGTCGCGCGGTGTGGCAGCGTCCGATGTCGATTCGATGCTGAAAGAAGTTCACATCAAGACCGTGCCTATACAGAAAGGCAAAGAAACCGGATCGGTGAACGGCCTGGAATGGCTGAGCAGCTTTTTGCTGGCGATGATGCTGTATCTGACTCTGATCGTATATGGCATGTCGGTGATGCGCTCGGTGCTGGAAGAGAAGACTTCGCGCGTGATGGAAGTCATGCTCAGCTGCGTGACGCCCAAGGAGTTGATGGCGGGAAAAATCCTGGGCGTAGGCGCTGCCGGACTTACGCAAATTGCGATCTGGTGCGTACTCGCAGGCGTATTCGGAGGCGCAGGCGTGGCGGCTTCCGGAAACGCTCCGCAACTGGGGATAACGGCGGGAACGCTGGTCGCGCTGGTGCCGTTCTTCCTGGCCGGATTCCTTCTTTATAGCGGACTCTATGCCGCGCTGGGCGCGATGGTCAACTCCGAGCAGGAAGCGCAACAGTGGCAGTTCTTCGTGACTATGCCGCTGGTGGTGCCGGTCATCCTGCTGACGTACGTGATCCGCCAGCCGAACGCGCCGCTCTCGATGTGGATGTCGATGGTTCCGTTCTTCGCGCCGATCCTGATGTATGTGCGAGTGCTGGTGGAGCGCCCGCCGATGTGGCAGATCGGGCTTTGCGTTGCGCTGCTGCTGGTCACGATGTACGGCGTGCTGGCGCTGTGCTCGCGGATCTATCGCGTGGGGATTCTCATGTACGGCAAGCGTCCAACGCTGCCGGAGATTGTGAAGTGGCTGAAGTATTCGTAGGCTTTCAGTCGCTCAGTCTTTCAGTACTTCAGTTCATCAGTTCGTCAGTATTTCAGTTCTTCAGTTCTTCAGTTCTTCAGTTCTTCAGTTCTTCAGTTCTTCCGAAGTGGATTGCTCAGGAAATTTCTGGGGGTAATCACCGATTGCATTTGCACTTGCGGCAATCGCATTACTTTCCAGACGTTCAGCTCTGCTGGCATCTCGATTACTTACCCTGATGCTGATTGGCTTTGCGCTGCTTGTGTGGTTGCCGGCGCCGTTTGCCGATCCGCACAACCTGATCAACTGGGCCGGCAACGCGCAGAATCTGGCGATAACCGGCGCGGCATGGATTGTCACCGATTATCTAAGCCAACATCACGTTGCCGATGTGCCATCAAGGCGATCGGTGCCAGCGCTGGTGATCAAATAGCGATTGGGACCCGATCCTGGTGCGCACGATGCGATCCAGATTCAGATTGCTGGCACCTCTTTGCGGGTGACGAAGCCTGCTTGCGCGTGATCAGGAAATAGAGTGGGATCAGGATGCAAAGCAATCCGACGACTCCGCCCATCCTCATGAACGGCATGAGATCGAGTTGCGGTCCCGATTGCTGCATCTGTTTCGTCCAGGGAAAGATGGCTTGCGAGGCGCTGACGAGTGCCCGCATGCGCTCGTGGCCGCCGGGAGCAAGGTAGAAAATTGCAGCATTGACGAAAATAAGGATGTAGTACGCAATCCCTGCCACTCGTGCAGTCGGATTCAAGCGCAGCAGGCCAACTCCCAGCCAGAGGTGCACCACCAGTACCACCAAGAAATAGATAACTACCGCATTCCCGCTGACTATTTTTGTTAAGAAGATCGCAGGCGCGCGCATGAGCAGGTTGACTGGAATAAATACACAACTAACCAGCAGCAACCACGCGATGATGGTGATGCTGAGAGGGCGTGCGTTCGCGGGTGACGGGCTGACGCCAGGAAGTTGCGCAGGCATCGGCGGCGCGCCCACGACAGCAACCGGCGACGGGATCCTGACGAATTGTGCTTTCACTTTGGGACGGTTGAAGAGGATGAGCCACCAGACGCCGATACCGGCGATCCCGAACCAGAACGCTCCCATGCCCAGACGTATGGCGGTCATCGTCGATTGACCCGCAGCCTCGCCGGGAGCGGGGGGCAGCGGCATGAACAGCATAATCAGACCGGCTAAAGCTCCCATAAGAATGAGGATGACGGAAAAGACGAGGATGGAGATGCGAGCCCAGTTCTTGAGGAGAAACAAGCCGATGCTGGTGATGACGCCCCAGATTGCCGGGAGAATATAAACCAGCGCGCCCATAATGAAGATCGCTTTGGGCGCAGATGAGACTCCAGAGAAATTGGCTCGCGTGGGAGCAAAGAAGAAGAGGATGAAGATCACCAGCGCGCCGCAACCAAAGGTGAGCGCCGATCCAAGCAAAGAAACAATGGCACTGAATGTGACGCCGATGGAACGCTTCATGAGCGGCTCCTTTTGAGGATGAGTGTAGGAGTCGTACAAGGGCAGCAGAATGCCTTTGTGGGTTCGTTCGGTGACCGATGTAACTCGCCACTCAGCCAAAAGAAGGCTTGAATGGGCCACCTAACCGAAGAGGGTGCGGACCATCGGCTGTGGCGCACAGGCCTGTACTCTGTTCCGGTACAATCAAAGCAGGGGCGATGTGGGGGGTAGGTTGCGTTTCATTCTTGGGTTTGTGTTATTCCTCGGCACAATAAGTGCCTTCGCTGAACAGAGTCCGTCCGCGCCTGATTCTTCTATGGCCACGCCTGTCCAGACAGTAGCGAACGACCAGGCGAAACAAGCTTCTTCGCGAGTATCAGATAGTGCAACTCCTGCGGGCGTAACCGCGGTACCCGCGATTCCCCAGTCCAAACAGCAACCGAAACGAATTCTGGGGATCATGCCTAACTACCGCGCGGTTAGCGCTGGCGCCATTCCTCCTCCTCCGACGCCGAAACAGGCATTCAAGATCGCTACGCAGAATAGCTTCGACTACTCGTCATTCATGTTCGTCGGAGTGACTTCGTTGCTCGCTGAGGCGACGAACGCGCATCCGGCGTTGGGAAAAGGTATTGGAGGCTACGGGCAGTATTACTGGCGCGGTTTTGTCGATAAGACGGATGGAAACTATCTCGTGATTTTTGCGCTGCCCACTATTCTTCATCAGGACACCCGCTATTTTGCGATGGGGGACGGCGGGTTTGTGAAGCGCGGTACGTATGCCGCGTCGCGGATTTTCATCACTCCGAACTATCATGGGCACAATACTTTCAACGCCTCGGAAATCTTCGGAAGGGGCATAGCACAGGCAATCTCGACAACTTACTATCCGAGCAAGGACCGGACTGCAGGGGAAATCGCCGAGAAATATGCCTTCGCTTTGGGAAGGGACGCGCTGACGAATACCTTCCGTGAATTCTGGCCCGATATCGCGACGAAAGTGCTGCATCGGCACCCGTAGCCGGAGGTAGGCTGAATAAGCCATCGAAGTCGGGGCGATTCCTGATCTGGAACTGGGATGAAGCGCTTAGATATTGGGGTTTGAGGACGTCCCGAGTGGCGGGCCTGCAGTTTGACGCTGTTTAGATCGCCCACCTATAATTGAGACGCCATTCCGCATACTGTGATTCATCGTGAATCGCGAATGACCTTGGCCCCGAGTTGAGGCGTTCCCGGAAGGATTTCCAAGGAGTCCACGACACATCCAATGAAACGTACTATTGCAAGTATCGCTCTACCTCTGGCATTGCTGTGCGCAGGTGCATTCGCGCAAACGGCAGCCACTCCATCAGCAGCTGCGCCAGCCGCCGCTGCCCCTGCGGCGACGACGCCCGCGGGACCATCCAAGATTGGCATCATCAACATCCAGCAGGCGATTGCGCTGACCAACGAAGGCAAGCGCGACATCGAAGGCCTGGAAAAGAAGTTCGATCCCAAGCGCCAGGAACTGCAGGGCTTGAACAAGGAAGTAGAAGACCTGAAGAAGCAACTGGATAGCCAGGGCTCGAAGCTCAATGAAGAGGCTCGCGCCAACCTGGTGAAGAGCATCGAGAGCAAGCAGAAGAGCCTGCAGCGCCAGGCCGAAGATGCGCAGAACGATTACCAGGGCCAGCAGCAGGAACTGGTGAATCGCGTCGGCACGAAGCTGATGGAAGCGCTGGACAAGTACGCAAAGGCGAACGGCTTCAGCATGATCATCGACGTGTCGGGTCCACAGAACCCGATTTTGTGGGCACAGCCCAACGTCAATGTAACGGAGCAGGTTGCGGCTGCTTACAATGCCACTTCTCCGATCGCTGCACCGGCTGCACGCCCGGCAACGGCCTCTTCGAATCCGAAGCCGGCAGCACCTTCCGCGACTCCGAAATAGCGATTGCGACGGAATGGACGTGACGAGCCGCCCTCAAAAGGGGCGGCTTGTTTTTTGTTTGATACAAGGAATTCTGGTTCTTTCGAGCGCAAGAAAGACGAGCGCCCTTGCCGCGGGCTGTCACGAGCTTTTATGATGCGCGAGATGACTGCGAAACTCTCCCCGACCGCGAACCTGCGCCAGAAGGCGCAGCTGATGTCTGCGTCTGAGATCGAACGCACCCTGGTTCGCCTGGCTCACGAGATCATCGAAAAAAATAACGGGACCGATAAGCTCGTGCTGGTCGGCATACGACGCCGTGGAGTGCCGCTGGCGCAACGACTGGCGCGCGTGATCGAGCGCATCGAGAACAAGGCGGTTCCAGTCGGCACACTCGACATCACGCTTTATCGCGATGATCTGAGCACGGTGGGATCGAAGCCGGAAGTGCGGCCAGGAGAATTGGGCGCGGATATCAAAGGCATGCACGTGATCCTGGTGGACGATGTTCTGTATACGGGGCGAACGACGCGCGCGGCGCTGGATGCGCTGTTTGATCATGGACGTCCGCAACGAGTGCAGCTGTTGACGCTGATCGATCGCGGGCATCGTGAGCTTCCGATCGAAGCCGCGTTCGTGGGACGTTATATTCAGACCAGCGATCGCGAGATTATCGAAGTAAGGCTGAACGAAATAGATCAGACGGAAAAAGTGCTATTGGTAGAGCGCGAAATGTAGGCTGAAGTAACCGACTCAGACCCAGCCAAGCCAAAAGAGGTTTGGACGGGGCACCGACCAACTTATGAATCAACCTGCTCGTGGTTCCCTGCTCGGATTGGAAGACCTCTCCACTAAGGAAATCAGTTCTATTCTGAAAGACGCGCGGAAGATGCAGCGCGGCAAGATTAAGCCTGTGTTGCGCGGCAAGCGCGTGATCCTGCTGTTCTATGAGTCGTCCACGCGGACGCGCGTTTCGTTCGAGTTTGCGGCGAAGTCGCTGGGCGCGACTACGGCGCTGATCTCGGCATCGGCGTCGAGCATCGAGAAGGGCGAGTCGCTGATTGACACGGGGTACACGGTAACGTCGCTGGGCGCAGAGGCGATTGTGATCCGGCATCCATCATCGGGCGCGCCGGAGCTGCTGGCGCGACATGTGCCTGTGCCGGTGATCAATGCCGGGGATGGGATGCACGAGCATCCGTCGCAGGGACTGCTCGATGCGTATACGATCCTGGAACACAAGGGCACGCTGAAGGGACTGCGGGTGGCGATGATTGGGGACATCTTCCATAGCCGCGTAGTGCGCTCGGATGTGCATCTTCTGACAAAATTTGGATCGAAGGTGGTGCTGTGCGGGCCTCCGGAGCTGGTGCCTGATGTGGCGGCGACGCTCGCGCCGGGAGTTACTGTCACGCGCAGCCTCGAAGAGGCGCTGACAGGGACAGATGTGATCGTCGCGCTGCGTATTCAGAAAGAGCGGCTGGCCGGATTGCAACTCAGCCTGGGCGATTACATCGAGCGATATCAGCTGCGGCCAGAGCGGCTGAAGATGGCGAAGAAAGATGCGATCGTCATGCATCCGGGGCCGATCATCCGCGGGCTCGAGGTGACGAGTGAAGTAGCGGACGGAGCGCAGGCGGTGATCCGGGAGCAAGTACGGAATGGCGTGGCGGTGAGAAGGGCGATACTGGCGAGAGCGCTAGCGTAGTGTTTTTCACCGCAGAGGACGCGGAGGTAAATTTCAGATTGCAGATTTCAGGTTGAAGATTTCTCCGTGTCTCCGTGTCTCCGTGGTCAGATACGAACATTATGAAAGAAAAAAGATCAGCGTCTATCAGCGGTAATCAGCGGCGTGAAGATTTGCAGCAGCCGAAGTCGCTACTAATTCGCGGCGGGCATGTGATCGATCCGGCGAATCAGGTGGACGGGCCCGCGGACATTCTTATCCGCGAGGGGAAGATTGCGGCGATTGGGCCGAAGCTCAAAGAGAGCGCTGACGAGACCATTGATGCGCGTGGATTGGTGGTAACGCCCGGGCTCATCGACATGCATGTGCATCTTCGCGAACCGGGGCAGGCGCACAAGGAGACGATCGCGAGTGGAACGGCGGCGGCGGCGGCCGGGGGATTCACATCGGTCTGCACCATGCCGAACACAGCGCCGGTAAATGACTCAGCGGAGATCACCGAGTGGATGCAGGCGCCGGAGCGCGGAGCGCTGGTCAATGTGTTCCCGATCGCGGCGGCGACGCTGGGGAGCCAGGGCGAGAAGCTTACGGACTACACGGCGCTGCGCAAGGCGGGGGCTGTCGCGGTCACCGATGACGGGAAGCCAATTCTCGAAGACGGTGTAATGCGCGAGGCGCTGGAAGCGGCGAAGAGCGTGGGATTCCCGGTGATCCAGCATGCGGAAGACACGCGGCTGACTTCTGGCGCACACATGAATGCCGGTCCGGTTTCGTTTCGCTTGGGATTGCGCGGGATGCCGGTGGAGGGCGAGGCCGGAATCGTACGAGCGCGACATCGAGCTGGCGAAGAAGACGGGCGCGCACATACATGTTGCTCATATCTCGACAGCGGCCGCGGTGGACGAAGTTCGCAAGGCCAAGCGCGAGGGAGTAAACGTGACGTGCGAAGTCACGCCGCATCACTTTGTGCTGATCGATGAGGCGGTGGTCGGATACGACACGCGGTACAAGATGAATCCGCCACTGCGGTCGGCGGCGGATCGCGAGGCCATGCTCGTGGGATTGGAAGATGGCACGATCGATGCGATTGCCACCGATCATGCGCCGCATGCGCATCACGAGAAGATGGTGGAGTTCGATCGCGCGGCATTCGGGATCACTGGGCTGGAAACGGCGCTGGGATTGGCGATCAGCGAGTTGCATAAGAAACGCGGAGTGCCGCTGAAGCGAATTGTGGAGCTGATGACGACGAATCCAGGACGGATCCTGGCGCTGGGCGGGCGCGGCCAATTGAGTGTCGGCGCTCCGGGTGATGTCACAATCTTCGATGCGAAGAAGCAGTGGACCTATGATGCGAAGCAAACGCGGTCGAAGTCACGCAATACGCCGTTCGGCGGATGGAAGCTGACGGGAAAGGTAGTCGTCACCATTGTCGGTGGGAAGAGCGTTAGCGAAAATAGGTAATTGGTAAAAGGTAATAGGTAATTTTCCGGAACCACTATGGGTGCCGGGTTCAATCGCTATTACGAATTGCCAATCAATTATTTCGCTGAGGCCGCCGGTTTGGAATGCGACGCGTGCGGCTTCGCCGAGAGCATGGCCAGGATTTCCTGCAGCTGGGCGCGCACCCGCTTCAATCCGTCCTGATTGACGGGCGCGGCGAACGGCAACGCTGATTGCAATTTGGCAGGCTTCGCCTCAAGCTTGAGCTGCTGGCGTGCCCCGGCAATGGTGAATCCCTCGTCGTAGAGAAGCTTTTTGATGTGGAGCGCGAGTTCGACTTCGCGTCGGCGGTACATGCGCTGGCCGGTGCCGCTCTTGGTAGGCCTGAGTTGGGGAAATTCCGTTTCCCAAAAACGGAGAACGTAGGCAGGCAGTTTGCACAGGCGGCTGACTTCGCCGATGCGGAAATACAACTTTTCAGGAATCAATACGTCTTCGGATTTCCTGTTCGTGCTCGACTTCCGGTTTGCACTCATGGACTGCTCGAATCTCTGGATTTTGATTCCTGACTGCCGGCCAGATCGTCTGCACAAATGTTACGCGATTTCTAGCATGGACAGCACCCCAGAAACAACACCGGAATTGAAAGAACCAGCGCAGTAAAAAGGGCCTCCACCGCGGGAGGCCCCTTAACCCTCTTCCACTTCTACTGCGCTAATGCGGCAGTTACTTCTTTTTCTTTGTGGCCGCTTTTTTTGCCTTTTTCTTTGTCGCCATGTTTATTGACCTCCTGGAACCTTCTCCCTTGAAGGTTTTGGATTTGGGGCCCTTTTACTTATCCCGCCCTACAAATTGGGCGAGCAGCCTGTATGACACAAGATATTGCGGTGTACTGTTAAGCATTGTCAAGAAAAATATCTTGTAGAAGAGCGGATTCTTTGCTTATGAGGTTTCGCGAAAGACATTTTCACCACAGAGGCACAGAGGTCACAGGGAAATTTCAGATTTAAGAATTCAGATTTGAGATTCATTGGCAGAACGGTGCAACCGAGTGCGTTCAATCTAAATCTTCCATCTTCATTCTTAATTCTCTGCGGCTCTGTGCCTCTGTGGTGAAATGAAGTTGTGAAGAAACGCGATCCCATCGAGCTCGAGATTTTTAAGAACATCTTTCACTCCATCGCAGAAGAGATGGGAGCGGCGCTGCGGCGTACTGCCTTCTCGCCGAATATCAAAGAGCGTCGCGATTATTCGTGTGCGGTGTTCGACGGTACGGGCGAGGTGATCGCGATGGGCGATCACATGCCGGTGCATCTCGGATCGATGCCGATGTCGGTGCGCGCGGCGATTATCACACTAGAGCTTGGACCGGGCGATGTGGCGATGCTCAATGACCCGTTTGCGGGCGGAACACATCTTCCCGACATTACACTCGTTGCCCCGGTGTTCATCGATGACTGGCGTGGAAAGCCACTGAAGACGCGGGGCCGACGCAACCCGGACTTTTACGTGGCTTCGCGTGCCCATCACGCGGATGTTGGTGGAACATATCCGGGATCGATGGGGATATGCCGCGAGATTTACCAGGAAGGATTTCGGATTCCTCCAGTGAAACTGATTCGCGCAGGCGAAGTCGATCAGGATGTGCTGGCGCTGTTGCTGACAAATGTGCGCACTCCGGTGGAACGAGAAGGCGATCTGAAAGCGCAGATTGCAGCGTGCCATACAGGCGAAGTGCGGTTGCGGGAAGTTGTCGAGCGTTATGGTTTGCCGCGAGTGAGGGAGGCGGCTTCGGATCTGCTGGAGTATTCCGAAGAGATGATGCGGGAGTTTCTGGCGGAGATTCCGGCGGGGAGTTATGCGGCGGAAGATTTTCTGGATGACGATGGGGTGAGCGAAGAGCCGGTGCGAATTGCAGTCGCGATTCGTATTCAGAATCAAAAAAGCAGCCGAGGTCGGCTGCCCCACGTAACCGTTGTTGACTTCAGCGGTTCCTCGCGGCAGGTTGCGGGAAGCATCAATGCCGTGGAAGCGATTGCCTACTCTGCGTGCTTTTATGTCTTCCGTTGTTTATTAGCGGAGGATGTTCCCGCGACGGCTGGACTGATGCGACCGATCGAAGTGATTGCGCCGAGCGGCAGCGTGGTAAATGCGCGGCCTCCGGCGGCGGTCGCGGGAGGAAACGTTGAGACCTCGCAGCGGATCGTCGATGTACTGCTTAAGGCGCTCGCGCAGGCGTTGCCTGATCGCATCCCCGCGGCTTCGAGCGGCACGATGAACAATCTCACGATTGGCGGCATCGATCCGCGCAACGGCGAGTCTTTCGCGTACTACGAAACGATTGCTGGGGCGACTGGCGGGCGTCCGACAAAGCCCGGCGCGTCTGGCGTGCACACGCATATGACGAATTCGCTGAATACTCCGGTGGAAGCGCTGGAGTACGCGTATCCGTTTCGCGTGACGGAGTATTCGCTGCGACGTGGCAGCGGAGGTCGAGGCGAACAGAAGGGCGGCGATGGAGTGGTGCGTGAGATCGAAGTGCTCTCCGATGCCGAGGTCACGATTCTTGCCGATCGCCGCAATACGGCTCCGTATGGACTCAGTGGAGGCGATCCGGGAAAATGCGGGCGATCTATCGTGATCCGCGAGAACGGCGCGCAGGAAGAACTTCCGGGCAAGGCCAGCGTGCGTCTGCGGCGCGGCGAGCGGATACGGATTGAATCACCGGGCGGCGGAGGATGGGGAAAGTCGTAATTTCACCACGGAGACATGGAGGATTGAAGACTTAAGACTGAAGATTTCAGATTACTCGCGGATGTGGGCGGCTCCCGAGGCTGTGGTGCTCGTCGGCCGGGTTGGGCCGAAGTAGCGGTAATGTCCGATGATCTTCCAATTAAACAGCACATCTTCAATCTGCGGACCTCGGCCGATGTTGTGCAGGATCATGTAGCGTTTCGCCAGTAACGGCTGCCGGTCGACCACCATTCCAATGTGAGTCTTCCCACCTCCAAGATCCCAGGCGACGATGTCGCCGGGCAAGTAATCGGCGGCGCTGGTTGTGATGGGGAGTGATTCTCCTTTTCGACGGAAGAAAACCATCAAGTTAGGGACGCGACGGTGATCGATGTTTGTGTCGGGCTGGGACAATAGCCAACGCCATTTCCTCGGGTACTCGCTGAAGTGCCCGATCTCGTCTTCGTGCACCTCCTTCTGTAAGTCGATTCCAACCTTGCGATATATCCGGATGATCTCGTCGGTGCAGACGCCGGTGTCTGCGGGAACGTCGCCTCCGGGATATGGAATACGAACGTAATCTGCGACGTAGCGCACATGCACGTGAGAGCGTTCGACAGCCGCGGCGACTAGGTGACGAGTGAGATCAGCTCGTGAGGTAGACGAAGACTGAGCCGCTACAAGTGCGCTGGCGGTGAAAGAAACGACAATCGCCGCGATTCTAGAGAGCTGTGCCGGTCTGGTCATCCGGGGTACCGCGAAGCAATGTACCTCGCGGATTCATGTTCTACCAGTAGCCGTGGTGACTATTTCAGGCAGAAACGTGAAACGCCTCCGAACCACACCCGCCACGTTGTTCTCTTCCCCGAAGTGAGGCAACATGCCACTGAATCCCGTAAGGAGCTCTCACGATGCATCGGATTAAATCTGTGGGCGTGATGTCGGTTGCGAAAGTAATGGGACTTATTTATGGCGCGCTCGGCCTTTTGATTGTTCCTATTTTCCTGGTGATTGGACTGGCGTCATCGATGGCGATCAAGCAGGCACAGGCTGCGACAGGCGCAAATTTTCCGGCGGCGCTGGGTCCGGTGTTCGCCATCCTGATGGCGATTGCGGCGCCTATTATGTACGGACTGATGGGATTTGTGATGGGCGCGATTGGAGCATTGATCTACAACCTGATCGCCGGATGGGTTGGTGGTATCGAAATGGAACTGGAAATCGCGCCGATTCAGCCGGTGCTGCCGATACAACCACCTATGCCACCGCTGCCACAAGCTCCGACGGTGTGAGCGTGCTAGAATCGCAGGTTTGCCTCGCCACAGTTTTCTGTTAAGGCCGCGCGAATTTGCGCCGTCCGGTTGGGCAACTAAGGATTCAGTATGGCTGACACAATGCTGGCGGTGGTAAAGCCGAACCCGGCACCGGGGGCGGAGATCCGCCAAGTCAAGGTCCCCGAGTTTGGCCTTAGCGACGTGCTGGTGAAGGTCGACGTGGCCTCGGTCTGCGGCACCGATCTTCATATATATAACTGGGACCCGTGGGCGCAAAACCGCATTCATCCTCCTCTTATTCCTGGACACGAATTCTGCGGGCACGTGGCCGCCGTGGGCAAAGAAGTGACCACGGTGAAGGAAGGCGACTTCGTCTCCGCTGAGATGCACGTGGCCTGCGGCAAGTGCCTGCAATGCCGCACGGGCGAGGCGCATATCTGCCAGCACGTGAAGATTATCGGCGTGGACGCGAATGGGGCATTCGCCGAGTATGTGGTGATTCCGGAATCGAATATATGGAAGCTGGACCCGTCGATTCCAAAGGAATATGCGTCGATCCTCGACCCGCTGGGGAATGCGGTGCACACGGTGCTGGCTGGGGATATTGCCGCGAAGACGGTGGCGATCACCGGAACGGGACCGATTGGACTTTTCTCCATTGCGGTGGCGCGCGCTTGCGGAGCAACACAGATTTTCGCGATCGAGACGAACAAGTACCGGCGCGCGATTGCGCAGCAGATGAAGGCCGACTTCGTGATCGATCCGACGGTGGAAGACGCGAAGCAGATTGTCATGGACGCGACGGAAGGCATCGGAGTGGATGTAGTGCTGGAGATGGCCGGGCATCCGAGCGCGATTCGAACTGGGTTCGACATCCTGCGACGCGGTGGACGAATTTCGCTGTTGGGAATACCGTCGCGGCCGATCTCGCTGGACTTCGCCGATGACATCATCTTCAAGGGCGCGACCATTCAGGGCATCAACGGGCGGAAGATGTATCAGACGTGGTATCAGATGACCGCGCTGCTGAAGGCCGGGAAGCTGGATCTGCATCCGGTGATTACGGATCGGCTGGCGATGAAGGACTTCAACAAAGGCATGGAGCGGCTGAAGACGGGCGAAGCCAGCAAGATTCTGCTGTATCCGAACGGGAACAAATAATAAGCCGCTGATAAACGCAGATAGACGCTGATTCTTGCGCGCCGAACGTCTTGACCTCACCGCGTTTTAGAATTGAATCTGCGTTCATCCGCGTGAATCTGCGGCGGAGGTTTTGCATGGTTACCGCTACTCGCACTAATCCTCTTTCTTATCTCCACGATCAGCTTGAAGACCTGAAGGCACGGGGCACGTACTTCCGTCTGCGGGTGCTTGAGGATGAGCAGGCGGCAGAGTGCACGTTCGATGGCAAGAAGGTAATCAACCTCGCGTCGAACAATTACCTGGGACTGACGACGCATCCGAAATTGCGCGAGGCGGCTCTGGCGGCGACGAAGAAGTACGGCGTCGGATCGGGTGCGGTGCGCACGATTGCCGGGACGATGTCGCTGCACATGGAGCTGGAAGAGAAGATCGCGCGCTTCAAGAACGTGGAAGCGTGCGTGGTGTTCCAGTCGGGATTTACGGCGAATGCGGGAACGGTTTCGGCGCTGCTCGGCAAAGAGGATTTCATCATCTCGGACGAGTTGAACCATGCGTCGATCATCGATGGCGCACGGCTGTCACGCGCGAAGATCCTGGTGTTCCGGCATAAAGATGTGGCGCATGCAGAAGAGCAGCTTGCCAGCGTGAAGGATCAGCCGGGACGCAAGCTGGTGATTACCGATGGCGTGTTCTCGATGGATGGTGATATTGGGCCGCTGCCGGGCCTATGCGAGGTCGCCGAGAAGTACGGCGCGATCATGATGGTGGACGACGCGCATTCGTCGGGCGTGCTGGGAAGAAATGGGCGAGGCACGATCGATCATTTCAACGTGCACGGGCGCGTGGATGTGCAGGTGGGAACGCTGTCGAAAGCGATTGGCGCGCTGGGCGGATATGTTTGCGGATCGCGCGACCTGATTGAGTTTCTGTATCACCGCGGACGGCCGTTCCTGTTCTCGACTTCACATCCGCCGTCAGTGGCAGCGACGTGCATTGCGGCGTTCGACGTGCTGGAGCAGGAGCCGGAGCGCATCGAAAAGCTCTGGGAGAATACGCGCTTCTTCAAGAAAGAGCTCGGCAACCTGGGATTCAACATCGGCGGGAAGAATACGCCGGCCAGCGAGACGCCGATCACTCCGATCATCGTAGGCGAAGGACGGCTGGCGATGGAGTTCTCGCGCGAGCTGTTCAAAGAAGGCGTGATGGCGACGGGAATTGCGTTCCCCACGGTGCCGGAAGGCAAGGCGCGTATAAGAACGATCATGACGGCGACGCATACGCGGGAAGAACTGGATCGGGCGCTAGAGGTGCTGAAGAAGGTGGGGAAGAGGCTGGGGATTCTTTCGTAGAGACTGCAGCACAGCGCTTGTGTCGCCCCTTCGGGGCTCGTGGACTTTCTACTTCGATTTCCCAGACCTTACGGTCTGGGCTTACGAATGGCGCCGCTCCGCGGCTAATAGAGACGAGATCGCCTTTTCATCCCCACTCGAGGGCGAGTGGGCTCCATTCTTATACTTCAGTGGGCTTCATTCTCATACTTCTTCGATCAGGCGGGCCAGCAGCGCGGTTCTGCGCACCAGTTCCGAGATCAGCACGGACTCGTTCCGCGCGTGAGCGCCCTCGCCGACGGCGCCGAGTCCGTCGAGGGTGGGAATGCCAAGTCCGGCGGTAAAGTTGCCGTCGGAGCCGCCGCCGACGGAAGCTTCGTCCAGATGCCATCCGATTTCGGCCGCGATCTTTTGCGCGGCGCGAAACAATCCCACAACTTTGTCGGTGCGCTCGAGCGGAGGCCGGTTGATTCCGCCAGTGACTTCTAACTGGCAGCGCGGATCGAATGGCTGCAGCGCGTGGAATTTGCGATCCATGGTCTTGGCTTGATCGGCAGCGGCGATGCGCAAATCGAATTCTGCTTCAGCCTCGTCGGCGATCACATTCGTGCGAGTGCCGCCGCGGATTACGCCGGCATTCACCGTGATGCCCTTCTTCAGATCGGTGAACTTGGCGATTTCGACCAACTGCCGGGAAAGTTCGAGGATGGCGCTGGCGCCTTTCTCGAAATCGAGTCCGGCGTGGGCAGCCCGGCCTTTCACCTTGAGCGTGTAATCGCCTACGCCCTTGCGGGCGGTTTTCAGGGCGCCTTGTAATCCAAAAGATGGCTCAACCACGAGCACGGCGGCGCATTTCTTGGCGATGGATTCGGTGATTGGGCGAGAGCTTTCACTGCCGACCTCTTCATCGGTCACCAGCAGCACGGTCACCGGTCTGGTCAACTTGCCATGCAACCTGCGCAGTGCCTCGATCGCGAAAATCATCTGGGCGATGCCGGACTTCATGTCGAGCACGCCGGGGCCCCAGAGGCGTCCGTCGGCTTCGCGAAAGGGCATGGTTGAAAGGGTTCCCAGATCCCAGACCGTATCGAAGTGCCCAAGCAGGAGGACAGGCGTGCGCCTGGAATCAGAGGCGAAATCGACCTGCAGGTGCGCGCCGAATTTCCCGCCGCGATGAAACTGGACCTCTCCACCGATTTCGCGGAAGGCGTCGGCCAGTCGCTCGCCCAGCAGATCGACAGACTTCTTGTGATGGCTGGGAGATTCCATCTCCACCATGTGGCGGATACTTTGAATCATGGCGGGCTGGCGAGTTTCGAGGTGCCGGATCAGTTCGCTCAGCTTGCCAGTGTTAGTTCGCAGGCGACTCCTCCCACCCGCGCCAACAGAAGGCGAGGATGGGGCACCCGCCGGCTTCATTGACTTGCGAGCTACTCGTTTTATCCCAGCTGAGGTTCGTTTAGTGCGTGCCTTTGTCATTGGCCTCAATGGATTTCGTATAATTCACGCTTGCCCTGATATTGCCTGTTCTGACCACAGGTGTGAACTTGGCTTGGCAGGTTCGGGCGCCAGATTTGGAAAACGCACATGACTGAAACCGCGCTGAGTGCTGCCGGCACGAATGAAGCTGTGAAGACCACGCTGGACATCGTCGAGATCCAGAAGATCCTGCCGCATCGCTACCCATTCCTGCTGATCGATCGCGTGATCGAAATTCAGCGTAAAGAGCGCATTGTCGCGTTGAAGAACGTAACCGTCAATGAGCCATTTTTCGCGGGACACTTTCCGGGCTTTCCGATTATGCCCGGCGTGCTGATGGTAGAAGCTATGGCGCAGGCCGGCGGCGCATTGCTGCTGACCGAGATTCCAGACCGCGAGCACAAGTTGATGGTGTTCACGGGCATCGAGCGCGCGCGCTTCCGGCGTCCGGTTACGCCGGGCGATCAATTGAAGATCGTGGTGACCGTACTGGCTTGGCGCAGCATGGCGGTGCGGATGCAAGGAGAGGTCTTCGTCGGTGAGAAACTGGTGGCGGAAGCCGTGATCACCTGCCGACTGGTTGATCGAGAGCCGCCTGCAAGTACGCCTGCCGCGGAGCCGAAGGAATAAAGACTAGCGGCGTGTTCTACTGGCCGCAAAGAGTTCATGTCCATACATCCAACAGCCATTGTGGATGCCGGTGCGAAGGTTCCGGCATCCTGTTCCGTCGGACCCTACTGCGTGGTGGGACCCGGTGTTGAACTCGGCGAAAACTGCGAGCTTATCTCGCATGTGATAATTCACGGCCCTACCCGCATCGGTAACAACAATCGGATTTTCCCGTTCGCCGCACTCGGCACTGAGCCGCAGGACATTTCGTACCGCGGCGAACCTACGCGGCTGGAAATCGGCGACGACAATGTCATCCGCGAATACGTGACGATCAATCGTGGAACGAATAAAGGCGGCGGGACGACGAGGATTGGCAGTCACATTTTAATCATGGCGTACACGCATGTTGGTCACGACTGCCAGATCGGCGATCACGCGATGCTGGTGAATGCTGCCACGCTCGCCGGACATGTGACGGTCGAGGAGTATGCGGTGGTGGGAGCTTTGTGCCCCGTACACCAGTTTGTGCGCATCGGGGCGCATTCCTATATCGGCGGGGGAACGACGATTACCCAGGACGTGCTTCCCTTCTCGATGACCAGTGCCGTGCGCGATGTGCATGCTTTCAGCTTCAATAAAGTCGGACTGGAGCGCCGTGGCTTCAGTAAGGAACGGATCAAGCAACTGCATCACGCATACAAGATTTTGCTGGCGTCGAAGCTGAATACCTCGCAGGCGCTGGAGAAGCTGAAGAGCGAGACGGAGCGCAGCGAGGATGTTGAGTTGTTGATCCGGTTTATCGAGCAGGCGCAGCGGGGGATTATCAAATAGTTGTCAGTTGTTAGTTGAGGCGACTTCATTGACCCCTTACTGCAGATGCCTCGCTCCGCTCGTCATGACAACAATGGAGGATCTGCCCGAAGGGGCAATAGGCGCCAGGCAACTACAAGACTCGGCGAGTGGTAAAAGCAACGGACCTGGTCAATGATGTGTTTTTCTGACAGTAACAACTGGCAACTGACAACTTCCGCATGAAACTAGGATTGATAGCCGGCAATGGGCGTTTCCCGTTCCTTGTGCTTGAGGCGGCCAAGGGACGCGGGATGGAAGTTGTGGTTGCCGCTATTAAAGAAGAGACGTTTCCCGAGATCGAAAAAGCTGGCGCTGCAGCGGTTCACTGGATGTCGCTGGGCGAACTCTCGAAGCTGATTGATATGTTTCGTCGTGAAGGTGTCGAACGCGCGGTGATGGCCGGGCAGGTCAAGCACAAGCAGATCTTTTCCAGCATTCGCCCGGACTGGCGGCTGGCGAAACTGCTGCTCTCACTGGGAAGCCGCAATACAGATTCGCTGATCGGCGCTGTGGCCAAAGTGCTGGCGGATGAGGGCATCACATTGATCTCGTCGACCGAGCTGCTGGAGCCGTTGCTGGCGAAGCCGGGAGTACTGACTGAAGCGCCGTCCCACGGAGCAGGAGAGGAAGGACATCGCGTATGGTCGCGACGTGGCACGTCATCTGGCGCAGTACGATATTGGCCAGACGGTGGTAGTGGCGGGAGCGGCCTGTGTCGCAGTTGAGGCGATGGAAGGCACGGACGCGACGATCGAGCGCGCAGGCCATATTATGGAGAGCCTGGCGCACGAGGGTGATGCGTCAACCTTGGCGCGCGATCTGGTGGTGGTGAAGGTCGCCAAGCCGAATCAGGATATGCGCTTCGATGTTCCGGTGGTCGGCGTAAAGACGATAGAAACGATGCAGCGGGCGAATGCGACTTGCCTGGCAATTGATCCGGGCAAATGCCTGCTGATCGATGGGGATGCGATTATTGACGCAGCCGACAGGGCACAGATTGCCATCGTGTCCGGTGATGAGGAGAAGAGATGACGGAAGTGGAGCGTATCGCCGATCAGATCCGGCGTGCTTTTGAAGGCGATGCCTGGCATGGACCTGCGCTGATGGAATTGCTGCCGGCGGTAACTTCGCTCGTCGCCAATGCGCATCCGGTGAACAACGCGCATAGCGTGTGGGAGATTGTGAATCACCTGACTGCGTGGAAGCGCGCGGTGCTGCAAAGAATGAATGGGCAGGCAGTGGAGTTAATCGGAGAACAGGACTGGCCCACGGTTCGCGACGATAGCGAAGAAGCGTGGCAGAAGACGTTGCAAGATCTTCAGGACGTGCAAAAGAAGTTGTATGACGCGGTGGTTGCGCTTCCGGAATCGCGCCTGGACGAAATAGTACCCAACCGCGATCACACGATCCGTTACATGCTGGTGGGAGTAGCACAGCACGAGCTTTATCATGCCGGTCAAATCGCAGTTCTACGAAAGGCTGCGATCTCTTAACCGCCGCAGTGTCGAACGACAAGACAATTCGAGTTGCGGTGATTGGCGCCGGCGCCTTCGGCAAGAATCACGCACGCATATATCACGACCTGCAGCAGGCCGGAGGGGCAGTCGAGTTGGTTGGCATTGTGGACACGGATTCGAATCGAGCCAGCGCGCTGGCAGCTCAGTTCGGAACCAAAGCGTTCGCAAGGATCGACGATTTGCTGGCGGCTGGCACCGTCGACGCGGCCTCGGTGGCGGTCCCCACTACGCTGCATCTCCCAGTAGCGAAAGCCGCGATGCAAGCGGGACTCGACGTTCTGATTGAAAAGCCGATCGCGGCGACATTGGCCGAGGCCGATGAACTGGTTCGGGTGGCGAAGGAGACGGGGCGCATCGCACAGGTTGGGCACCTGGAACGATTCAATCCCGCGGTGCGTGCCACTTATCCGCTAATCACGCACCCGATGTTTTTTGAAGTGCACCGGTTGAGCGTGTTCGGGCCGCGCGCGCTGGACGTCGACGTCGTGCTCGACTTGATGATTCACGATCTGGATATCGTGCTTTCGTTCGTCGATTCACCGATTCGCGAGATTCGCGCAGTGGGATTGCCGATCCTGTCGCCAAAGGTCGATATCGCCAACGTGCGCATCGAGTTCGAATCCGGTTGTGTGGCAAATCTTACCGCCAGCCGCGTCAGCACCGAGCGTGTGCGTAAGGTTCGGTTTTTTCAGCCGCGTCAGTATATTTCCGTGGATTACACGCGCCAGGATCTGCTGGTTTTCAGCGTCAGCGAGCAAGCAGGCGTTGAGGCGCTTGCCCGGATGCAAAACGCCGGGGGTGGACCGCTATCGGGCGCGGCGATTCTTGCGGGAGCGGGTGTGAGTATGTCGAAGCCGCAAGTGATCCCGGAAGAGCCTCTGAAGGCCGAATTGCAATCGTTTCTCGGCGCGGTGCGGGCGCGCACGACTCCCGTGGTTTCGTTGATAGAAGGACGCACCGCTTTGCGAGTCGCGCTGGAAGTTTTGCAGCATATCGAGGAGCACAGTCGCCGGGTTGGATTAGCGGCGCTTGGATCTGCTCCAGCGAATTGAAACGAAACTTCATTTGAAGTGAAGGGTTGGAACGCCATCATAGTCGCGGGACAGGGTCTCTGGTTTGGCGACGAAGGCTGCTGGCCCGTATAATCAGCATTCCGCTTATCCCGGGTGGTTAGAGGTCGCACTATTTCTAATTCTTTCAACCGTTTGCAATGGGACGGAACGGTAATTCCGGCGTCCGATTCTCAACAGCACAAGGATTGCCTGCTGGTTAATATGGGCTACCTTCGCGCTTTTTCGTTGGGCCGAATCCTCGCCGCATTATTTTCCGTTCTGCTGTTGTTGCCTTGCCTCACGGTTCCTGCGCACGCGCAACAGGAACTAGTCGCAGAGATCGACGTTCACGGTAATCGCCGTATTCCCACCGACACCATTAAATCTCGAATGTTCACCAAGGCTGGTGACGTCTACGACCAGAACAGTATTGAGCGCGACTTCAATTCACTGTGGAATACCGGCTATTTCCAGGACATCCGTATCGAGCGCGAACCATCCGCGAAGGGTTGGATTTTGCACGTCTATGTGAAAGAGAAGCCGACGATCCGCGACATTCAGTATCAGGGTCTGAGTTCGGTTTCGCAGTCCGATGTGCTGGATCGTTATAAACAAGAAAAGGTCGGTCTGACGCAGGAGAGCCAGTTCGATCCCACCAAGGTTAAACATGCAGAAGTGGTACTGAAAGCATTGCTGGCAGAGCACGGACGGCAGTTCGCTACGATTCGCACGGAAGTTCGCCAGATTCCTCCAGCGTCGGTCGGTATTACCTTCATCGTGAAGGAAGGTCCGAAGGTCAAGGTTGGCAAGATCAAGTTTGAAGGCAACAAGGCTCTGACCGCACGCTACCTGCGCGCCTCCATGAAGAACCTGAAGCCGGTCGGCATTCCGCACAGTATCTTCCTGGAGAATCTGTTCTCGAAGACCTACGACGCCAGCAAACTGGAAGAAGACAGCGAACGCGTTCGCGACGCCATGCAGCAGAAGGGTTATTTCAAGGCGGTCGTCCAGGAGCCGAAGACCAATATCCGCGATACCAAGGGAATCACATGGTATATGCCGTTCAAAGTAAGTCACGGCAAAGTAGTGGATATCACTCTTCCGATCTCTGAAGGGGATCAATACCGGTTGGGCAGCATCAAGTTTACGGGCAGTAAGGTAATCAAAGACCAGTCCGCATTGCGTAAGCTATTCCCGATCAAAGACGGAGAGGTGTTCGACATCTCGCTGATGCGTAAAGGCCTGGAGAATATCCGCAAGGCGTTCGGCGAAATTGGGTATATCAACTTCAGCGCGGTCCCCAACACCACAATTGATGAGCAGAAGAAACTGATCAATATCGAGGTCGATATCGACGAGGGAGCGCAGTTTTATGTTCGGCGCATTGAGTTCACGGGAAACACCACGACTCGTGACAAAGTGATTCGCCGCGAACTGGTGCTGGAAGAAGGAAACGTCTATAACTCGCGCCTGTGGGAGCTGAGCTTGCTTCGGCTTAACCAACTGGGCTATTTCGAAACCCTGAAGAACGAGCAGGATTCGACGTTGAAGACGAATAACCAGGACCATACTGTCGACATCACCCTGAAAGTTAAAGAAAAAGGTAAGAACAGTATCGGGTTGAATGGCGGCGTCAGCGGGCTGGCTGGGTCGTTCATCGGACTGAGCTATCAGACGAACAACTTCCTGGGTCTGGGCGAGACGTTGGGAGTGAACCTTTCCTACGGACAGTACCAGCGCAATCTGTCGTTCAGCTTCATGCAGCCATATCTGTTCGATCGGCCACTGCAAGCGGGATTCACGGTCTTTAATACCAAGTACAACTACAATCAGGCGCAGCAGCTGGCGGTTCAGACAAATCAGCAATTGAATCTGCCGGATTCAATTGAGCAGACCCTGCAGAACTTCAGTCAGACGAGCACGGGATTCAACGTTTCGCTGAGTTATCCGATCAAGCGGTCATTCAAGCGAATTGGACTCACCTATACGCTGAACACGACTACATTGCAGGTGTTCAGTAACTTCTCTCGCTTGTACTTCGAGGAGTTGAATTTCAGTAACGTTGCAGGACCGAATGCGCTGAATGGAATCGTGACCAGCGAGGTCACGCCGAGTTTCAGCTTCAGCAACATCAACAACGGCATGCATCCGAGCGGGGGGCACAGCATTACGTTCGCCAGCCAGATCTCTGGTTTGGGTGGCACCGTCGCCGCCGTTCGCCCTCTATTGGAATACAAGCAATACTTCCCAATGAAAGGCCTCCGCCATAACAAGGAAGGCCACCAGGTACTTGGATACCGAATCCAGGCTTCGTTCATCTCAGGTTACGACGGGAAAGTGGCGCCGCCATTCCAACGCTTCTACATGGGCGGTGACACCGATCTGCGCGGGTTCGATATCCGTTCGATTTCCCCGATCGCCTTCTTCGTTCAGACTGCGACCTTACCTCTTGTGAATCCGGATGATCCTTGCATCGCCAACAGCGGCATTCCCTGCACAGGAGTTCCGAAGGATCCGAACAATCCGCGGCGCGGAACCTGGAACGTTCCGGTCCCTGTTTATCGCGTGATTTTCCCTGGCGGCGATACGAGTATCGTCGGAAACCTCGAATATCGTATTCCGATTGCTGGACCCGTCACTTTGGCGCCGTTTGTCGATACAGGCTTAGACATGGTGCTGCGGCCATCTCAGCTGCAGATCAACCAGCAGCAACTCAGCTTGTTGAACAACACACCATTCGGCTGCGCCAGTCTGGATAGAAACTTCAACTGCGTCAGCACCGGCTCGATCACGACTTTCAGTCCGAATGTGAACATCGTTAACGGAACGAATTACCAACCGCGAATGTCCACCGGATTGGAACTGCAGGTCATCATGCCGATCGTGAATGCGCCGTTCCGCATTTACTACGCATACAATCCGCTGCGGCTGAATGAGTTCGTCAGTACGCCCAGCCAAATTACGAGAAGCATGTTCCCAGCGGGAGGCGCGGGCGATATTACCTATCAGCGCGCGATACAGTCGTTTGTCCCTGGATATGCACTGAAGGAACCGAAGAAGACGTTCCGCTTCACGGTGGCAACAACGTTCTAATGCCGCAAAGTCCGCTCTCGTTCGGGAGCGGACTGATTGCGCGTTAACAAATCAATGCCAAAGTAACCAGCTCTTCAGCTGGCTTACAATGAATCAATCCGCAAATGATTGCTTCTCCCGATAAGACGGAGCGCCCTGAGAACGGCGCGGCCGGCTTTAGCTTCACGCAGCGTCTGAAGCTGACGGCAATCACCTGGTCCGCTTATCTGTTGATTCGTCTGCTTGGCCCGACTCTGCGCTATGAAGTCTCCTTGGCTGAAGGCGGGCCGCCGAATCTCAACTTTGTGCCGACGGTCTTCGTGTTCTGGCATCGCTGCATCCTTCCGGCGTGCTACGCATTTCGCAACCGCAAGATTGCTGTGATGACCAGCAGCAGCTTCGATGGCGAATACATCGCGCGCATCATCGAGCTGTTCGGATATCGTGCGGTTCGTGGATCGAGCACGCGCGGCGGGGTTCGCGCGCTGTTGGGTATGCACACGGAAATTGAGGAAGGCCGCTCTGTAGCATTCACCATCGACGGTCCTCTCGGACCTGTCTATGTCGCCAAACCTGGCCCCGTTTTGCTGGCGCGCAATACCAAAGTGCCGATCGTGGCGTTTTACGTTGCGCCGCAGCGCGCGTGGACACTGCAGTCATGGGATCGCATGCTCATCCCGAAGCCATTCTCGCGAGTAAGGGTGCACCTTGGTCCGTATATTCGTGTGCCTGAAGATGCGGGGAAGGAAAAGCTCGAGCAACTGCACGCGACGATGCAGGCGTCGCTCGAAGAAGTACAGTCGATCGCCGAATCGGCTTTTCGGCAGCGTTAACGCGCACCGCGTTCCTGTGAGGTCGGCATTTGACAGTCAGTCCTGCTGAAATTTACAGTCATTCCTGAGTTCGTCCACAAATTGGGCGGAATGCTCTTTTCCATCTTCGGTTCGCGCGCTCTGATTTAAGAGCTGGGAAGCGGGTGAGAATCCCGCGCTGCCGCGCAACTGTAAGCGACCGGAGGCCCGCGCCTCCGACAGCGATTGGTCACTGTGGAAACACGGGAAGGCCAAGCGCGATTTGAATGTCGCAAGCCAGGAGACCGGCGCGAATCGCCAACGTCAACGCCCTTTCGCGTGAAAAGGAGGACGAATGCGCTATTTGCGCACCGCAGTTGTTTTTTTTATCTTCGTCAGTGGTCTATGGGCCGCTGATCTCAACGTCAAAGTCCTGGATTCCCAATCCGCCGTAATTCGCGGCGCTCGCGTCACCGTTTATCAGTCTGGATCGAAAACCCCAGCAGGCTTACAGAGCACCTCGGCCGAGGGCATGGCGATCTTCGCCAATCTCGCTGGCGGCAAATATGAAGTGCAGGTGCTGGCACCAGGATTTGCGCCGGAAACAATCAGCACCGAAGTACCCGGCGAAGCGCTCAGCGTTAAATTGTCGGTCACGGCGGAAACGCGCAATGTCGTGGTCAGCGCTTCGCGAACGCCGATGCCAGAAGATGAAGGCGGCGCGCAAACCTCCAGCCTGAATGAAGCGCAAATTCAGCTCTTGAATCCGACAGCAACGGCGGATGCTTTGCGATTTCTGCCGGGCGTCGTCATCGGCCAGAGCGGGCGCACGGGGAGCTTGTCGTCTCTATTCGTCCGCGGCGGGGAGTCGCGCTACAACAAGGTGATCATCGACGGCGTCACGGTCAATGAAGATGGCGGCACGTTCGACTTTGGCGTGGTGCCGATGCAGGAGATGAATCGTCTGGAACTGGTGCGTGGCGCCGACAGCACGTTGTACGGCTCCGACGCGATGACCAGCGTCGTACAGACGTGGACCGCAAGCGGCAGCACGCATACGCCAGAGCTTAGACTCGGAGCCGATGGCGGCAATTTCTCGACGGCGAACGGATATGCTTCGCTCTCCGGAGCGCGCGGACGCTTCGATTACAACGTGTTCGCCAATCAATTCAACACGCAAGGACAAGGTGTAAACGACGCATACTCCAATTCGTCGCAAGGGGCGAATCTGGGCGTGGCGATCACGCCTAAGATTCTGTTGCGTTTTCATGCGCGGCATTCGAATAACTTCACCGGAGTCCAGTCGTTCTGGAACTTCAATGGCCAGCCGTATATTCCGCCGGACAGCGATCAACTTGCGCACCAGAACAACTTTCTCGCAAGCACTGAGCTGACTATCCAGGCGTCGTCACACTGGCAACATCGCATTAGTGGATTCGAGTACAACCACAAGCGCTCTAACCTGGACACATTCATGGATCCGGGGCGCGTTTCGCCGTTATTTGGACCGATCGACTTCCCGTTCGACAGCGTTGCCAATCTGAATCGGGCCGGACTCGAATACCAGGGCGATTGGCAACCGCGCAGTTGGGCACACACAACTGTGGGTTATCGGTTCGAGGATGAAAACGGGTTTGTTGGCGACCTTACCGCGCTGCCGCTCAGCCATGGTCTGCGGTTGAATCATTCTGTGTACGGGCAGGAAGCACTGTCGTTAGGCAGATTTTCGCTGATCGGCGGATTGCGTTTCGAACACAATGGCAGCTTCGGCAACAAGGCAGTGCCGCGAGTCGCAGCTAGTTATCTTGTGCGCCGAGGGAATGAGCGCCTGGCTGCAACCCGCCTTCGTTTTTCGTATGCGCAGGGGATTCTGGAGCCGACTCTGGAAGAATCATTTGGCGTCGGCGGATTTGGTATCGTTCCGAATCCTGGTTTGAAGGCTGAGCAAAATCGCGCTTTCGAGGCTGGATTCGACCAGAGTTTTGGATCACGAGGACGGTACGCTGTCTCCGGAACGTACTTCAATAATCTGTTCACCGATCAGATTGCGTTCAGCTTCGATCCAGTGACGTTTGTTTCGCAATACGTAAACGTCAACAAGGCATTGGCACACGGAGCCGAACTGGAATTGCACGCGCGGCCCTGGACGCGAATTTCCATCGACGGTGGCTATACGTATCTGTCGACGCAGATTCTCGATCAGCCGTTTGCCAGCGACCCGCTGCTCGATCCGGGAAGGCCGCTGCTTCGGCGTCCAAAACACTCGGGAAACCTGCTGATCTCCTATCTGGGGCAGCGCTGGGGAGCGAACGTCTCCTCTACGGCGATGACGCGGCGTCCGGATTCGGACTTTGAAGGTCTGCAACCGCCGGTCACCTACTCTGCTGGATACGGACGCCTGGACCTGGGCGGCTGGTATGCGGTGAACAGCCGCGTGACGGCTTATGCGAATGTTTACAACGTCACGGATCGTAAATACGACGAAGCTGCCGGATATCCTGCGCTCCATACCAATTTCCGAGCGGGAATGCGTTTCCGGATCGGCGGAGACTGAGTAGCCCAGGAACGAGAATTACATCCAGGTAGATCTCGGGTGGGGTAGCTGGTAGCAAGTAGCTGGGAGAATCCGTTAGCAACAAGCTACCCAAGCTACCCCGCTTCGAACTTGCTGTTCCTGACGTCGACTTTGCGTGATCGCCCCGGGCGGCTCAGAACTCGGGTTTCCCAGCGGCCCCTCTTTTTGGTACAACTGTTGCTTGCGCTCATGCCCATCGACGACAAAATAGCTGCGGCCCGTAAGATCGAGGCCTTCCTCAAAACAGTCATCCAGAACGGCGACTTCCGGCTTCGTTACCGGATCACCATAGACCCGCCGGTTACCGACAGCCGCGATTGGGAGCGGCCCTCGATCCTCGTCGACCTCTCCGGTTCTGACAGCCGTCTATTGCTGGCACATAATGGCGAACTGCTGCGGGCGGTTGAACTGCTTGCGATCGAATCGCTCGATCTCAAGCATGACGAGCACGAGAAGCTTATCTTCGACTGCATGAATCATCGCTCGATGCGGCTGGAAGAGTTGCGACTCGCTGCCAATGTTGCCGCCGAGCGAGTGCGTGAAACTGGAAGACCCTATCGTTTCGGAGCTATGTCTTCGCGCGAACGACGCATCGTGCACCTCGCGTTACGTGACTTTCAGGACCTGCGCACCGAAAGTGAAGGCATGGGGGCGGAGCGCCGTGTAGTGGTTTTCCCGAAGGACTATAAGGCAGCCGCGCCAAGCCGGCCGTCGTTCCGGCGAAGATAGTCTGTGCAGGACAGGCGATCCCGTCTGTCCGTCTGATACGTGGATCACTACAATAATCCAGCAGCATGAATCTCGACGACACTATCGTCGCCATTTCCACGCCTCCGGGGCGCGGAGGCATTGGCATTGTGCGTCTCTCTGGTGCAGAGGCGCGCGCGATTGCCGCACCGATGCTGCGCCTGCCGCGTGAATTGGAGGCTGGGCGGGCGATCTTTGGTGAGCTGGTGGAACCGGCGACGGGCGAGCGAGTCGACGAGGTTGTGGTTACGTTCTTCCAGAAACCGCACTCGTATACGACCGACGACCTGGTGGAAATTGCGGCGCACGGATCGCCCGTCGTGCTAAGGCATGTGGTGGAACTTGCGCAGGCCGCCGGCGCACGACTCGCCGAGCCTGGCGAATTCACGATGCGGGCATTCCTCAACGGGCGTATCGATCTCACGCAGGCTGAGGCCGTTCGTGATCTGATCGATTCGCAGACTTTGTACCAGGCGCGCGTGGCCGCGCAACAGCTTCAAGGTGCGCTCTCGCACCGGCTACAGCCGATCAAGCAGAAGCTCGTCGAGTTGATCGCATTGATGGAAGCAGGAGTCGATTTCGCTGAAGATGACGTTCCGGTGCTCGCGGCAGAAATTATTGATCAGCATATTGCAGGGATTCGCGCCGGAATGGACGAGCTGTTGCGATCGTTCGCTTACGGGAAGCTGGTTCATGAAGGGCTGACGCTGGCGATTGTGGGGCGTCCGAATGTTGGCAAATCGAGTTTGTTCAATCGCCTGGTGGAACGCGAGCGTGCCATCGTTACGGCAACTCCGGGAACAACGCGTGATCTGGTGAGCGAGACGGTCGCAATCGGAGGCATCCCGGTGAAGCTGGTGGACACGGCGGGTATCCGCAAGGCGCTCGATGAGGCGGAGAGCATCGGTATTCGCAAATCGATGGAAGCGCTCGCCGACGCCGACATGGTGCTGTTCGTTCTGGACGCGACGCAAGCCGTTCATCAAGAAGATGAGGAGTTGTTGCAGCAGATCGAACAACGGCGGGCGATTGTGGTCGAAAACAAAGCGGACCTTGCGGGCAGTCCTCGTGCCGTTGATAGCAACGGCGTTCCCCGCGTAAGAACTTCAGCGCTGACTGGCGAAGGTGTCTCTGAACTTCGCACGGAAATTCTGCGCGAGATCAGTGGAGATGCTGGCGTGCAGCCGGAAGCGGCATTTCTTACGAACATGCGGCAGGCGGGCCTGGTCGAGAACTCGGTGAAATCGCTCGATGCGGCCGCCGAGTCCACTCGTGCTCGGGTTCCGCACGAGATGATTCTGCTGGACCTTTATGGATCGCTGCGCGCGCTGGACGAAATCACCGGTGCGACCACGGCCGACGACATCCTTAATTTGATATTCGGCAGCTTCTGCATCGGAAAGTGAAGGTTGTCCCGAGAGCCCTCGTTTGGTGTGCAATGCAAATCAGCAAGCCTGGCAAGCAGATTGACCGAAATCATGACGAAGGGAACATTTCCTCTCCTCGATTCGTAGGTTGAGGATGCGGCTCAACGTCCACATGAAGACACTCGTCACGCTGTTCACGTTATTAGTTTCCGCGACAGCCTTTGCCGGTTCAGGTTTCAAGCCGGACGCAAACCGCATTTGGATCTCTGACGCGACTATCATCTCGCCCGAAAATCTGGGCCACATCGAAAAGGGGAACGTACTCATCGAAAATGGCCGTATCGTCCAAGTCGACCGGAGCCTGAGGGCCAAGACACCGGCTGGAGCGACGGTGATCGACGGACGCGGACAGTATCTGATTCCGGGACTAATGGATTCGCACGTCCACGTGTCTTCGATTCCAGGTCTGGGAATTGTTCCCGACCAGGCGAAGCTTCACGAGCCTCTAGCAAAGTCTTATTCCAAACACGAGGCTATGGTCGAAGCCTACCTCAAACAGCTGCCGCGTTCCTACCTGTACTACGGCTACACCACATTGGTAGATCTCGTAGCACCGATTCCTGACGAATTGAGCGACTTCCGTCACGAACCGCTGCATCCCGATTTGTACAGCTGCAATCCTTCGATTCCCTTTGCGAACGGGTATCCCATGTCGTACGCGCCGCCAGAGATGCGATTCCAACTCTTTCCGAATTTCATCTATGACCCGAAGCAGGCAGGAAGCATTCCCGCAGAGTACAAGCCCGAGGATCACACGCCCGCTGCCGATGTTGCCCGCGTAAAGAACGCGGGAGGAATTTGCGTAAAGACTTTCTTCGAGCGCGGGTTTGGAAACGTCCGGGACCTTCCGGTGATGAGCCCAGGGGACTTTTCGGAAATCCGAAAGGCAGCCACCGCGAACGGTTTGGTCCTGATGATGCATGCGAATAGCTTTGAAGCGCAGAAGTTCGCGGTCGACGGAGATGTGGATGTGATCGCGCATGGTATGTGGAATTGGGGCGCGCTCTCTCACGAGGCCGGTCTGCCGGATGAGATCAAGAAAGTGCTCGATGAGATCGTGGAAAAGAGAATTGGCTATCAGGCTACGATTCAGGTTCTCGCGGGTCTCACTGCATATTTTGATCCACAGTATTTGAAAATGGCGGCGATTCCGAAGGTTGTGCCGCCGGAAATGGCGGTGTGGTTCAAAAGTCCAGAGGGCCAGTGGTTCAAGAAAGAGGTCGATGATAGCGGCGCGCCAGACGAAGCGGTGTATGCGGGACTGGAGCACGGGCCGATCCACCACGTGCAGTTGGTCGTTGCGTATCTATCCAGCAAGGATGCCAAGTTTCTGTTCGGTACCGACACGCCTTCGGCGCCGACCTATGGCAATCTGCCAGGGCTGAACGGATATCTCGAAATGCAACAGTTGCACAAAGCCGGGATGTCGCTCGCACAGATTTTCAAGGCCGCAACGATCAATAACGCAAGAGAGTTCAAACTCGATTCGCAGGTGGGAACGATCGAGCCGGGAAAGATCGCCAATCTGCTGTTGCTGAAGAAGTCTCCACTGGAGAGCGTGGATGCGTACGACAGCATCACCACCGTCTTCGTGCATGGGAAGCCAATTGTGCGCGAAAGTCTGGCAGCTGACGCCACAAGGTGATGCCACAGCCAAATCCATGCGCCCAGATCCGCACGAGATTCTGCTGGACCTTTACGGATCGCTGCGCGCGCTCGATGAAATCATGGGCGCGACGACTGCAGATGACATCCTGAACGTGATTTTTGGGAGCTTCTGTATTGGAAAGTAAGTCCTATTTCCCGTGACAATGAATGGTACGTCTATATAGTCGCGATTTCAGTGCGACTACCGACGAAAGCGGTTTCGCGTGTTCTCCGCTCGTTGGCGGATCAACGCCGCCACTTTTTCGGCAACAAAGTTTGTAGTTGCGAGTTTTGGAAGTGCGTCGATAACCATTTCGGCGATCTCAGGTATGCGCCGCATCACCAAAGGTCTTCCAAGCCCGGCCTCTTCCGCCAGCTTCTCAAAATCCCTCGGTACAACTTTTTCGGACGAGTATTCACTTCCGATTTTCATTGCCATCTCGTTGTGTAGCTCGGGATAGTACGCCGTGCAGACGATGTCGTAGAGAGGCGCGAGACGGACCTCAAAGTTATCGGTTTCGATACCGCGATATAGAAGAGAAAAGTTCTTCCCGTGCGCGTCGTTGTTCCCGACAAGATAGTTGTAGATTACGGCGTCGAGCAGTCGCGCGAGGTCTATCACCGGAGCGCTGGAAAAATCACGCAGAAGGGCAAAGCACTGTTTGAGCGAAGGGCCACCCTCTTTCTGATATTTCTGTTCTGGGACGATGGCCTGTGCCTGGCAAAAATCTTCTTGATGAAGTCGTTCTACGATCGGCTCCTTGCCGTCGTTCTGTCGATGATGACGGTCGTATCGCTCGACCAGAAGGTAGTCCATGCCATCGACATTCCTGATCTCGACGCCGGCGGCGGGGAGCCCGATGGCTCCCGCAAGTTTCATGCAGAGCGCCTCATTGAAAACAACTCCTTCAAAACGCGCCACAGACGGCTTGAGGATGTGTGTGCTCGGCGCATTGCCGAGCGGGATACAGATTCTGTCCCCTTCAATCCGCACCGCAACCTTGTCCTGCGCGCCAGCCAACGAGAGGCGAATACCTTTGTCACCCGCTAATAGCGGACGCGTGGGAAGCTCTTTGATGATGCCGGCCAGCTCCTCCTGAGTCAGTGGGCGGTACTCGTAATCGCGCTCGGGCAACGGCTGCCCCGCCGGCATGAAGGTCACCGCACCTGCGCACTCGCCCCCGATCTGTTCGAGCATTGCGTAATCGTTACGCGCGCTGATTCCGAGATTTCGCGCGATGATCTCGCGCTTCGCCTGTTCGGGCAGAATGCCGGCAAAGTAACCGCGGCATTCTTTGCTCCGGAAACGCTTCGGCCGCAGCGGCAGGGAATGAGATAAGGGCACGGCGCCAGGTCTGTTTAGCCATGATCCCGCATACTCGAAAATGACTTGTCCTCCGTCGTCCTGAATCAGGTGCCCAACGAGATCGTCGAGCCGATAGACATCGAGCTTCCTTGCCATGCGCCTACGCTCCCTTCTCCGCTTCCGATGATGCCGTTGGTGGGGGCGTCAGGGTAATCTTGATCCCGAGTGTCTGTAAGACACGCAGTGTCTTCCCGAGCTGACAAGTCTCTTTGCCCTTTTCCAAGTCAATGACGAAGCGCAGCCCTGTGCCGGATGTTAAAGCGAGATCCTTTTGTGTTACGCGCAGGCCTCTGCGCACGTTTCGGATAGTCTCTCCAAGTAGAGCGGGGGTGTATTTCAAATTCGCATCTCCCGATATTACCGATCGGGAATATTATACCTAATTGTCGGACGAAGCAAGGGTAATGTTCCCGTACGGGAATTTTAGACATGAAACAGGCGGGAATCGAACGCTATATTACCGATCGGTAACAAGGAATGCATCCGATTGCTCTATCGGGATTGCACGACAATGCTCAGCCAATTTTTGCCCATTCTTACAACTGACAGCTACTTCACTCCGAGCATCATTTTGGCTTCGGTGATGGCGTCCTGATTGCCGCGGTGGACGATGGTATAGGTATTCGTGCGCTGGATGGTGTCGCCGATCTTCATCGTTTGCACCGGACCGGTAGTTTCCAATTCGACATATGGCGCTCGGTCAGGATTGGTGTAGAGAAAAGCGCTGCATCCGCCGCTGGGGTAGTCTCCCGCGGTGCGATCGGAATCGATGCGCACGATGTAATCGGCGCCCACCCATAGCAGGCTGCTGCTGTCGGTGCCGATATTAATTTCTTCTTTCGGATCGCGCGTGAGGGAGAGCAGCCGCCCATCGACCTGTAGGTCTTTGGGCGCTGGGCCCATGAGCTGCTTGTATCCACCCGGAAACAGCGGTTTCTCCGGCAGCAGGGCGAAAATCTGTTGCGGATCGCGCATCTGCGTAATCACCCACACCGCAACCTTCACTGGATTGCCGCTAACCTTGCGATATTCCGTCGTGATGGTCATGGCCGTCGCTTCCGGTTTCAATACCACGCGCCGGACGACTTCAATGCCATAGTCGGAGTCGGGCTTCGAGGTCATCACCAGATCATTGCCTTCGATTTTGGCTTCCATCGGTTTGGCATCGAAGCCTGAAGGCGGGGGCCAGCCGCGACCGATCGTCTGCGGCCAATCCTCCTGTGGAGCCGGCCAGGTTTTGTCGCCGCCGAAATTCTCCCATTCATCTTTTTTGGCGTCGGGGTGCTTGCCGAACAGATCAGCGTTGGCCCAGAAGACTCCGGCATCGTCGCCGGTCATACGGAACTGCATCACGCGAGCGATCGCTGGAACTACGATGGCCTCGACCTTGCCATTGCTCATGAAGTAAGAATTAGTCCAGCCCTGGTAATCGACTGGAATGATGCGAGTGGATGTGCCGACCGATTGCGCGAAAATAGGGGAGCCGAAGCCTGTCATGGTGAGTGCCAGCGTGAGGAGGCGGATTATGCCCATCGCGTACAGTCTAATCCGAGATGCTGCTGCGTTCGAGAACTAAGCTTTGCCGACGGCGGCCGCTTCAGGGAAGGCTTCGACCAGCGGAAACCCGCGCTCTTTCCAGCCATTAAACCCCCCAGCCAGAGGATGTACGCGCGTGATTCCCTTTTTTCGCAGTAGCTGCGCCACACGGGCGCTAGTGGCTTCGTGCGGTCAAGTACAGTACAGAACGATTTCGCGGTCGCGTGGAATTTCAGCGGCACGCGTATCCAGATCTTTCGGGTCCAGCCGCACCGCACCGGGAAGGGTTTGCGGATATGCGAGGAAGTCGAGCGCGTGGCGGAGATCGAGGATGTAGACGGGCTCGCCACGGTCGAGCATCTCGCGAAGGGCCTCCGGCTCGATGCGTTCGCGCATCAGTTGCTGCATGAACGTGCGCCGCTGCTGGTATCGGCGCAGAAGATAGGCTGTAAAGGCGAGCGCAAAAATGACCACCAGGCCGTTGCCGAGGCGCTCAGAAAGATAGCCGATCCGCTCCAGCTGATTACTGAAGAAATATCCGACCAGGATAAAGGAGCCGGACCAGAGCAGGCCTCCAAAGGCTGACCAGGTTGTGAAGCGCCAGCGCGGCATTCCGGTCACACCGGCCATCGGCGGCGCGGCCGTGTTCAGGCCGGGGACGAATTTGGCTACCAGCAAAGAACGCGCTCCATAGCGCTGGAACGTGTCTTCGGTGCGGCGGACGCATGAGTCGGGCTCGAGGGAGATCTTGCACAGGAATCCGAGGATGGAAGCTCCGCGGCGACGTCCGAGCTGATACCAGATGCTGTCGCTAATTAGCGAAGCCATCGCGGCGAGAACAAGCGAAGTCCCGAGCGTGAGCTGGCCCGATCCGGAGAGCGCACCTGCGGCCAAGAGGATCGGGAATGCCGGGATGGGCAGTCCGATCTGTTCAGCCAGCACCCAGAAAAACAGGAGCACGTACCCGTGCTGAGCGACGAATTTGAGGGTTTCACTCAAGACCGATTGTCCGGAGCAAGATTCCGCCGGATTTCACCCCAATACCAAGTTTAAATGTAGATGATGGATCGTGTGATTCAGGCGCCAAAAGATGTGCTTACGTAAGAACCAAGACCCGCTGGATTGCAGAATCACGCCACGAAAAAGGATGGTGGGGTGGCTGGTAGCAAGTCGCTGAAGGTTGAATTGGCTGAATGCTGAGAACTGTCGACTTTCAGCTGTTGTGCAAACACACAGAGTCCCGAGGTTTTGTGGTTAAGCTCGTTCGTCTCGCCCAGCAATTCGCTTTAGACCCTCGCCTTGCCTTTTCTGAACCCCTCTTGCGAGTATGATTCAGCCGACTCAGCTCGGGTTCCGGGCTCATCACCAACCGGACAAACCAGCCCAACCCCTCGGGACTCTATCTCGCCTTTGCTTAAGTCCCCTGTTCTCGTCAACCAGCGCTTCGCTAAAGACCGTCGCCTTACCCTTTTGAATTTCATCCCTTGCGGGTTGTCCTTCAATCTGATTTGGCTTCAGCCCCGGTACTCGGCACCAACTGCAAAAACTCAGGAACTGTCAAAGAACGAGTATGTATTTACGCCGACTATTTTTAGAGTCAAGAAAATCAGTACATCTTTATCTCTTGTGTTTTCAATCGAGTGCAGCTCGTCCACAGCCCCATGACCGGATTCGGTGCAACCAGATCTTCAGACGCAATACAGAAACCCGCGGAATCCGCGGCTTTCGCTGTCATCGATCAGGTCAGCTTGCCAAACAACGCTCACAGCCGCAATGAGTCCATTGTGAAAAAATGCGGACAATTCAGCAATGGCGCGCACTTCCGCGTTTGCGATCGGTGGGTGTCAGCGCGGAATTTCGGCTGCCGCACCTTCGTCAACTGCGTGGCGTAGCGCTGTACGGGCCAGCAGACGAGTGGAATCGAGCGTCGGGAGAGGCGAAATTGCAGGCGTAATGATGAGGGGAATCTCAGTACAGCCAAGAATGACCGCATCGCAGTGATCTTCGTTCGCCAGACGTGTGATCACCTGGACGAAGTAGTCGCGAGACTCGGGCAGGAATTGACCGCGCACCAATTCGTCGAAGATGATGCGATCGATCTCGGCACGCTCCTGCTCGGTCGGGCGGCGAAATTCCACTCCACGCTCGGTGAGCTTTTCCGGGTAAACACTGCTTTCGACCAGCGACCGGGTCCCAGTTAATCCGACTCGCTTGTTGCCCTTGCTGACCGCCTCTTCGGCCACTACTTCGGCAATGTGGAGCCATGGTAGCGGCGATTTGGGACGCACCAGCGGCAGCGCCTGATGGATGGTGTTATCGGGGCAGATGAGGAAGTCCGCGCCCGCACTCGCCAGCTTTCGCGCCGAGCCGAGCATCAGATCGGCCACACCTTGCCAGTCATCGCGAGCAAAGCAGTCCATGTAGAGCTGAAATGGAGGAGTGTGCAGACTGATCTCAGGGTGTCCGTGCTTACCGAGAAACTGCTCGCCCTCCGTGCAGATGGTGCGATAGCAGAGAGCAGCGCCTTCGGCGGTACAGGCCACGATTCCGATGTGTTTCATGTTTCGCTCACTCCAACTCGGCAGAAATCAGGAACTCCGATAAATCTGCGTCCCACCAGACGCGCAGCAGGTTGGGTTTGCAACAGACCTGGCAGTCTTCCACATAGGACTGCTTGCTTCCAGCGGACGGGTCCACGTCGGTTTCGTTTTCCTGGCCACAGCCCGCGCATTGAAAGTTTGCCTGCATTCCTGGCTTCTGATTAGACGAGTCAAAGCGATGGGAGTCACAGAATCGCAACCAGTCGTCTGAACTGTTACGATTAGTCTACTTGTATGTGGGTTTCTGCTAAACGCTTGAGCATTGTTTTGCTGGCGACAGTTCTGCTTGCGCTCGCCCAATCACAGCTGGTGGACGAAGTGCGGACATCAATTGCCCGCAATGATTTTCAGACGGCTGCTCAGATCGTTCAGAGCTATCAGAGCCAGCGTGGTGAAACTCCTGAGCTGGCGGAAGCCGTCTCGTGGCTGGCAAGAGGCGAGATGGCCCGCAATAACTACGATGCTGCCGATCAGTATGCGAAGAAAGCCTACTCGCTGGCGACACAGCAACTGGCGGGACGTTCGGTCGACGTGAATGAGAACCTGGCGACTGCGCTAGGTGCGGCGATTGAAGTTCACGCGCAGGTTCTCGCGGAACGTGGGAACAAGGCTGGTGCGGCGCAGTACCTGAAGGCGCAGCTAGTCAAATACAACTCCACCTCGATTGGCGAGCGCATTCAGAAGAACCTGAACCTGCTTACGCTGCAAGGAAGTCCGGCGCCAGCGCTCGTCGAGGCGCGTTACATCGGCGCTAAGCCGCCCACACTGGCGTCGCTGCGTGGCAAGCCTGTGCTGATGTATTTCTGGGCACACTGGTGCGTCGACTGCAAAGCCGAGGTACCGATTCTCGCCCGGCTGAAATCAGAATATGCAGGCAAGGGGCTGACATTGATTGGCCCAACGCAGCTTTACGGCGCTATCGCACAAGGACAGGAAGCGCCACCGGCCGCGGAGATGCAATACATCGAGCAAGTACGCGACAAGTACTATGCGGATTTGCGAGACGTGCCGGTTCCAGTAAGTGCCGCGAATTTCAAGCGCTATGGCGCGAGTACCACACCCACGCTGGTGCTGATCGATCGCACAGGTCGCGTAGCGATGTACCATCCCGGGCGCATGACATATGACGAGCTGCGCGCCAAGATCGACGAAGTTGTCAGCGGGAAGCACTCCTAGAATTCACGCGGGCGAGGGCGCCCGCGCCACTAGGCACCGCGCGACGACCAGTTGTGATCAAAACTCAAGGTGAACGCGCAGGCCTCCGACGAAAACGGGGCCACGGACCCGGTTGTAACCCGGATTGTTGATGTGCTGAACATCCGGTCCGAGATAGAAGCCTCTCCAGACGTGGGCCGTATAGTAGCTTTCGAAAATGGTTTCGCGGCCATAGGTCAGGCCGCCATCACCCAATAGAAATCCGAGTCCACCGAGCGCCAGATATTTCTGGTGATCTTTCTTAATGGCGTTCGACACAAACGCCACACCGCCACGGTCGAATTTGCGCTTCCAGCCGTTGCCATAAAATCCGAGCCCCAGCTGCACGGATTGGTCGACCTCGGTATAGGCATACGACTCGGTCCTGCCGTTGTTCCAGCCGAAGCGGCCATAGGCGCTGACCCAGGAATTGAGCTGCTGTTCGATGTTGAGGGCGAAACCATACTTGCCTGTGATTTGCAGAGGATGAGCGGTGATTTCGGGCGTCGGGGTAAGGCCAGCCAGAAAATTCTGATTCGCAATGCGATAGATTCCCATGTTGGCCGAGTTGTTGTAAGCAAGGAGCCGGATCACTCCATTCCTGGAGACAAGCCCGCGATGCAAAATGAACTCGAAGTTTTCGGCGCGAGCGCGGCGAAGGTTCCACTGGAGATCGATGCCATTTGCAACCGTCGGCATAAGCGCTTCCGCGAAATGAAATCCCCAGGTAGGACTCTCGTAGGCGACGATCGCGCCTACGGTGTATCCGCGCGTGTCGGCGGCATAGTCCCACGCACCGTTGTTATCGATGGTCCAGTTTAAGAACTGGAAGTGGCTGTCGGTGCCAACAGTGTTGAGGTCGAAGAAGTCGGCAAGCGAGAATTTGCCAAAGCGAACTTCGATGCGGCGCGCCGGCAGTTGCGTGAAACCGGAGAGCGGACCGCGGTCGACTTCCACCTTGTTCTTACTCAGAGCGAAAACCTTGTGGACCATGGCGCGTGCGAGGTAAGGTGCCTGTCCGAGATCGGGATTGCGCACAACGTCGAGATTGACGAAGCCCGCGAGTCCCAGCGCATCACTCAGGCCGCGGCCGCCGGTCTCCTCTACGCTCACCAGCAGTTCGGTGGAATCGTTCAGCTTCAGGCCGGTGAACAGCGTCATGACGCGCGAGGTAGCTTTCTCATAGCGATTGCGGAAGCTGTTCGTTCCGCTATAGGCGGCATCGAACGGGGGATTCGTCTGGAAAATGAAGTTGATCTGACCGGAGACCCAATAACGCTTGTCTGGATGAGGAAAGAAGGTCTGGGGGTCGTGCGAATCGGGAGCGTTAACCTGCTGTTGCTCTTGCTTTTCGGCCTCTTGGGCGTAGAGGGACATCGCGCTGCAAAGAAGCAGCGCAAGCAGGATCAACAGCCGCCGCAGCTTTTGAACTCTGGTCGAATTGGCAGTCGTGAACTCCACGCGAAGAGCAGCCCTTATTTAGCTCACAGTCATGTTTCATACAGATGAAAGACGTCTTCCAGAGGTGAGAGGAATCCGGACGAGCAGACCGGAATCTGGAGGTCACATAGGATGTTCGGCTACTCAAATCCACGCAACCGATTGCAAGCCGACGCGATCACGCTTAATACGTTGGCTATTGCCACCTTAATTGTGGGCTGAAAATCGAGTCAAATAAAAAAGCCGTAAAGGAAGCGCCCCAGAAGATCAGTGCGCGACGATGGATGAGTTCGATGCGGGCTCCGGGGTACCTATTAGCAGTGCAAAATTCTTGTCGCTCCAGGTAAAGCCGACGAAATCATTATCGTGCGCACAGGAAACGCGCGGGCCTGGCTCCCCCGCGACTTCAAGCCTTTTCAGGATCCTTCCGTCTTCGCGGCTTACTTCGTAGAAGGTGTCTTTCCTCGCGGGCATCTCCTTGGGAGGCTGCTGATTCAAGAAAGGCGATGCGGAGGCGGGTATCGTACGAACATAGAGAGCGGTTTCGGAAGCAAGCACGCTCTCGATAACCTCATCGGCAGGCAGTTTGACAGGAATTGCGCGAATAGCACCCGCTTCACTGACCTCCAAAAGCGGACCATGTGACCAGATCGAAGCAACGATGATGTTCGTGCCAGAAGACACAAACTGCACCTGTCCGAGGATCATTGGTGCGGTAGACGAGCTGTGCTTCTGCTCCTCCTGCGCCTTCTTTAGATCCGGAGGTAGGTAGTCGTCCGGCAGCTGCAGGTACTGGAGCAGCGTTCCGTCCTCTTTTACCAATCCAAGCCGGGGCGATCTGCTTGCGCTGTCGAAACCATAGGCCAGAAAGGTTCCGCCGGGAAATACTCCCAGAGACTGTATCGCAAAATTGTTTTCGAGCTGAACCATCTGCTTGAAGTGGCCGCCTCGGTCGTAGACGAAGATGTAGTTGTGGTGCTCGGCAACATTTGCCTTGTATTCTTTCTTTTCGCCAGCCGGCAAGACTGCAGATCGGGTGCCTTCTTTGTATTCGGTAGCGCCACTCACGAGGAAAACCACCTCCGACTCGCCGAGGTAATCTTCGCCTACTCTCAGGTCATAGAAATTTGGAACCGAATCGAGTTGGAAGGAGTGGGCTTCGCGGGAAGGCGAGATCGAATAGAAAGATGATTTAGGAACAAACTGCCTCGGAGAAAATTCGACGAAATGCACCAGCATGGTGCCGTCCGTGGCACATGACGGATTTGACTGCGTCACAGGTGAAAAGGGGATGCCCGGCATTGGATCTGCCGTTCTTAACGAGATTTGGTAAGAAGGGATCGGATCTGCCGGTTTCGTAGATCCTTCCACGTTCTTCGCAGAAGGCTGTTCCGCGAAGGCGATCAATGACGAGGCCAAGAGCAGCCAACCGGTAAGAGTGATGCGCATATCTCGTTCTCCGACGCGCAACAATGTACTGCAAAAGCGAGGAAATAATGCTCCGGGCGAAAGAAGTTCCGGATCTCGGAACAAGGCGCAGTCGATGCCCGTTCCAAGAGACGCCCGCTCCACCCGGCTCTACAAGTGATCTAGCTCACAAGGCTATGTTCGCAGGCGCTGCTAGAATTCTTGGTCGCAATCTAACTGGCAGGTCGTCATGACGCGCAAAATCCAGAAGTCGCATGAATTGCAGAAGCGGGCTGAAGAGATTATTCCCGGAGGAGTGGATTCGCCCGTGCGGGCGTTTCGTTCCGTGGGCGGAGAGCCGCCATTCATCGCGCGCGGCGAGGGTTCGCGCATATGGGACGTGGACGGGAACGAGTACATCGATTACGTGCTCTCGTGGGGACCGCAGATTCTCGGTCATGCAGTTCCCGAGGTGACGGAGGCGCTGATCGAGGCGGCGCGCAAGGGCACGAGCTTTGGCGCGTCGACGCCGGGAGAGGTTGATCTGGCGGAAGCTGTACTCGATGCGTATCCGTTTGCCGAAAAGGTGCGCTTCGTGAATTCGGGCACGGAAGCAACGATGTCGGCGATCCGATTGGCACGCGGATACACGAATCGCAAATACATCATCAAGTTTGAGGGCTGCTATCACGGACACTCGGATGCGCTGCTGGTGAAGGCTGGATCAGGCGTGGCGACGCTGGGAATCCCGGGATCGGCGGGCGTTCCTGAGGAGTTCGTGCAGTTCACGATCGCGCTTCCGTATAACAATCTGAATGTGGTGGAAGAGGCGTTCCGCCGATACAAGGATCAGATCGCCTGTGTGATCGTGGAGCCGGTCGTCGGCAACATGGGTTGCGTTATCCCGGCAAAGGGATTTCTCGACGGCCTGCGCTATCTGACTGCGCGCGAGAACGCGCTGCTGATCCTGGACGAAGTGATGACGGGATTCCGCGTAGCGTATGGAGGCGCAACGGAGCTTTACAGTGTGCGTCCCGACCTGGTTACGCTAGGGAAAGTGATTGGCGGCGGACTGCCAGTTGGCGCTTACGCTGGTCCCGCAGAGTTCATGGACATGGTGGCGCCGGTTGGCCCGGTGTACCAGGCGGGAACGCTGTCTGGAAATCCGCTGGCGATGGCGGCGGGCAAGGCGATGCTCTGCTATCTGCGCGATAACAACGAGATCTATGGACGCATGGAACGGCTGGCCGGAACGCTGGTAAGCATGGTGGCTTCTGCGGCAAATGAGGCCGATATTCCACTTACCTATAACCGCGTGGGATCGATGTTTACGTGGTTCTTCCAGGAAGGCCCGGTGACCGACTGGGATTCCGCGGCGAAGAGCGATACGAAGGCATTCGGGAAATTCCATCGTGCCATGCTGGAAGCGGGCGTGTATCTGCCGCCCTCGCAGTTTGAAGCGGCCTTCTTCAGTGCAGCGCACACAGAAGATGACGTGCAACAGACGGTGGCAGCGGCAAGAGAGGCGTTCGCGGCGGTGACGGCGTGACTTCACCACGGAGGCACAGAGACTACGAGAGCATTCAGATTTGAGATTGCTTTCATCGGAAGATCGGCTTTTGATCTTATCTCTTAACCTCCGTGTCTCCGTGGTGAAATATACAATATGCGAGCCGTTGTACAACGAGTAATGCGAGCTTCGGTGAAGGTCGACGAGCGAGACCGTCGGTCAGATCGAGAAGGGTCTGCTGGTGCTGCTTGGAGTCGCGCAAGACGACACCGAGTCTGACGCGGATTACCTTGGCCGACAAGATCGTGGGGATGCGCGTCTTTGAAGATGCGGGCGAGAAAATGAACCTCGCAGTAACCGACGTGGGCGGTGCGATTCTCGCAGTCTCGCAATTCACACTCTCATGGCGACATGCGTCGCGGGCGGCGTCCGTCGTTTGATGCGGCGGCGCGTCCTGAGCAAGCGACGCAGGCTCTACGAATACTTCGTTGAGAAGATCCGTGCAGCCAGCGTTCGCTGCGAGACCGGGAAATTTCAGGCGATGATGGAAGTGGAGCTGGTGAATGATGGGCCGGTGACGATACTGATTGACTCGAGGAAAAACTTCTAATCGAATCGGTAATTTGTAATTGGTAATTGAATAGTTGGTAATGCGGCAGATCGAGAGCGCCGGTTCTTAAATTACCTATTACCAATTACAAATTGCATATCACCTTGAGTTGAGCACCGCATCGGCCACTCGCACCGCGTCTACCGCTGGCTTCACGTCGTGCACGCGAACGATCTGAGCGCCATTCAGAATCGAGATCATCATCGCAGCCAGGCTTCCATAAAGACGATCTTGCGGTGAAGGTTTCTCGCCGTTCGTTCTCCAGCGCTTTCGCAATAAACGATTTACGTGAGGTTCCAACCAGAATCGGCAGGCGGAGGTCTTGCAGTTCGCTCAGCCGATTCAGCAGCGGATAGTTCTGCTCGAGGTTCTTGCCGAATCCAATGCCGGGATCGACGACGATTCGCTTCTTCTTGATTCCCGCCAGTTCAGCCTGTTGCACGCGTTCGCGTAGTTCGCGCTTCACCAGACTGACCACGTCAGCGACAGGCGGCAGGCTCTTCCATTCCTCGGGCGTGCCGCGCATGTGCATCAGCACGAAGCCGCACGGAAGAGCCGCAACAGTCTTCTTCATTTCCGGATCCCATTGCAGTCCGCTGACGTCGTTGACGATGTCCGCTCCGGCTTCGACGGCGGCTCGCGCCACCGCGGCCTTGTAAGTGTCGACGGAGATGAGGGCGTCCGGCCGCACTCGTTTGATCTCGGCTGATCACCGGCAGCACGCGGCGCAATTCTTCGTCGGCGGCGACGGTCGCTTTCTCAGGCGCAAGCTTGCCTCCGGTCTTCGTCGAAACCCGCGCCGCGGTTTCGACCACAACGCCGGGGCGGGTGGATTCACCGCCTATGTCGAGGATGTCCGCGCCTTCGTCGAGCAGTTGGAGGCCGTGTTCGACGGCATGGCCGCGGTCGAAGAACTGGCCGCCGTCGGAAAACGAGTCGGGGGTTACGTTGACCACGCCCATGACGAGCGTACGGCGTCCGAGCTCTAGGGTGCGTTCGCCGACAGCCCACTGGAAGACAGGGCGCATGGGCCGATTGTAACGGAAGGTAACTGTCTGGAAAGCTGGATGGCACACAAAACGGTGCTAGAATCCAAGTACGTTCATGCGCGGTTCACCCCATGCCGCACGCCTGTTTGTCTCTTTTCTGCTGCTTCTCTGCGCCCTCTCCGCCCCTGCCAAAAATCGGCCAAAGATCGAGACAAACGCGTCGGGACTCGCTGATTCCATCAACAAAATTCTGGAGCAGCCAGATGTTGCTCGCGGATTCCTGGGCATTGAGATTGACTCGCTGACCAACGGCAAGGTTCTCTACTCGTCGAACGAAGACAAGTTTTTTACTCCGGCGTCGAATACCAAGCTGTTCACTACCGCCGCGACGATGGCCTTGATCGGTACTGACTATCGCTTCCGGACGACGGTGGAAACGGCAGGGATGGTCGACAAGTACGGCCGCCTGAATGGCGACCTGGTGCTGGTGGGACGCGGCGATCCGAATATCTCTGGCCGCAACCTGCCTTACAACGTGCACACCGAGCGCAGTCTTCCTCCGATGCAGGTGCTGCAGCAACTGGCGGATCAGGTAGCCCAGCGCGGCGTGAAATTCATTGACGGTGATGTGATCGGCGACGACTCCTATTTTGCATTCGAACGCTACGGCGAAGGCTGGGCGCAGGATGACATGGTGTGGGAGTGGGGCGCGCCGGTGTCGGCGCTCACCATCAATGATAACGTGCTGTTCGTGAATATTCTTCCCGCGGATCACGCCGGGGATCGCGCCTTCGTGAACATCACGCCGTACGCGGAGTACTACCAGGTCGACAATCGCATCATGACCACGCCGGCAGGAACCGGTCCGCGCAGGGTCTACATCACCCGCGAGCCGGGCGGAAGCCAGCTAAGTATGTGGGGCAACATTCCGGTGGACGATCCGGGAGCAACCGAGTCGCTGGCGATTGAAGATCCGGCGGCATTCGCCGCGCAGGTGTTCCGCCAGATGCTGGAGCAGCGCGGGATTGTGATCTATGGCCGGACGAAAACGAAGCACACGGAACTGGCGACCCTTTCGACCTTCACCATCACGGCGTCGGCGCCGGCGAATGGTGGAGGCGGCGGCGATCTGCCCTCACGGCCTCCAGCTCTGCCGATGACCCTGGTGCTCGCCAACTACGAATCGCAGCCGCTGTCGCAGGATTTGCGGGTCATTAATAAGGTAAGCCAGAATCTGCACGCCGAACTGATGCTGCGTCTGCTGGGACGCGAAAAGGGGACAGCGGGAACAGTTCAGGCGGGATTGGAAGTTGAGCGCGCGTTTCTGACTCAGGCCGGAATACCCGCGGATCAGTTTGTGTTCTTCGATGGGTCCGGACTTTCACGACAAAACCTGGTCACACCGCACGCGATTGTTCTATTGCTTAAGTACATCGACTCGCAGATTTGGGGACCGAAAGTTCATCGATACGCTTCCGGTGGGCGGCGTGGATGGATCGCTTGCGGATCGGCTGAAGAAATTCGCCAGCGCAAGGCAGGGTTCAGGCTAAGACGGGATCGCTGGGGCACGTGAATACGTTGTCGGGCTATCTGACGACCTTGAACGGCGATCGCGTGGCGTTCTCGATCATGATCAACAATCACAACCTGCAGAACCGGAGGGCGACCGACGTGATGGATCAGATCGTGAACACAGTGGTTGCGTACGGAGCCAAGAAGCACTGAGGCTATTTCGGGCGCGGCATGCGGACCCTGGCGCGTCCTACGGCAGCGCCGCCCGGTCCTGTCGAAGAAGGCGGCTTGCGCATTCCATCCAGCAGTTCTTTCAAGACCACAGCATTATTCTGCAATTCGTTCTTCGCGGAAAATATCAAACTCAGCGGCTTACGGCGCGTGGCCAGCTGATGTAGTTGGTCGAGCGCGGCATTTGCCTCGGGATTCGTGAGTTCCTGCAGGTACTTCTTGCGAAATGCCAGCCATTGCGTGGGGCGTTCGTGGAACCACTTGCGCAACTCATTCGAAGGCGCCACTTCTTTCAGCCAGAGGTCGATTTTGGCGGCCTCCTTGGTCAGTCCGCGCGGCCATAGGCGATCAACCAGGACACGAACTCCGTCGTGAGATGATGGTGGATCGTAGGCGCGTTTGAGTGCGACCGGCATTGCTGTTTTCATTCTACGGCTGGTAAAGGCCGCGAGTTCTTTCACCAAAGTGCATCGATGATGACAAAAGTAATCGTGCCAATCGCGATCGTTTGTGCCTCGCTTGCGCTGCTGATGGCGGCAGCGGGATGCAACTCCAGCAAACCTGAAGTTGCGACGAGCCTTACACCACAGCAGGTTACGGGGCAGCAGATCTTCAATCAGACCTGCGCTGTATGCCATCGCAATGGCGAGCACGGACCGAACCTCGTGGGCCTCTACAAAAAGCGCTACATGAGCAACGGCATGCCCGTAAACGACGATCGTGTGCGCGATACGATTCGCATGGGACGCGCCATGATGCCTGCCTTCGGAGATGTTCTGAACCAGCAGCAATTAGAGGACGTGATCGCGTATTTGCATGTGATCTAAGTACCAAAGCCTGGCGGGGCGTGAGTCGTCAGGCGGGCCGCGGTCATCGTACAATTGAGAAGAGCTCATGAGCAGCCAGGTCCAGTTAATCCAGATCGAGACCAGTCCGCGTCCGCACCAGCGCAAGCCGGAGTGGTTGAAGGCGCGCGCGCCCATGGGCGAGGGCTATCACGACCTGAAGAAGCTGGCACGCGGGCTCGGGCTGCATACGGTCTGCGAGTCGGCACAGTGCCCGAACATTGGCGAATGCTGGAATCACAAGACCGCGACCTTCATGTTGCTCGGCGATCACTGCACGCGTCGTTGCGGCTTTTGCGCCGTCCCCAAGGGGCACATGGAGCCGATCGACTTTGACGAGCCTCGGCGAGTAGCAGAAGCGGTCGCAACGCTCGGCTTGAAACATGCGGTGGTTACCAGCGTGAATCGCGATGACGACAATGTTGGTGCGGCGCGCGTATTCGCCGACACGATCACCGAGATCAAGCGCATGATTCCCGATTGTCGCGTGGAAGTTCTCATCCCTGACTTCCAGGGGCGCGAGGATTGCCTGCGCATCGTGATGGATGCGAAGCCTGACGTTTTGAATCACAACACCGAGACTGTGCCGCGCATGTATCCCGCGGCACGTGCGGGGGCGCGTTACGAACGCACGCTGGAACTATTGCGGCGCGCGAAACAGATTGATGAAAACGCAGTCACTAAGACCGGCGTGATGGTCGGCCTGGGCGAAGAGATCCCGGAACTGATTACAGTGTTCCGCGACTTGGCTGCGCGCGATGTCGACATACTTACCATTGGACAATACCTGCGTCCCTCGAAAGACCAACTCCCCTTGCAGCGTTTCTATACGCCCGAGGAATTCCAGCTATTAAAGGAAGAGGCCCTGAAACTGGGCTTCCGGCATGTGGAATCGGGCCCGCTGGTGCGCTCCAGTTATCACGCGCACGAGCAGGCTGACGCCACTGCACGTTTCTCGAAGACTCCTCTGCCTGTCATTTAATTAGGCAGTGGTGGTGACTGGATCGATAGCCGAACCAAGTTCGGCAACTATTCACTGATTCTTAACCGAGCCTTCATCCGCTGTTAAAGGCGAAAAGGTACAACCTCATCATGCGGGCACCACGGCGCAGTTTACGTGTACCTGGTCAAGATCGATTCCCCCGCTTTTTTCCTTTTCCCGATCACATCATGCAGAAGCTGCTGTTCCCCGATGCACTGCGGGAACTGTATTCGCGCGTGCAGAGCAGCGATCAAAGTTGCATATGGCAAGGCGTTCTGCAGGAGATGCAGGTCGACTGCGAAGTCAGCGACTCGGATCTGAAGAACATTCCCAGTTCTGGTCCGCTGGTCGTGGTTGCGAATCATCCGTTTGGGATGATCGAGGGTGCGATTCTCGGTAGCACGCTCGCGCGTGTTCGTTCGGACGTGAAGGTGATGACGAACTACCTGCTGGCGGGCATTCCCGAACTGCGGCAAGGATGCATCTTCGTCGATCCGTTTCGAAACCGGCGCTCGCCTCTGCAGAATCGGCGCGGAATTCGCGAGTCGCTGGAATGGCTCGGCAACGGCGGTGTGCTAGTGATCTTTCCCGCGGGAGAAGTTTCCAGTTGGGATTTGCGTACCCAGCGCGTCATTGATCCGAAGTGGAGCGACACGGCTGCGCGCTTGGCTCGAGCAAGTGGAGCAGCAGTGCTTCCCGTGTATGTGAAGGGCGAAAACAGTTTGCCATTTCACTTGCTTGGATTCGTGCATCCGCGACTGCGCACGGTTCGTTTGCCGCAGGAGCTACTGAATAAGCGCGGTAAGACGATTGAGATCAGCATTGGATCGGATATTCCCGCGGAACAGATTGCTGCCGTTGCCAGAGCCCGAGGCGGCCACGCGGTATCTGCGGTGGAGAACGTATTTGCTGGCGGAACGGAATCGGCCCGAGCCTAAGGTGCACCGGATTCGCCTGCGCAAGCCGGAGCCGCCGCGTGAAGTGATGGCCGCGATTGCGAAAGGCGTGTTGCGAAACGAGATCGCGCAACTGCCTCCATCGCAAAAGCTGGTCGAGTCGCGCGAGTTTTCCGTCTACACGGCGACGAGCAGCCAGATTCCAGCGTTGATGATGGAGATTGGACGGCTGCGTGAAGTCACGTTCCGCGCCGCCGGCGAAGGCACAGGGCGCGCTTACGACATTGACAGCTACGATTCGTATTACGACCACCTGTTCCTGTGGAGCAACCTCAACCAGGAATTGGCCGGGGCATATCGGATTGGCCGCGTCGACGAGATTCTGGCAGAGCACGGCGTGCAAGGCCTCTACACCAGTTCCCTGTTTCGCTACGACCCCGAGCTGTTCCGGCGCATCGGTCCGGCGCTGGAGTTGGGACGGTCGTTTATTTGCGAGGCGTACCAGAAGCAATATTCGTCGTTGCTGGTGCTCTGGAAGGGCATCGCGGAATATGTCGCGCAACGACCTGAGACGGCAGTGTTACTGGGCGCGGTAAGCGTCAGCAACAATTATCACGCGATCTCGCGCGAACTGCTGGTGCGTTACTTCGAGACGCGTTCGGAGTCGGATGAACTGGAGCGCTTCCTCAAGCCCCGCATGCCATTTCGCGCGCGACGTATTCCAAGCTCGGACATTCGCGTGATCGCGAGTGCGTTGCGAACGGTCGAAGATGTTTCAGAGCCGATCAGCGACATTGAACTCGACCACAAAGGCGTGCCCATTTTGTTCCGGCAATATCTGAAGCTAGGCGGGCGACTGCTGGGCTTCAATGTGGACCCGAGTTTTTCCGACGTGGTGGACGGACTGGTCCTGGTGGATCTGCTGAAGACGGACACCAAGGTCCTGGGGCGCTACATGTCGGCGGAGAGCTTAAACGAGATTCCGGCAATTCCATGCGTCCGAAGCGCCATCCGTATCCGGCCCTACGAAGACGTGGAGTGCCGACGTTCAGTTGACGTTAGCCTGAGACGGAGCTGACCAACCAGTCGGACTCCACAGCACGGCGAACAAAAGGCCTGGAGAACGAAGCCGGGCCTTTCGTTTTTGGAGAAGCTGTCGGCTATGCTATCAGCTGTCGGCCGTCGTGGGCGGGGCGCCCGCGCCACAAACCACTCGCCTAGAACAGCAGCAGCTTTTTCTTTTTCTTGGTCGCCTTTTCGGCTTGCTTCGATTGTTCGTTTCCCGCGACGTAGACCGGTTGGTTTTCGTTGGGGCTGGCGTGGCTATCGGTCAGGCCACTATTGGGTTTGATTTCGATATACGCCTGTTCGCGGAGCTTGGTGAGATAGGTACGAAGTGCCGGATCGGTTCGTTGCATGTACAGCTGATCCATGACTTGATTCTCGACATCCTTGTAGGGAGGAATGCCAGCCTGCTGATGATCGAGGACCTTTAAGATTACGTATCCCTGCTTGGTTTCGATCACGTTGCTCAGTTCGCCAGATTTCAAAGCGAATGTGATGGTCTCCAGTTCCTTCGCCATAGTTCCTGGGCGGAACATTCCCAAGTCGCCACCTTGAGCTGCGGTTGGTCCCTCAGAATCTTTCTTCGCGATTTCGTCGAATTTTGCTCCGGCTTTCAGTTGAGCTAACAGATCGTCGGCCTTTTTGCGCGCTTCCTGCTGCGCTTCGGGCGTCGGTTCAGGAGCTTCCTTGCCAGGCTCGGCGGCGGCAGTTTTCGGAGCGATCAGGATTTCCGCAAGGTGGACCTGTTCGGGGTGCTCCATTTCAGCCTTGTGGGCTTCGTAAAAGTCCTGCGCCTCTTTGGGAGTGATCTGGATTTTGGAGACGACTTCCTTGGAGATGACGTTGCGCTTGACCAGGTCATTCTTCAGATTGTCTTTGAATTCTTCGTATGAGATGCCCTGCGCCTGTGCGGCTTTTTCGAGTTCTTCCATGCTTTGCAGGTTCATGCTCTTACGGATTTCGTCGAGACGCTTAATGAGTTCCGTCTGGACATCGATTCCGAGTTCGTCGCCTTTTTGAAGAAGGAGCTGCGAATCGATAAGGTCGCTGAGAATGTCCTTCTCGTGCGTTGCCAGTTCCGCATCGACGTTACCGACAGTACTGCCAGCGCTAGCCGCACGCTGCTTCAGCTCAGCTGCCATTTGCTCGCGCGCTTTTTCCACGTCCATGTGCGTAATGATGGCGTTGTTCACGCGGGCGACGATTTCCTCGACGATGACGACATTAGAGCCGTTGGTGTTGTCGGCACTGAATGCGGTCCCACAAGCGAGAACGGTCGCGAACAGCGGAAGGAGGTACTTCTTCATAGGATCCTGCCAGAACTCGGGATAATTACAGTTATTTTACATGAGCACGGGAGCGAGCGCCGGGTTGCTCTTGAGCGAATAGCCCTTAGTAGTTAGCCATTAGCACTTAGCCCATCAACTTGATTGCGGTGAAGCCTTAGGCTCGGCGGCTGAGTGCTGAGTGTCCTAATTGCTAAGAGCTTCGCTGTAGAATCTTCCCGTGCCCACCAACATTCGTTCGTACGCGAAGATCAACATAGGTCTGCGCATTGGATCGCGCCGGGAAGACGGATTTCACGAGCTGCGCACCGTGTATCAGACGATCGCGCTTCATGATGTGATTCGTGTGCAGACGGCCCGGGGAATGGGGATTGAGATCCGATGTAAGAACCCGAAGGTCCCGGACGACGAGACGAATACCTGCTGGCGCGTGACCGAACGTGTGTTGAAGGCGCTGAAGAAGCGCGCCAAGGTGAGCATCACGATCACGAAAAACCTGCCGGTACAAGGTGGATTGGGCGCGGGTTCCTCGAATGCGGTGGCGACCATATTGGCTCTCGAGCGGGAACTGGGAGAGCAACTGGAACCGGCGCAGAGGTTGGAGATTGCTGCTGAGGTTGGGTCGGATCTGCCATTGTTCCTGGTGGGAGGAACGATCCTGGGAATTGGGCGGGGTGAGCAGGTATTCCCGCTGCCGGATTTGCAATCGATCGCATGCGTTGTGGCGACGCCACCGATTGCGGTTTCCACTCCGAAGGCTTTTGCGGACTGGGATGAGAAGTTCGACACAGCGCGACCCTCGAAAGGGAAATTGACCCAGGGCAATAGCTCCGGTACAATCGACGAGTTCAGTACCAGTGTGTTTTCCTGGCTGATGGGTACCACAGCCGGTGTTCCCGCCAAGAGCGGGGACCGGGCCGAGACACCGCTTCTCGACCTCGTCCGTGCCGGGATAGAAAACGACTTCGAACGCGTCGTCTTTCCTCAATATCCCGAACTACGTGACGTGAAACGTGTGTTGGAACGCGAAGGCGCGAAGTATGCGTCGCTTTCTGGCTCCGGGTCGACAGTCTATGGACTGTTTGAAACTGCTGAAGCAGCCGAGAAAGCCGCTGCTAAGTTAGAAGCGAAGGGCGTTCCGGCGGACTGCGACGAGGACGCTCGACCGAGCGGAGTATTGGCAGGATATTTGGGATAGGTAATTGGTAATTTGTAATCGGGAATCTGAAAGACAGCAGGATCCACCGTTCCCGGTATTCAATTACCGATTACCGATCCTAAATTACCGATGCTTCACTGGGCGGTCGACTAATGGTAGGTCAAGTGCCTTTCCACCCCGCCAAGCGCAAAAGCGGCGCTCGTCGGGGACCCCGGCCGCAGTTTTTGTTAAGTAGGCAGTTAGGGATTGGGCGGTCGACTAATGGTAGGTCAAGTGCCTTTGGAGCACTTTGTCTAGGTTCGAATCCTAGCCGCCCAGCCAAAGACATTGGTAATTGCGGAATAGGTAATAGGTAATTGCAGGGCGAAGAAAATGGACTTTCGGTTTGCAATTACCTATTACAAATTACCCATTACCTATTGAAAGTTTGTCGATGAGCGTAGCACCAGAATTAGCCAAACCAGGCAATCCCGGTCAACAGACCGCAACGGCGGTAGACGCGATGGCGACAGCAATTACTCCTGCTCCGGCAGAAAAGAAAGACGATCAGGCGCAGCCGAAGGGCGAGCGCAAACCGCAACGCCGTATCGACGAGAAGTTCAAGATCTTCTCCGGCACGGCTAACCCCGAACTCGCGCACGAAGTCTGCAAGCACCTGGGCATGGACCTTGGGCAGACGATGTCGCAACGTTTTCAGGATGGCGAGCGGTATGTGCAGATCCTGGAGAACGTGCGTGGCGCGGATGTGTTCATGATCCAGCCGACATGCTATCCGGTGGATGAGCACATCATGGAGTTGCTGTTGTTTATCGATGCGTTCAAGCGCGCTTCGGCGCGGCGCATCACTCCAGTGATTCCGTACTTCGGGTATGCGCGACAGGATCGCAAGGACAAGCCGCGTTCGCCGATCTCGTCGAAGCTGGTGGCGGATTTGCTGACGACCGCGGGTGCGGATCGCGCGGTGATTGTCGATCTGCATGCGCCGCAGATCCAGGGCTTCTTCAATATGCCGGTGGATCACTTGTTCGCGTCGCCGGTGCTGGTGTCGTATTTCAAGGAGCAGAATCTGCCGGACCTGACGGTGGTTTCGCCGGATGCGGGTGGCGTGGAACGCGCGCGCTTCTTTGCGAAGAAGATGAATGATTCGGCACTGGCGATCGTCGATAAACGTCGTACGGCGATGAATGTAACGGAAGTGATGCACGTGATCGGCGATGTGCAAGGACGCACTTGCCTGGTGCTCGACGACATCATCGACACGGCCGGTACGCTGGTGAAGACGGCGGCGGCATTGAAAGAAGCGGGCGCAAAGCGAATTGTGGCGTGCTCAACTCACGCGGTCCTATCGGGTCCGGCGACAGAGCGACTGGCACAGTCACCGATCGAGCAAGTGGTGGTAACGAACACGATCCCGCTAACGGAACAGGCGAAACGGGATCTGGCAGGAAAAGTCAAAGTTTTATCGATTGCGGGCCTGATTGGCAGCGCGATCAAATCGATTCATGAAGAGACATCCGTCAGCAAGCTGTTTGTCTGACGATTCAGCATTGAAGTGAAGGAATTGGAAGGAATATGGCTACTGCAAACGAAACTCTAAATGTGAAAGCCCAGCCGCGGAAAGAGCGTGGCAAGAACGAAGCCCGCCGTCTGCGTCTGAAGGGCGTTATCCCCGCCATTATGTATGGCGCGCACAAAGATCCGGTGGCGATTGCCGTCGATCCGAAGCAGATCAACAAGATCCTGCGTTCGGATTCGGGCGCGAACACGATTTTCGATCTCAGCGTCGACGGCGAGAACAGCAAAGTGATGATCGTCGATTACCAGCATGAGCCGATCAAGGGATCACTGCTGCACATCGATCTGAAGCGCATTGCGATGGATCAGAAGCTGAGGCTGGAAGTGCCGGTGTTGCTGAAGGGCACTCCGCAGGGCGTGAAGACCGAAGGCGGCATCCTGGAACAGTTGCTGCGCGAAGTGGAAATCGAGTGCTTGCCGGGCGACATTCCGGCTCACCTCGATGTGGACGTGACCAACCTCGCCTTCGGGCAGGTGCTGCGTGTGTCCGATCTGCCGCACATGGAAGGCAAGATCAAGTTCCTGACGGACGAGAACATTCCAGTGGCGCACATCACGTCGGTAAAGGAAATCGTGGAAGCAACTCCGGTGGAAGGCGCGGAAGCTGCGGCTGCTGCGACTCCGGCCGAGCCCGAGGTTATCAAGAAGGGCAAGCAGGAGACGGAAGGCGCTGCCGAGGGTGGCGAGAAGTCCGAGAAGAAGGAAAAGAAGTAACGGCATGTGGCCGACTCGAAACGGTTGGCCACAGTCGTTCGCCTTCGCGGCAAGACGAGCGCGAAGGTGGATGGTTCAAGCGTGAAACTGATCGTTGGTCTTGGAAATCCTGGCATCGAGTATCAGTTCACGCCGCATAACCTGGGCTTCCTGACGATCGACCGTTTGGCCGAGCAACTGGGAACGCAGGTGGACAACCGGCACTGCCGGGCGGTAACGGGCAGAGGGCGGATCGGGGATCAGGAAGTGGTTCTCGCGAAACCCGAAACGTTCATGAACCTGAGCGGCCTGTCGGTGCGCGAATTGGCGACGGAGTACGAGATTCAGCCGGAGAGCGATCTGATCGTGATCTACGACGAGCTGGATCTGCCGTTCGGGAGTTTGCGAGTCCGGCAGCGCGGAAGCGCCGCAGGACACAACGGGATGAAGTCGGTAATCGGCGCGATGGATACCCAGGAGATTACGCGCGTCAGGCTGGGAATTGGGCCAGATACACCGATTCGCGATGGCAAGAGTTATGTACTCCGGCAGTTGAAGAAGTCGGAGCTGAAGTTAGTGGATGAACTGCTCGATAACGCGGCGGAAGCGGCGCGGGTGATCGTGACCGAAGGCGTGAACGTGGCGATGAACCGCTTCAACCGTCGGCCGGAGACGGAAGAGCAGGCAGAGTAACGAGCGCGAAAGCGCAGCAAGTTTGAATTGGAGCTGAAGAATGCAACGCACTTACGAACTGATGTTTATTGTCCGTCCTGACATGACGGATGAAGACCTGGAGAAGCTCACGTCGACTCTGAGCACGCAGGTGGCAAATGCGAAGGGCACAGTGAAGACCGTCGAAAAGATGGGAAAACGGCGCCTCGCATATACGGTGGGCACGTTCTCGGAAGGGATCTACGTTTTGTTTGTGATCGAAGGTCCGGGCGAGCTGGTGTTTGAGTTAGAGCGCCGGTTGCGCGTTGCCGAGCCGGTGATCAAGTTCATCACCGTGCGCGTCGACGTCGAACAGAAGCGCCTGGACAAGGTGAAGAAGATTCGCGATTCGCGCCGACGTGGTGCAGGAACGCACGCCGCCGCGGCTGCGGAAGCAGCTGCTGCCGCGCAGGCAGAATCGGCTGCTGCCGAAACTCCGGCGCAGGCGTAAGGATTCAGCGGCCCAGCCGCTATTACAAAGAAAGATTAAGCGGTCCATTGACCGCCAGGAAGAAGGAGAAACATGGCTGACGAATCAACTCAGCAAAGCTCGGGAGCTCCGGCTAGCAGCGAACCGCGCCAAGGTGGTGGACGTCCAGGCGGACGGCCCGGCGGCGGCCCCGGTCGCGAACAACGCAAATATTTCCGTCGCAAGAAGGTCTGCAAGTTCTGCGTCGAAAAGATTGATGGCATCGACTACAAGGACTATCGGCTGCTCTCGCAGTTCATCGCGGAAAGCGGCAAGATCGTGCCTCGGCGCCTGAGTGGCGTCTGCACGCCGCATCAACGCCGTCTGGGACGGGCTATCAAGGTCGCGCGCAACATCGCCTTGCTGCCGTTCGCAGGAAGCTCGCGGTAAAGGCATTCCGGCCCTTTCCAAACGAGGGAAAGGACCGGGCACCCGACATGGGTGTGAAAAATTTTGATCGGAGTTATGACATGGAAGTCATTCTGAAAGAAGATGTGCCGAAGTTAGGTTCGCGCGGCGATGTGGTGAAAGTGGCCGAAGGCTATGGCCGCAATTTCCTGCTCCCGAAGAAACTCGCCATTGAAGCGACCTCCGGCAACAAGAACGTCATTGAGCAAATGAAAGCTGCGTCGGTCCGACGCGCGCAGAAGGATAAGTCCGAAGCCGAGGCGTTGGCGCAGCAGCTCTCTGGAGTCACGCTCAGCTTCACGCGTCGCGCGGGCGAACATGATCAGCTATTTGGATCGGTTACCTCGTCCGACATTGCCGCCGAGCTGGAGAAGAAGGGCTTTGAGATCGATCGCCGTAAGATCGTGCTCGATGAGCCATTGAAGACCGTCGGGGAGTTCCCCGTCGCGATCCGCATCTTCCGCGAAGTCACCGGGACCATCAAGGTCCAGGTCGGAAAAGAAGCCGCAGAGTAGTTGCAGTTGCAGTTGTCAGTTGTTAGATTCGGGTGCCCGGTCCTTGCGAAGCAAGGGCCGGAACCACTTCCTGCCAGATCATCCGCTTCCTAAGCTTCTTCACTTTTTGTCGACCGTGATCAGCAGCCAGCCGCTGCCGCCGCGGATTTGAAGATTGCGGTCGGAGCTTATCGAGACGTTGCCGAGAGGCGGAGCTGCTCCCGAACTCGCAATTCGCGCATTACCCAAATCGTACGTTCCGCAAGCCGAACTGGAGAAGATCCAAACGGCCTGTGGGCGATCGTAGCCTGGGCCGCCGGGGCATCCGGCGTCGGCATTGGGCGTGAGTTTGATGATTACGGAGCTGTCTTCGACCCAGGTTCCGGTGAGTCCGCCGGGAGTACCAACTTTTCGCTGGGAACGGCTGACGACGTCGCCGCCAACCTGGCGCGTAGTCCACGAACTGGCAGGCAGCATGTCGGGATTGGAATTGATGGGGGCCTGTGCCTGCGCCACACTCTGCATGGAAGCAATGGCCAAGACAGCGGCAGTCAGCGGAACGGTGCGGCCATGATCCTGAATGGAGTCGAACTTGAGAACGAGGGTGGAGTCAGAGCCGCCCGACTTTCCGGCGCTCACGATTTGACCGGTGACCTTCGACCCCTTGCTGATGGTGAAACCCAGCGGGGTCAGTACGTCCTGCATCACCTTGCCTTCGATGTTCTTGCCGGCGCCGTCTTTACTGGCATTCAGACTTGTGTTGAGCATGACCGGAATAACGGTTCCCGCCGGAATTTGCTGAGCGATGGCTGTCGCCGAGAACAATAGAACTGCTGCCCATCCCAACCAACGCATATTCACCTTGATCGCATAAAAGTTCTGCATAAAACGCACGCACTCCGAAGCCGCGTTTGCAAGCTCCTCATTGTAGTGGGAAAAGATGACAGCCGGGTAAATGCAGGAAGCGACCGGTAATGGCTGCGTTTCACGGTTGGCGAGGAGCCTTCGGCAGCTTTCGTCTTAGTAACGGGGAAGGCATGCAAGATTGGCCGCAGAATTCTCGCTGCTTCGGGAAACCTTTCTAAGGTCCATCCAATCCGAACTGCATGAAAGATCGCTGAAGAAGTTGTTCGAACTGGCCCTTGAAGGAGGCTCGGATGAACAAGTACACCGCGGAGGCTCTGGGCACATTTGTATTGGTCTTTGGAGGAGTGGGAAGCGCCGTTCTGGCCGGCACCAAGATTGGTTTTGTCGGCATAGCGTTTGCCTTTGGATTGTCGCTACTGGCGATGGTTTACACGATTGGCCCGATCTCGGGATGTCACATCAATCCGGCAGTGACGGTTGGCGTGCTGTTCGCACGCAAGATCAGCGGCCGAGACGCCGTGGGATACATCATTGCGCAGATCATTGGGGCGGTGATCGCGGCGGCCATCATCCTGGCGATAGCAAAGGGTTTGCCCGGCGGTTACGACGCGAGTGCTGCCGGCCTGGGCGCGAACGGATATGGCGCGCACTCCCCGAGCGGCTTCTCGCTGGGCGCATGCTTCCTGGCCGAGATCGTTCTGACGATGTTCCTGGTGCTTACGGTGCTGGGGTCGACGGATGTGCTGGCTCCGGTCGGCTTCGCCGGAATCCCGATTGGACTCGTGCTCACGCTGATCCACCTGGTCGGGATTCCGATCACGAATACGTCGGTGAATCCGGCAAGGAGCATTGGTCCGGCGTTGTTTGTAGGAGGCTGGGCAATCGGCCAATTGTGGATGTTCATCATCGCCCCGCTGATTGGCGCTGCTCTGGCGGCGGGCGCGTATGGGGCGATCCGAGGCGCCAAGGTGCCGATCACGACTCGCGAAGCCGAAGAGGCACTGGCCAGCGAGCGAAGAGAAAGAGAAGCTCGGGCTCCGAAGCGGATTGCGTAGGCCGCGAATCGGCTCAGAAATAAGAGGCTGGGGCGTGGTGCGACCACGTTCCGGCCCTTCCTGCTGCAAGAACCGGGCACCCCGCCTCGTGCTTAGCTACGCAGCAGCACCCGCCAATCCCACTCGAGGGCGAGTGGGTTCCATTGCTTCACTTTTTCCCGCTTTTGCACGTTCTTCGCCATCTCCCTATAATCGCTAACGATTTTGGCTACCCCTCGTCTAAGTCCTTGCGAGCCAGAAGATAGCTTCCGGTAAGCAGGTACAAGAAGCAGCCCACAAAGCGTGTACAAGGCGCAGTGTGGAGCACGACGGTCTCGAGACAAAAAGATCGTCGGCAGAGGATGAGGTGAGCGGGATCATGCCGGCCGAGACAATGGCGTTTCCTTTGTCGGTTGGCGCAACGCGGGCCACGGAGCGCAGCGCTCAGTCCCGGCTCCCAAACGACAAGAGTTCCACTTCATCCTGGAGACCGATGCTCGGGCAACGACAAGGCCGTATCGACGACACAGCGCTGATACGCCAGGCGCAACAAGGCGATCGTGCCGCTTTCGAAGAACTGGTCCGGCAGTACGATCAGGCCGTACTTCGACTGGCGATGAACCTGACGGGATCGCCCGACGATGCGCAGGACATTTATCAGGACGCGTTCCTGAAGGCGTATCGCAGTCTCGGGAACTTCCGCTTCGAGTGCTCCTTCTATACCTGGATTTATCGTATCGTGACCAATTTGTGCCTGGATCATTTGCGCAAACGGCAAGTGCGCAAGGAAGATGCTCCGGTCACGACCGATTCCGATGGCGAAGAGTTCAACGTGCTCGATCAGGTTGCGGATGCGCGGCCGACACATCATCCCGAGCGTGACCTTCTGCGGCGCGAATTGGGGACGAAGATTGGCGCGGCGCTGGAAAAGCTGACAGTTCGCGAACGCATGGTGTTCGAGCTGAAGCACTACCAGGGATTGAAGCTGCGCACCATCGGCGAGATTTTGAATACGACGGAAGAGACGGCGAAGAACACGCTGTTCCGGGCAACACAGAAGTTACGGCAAGCACTGGCAGAGATGAGGTAAGTATGAACTGCGAATGGGTCAAGGCAAACATCACGCTCTATAGCTACGACGAGCTCACGGACGACGCGCGCATCGAGTTGGAACAGCATGTACAGCGCTGCGACGATTGCGCGACGGAGCTGAAGTCGGTGCAGGAGTTTCGTGGGCAGATGTCGGCCCTGCCGCGCCTGGAGCCCTCGCCGAGCTTTCTGGCTGCGTCGCGGATGCGTTTGCAGGAGGCCCTGGAGACCACGGAGCAGGAGCACGGATGGCGGCGGTTGTTTTTTGATCCGACGGCGTGGTTGCGACAGATGAAGTTTTCGCCAGCACTGGCGACGGTACTGCTGATGATTGGATTTGCAGGCGGTGGATTGACGGCGTACCAGATGGGCAGGAACAGCGGGACTAGCGGAGCAGGAGTGATTCGGCCGAGCAGCGGTAATGTGACGCCTGCAACCGCGCCGGATGCAATGTCGATCGCAGGTATCCGTACGATCACGCAGGATCCGAACTCGAACAAAGTGGAAATCAAGTTTGACTCGCTGCAGCCGCAGACGGTCGAGGGCAATCTGAACGATGCGCGCATCCAGCAACTGCTGCTTTACGCCGCGCGTAACAACACGAACTCCGGGCTGCGCCAGGATTCGATCGACCTGCTGACGCAGCGTCCGGATGATGCTGCGATTCGCGAGGCGCTGGTGTCGGCACTTCGTTACGATACGAACCCCGGGGTACGCATCAAGTCACTGGAAGCGCTGGGTCCGTACGTGAAGAATGATGTCACCGTGCGTGACGCGATGATTGAAGCCGTGCTGCACGACAGCAATCCGGGCGTCCGCGCCGAGGCGTTGCACGAGTTGCAGCCGGTGAAGGCCGACAGCAGCGTACACATGGCATTGCAGTATCTGGCAGATAAAGACAAAGACACTTTCATCCGGCGGCAGTCGCGCAACATGTTGAACACGACGCCGGAGATCGATTAACCGAAGCTTCGCAGGAGACCGCGAGGAAGAGGGCGAGTCAAGGGGAAACCAAGGCAGTCTGGTGGGAGTTCAGGAGCTAACGTTGAAACCGATCAATCAATTCGCGGCAGTTGTGGTACTGGCGGCACTGGCCGCTGCCGTTCCCGCGCTGGCGCAACAATCCCGGATGTATCGCGAAGGCAATGCCTGGGTGGAAGAGGTGACGGGCACCGTCACCGACGCCAGGCAGCTGAAGGTACAAACGGATGTAGGCTCAGTGCAAGTGCAGGGTGGAACACAGAACGAAATTCAATACGTCATCAAAAAGCGTTCCTACACTGGTTCCGAGGAAGATGCCCGGCGCAGTTTCGAGCATTTCAAAATCACGGCTACTCGACGCGGCGATATGGCGATGTTCGAAGGCAATTCTGAAGGACGAAGCCACAAGTTCAATGCCGACTTCAATTTCACTGTGCCTCGTGATTTGAGCACGGTAAAGATCGAGACCGAAGGCGGCGGGGTGAACGTGCGTAACATCTCAGGCGCGGTGTCGAGTCAGACCGGCGGCGGAGCCATCTCGCTCGATCAGTTGGGCGGTCCCGCGACGGCCGAAACTGGTGGCGGAGCGATCAACGTCGGCACGACCTGGAATGATCTGCACCTCGAAACCGGCGGCGGATCGATCAATGTGACCTCGGTGAAGGGCAAGCTGGTCGCGTCGACAGGCGGCGGGTCCATCTCGATTGGATCGGCCGGCTACGTCTCCGCGGAGACCGGCGGCGGAAGTATCGATATTCGGCAATGCAACGGCGACGTGAAGGCGGAAACCGGCGGTGGCAGCATATCGGTGAGCGACGTTGCCAATCGCGCCACGATGGAGACCGGCGGCGGCAGCATACGGTTGTCGGGAGCCAAGGGTCCGGTGCACGCAGAGACTGGCGGAGGCAGCATCGAGCTATGGAAGCTGATGCAGGGCGCCAAGGCTACCACCGGAGCGGGCACGATTACGGCGGAGTTCCTGGGGAATAATGGCTCGGGGGTGTCCACGCTGGAGACCTCAACGGGCGACGTGATTGTGTACCTTTCGCCGGATGTTCATGTCACGGTGCACGCGACGATTGAGACGGCGATGGGTCACAAAATTCGCTCGGATTTCCCTGAACTGAAGGTGCGGTCCGAGGGCGAAGGCTACGGTCCACATACGGTCTATGCCGATGGCAGTTTGAATGGCGGAGGCCCAGAGCTGAAGATCGTGACGAACCTGGGCAATATCGAATTCAGAAAGGCGGGAAAGTAGTGACCTCACCCCAGCGAGCCAAAAGCGGTCTCGCCGGGGGCCCGAGAATCGGGGGTGGGGATTCTCACGTTGGCTTCACGAACGTGGGGCGGAAAGAAAGTGGAGCTGGAGGAAATTCACCCAAGGAAACCATCATGCGGACAGCCGTATTCGTAAATTTCTTAATTCTGATTGTGGCAGCCTTCGCGCTGGCGCAGGTCGCGCCGGAGGAAGCAGTCGCTCCGGCGACGGCGGTCGCTCCCGAAGCAATGGTTGCACCAGTTCCAGCGGGAGCTGCAGTGGCCCCAGTAGCACAGTCGACGACAGTGACTCTAGTTCGAATTGCGCAGAGCGCCCCGCCTGCTCCTCCAGCACAAGCAGCTCCTGCGGCTCCGGCCGCCCCTGCGGCTCCGGCCGCCCCTGCTGCACCGGCCGTTCGGGTGTCGGGATCGTATCTGGGTATCGATCCAGATGATGTCACTCACGACAATATGGGTCGGCTGAAGCTGAGCCAGGCGTCGGGAGTGGAAATCACGACTGTCGATCAGGACAGCCCTGCAGGCAAGGCGGGACTTCGCGAGCAGGATGTGATTCTGTCATTCAACGGCCAGCAGGTGTCCAACTCCAGAGACTTGAGAAAATTCATTCGTCAGACACCTCCTGGACAGACGGTGAAGCTTGGCATCAGCCGCGAGGGGCAGATGCAAACGGTGCCTGTGCAACTGGCGAACCGGAAAGAAACGTTCAACTACAACTACGATTACAACTTCCACTTCAATCCGCCTTCGCTTCCGCACATCGAGATTCCCGAGCCTCCGGTGATCAACGTGATGCAGCGGCGTAGTGGCCTGACGGTGGAATCGCTGTCGGGACAACTGGCACAGTATTTCGGGACCAAGAATGGGCGCGGCGTACTGGTACGCTCGGTCGACCGCGGCAGCAATGCCGAAGCCGCAGGCTTCAAGGCAGGAGACGTGATTATCGCCGCCGGAAATTCGTCGGTGGACAATGTGTCCGATTGGAGCCGCGTGCTCCGGCAACAGAGCGGCAAACTCAGCGTGAAAGTTCTACGCGACCGCCGGGAGCAAACGCTGAGCTTCAACGTTCCTGACCGGTCGCGCAGCGACGCCAGCGGCGCTTTCACCATGCCGGATATGGGCGAAATCAACAAACAGTTGGCGGCGCTCCGTCCGGAGATTGAGCGGGAAACCGCGCGGGCGCAGGAAGAAGTGAAGCGCGAGATGGAATTGCATCGCAAGGATATGGACCAGGTGAATTCCGAGCGCGTGAAGGCGGAGATGGAACGCATGCGTCCGGAGATCGAGCGCGAAATCGCCCGTGCGCAGAAAGAAGCCGCGCGCGCTATGCAGCTGAATCAGAAAGACCTGCAGAAGCAGATGGAAGAAGTGCGCAAACAGCTGGAGAAGTCGCTACAGGATCTGAAGATTCACGATGACGAGCAGTAAAAGCAAGTTTTGATTCGCCCAGCCCCGCACTCGCAAGGTGCGGGGTTTTTGTTTGTCCGAACATGTTTGTTTGACATTGCTGATCGTGCGCCCTAACCTTTTTCCCGAGATCAAAAATGAAAGTTTTCGTGATAGGCAGTGGTGGGCGTGAACACGCCATCGTGTGGAAGCTGCGCCAGAGTCCGCGGGTGACGCAGATTTTTTGCGCTCCGGGAAACGGCGGCATCTGCGACGAAGCGGAATGCGTTCCCGTTGACGTCAAGAACATTGATGCGCTGGTGCAGGCGGCCAGCAAAATTCAGCCTGATCTGACGGTGGTGGGGCCCGAAGTCCCACTGGCGCTGGGAGTTGTCGACGAGTTCCGCCGACGCGGATTCCGCATCTTCGGACCGACGGCGGCGGCGGCGCGGCTGGAGTCGAGCAAGATTTTCGCCAAGGAATTCATGCAGCGCCATCGGATTCCAACGGCGCACTTTGCGATCTGCACGACGGCCGCCGAGATCAAGGAAGCCCTGCCGCATTTTGGCACGCCCATCGTGGTAAAAGCTGATGGGCTCGCAGCGGGCAAAGGCGTAGTCATCGCGCAGAGTCGCGAAGAAGCTAGTGCGGTTGCCAGCGAGATGCTGGCCGGAAAGATGGTGGGCGAGGCGGGCGCGCGCGTAGTGCTGGAGCAATACCTGGAAGGCGAAGAGCTCTCGTTCCTGGTGGTCAGCGACGGCGAACGCGTGGTACCGCTGGTGGCAGCGCAGGATCATAAACGCGTCGGCGACAATGACACCGGTCCGAACACTGGCGGCATGGGCGCATATTCGACGCCGAAAATTGTCGATCCGCAGATGCGCGAATGGCTGCTGAATCATGTGGCGCGTCCCGTGGTGAATGCCATGCGCGAAGAGGGCGCGACGTTCACGGGAATTCTGTATTGCGGCCTGATGATGACAGCCCGAGGTCCGATGGTGCTGGAGTTCAACTGCCGCTTTGGCGATCCGGAGACGCAACCGATCCTGATGCGGCTGGAGAGCGATCTACTAGGAGCATTCATCGCGTCGGCGGAAGGCCGAATCAGCGAGGGCGACTTCAAGTGGTCCGATGATGCGACGGTTTGCGTTGTGCTGGCGTCGCGTGGATATCCCGACACGCCGGAGTTGGGAAAGGTGATCTCGGGCATCGACGAAGCGGAAAAAGTGGAAGGCGTGAAGGTCTTCCATGCGGGCACGCGCAAGGAGAACGGCGCGTACATCACCAGCGGCGGCCGGGTGTTGGGCGTGACAGCTCGTGGGGCGGACCTGAAGACGGCCGTCTTGCGGGCATACGAGGCGGTCGGGAAGATCAGCTTCGAGGGCATGCATTACCGCAAGGACATCGCGAGTCGCGGACTGAAGTGAGCGGCTGAATCCTGATCGGCAATTATCCCGTCTAATCAGCAGAGGACATGCATGAGCACAGGGCCTGGCGTCTCGTTTGCCGACCTGTTCGCCTACGAAGAAGAGGACGCAAACCATTGGGAAGAATGGTTCCGCGCAAATGCTCCTGCGCTGAGCGCGCGCGTGGAGTTGAAGCACACACTCCGTAACAAGCTCTTCCATATTTTCAGCGTTGCCCAACGAAATGCGGAGCGACTGCTGGGCGAAGAGATGACGCCGGATCGGGCGCTCGAGGCGCGCACGCTGGAACAGCTCTTTGATATTGGGCGATTGGCGCGCAAGAAGTATCGCGAGTATCTCGCTAGCGCCACCGAAGAACAGCTTGCGACTCCGCAGACATACGACAGCAGCACGCTGGGCGAGTTCACCGCAACGCCGCGCAAGCTGCTGCTCCATGGCGCGATCCACAGCATCCGCCATTGGGGTCAGATCGCGACGGTGTTGCGGCAGCAGGGATACGAAGTTGGTTTCCAGCACGACGTGATCTTCAGCAAAGTGTTGAGTAATCTTTGTTCCCACGTCTGCCAAACGAAGGCAGACATGGGGCACCCACGGCCACTCTGCACCAAATCCACGTTCGCAATATGCGATACTGGATACATGCCCACCGTTGAGGAGACCTCTCCTAAGTCCGTGAAAGTCAATGTGACTGCGGGCACCGGTATGGACATTGACTGGAAAGACGGGCATCACAGTCATTACAGCTTTCAGTACCTGCGCGATGCGTGTCCGTGCGCGCTGTGCAACGACGAACGCGTGCGCGAGAATCGCGAGCCGGGACAGCCGAGCCCATCGCAACCGGGCACGCTGCCGATGTTCAAATCCGCTCCGAAGCCGGTGGAAACGGCCGGAGTGGGCAAGTACGCGATCCGCTTCACCTGGAACGACGGCCACGAGCACGGCATTTACTCATGGGAATTTCTGCGTGAGTTCTGCCCGTGCGCAGTGTGCAACGATCTGCGGACGGCAGCGAAGACTCCGGGCTCGGGCGTAACCCGGACCGTGCCACACTGATTCCGTTTCACGTTTGACGTTTCACGTTTCACGAAGGAACGGGAACGAAACGTGAAACAAGCAAAACAGGAAACGAATTGCAGCAGTTTCTCGACAAACTGAATCCCCAGCAGCGCGAAGCGGTAGTCAGTACCGACGGGCCTTTGCTCATCCTTGCGGGCGCCGGCTCGGGAAAAACGCGCGTCATCACCTTCCGCATCGCCTACCTGCTACAGGAGAAGGGCGTCAGGCCGGAGTCTGTGCTGGCGGTGACCTTCACCAACAAGGCTTCGCAGGAGATGGCACTGCGCGTGGAAGAGCTGGTGGGCGGCTTCGGCGTTGCCAAACCCCTGGTGGCGACCTTCCATTCGTTCTGCGTGCGGGTGCTGCGGCGCGATATTGAAGCGATGCGCATCGGCGAGCTTGGGTATCGCAAAGATTTCGCGATCTACGACGAGACCGATCAGCAGCAGGTGGTGAAGGCGGCGATCCGGCGGCTGGGGCTGGACGATAAGCAGCTCACGCCACGGAATGTGCTGTCGCGAATTTCGTGGGCGAAGAATCACATGCTCGATCCGCAGGAGATTTACCTGCAATCGGGCGATCCGAAGACCGAGCAAATTGCGCACGTGTATGAGATTTACCGGCAGGAGCTGCGCAAGGCGAATGCGCTGGACTTCGACGACCTGCTGCTTGAAACCGTGCGCCTGCTGAAGACGTCGGAGCAGGTTCGCAATTACTACGCGCGGCGGTTCGAGTATGTGCTCGTTGACGAGTACCAGGACACGAATCGTCCGCAGTATGAGCTGATGCGGCTGCTGGCGGGAGTTCATCACAACGTCTGCGCGGTGGGCGATGAGGATCAATCGATCTATTCATGGCGCGGGGCGGATATCCGCAACATTCTGGATTTCGAGCGCGAGTTTCCCGAAGCGAAGATCATCCGGCTAGAGCAAAACTACCGATCGACGCAGCCGATTCTGGAAGCGGCGTCGGCGGTAGTCGGGAACAACGTCCATCGCAAGGGCAAGAACCTGTGGACGGCGCGCGAAGGTGGATCGAAGATCGGCTACTACGAAGCGCCCGATGGCGAAAACGAAGCGCTGTTCGCCGCTGACTACATCAGCAAGTACATGGCGCAGGCACGGGCGGACGGCGACGATAAAGCTCGCGCGGCGATTCTGTATCGCACGAATTCGCAATCGCGACTGTTTGAAGAGGCGCTGCGACGTTATCAGCTGCAATACAAGGTTGTGGGTGGCTTCTCGTTTTACGAGCGCGCGGAAATCAAGGACATGATCGGCTATCTAAAGCTGATCCAGAATCCGGACGACTCGATTGCGTTCATGCGCGTGGTGAACACGCCTACGCGAGGGATCGGCAAGAGCACGCTGGATACACTGGAGCGGCTCGCGGTTGAGACTGGTATTTCGCTTTGGAATGCGACTGAGCAGGCGATCAAGGGACAGCTGCTGCCAGCGCGTGCGCTCACGGCGCTCAAAGGTTTCCGCGACATCATTGAAGGATCGCGAGCGATGCTGGCGGGAACGTACCAGCAATGGCTGGGGAGCGCGAGCGACCAGAGCGAGCTTGATATTGAAGAACGCAGCGACCCCACGGATTCGCGTCCGGCCTCGACGGCCGAAGTCCTGAAGTTCCTGCAGGATCGCACCGGGTACATCAAACAACTCGAAGAAGAGGACACGCCCGACTCATTGGCGCGCATCGACAACTTGCGCGAACTGGTGAATGCGGCCATGGATTCGCGAGATCGCGGCGAGACGCTACAGGAATTTCTAGATCACGCTGCACTGGTGAGCGACACCGATCAGTACGAGGCGGGATCGCAGATTACGCTGATGACCTTGCATTCGGCGAAGGGACTGGAGTTTCCGCTGGTGGTGCTGGCAGGGATGGAAGAGGGATTGTTCCCGCATTCGCGGACATTTCTCAATCCAGACGAGGTGGAAGAAGAGCGTCGACTCTGCTACGTGGGGATGACTCGCGCTATGGATATGCTGGTGCTGAGCCGGGCGCGGTATCGACGTCGCTATGGAACCGATATGCCGGAGGCCAGCGTTCCTTCGCGTTTCCTGGAAGAAGTTCCGCCGCAGCTGATCGAAGATATCGGCTCGCCGGGACGGCGTGACACTCGTGTCTCCACTCCGAGCTGGTCGTCCGGCGAAGATCACGATTTCGGATCGACGCATTATGCGTACGAGGATGAGGATCAGCGGCCGCGCTATGGAAATCAGCAGCCGAAGAAGACTACGTACAGCGGTCCGGCTTATAACTCGATCGACAATATCGCCGAGTTCTTCGCGTCGCGCGGAAAGAAGTTTTCGCGTCCGAAAGTTGAAATCGAAGCGCCTACAGGAAAGCGCGGGTTCCGTCCGGGGCAGCGCGTGAAGCATCCCAAGTATGGTGAAGGAACGGTCTTCAAACGCGAAGGCGACGGCGAGGACGCAAAGATTACGGTACAATTTTCACGCTTCGGCTTGAAGAAGCTGGTGGAAAAGTACGCGCAGCTGGAAAGCTGCTGAATTCGCAGTAACACTCACTTGCAATTAAAAGGAAGAAGAATGCCAAATACAAAAGCTCTTGCAAAAGACGAACGTAAAAAAGCGAAGCGCACTGCGCGGAAGAAGGCTACGCCGAAGCCGAAGCGTACTACTCCCCGTGGTTCGACGAAGCGCAAAGTGAAGAAGCTGGTACGCGGTCAGAGCAAGCGGTAAATAGATAGGTAATCGGACAATTGGTCATAGGTGATTGAAAGGGCGGTTGAGCGAACCTTTGAGATTACCTATTCCTTTTGCCAAATGTCTATCGCACAATCTGCTCTGCTCCTTGTCGCAATGGAACACCCGCAGCGGCAGTGAGTAAGTGCTATCATTCCCTCCCAACAGGACCACGTCCCGCGACGGCGACGAAACCCGCTTGGATCGGAAGCCACTCTTGGCACACGGAACCGCTACGACAGAAACCACATCCGGCTCTGGCAACCAGTTGTTTGCCTGCAAGTCGATCGACAAGCTCATCTCTGATTCGGAGAATCCCGAGCATCGCCTGAAAAAGACACTGGGGCCATGGAGCCTGACGGCGCTGGGGATCGGGGCGATCATTGGCTCCGGCATTTTCGTGCTTACGGGAACTGCTGCTGCGGGTGAGCACTTCGAGATTCCATCGATTCTGCACGCGCAGGTTCTGGATCTGTTTGCGAACCTGATCCAGCATGGAAGCATCTCGGGCGCATTGATGCATGGACGGCCGCCTGCAGGTCCGGCGATCGCGATTTCGTTCATCCTGGTTGCGGCGGCGTGCAGTTTTGCCGGGCTTTGCTATGCGGAGCTGGCATCGATGATCCCAATTGCCGGCAGTGCGTATACATATTCTTACGCGACGCTGGGCGAGATTTTCGCATGGGTCATCGGCTGGGACCTGATCCTCGAATATGCGGTGAGCAACGTTGCGGTTGCGGTTGGATTCAGCGGTTATCTGAAGGCACAGTTAAGCTCGTTTGGAATCAATCTTCCCGATCACTGGTCGAGTTCCGTCTGGGCGGGTGGCCACTGGACGGGCGCGTACTTCAATGTTCCGGCGTTCCTGGTTGTCTTCGTCTTGACGGTGCTGCTGATACGCGGCGTGCGCGAGTCGGCGGAGACGAACAACATCATGGTCGCGATCAAGATTGGCGCGATCGTGACGTTCCTGGTGGTTGGCGGCATGCTGGTGCGTCCGGCGAACTGGCATCCGTTTGCGCCCTCGGGATTCGCGGGAATCGTGACTGGCGGCGCCATCATTTTCTTCACCTACATTGGCTTCGATTCGGTTTCGACGGCGGCCGAAGAAGCGAAAAATCCGCAGAAGGACATACCGTTCGGCATCATCATGTCGCTGATCGTCTGCACGATTCTCTATGTAGGCGTAGCGCTGGTTCTGCTGGGCATGATGCGGTATACAACGTTCATCTCGGGCGCAGCGGCTGACGCGCCGGTGGCGTACGCGCTGAAAGCGTTGGGCACGCGGCCGATTTTCCAGTCGATCATCATCATTGGCGCGTTGACGGGAATGTTGTCGTCACTGCTCGTCTTTCAATATGGTCAGACGCGTATTTGGTTCGCGATGTCGCGTGACGGGCTGCTGCCAAAGCTCTTCTCCGCGGTGCATAAGACTTACAAAACCCCGCACTGGTCAACGTGGATCGCAGGTTTCGCCGTAGGAATTCCCGCCGGCTTGGTCGATATTGGCGATGCCGCCGACTTGTCGAATATCGGCACGCTGTTCGCTTTCGTGCTGGTTTCGCTGGGCGTGATCCTGCTGCGGCGAAAGCAGCCTGACCGCCCGCGAGGCTTCAGAGTTCCGTTGGTGCCGTTCTTCCCGTTGATATCAGTCGTGCTCTGCGGCGGCCTGATGACCGGACTCACGGTGATCACGTGGATCCGCTTCTTCGGCTGGTTGCTGCTGGGGCTGATAATTTACGTGTTCTACAGCCGGCGGCATAGCGAGTTCGCAAAATAGACCTATTCACCACGGAGACACGGAGTCACGGAGGTATCCGTGGCTTTTTTGGCATAAATTGGAGTCTGCTAGAGAGAGTCCAAGTGAAAGTAGGTTCGAAAGTCCGCCTTGTAGGTGTTCCTGCTGGTCTTGAGGACTTTCCAGACTTCCCCACCAAGTCTACCTTCGAGAGATGCGTTGGACACGATTTCGTTATCGCCGGGTTCAATGACGTGGGAATGGCCGAACTGAACATCGAAACCGTCACGGGCAGCGTTGGCGAGACGATTTGGGTTGAACCCAAGTTTTTGCAATTGATTTCAAAATAGCTCCGCTTTCTATTTTTCGCCGTGTCTCTATGTCTCCGTGGTGAAATGATCTGTGGCCGATCTCGACTTCATCCAGTCTCTTCCGAAAGCTGAGCTGCACCTGCATCTGGAAGGATCGGTTGATCCGCCGACGCTGGTTGAGCTGAGCAGGCGGCACAATGTCCCTCTCCCTGGCGATGGCAATCAGTACGGCTTCGATGCCGAGAGCGGCAAGGAACTGACTGAAGCGGAAGTTCGCGAGCTCTATCAATACAAAGATTTCGTTGGATTCCTGATGGCGTTTAAGGCCGTCAGCCAGCGGCTGCGCACGGCCGGACGACTACGAGCTGATCACCTATCGTCTGATGCAGAAACTGGCGGCGCAAAATGTGAAGCATGCGGAAGTCTATGTTTCCGTCGGAGTGATCCACTGGCGCGGACAGGAACTTGATCCGATCTTCGAAGGCCTTGAGCGGGGACGCGAGCGCGGACAGCGAGACTTCGGCGTATCGCTACTATGGATCTTCGATGCCGTGCGGCACTTTGGCGCCGAGGCGGCGCAGCGCGTCTTTGAAAAAGCGGCGCAGTATCGGGATCGCAATGTGGTGGGAGTGGGGATTGGCGGAGACGAAGTACGCGGTCCGGCCGAGTGGTTCGAGCGCGAGTATGCTTACGCGAAAGATCATGGACTGCATCTGACGGTGCATGCCGGAGAGAGCGCAGGGCCGGAGTCGATCGCTACGGCAATCAATCTGTTGCATGCGGAGCGGATCGGGCATGGGCTGACCGCGATTCAGGATCCGCGATTGGTTGAGCAATTGGCGGAGCGACAAGTTGCAGTTGAGATCTGCCTGAGCAGCAATCTGCGAACCGGATGTTGTGCACGGATTGAAGATCATCCGCTGAAACGCTATTTCGATGCGGCGTGCTGGTCACGTTGAATACTGACGATCCGGAAATGTTCGGCACTACGCTGAATCGCGAATATCAGATTGCGCAGGAGACGTTCGGATTCAGCGACGCTCAGCTCGCACGCCTCGCTAATAATTCATTCCGGGCCGCATTTTTGCTCGGACGCGCAAAAACAACAAATGACTACGGCCCACCCTTCGGTAGTTCCGGAGCTTTGATGTAGTCGGCCGGAATTTCTCCGGTGAGCGAATCGAACCACGTAGAGATGGCATTGATATCGCTATCGCTGAGCTTGGCGCCACGCTGGTGTACGGCCATGTCACGAATCGCCCCACTGATCGTGGTCACGGAGCCATCGTGGAAATAAGGCGCGGTCTTTTTCACATTACGCAACGAGGGCACCTTGAAGACCATGTTGTCTGCACTCTCCTTCGTGACACCTGCACGTCCTCGTCCTTCTGATCGGGCCATGGAGTGACAATGCCGAGCTTCTGAAAACTGTTGCCTCCCACGTAGGCGCCGTTGTGACAGGCATGGCATCCGGTCTCAACGAACTTGTTGAATCCGGCTTTCTCGGCGTCAGTCAAGCGCCTTTGTATCGCCTGCGAGGAATTGATCCCAACGCGACGGCGTAACCAAGCCGCGTTCGAATGCGCCGATTGCCAACGCCATGTTGTTGTACGTTACCGGCTCGGCATCGTTGGGAAAGGCCGCCTTGAAGAGAGCCAGCATAGTCGGGAATCGATTTCAAGGTACGCACGGCAGCCGCATCGGACGACATCGCCATTTCTACCGGGTTCGTCACCGGACCCTTTGCCTGTTCCTCTACACTGGGAGCTCGTCCATCCCAGAACTGAACGAAGTGGGCCGCGGCATTGTAAACAGTGGGAGCGTTGCGCGTGCCCTTCTGGCCTTTGAAGCCCGTGGAGACCGGCTCTGATTCGGCTCCGTACGCATCGAGCGGATGGCAGGTGTTGCAGGAGATCTTCTTATCCGCCGAGAGCCGGGGCTCGTAATACAGCATTCGCCCGAGCTTTACTTTTGCCGGAGTAACACGATTTGCTGGCGAGTCCATTGCGGATGGCAGAGGGCGAAACAATTGCAGGGCGGTCGTATTGATCTGGACACCAGCACTGGCACTCAAGTAGATAAGTCACTGCCAGGAAAACAATGCTTATGACGCAGATCAACGCGAAAAGTGAACGCGGACTGCTCAAGCACGGAACATGAGCGCCTCCTCGGGATTGCGGCTGGCAAGCGCACCGGCACCATGCCCCCACTGTTACTCTCAGGCCCCCAGAGGCTCAAGGGATCGAATCACCAGTCAATGTGATCGATGTCAGATCTAAGTCGTTACTTGTCAGCTACTTAGGATCCTGGTAGTCTGGCCGGAATTGTCGCCTGAAACGAAACGCGGTTCCCATTCACCATTACTTTGGTGCTGTGGTTACCGTTGTACCGTTGCCGCATTGGGTGCGTGCCCTGAAGATGGATTCAGGCACGAATCATGTCGAGCATCGCCATCACTTCCGACCCCCAGAGCGCAGCCCTCCCGCAGCGTGGCCGGATTCTTGTGTCAGTGGCGCAGACGACGTGGGGTGTGACCCTTGCACTGGGCGCCGTGATCATTGGGGTCTCGACACTGAGCTTTACGCTGGCGCACATCGGCATGAACTCGCTGGCGTTTCATCTGGCGCCGATCACCCACCAGTTATCACGCTACTGCCGCGAGGCGTAAGCCAAGTAATCGTTCATCACTAGAAATGAAGTACGCGTTCCGCTCCCAGCACCAGTGCGAGCGTGAACACCGCAATGATGACTTCCCCGATTGCTCCCACAGCAAATGGACGAAGTCCCTGCTTCTTCATGTCGCGAAGATTGGTGCGCAAACCGACCCCCGCGAAGGTCAGAAGGAATGCCCAGCGCGAAAGGTTTGCGAGCGAACCGAGCTGATCTTTGCTGAAAACCTGGTACGTTGCGAGGATGGAGATCAGCAGGAATCCGAGCACGAACTTCGGGAATTTCTGCCACAGGAACGCGCCCTTGTTGGTCACTTCGCGCGCCTGACCTTTCGTTGCCCAGTAGATCGCATAACCGAGCACGACGAATCCGATCATGGCGTTGCGCGTGGTTTTGGCGAGGACGGCCAGTTTCGCCGCCGCGTCGGAATAGAGCGCGCCAGCCGCTGTGGCTTCGGCAGTGTTGTCGACGGCAAGTCCGGACCACAGGCCGAAAGCTTTGTCGCTCATGTGCAGCGCGTGGCCGATCAGCGGAAACGTGAACAGCGCGAGGGCGCCAAGGGCGAGGATCGCCGCAATGGCGAAAGACGAATCTTCTTCGTCGGCATCGATTGCACCCTGCGCGGCGATGATGGCGGACACTCCGCAGATCGAAGATCCCACGGCGAGAAGCGACGTCAACTTTGGACGCAAGTTGAACCAGCGGCCGAGAAACGTCATGAACGTCAACGAGACGAGCAGTTCGATCGCGACCAGACCGAGGCTGACGCCGCCGAGTTTCAAGACATCGCCAAGCAGGAAGCGCGATCCCAGGAGCACGATGCCGGTCTTCAGCCAGAACTCGTAGGTAGCGACGCCGGCGCGGAAGATCTGAGGAACGCCGACGGTATTCGCGATCACCAGGCCGATGAGAATCGCCCAGAGGACGTACTCGATATTCGGGACGACGAGATGATGCGCCTTGGTGTAGCGTCCGATGGATTGCTCGAGCACTTTGCCCGCATAACCAATTGCGACGAGCAGAAGAACGCCTGGGAGCAGCTTCGCGAAATGCAGAAAAGGATTTTCAGTTTGCAGCCGGGGTACGGCGATGGCGTTTGCCATGATCTCTACCTTTCGTTGTTCGCGACTTACCAGGGTATGTGCTTCACTACGCCGAGCCGCACCAGCAGTGCAGCCGCAAGCGCAAGGGCAACCGCCCAGCCGTCGAGACTGAGCAAACGAAAGTTCTTCTTCGATACGATGGCGTCGTTAGAGCTCACGTCTTTTCTCCTAGCCCGTTAGTTAGTTTGGAAGTTCAGTCGTTGGTCGATGGTCGTTAGTCGTTCGTGGTCTGGTGCGTAGCACCTCGGCCAACGACGAACGACTGAGGACTAACGACGAATCTTGCGTCGCCACCCTGCCCACGATCAGCAACGTGGGCGCAGGCAGACGTTCCGCTTCCGACAGATTCGAAATTCGAGTCCAGCAAACTCGCTGGTTTTCACGGCTGGCGTTCGAGACAAGAACGCAGGGCATGTCTTCGGGCAATCCGCGCTCTCGTAGCAGAGCGGCCACGTGCGCGTAATCGGATTGCGGCATGTAAATAACGAGCGTAGTCGATCCGGTGAGCGTGCCCCAGTCGACAGTGCTTTCGCCCACGCCGCGCTGCACAGTGGTGAACAGCACCTGGGAAGCGACGCGGCGATCGGTCAGCGATATTTTAGCGCCGGCAGCGGCGCCCACGGCAGCGGTAATGCCAGGAACGATCTCAAATTCCGTTCCCGAATTGATCAGCGCTTCGATTTCTTCGCCAGCACGGCCGAAGATCAGCGGATCTCCGCCTTTGAGCCGCACAACAATTTCGTTCGAGGCGGCGAGCGAAATCAGCAGCGAATTGATCTCGTCCTGCGTGAGCAGTTTCTGGCCGCAACGTTTGCCAACGTTGATGAGCTCGGCTTGCGGCGAGATCATGGCGAGGACTTCAGCGCTCACCAGTGAATCGTGCAGAACGACGTTGGCGGTGTTCAGAATGCGCGCCGCTTTCACCGTAAGCAATTCGGGATCGCCAGGACCACTGCCAACGAGGTAGACCTTGCCCATTAGCGGCTCCCTCCGGCGGCGACGTGATCTTGCGAATTGACGAAATCAGCAAATGCTTCGGGTTCGACGAGCTCGTGAAGTTGCTCTTTACGCGATTGCTCGTCGGGCGTAGAAGCGCGGATCAGATCGCGCATTGCACCCAGATACTCGAGCCACGCTTCGTATTCCGGGCCAAACTGTTGTTCGAGTTCGCGACGCAGGCGCTGCGCCAGTGCGGGACTCAGCCCGTCGGTCGAGATTGCGATTTGCAGCGGACCGCGGCGCACCACGGCGCCGTAATAGAAGTGGCAATACTCGGGATCGTCGACCGCATTGCAGAGAATCGAGCGCTCTTCAGCGAGGCGATAGACGAGGTGATTGACTTCGGGAATGCTGGTTGCAGCGATCACGAGGAAGACGCCGTCGAGATCGGCGGGGCCGAACGATTTCTGTCGCCAGACGATCTTTCCTGCACGGGCGAGTTCGGAGACCTTCGCGTTCAGCTCGGGGGCGACGACGTGAACCTCGGCTTCCGAGAGCAATAGGCTTTCGATCTTCGACTCGGCGACATTGCCTCCACCGACCACGAGAACTCTGCGGCCTCGAAGCTTCAGAAAAATAGGCAGCAGTGACATCAGCCTTCCACCCCTTGCGGCACCGAGCCGATAGCTAAATCGCGGTCTACAGGAGGCTGAATTTCTCCGGAGAGCAGCGCGCGAAGCTCGTCATTGCTATGGCGCACGAAGAATTGCCGCAGGTTCTCGCCCGGTAAACGCACGAGCTGAAACTGATTCAGCAGTCGCTCGATCGCGTCGGGGACCTCCGTGGCCAGGCAGCGATAGCCAACCGGACGCGCGATGGATTGGAACTTGCCAACGGCGCCACCCACACAGAAGTAGTAAGCGTCCTGCATACGGCCATCGACTTTGATTTTTTTGCCCTCAATGCCGAGGTCGGCGATCCAATGCTGGCCGCAACTGTTGGGGCATCCGGTGATGTTCAATTTCAACTGCTGATCGAACCCGGGCAGACGTTCTTCCAATTCGCTGACGAGCCAGCGCGCGAAGCCCTTGGTTTCCGTGAGCGCCAGCTTGCAATATTCAGAACCGGTGCATGCGACTGTGCCACGCAGAAACGGCGTTCCACCCACGGGCAGTCCGGCGGATTGCAGTTCGGTCGCGACCTGATCGGCGTGCTGATTGGGGATATTCACCAGCAGCAGGTTCTGCATGACCGTCGTGCGGATATGGCCATCGGCAAAACGCTCGGCCAGCGTGGCCGCGATGCGAAGCTGATCGGGAGTAATGCGCCCGCGCAGGACAGCGGCACCGACATAGGAGAGCCCGGGCTGCTTCTGAGCGTGAACGCCAACATGGTCGCGATAAACATCTGCGGGAGGATCTTCGTGTTCGGCTGGATCGAGCTTGAAACCAATGCGCTCTTCGAGTTCGGCGAGGAAGGTATCGGGAGTGTATCCGTGCTTAAGGAAGAGATACTTCAGTCGCGCTTGTTTGCGGTTTTGCCGAAGCTCGTCGCTGGCGCGAAAAATCTCGGCGACGCCGCGTGCTACCGGCAGCACCTGTTCGGGCCGGACAAACGCATTCAATCGCACGGCAAGATGCGGCTCGGTGGATAGACCACCGCCGATGCGAACGGAGAATCCGGTTTCTGCTTCGCCCAGACGCTTGCGCGTAATGGCGGTGAAGCCGACGTCGTTGATCTCCGGATACGAGCACCAGACGTGGCAGCCGGTGACGGACATTTTGAACTTGCGCGGAAAGTTGTAGAACTCGGCGTTGCCCGCGAAATGACGATCGAGCTCGAGGGCGATTGGCGAGGCATCGTAGATTTCGTCGGCATCGAGACCAGCAAGCGGGCAGCCGGTAACCGCTCGTGCCACGTCGCCGCAAGCGCCGGTGGTGGTCAGGCCCACGCGATAGAGTTGATCGAGAACCTCAGGCAGGGATTCGATGGTCACCCAGTGCAGCTGCACATTCTGGCGGACCGTAATATCGGCCACGCCGCGCGCGTACTGTTGGGCGATATCAGCGATGGTGCGCAATTGGATGGCGGTGAGCAGGCCGTTGGGGATGCGGATGCGCACCATGAAGAACGGAGTGGACTTCCCTTCGCCGCCCACGCCGCCGGTGACTCCGGCGCCGTCGCCCTGCGTGTAGACTCCCCAGGAACGGAAGTAGGTCCCGAGCCACTCGGGCGGGATGGAACTGAACCCGTTGCGGGCGAACGAGCGGATTTCGTCGAGGTGCTCCCAGGAATTCTTTTCCCGTTTGAGCCGCTCCACCTTCTGCGCTTTGGTTTCCTTGATTTCGGCCATTGGTCCTGTCTTTTCCGGTGCAAAACCGCTGCAAAAACAAAAAGCCCACATGCTGTAGTTCTGGCACGTGGGCTTCGGAATCTTGATTTAACTGATATTACATTCGAAGTCTGCGCTGGCCAGAGATGTGCGTCATGCAACACGTGTTGCAGCATGGACAACAACACATCATCTGGAGCTGGCTGGACATCTCGAACATCGTATAGGTACAGATGTCACACGTCAATGTGAAGGCTGCAAAACTGTAGTTACCGGGGTATCCTGGCCGAAAACGGCTTATTGCGGCTTTGGGCCGCTCGGCGCGTTTAGGGTCTACTCCTCTTATTAAGAGCGAAACCGGCCTCGTACCTGCTCGGGCGTGAGCCCCATCTCACGTAAATGCCGCAGGCTCAACGAGTCTGCGCGCTTGGCAAGACGCTGGCCGTGTTCGTCACGCAATAGATCGCAGTGGTACCAGGCAGGCGATGTTGTAGCCGAGTGCTCGCTGCAGGAGGATTTGGCGCGCAGTGGAGCGCAGCAGATCGGCGCCACGAACAACTTCAGAGATCCGCATGGCAGCGTCGTCGACTACTACAGCGAGTTGATAGGCGGGAACGTCGTCACGGCGCCAGATGAGGAAGTCGCCGAAGTCGTGGCCGGCCATATAGGACTGCTCGCCGAGATGGAGATCGGTGAAGGCGATGCGCTCACCATCTGGGACGCGAAAACGCCAGTTCACGCCAGCCGGAGTCTCGTATTGCTGCGCTTCTGATAATGCGATGGCGGCATCGGCCTGAGTAGATGGGCTCGTCATCAGTGTCATGGGGAGCGCTAGCGGATTCGGCCAAATCCTTGCGCGAGCAGGTGCAAGGGAAGATGTGGCCGCCGTCGCGGAGCTGCCGCCAGGCGTCGAGATAGAAACTGTAGCGTTCGCTTTGCGAGTAAGGAGCGAAGGGGCCGCCGACGTCCGGTCCCTCCTGCCACGTGATTCCCAGCCAGTGAAGATCTTCGATAAAAGCCTGCACGTATTGCAGCTTGGAGCGTTGCGGATCGAGGTCTTCGTTGCGCAGGACGAGCGTTCCGTTGGCCTCCAGAGCGCGTTGGTAGGCAGTCCAGAAGGTGGCAGCGTGACCAAGGTGGAGTAGGCCGGTGGGCGAGGGCGCGAGGCGGCCGCGATAGCCACTGCTCGGACTGGAATTCACGATGTCATTGTATGTTGGAGGGTAAGTCGCGAGACACAAGTTCTGGGGCCTACTGCCCTGTGAGCAATGTCACGCCTGCTTGTGAGTTGTTCAACGGAGGGGCTGCCGCCGGAAATGCTACATTGGAAGCACATGGCAGCCCCCGAATCCACCTTTGTTCAAGCATGCCAAGGCCGCGCGACCGAGTTCACGCCCATCTGGCTGATGCGCCAGGCCGGGCGCTACATGGCCGAATACCGGGCCGTACGCAAACACCATTCGCTGGTAGAAATCTGCAAGACACCGAAGCTGGCTGCGCAGGTCACAATCGAAGCCGCCGAGATTCTGGGCGTCGATGCGGCGATCATCTTCGCGGATCTTCTTTGCCGCTGGAAGTAATGGGACTGCCCTTCCGCTTCGAAGCCGGCGAAGGGCCGGTGATCGAAAAACCAGCGCGCACAGCGGAAGACGTTGCGGCTTTACGCACGGACCGTGCAGCGGATCTAGCCTATGTGGGCGAATCAGTTTCGCTGGTGGCGAAGCACTTCGGCTCCAAGCTTCCGGTGATCGGATTCTGCGGCGCGCCGTTCACGCTGGCCAGCTACATGATCGAAGGTGGCGGTTCGCGTCACTACATCGAGACGAAGAAGATGATGTATCGCTCGCCCCAGGTTTGGGATCAGTTGATGCGGAAGCTGGTGGCGGTGCTGGCGGAGTATTCGGCCGAGCAGGTTCGCCAGGGCGCGGACGTCTTCCAGGTATTCGATAGCTGGGTAGGCTGCCTGAGCGTAGAAGATTACCGGCGATACGTTCTGCCCCACACAAAAGATCTGATTACGCGGCTGAAACGTGCAGGAGTGCCCATCATTTATTTCGGCACTGATAGTGCAACGCTGCTCACGTCGATGCAGGAGACTGGCGCTGATGTGATCGGCCTGGACTGGCGCATTCCACTCGACGAGGGTTGGCGGGTGCTGGGCAATCGCGGGGCGGTTCAGGGAAATCTGGATCCCGTGCTACTCTTCGCAGATCAAAAGGAGCTGCGCGCTCGCGCGCTCGATGTGCTGAAGCAAGCGGATGGCAGGCCGGGACACATCTTCAATCTAGGGCATGGGATTTTGCCCGAAACGCCGGTCGAGAATGTGAAGTACCTGATCGACGTGGTGCATGAGCATTCCCGGCGGCCTGTGGCGGCGGCGAAAGCGGAGCGCCGAGGTAGAGCTTGAGCGAAGCAAACCAGAAACAGGCCGTTCTGCTGATCGCGCATGGCAGTCCCGACCGTGTCGAGGAAATCCCAGAATTTCTGCGCAATGTGACTGGCGGGCGTCCGCTGCCGGACGCAGTCGTCGAAGAAATCAAACATCGCTATGGGCTGATTGGCTGCTCGCCGCTGACCTGCCACACGATGGATCAGGCTGACGGAGTTCGGCGCGAGTTGGGAATTCCGGTATACATCGGCATGCGCAACTGGAAGCCATTCATCGGTGACACGGTGAAGCAGATGGCCGAGGACGGCGTGACGAGAGCGGTAGCGATCTGCCTGGCTCCGCAGAATTCGCGAACCAGCGTGGGACTCTATAAAAAGGCGTTGCTGGGAGAAGCAGGGGAAGCGCCCTTCGAGATCGAATTCGTGGAGGAGTGGCACGACAATCCGTTGCTGATTCGTGCGTTTGCCGAGAAATTCAAAGAAGGCTGGGAACGGGCGTGCCGTGAAGCTGGTGCGAAGGTTCCGGTGATCTTTACGGCACATAGTGTTCCGCAGCGAACGATCGCGGATGGCGATCCGTACGAGACACAAGCGCGAGAGACGGCAGCGCTGGTGGCACAAGTTGTGGGCTTGGCTGATGGCGAGTGGAGCTTTGCATTTCAGAGCCAGGGGATGTCAGGCGGGGCGTGGTTGGGTCCGACGGTGGAGGAGACGATCCTGAGGCTGAAAGAGCAGGGGCACGCGGGAGCATTCATACAGCCGATCGGGTTTGTGTGTGACCACGTGGAGATTCTGTACGACATTGATATTGCGTTCCGGAAGTTCGCCGAAGAGCACGGTATGCGATTGTGGAGAGCGGAATCGCTGAATGATTCGTCGACGTTTTCGGCGGCCGTGGCAGATGTGGCGAGGAGAAGGTTGAGGCTTATCGCCCGAAGTTCACAGCAGGCCTGAAAGCTGCTCCACCCAAATTCAAGCATGAAGCGCATCGCCATTGTCGGAGCTGGAATTAGCGGACTCGCCGCTGCGACTATTCTTGAGCGCGCCCGGCAGAGCGGTGCCGAGATCGAGCTCGCGATTTTCGAACGGGGCCCGAGACTCGGTGGCGTGATGATCACCGATCATGTCGACGGCTGCCTGATCGAAGCAGGACCGGATTCGTTTCTCACCGAAAAAAGCTGGGGACTGGATTTCTGCCGGTCGCTCGGACTCGGCGATCAACTGATCGGCTCGAACGACAGCGAGCGCAAAACATACATCCTCGTAAACGGGCGGCTGGTCACAATTCCGGATGGCCTGATGTTCATGGTCCCGACCAAGCTACTGCCCACGATCACCACGCCGCTGTTTTCGCTGAGCACGAAGATCCGTATGGGGCTGGAGTATTTCCACGCGCCGAAAGCGTCAGCGAATGGACGAGACGAGTCGGTCGCTGAACTGGTGGAGCGGCACTACGGCGCGGAGATGGTGGAGCGTTTAGCGGATCCGCTGCTCGCCGGCGTTTATGGTGGCGATGCGGCTTCGCTGAGCGCGGCGGCGGTGCTGCCGCGATTCGTGGACATGGAGCGCCAGTATGGGAGCTTGAGTCGCGGCATGCTGGCATCACGCAAGAAAATGGCTGCGATGATGCGGGAGAAACATGGCGAGAATCATCGTCCGCAACCCAGACCGTTGTTCTCTTCGCTGAAAAATGGCATGCAGCAGTTGGTAGATGCGGTGGCGGACTTCATTCCGCGCGAGTCTGTGAACTTGAACCGCGATATCACCGCGATTCTGCGCGATGGGGAGCAGTGGCGATTGGTGAGCGCTGCCGGAGCCGAATCGTTCGACGCGCTCGTTTTGGCCGCGCCTGCGCAGCTGGCGGGGCGATTAATTTCCGGCGCCGCGCCCACTCTCGCGAATGAACTGCTGGATATCAGCTACAGCTCTTCGGTGACGGTGACCGGGATCTACAATCGCGCGGATTTGCGCAATGTACCGCCTGGATTCGGCTTCCTCGTTCCCAGGTCCGAAGGCAAGCGCATGCTGGCCTGCACTTTTGTGCACAACAAATTCCCGCATCGCGCACCGGAGGATCGCGGCATCATTCGTACGTTCCTGGGAGGTCTGCGCGACGAGAGTGTGCTCGGCCTGAGCGACGTCGAGATCCTGGCGACGGTACGGCTCGAGTTGAAGGCGATTATCGGATTGGAAGCCGAGCCTCGCGCTGATCGCGTCTATCGCTGGAATCGGTCGATGGCGCAATATGGGCCGGGGCATCTGGCGCGAGTACAGAGAATCAAAGAAGCCTCGAATCAGCTTCGCCAGTTCGCACTGGCAGGAAATGCTTACCAGGGAATCGGGGTGCCAGACTGCATCGCCTCTGGAACACAGGCTGCTGCGGATGTCCTCGAGCAACTTGGATTTGCGAGGCCTGACGTAGCCATCAAAGGAAGTGCCACTGCTTTCGCCCGTCCCACTGGAGTGAGCAAGTAACCGAGTTCTGTTACCCGCCTATTACGATCGTTCCCCCCGGGAAGTGTTAACAAAAAAACTATGGCCGCCGTCATGGGTTACAAATAGAAGTGTGGGGGAGCTGATGAACCTGAAATCGGTGCTCGCGAAGGTGGTTGGGCTTAGCGTCTTAGTGGTGGCTGTTGGCATGTCGGCACAGGACTCTGCGCCTGCCTCGAACGGCGGCATGCAGGGCATGGATCATCACGCGATGGCGGACATGCCCGGGATGGACCACGCAGTGGCCGCGATGTCTGGACACATGGACATGGGTCCGCATATGAAGATGACCGCGCTGCGACCAGTGCAACCGGGCGATCAGCAGCGTGCTGACGCGGTGGTCGCCGCGAGCCGTAAAGCGATGGCGAAATACGCCGACTACAAAGTCGCGCTCGATGACGGATTTCAGATCTTCCTGCCCAATGTCCCGCAGAAGCAGTATCACTTCACGAACTATCGATATGCGTTCGAGGCGAGAAACGGGTTCAATCCCGATCACCCTACTTCACTGTTGTATGAGAAGACCGCAGATGGTGGATATAAGCTGATCGGCGCGATGTACACAGCTCCGAAGAGTTTCAGCGAAGACGAGTTGAACGCACGGATTCCGCTGAGTATCGCGCAATGGCACGAGCACGTGAACTTCTGCAAGGCACCCGAGGGACGAAAATCCGAATACTTCGGCAAGGATGCGAAATTCGGGCTGCGTGGATCGATCAGTACGGAAGAACAATGCAAAGCAGCGGGTGGCGAGTTTCATCCGGTGATTTTCGGATGGATGGTGCATGTGTATCCGTTTGAGAAAAATGCTGCGAATGTATGGTCGGTGGAAAAGCAGATGGACCACGGAGACTAGGGAAATCGGTAATTGCTAATCTGTAATAGGTAAGCGCAAAAGCCGAAACCTGGAACAAGCTCTAGTCGGCGCTGGCGGCGGCGCGTGACATTTGCGGCACCTTGGCAGGGGCGCGGCCAAAGCGAATGCGCGATGACCATTCCTGGGACGGTGATTCTACCCAGCGATAGAGCACCCAGCTCGCCGCTATCGTTGCGGTGAGCCCGGCGAAGTCGACCAGAAATAAATACGAGCCGGAGTACGGCAGGCGCGATAACAGGCCGATGAGTCCCACGCCGATGGGTAGGTGCAGCAGGTATACCGAGTAACTGATCTCGCCGAACCAGTTGAGCACGCGATTGTCGACGGAGACGGTGACGATCAGCAAACCTGTCGCAAGCGCGGTGTAGGCGACGGGCAGTCCGTGGAATTTCTCCATCATTACAAAGTTCAAGCCGAGGCAGGCGACGGTGCGCGCTGCGCCCATGAGGCCGACGCGATACTGGAAGATGAAGACGCCTACGAGAAAAATCGGCAGGCTATGAAAAACGATTTTGTCCTGGGAAACAAAGACACGAAAGAGTGTGATCCAGGCGACGACCGTGCCTGTCTGGATCCACGGATTGCGATGCGCGATGAGAGGGAAGGTGAGTCCGACGAAGAGGTACCACTGGAACTCGATCGCCAGCGTCCAGTAGGCGACGTTCACCCAAGGCTGTCCCATTAGATCGTTCAGATAGAAGAGGTGGAACAGGAGCTGCTTGATGCTGTAGCCCGGAGCGGGCATGTGAAATCGCGATGCAGCGAAGATCGCGTAAGCGATGAATAGGGTGATGAGAATCGACGCGAGGTACGGCGGATGCAGCCGAGCCATCCGCTTCATCATGAAGCGCCAGTAGTCGCCGAAGCGGTAGCTGCGCTGATACAGGCTGTACGGGATGATGAATCCGGAGATGACGAAGAAGACTTCGACGCCGAGCCAGCCGTAATTTCCCGTGTGTTTGAGGGCGGCACTCTGGCCGTAGGTGAAGTGATACCAGCACACGGCGAGGGCAGCGAGTCCGCGCAAAGCGCCGAGGGTGGCTACTTTCTGATTGGAGGTTGGAGGCAAGAAATAATTCTACTACTCAGCTTTGTAGCAGCGGTGACGGCTGAACATGGGCCTTTTGCCAAGCCGAATCGGCGGCCAGTATGATGGGTCATCGCTCGTATTGAGGTATGGCAACGTTGTCCGATCTGTCTCGCAGTAAGGCTTTTACCTGCTTTCTTCTTTTAGTCTCACTCCTCACTCCCGTCATCGGTAGCGCCGCTGAACGAACCGATGAGGACAAACGCGTCTATCGATCGGAAATGCAGCAGGCCGACCAGAAGATCTATGACGAAGTGCTGGCTCATTCCGAGCTGATAAAGAATCTGGAGTATCTGACTACCAGCATTGGGCCGCGGCTGACGGGATCGCCGCAGATGAGAAGCGCGAGTGACTGGGCGCTGCAGCGCTTCAAGGACTATGGCATTGACGCGCACCTGGAGACCCTTGAGATTCCGCATGCATGGACGCGCGGAGCGGATACGGCGGAGATCGTGGCGCCGATTCAGCGCGCGGTGCAGATACGGTCCCTCGGATGGAGCAAGGCGACTCCGGGGCCGGTGACCGCAGCGGTAGTGGCGATCGATGCGAAGTCGGTGGAGGATCTGGCGAAGTACAAAGGGCAACTGAAGGGCGCGATTGTGGTGATGCGCTCAGCGGAAATGCCCGATAAGGATGAGTCACCCGAGAACGCGTACGATGCGGTTGTCCGGCAGAAACGTGGGGTTCCGTCGGAAGCGGCGATCAATCAGTACCGCCAGCGGAAGGAATTGATGAAGGCGATTGCGGCGGAGCAGCCTGCCGCAATCCTGCTGGACAGCGGGAAGACGGACAATCTGTTCAACATGACGAGCCTCGGCCAGTATCAGCCGACGGAAGCGCCGGTGGCTTTTTTGAGCCATGAAGAATCGCTGCTGGTTCGGCGATTGGCCGCGACGGGGCCAGTAAAGATGAATGTGAATCTTGCCGGAACGTTTTCGCCCGGGCCGGTAGCTGCGTCGATCACGGTTGCGGAGATCAAGGGCACGGAACTGCCGGATGAGCGCGTAATCATTGGCGGACATCTGGATTCGTGGGATCTGGGGCAGGGCGCGCTCGACAATGGTGCTGGAGCAATGGCCGTTCTGGAAGCGGCACGCACGCTAAAATCGCTGGGGTGGAAGCCAAAGCGGACGCTCACCTTTATTCTGTTCACAGGCGAAGAGCAAGGAAGCAACGGCGCGAAGCTCTATCTGCAGGACCATGCGGCGGAGATTCCGAAGATCGATGGCTTGCTGGTGCTCGATACCGGCACGGGCAAAGTTTTCAGTATTGCGCTGGAGGATCTCTACGAGACGGCGCCTCTGATGACAGAAATTTACCGGCCCCTGCAAAGCGTTTTCGACATGCAGCCACTCAGCACACGTAATTTCGGCGCATCGGATCACGAACCATTTCTCGACAAGGGCGTGCCAGCCTACTTTTGTGTTCAAACACCCGCTCACTATGGCGAGGCTCATCACAGCCAGACCGATACCTTCGATAAGGTAATCCCTGGCGAGATCAATGAAGGTGCAGCGCTGCTGGCGGCATGGGCGTGGAATGTGTCCGAGATGCCGGTTGCCCTGCCGCATCATCCCGCGAAGGAGTAGCAACGGAGGGCGCAATGCCCGCGAGTGCAGGCAACTGACTAAGCTGCTTGCGGTCTCTTCTCTCCTTTGTGCTTAGCTTCCGGCTCTCCTTGCTCGGCGGCGGCATTTTCGATTTCCACATTCACCTCGGCGCCCGCAAGAATCGCGGCTCCGGTTATATAGAACCATAGAAGAAGAATGATCACGGCTCCGAGCGCTCCGTACGTGGCGCTATAGGAGTTGAAGAAATGGAGATAGACGCGGAATCCGAAAGAGACCGCGAGCCATAGCAAAATCCCAACCACGGCGCCAGGTGAGATCCACTGCCAGTGGCGTTGCTCCACGTCAGGCGCGGCATAGTAAATGATCGCGAACACGAGCGTGAGAAAGAAGAAGGCGATAGGCCATTGCACGATCTTCCACGTCCACGTGATCACCGGTCCGAGTCCCAGGTGAGCGGAGACGAAGTTCGCTGCCTGGTTACCGTAAAGAATGATGGCGAGGGTAACCAGCACCAGCAGCGAGCACAGGATGGTAAGTACGATCGCCAATCCGCGAGATTTCCAGAGCGGCCGGCCCTCTTTGACTCCGTAGACGGCATTCAGCGTGTCCTGGAGTGCGGCCATTCCAGCCGATGCCGACCAGAGTGCCAGGATTAATCCCAAAGCGAGTTTTCCACCGCTACTGGCGCGTGAAGTTTCCTGCAGAGTCTTTTCAACGAGGCCGTAAGCTGCGTTGGGCATGGTTGTGCCGAGGTATTTCAGCAACGATTCGCGCAATTGCGAACCGGGCCCGGCCAGCATCCCCAAAAGCGCGGTGAGGAAGAGTAGTCCCGGAAAAATTGCGAACAGGAAGTTATAGGCAAGCTGAGCTGCGCGCCCGAGTACATCGTCATCGTTGATGCCCCGCCAAACGCGCCCGGTAAGTTCACCTTTCGATAGTCCTCCCAGTTCCCAGGCAGATGTCACGGGGCCCCCACGGCAGAAACGGTGCAGTGCTGGGCTATAGGAGTGGACTCGCGCGCGATGGGATGCTCGCGAGATGCGGCGGTAGACAGCGCCCCTCAACCAAGAACGGCGCGTTTACCGTTTACTTCACGAATTGCGGTTCTTTCCCTTCTCCCCATGGATTGTAGGTGACGAATTGATGCACGCGATCCGGGTACGATGGATGATCGTAAAACAGAAATACGTTCACTGGATTCGGCTCGGGATCACCGAGGCCAATTTCTCCGGTGACCTGGAAGTCGTGTGCCGCGGCCTGACCTGGGTCAGGCATGATGCCGTGCGTCACCTCGAGTGCATAGACATCGGCCTGGTTTTCGAAGTAGCGGCTTAGCGGTGTTTCCGGCAACGTTGGCGACAAATCCGAAGACGGTGAGAATTAGAAGAAGCGCCGGTAGTGAAGCCCAATCGTCCAGTCCCGCGGATGCCCCAGCGCGCCCCGTACCGCGCGAGCAGCCAGCCGATGGAGCGATAGCCGGCATAGATCAGCAGGAAGAAAAGTAGCGCAGTAAACACCAATTCTTTCCAGACATGGCCAAGCACGTAGTGTCCCAACTCATGACCGAAATCGAAGACGACTTCGTCGGGTGTTTCCTTCTGAATCGTCGTGTCCCAAATCACGATGCGCTTGGAGGCGCCGAAGCCGGTGACGTAAGCGTTGGTGAAGTTCGTTTTGTCGCTGGCTTTCATCCAGAACATGCGCTCCGGTGGAATCTCCTGCCCGGCACGACGGGTGACCCGCTGGAGCGCAGGGATCAACTGGGGAGCTTTTGTGGAGAGCGGCTCGAACTTGTTGAACAGGGGATCGATGACGAACGGCGAGATGAAAAAGATGAACAACAAGATCGGAAGCGAGATCAACCAGAAATAGAGCCACCAGCGTTGCGGACTGCGATGAATGACCGCGTAGAGAATCCAGACGAGGATGGTGCCAATCACGATAAGCAGTATTTGGGCTTTGGCCCAGTCGGCCGCCCATGAAGGCCATCCCTGTACCGATATGTGGTAAAGCTTGCCGACGTATTCCTCGAGAATGTCGAAGGGCAGCTGCAGAATTGCCATGGTAAGCGCAAATAGCGCTGTGTAGATGAGCGCCTGAAGAAAACGCCTTCCGGTGGACGCTTCGGCCCAGTCGCGGAATCTCGCAGACCATCTGGTTCGCAGCACCAGCCAGAGCACGAAGATGCTGTAGAAGATACTGAAGATGCGATAACCGAAACGCATCCGGTTCAGGTTACGCGCCTTCCGGTACAAATCTGGCGGGAGCGTGTAGGCGGTGATGCGCTGAGCGGGAGCGCCGGTTACGGCAGTTGGCTGCGCCGGTGTTTGCGTCACCGTAGCCTGAGTTGCGGCCGCCCGCTCGGCTGCACAGATAATCGGGATGCAGCACGCGAGTAGGAGAAATACACAGATTGCTTTGCGCATATTCGCCTGCCTGGAGGTCTCGCGCGAGAGGATAGCGCAACGGAGCGTTTGTGGCGAGGGTCAGTGTGAGTTTGTCACGGACCTCCCCGATCCAGGTGCCCGCTTTGGGGAGAGTGGCTCCAGCAATTCCTTCGTTGGGAATCGGGAAAACTGCCCTCGAAAACGACCGGAATGCTTTAGCGCAGGATGGCGCTAGTCCGGCCTGTTCCCGTATAGTCTGTCTTGGCTCGTTGACGGCGAGCACGTGCCTAAAATTCTTCTGGAAATGTATCTTTCATGGTTTTGCCGTCCCTAGATTTCAGCATTGATGAATACCTCCGCAAGCGCCTGATGCCGGTAGAGGGCGCGATCCCGCAATTGCCCGGTATCGAGATGTACGGGAACTCGATCCCGGCGGCGAGTGTAGGCGGGGATCTGTTTGAGTACATCAATTTTCAGCAGCGGTACAACATAGATGCCCGCATCGCTCGCGCGCTGCGCCTGGCTAAGGAAGACCTAGAGCCGTTGCCGGAGGGTGCCAGCCCGCGCAACGCCGTGGACCATCATGTGCGGTGGATGGAATCGCGGCCGGATTACAGTCCGGCGGACGGCATCGCGTATCGCAAAGCAAAGAGTTCCGAGCAGCTGGAAATCGCCGAGAATCTGCACGAGCTTTACACCACGGCGGGCGTGCTGCTGGTGGATGCGCAGGGCCACGACCTGATTGCTGCCAAGATTGCCTCAACGGTCCACGACACGTTCCATGCGTTCATGCTGTCGGAACTCGACCAGAAGGGCAAGACCAGTACTGAGCTTTTCGAGAAGATCAACTTGCGGCTGGCGCAATCGGTGACGGCGCGCAATGCACTGGGCCGCACGGACAATACCAAGCGCGAAATCGCCACCATGGTTTATGGCGAGATTCAGCCGGAAGGTATTTTCCGCTTCGTGAACTTCGGCCACCCGCCACCGCTGGTCTTCTCGGCGGAATTTGGACGCTTCGTGGACATCGACGAGGAGAGCATGGTGCAGTTCCTTGCGCTCGGGCTCGAGATTCCCGAGGACCATCCGGACCGGAATAAGTATTTCTCCATGAAGGTGCGCAAGCGGCAGATGGATGAATCGGACGTGGCCCAGATCACATTGATGAACCACGGCGACATCCTGTTCCTATACACCGATGGTGTGTACGACGGCAGCGACGAAGAAGACAGGATCGCGATTCAGAAAGTGATCGACCAGCATAAGAATCTGCCGGCCAAGGACATCTGCAATGCCGTTCTGGCCTACGCAGTGGAACAGGACTTGCGCCTGCGCGAGGCGGGCGAAGCCGACCGCATCGACGACAAGACGGTGTTCCTGATCCGTAGGACGTAAAGCGCTCACTTCCGCTTGCTTCCGATTTTCGCGTACACTTCCCAGTAATTGGTGAACTATGATGCCCCGGTGTATCTCTTGCGGTTCGCAGATCGCGGCAGAGAGCCGATTCTGTTCGACTTGCGGCACGGCCGTTCCGTCAGATGACGTGGCCACCGTTATCTCGAGCGAAGCCGCGACCATTGCGGCATCGCCTAGACCGCGTTCGGGACGCCCAGCTTCCAGCTCTGGCAGAAGTCCTAGCAGCGTCCACGGCGAGGGCCGTTTCCTGCCCGGGACCGTTCTCAGTGAGCGCTATCGAATCATTTCCCTGCTGGGTAAAGGCGGGATGGGCGAAGTCTACCGGGCCGACGATCTGACGCTGGGCCAGCCGGTTGCCCTGAAGTTCCTACCAGAAGAGGCCAGCACCGACTCCGAACTTCTGGAACGATTCCGCAGCGAAGTGCGGATCTCGCGCAAAGTTTCCCATCCGAACGTATGCCGCGTGTATGACGTGGGCGAAGTCGACGGTATGACTTTCTACACCATGGAGTACGTCGATGGCGAAGACCTCGCTTCTCTGTTGCGCCGCATCGGACGGTTGCCTAGCGATAAAGGCTTGGAGATCGCACGCCAGTTGTGTGCCGGACTGGCGGCTGCGCACGCCAAGGGCGTGCTGCATCGCGACCTGAAGCCCGCCAACATCATGCTCGACGGGCGCGGGCAGGTCATGGTGATGGACTTTGGGCTGGCCGCTTTCGTCGATCAGATAAGCGGCGCCGACGTCCGGAGCGGAACACCGGCATTCATGGCGCCGGAGCAACTGGCAGGAAAAGAAGTCACTGAGAAAAGCGACATCTACTCCTTGGGACTGGTGCTCTACGAGATCTTCACTGGCAAGAGCGCGTACAGCGCGGACAATCTTGCGGATCTGATCAAGACGCGTAACGCGGCGGCCGCCGTAAGCCGTCCGTCATCGATCGTGAAAGATATCGATCCGCTGGTGGAGCGAGTGATCCTGCGGTGCCTCGAACTGGAACCAGCCAATCGGCCGGCGAGTGTGCTGACAGTTGCGGCAGCGCTGCCCGGTGGAGATCCTTTGGCTGCAGCATTGGCTGCGGGCGAAACACCTTCCCCGCAGATGGTCGCTGCGGCCGGTGAAACCGAGGGCATGAATCCAATGCTCGCGGTGATTTGCCTTGGCCTAGCGGTCGTTGGCCTCGCAGCTGCCGTGTGGCTCCTGATTGCTTCGAATGCCTACGAAAAGATGACGCTCGAGTTGCCGCCAGAGGCACTTTCGGCAAAAGCGCGCGACGCGATCTCCCGCCTGGGGTACGACCCGCGGGCTACAGACCACGCTTCTGATTTCGTGGAGGATCGCGATTTGCTCCTTTATGTGGGCGATCACGATAAGCCGCGCGCACAATGGGCGCAGATCTACGCGCAACGCCCAGCACTGCTCCTCTATTACTACCGGACCAGCCCGCGTTACATGGTGCCGTCGGATTATCATCTGGACTTCACGCCCGGCGTCATCACCTCGGACGATCCACGACCAACAATCTCCGGCATGATGACGATATGGCTCGATCCACAGGGCCACTTGATCGGATTCCATGCAATTCCGCCTGAGCTCGATACTTCACCCGCGTCGACGAAGCCTGTGGACTGGTCTCCGCTGTTCGAGTTAGCTGGACTGGATCCTTCGAAGTTTCAGCCGGCGGAGCCACAATGGTCATCGCTGGCCAACTCCGATACTCGTGCGGCGTGGATCGGCACATGGCCCGGCTCGAATCGTCCGTTGCGGGTCGAAGCCGCCGCCTGGCACGGCAAGCCCGTATTCTTCAACACAATCGGCGAGTGGACACATGCGTATCGCATGCAGCCTTTCAACTACGCACCTGGCGATAAGGCCCGCCAAGTCATCTTCATCACGATCTTTCTGTTCTTATTGATCGCTGCCGGATTGCTTGCGAGATTGAATTATCGCCGCGGCAAAGGAGATCGCCAGGGCTCCTTCCGAATTGCGCTCGTTGTCTTTGTGCTACAGATGTTGCTATGGGTCTGTTACGAGCATTTTGTGCCTACGGTGGGAACAGCAGGAATGCTGATCCTGGCCGTGAGTTCCAGCCTATTTATGGCCGCGACGGTGTGGACGCTCTACATGGCACTGGAGCCGTATGTCCGGAAATTCTGGCCGCAGACGATTATTTCGTGGTCGCGTATTCTGACTGGCAAACTCCGAGATCCTCTCGTCGGTCGGGACGTACTGTTTGGCGTGCTGCTCGGACTGATCTGGATCGTGGGCCTTTCAGGCCTAAATCTCATCCTGCTGAAACTCGGCGATCCCTATTCGTTTGCATCGACCGATTACCTCATAGGCGGGCGGATGGCGGTGGGCGCTACCTTGTTCCGAATCCCCAGCGCGATTGAAGGCACACTGCTGTTCTTCGCGATGCTGCTCGTGCTTCGGATCGTCTTTCGCAACCAATGGCTGGCGGCGGCCGCTTTCGTTGCCATATGGACAACACTGAAGGTACTCGGCAGCCATCATCTAGGAATTGATATCGCTGCGCAGATCTTCGTGTACGGTATCGCGGCATTTGCGATTGTGCGCTTCGGTCTTGTGACCCTGGCGGTTGCGGTCTTCGTTACGGACGGCCTGGGAAATACTCCTTTGACCGCAGACTTCTCCCGTTGGTATGCGACGACCACGCTCCTGGTTCCTGCAATTGTGCTGGCACTGACGATGTGGGCTTTCTATGCTGCCATGGGCGGACAAAAGCTCATCAAAGGCGACCTGCTGGAGTAGTGCGCGGTTTCGGGCGCTGTGATCTGAGGCACTCACCTGATTACAGTAGGTCAAGTAACGGCTTTCCCTCCCGGTGTTTTGCCGGATTTACTTTCTGGGGCAAACTGCTGAAAAATGATCGTGGCGGAAGCCGATAGCACCTTAGCTCGGCACGCTCGCTCTTTTTGCAGGTACCCCTAGTGAAACTCGATTGGTTCAGCAGTCTTCTTACCGTCAGCTCTATGATCGTCGTAGGTCGTCAATTGTGGTGGGGATGGATACTGGCAGCCGTTAATTGTTTCGTGCTGCTGTACATCGCCCATCAATCCGGCTTGAGCGGACTTATTCCGGCTAACATCATCTGCCTTGCTATTTATGCGAAGAATACTCGTGAGTGGCTGAAGGACGATAAGGCATCCCATTCATAAAGAAGTGCGGCAAAAATAAGAAATGCCTCTCCGCATGAGGAGAGGCATTTTCATTTTCAGGCGTCAATTTCGGGCGTTATTCGTACTAGGCGACTTTGCGCTGGCCGGCCGTGCAAACGTTGCAGCGGCTTTTTATTTCCGGAAGATGCTCTACCAGATTTTCTTCGAAAGCGTCCCAGCGCGGACCTAACGTTTCGGTTCCATAAGCCGCGTCCTGAATGCGGGCTGATTCTTCGGGCACCAGTGTCAGCTTTTCCCCGCTGGGAGTGGTGCTGGTGAACTTATCAGTCAGTCGATCGGGGAACAATTCGGACGCCGGGATGGCTTCCGCGCTCGCCCGCGTCTCTGCTATGCCAGAGTTGTCGGCAGGTATTGTCTCGGGTGTGATGATGCGGTTCGAGCCTTTCTGGTGCATGACGGGATCTTCTTCCCAGTCCTTCTTTTCTTCGCGCGTCGCAGCCTTATCACGCTCTTCCAGCGAACTGCGATGAAGCTGCTCGTAGCTCTTCCAGCTCTGGTCGGAATCCAGGACTTTTTGATCGAAAGCCGGAAGGCGATCGAGTTCGGCGGTCGTAAGATCGGTTTCAAACGCGTCTTCATCGATCGCGGTGCGATACACATGATTCAGAGAAAGCAACACACGGCGGCTGTGGCCGATGTCCGCGACGAGGTAGCGAATCGTGCCGTTGTCGTGATCGAAAACGACATCGGCGATTTTTCCAATCTTGCCCTGGTCGGCTCCGTACAATGCCGCGCCTCGAATATCTTTCACGTCGGCATCGAACTGGAAGTCCTGCAAAGTGGAATAGTGCGACATGGAAACTCCATTTAGCGATATCAAGCAGCGCAAATTGTGTGATGCAGGTTCACCGAGTGGAGAAGTCTAATCAGTAGGGTGTTTTGCAGGAAATGAGAGTAGCTGCCGCTGGTAGATCTCGTCGACGCGCTCGAGAGTGTCGATCTGAGCTGGAGTCTTGTCGGGACGAAGTCGCAGGATTCGAGGAAATCGCAGTGCGAAGCCACTCTCGTGCCGATCCGATTTCATTACCGCATTGAAAGCAACTTCCAAAACAATCGTAGGTTCTACCGTTCGCCGGAATCCCTGATCGTCGATCGTGTGTGCGAGGAACCACTCGGTCATTTGGGCGATTTCGGCGTCGGTGAGTCCCGAGTAGGCCTTGCCTACATTCAACAGGCGATCGTCGGTTTCGCTCGCACGAATCGCGAAAGTGTAGTCGCTGAGGACCGCGGCTCGTTTGCCGTGTCCGTATTCAACGGCCGTGACTACCACGTCCAGGGTTGCGAGTTCACGTTTTAACTTCAGCCACGATTTCCCGCGGCGCCCTGGGGCGTATGGGGAATTCAGGTCCTTGATCATCAGGCCTTCATTTCCGCGTGCCAAGGCTTCTTCAAAGATCTGTGCTAAGTGCCCGGTTGAGTCGGCGCGTGTCAATGGGGCGCGGATCACTCGGCTCTGAGCCGGCGCACCTGGCTCGGCGATTATTTCGGGTTCGAATGCCAAAGTTCCTTGCGGAGTGCGAGTTCTTGCTCGCGTCACTTTCGCTCTGCTGTTCGGGAACTGTGCAGCTTTCAGGAACAAATCGTCAAGCACCGTACTGCGTTCGCGGAGCGTTTTATCGATGGTGAGTTCACCATCGGCATAGAGGACGTCGAAGACAACATAGGCGACGGGAACGTCGCGCATCATGCTCGCCGTAACTTTCTTTCGACCGAGGCGTTTTTGCAACTGCGAGAACGGGAGCGCGCGTCCTTCTTCGAGGCTCCAGGCGAGTACTTCGCCATCGAGGATCACGTCTTCGGGAAACGCGGCAAGCGCGTCCGGCAGCTCTGGAAACGCGTCGGTGATCTCGTCGAGCGTGCGCGAATACAGGCGAGCCTCACCATCCGCAACGTGCGCCTGCGCGCGAATGCCGTCGTACTTGTCTTCCACCTGCGCGTGCTCGAAGTAGACGAACGCATCTTCCGCCGTCTGCGCCGGACTCGCCAGCATGAAGCCGATGGGATGGAACATGCGCATGCGCGCGTCAGCTAACTTGTTATCGGCAGCTAGCCTCACGGTTTCTGCGATATCGCCGAGCAACATGTTCGCGCGCTGCACGCCGGGATAAGGAGCTTCGTACGCTTTGGCGATTGCTTCTTCCACCAGGCTTTCACGCAAGCCGATACGAAGATCTCCACTGATGATTTTCACCAGGTACTTTGCCTCAAGCGCGGTCGCTTTCGAGAGCAATAGGCGAATGAACGACGCTTTAGAGGCCGCACCACGCGTTTCCGCTATACGGTGAAATTCGCGCTCAACCAGTTCCAATGTCAGCGTGCTCTGCTTAGGGGCAGTGGATTGCAAGATGTCGAACGCCGCCGAGCCCAGGTCTCCATATCGCCGGTAGGCAGCGGCCGTCTCGTCATCCGACAGGCGCGATATCTCCCGCAATACTTGCCACAGCATGGTGCCACCAACTTGCAGCGTGATTTCTTCGTGCGCAGGAAAGGTCCGGCCTGAAAGAAAGATGGCAGCGATAGAAGCTTCGCCGGCAGATTGTGAACGCAGATATTCTGCGACGATGCGAACTTTTTCGTTCTTCTTCGTCGTTGCGGCAACGAGTTCACAAATCTCTGCCAGTTGGCGCATTGCAAGTTGGTCAGGACGAAGCGGCGCTCTTCGGTTCAGGTACGCGTTTACGCTCGAGCCATGCGGCGATCGCGGCAAAGAGCACGTAAGCAAATAGCGCCGAGATCGCGACCATATTGCCCGACGGCGGCGGAGGCGTAAAGAACTGCGACACCTGGATCGCGGGCATTGCGATTCCGAACACGATGAAACCATACCGTCCAATATTTCCACTCGCGCGCGTGGACCGTATATAGATGTAGATGCCGATGAACAGCAACAGTACTTCGAGGATGAACTCCGGCCATTTGTAGTTCCACAAGCCGAGTCCCATCTTCATGTGGCTGTCGTAAAGCGCAAGGTCGGGCCGATGCACGAGGAGATCGAGCACCCAGTGGGAGAACACCGCAAGGCCCGCAATCACGCCTGCCGCACGATTCCATCGATAGATGAAAACGCAGATCACGCCGAACGCGATTGACCACAGTGCCGCCCCTAGCAGACTGTGCGTGTAGGGCATGTAGTAAAGATCCAACGGACTCGACGCGGTATACCCCGGCACTATGCGCACTTTCTCTATTCCCGACAGGACGAAGATTGCCCAGAAGACATCGATCAATTGCACCGCGATAAACAGAAGCCACAACGGAATTTCCCGACGACGCGCTTTCGCGACAAAACTTACGGCGTAATGGCCGACGAACAATTGGACCCTCCTTCGTCAATCAAGTGAAATGCATTTCACGATGACGCGTGCTGCGCGTGAACATGAATGTACACCGTTTACGCACAACCCTACGCACTTTGGCTGATTCACATTGAGTACGCGAACGTGAAAGTGCGTACGCGGTAACACCACAAGGAGAGAATACCAATGGCAGCAACGAAGAAGTCGAGCAGTCGCGGTGGGAGAAAGGCCGGCACGAAGTCTACGCGTACACGGAGAAAGTCCACTCGAGGCGCAACTGCCCGCGCGCGGTCTGGTCGCAAGTCGGCAACAGCGCGCAAGAAATCCGTTCGCACAAAGTCGCGGACCACGGCAAGGAAACGTGGCAGCAACCGCAATCAGAGTACGCGCAGCCGCAGCAATCGCAGCGGTCGTGCTACGGCCAGTCGTAGTGGCAGAAAAGCAAGTCGTAAACACTCTAGTCGAAAAGCTCAGCAGGAGGTTGCGACCGAAATGCGCCATCTGAAGCGCGGCGAACATAAGAATCGCAAACAGGCGATCGCCATTGGTCTTTCCAAGGCCCGCAGCAAGGGAGCGAGAGTCCCAGCGCGTCGCGCGGCCTGAGGTATGATCCGCGTCGACCAGACCCATTTTTGAGCGGCTAGTCTTTCTTCGAGGAGTTGCTGTCGGACTTTTTTGTTTCCGATTTCGTCTCGGAAGATTTGGACTCGGAAGACTTGCTTTCTGACGCTTTCACGTCCGAACTCTTGCCATTTCCGGCTGGGGAGCCGGATTTTTGTGCGTAGTCGGTGACGTACCAGCCAGCTCCTTTGAACTGGATGGCCGGCGCGGACAGAAGCTGCTCGACCTTGTCCCCACACTTAGGACACTCGGTTATGGGCGGATCCGAGAACTTCCGGATCTTTTCAAATACGTGTTTACATTTTGTGCACTGGTATTCGTACAGCGGCACTGGGACTCCCTTGTCTAAACGACACTTTGAAGACGCTTACTGAATGAGATGCTTCTCTGAATTCTAGGGTGCATGGATTGCGGCGTCAATTCTAGCGCGAAACAGGCACCTGGCCCGGGCCACTTGCCTTCGATGCTGCGGGCTTGCCGAACAGCGAATCCTCGAGTGGGACATTCACCTCGACCTTGTCGAAGACGATCTTCTGCCCATCGGGATGGTCAGCAGTTCCCGAGGTGATCAAGAACGCGAACATCACGCCATTTACTTTTCTGTAATCGGAGAAGTACGAGGCGAAAGTGTTTTTCTCGCCAGCATTCTCAACCTGCCCTTGCCACTTGATTTCCAGGAAGGAGTTCGCATCGATGTAGTCGTAGCGGACGTCGCCGGTCTTATCGGTGACCTTCAACTTGTACGCATCTTTGTCGCCGACTTTCTCTTTGCCGATCAGTTCGACTTTGTTTCCCTTCTTGCCGTAGTCGAGAAGGGGACCGTCGATATCCGCGCCACCGGCCATGTTGCGAACTTCTCCTGCCGTGAGCGTGACCGGGTCGCCAACTCCATTGGTGATCATCAATTTCCAGCCAGAGGTACCGTCCGTGGTCTGAATGAGTGTCTTGGCTCCGATACCGATCTCTTCGCGCATCTTGCCCGGGCGCTTGATCTCGACCAGGAAGGGGCCGGATGGCGCAAGGGCAAACGAGATGTGCCCGGTGAGTCGCTGGGAATGAATTGCCCTGATCGCCGGGATGCCGCCGCGGGCAGCGAGGGCTTTCGCAATGATCTCGTCGACGGTCTGCGCATGCAGGCCAAAGCTGAAAAAGACAGCCAGTGTAATGACAATGTTGCGCATGACTATCGAGAGATTATAGGGGTGCGGGGCAAAGAATAGGACGGCGCCCCATCTAACGCCGCCTCGTTGTCGATGTGAGTTGTTGAGCTCAGTGCGCTGCCTGCTTCTCGTGGCAGCACTCGGATTTTTCTTCGTGGTAGCGCCCGGTCGCGTCCACGTAGCCGCCGGCTCCATAGCGATCATGGTGCCGTAGCCAGTCACCCATATCGAATCGCGGACCGGTTTCATTCCGGCCCTTGGGCGCGATGTCGAGAAAGTTGTAGGTCCCCAGGAACATCTCGCCGCCACGCGCGTAATTGGAGTAGGTGTGAAAGATCTCGCCGGAATCGGTCTTGTAAAAGGCGCTCGCTCCAGCCAGTTCCTCGCTCACGAAGTCGCGAACGTCGTAGTTGTAGTAAGCCTTTCCGGTCGCAGCTTGCTCCGGAGTGAACGAGACGTGATAGTCGTAGTTAAAATCGGTTCGATAGGACGAGACCCACTTGAAGTTCCATCCCATACGCTTCTTGTAGGCTTCGATTTCCGCGAGAGGAGCGCGGGAGACGACAACAAGCGAGACATCGTGATTCTCAAGATGCACAAGCGCTCCGCCGATGTGGTCTGCCAGAAATGAGCAGCCAACGCAGCCTTCCTTCCATCCGGGACCGAGCATGAAGTGATAGATGATGAGCTGACTTCTTCCGCCGAATAGATCGGCGAGAGTCTCGTCTCTCTCGGGACTTGTGAAAGCGTATCGCTTTTCGACTTTTTCCCAGGGTAGTTCCAGTCGTTGCCGATTGATTTCGTCGCGCAAGCGCGTTAGTTCCTTCTCTTTGGCAAGAAGTTGTTTTCGATGTTCCGACCACTGTTCGGGGCTGACGATCTTATGATCGGCAGTTCCTGTGCTGGTGAGGACTTCTGACATGCTGTTCTCCTGTGCGGGAATGTGAATTGGTTCGTCGGGGCTTGCAGCGTTTTGAGCGGGACCCTTAAATCCAAGTTTTTTCAGGATGAGTGCGCCGAGGCCTCCGGTGGAAGTTGCGCCTGCAAAGATCATGGCCGCCGTGGTGAAGCATTCCGGGCACATCGTGATTTCTCCTGCGGATGAGTTTGCGTGAGGCCCGCCTACAGCCACACAAACCAACTGGTTGGTATGACGCCAGCTAAAATAAAAGGTCACTTGCGCGTTCGCGAGTCGCGCAAGGATTCCAGGTACCTGATTAAGCTGTCGTGTCCGGATCCCATGAGCTTCGGATCGTGCGCATTCTTCGAGAGAGATACATATCCCTCATAGAGCGCCATGATGAAGGTTGCGGTTTCCTCTGGATCAATGTCGTGGCGAACTTGTTTTGCCTTCTGGCCCTCGCGGAGACCTTTTGCGATAGCGTCATGCCAGACAGCAAATCCCTTGGCGATCCGCTTGCGGAATCCCTCATGCAGCGACGACAGCTCCTGCGCAAGATTATTCAGGGGACAGCCCCCACGAATATCTTCCATTTTTAGAGGCGCTGTCGCAAAGATTCCAATCAGGGCATCGATCGGATTTCGTGCGTTCTCGAGCGGTCGTAACCATTTCTCTCGCGTCATCGCTGTAATAACTTCCTCGATGACCGCGTAGCCCAGTGCCTCTTTGTTCTCGAAATGATGATAGAGAGCGCCCTTGGTAACTCCAGCTTTCCCCAGAATCGCATCGAGGTCGGCGCTCTGATAGCCAGATTTGTACATCTCCTGGAAGGCCGCCTGAAGCAAGTGCTGACGGGTGCGTTCCGGATCACGGGAGCGAACCGCATTGGCGCGTTTACCGCGTGTCTTTGTCCCCGTCAACATACCAACCAGCATGTATGCGCGAAAGAACAACGTCAAGCGAAATCGCATGCTCCCGAAAGACGAACCAGCTGTGAATATTTCTAAGCCCGGCCGGGGTAGACTATCTATGAGGTAAACAGTGCGTCCCCGGATCGCCACTCCCTACCCGCATTCCCAAAAGCCCGAGTACAACCAGCGGGCTCTGCCGCAATACCTATGCGCGATCGAGATCTCCGGCGGTGAGCCGGTACCGATTGATCTGGGACTCAGCAATGCCGAGATCACCAAAATTGCGATGACCTGCGACGGTGTGCTGCTGCCTGGTAGCCCAGCCGATGTTGATCCCGAGAAATATGCCGCCGTTCGCGACCCCCAGACCGCTGTTGCGGATCCGCAGCGCGACAACGCCGACGAACTTTTGTTGCAGGACGCGTACAACATGCGCAAGCCGGTTCTTGGGATTTGTTACGGCGTGCAGACTCTGAATGTGTGGCGCACCGGCACTCTGATTCAGCATGTCGACCATCATTCGCAAGGACGCGGAGTGCAGCGTGCGCACATGGTCCAGTTGGAGCCCGATTCGCTGCTCGGCAGTATTTTGTCGCCGGCGTGGGAGTCGGAGGAAGGCTGGGTAAATTCCAGCCATCATCAGGCAATCGAGAATGTGGGAGATGGGCTGCGCATCGTGGCTCGCTCGCACGACGACGTCATCGAAGCCGTGGAGTCCACTTCGCCCAACCATTTTGTCCTCGGTATCCAGTGGCATCCGGAGCGCACGTTTGACGAGGAGCCGTCGTCGCGCGCGATCTTCGAGCGCTTTCTGGAGGCAGCGCGGCAACGTCATCTGCAGCCGCGGACGCCTGTCCCTGATTTCGAATCGATTCGCCGCTGATACAGCATAACGAGTTTTGCGAAGCAAAATTAGGAAGAGAAATGGGCCCGTACTTTAATTCAGAGTTCTTCGATTTTCTTAAGCAGTTGAAGCGCAACAACCGTCGCGAATGGTTCGCGAAGAACAAGTCGCGGTTTGAATCAGTGGTGCGGGATCCCTGTTTGCGCTTTATTACGGAGGCCGCAGAGCCGCTGCACAATATCAGCGCGCAGATCGTGGCCGACCCGCGTCCGAATGGCGGATCGCTATTTCGCATCTATCGCGATATCCGCTTCAGCGAAAACAAGCAGCCTTATAAAACGCACATTGGAATTCAATTCCGGCATGCAGCCGAAAAGAAGGACGTACACGCACCGGGCTTTTACTTTCACCTCGAGCCCGGCCAGTACTTTCTCGCCGCTGGATCGTGGAGGCCAGAATCCAAGCAATTGAATGGTATCCGGCAGGCGATTGTCGCCAAGCCGGAGCGATGGACGAAGGCTGCGGCGAAGCTGACGCTCGACGGAGCGCTGCTCTCGCGCCCTCCGCGTGGATTCGCGGCAGATCATCCGCTGATCGAGGATTTGAAGCGCAAAGACTTCATTGCGCTGGTGGAGTTTTCGGAGGCGCAGGTGTGCAGCCCGAAGTTCATGAAGGATTTCACCAAGGCGTGCCAGCAGATCAGCCCGCTGGTTGAGTTCCTGTCGCAGGCCTTGGGATTTCGCTACTGACTATTCGTAGACGGTGCTGCCGAAGCCGGCCTTGCGAGCCTGTTCCTGCATGTCCTGCAGCCTGGATTTTTCCTCATCCAGTTGCTTTTGCAGGCGATCCGCTTCCTTCTGCTTCTGGATCTGGCGCTCGTTATGTTCGACGCCGTTGGAGTATCGGTTCGCCTCCACGAAGTGCACCGAGGCTTTCGTGTCGTCTATCTGCTTTTGAAGCAAATCGACATTTTGCTTCTGCGCCTGGATGGCTGCCTTGAATTCGTCGGCCGATTTCAATTTGTCGGCAGTGGAGTCGCCCTGCTTTTCTTCTTTCGAGGCGTCCGTTGCTTTCGAGTTGCGGCTGCCCGTGGAGATAGTTTCCTGTGTGGGCAAGTCGTCTTCGGTGATGACCTTCTTTGCGGCCGGCTTCGTTTGCGCAGAATTCTGCTTCTGCTGACGCGCGATCTCGCCAAGCGACTGCGCAAAAACGCCGCCGGTCGCAAATGCTCCAAGCCCAATAACGAAAGCTGCCACTGCCAAAGGATGACGCATCTCGACTCCTTAGCCCACAACTCGGCTTAGGTCGAAATGCTATCTCTATTTGTAGGGCTGGCCCAGTTACGGTCGTACCCGGACCCGCGGTTTCACAGCCTTCTTGCACCCTGTAGATCAGCCAGCACCCGAAGCACTTCTCCGGCGTCGCGCGGAACTTCCATCCCAAGAACATATACAAACTGGATAATGTCTTCAGGATCAACGATGAACGTGGCGCGTTCGGCCACTCCGTCCCGTTCATTCAGGATTCCCAACTCGCCGCAGAGCTCGCGCTTGGTATCGGCCAGCAGCGGGAAGGGGTAGTCTTTGAGCTCTGGCTCTTGCCGACGCCAGGCAAGGTGCGCATATTCGGATTCCACGCTGGCGCCGACGCATCGGGCCTGCAGTTCCCCGAGTTCATAGGTCAAGGCTGCGAAAGCGACCAACTCAGTCAACGCGAGAGGAGTGAAATCTTTGGGCCAGAAGAAGTACAACTTCCAGAAGTCGCGAAGATCCTCATCTGTAAGTGTGATGAATGCGGTTTCCTGTCGCGCAGCGACATTCGCGATGAGAGAGAAGTGAGGAAATTTTTCGCCGACGCCTAGCACGGAGGACACCTCCTGCTTGCACCAGTCGGATACGGATGTCTGTCGCGAGATTTCGGATCCAAAAACAATTCAAGGCTTCAGCCCGGTGGAATAGGGCGCGGGCAGTCCCAATGCTAACCGATGCCGACGCATGGCGATCGCCAGATGGGTTTGAACACAAAGGTTCGACAAAGGGCGCCCGGTGCACAGCAGCACAAAACCGGCATCTTTATCTTGCGGGAAGAATCCGGCGGAATCGCTCTGATCCACTTCACCGGCTTCGAGTCGCCCGGCACAAGTCAGGCACCAACCCTGGTGACAGAGCGCCGGGAGGGTGAGGCCCTGGCGAAAAGCCGCATCCCAGATGTGCTCATCTTCCGCTACTTGAATCGTCCGATCCCCCGTCGGAGTTCGCAGCAACACGTCGAATTGTCGCTTGGCTTCGTTGTCTCTATTCACTGGGAGGTGGGGCCCCACCCTCGACGCGAGCCGCGGGTGGGGCTGGTGTCGTTAGCTTCCAATATAGAACGACCGGTTCTTGCTGTAGGGCGCATGACCCGGTTCGCCGCGGCGGAAATGGCCGCTGGGCACGGACTTCCCATCGCGCTCAAAGGCGAGCAGTTCGATGAACCAGGCTTCGTGCTCAATTTCTTCGTTCAGGATTCGCGCAGCCAGATCGTAGGTGCGCGGGTCTTTCCCAAAAGTCATGTCGCAGATTTCGATCCAGCTGCGAATCGCGCATCGCTCCGACTCGAGCAGGAGTTGCAAGATGTTTTCTGCCGTGGGCGGATCGGGCAACTTGGCAGCGCGGCAACCCGCCTGATTGTGAAACGTGGGCAGATCGTTGGGCAGCTCGCCTCCCAGCTCGTAAATTCGCGGGACGATCAACTCGAAATGAGCGCGGTCTTCCAGCCGGGCATCTTCGCAGATCTCCTTGTAATCTTCATGACCCGCGAGGTGCATGCGCAGAATTGTGTAGTAGTAATAGGTGCTGGCGAACTCGGCGCCGGCGTTGGCGATCAGCATCTGTATGAGCTTTTCGACGTCCACGCCACGCGCGCGAATTACCTCGACTCCTACACGCTGGCTGGTATCGCCGGCCTTCACAACACGTTCCTGAGGCATTCGTCTCCTCCGTAAGATTTAGGTTAGGGCTGAATCAGTCGTCGATCACTGAACTGCGAATCGCGCACCACGGCCGCGAGCAGTTGCTCACAGTCTCTGCACACCGAGACACTTCAATGACGCAGCGACTCACTTGCCGTCAGAATATCCGTGACAGCAATTATTTGGATGTGGGGGAGGCGGCAAACGAGGCCGCGTCATTTAGCGTGAGAAAACGGGTCTCTGCAAATTGTTGTGGCTCTAAGGGGCATGGGTTATGTCTCTGGGAGTGATAGGTGTTCAAAAGCGATCCGGAGAAGCTGGCCGGCTAGAAATCTTGAACCGAGGTAATCGCGCAGTGTGGCAAATCGATCCGTGGTTAGCATTGGGAGTCATGGCCTCCACAGCGGCCACCGACGCTGTGTACGTGATGTTCAACGCTGCGGTCTCATCGAGACGACGAGTTCCCGCGGCAACCTGGAGCAGCATCTGGTACCTGCTCTCCGCGTTTGCGGTAATCAGCTATACGAGAAATTGGAAGTACGTCTGCTTCGCGGCACTTGGATCGTGGATCGGTGCGTACTTTTCCATGACCCTGTTGCGTCAGCGGCATTAACCTGCCGCGCCGGCGTGCGGCTCACAACGAGCAGAACATGAGCATCGGTGTTACACTCCGCGTCGATGGCCTCTGGCTCCGACAACTCGCAATCCCCGCCCGCGTTGTATGTGGTCGGAACGCCGATCGGGAATCTGGAAGACATTACTCTGCGCGCGCTGCGTATTATGCGCGAGGTGAACCTGATTGCATGCGAGGACACGCGCCAGACGCAGAAGCTGCTGAATCACTACGAGCTCTCGACTCCCACGATCAGTTATCACGACCACAACGAGATGACGCGCGCGCCCGAACTGATTGTGCGCATGGAAGAGGGCGAGAGCGTAGCGCTAGTGACCGACGCGGGCATGCCGGGAATCTCCGATCCCGGATACCGGCTGATTGCGCTCGCCATACGGCATCACATCCCTGTCGTACCAATCCCCGGCGCTTCAGCGTTTCTCTCGGCGCTCGTGGCCAGTGGCCTTCCCGGCGAGACGTTTCGCTTTGGAGGATTTCTCCCGTCTAAAGCAGGGCAACGTCGCAAAGCTTTGGAAGCAATTCGCGAATCGCCGCGCACGCAGATTTTCTACGAAGCTCCGCATCGAATTCTGGAGACCCTGAAAGATATCGTCGATGTGCTGGGCCCTTCGCGTCACATCGTGATTGCGCGCGAGGTTACTAAGTTGCACGAGGAATTCATGCGCGGAACCGCGGCGCGCGTTCTCGCGGAAGCTGAGTCGCGCGGCGAAATCAAAGGTGAGATCACGCTCCTGATCGCACATGCCGAACCGGGTGAGGCGCCGGCGCCAATCAACAAGAGCAGCATCCGCGAGAAGCTTGCAATGTTGATGCAGAGTGAAGCACTTGACGAGAAGGCGGCTCTCAAGCGGATCGCTAAGGAAATGGGAATTTCAAAAAGCGAAGCTTATCGTGAGTTGCAGCGCACCCGCAGCTAGTATCGCGGGGCTCGCCACCGTTCGATCAGCTCCCAAAACATCAGCTTCTCCCATTCTTCCAGCGTCATCTTTGCCCATTCGCGATGCTGCCACCACTTCACGCCGAAACGCACGTCGGGAGCTGCAGCAACTGAAATCTCATAACCGGGCAGAGATTTGCGGAATATCGAAAGTGCACGGCGCGTGTGATACTCCGATGTGACCAGCAGAACCCGATGCGCTCCGTCTGCCTTAAGGCAATGAGCAACCGCGGCGGTTTCCGCCACTGTGGAGTCGCCGATGATTCCGCACACCTTGACGCGGGGAACATCGGCACCGGCGGATTCTTCTACGAATTTCTGCGCGTACTCGGTTTCCCGATGACCGAATTTCTGAGTATCGGCCAGGGCGTCGAGATACATTCGAGGCGCATAACCAGTTCGCAACAGTTCCAGTCCTCGGTAATAGCGGTTGTCATCGCTGCCTCCGCCGAGCACAACGATGGCATCCGCCTTTTCTGGTGCATTCACAACCAGCAAACGTCCGGCGAAGACTCCGAACGCTATCACGAGGAGGAGCACGAGCAAGAGGGGTCGCTTCATAAGTCAGCTACTTCGAAACTATAGCTGACGCGTGTTCGTCGCCACATCCCTGCATCGAAATCTCTGGTACCATTCCCCCTTCGTTTCGGCCCTAAGGTCGGCCCCGGATGTCTTCTCGACGCGCGCGGCTCACGGTTATCGCTCTTCTCCTCGCATGCAGTGCGGCTGCGCGGAACTCCGGATCGCCGGCGACGCTGCCGGGATTTGAGAATGCTTCCGCCGAGCTGATCTGGGAAAAACTTTTTCTGGCGGTGCCCGATCCTCATCGCGCCGAAGACGAAATGAAGTTCCTTGCCGCGGAGCCGCACCCTGCCGGTTCGCTTCAGGACCGCAAGACCGCCGATTACGTAGCCCGCAAGTTTCGCGAGGCCGGACTCGACACCTCGATCGTCGAGTATCGCGTCTGGATGAATTACCCCACCGAAGTCAGCGTGGACGTCGTCGCACCCGCAAGCCTCCACATGCACGGGCCCACTCCTGAGCCGGTGGATGGCGACAACGTCCGCGAGCGCGCCCGCATCTCGCCGGGCTTCAACGGCTACTCGCCCTCGGGAGACGCGGAGGCGGACATCGTCTACGCCAACTACGGCCGTCCCGAAGATTTCGACAAGCTGCATGAGCTAGGCGTGGATGTGCGCGGCAAAATCGTGATCATCCGTTATGGCGAGATTTTCCGTGGCGCGAAGGTTTTCCTGGCACAGGAACGTGGCGCCGCCGCCGTCATTCTGTATTCGGATCCGATGGATGACGGGTACTTCAAGGGTGATGCGTATCCCAACGGGCCATGGCGCCCGGCCACGGCCGTGCAGCGCGGGACGGTGGAATACGGATTCGAGCATCCCGGCGATCCGACCACGCCCGGCTTTGCGTCGCTTCCGTCTTTGCCGCTCTCCAGGCGAGTTTCACCCGAGTCGAATCCCGATATCCCACGCATTCCGGTTACGCCACTCTCCGCGCACGATGCTCAGCCGATTCTCGAGCATCTCGACGGACAGGCCAGCCCTCGCGGCTGGCAGGGAGCTCTACCGTTCACCTATCACGTGGGCCCAGGCCCTGTTCGCGTGAAACTGCACCTGAAGCAGGAATACGCGTATCGGTCCATTTGGAACGTAATCGGAAGAATTCCTGGGACGGAGTATCCGAACGAATTGGTAATCGCGGGAAACCATCGGGATGCGTGGGTCTACGGTGCGGTGGATCCCGTCAGCGGTACCATCGCCATGCTGGAGACCGTTCACGGCATCGGCGAATTGCTGAAAGCCGGATGGCGACCGAAGCGTACCGTCATTATCGCCAGCTGGGACGCGGAAGAGCAGGGCCTGATCGGCTCTACCGAATGGGCCGAAGAGCACGAAGCTGAGCTCCAGAATGCAGTCGCGTATTTCAATACGGACCTGGGGGCTTACGGCCCGAACTTCCGCGCCTCCGCGACTCCCAGTCTGAAGCGCTTCGTGCGCGACGTGACTCGCAGCGTTCCCAATCCTAAAGGCGGGACGCTTTACGACAGGTGGAGCGGCTCCGGTCGCATGAACTCTCCAGCCACCAGCGGCGGGTACGACGTTGCGCTCGGCGATCTGGGCAGCGGCTCCGATTACACCGTGTTTATCGATCATCTTGGCATCCCGTCGACGGACGTGCGCTCCACCGGCGATTACGGCGTCTATCACTCCGCGTTCGACAACTACGATTGGTTCCGGCGTTTCGGCGACACAGACTTCCTTTATTCACAAGAACTGTCGCGCGTTTTCGGACTGGAAATATTGCGCATGGCGGAGGCCGATGTTCTGCCTTACGACTATGAATCGTACGGCAACGAAATCACCAGCGATCTCAAGACTTCCGAAAGAAGCTGCCACGATGCGTTCGGCGAACAGGCGCCCAGTTTTTCTGAGGTTGAAGCCGCTGCGGCTCGTTTCACGCAAGCAGGCCATGCGCTCGCGATGCAGGCACCGACGGGCAAGAAAGCGGCGCAACTCAACCACGTCCTCGTGCAAACCGAACGGTCGCTCCTACTGACGAATGGATTGCCGCGGCGGCCTTGGTTCAAGCATGCGATTTTCGCTCCCTCCGAGCTGAAGGTCTATTCCGCCGCTGTTTTGCCGGGAATCACCGAAGCCATCGATCGCCACGATCTGGAACTCACTCGCACGCAAATCGGAGAGCTCACCAACGCACTCAATCGCGCGGCGCAGACGATGGAAAGCTATCAACCCCACTGATAGTCTCCCGGTTCGTTAACAGTGCCAATCGCATTTACTTAACTACAGTTAACTTCTCAGGTATAATGCTAGTTCATGATTACCGGCTCTAAAGAGGACTACCTCAAGGCGATCCTTGAGGCTGAAGGCGAGGGCCAACAGGTGATCTCCGCCACCTTGGCGCATCGTCTCTCGGTTTCCGCGCCGGCGGTGACCATGGCGCTGCGGCGGCTCAAGCGCGACGGACTGGTTACTGTGCGGGCAGATGGTCGTGTACAGCTTACGCCCGAAGGAAGGCAGATTGCCCGCCGCCTTATGGTTCGCCATCACCTGATCGAACGCATGCTGCACGAGCAGTTCGGGATGGAGTGGTACAAGACGCACGATGAAGCCGAACGCCTGGAGCACGCAGTCTCCGCCGACTTCGAGGCAAAGCTCGTAGCCAAGTTGGGGCCGGGTGGCGTGTGTCCACATGGAAATCCGGTGATGCCCGAGACCGCGGCCACGCGTCGCAGGCGTGGAATGCAGTTGCTCTCCTCGGCGGAAACTGGCCATAGTTACCGCGTCCGCAGCACGTCGGAGCACGATCGCAAGCTGCTCGAGTACCTGGACAAGCGCGGCATTCGCCCAGGGGCGGTCCTGCGAATCCTCGACCGAAATGTTGACGAAACTATCGTCCTCGATACGGATGCGGGCAAGGTGCATCTCGGGGAAGTCGCCGCGGAGCAGGTGTGGGTGATCGCCGAAAAGGATGGAAGGCGGAAGAGCTGAGGAATGTCTCAACCCTCCAATTCGGACCTTAACGATAAAGCGGCCGTGACGGTCGCTCCCGAAACTCCCAGTCCGTTCAAGATTCTTCCGGCTTACAAGCGTGGTGAGCTGTGGTCTTACTTTGGACCAGCCTTCGTTGCCAGCATCGCGTATATCGATCCTGGGAACTTCGCGACCAACATTGAGGGCGGCACGCGCTTCGGTTACACGCTGCTCTGGGTGCTGTTGTGGTCGAATGCGATGGCGATTCTGGTGCAGTATCTTTCCGCAAAGCTGGGCATCGCAACCGGGCTTACGCTGCCACAGAATTGCCGAACGCACTTCTCGCGGCCAATGACAGTTTTCTTGTGGGTAGCCGCCGAACTCGCGGCAGCAGCAACGGATCTTGCTGAGTTCCTTGGCGCCGCACTCGGATTTTACCTGCTGTTCAACATCAATTTGTTTGTTGCGGCCCTGATCACTGCTGTGCTCGTCTTCCTGATTCTTGCCATCGAGCTTTATGGTTATCGTTCGCTCGAGCAAGTGATTATGCTGTTTGTCTTCGGAATCGGCGCCTGTTACGCGATCGAGATGTTCCTGGCGAAACCCAACTGGGCCCAGGTGGCAACCGGGGTTCTGGTTCCGCGAATCAACTCCAGCAGCATATACATCGCAGTCAGCATGCTCGGCGCAACAGTGATGCCACACGTCGTCTATCTGCACTCCGCGCTGGTGCAAAAACGCATGCAAGGCGACGAATTCAAGTGTGCCACCGGACAGTGGATCGTGCGCCTGCGTCACGCGCGCTACGAACTGATCGACGTGCTCGCTGCAATGAACGGTGCGTGGCTCATCAACTCCGCGATGATCATTATGGCGGCCGCCGTTTTCTATCACAGCGGACAGCATGTCGCCAGCATCGAAGACGCACACCGCACATTGAAGCCACTGCTCGGATCGCTTTCAGCCGGGGCGTTCGGACTTGCGCTGCTCCTGTCGGGGCTGTCCTCCTCCACGGTCGGAACCATGGCTGGACAGGTAATCATCGAAGGCTTCCTGGAAGTAAAGTTCAGCATCTTTCTTCGGCGCTTCATCACTGTTTTACCGGCGTTGATCGTCATCGGCATGAAGCTAGATGCGCTGAAGATTCTTGTGCTCTCACAAGTTGTGTTGAGCTTTACGCTGCCGTTCGCGTTGATCCCGCTGATCGTGCTGACGCGGCGAGCGAACGTGATGGGCGATCTGGTCAACAGCCGCCGCACCAATTGGCTGGCTTATCTCTCCGCTACTGTGATCCTGCTCCTGAACGGACTTCTGCTCTACCAGGCGTTTGGCGGCAATTTCTAAACTGCGATCCGCTGTTTTACACTGTTAGGTTGCGGTTCTGCTGTTGGGCTCCGTGGGGATGGTCCGGCATGACCGTCTGCTCCCCAATCGAGAACTGTGTTGCATTCATCCAATCGGTAAGAGGACATCATGAATAGCTTTGGCGCTCGTTCCACTCTTCGTGTCGGCAATCGCGAGTACGAGATTTATCGCATCGATGCTCTGGATAAGAAGGGCACACGCACCGCACATCTGCCTTTCTCGCTTCGCATCCTGCTCGAGAACTTGCTGCGCACCGAAGATGGACGTAACGTCCGTCGGGACGATATCCTCGCGCTCGCCTCGTGGAGTCCGACGAGCATTCCTACACAGGAGATTGCCTTCACTCCGGCGCGCGTGCTAATGCAGGATTTCACCGGCGTTCCAGCGGTGGTCGATCTAGCTGCGATGCGCGACGCAATGAAGCGCATGGGCGGTGATCCGGCGAAGATCAATCCAATCTCGCCTGCAGAGCTGGTGATCGATCACTCGGTGCAGGTCGATGAATTCGGCACAGCCCAAGGCTTTCCTGCTCAATGCTGAACTCGAATTCCAGCGCAACAAAGAGCGGTACGCGTTCCTGCGCTGGGGTCAGACAGGGTTCAAGAACTTCGCGATTGTTCCGCCGGACACCGGAATCGTTCACCAGGTGAACCTCGAGTATCTCGCCCGCGTGGTGTTCATCGGCGCGGAGGGTTCGACGGGAAATCCGCTCGCCTATCCTGACACGCTCGTCGGCACCGATTCTCACACCACTATGATCAACGGACTCGGCGTTCTCGGTTGGGGAGTGGGCGGCATCGAAGCCGAGGCTGCGATGTTGAACCAGCCCGTCTCCATGCTGATCCCGCAGGTAATCGGCGTGCGCCTCTCAGGTTCGCTGCGAGAAGGTTCGACTTCCACCGACCTCGTGCTCACGATTACCGAAATGCTGCGTAAGGAAGGCGTGGTCGGCAAGTTTGTCGAGTTCTTCGGGCCCGGCCTGCACACGCTGCCGCTTGCGGATCGCGCCACCATCGGCAACATGGCGCCAGAATACGGCGCAACCTGCGGTATCTTCCCCATCGATGCCGAGACCTTGAAATTCCTGGCGCTCACCGGACGTTCGCCCGATCAAATCGCCCTGGTCGAGGCCTACTGCAAAGAACAGGGGATGTTCCACACTCAAGATACTCCGGAGGCGAGCTATACCAAGGTCGTACAACTTGATCTCAGTTCGGTTGAGCCCAGTGTCGCGGGACCGAAGCGTCCGCAGGATCGCGTGTACCTCGGTTCGGTGGGCAAGAGCTTCGCAGAGGCGCTGCCCGGTCTGATGAAGCCTAGTTCGAAGGCAGCGGCTGCGCACACCAACGGCGACGAGATTCGCAAGAATCTGCATCATGGAAGCGTAGTGATCGCCGCCATCACGAGCTGCACGAACACTTCGAATCCCTCGGTGATGATTGCCGCCGGTCTGCTCGCGAAGAAAGCGGTGGAACGCGGACTCTCGACTCCGCCGTGGGTGAAGACGTCGCTTGCTCCAGGATCGAAAGTGGTCACCGAGTACTACGACGCCGCGGGGCTGACGCCTTATCTCGAAAAGCTGCACTTTAACCTGGTCGGCTACGGATGCACGACTTGCATCGGCAACTCCGGCCCGTTGCCTGCAGAGGTCTCGCAGGTGGTGAACGACAGCGATCTCGTCGTGGCATCGGTGCTCTCCGGCAATCGCAACTTCGAAGGCCGCATCAACTCTGAAGTCCGAGCGAATTACCTGATGTCGCCGCCGCTCGTTGTTGCATTCGCGTTGGCCGGCCGCATCGACTTCAATCCAGTAAACGAGCCCCTCGGCATCGGTAAGGATGGAAGCCCGGTCTATCTGCGCGATATCTGGCCGACCGAAAAAGAAGTGGAAGACACGATTCGCCACGCTATCAACGCCGGACAGTATCGCAAGACATACGCGGAGGTCTTCGAAGGCGACGCGCTCTGGCGCGGGCTGGATGTGCCGAAAGGCGAGACTTTCGCGTGGGAGGACAGTTCGACCTACATCAAGAAGGCACCGTACTTCGATGATATGTCCACCCAGATTCCGCCGGTGAAAGACATTAAAGGTGCGCGTGTGCTCGCTAAATTTGGACACAGCATCACCACTGATCACATCTCTCCGGCCGGATCGATCAAGGCTGATAGTCCTGCGGGCAAATATCTGATCGAGCACGGTGTCGCCGTAAAGGACTTCAACTCCTACGGATCGCGTCGCGGCAATCACGAAGTGATGGTGCGCGGCACGTTTGCCAACACGCGCCTGCGCAACAAGCTGGTTCCCAATCGCGAGGGCGGTTACACACGCCACCTTCCCGATGGCGCTGAGATGACGATCTTCGACGCCGCCGTGAAGTATCACGATGAAAAAGTGCCGCTCGTAATTCTTGCGGGAAAAGAATACGGCTCGGGTTCGTCGCGTGACTGGGCGGCCAAGGGCCCTGCGCTGCAGGGAGTGCGCGCCGTGATAGCCGAGAGTTTCGAACGCATTCATCGTTCGAACCTTGTTGGCATGGGCATTCTGCCGCTGCAGTTCATGTCGGGCGAAGACGCCGATACGCTCGGGCTGAGCGGCGAAGAAGTCTTCGAGATCACCGGTCTAGAGTCGATCCTGAATAACTTCAAGCCGGGCACGGCGATTACGGTTCGCGCCAAGTCCGCCGATGGCTCCGTGAAAGAGATTAAGTGCACTCTGCGCATCGATACACCGCAGGAAGTTCTCTACTACAAGCACGGTGGGATCTTGCAGTACGTGCTGCGGCAATTGCTGTCTGGCAAGGAAGAGCCGGCAGGAGTCGCGACAGTATCCAAGGCTTAGGACCTGCGCGGCTCCGGGCGCGCTTCGACTCGCGTGGCGTAGCCGACCTGGCAGCGCTGGAAACGCGTTGACTATTAACTAGGCTGATTCTTCTGGAAGTGGACAACGGGCGGTCGTTTTGTAGGAACGGACCCCTCAGATCGTCCGCCCCAAGCACCAAAGTGGTCTTCTACATCCTCACCAAGCCCACTACGCTGAAAACTGCGTGCGCCAGCAGTATCGCGGCCAAGACTGCCGTTATCAGCTCAGACCACCTGGTTTGCAGCAAATCCGCGATTACGCCCGCGATGAACACATAGGCAAATGGCAGCGCAATCCGGAAGAAATCGATCCCACCCTGGTGGGGCATTCCGATCCCTAACAGCACCAGCAGCACGAAGACGATCAGCGGTGCGGTGGTGCTGAAATACCGAGTTTTCGGCCACGCCGCGAAGCCAGTCAAGGCGACGACGAATAGCAGCAACACCGCCGGCATTTCTGCCAGGAACCGGCCGACGAGCGAGTAGCTGATCCATGTGCCGTACAGTTTTGGTGAAAACTGAAGCGCCGCACGTGCTTGTTCGGGTAGCAGCGCGCGCAGATGGAAGCCGCAGAGAACCCACGCCACTACCAATCCTACGGCACACGCCGCGGCAAGAATCGTCAATGCAGCTCCACGCCGATGCGGCGCCAGATAGAGAACGAAGCAAGCGGTTGCCGGCAGGATAAGGATCGTTGCAAAAATAGAGCTAATGGCCAGCCCGATCGAAATTCCCAGCAGCAGGATGCGCTTCCAGTTCCACAACACGACTTCGCGCGGAGCGTAGAGCGTATGTGCCACGGCAATTCCAGTGAAGACCATTCCGAACACTGCCCACGACGCCGGGCCGCCGGGTTGAACGGTAGCCCCGTAAATCACCGCCCATGGCGAGAAAACGTAGAGAACCATCGCCGTATAGCCAGCGGCGTTTCCAAATAGTCGTCGTGACACGTACCACAGGGAAGCAGCGAGCGCAGTGGCGATCAGAAGAAATGGCGAGCGCAGAACGAGTCTGCCGAATAGCGTGTCCACGGACTCTGGACGCACCAACTTGGCCGACACAACAGTCAAAGTGTGCGTGGCTGGAGAGACCATCGATGTCGCATCTCCCCCATGCATCCACTGCACCGCCTCTGGATGCAAGTACTGCACTTCGCGATCAGATAGCGGCGCCTTCGCGCAAAACCACACGCATTGTGCGGCGAACGCGAGCAGTAGCAGGGCGCCAATCGCCTGCGGCAAACCGAAGCGCTCTCGACTGAAATAAGCTGGCATCAGCAAACGGTTGTTGTATCACGTTGCGCCGTGTTCAGAACAGTGCGCTAACGCGACACAAGGATGACAGTTTCTCTCCGGGAAAATTCTGCGTCGCAAAATGTAGAGAGGTGTAGATTTGTGAGCTGATACTAACTCAAACAATCGGACCATCCTCATGAAGCTGCGCGCAATCCTGCTTGCATTCGCAATTTTCTTTCTGACGATTCCCCTTCACGCTGCCGACCCCCTTCTTGCTCCCACCCCGCCAATGGGATGGAACAGCTGGGATTCTTATGGACAGACAGTCACTGAGGGAGAAATCCGCGCTAATGCCAAGTGGATGGCGAAACACCTGAAACGCTTCGGATGGCAATATGTGGTAGTTGACGAGGGTTGGTACATCCTGAATCCCGGAGCCGATCCTCAGGCTTTTCATCTCGCCCTCACCGACGATGGCCGCTTCATTCCGGCGCCCGCGCGATTCCCATCAACTAGCGATGCAGCAGGGTTCAAACCACTCGCGGACTACATCCACTCGCTCGGACTAAAATTCGGCATTCACATCATTCGCGGCATTCCACGCGACGCTGTCGCCAAGAACCTTCCTATTGCGGCCTCATCATTCCATGCGGAGGAGGCGGCCGATAAAGCCGATGTGTGCCCATGGAATTCATACAACTATGGCGTTAAGGACAACGCTGCCGGTCAGGCTTACTACAATTCCATCGCGCGGCTCTACGCTGACTGGGGAGTGGATTTCGTAAAGGTCGACTGCATCGCCGACCATCCGTACAAGCCCGACGAGATTCGCATGCTGCGCGCAGCGCTCGACAAGACTGGACGCCCGATCGTTCTGAGCCTCTCGCCCGGGCCGACCGCACGCGATAAAGGCGATTACATCGCGAAGCATGCGGAGATGTGGCGCATTTCTAACGACGTTTGGGATCACTGGGGACCCTGGGAAGGACACACGTGGTCGCAGGGATTACTTGCGCAGTTCGGCACCGCGGCTCAATGGAGCAATTTCTATGTCCCCGGCCACTGGCCCGACGCCGACATGTTACCTCTAGGGCACTTGGGGCCGAATGCGGGTGAGGGCGAAGTGCGGGACACAAAGTTTACGCGCGACGAGCAGATTACACTCATGAGCCTCTGGTCTGTGTTTCGTTCGCCCTTGATGATGGGTGGCTATCTGCCCTCCATGGATAAATGGACAACGTCTCTGCTGACGAACCCTGAGGTGATTGCCCTCGACCAGCACTCCCGCGACAATCACCCGGTCGTCAGCACGGAGAAGGCAATCGTGTGGACGGCGCGTCCTGAGACTGGAGACGACTACTATGTGGCCGTCTTCAACGTGAGCGAGGCGGAACAGGCACTCCATTACGAGTGGAAGGACCTGGGCCTCGCGAACGGGAACTATCACCTGCGGGATCTCTGGGGCGGCTCGACCAAACGTAAGGCTGCATCGCTGGATGTAACGCTCAGACCGCACGCTTCGGCGCTGTATCGAGTAGCGGCAGTGAAGTGATTGGGCATCCTCCATGCGATTTGGCGCGAGCTCCGCAACCTCAATCGTAAAATAGACTGTGCTCGTCTCTGACTTCGATTATCACTTGGCCGAAGACCTGATCGCGCAGGAGCCACTCTCTGACCGCGCGGCTTCGCGCATGCTCCGCGTCGATCGCCATTCCGGCAATCTTAGTGATCTATCGTTCCGCGACTTACCCGAACTTCTTCATCCGGGCGACCTGCTCGTCTTCAACAACACGCGCGTTTTCCCGGCCCGCCTCTACGGGCATCGAAGCGGCGTGCGCGCACAACAACTGAGCCCACAGAATCCAGCAATGAAGGAATTTCTTCACGGCCAGGTGGAAGCGCTGCTGGTAAAGCGAGTTGGCGACGCCGAGACAAACGACTGGAGTTCCCTCGTTCGTCCCGGCCGCAAGATCGGGATCGGCGAGCGCCTTTATTTTGGCGAGTCAGGCGAATTGGAAGCGGAGGTCATCGCCCGTGGCGAATTCGGCGAGCGAACGTTACGCTTCAATCACACAGCGGACTTCTTCGACATCATCGAGCGTATCGGTCATGTGCCACTGCCCCCTTACATCGGACGCGACGACCGACCCGGCGACCGCGAACGATATCAGACGGTCTACGCACGCGAGCGCGGATCGGTGGCTGCTCCAACCGCCGGTCTGCACTTCACGCCGGAGGTCCTGGAGCAACTGGCACGACGCGGAGTTGAAACAGCCGAACTCACACTTCACGTCGGCTTGGGAACTTTCCAGCCCGTGCATGAGGATCGCGTCGAAGATCACCAACTTCACCGCGAGTGGTACCGGATCACTGATGAAGCCGCTGACAAGATCAACCATGCTCTCCGTGAGCATCGGCGAGTGATTGCCGTAGGCACCACCAGCGTGCGCACGTTGGAACATGCGGCGCAACAGACCGGCGATGCTTCCGTTCAGGCAGGTTCAGGCGAGACAGGTCTATTTATCTATCCGGGATTCGAATTCAAAGTCGTGAGCGGGATGCTCACCAACTTCCATCTGCCCAAGTCGACGTTACTGATGCTCGTGTGTGCTCTTGGTGGGCAAGATCGCGTGCTCTCCGCGTACCGGCACGCCGTGGAGAGGCGCTACCGGTTTTACTCCTACGGCGACTGCATGTTGGTGGAGTAAAGAGCGTTCAAGCCGCGCGCAAGCCTGCGGCTGCGCGTGCGCGCCGGCGTCGCTCCATGAGCGCGCGAAACGCCACTTCAATGAAGTGCCTGGCGTCGGCGAGACCGAGCGCGGGGACGACGGTTATGTCGCCCAGCATCTCCGCCAGTTCCAGGTACGACGCCCGGATCTGATGCAGAAACTCTATCGGGTATTCAGGCTTGCGGGCTCGAGCCCCGACTGGATCCGCATCCAGGACGAAACTGACATCCGGGTGCGGCACCATCTTCATCACGGCGCGCACATACGCCCGGGTCACGGGATTCTCCAGCGGCAGATTCGCAAGCTCGTCGTAAATGTACCGATCCATGATCACCAGATCGGCATCGCTCTTGCGCACCTGATTTGTCACACTACGCAAGTGCACGGCGTCGAGCGAATAAAGTCCGTGCCGGACGAGGTTCAAATGCCAGCCGCGGACGTTCTTGTCTCGCCGCTCGACCGGCTTTTCTGGTGAACCGATTCCCTTCTCACTCTTCAATACTTTTTGGACGAAGCCCTCGCGGTAGGGTTTCAGCACCACCACGTCATCCCAGAAGGCCAGTTGAGTGACCCGCAATCCGAGGTCTTCTGCATATGCTCGCAGATTGGAGATTTGTGTGCTCTTCCCGGCGCCATCCATGCCGGAGAAACTGATCAAGATCGGGTGTTTTTTTTCGCTGGCCAGAAGTTTTCGCATGCTCAGTCAAACGTATGCCGAAGCTCCCACGGGGTGGTAGTGAGAGCAATCGGTTCGAATCGCACTATCTACTTAGTGTCCAGTTGACGCCGCAGTAGTTGTCCTGGTCGCACCCGGTGGTAAAGATCCCGTTCCGCGAGAGAGACCGTAAATAATTCCGGCGGCCGCTCCCGCAGCAGCCACAGCTCCAACCTTGATCAACAACGATCGCGTCTGCCGTTGCTTCGCCGGAGCAATGGCGTTTCCAGCAGGCTTAGATGCTGCGCCTCCTGCGGTTTCAGCGCGTTGAGCAGCTGCTGCTCCGGCAGGGGCTTGGGTCTGGTCCTGCAAACTACTGCTGGTGTTTCGATTTTGTGGGGAGCTGGTTGCCGGAGCAGCTGTTGAGGTGCTGGGCGAAGTCGCGTCGGGGACATTCGCGCTTGGCGCCTCTGGAAGCGGAGCAGCCGGTTCGTTTCCAGCCGGCTGTTGCGGCCCTCGGCTCGGATCCGGTGTCGCACTCTGAGTTGTGGAGGTTTGCGGCGAGTTCGATTGAGCCTGCAGCAGCTCGGGACCTCCACAAAGAGCGAACGACATCGCTCCTATCATTAACCGGGTTAGCCATCGTGATTTGTTATTCATCGGGCACTCCATCGAAATCTGTTTGAGACTGGCCTACTTCGGCTCCGACATCGCCTTGCGCGCAGCCACGGTTTTCGGAGCATACGCGGTCGCGGGCGCAGTATCGTCGTCGGTCTTGGGGCGGATGAGATCAGCGTCCGAATCAGCCCACATGTGCCGCAGCCGGTTCTTTAAATACCGCAAGATATTCCCGAGCGTGCCGTTGTACCAGCACACCTCGGACATGCGCGCCGACATGCCAAGAAATACGCGAAAACGTTTGTGGATTGTCTCCGGCGAGCTGAGCATTCCGGCCGTCATACGATGATTGCCTTCAATAATGGTGATGGGGTGCTCTTCGTCGAGCCCGATCAGGATCACGGAGCTGCAATCGTTGTCGTAGCGGAGGCGGTAACTCAGCGACTGGATCTTGGAAATGAAATCTCCAATCCGCCCGGAGAACCTTTGGGACTTTATTTGATGAACGATGTCATTCAGCGCGAAGCTGCCGTTAGCGATCTTGCGCCAGTGCGCACGCGGAAACACGCGAATCAGCGCGAGATCTTCGGGTTCCAGTTCTACTTCCCACCACTGCGTATCGACCGGCAACTCACGCCACATATGACCGCGGCGGCGGAACAACAGCACTCGCCGCAGCACGTTATCTTCTTCATTTGTAAGATCCGCGTCGAGCACCAGGTGTTCATATCGGTGCCGATCGCGGTGGAATTCTTCCTGGTAAAACTCGTTCTTGAGGAATTCCGCGATCACTTCTGATTCGGTGACGCGTCGCAGTCTCTTCATGCTGCTTCCTCCAGGACAGAATGCCGGTCTTTGCGGAAAAAAGGTATGGAGACGATCATGAGAAGCCCAACCATCAATACGAGTTGAACGAGCACAACCTCGTGAAGGCTGCTGTGAAAAAGATAGATCCCAATAACGATGGCGCCGCTAACCACCAGCTGCAACCAACCCGTATTGGCGATCCGTCGTGACATCTCATACGCCATCAACACCACACCGAGAGAATATGTGCCGGTGGCAGCCGCATAGAGGCTCAGGAGTCCGTCGAGCCGGGCACCTCCTTGAAATCCAGCTCCGAAAACCGCACGCAACACGGGATCTGGGAACAGGCTCAGTCCAACAATGAACGTAATCGAAATTCCCAATACGATGAGGATCGGCACTACCAGTACCGATACGTTTTCTTTCTTGGGCTGCGCCGCCGCGGAAATCGGGAACATCGCACTGACCACCGACCACGAGGCGAAATATATGACGCGCCCAACCAGCGCGACTGCTGCGTACTGCCCAGCAGTGTCGGAAGGGAAGAAGTGCTTTACGAGCAGAATGTCGATGTTGTTGATCACGACTTGCCCGGTGAAGAAAACGATAGCCTGCATCCCTTCACGGAACGAAGTCTTTACACGATCGGCCGAAGCGATCCTCAGTTCTTCTGAGGCGGGAGGGATGAAGTAGGCGAGCACGACCGAGATCGAGATCGCAGCCACGGCTCCATTCACGCCGTAACCCAATCCGATCAGACACAACGCTCCACAGAACTTGACGCTCGCTTCAAGAATGTAATTCCAGCTCAGCTTGGTAAAGGCGCATACACCCTGCATTCCACCACGTTTGGTGCCAAGCGGAATGTAGAAGGTGATTCCCAGCGCCAGCAGAATCACGATCAGTGGGGAAGGCAAGTTCAGGTAGTGCGCTACCGGACCGCTGGCGAGCAGCAGCGCGGAACCCAGCACCAGACCCACTCCCCACGATTGCTTTAAGAGCGAGGCATACACCGCAGCGCGCTCGCTCTTCACGTCGGTCTTGGCGACCAGCTTCGCGCACACCAACTGAAACGACAGTGTGATCGCAGAGACTAACATCAGCAGAGTGACCGCAGCAGCCGCGTGCCCGAATGCGGTAGGGCCCAGCATGCGCGCGACTGCCACGTTGTAGCCGAAGTTGACTACACTCACCAGTCCAGAGCCGAGCAGCATGATGATGCTGCCGCCAAGTATACGCGTATGAGCCGGCTCCGAGCGCAATGTTGCCACGGCATCGCGCCAGCCAAGGCGCGGAGGATCCGGAGCAAGCGTTCCCGGTTTCATCACCACTGTCTACCTCGGTCCAAGTGGATCCTCTCCGGCAACTTGCAATCTGCGTTCGTCTTCCCGTGCTGTTGTTGCATGTTTCGCCTTTCAGCCGTCTTATGCGGCGGCCGACTTGTCAGGCTCTGGGTAATATTCCTCTTCCGCTCGCTTGATCAGGATTGGACTGGCAACCGGAAGGTTCTTCATTGCGCCGGGGAGAAAACGCTGGAAACTCTTGACCGCATCGCTGGATGTTTCGAAGATTTCAAACAATCTGTCTGTACGCGTCAGTTCCAGAATGACAGCTGCCTGCGGTGATAGCTTCGCGAGCTTCAATTCGCCGTCGCGTCTCATTACTTCGGCCATGCAACGTAGCAGCATGTCGACGCCAGCCGCATCCATCTGCCGGATCTGTGAGCAATCGAAGACCAGTTGTGGGCGATCGGTGTTCAGGAACGGCTGCACTTCGTTAAGGAACGTACGCGCCTGTTTGTGATTCAGGCGATCGGGCATGCGCTTTACGATGACTGGCTTACTCGTTTCCATATCTCCTCGCGGCTACCAGATTAGCGGGGAACTCACCGGCATCCACCGACGGCGCGGGCGCCTGCAAGCTGGCCGGAGCATTCAGCGCTGAACAGGGTTCGTTCATTGCTTCCGGCAAAGATGTGGCATATCCGCGCTGGGAGGGCGCGAACAAGCCACGTAGAATTTGTGCGGGAACAAAACTGACTAACGAGGCCGCGCTGGCCAGCGCTCGCATTGGAGCATTCGTCGACGCCATTCCTACCAGCTTTGCGTCGGAAATCTCTACTTCCACACTGCGCGGCAGATTCCACAGACGCCGGAATCCAACCACAGAGTGGCTCACATCAAGCCCTGCACCCAGGTAGCTGTAGGGAAGAACGCTCACGTCTTCCACCACCGTGCCGCAATCCACCACTGCGTGATGTTCGAGCGAGGTGCAGCGCGTAACTACTGCTGATGCCCTGACGCGCGCTTTGCTACCGATGAATGCCGGGCTTAATACACGCGCACGGCGATGAACGCGCGCGCCTTTTCCTAGCCACACGCCAGGGCGAATCTCGCTACCGACCGGTTCAATGTCGGTCAGCTGTTGTAGTGAATCAACTGCCAATTGACGGAGATCGCGACCCTCACGCAGCCGGTTGCAGAATCCATCGAAATAGTAGGTTGCACTCGAACCGCGAAACTCGTGCAACTGATGGCGTAACGCATAGGCGGCGTCATTTCTGCGAGACGCCGCGATCATGCAAATGTCCAGGGGCGCCCCATCAACATCTACCATTGCGGTCACGTGGGACTGGTTGTCAACGTGGAATTGCAGAAATTCATCGACGTCGAATTCGGCGTACGCACCGACACGCCAGACGAGCACAGCATCGGCTCCTGCCTGGGCGAACTCGGTGAACACATGCTCGGCGGCCTTCCAGAGATTCGCTGCGCTCGCTTGCGTCCATTGCACGCCAGTCGCTTCTCCCGGCAGCGCGGTCGGCCACGAGTTCATTGCCGATTCGCTGATCACCGCGATTGGCTGGATACCGTTTTTTGCGAGACGATCGGCGATCCGGTAGAGCATGGGCCTGCCAAGAACGTCAGCAAATGCCAGCGGCATTCCGCCAACAAGCTCGGCGCTGGAGCCCTGTCTGTCTTCTGCGGGCGGCGCCACGATTAAGATTGCTTTTACATCCACGGCGACCACCTCGGTGCGGCAGCTCGAAAAATCGCGGATCGGGAAGGAATCCACGCCGGCAGGCGTCGAAACCTCGAAATAGGTTCCAGGGCTTTCGCTCGCTGATGAACGTCGAACGAACGCAAATAGCGCCTCATGATTTGCGGCATGGTCATCCTGAGCGCTGCATAAAAATTCGCCTCGGCCATCTCGTACTGCCTCTCCGGAGATTGCACGAGTTCCATAATTTTCTCCGCCAGATTCTCCGGCCGGCCGCGTTGATAGAAATCGATTGCCAACCCTTCGTCATTGGCCATGTCACGGAAGTCGTCTATATCGGCGCAAATAATGGGAACTCCGTACTGACACGCCAAATGTGCGACGCCACTGCTTCCCGTTGCCGAGGAGTAGGGCATCACCAGCAAAGTCGCCGTTGAAAATAGGTTTTGTAAATTCTCCTCTGCTACGTATCCGGTGAACTCCACGCGATCGTTGTTTACAGTCTGCGCCGCTATTGATTCGACGTATCCCGGAGTCGTGGGGTGGTTCTCACCCGCAACAACTAGTCGCACATTCGGGAGCTGCTTGCTAATAATTTTGAAGGCGTCAATCAGCAACTCCAGTCGCTTGTAAGTTCCCCATTTCCCGAACGCCAGAATCCGATGCTCTGGATTTCCGCGTAGCGCAAGATTCGGATACTCCGGACGCGCGGAAAGAATTCCATGGGCACGAAAATGCACGTTTTCACCGCGATACTTCTCGATCAGGGTTCGTCGATATGCCGGAAGCAGCACAGAAACCGAATTCGCCGTCAGCAACATGCGAGTCGCCATCGATCCTGCGGCACGATATAAACGTTGCGACCTGACACCCGCATGCGACAGATCGACGTTGTCCATAAGGTGATGCAGGGTGACGTGCGTGTAGAAACCAGCCATTCTCGTAAGCGCCGGTGCGGTCAAACCATTGAATGCAGGCACCGGCTTGTTCCCAAAAGTTGAGAAAAGCAAGTTGAACCAAACCACGTCGGGCCGGATGTCGCGCACGGCCTTCAGCAGCTTCAGAGGATTGGCCATGCTGTTGAACTTCCAGCACCGTTGCACCTCGAAATCCGGCAGCTCTTCTTTACCAGGCTCGATCTCATCGCCAAGCACAGTGACACTAAGCAGCGAGTCTGCCTGCAACTCCCGTGCAATGTGATACCCGTATTCGTTCAGCCCCCGCCGGCTCGGCGGAAATGCACTTACCAAACAGATCTTCATGAATCCCTTCTGGCCTAAAAAAGAGTCAGGCGAAATACTGGCTCATACATAGCCTGCTTCTGGCCAGTGAAGCTGTAAAAATCTTGCAGTTGCAATCCGGCGGATATTCGCAGCGGATAATCGACCGGTATCGGACCGGCTCCATCATCGATAGAGCGTCGTATCGGCTTTACGTAAGAGATGAGAAATCCGCTCTGAATGTTGTCATAGGTTGCAAATCCCATGCCCCTTCCCCAGGATCCGCTGAAGTTGACTTCCCAGTTTCGGTTGACGCGAAAATCCACCAGTCCCGCGGGCTGCATCGCCTGCGCAATTACATATTCGGAATCTTGTACACGCCACGATCGAATGTATTCCCCGAGCGCTGTTACCTTTACTCTCGTCCCGAACTTCCGGCTGATGCCTCCGTACGTGGATGTCGTAAAGAATTCGCGTATTAAGGGATTGAAAAGCAGGTCTCTCACCGTATAACCCGTTACAAAAGCCGTCTTGCCCCAGGGCCGGCCGACTGTGAATTGGAGGTTCGCGCCCAGGTCGCGAGAATTGAGGTTCTGCAGCGTGAAAGGTCCCGCTTCGCGATAGGCATTCCCTTGGATGGATACCCAGTTCCAGAAGGAGTTCGAACTCATGTAAACAAATTGTCGGAAGAGGTTCTGGTTGATCTGTACCGGTGAATCCTTGTCCCGACGAATCGTATATTCAAGTCCGGCATTGAAAGACAGCGTGTTCCGCCCAAACCGTAAAACTGGATTCAACGCTCCATTGAACGAGGTATCGAACGTATTGTTATTGACGATGACTAACTGACTCGGCAGCGACAACTGTCCCTGGAAGTTGCGTTCCTGGACGAAGCCGCTGATCACCGGGACACCGCTAACGTGCACCTTGAAGCCGTTCGTCCACTGAGTTTGGTACTGGTGCCGCGGAGGTGGCAGCGCGCCAGTCGAGGAAGCGCCGAACAACTCGGCGTCCATCGTATAGATGGTGGGATCGAGGAACACTGGCGTGAGCAACAAGTCCGTCCCCACGCTCAGCCGATCGTTGATCCGCAGGCCTTCGGATCCGGCAACCTCTTGAAGACTCAGCTCGGCGCTATCATCTGTCTCTCCGCCCAGCATGTTTGCCGTCGCAAATGCACCCAGCGCGTGCACATCGTCGTGCCGTTGCCGGTACATTCCCGCCCTCGCCATCTGGTAGTCGTAGTTCTGGTTCAGATCCGCGGGACTTCCGAGGCGCGCCAGCTCTGTCTGAGCCAGAGCGGTGTTGCCTTCAGCGAGATAGGTGTTCGCCAATCCAACTGCGACGACTTCATCCGCCGCGCCCTCTTTTCCGGCGCGCTCAAACATGCGCTGCGCCAGGTCAAAGTCGTGCATTGCGAGGAAGATGTTTCCAGCTTCGATCAGATTGTCGGGCGTGACCGGATTCGCCTCGCCGATCCGCGCTTCAGCAAAGGCCAGACTGATCTGTTCACGCGCATCGTCCCACTTCCCCTGCTTCTGCATCACACGCGCAAAAGCCAGACGCACACTGACTCGGTCGCTGTCTGGCGCGTCCAGCGCTTCCGTGAAACGCTGCGTGGCGGCATCCTTCTCGCCGAGCGTCAACAGCGCGCTGCCCGTTGCCAATAAAACGCTGGCCTGATCGCCACCGTCTTTTTCCGCCAGCTGCACGTACTTCAGCGTCTCTTCGCGATTCTTTAGCTCGGCGCTGGCTTGCGCCATCTGCGCGTAGATAACCGGATCGTCTGGTTGCAGAGCCAACGCGTCTTTCAAGGTGCCGAGCGCCTCGTTGTAATGGCGCATGTAATACAGAGTGTCGGCCAAAGCCAGTTGAAGCCGCACATCCTGCGGCGAATACTTCAACGCTGCGCGGTATTCGGTTTCCGCTTTGACCAACAGCCGTTGCTGGCGATATGAAGTCGCGCGCACCAGGTGTGTCGCACCCGATTCACCAATCAACTTTTCCGCTGTATCCACCTGGTCCAAAGCCGACTTGCTCCGGTGCAGTTGCAGGTCTGAGAATGCCATGCCCAGGTGCGCAACTCCATTGTTCGGACTTAACTTCAGCGCGGTCTCGAAGTCTTGCGACGCCGCTTCCGGATTCTGCAGATCGTTCAGGACATATCCGCGGTTGATGTAAGACTCCGCGACCGTAGGTCCCTTCTCGATTGCCCGCGTATAGTCGTCTACCGCTTGGTTCAGCAACTGTGTTTGCTTGTGAACGTGTCCACTGAGCAGCGGGAAATTTGGCTCTTTCGGAAGAATCTTTTCGTATTTTGTTGTCAGCGCCAGGGTGTCGTCATAGCGGCCGAGGTTGTAGTAGTCGTAGGCGAGATACACGGATGCGTTGCGGTCGTCGGGTAACTTCAGGAGCGCCTTCGCCGCCAATTGCGCCGACTCGCGATACTTTCCTTCGTGGAACAGGTAACGCGCTTCTTCACGCATGATGCGAGGATCTTCCATCATGGGAGGAGTGATGTATCCAACCCATTTCGCGGCCAGCGGCGTGTCACGCGCCTCGAGTGCTGCATTCGTGGCATTGGCGATGACAGTCGCGTTTTCCGGCGCGAGCTCGTGCGCCTTCACGTAATTTTCGTCCGCTTCTTTGTACTGCCTTACGGAAGCGTACAGATCTCCCAATGCGAGATAAGGCACATAGTCGGTGGGATAAGCATCGGCGAGCTTGTGGAAGTAAACGGCTGACGTCTTCACATCGCCATCTTCGCGATAGAGATACCCCAGTCCTTCGAGCGCGTAACGGTTTTTCGGATCCGTGCTCAGCACCGATGCGTATAACTTGCGTGCTTCGTCTTTCCTCTTCACCTTCCAGAGCAGGTTGGCGTATTCGAGCGAAATGTTGGTGTTTTCGGGATCGAGCGTGAGCGCTTCTCGCAGGTCCGCTTCCGCACCGGTGTAATCCTCTCCAGCGGTTTTGATCCCGGCTCGAACCCGCAGGAATTCGGCTCTTTCCGGACCTTGCAGATTGAGCGACTGCATCTGCTGCTCGGCTTCAGCCACGACACGCTTCGCAGACTCAACGTCGCCCTGCTGCCGGTAAAGCTCGGCAAGATTCAGTCGCAATTGGATGGGAAAGAGCACGCCCTCAGGCACGCCGTCGGCAGGAAGCCGGCTGATCGCGTTTCGATATTCAGCAATCGCTTCAGCATTGCGATTTTCACTCTTCGCCAGCGACGCTTTGATCGCATGCAAACGATAGTGATTCGGATCAATCGCCTCGGCTTTCGCCAGGAACTGGCGCGTTTTCTCCGGATCGCCCGCCACCAGTTCGGCCTGCGCGGCACTTAGCTGTAGTCCAATTTGACGTGGCGCGGCTTCCGCAGCTCGCGCGTAGGTTGCGGCTGATTCCTTCTTCTCACCATTCAACTCGTAACTGTAGGCAAGGTCGGCAAGCAATTCGGGCGTGGGCCGGGGAATAGCTTTCAGAGTCGCGATCGCGTTCTTGTAATCGTGAATTTCGCGGTAATAATTTGCGATGGCACGATAGATGTCGGGATTATTCGGTGCACGGCGTTTGGCCGACTCGAGCAACTGGCGCGCACGATCCGGTTGCTTCAACTTCATATAAGCGGTGGCCATCAACAACTCGGCGTGTGGCGAGGGCTTCATCGCCTCGGCGCGTTGCAGATAGCTCAGACCCTGCTGAACATCGCCCGTCTGCATAAACAGCTCGCCGGCCATCAGCAAATCGTTATCGCGTTTGGGATTCGCCGCGATCACCTGCATTAGCAATCGCTTGGCTTCGTCCGTCTGACCCATGCGCGCGTAAGTCTGCGCCATACCCGACAAACCTTCTACTGAGGACGGCTTGATGGACAATCCGCGCTTGTACGCATCCAGCGAGGCGTTGTAGCGGCCCGCGAGCCGAGACGAATATCCGAGGAGGAACCAGAGTTGGGGATCCTGCGGAGCGGCGTGCACAGCGCGATCTGCGTAGTTGGCCGCTCCGGCATAGTCGCCTTTGGCGAGCGCAGTGTCAGCTGCACGTGCCATGCGTCCGACTTCAATGCTGCTGCCCCAACCGATTTCTCCGGAAGCGGGCGAGCTCTTCTTTCCGACCGCAGCCGGCTTTTGCGGCGCGCTGTTTTGCTCTTGTCCGCCGACCTCGAAGGTCTGGCCGATAGCGGCAGCACTCAACAATATGGAACAGAACGTTACGTAACCTGGAAAACTTTTCACAAGACCGCCGAGATTAGGAGCTGTGGCTAGTTACGTTTCGCAAATCGCGTTCCAAGTTGCATAATTCGCGTCGATCACCCCGAATCTTATGATTTTCAGCGGGTATTCTGGATTTTCTGGAAATGGTGCCAGAGTACTCAGGTTCCCTCTTTGTCTAGAGCCGTACTCACTATTCCCTTCTTTGTGACTTACGGTTACGTATTCTCCCCAGCGTCTCACCCTTCGCAGATGCCTCCGAATGCGCAGGAATTGCGCAGCGGCACTGGTTCGCGGTGATCCAGCTTCTCTGTCTGGGGAATTTTTGTTACAGAATCGCCGAAAATCAGAAAACCCGAGCAGCCGACTTGGGAATCCTACTTGCACCGAATCGATGCTTGCGGAGGCAAATCGGTGATTGCGGTTTCTCCTGGCAGTCCTAATCGCGCCTTATCCTTGCCATACATTTTGCTGATCGCCTTTGCGGTGCATGGGCCTCTTCTTCTCATGCAGTTGCCCAGCGGCTCGTATGACGCCTATGTCCATATGTTCTTCGCCAACCATTACGCGCAGCACTGGTTCGATCCCTGGAACACTCAATGGTTTGCCGGATTTTCGCAAACCACCTATCCGCCGCTGGCGCACCAACTAATCGCGCTGTTCTCTTTTGTGATGGGACTGCAGCTGGCGTACATGTTCGTCCAGTTAATCGCTGTGCTGCTGCTGACCGTGGGCATCTACCGCTTTGCGGGTCTCTGGGTGGATGAAACCGCAGCCAGCTATGCGGCGCTGGGGAGCGTATTTCTTGGCTCGCTGGCAATGCTCGTCTATCAATCGGGCCAGTTGAACACCACGCTTGGTGCGGCAATCACCGTTAACGCCATTCCTTATTTCTATAGATGGCTGCGCGAAGCGCGAGTAGGTGACCTGGTGAAAGCATTTCTCATCACAGTGTCCGCCGCAGCAGTTCACCACTTGACGCTGATCACCATTGTTATGTTTTCGTTCCCAGTCATCTGGTTAGCGATTGTCGATCGCGAGGATCAAGCTCAGGGCACGGAAGCCTCAGTCGGTGGAATTCTGACGCGCGCAGTGATATTCGGGATTTTCGCCGGCGCCGGCATCGCCGCTGTCCTGCTTCCCTTCTGGATCGCATTCTTCAAAAATCCAGTCACGCAGATGCCGATTCCGCACCCCAGCCGAAGCAACTATTTGCTCGATCTCCACAATGGATTGAATTTCTGGGTTATCCCGTACGGCGCGATGATCCTGGCGATTCCCTTCATCTTCTTGAGAGGGTCGCGTGACCGCCGGCTGCAACCTTTATTTCTTGGCTGGTGGGTCACGACGCTGATCGGTCTGGGTGGAACCACCCCGGTGGCGCACCTGTTGTTCGGTCGCTTGTACTACGTTTTCACTTACGAGCGCTTCACCTTCATTTCCACTTGCATCGCCTTGCCGTTCGTTGGCCTTCTCGCCGAAAACCTGATTTCACGTTTCCGCATGAAAGCCGTGGTCGGCTTATCCCTCGCCGCCGCCGCGACATTTGCCATGGGTGTAGCTTGGATCACCTTTTACCCCATTGCGGTCACGCCTTTTGACACGCATCCGATATCTGAGTTCCTGAATCGCGACGATCACGCCAAGTTTCGTTATCTGACGCTCGGCTTCGGCAGTTTGTTCGACAAGATTTCCATTGATTCGAAAGCCGCCTCTGTTGACGGCGATTACAACACTGCGCGACTCCTGCCCGAGATG
>CAVRWV010000007.1:0-29144 GCA_963724985.1 Terriglobia bacterium | reverse complement strand
GTTCTGACCCATCTCGCTGGGCCTCCGCTGACTGATGGCGGCAGCATTCGCCTCGTACACGGAGGAGTTCACCAGGCCTTGGGCTCCCACCGGGTAAATCGCCATTTGAGCGGCAGTGCACAAATCTGCTGTCTTTTGAAAACTGTCGAGGAACATGCGCTGCGTCAGCGATGGATGGCTGGGCAAGTCTGCGTCCGGAAACAGGACAATCGGGAAGGCGCCGGAGACCCACATTACGTTCTTGCGCCCCGGATATCCGGAGAGATAACGCGCAAGATCCTGGATTGCGGTGAGAGTGATTTCGACTCTTTGTTCAGTGACCGCGAGGTCCTTTTCAGCTAGCAATTCTCTGAGTGTATTTACCGGGTCGACCGCCTCCAGCGCACCGGTAGCGGGTGTTGAAGGTCCCATCTGATTCGCAATGGCAGTATCGATCATCGCCTGATCTGCCTGACGCTCCGCTTGCGATTGGAGAAGAGCCGAAGATCTGGGCGCCGTGAGACGGGGATCGTTCAGTACTGCCAGCAGCTGATTGGAGTCAGTCGTGAACTCCTGAACCATGCGCAATCGGGATGACAGCGTGAAGATCGCGACCCGCGCTCCGGGCGGAATCGTTTTGAGATATCTGATGATCTGCTGGTGGACGAATTCCTGATCCAACGTCTGCGTGTTCAATGAATCCATCAGAAGCACGTTAATCGAATCCGCGTTTTCAACTGCAGGGTAGTTCGTATAAGTACCTGGTGGCATCGAAGGCAAGTCGGCCATCTTCAGCGGTGCGCCGTTGTGTTCCTTGAAGGACGCGACCTTCTGCGGCTTGCCGTCTTCGAAGAGGCGGAAGTCATCCTCCGTCAGGCCAGTGACTGGGTTCCCGTCGCCATCGGTAACAACGACATCCAACAGGACCACGCGTACATTGGACTGAAAAGCCGGCGGAGTATTCGAGTTGCCGGCGGGCGTAGTCTGTGAAGTCAGCAGAGACACAACAAAAAAGAGGGGAACCAGAGCCAGCACAAAGGAGTATCGCCTCAAGACAGGCCTCCTTACTACGTGAAAGGGTCAGCTTAGAAGCTGGCAGAGCGGGGTTCAAGTAAAAGAATGTAATGAATGGGTACGGGTCGCCCAAAAGGCACTCTAGTCATACGCTGATCCGGAATGCAGAGATTCTTCGCACAGCCGCGCGCTGCGGGCCCGAAGCATAAACGCCGGCCTTCACTCAGAATGACTGCAGTGGTGGGGTCTAGACCGCGGCGCTCTGCGGCACGATCAAGCCGAGGCTGGAGACGATCTTCTCCAGCTTGGCGCGAGTTTCCTTCTTCATCGGAAGCAGAGGAAGGCGATAATTCTCGTCAATGCGCCCCATCATAGCCAGCGCGGCCTTTACGGGAAGCGGGCTGGATTCGATGAAGTTGGCCTGCATCAGCGGCAGGTATTGATTGTGAAGGCGACGAGCGTGCGCCCAATCGTTCTGCAGGGCGGCCCCAACCATTTCCGACATCTCACGCGGAATTTCGTTCGACGCAACTGAGATCAGGCCTACGCCGCCCACCGACATGATCGGGAGCGTAAGCGCATCGTCGCCGGAAAGCACGATGAAGCTTTCTGGCACGTACTGGAAGATTTCCGATACCTGATTCAGATTGCCGCTGGCCTCTTTCACGGCGATGATGTTCTTGATCTCGGCGAGGCGGCCGAGCGTAGCGGGTTCGAGATTCGCGCCGGTACGCCCGGGCACGTTGTAGAGCACGATGGGCTTGTCGACGGCTTCGGCGATGGCCTTGAAGTGCTGGTACTGACCTTCCTGCGTCGGCTTGTTGTAGTAGGGCGACGCGGTGAGGATGGCGTCTACGCCGGGGCGCGAACCGACTTCGCGCGCCTTTTGTACGGCTTCTCGCGTGGAGTTCGACGTGGCGCCTGCAACGATCGGAACGCGGCCGGCTGTGACTTCAATGGCGATGTCGATGACGCGTAGCCACTCATCGTGGGACAGAGTCGGCGTTTCGCCCGTGGTACCGCAAGGGACGAGGAAATCGATGCCCGATTCGATCTGCCACTGGGTGAGCGAGCGGAAGGCGCATTCGTCGATGCTGCCGTCTGCTTTGAAGGGCGTTACCAGGGCTGTGCCACAGCCGCGAAGCTCAAACATAGAGGTCACCTAGAAGTGGCATTGTACGCGAAAGGGAGTGGTGGAGAGAACGGGTGGAGGATGGCAAAACCTGGAAATACCTGTGAAAAAGGGCGCCGAAGCGCCCGTTAAATTTACTTTTCAGTATGAGCCTAAGCCACTTGGTCGAGCTCTTCTTTGATCCGTCCGCGCTTGCGAGCGAGCAGAGCGATGCCGATTGCTGTCGGAATAGCGATCCCCAGCAGCTTGGCAGTTAGGCTGCCGCCGCTGGACTCGTTCCAGCCACCATAGACATCAGTGCCGGAAGACATGGGCTCGAGAACGCTGCCAGAGCTGTGACTGGCGGTGCCTTCGGATTCCATCTGGGACTTGTGGGTGTTCCGGGCCATGAACCGTTCCACCAGCTTTGGGGCGATGCGATATTGGGCGCTGCCAAATTTACCCGCAGTGCCTACGACAACTTCATCACGGGGATTCTGGGCGAGGCCAACGATGGTATCGATCACTTCTCTGGGATCGTACACAGGTGGAATCGGGCGCACGGGCCTGCCAATGTGATTGGCGGAGTGTTCGAAGAAGGGTGTGTCGAAAGAAACGGGCATGACGGTGCACACGCGAATGCCAATGTCCTGATTCTGTTCGAGTTCCTGGCGAAGCGCCATGTTAAAACCGCGAATGCCAAATTTCGACGCAGCATAAGAGCTCAGATAGGGCGTGCCGACTTTTCCGGCGAATGACGACATGTTGATGAGGATGCCCCTACCGCGCTGGCGGAATTCTCGCATGGCAAAGTAAGAGCCGTAGAGGGTTCCGAGCAAGTTGGTGCGGATCAGTTGCTCATGTTCTTCCAGGGGAATTTCGTCAAAGCGGCCGACGGCACCGACCCCCGCATTATTTATCCAGACATCGATCTTGCCGAATTCGCGGATCGTCCGAGACGCAAGTTCTTCCACGTCGTTGGCGTTGCTGACATCGGTTTCGATAATGCGAATCTGCGATCCGAGCTTCTTGCCCTGCTTTTCCAAATCTTTCAAAGCGCGCTTACGACGAGCCGCAGCTACGACATTGGCTCCCATTTCTGCGAATTTAAGGGCAGCTCCGCGTCCGAACCCGCTGGAAGCACCAGTAATGACTACAACTTTGTCTCTCATATGTTCTCCCGACGAAATGGATGGACGGAGGCCCTTGGGAGATGTCTGTTACTGCATCAAAGGAAATGAGTTCAATCGGTGTTACAGTCGGCGCAGGAGCCAGGGTGAGGCAGGGCACTATGGCAATGCTGGGAGCACAAGTTAACGAGGATCACGTCAATTTTTCGGTGTGGGCGCCGAAGGCGAAGCGTGTCGTTCTACAACTGGACTCGGAACGGGTCGAAATGACACGGAGTAGCGAAGGAATTTTTCGCGCGGAAGCTGCCGCCAGCGCAGGCGACCGCTATAGCTATGTGGTTGACGACTCGAAGCCGCTGCCCGACCCCGTGTCGCGGCTGTTGCCTGAGGGCGTGCATGGTCCAACCGAGATTGTGAATCCTGACGCATTTCAGTGGAACGATGAGAAATGGCGCGGACTGGCCTATTCCGACTATGTCCTCTATGAACTCCACGTTGGGACATTTACTCCGGAGGGAACGTTTGACGGAGTAATCGGGAAGCTGCCGTACCTGAAGGAACTGGGTGTGACCGCGATCGAACTGATGCCGGTGGCGGCGTTTCCCGGGCGATGGAATTGGGGATATGACGGCGTGTCGCCCTTTGCTGTTTTTGCCGGGTATGGCGGGCCCGAAGGCCTGAAGCGGCTGGTTGATGCGGCGCATGCGCAGGGATTGGTGGTGGTGCTGGACGTGGTCTACAACCACCTGGGCGCGGAAGGCAATTATCTCGGGATGTTTGGACCATACTTCACGAAACATCACACCACGCCATGGGGTGATGCGGTGAATTTCGACGATGAAGATTCGCGTCCGGTCCGCGACTATGTCGTCGAAAATGCGCTGTACTGGCTGCGCGAATATCACATCGATGGATTCCGGCTGGACGCGGTGCAACAGATTAAGGACGACTCCCCTGAACACATCGTGGCGGAGCTCACCCGAAGAGCGAAAGAATACGGCGCGAGCGTGGGCAGGACGGTGACGGTAATCGCCGAGGACGATCGCAACATCGCCAGCATCATGGCTCCGGTGGAAGAAGGTGGGTGGGGAATTGATGGAGTGTGGAGCGACGATTTCCACCATGCGCTCTATACGCTGCTTACCGGCGAGAAGCGCGGCTACTACCAGGATTTTGGAAGCCTGGAGCAGGTGGCCAGGGCGCTGAATGAAGGATTCGTCTTCCAGGGTGAGTACTTCAAATTCTGGGAGGCTCCGCGCGGGACGAGCGCAAATGGCGTTCCACTCTCGGCGCACATCATCTGCATTGAAAATCATGACCAGGTGGGAAATCGTGCGTGGGGTGAGCGGCTGACCGAATTGACGCCGGTGCAGGCGCGGCGATTGGCGGCGGCGTTGTTGGTACTGGCTCCGCACACGCCGTTGATTTTCATGGGACAGGAGCACGATCAGCGCAACCGGTTTCAGTTCTTTACGGACTATGGCGATACGGCGTTGCAGGAAGCCGTGCGCAAGGGACGGCGCGAGGAATTCCGGCAGTTTGGTTTCCAGGAGATTCCCGATCCGCAGGATCCGGCGACATTCGAACGCTCGAAGCTCGACTGGCAGCTTAACTCCGGAGAGGAAGCGATGTTGAAGTGGTACAAGTGGCTGCTCGTATTGCGAAAGGCGTTCATCACCAACTCGCAACGCTGTAGCGCGGCGAAAGCGCGACAGTCGGTGCTGGAGGCAGTATTCGGGGACGCCAAAGCACCAGTGAAGTTGCGAGTGATGTTTCCAGCAAGTTCTTCAGAGTCTCCCGGAGCGCACGAGACCGACTTTGCTTTCAACCTGGTTGAGCCATGGCAGTGCATACCGGGAGAAGTGGCCTAGCTCTTCGAGACGACTATAACCAGCTTCTTCCACCAAACCGATCCGCGAGATAGCCGAAAAGCAACGCGCCGCAGACAGCGCCTATCAGATAGAAGGTGGCGCTCGCACCAACTTGAGTGTCACTGAGGCCCAGAGTGTCGGGGCGCAACACGCCTCCAATTGCGCCAGCCGGTGAACAGGTCTATAACGTTGGGCTAATTAGGCTCTGCGGATCCGTTGTTCTACTTGCACGGAGGATGATGTATGGAGACTGCTGGAGTATTGAAGAAGTCCTCTGGCTGGGCGATCGCCTGGTCAATTCTGCTTATTGCGCTTGGAGTTATCGCGATTGCGGTGCCTTTTGCAGCTGCGGTTGCGGTGACGGCACTGGTTGGATGGTTGCTGATTTTCGGCGGAATATTCCACTTCGTGATGGCGTTCAGCACACGCGGAGCGGGGGCGGTCCTGTGGGAGGTGTTGGTCGCGTTGGTCTATGTATTTGGCGGCGGCTACATGCTGTTCCATCCGCTGCTGGGCGTGGCGACGCTCACGCTGCTTTTGGGAGCGTTCTTCCTCGCGGAAGGCATCTTCGAGATTGTTGCGTTCTTCCGAATCCGTGGAATGAGCGGGTCGGGTTGGATGCTGTTTGACGGATTAGTGACGCTGCTGCTGGCTGGGTTGATCTGGGCGCACTGGCCGTCCAGCTCTGCGTGGGCGATAGGCACGATCGTAGGCGTCGGTCTGCTGATCAGCGGAATCAAGTGGTTGATGATATCGCTAGCTGCTCGCAAAGTGTCGCGTGCGGTGAGCGGGCCGGCAATGGCGGCGTAAAAAATAGGTAATCGGGGAATTGGTAATCGAAAGTCAGTTGTTCAGTGCTTTCAGTACATCAGTTTCTCAGTACGTCAGTAGTTGCTGATTTGCAGGTTTCCGATTACCGATTACTGATGTTACTCGTCTTCTGTCTTCTTGCTCTTTCCTGGAAGGCTGGCGGGATTCTCGTGTGTGCGCTCGCGATAACGGGCGCGCATGCCGCTGGCGAGAGATACGGCACTTTCTCCGAACTTGTCGCGGAGGCGATCGGCAGCCGAGAGAGCGTCTTTCCATTTGCGATGTTTCTCGTCGTCGAGCAGACCGAGCTGGCCTTCGCTTTCATCCATGGAAGAAACGTGAACACCAAGCAGGCGCACGGTCCGCTTCGGATCCCAATTCTTGCGAAAGAGGATGCGAATCTGTTCGAAGATGTCGTTGTCCAATTGCGTGCGCGTGGCCAGCGTGTGAGCGCGGGTGATGGTAGAGAAATCGGTGTAGCGCAGCTTCAGTTGCACCGTGCGCGCATGAAGCTGGTGTTCGCGCAAGCGGCGTCCCACCATCTCTGAGAGACGCGCGAGCGTGGCTTCGAGCTGCTGCGCGTCCTTCGTGTCTTCAGAATAGGTATGCTCGTGGCTGATGGACTTGGGGTCGGTGTGCGCGCCGATGGCTTCGTCGAACCAGCCTCCAGCGTCAAGACCGTGCGCCTTGCCGGCCATGGCCAGACCCCATTGGCCGAATTTTTCCTGTAGAAACTCGGTTTGCAGCTTGGCAAGATCGCCGACGAGGCGAATCCCGAGTGAGTGCAGATTCTGCTCCGTAACCTTGCCGACCCCCGGAATCTTGCGGACATCAAGCGGCGCAAGGAAACGCGCCTCCTGCCCGGGAATCACGAAAAGAATCCCGTGAGGCTTAGCTTGATCGGAGGCGACTTTGGCGACCAGGCGTGAACTGGCGATCCCGATGGAGCAGTTGAGCTGGGTGTCGTCCTTTACCGCCTTACTCAAGTGATGTGCTGCGCGCAGTGGCGGACCGTGGAGACGCTCGGTGCCTGTCATCTCGAGATAGGCCTCGTCGATCGAGGCCATTTCGATCTGCGGGCTGAAGTTGCGCAGGATCTTGAACACCCGGCCGGAGTATTCGCGGTAGCGCTCCGGATGGCCGTCGACGAAGATGGCATGGGGGCACAGCTTGTACGCAGTGCGCAGGGGCATGGCAGAATGCACGCCGAATTTGCGCGCTTCGTACGATGCGGCGGCGCAGACGCCACGCTCGTTCGGGCGGCCTCCGACTACCACTGCTTTGCCTTTTAGCGACGGGTCGAACAGTTCTTCCACCGAGACGAAGAAGGCGTCCATATCGAGGTGAAAAACGACGCGCTGGGCGGGGGAAGACATAGGGAAGTTACAAGGTTATTGTAAGGGAGCGCGATGTACCGTAATGATAGGTGTCAAGTTGCCGATTTAGGAAAGAGGGCCGTCTCCGAGCGTACGCAAGCGGCAGGGATTACCGAGGAACCTTAGTAATCTGGCCGTAAGTACAGTGCAGGCGGCAATATATGGTCAGACTTGGTTAACTATTTAGACAGTAACCAGCATAACGGTCGAACCGTTAAGAGATTGTAGCGCAATGATTTTCGAGAAGTTCGAACTCCCAGAAGGCGAAGCTTGTACGGTGGAGAAGGTCGCGGCGGATCTTGCCCGAATCTTCGATGTCCGGCGGCATGAGGTGGCGATCCTCAGCTTGCAGGGCCAGATCCTCAGATTCCTCTATCCGGCCGAGCTGAAAACGGCCGGGGCGATACCGCTATCGAGCCATGCTGTGGCCGCGCAGACTGCCAAGACCAAGAAGGCCGAACTCTTCAACAACTTCATGATGCGTCGCCATAGCCGGCTTTTCGAGTTGGTCAATCTTGATTCCGAGAAAGAAGCCGGACGGCTGGATACGCAGATCATTCAGAAGCTGATGACCGCGCCCATCATCGATCGCCGCGGAGAAACGTTGGGAGTGGTACAGATTTCACGCAAGGGAGTCACACCAAACTCGGCGGGTGCCGATTTCACTCCTGAAGAGCTGCAGCAGTTGGAATATGCGGCGCGAATCGTTGCGACGGTGATGCCACTGCTAAACACCAATGATCGCTGGCAGCAGTCGAATCCTCAAGCACAGGTCAGCACGACCAGCTAGTCGGCTGGTACGAAGTAGCCCCTTCTTACCCGAACAACAACGCCCTTATCGTTATGCGCCGTGATTTGTATACGGCGATAGTGTCCGTCGGCGATGAAATCAGCAGGCTTATAGGAGAGCACGTACTGCGCGCGTAGCTCCTGCTCGATCTGCTTGAATTCGTGGGAAACGTTCTCGATCTTGCCAGGGAAGAAGACGCGACCGCCGGTCTCGTCGGCGAGCTGGCGAAGGATGTTGTCGCCGCGCGTCTGAATGTTGCTGAAGTTGGAGCTGATCGCGTAGATCGTCACTTCGGAGTGATTCGCGGCGTCGATAAGTTCGCGGCGTGTAATACGGCTCTGGTTATCTTCACCATCGGTGATCAGAATAATGACGCGGCGGACCGGCGTCTCATCGCCGGAATCCATCAGCTTCTGAGTTGCGAGATTCACGGCGTCGTAGACCGCCGAACCGCCTCCGGCTGAAACGTCTTCCACCGCGGTGCCGAGCTTCTGCGAATTGTCGGTGAATCCCTGGGCCAGTTTCGGCGTGGATTTAAACGTCACGACAATTGCTTTGTCGGTGTTCGGACGCAACATCTGCTGGAAGAACTGCAGGGCCGATTGCTGCTCAAAGCTGAAATGCGTGGTGATGGACGCGCTCGCATCCAGCACGAGAGCTACGCGCAAGGGCAGGTTGGTCTCGCTCTGAAAATTCCTTAAAGCCTCGGGCGGTTTGCCATCATCCAGCACGGTGAGGTCAGTGGCGTGCAGATCGCGCAGATACTTCCCATGCTTGGTTGCCGTAAAGATAAGGTTGACTTCTTCCGTACGCATACGGAAGGTCGGGAGCTGATCCGCGGCAGAACTGGGACTATTCGCGGCGCTGGCGGTAAGCACATGGGCAGTCTGCCCCAGGCTGACCTGGGCCAGTGTCGCTATCAATAGGAACAGAACGGCTTTGCGGACCACGGTTACCCCTACTCGAGAAATAAGACGAGCGTACGAGAGAAGGCGGTAGCCGGATAGAGCACTTCGGTACAGTGGTCAGCCAGAGCCCGGAGAAGCCTTCGCTTAACAAAGCGCGCAAAACAGGTATTTACACCAAATCGACCCTTACGGGTACTAATCAGTTAGATTATCCCGGATGGCCCGGGGATTCTCCTAGTGAGGAATGATAGTGGAACGGGAAAACGTTGTTTTTCTATTGGATGTAGACAATACCCTGTTAGATAACGATCGGGTTGCCCAGGATCTGCGCCAGTATTTGACCGAGAACTTCGGGGCGGAGCGGCAGAATCGCTACTGGCAGGCGTTCGAGGAGCTGCGGTCTGAGCTTGGCTACGCCGACTATTTGGGAGCTCTTCAGCGGTATCGGATCGAATTCCCGCGAGATCCCCACATCCTGAAGGTTTCGGCCTTTCTCATCGAATACCACTTTGCCAACCGCCTGTATCCGGGCTCATTGGACGCAATCGGGCGCATGAACCAGTGGGGATCGACAGTCGTCCTGAGCGATGGTGATGCCGTATTTCAGCCGCGCAAGGTGGAACGGGCGGGCATCTGGGATGCCGTGGAAGGGCGCGTCCTCATTTACATACACAAGGAAGAGATGCTCGACGATGTGGAGCAACGCTATCCAGCACGGCATTATGTCATGGTGGACGACAAGATCCGCATCCTGACGGCGATGAAGAAGATATGGGGACCGAAGCTGACGACTGTTTTCGTCGCGCAGGGGCACTATGCGAACGATCCCACGGAAACCGCGAAATATCCGCCGGCCGATGTGAGTCTGGCCCGCATTGGCGAGTTGGCGGACATGGAGCTGCCCGCGTTGCTGGGAGAGGCGATGGCGCCGGAGAAAGATTTTGGAATGACGGGGTAAGACCGTCTGTCAGTCTGTCAGTCACTCAGTCTGTCAGTTTCTCGGTCTCGGAACTGTCGGCGGGTGACTGATTGAGAGATTGAAGAACTGATCCACTGAAAGACTGATCGACTGAAAGACTGACCGACTGATCGACTGATCGCCTTCTTCTACCCATCGTGCCGCGACGCCGCGCGGCTGTCCTTGACACCTCTGTCGTGATTGTCTGAACATCGTCCGTTCTAATTTGCTCGTAAATTGGCGGAGGGCACTGGGATGCGCGATGATCAGGAAAATGTAAGCGAGCAGGAATCCGGAATCTCGAGACGTAGTTTCGTTAAAGGAGCAGCCACCGCGGCTGCTTTTTCTATTGTTCCGCGACATGTGCTTGGAGGCACCGGTTTTGTTCCGCCCAGTGACAAGGTGCGACTTGCATGCATTGGTGTGGGCGCACAGGGCACGCGCGTCATGATGGACTTCATGAAAGAGCAGGACGTGCAGGTAGTGGCCGTCTGCGATGTGAACCGCCAGAGCAGCGATTATTCCGAATGGGGCCCGAACGAACTGCGCGATAAGGTTCGCAAGCTGCTGGACAAACCGGACTGGGGCAGCGGGTTCAACGGCACGGGAGCGACCTGCGGACGCGATCCGGCGAAGAACATCGTGGAGACCTATTACGGGAGCAAGCAGGCGTCTGGGAGCTACAAAGGATGCGCAACATACAGCGATTTCCGCGAACTACTGGCGAAAGAAAAAGACATTGACGCCGTAACGGTGTGTACGCCCGATCACTGGCACGCACCCATCGCGATTGCGGCGATGAAGCAGAAGAAAAATGTCTACTGCCAGAAGCCGATGACGCACTCGGTGGCCGAGGCGCGACAGATGGCGCAGGTAGCGCGCGAGACGAAAGTGGCGACGCAGGTCGCCGTAGTGAATTCCGCGTCGGAGGCAACGAGGCAGATCACAGAATGGATTGCCGCGGGAGCGATTGGTCCAGTGCGCTCGGTAGAGAACTGGTCGACGCGTCCCTTCTGGCCGCAGGGGTTAGAGCGCCCGGCAATGGCGGACTCCGTTCCCGACGGATTCGATTGGAATATGTGGGTAGGTCCGGCGGCGGAACGGCCATTCAATCACATCTATCTGCCGTTCGTGTGGCGCGGCTGGTATGACTTTGGCTGCGGCGCACTGGGCGATATGGGTCAGTACAGTTTCGATACGATTTTCCGCGCACTGAAACTGGGTCCGCCGACACGAGTGGAGAGCAGTTCTACGAAGCGCTTCGAAGAATCCTATCCGGTGGCGACGATGGTGCATTTTGACTTCGCTGCACGCGCAGGAATGCCGCCGGTGCGCGTGAATTGGTATGACGCCGATCTGACGCCGCCGCGTCCGGAAGGCCTGCCGGACGACCAACCCATGGGATTCGAGCGCGAAGGACTGCTGTTCGTCGGCGATCATGGGTCGATTCTTTGCAAATTCGAAGGCGGCGATCCGCGACTGCTGCCTGCGTCCAAGATGGCGACTTTCCAACCTCCGCCGAAAACGCTGCCGCGCTCGCCCGGGCACTATCGCGAATTCATCGATGCCTGCAAAGGCGGGCCGAAGCCTGATGCGAACTTCGAGTTTGAATCCGAAGTGGCGGAGACGATCCTGCTGGGCAACGTTTCGGTGCGAACCGGAGAAGTGGTGCGCTGGGATAGTCCCAGCCTGAAGGTCACGAACAGTGCCACTGCGCAGGCGTTGATTGCGCCGTCATATCGTGGCAATTGGGTTTAGCTATTTCACTCCAACCTGGCCGGAGACGCGGTCGTACTCGTGAGGAGTGAGCACCTTCTTCTTTACGAGATCCTCGGGCGCGGCATAGGGACGGCCGGCGATGATGCGGTCCGCTGCGGTTTCGTTAATCCCCGGCAACGCCATCAACTGATTTTTGGTGGCGTTATTGAGGTCGACCTTGTTGCCGCGAGTGAGGCCTTCTTTTACTCCCTGGGCGACGGCGGTGGCATCAGCCTTCACGTCGGCTGTAGCCTGTGCGGTCTTCTCGCGAATCTCCTCGGGATTCTGGCTGGGACGTGTGCAAGCGACTGCTAGAAATAATCCAACAAGAGAGATTGCGATCAGACTGAATCCACGGAAGCTCATATCTATCTTGAGATGCACGCGGAGAGACTCGGGATTGTCCTGTCTGAGTGGCAGGGACTCAGTTCGAAGTCCTCACGCAACGATGTGACTGGCGCGCTTGCGACGGTGATCCACTCGCGTCACGCTCATGAGCGTAGAGGAGATCACGCGCATGTGGATGAAAGCTCTTGCGGTAGGCGCGATTTTGCTGTTCCTGGTTTGAATCACGGCTGTGCTCCAGGGCTGGAGCAAAAGCAGTGCTTCGAATCGGCTGACTGGAATAGCGTTCGCGGTCGTCTTCGGAGTCGCGGCGCTGTGGGGCGTACGAACCCTGTTCTGGCGCTAGTCGCGAACGGCTCAGCTGTGCTTAGGTGAGCGTGCTCTTGTTCTGTCAGAGCAGACTCCTATGACGCAGGCTGTACCTGTTTTGCTTGCGCAATCCGGAGTTTGCCGCCCACCCAGGCAGACGGCAGTGCCAGGACAGCGAGGGCGATACTGTACCAGTGATGTCCCATGCCGGCTCCGTTCCAGGTCACGATCACGCCAACGATGCCCAGGATAAGTCCGATCACGCCGCCTGCAAGCGCGTGTTTCATGGGCCGATCGGGCGCCAGCCATGCGGTAATGTACGAACCCACCACGCTGTAGATCGTGCGATAGGCGGTTGCGATCAGCAGTAGCGAGTCGCTAACTTCGTCTCCCAAACGGGGGAGAATCCCGGCCGCATTCAGCACGAGATCCGTACCGATTGACAGGATGATGACTGCGAGTGCGCCTGCAAGTACAGCGCCGATACTGCGCCCAATCTTAGGCAAAGAGAGATTTGCCATGACGTCACTCCTTTGTGGGAGCATGGCACGCTGGCCGAACATCTGGCATTTCTAGTGTCTTAAATGCCACGCCCCACCGAGTTGAGCACGTTACGGTTGAGTCGGCGTTTTCGTCAAGCCCCCCGGCCGAAAATTTCTGTTGGAAACGAGTCTTCAACCACGAGAGCTAGAACAGGGAAAGCTGATTGCGTGACTTCGTCTTCTTCGGTCTGTCATCCATGACGGTTCGTCCGCCGACGGATGGCGATATCGCGTGTTCGTGGGCGATGGCTTTGTCGAAGTTCGCGGTGGGCTGGAAACGCTGTTCGATGGTACGCGTGAATTTGTCGAGACGCTTGAAGCCATCGATCTTTTCCGGATCTCCCAACTTTGCGCTATCCAGCGCACGTCTCAACACGGATAAAGATTCGTCGTACGTCTTCAACGGCACGGGAAAGGGATGACCGTCTTTACCACCGTGCGCGAACGAGAAGCGTGCGGGATCGCTAAAGCGGCTTGGCGCGCCATGGACGACCTCTGCCACTAGCGCAAGTGATTGCAGAGTGCGCGGTCCAAGTGTCTCCATCAAAAGAAGAGAAGCGAAGTCGCGGAATTCGCGTTCGTAGGCCAGGGCTAGCACGGCTCCGAGGCGCTTCAGATCGACATTCTCGGCGCGAACGTCGTGATGCGATGGAAGTGTAAGCTTGCGGGCTTCCGCGAGAGTCTTGTCCGGGTGTTCGTGGGCAATCGCGAGCAGGGCATCTTGCGCGGGGCGCGCCTCAGCATCTACAAGATTCATGATTGTCCCTTGCGGTTCGCCGACGATAGCAGTGTGCGGCGCAAGGGTGAAGTCGCGAACCGAGGCGGAGTGCCAGTGATAGCGGCGCGCCAGTCCGGAGGCATCATTCATGCCTTGCTGCACGACCGTCCAATCGCCCTCGCGGCTGAGAATGAATCCATGCAGGTAAAGCTGGAAGCCATCGGCGATAGCGTTGTTGTCGACGCGCGCGGTGAGACGGCTGGTGCGCACCAACGAGTCGCCGTCGAGGCTAAGCTTGTCGGCGAGCGAGCGAAGTTCGTCGGGAGTGCGGCGCGAATGGCGTCCGCGGCCTCCGCAAACATAGATTCCCAATTCGTCAGCGCGCGGGTTCAGGCCGCGTTTCAATGCGCCCAAAACTGATGTCGTAATTCCGGACGAGTGCCAGTCCATTCCCATCACGCAGCCGAGTGCCTGGAACCAGAAGGGATCGCTGAGGCGCGAGAGCAGCTCCTGACGGCCGTAATGGTGAAGCACGGTCTCGGAAATCGCTGTGCCCAGCTTGGTCATGCGCTCCGCGAGCCAGGGCGGAACGCGTCCGCCGTGGAGAGGGAGGTCCGCGGTTCCAGAGCGCTTCATGTCTCTATTGTAGGGCGGGAATCCCACTCGGGGCGAGTCGTCTCCACCCGGGGCAGGGTGACATTTGTCATTGGGAGATGGTGATGATCGGCACTAGTGACGCTGGCCCTACCAGAGGCATTATGCCGTCGTTGGCTGATGGAGGGTGCATGACAGCAACAGTGCAGCAGGGGGCGAGAAGGCTGGCGAGACATACAGATTCAATCATCGCGGGGTTGCGCGGTGTGAGCAAGAAATACGGCGCGGTCAGCGCGCTGAACAAAGTCGATTTTTCGGTGCGCCGCGGCGAAATCGTGGCGTTGCTCGGCCCCAACGGCGCAGGCAAAACGACGGCAGTACGACTGCTGTTGGGCCTCACTCCCCCGACGGAAGGAACAGTGAGCGTGTTCGGCGGCGATCCACGCAATCCGGAGAATCGCCTTCAGACTGGCGCGATGCTGCAAGTCGGCCGCGTGCCGGAAACGCTCAAGGTGCGCGAGCACATCGACATGTTTTCGAGCTATTACCCGAATCCCTTGCCGCTGGAAGAGGTCCTGGAGGCTGCAGGATTGAAAGGCCTGGAGTCGAAACCATTTGGTGAGTTATCGGGCGGTCAGCGTCAGCGGGCACTGTTTGCACTTGCGATCTGCGGGAATCCCGATCTCCTATTTCTCGATGAGCCCACGGTTGGCCTGGACGTCGAAGCGCGGCGTCTCCTCTGGGATGAGATCCGCAAGCTGGTGGCGCGCGGAAAGACCGTGCTGCTGACGACGCATTACCTGCAGGAGGCAGACGCGCTGGCGAACCGGATTGTGGTGATCAATCGCGGAGAGATCGTCGCGCAGGGATCTCCGGCTGACATCAAGGCGCAGACCGCAGGCAGAAAGATTCGTTGCGTGAGCAGAATTCCGCTGGAAGAAGTTCGCGGCATGGCGGGAGTGCTCGACGCGAAGCAAGATCGCGAAGCGATCGAGATTAACGTCTCGCACGCAGAGCCGGTGCTACGCGAACTCCTGGCGCGCGATCTGACGCTGAGCGATCTGGAAGTGGCAAGCGCCGGACTGGAAGAAGCATTTCTCGCGCTAACACGAAACAGTGGAAATTCGACCGCGGAGGTGACGAAATGAGTGCAGCTACCCCAGTTCTGAATGAGCAGGCGATTCGACGTCCACAGACAGATGTTCTGAGGATTTTCGCCAAAGAGGCGAAGTACGAGTTCCTGAAATCGATTCGACTGCCAATCTTTGCGGTTTCGACCATCCTGCTGCCGGTGATGTTCTACGTGTTGTTTGGGCTACTGCTCGGGAGCAAGGGGTCCGGTCCGGTCACCACATTTCTCGTCGCCACTTACGGCACGTTCGGCGTGATGGGCGCCGCGCTATTCGGATTCGGCGTGGGCATGACGATCGAGCGCGGACAAGGCTGGCTGGAACTAAAGCGCGCCAGTCCCATGCCGCCGTATGCCTACTTTGCCGCGAAGGTGACGACGAGCATGATCTTCAGCGCGATCATTTCCGTGTTGCTGTTGACGCTCGGAGTGGTTTTTGGCGGAGTGCACTTGCAGCCGATACAGATGGTGAAGATGGTTCTGATTCTCGTGTTCGGATCGATTCCATTCTGCGCACTCGGATTAGCGATCGGCTATTTCGCGAAACCGAATTCGGCGCCGGCGATGGTGAACTTGATTTACCTGCCGCTGTCGTTCCTGTCGGGATTGTGGATCCCGGTGCAGATGTTGCCAAAAACTCTCCAGCAGATCGCGACGTTTCTGCCGCCCTATCACCTGAGCCAGTTGGCGTTGAACGTGATCGGCGTTGGCCGCGGCGAATCGCAATGGTGGCACGTCCGCGCGCTGATCGGCGCAACGTTGTTATTCATGGGGCTGGCGCGCATTGGATATCAGCGTGACCAGGGAAAGCTGTACGGCTGAGAACGAGCTTCGCTGGAGATGAAGTTATGACTTCCTGCATGATCGAAAAACTAGCTGTGGACATTTGCGCTGATTGCGGTTTTCGGGGCGCTCTATGTGGGCGATGTGCGCACGGTCGGAATGATTGTCACAGTCGCGGCAGCGGTCTGGTATGGCGTGATCTGCCCGTTTGCGGACGAGATACACGGACTGAATTGGAAGAGGAAAGGTAGCGTAAACTGACGCCATGCGAGTGCTTCCCAAAAATCATTTTCTGGGATGGACGCCATACGCGTGGTTGGTGTACCTGTTCTTTTTCTTCATCCAGCCGATCTATGGCCACGCCGGGGCAAGGGAATGGGTCATCACGATCGCCGCGACGTGCGTATTCGTCGTGCTGTATTTCCGCGGATACTGGCTAACCGGATGGCCGCTGGTTCTGAATACGGCCGGCATTGTACTGCTGGGCGTATTGCTGACTCCGCACAATCCCGGGGCGGTCGCGTTCTTCATCTACGCGTCGGCGTTCATGGCGTTCTCCGGCGACACCAGTTTTGCGCTGAAACTGCTGGGAGTTCTGCTGGCGATTCTCTCCGTGGAGGCGTGGTTCCTCCACTTCTCGCTGGGCACGTGGCTTACCGGCGCCGTGTTCGTACTCATCGTTGGCGGCGTTAACATTCACTTCGCGCAGGCGAAGCGGGATGCGCGCAAACTGGAGATGGCCCAGGAAGAAGTGGAGCATCTCGCCAAAGTTGCGGAGCGGGAACGTATCGCGCGCGACTTGCACGACGTGCTGGGACATACGTTGTCAGTGATTGTGTTGAAGTCGGAACTGGCATCGAAGCTGATGGAGCGCGATCCGGAGCGCGCGAAGAATGAGATTCGCGATGTAGAGAAGATTTCGCGCGACGCGCTGGCCGACGTGCGGCATGCGATACGCGGGTATCGAGCGAAGGGACTCTCCGAAGAAATGGCGCGTGCTCGTGCGACGCTGGAAACTGCGGGCGTGAGATTTGATTGCGAGGCAAAAGAGATCGGCCTGAGTCCCGCGCAGGAAAGCGTCTTGGCACTGGTTATGCGCGAAGCGGTGACCAATGTAGTCCGTCACGCTGAGGCAAGAACCTGCAAGGTGGAATTGCAGCGCGTGAACGGCGATTGCATGTTGCAGATCGAAGACGATGGACGAGGCGGATTCCAGATTGAAGGCAATGGCATTCGAGGGATGCGTGAGCGCATCGAAGCGCTCGGTGGACACGTGGAACGCTCGACAGAGCGCGGGACACTCATCAAAATCACATTGCCTCTGAATGTGGAGGAGGGTCACGCCTGATGAATCCCGCGGTGAAGGACGCGCGCAAAACAATTCGGGTGCTCATCGCCGAAGACCAGGGCATGGTGTTGGGCGCGCTGGCAGCGTTGCTGGAGATCGAAGGCGACATTGCCGTGGTGGCGAAGGCCAGGAACGGACGCGAGGCGCTGGACGCTGTTCTTGCAAATCACCCCGAGGTGCTGATCACCGATATCGAAATGCCGGAGATGACTGGTCTTGAACTGGCGGGCGAGTTGAAGCGGCGTCATATTCCGATCAAGGTCATCATCCTCACGACGTTTGCGCGCTCCGGATATTTGCGCCGCGCACTCGATGCGGGAGCGTCGGGATATCTGCTGAAAGACATGCGCGCTGAGGAACTGGCGGATGCAGTGCGGCGCGTGCATCGCGGATTGCGCGTGATCGATCCGGAGCTGGCTGCGGAAGCCTGGAGTGAAATGGATCCGCTGACCGATCGCGAACGCCAGGTGCTGCGCATGGCCGGCGACGGACTGGCGAGTAACGACATCGCTTCGAACCTGAACTTGTCCGAGGGCACGGTGCGGAACTATCTGTCTGAGGCGATCAGCAAGTTGGGCGCGGCGAATCGCGTGGAAGCGGCGAGAATCGCAAGAGCGAAGGGGTGGCTGTAGGAAGGCCGTTTCACGTTTCGAGTTTCACGTTTCACGGAAGATAAGCAATCAGCAAAGAAAAGTTCCTGCCGTCCACGCTGTGGACTCCACTAACAATCCATGATGAAATGCCGAGCGGGGCAGAAATCATGAGCGTCGCGGTACGCTGCCATAATCTTCGAAAAACTTACGACGGGAAAGTAGAAGCCGTTGCCGGGCTCGATCTGGAGATCCAGGCAGGCGAGTGTTTTGGCCTGCTCGGTCCGAATGGAGCAGGCAAGACCACGACCATCGAAATCCTGGAAGGATTGCTCGCGGCGACATCCGGCGAAGTCGAAATCTTCGGCAAGAAGTGGGACAAGCACGCGCAGGAGTTGCGCGAACTGATTGGAATCTCGCTGCAGGAGACGCGTTTGGGCGAGAAGCTGAGCGTGCGCGAGACCATTGAGCTGTTCGCCAGCTTCTATGAAAATCCGCGGCGGCCCGAAGAAGTCATCGAAGATATGGCGCTCACTGAAAAAGCGGATGCGTGGGTAGGAAAATTGTCCGGCGGTCAGAAGCAGCGGCTGGCGGTGGCGACGGCGCTCGTCGGGAATCCGAAGCTGTTGTTCCTGGACGAGCCGACTACGGGACTTGATCCGCAGAGCCGGCGGCAGTTGTGGGACATCATTCGCGCGTTTCAGCAACGCGGCGGAACAGTGCTGTTGACCACGCATTACATGGACGAAGCGGAAAAGCTGTGCGACCGGCTATCGATTGTCGATCACGGGAAAATCATTGCTTCGGGTACGCCGCGCGAGTTGATCGAGCGAACCTGCGGCGCGCAGATGATCGAGTTCGCGACCAGCAACGGCCATGGGATCGCAAAAGATGAATGGCGCAAGTTGCCGGGCGTCGAGGCGGTGCATCAGGACGACAGCCTGACGGTGCTGAATGCGCGCGAGCCTCATGCCACAATTCCGGCATTGTTGGCGGCGGTCGAAGAGCGCGGCCTGCAACTCGATCACCTGACCACGCGGCAAGCCAGCCTGGAAGATGTGTTCGTGCAATTGACCGGACGACATCTTCGCGAGGAGTAGCGATGAGCGCACGTGACACTGAGGAACTAGAAGTCAAATCCGAGAGTACGCCGGGTTCGCCCTCTCCCACTCGTCGCAATAGCCATTGGGCGGGGTACTTGCATCTGCTGGGCGCACGCCTGAAAGAGCTGCGCCGCGAGCCGGAAGTGATCTTCTGGATTTTCGCGTTTCCCATCTTGCTGGCTCTCGGCTTAGGAATTGCATTCCGCAACAAGCCTGCCGATGTGAGTCGAGTGGCAGTAGTCGCGGGCGATAGCGCAACACGCACGGCGGAGATGCTCAAGGCGGGATTTCATACGGAGGTCTTGCCACGCGAAGCGGCGCTACAGGGATTTCGTTTGGGCAAGTTTGATCTTGTGGTGACGCCGCAATCCGATGGCTCGCTGCAGTACGAGTATGATCCCGCGCGGCCCGAGAGCGTGTTAGCCAAGGCGCTAGTGAATGATGCGATCCAGTCGGGCAGCGGACGCAAAGACCTGGTGGAGACGTCCACGCATGTCTCCAGCGAGCCGGGCGCACGCTATATCGACTTCCTGATTCCTGGTCTGCTGGGAATGAACCTGATGGGATCCGGAATGTGGGGCATCGGCTTCGCGCTGGTGGAGATGCGACAGCGCAAATTGCTGAAGCGATTTCTGGCGACTCCGATGCGCCGAGCAGATTTTCTGATGGCGATGGGCAGCAGCCGCATGGTCCTGATGATCATTGAACTCGTGCTGTTGCTGAGCTTCGGCGTGCTGGCGTTCAAGATGCGCGTGCTGGGATCGTGGCTTTCAATTTTCCTGATCAGTGCCATCGGCGCATTGACCTTTGCCGCATTGGGGCTGCTCGCCGCCTCTCGTGCGAACAAGATTGAGACCGCTAACGGCATCATCAACATCATCATGTTGCCGATGTGGATTTTCTCGGGCTGCTTCTTCTCGTACGAGCGGTTTCCCGCGATCATTCAACCGGTGATCAGGTTGTTGCCACTGACCGCACTGAACGATGCGTTGCGGTCCACTATCCTCGAAGGCGGATCGCTAGCCGCGCAGGGAAGCCGGTTGCTGGTGCTGTGCGCGTGGGGCGGAATTTCATTCATCCTCGCGTTGAAGTGGTTCCGGTGGTCATGAAGCTAAGTTTCGTCTCAACTATTTGCCGCTCGATGCGAATTAGCTCCGCCGGTTCGTTGGCCAACGTAGTCAACAGGATGTACTAATTCATTGACATCCAGAGCAGGCTCCGTTAACGTTCACGATCAGCGAAAACCTACTACCGTCCTAATGCCGAGGAGCGAACTGAAGTATGGTTTCAGTTCTCGCAAATAAACGATGATCCCTGCTCTGTTGCTGGTTGCGCCTGCACGACTTGTCCACTTGGGCGCGGTGGACGTTGTCATTATCGTTTTCTATTTTGCCCTGGTCCTGGGCATTGGTTTTTACCTCAAGAGACAAGCCAACACCGGCGAAGATTTCTTCATGGCCGGCCGTGAAATGACGGCGTGGATTGCCGGCTTGGCATTCCTCTCCGCCAATCTCGGCGCGCTGGAACTCATGGGTTGGGCAGGTTCCGCCTATCAGTACGGAATCCTGGCGATGCACTGGTATTGGATCGGCGCCATTCCCGCGATGCTCTTCCTCGCGCTGGTGATGATGCCGTTCTACTACATCAGCAAAACGCACTCTGTGCCGGGTTACCTGAAGCTTCGCTTCGGAGAGCCGGCGCGCGCGGTGTCGGCAGTTTCCTTTGCCTTCATGACCGTGCTGATGAGCGGCGTGAACATGTACGCCATGGCCAAGGTTCTGCAGATCGTGCTGGGCTGGAACATCCACTTCAGCATATGGGTGGCATCGATCACCGTTGCGATCTACGTAGTGCTAGGCGGACTGCGGTCGGCGATCTTCAACGAAGTTTTGCAATTTGTCCTGATCTGGGCCGGTGCAATGCTGGTTCCGATCCTCGGCCTCATCGAAGCCGGCGGATGGACGAACCTGAAGGCGCAGATCGCGCACAACGCCTCGGCCGAATACACCCACCTCTGGTCCACGCTGGGAAATTTCAACAATAACCCGATGGGAATTAACTGGGTCGGCATCGTCTTCGGGTTATGTTGCGTGATCTCCGCGGGCTATTGGACAACGGACTTCCTGGTAGTGCAGCGCGTTCTCGCGGCGAAGGATTTGCGCTCGGCGAAGCTGGCTCCGATCATCGGAGCTGCTTTCAAGATGGCCGTGCCGTTCATCGTGATCCTTCCTGGTCTGCTTGGACTCGCCGTGCTGCGTGATCCGGCAACCGGTTCGATGATCAAGCTGGTACCCGAAAGCGTCGCGACCACGGCAGCCGGAATCGCGCAGGGACTGCACAGCTATAACGACGTGCTTCCGTTGATGCTCGCACGTTACTGCGGACCGGGCTTGCTCGGGCTGGGAATGACGGCGCTGATTGCGGGATTCATGTCCGGTATGGCTGGGAACGTGACAGCGTTCTCCACCGTCTGGACCTACGACATCTATCGCGCGGTGATCAGGAAGGATGCTACGGATCACCACTATCTGAACATGGGACGCTGGAGCACGGTGGTGGGCGTCATCGTAAGCATCGGCACCGCGTACCTGGTAATGCGGTCGGCCAGCATTATGGATTATGTGCAGGCGCTGTTCAGCTTCTTCATTGCGCCGCTGTTCGGCACGGTGCTGCTGGGGATGCTGTGGAAGCGCGCGACCAATGCGGGCGGCTTCTGGGGCCTGCTCTGCGGAACGCTCTCGTCGATTGGAATGTGGCTCTGGGTATACAGAGACCCGAGCGCGCTGCGCTATATCGCGATGTCGCCTGCGGCGAAGCCAATGGCGGAAAACATGTTCCGCGCGTTGTGGTCGGCGCTGATCTGCGTCGTGGTGACGGTCGTCGTCAGTATGATTACGCAGCCGCGCGCGGAGGCGGAATTGGATGGCCTGGTTTACGGTGCGACGGCAATCCCGCACGAAGGAGATATGCCGATGTATCATCGACCATGGTTCTGGGCGGCCGTGGTTTCGGTCGTATTCGTGATTCTGAACATCATCTTCTGGTAGGTGCGAAATGCATGACACTCATATCTCGATTTGGTTTTTCATCGGCATTTCGTTGCTCGTAAATGGGGTGCTGATTCTCGGCGCGGGAATCTATCAGGTATTCGTGCCGCCGGCGCAGCCTACCGTGCTGGCCCAATTGCATCCAGGGATCTGGTGGGGAGCGTTGATGACCATTCTCGGCGCTTTCTACTGCTACAAGTTCTCTCCGTCCAAGACTCAACCTTCTTCCCAGCCGAAACTCAAGGACACTGCCGGCGCAGCCACCAGCGTTCGGTAATGATTCAGGGCACAGGTATCCGCAAGCTGATTCAAGTTACATGTAAGGCGCTGCTCTTCGATATGGATGGAGTCCTCATCGACTCCACTCCGGCGGTAGCGCGCGTATGGCGTCGGTGGGCGATCGAGCGCGGCTTCGAGCCTGAATCCACGATCCGCATGGCGCATGGTCGGCCCAGCATCGCCACGTTGCGTGATCTTCTCCCGAATGCAGATCATGAAGCCGAGAATCGCGAAGTGGAGCGCCGCGAGATTGAGGACACAGAAGGCGTGGTCGCGCTGCCAGGATCGCGAGAACTTCTGTCGCAACTTCCCGATAACCGGTGGGCCGTAGTGACCTCGGCTACGCGGCCGTTAGCAGAGGCGAGGTTGCGCGTCGCGGGCTTGCCGATCCCGAAATTCTTCGTGACCTCGAATGACATTGTGAAGGGAAAGCCGGACCCTGAGCCCTACATCAAAGGAGCGACGCTGCTGGGTGTCTCGCCGATGGAATGCGTGGTCGTAGAGGATGTTCCGGCGGGAATTCGCTCGGGCAAAGGCGCTGGAGCGAGGGTGATTGCGTTCACCACGACAGTTCCGCCGACGGAGCTGACGGCCGCCGGAGCAGATTGGATTTTGCCGAATTGCGGAGCGATCCGACTCGATGGAGCGCGAGGCGCGTTGGAGCTTTCGTTGGAACTGTCGCAGAACTGAAGTCTGCGGTCTAGAGTCGATTGCCAGCGATAAGCCGAGTAGTACTCGAATCGTACAACTGCGAGTCGTAATCGTCAGAAGCTCTAGAAGCCATATTGCCTAAGCCTCATTTTGAGATAGTGAGTGATAACGCGATTTCGCAACAGCTATCTGCATCACTTCGTCGTCGAGGAGTTGTGTCCCCGGTACATCGGCAGAAAGATGATGGTGGGGCTTTGAAAATCTTTACCTCTCCAAGAGACGGTGTATTCCCGCTTTTCAGGAAAGTACTTGGCGACAGGCAATGCTTTGCTGAAGTTAAAAGTAGCCCCGGGCGCAAGGGTTCCATAGCCACCCGTCGGCATCGGTCCATTTCCGAACAGGAAACCGGAGTCCTCTAACTCTTTCCCATCAATCACGAGTTTCCACGATCCTGGCGCAGCATTGCCGCTCGTTTCTGCATCGTTTAGCAGCACAAATGCAACCATCACGCTTGGCTCGGTGTATCCGGGTGCAAACTCTGCGGTGATTCCCGCATGTAGTCCGGCACAGGTGCTGCGCGGTTTCGATTCCTGGCCTGCGAGGGTTTGCCACAAAGCGATAAGGAACAACGGAACCAGAATGCGTCTAAGATGAAGCATTTTCACGGGTACCCGTCCTCTTATTGTCACTTAGCTGCGTCATCTACGAGCAAACCCGAATTACTCCCGTTTTCCAAGTTCTGTGAATCGGTGCATTGCGGACAGAGTAGCACTAGATTTGGATCGGCATCGCGCTGTGCTTTCACTTCTTGGGGCAGCGCCAGCTTTATTCCGCACCTGCCACACTTACCGGAGTACGGTCTGTATCGGCGGCCAGTGGAACGCTGTTCATCGAATGGCCAAACAGCACACGTAATAAACTCGGGAATCATAGCTCAATCCTAAACTTAGGATTACTGTCGATAACGGAGAATACCACCACCTATCTCAGCTTGAGATAGCGAGTGATATCGAGATTTCCCGACAGGTATCAGCGCAAGAGCGAAAAAACAGGGTCGGATTTCCCCTCATTAAGTCCCAAATTTCACGAGCTGATTGACCAGATCGATGAGCTTGTCTTGCGAGGGTGCTTCGACATCGAAAGACAAGATGTAACCCTTTCGAAATGTCGTATAAATCCCGTGATAATACTTCTGGCCTGAAGGCACTTGCTCTTGGAGAACCGCTCCCGTGAACTGTAGTCCGGCTATGGTGATGGGAAACTCTTGCCGGACAGTCGGCGAACCCTGCCGCTCTAGCGACTGACGGACAGCTCGCACGTAATCACCGGGGGATTTCGTCAGTGGGTTCACTGCTAACAAATCTGCTATGACCGCGAAACTGTAAGTATCGTTGAAGCTGCGATGCTCCGCGAGCACTTCCAATAATCGAGCACGTTGAGCGGTTTGTGTTATGACCGGATTCAACTTGAGCGTTGCATTCGGAGCATGAACGCTCAGTTTCAGGAAGGAGTTAGTGTAGGTGTCTTTGTCAACGGCTCCCGCCGCGGCCACGTCAGAAATACCCACGAACTTCGTGGTTTGCGCCGCACAAACAGTAGACACCAGAAGTAGCAAGAGAATTCCGGCACTCGCCGATTTCATCAGTAATAGCCCTTGGTATGAGGGAACGCCTCAATAACTTACAACATTGTTGGCGATAACGGAGATTATCACTCCCTATCTCAAAACGAGATCTCGAGTTGGCGCCACAACGTGGAGAGCGTAGCGGTGGGGGCTGGTTCCCGTCTGCGGAAACACTTGTCAATAGCCTGAATCGAGCGAATCCCTCGCAACTCTATCATTCCACGACAGAAATAAAATTCAGTCTCGTGTCTAGTAGGTCCCACCCAATTTGTCATACTAAGAATAGGCGAGCGAAGAAGCGGGTGCCCGGTTTTCCTTCTTTTGGAAAGGGCCGGACAGGTCACAGTCCAAGGATATCCGTCGGATCATCCGTCGCATGAATCAACTTTGTCCGTCGGATAAATTCCGCGTCCGACGGATAAGTGCTTGTTTTTCAACGAGAGTACCTGCGGCCCCCCTCCCCCCTGGGGCATCCGATCGCTAGCAACGCCAAATGACAGGGGTGCCTCGTCCTATTCGCCTTCTCTTGGCGAAAGGGCGGGGTGAGACGAAGCTCACGCACAGCAGATGCCTTTACGGTGCTGGCGCCGGTTGAGGCGTCGGCTGCGGAGTGCCGAAATTCACGTGCGGCGCCTGTCGTGATCCTTCATCCGCTTTGAAGTACGCATCATTGCGGCTGAACCCGCTCATGCCGGCGACGATGTTGTTCGGGAACAATGAAATGTAGGTGTTGTAGTCCTGAACCGTCTCGTTATAGCGTCGGCGCTCGACGGCAATTCGATTTTCGGTTCCCGCCAGTTCGTCCTGCAGGCGCATGAAGTTTTCGTTGGACTTGAGCTGCGGATAGTTCTCGACAATCACCAGCAGGCGGCCGAGGGCAGAGTCCAACTGGCCGTTGGCAGCGATTTTGTCGCTCGGTGTTCTTTGCATTCAACAGCTGTGATCGCGCAGCAGCGATGTCGCCGAAGACCTTCTGTTCCTGTCCGGCGTAGCCTTTCACGGTCTCCACCAGGTTGGGGATGAGGTCAGCGCGGCGCTGCAGAACAACGTCTACCTGCGACCATGCGGCATTAACTGTTTCGCGTTTGCGAACCATCTCATTGCGGCGGCCCACATACATGCTGCCGAGAAGGAACGCAATCAAAAGCAGTACGATGATTACGACGACGGCCCTTTGCATGCGACATCACCTCGAAGTTTCGTTTGCGCAACCTTAGCGCACTCTTTGCCACTGTTCCGTTGGTGCAAGCCGATCGACGCTGTTGATGGCGCCAATGATAGCCAAAACATAAGTTTCGTAGATGCCGATCAGATCGCCGGTGGACTGATTTTCGTCATTGCTCTCGCGAAGACGCATGACATTTTCTATCGCCACAGGCGCAAAGCCAAAAAGCTGAGCAGCGCGCGCCAGCGCCTCGTGATTCGAGGGCGGCATTTTCCCATCAACGGCAAACACAGCATGGCGAAGCAAAGTTAGCGCTCCGGAAACTGATTTTGCCAGTACCGCGCGAAGCCGGGCTTCATCCCCATACGCAAGAAAATAGTGATTCCGCAATTTCAGCAGCAGCGTTCGGAGTTCGTGTTCCAGTTCGATGCGGTGCAGGTTCAGTGGAACATCAATGTCGCGGACTACATCTTCTCCGAATAGAACCTTGTGACTCGTCTTGATGTCGAGGAGTTCGATGGCGAAAACGTCCGAAGAGCTCTGCAATTCCTCGGTGGTGAAGAAAAGCGGAGGATGCTCATGGTGCTCCACCGACCACCATTGCACCGGGCCGGCGAGCTTGCCCATCGTTTCGCGGGTCAGCTTTTTCAAAGTGCACAGCAGGTTCACATCAGAATAGGTTTCGTGGAAGCCGTTCTTCGCCGCCGAACCGTATAACACAACGGACTCCAGGTCCGTCCCCGCGGCAAAGCGCAGGCGCTCAACAAATTCATCGAGGAGTTCGCGACGAGTCTTCATGATCTCTTTCCGGCTACCAGCCTCCGCTGGCGCCTCCGCCTCCGCTCATTCCGCCACCGAAACCACCGAAGCCTCCACCGCCCGAACTGCCGCCAAAGCCGCCTCCGCCGCCCCAACCACCGCCGCCCATGGGTGGGAGCCAGAATATACCCGGCCCGCCTCCGCGACCTCCGCGAATGTTGTTGCGAGACGCACGTGCAAGCAGCCGGAGCACCATGAAGATACCAAAGATGACCAGCGGGATGACCCAGAAGGGAATGCCGGAGTCTTCAGGCTGCGCTCGCGGCGCGACGACACCGTTGAGGGTAACGCCGCGATCGGCAGCAATCATCTGCGCGATCTGATTGACGGCGGTCAGAATTGCGTCGTTGTAGTTGTTCTGCCGCAGGAAGGGGACCATGGAGCGGCCGACGTCGCCTGCGCGCGCGTCGTTAATGACGGGCTCCAGTCCGTAGCCGACTTCGACGCGGTAACGCCTTTCAGGTGGCGCGACCAGGACAAGGACGCCACGGTTGTCCTTCTTGCTACCGATTCCCAAGTGCTTGTAGAGGTCGACAGCGTAATCCTCAATCTGCTCGCCCTCGAGCGACTTAACGGTGACTACACCAATCTGCGCGTCGGTCTTCTGCTCGACCTCGTAGGCGAGGGCTTCCAACTTCTGTTTCGTCGCGGGATCGATGACTCCGGCAAGATCGGTGACATAGCCTTGCGGATGAATATCGGCAATCTTCTCCGCGCGACCCGCGGCCGCGACCAGGAGGACAAAAACGAGAGTTATGCCGATGCGATGATGTCGACGCAACTGAATTCCCCTGGTTAACGTACCTGCCGGCGGAGGGCGAGTCAAGAAATGGCAATCGGGGCATGCCCTGTGAGGCAATCTGTTATACCCATTAGATCCAGCAGGATACAACCTGGAAAGCAGCAGCTCGCATCCAACCAGTGTCACAAATCGGAACACGATATTAAGGCGGGCACAATTTCTGTCTCAGACGGAAACCGATGCCTGGCACGGCAAGACAGCTGGTTCCCTTACAGCGACGATAGCAAAATAGGTAGCAAATAGATTCATTGTGCAAGCTGGGCGCGGATGGGGCGAGAGGAAGAAACCAGGTTACAAGTAGATCAGTTCATTCTGGATGAGATCGACAGCGTCCCTCATCTGGAAGCGCTTCTGCTCGTCTGGAACCGGCGGCCAAAGCGATGGTCGGCTGAAGAAATGGCCAGAGAACTTTACGTGCAACCCGATCGTGCGGCAAAAATCCTCCAAGACTTGTCGAACCGGTCCTTAGTTTCCTCAACCCAGGAAGGGAATCTAGTCCTATTTTTCCACCAGACAAAATCGATTGAACGCGACGAGTTGCTAGACGCAGTCGACAGAATCTATCGCTCGGAAGTGGTGCGCGTGTCCACGATGATTCATGCGAAGGCCGCCCCGGCGGTGCGTGACTTTGCGCGCGCCTTCCGCTTTACGAAGGAGCGAGAGTAATGCTGGCAGAAGCTGTTTACGTGGTTGGGGCATTGGTGACGTTGCTCTGCGGCGTGCTGCTGATGCGAGGATTTGTGCGGGTACGGCGTCGGCTGCTGCTTTGGAGTGCATTGTGCTTTTTCGGTTTGTCCCTATCCAATGCGCTGGTATTTCTTGATCTGGTGATCTTCCCCCAATTGGACCTATACCGATGGCGACTGATCACTGCGGCAATCGCAATGGGGCTACTGATTTACGGGCTGATCTGGGAAGGTGAGAATTGAGGCTCGACGCATTCTTACTAGGCGTGATCGCCACCACTTCGATTACCGCAGCTGTCTTCTTCCTGCGCTTCTGGAGGCGAACGCATGATTCCTTGTTTTTGGCCTTCGCGATTGCCTTCCTGATTGAGGGTGTGAACCGAATTGCAGTCCTTGAGGTAGACCGGCCGAACGAAGGCAGTCCCTGGACGTATGTCGTGCGCCTGATCGCTTTTCTCATTATCCTTGCAGGAATTCTTAACAAGAACTATGGCAGCGACGCCTGAAGGGAATGTCACGGATCCTGCCAGGTTCAGGTTAGGGACCTCGCTGTAATTCTGGACGGAGCTCGTCAATTCCCGCTATCGTAGGGGCAAATGGGGTGATGGGGCAGTAGACCTGAGTACAACCCGGTTTTGCGCAGCTGCATCCAAGCTGCGGTTACCTAAACTCATCCGTAAAGAAGTTGGCGTAAGTGCACGTGGAAAGTGCCTTTGTTGAGGTCGGCCCGTGTGTTCAGCAGAATACCCGCGGGCGGGGTTGAGGATCGGGTTTTGCCCCCAGGATTCAGGAGAGCAGGATGAAGAAATCAGCTCGAAACATGAGCGCGGAGAGCCCAGGAAGTGGGGCACACGCGGGCGGGAATGGCACCGCGCTGGCCATGGCCCCAGAGCCCACGCCGGTAG
>CAVRWV010000006.1:0-177437 GCA_963724985.1 Terriglobia bacterium | reverse complement strand
CTTCGCCGCCGGAAAGCAGTTCCTTGGCCGCGGCTTGAATTGCCGGATCGGCTGACAGATTCTCACGCTGGGCTTGTCCTTGTCGCCGGCATCGACCACGGCGACGGCCAGGATTTCGGTTGCGACTTGCGCTGCGCTTCCGTGAACTAACTTTGTATTGATTTCCACCCCGTGAATTGTAATTCACCCTAATACGCCGGTGCTTCCATTTTGGGTCAAAGACCTAAAAAGGGGTGCTTCCCCAGTCAAGCGAAGGCCGGCCCGCCCAGGTCGAGCAATCTACTGTCTCTTACTCCGCTGAATCGCTTCCCGAGCCTCTTTGTCCGCTGTACGCCGCCGCTCGGTCTCTCGCTTGTCCCACAGCTGCTTGCCCTTAGCCAGCGCCAATTCCACCTTTACCCGGCCGTTCTTGAAATAGAGCCGCAGGGGGATCAGCGTCAGGCCCTTTTGCTGGGTTTTCCCAATGAGTTTCTTGATCTCCTCCTTGTGGACCAGCAGTTTCCGGGTCCGCAGGGCCTCATGGTTAAAGATGTTGCCGTGCTCGTACGGGCTGATATGGGCGTTCAGCAGCCACAATTCGTTGTTCTTGACGATCCCGTACGCATCCTTCAGATTGGCCCGCCCCGCCCGCACCGACTTCACTTCCGTGCCCGTCAGCGCAACGCCGGCCTCGATCTTTTCCAGCAGAAAGTAATTGTGCGAAGCCGCCCGGTTGACCGCCGCGTCTTTTTCCCCAGCAGCCGTAGCCTGGCGTTTGGGCGCCTTTTCCTTGTCCGGTTTGGTCTGGTGGGTGGCTTGCCGCGGCATAAGGCTTTCTCAGGAGAGTCCCAAAACTTCAATGCTAACACAGGGTTAACATCGCCCTAGTCCTTCGCCGAAGGTCAGAAATTGGGCAGCTCCGGATGTTATAATCCCGACTTCGCGAAGACGAATCATTGCCAACTCTCTTCGGCTTTGCGTGCAAGTCCAGCGCTGCACTTCGTTCTAATTTTGCGTCGCAGCGGGCGTGAACCGGGGCCGCGTGTTCATGTATCGATTCAGAGCCGAGGTCTGCGTTCACAACCAATCCGGATGAGGTACTGCGTGGGAAACACTGGTCGCCCAGGAAGTTCGATGAAACGCCTGATACGAATCGCGGGAGCGTTCTCGCTTCTCGCCCTCACTTTCACTGTTCTGGCATTTGCCGCTGACCAGGCCGCCAAAGCTTACAAAATTGGTGTCGACGCCGAAGCTCGCAACGACTACATCAAGGCTTATGAGCAATATAAACAGGCTTACGACCTGAAGCCGAAGGACATCAGATATCGCGCGGCCTATACGCGTATCCGTTTCTATGCGTCCTCGGAACTGGTGCATCAGGGCGAACTCTTGCGGAAGGAAGGTAAGTTGCAAGATGCGCTGGTGATTTTTCAGCGCGCCGCAGCTGTAGATCCCAGCAATTTTGCCGCTGAACAGGAAGCCAATCGCACTCAACACGAGATTGAGACCGGGGGCATCCCCAAACCTTCGGCCCTGAAGAACGAATCCGCAATAAGCCGTTTGGCGGCGAGTGCCGGCGGACCGGCCGAACTTAAGCCAATCTCGAATACGCCAATCACTCTGCGTATGACCGAAGATGCCAAGGTGGTCTACACCACCATCGGCAAGCTCGCGGGAATCAATGTACTTTTCGATCCGGATTACACCTCGCGCCGCATCAGCATTGAACTGAACAACGTCAGCCTCGATCAGGCCCTTGAGATCGTCGCGCTGGAATCCAAAACCTTCTACCGTGCCGTTACTGAAAATACAATTTTTGTCGCCGCCGATACGCCAGGTAAGCGAAAAGAACTGGAACAGAGCGTAGTCAAAACTTTTTACCTTTCTAACGTATCCAGTCCCAACGACCTGCAGGATTCCGTAAACGCCGTTCGCCAGATCACGAATATCAACAGCATTATTCAAATACAGTCTCAAAACGCGATCGTGGTTCGTGGCACGCCGGATCAGGTGGCATTAGCGGAGCGCATTCTTTCCGACATCGACAAGTCGAAGCCTGAAGTCGTCGTCGAAGTCGTGGTAATGCAGGTCAACAAGGACAAGGTTCGGACGCTGGGCTTGCAGCCTCCTCAGACTGCAACCGTGACCTTGCAACCTAATACCACCACTACATCAAGCACTACCGTCAACGGGAATGCCGGAAATGGCGGAACCGCTACAACTACGACGGGCAACGGCACTCTTACTCTGAATCAGTTGGCCCACCTGAATGCCACGGATTTTGCAGTAAGTATTCCATCCGCGACCGCTTCGTTCCTATTCTCGGATAACAACACCAAGATCATCCAGAATCCTCAGATTCGCGCGGTCGACAATCAGAAAGCCACGTTGAAGATTGGTGAGCGCGTTCCGGTTGCGACTGGTTCATTCCAGCCTGGTATCGGTGGTGTTGGCATCAACCCGCTGGTCAATACGCAATTCCAGTACCTCGACGTCGGCGTCAACATGGACATCACGCCGCGTATCCATTCCGACGGCGATGTCACGTTGAAGATCGTGCTCGAGATTTCGTCCGTCACCGGCAACACCAATATCGGTGGAATCAATCAGCCGATCATCGGTCAGCGCCGAGTGGAGCACGAAATCCGTCTGAGGGAAGGTGAAGTCAGCTTGATGGGCGGCATGCTGGAAGACCAGCAGATCGATAACGTAAACGGCTGGCCCTTCCTGGCCAAGGTTCCTGGTCTGAGATACCTCTTCTCGTCGGTTGACAAAGAAACTCACACCACTGAAACCGTGTTCGCGTTGATCCCGCGGATTGTCCGAATGCAGGATATTACCGCCGCGAACTTGCAACCGATCGCGGTAGGAACGGCGAATGCCGTGGATCTGCGCCGCGTTTCGGCACTCGTACCGCCGATGCAACCGGCAGGAGCACCGGCGCCCGCTGCTCAACCTCCAGCGACGCCTCCGGGTGGAGCAGCACCTGCGTCGCCTAACATTCCTCCGGCTTCTACGCCCCAGGGCAATATGTCGACGGGAAACGGCATCATGAGCTTCGAGCCGGCGACGATCAGCCAGCAGGTCGGTTCCACCTTCATGGTGAACCTGAGTCTGGGTGGAGCCTCGAATGTGTTCTCGGTGCCGGTCGAAGTCTCTTATGACCACAACGTCCTGCAGTTGCTGAATGTTTCCGACGGCGGCACCTTGGGCAAAGATGGGCAGCCGATAACGCTCGTGCATCGTGAAGATCCGACTAACGGCAATCTTCAGATTACGGCCACGCGGCCACCGGGTTCAGGTGGTGTCGCTGCGCAAGGCCCGGTATTCACTTTGACCTTTGCGGCCAAGGCTCCTGGCAACTCGCAGTTGGTAATTACAAAGGGCACAGCGCGTGACCCGAATATGCAATTGATCCCCCTGGCTGGAAGTCAGGCGATGATCACCGTCAATAAATAGGATGGGAGCGGGCGCGGCTCCAGAGAAGATGCTGGCGCCCATTCTCGCGTAGAATTTAAGTATCGCCAGTGTGGGTTTTGTTTTGATCTCCAGTATTAAAGTTCGCCGCTCTTCTCAGCGCGGGATGACCCTGATCGAGCTCATCGTGGCTATTTCCATCATGATGATCCTGACCACGGCCGTACTGCCCGTAGCGCGCCTGACCATCCGGCGCGATCGCGAAAAGGAGTTGCGCCGCGATCTCTGGGAGATGCGGGATGCCATCGATCGCTATAAGGACGCTGCGGACCGTGGTCTCTTTCAGATCAAGCTGGGAACCGAAGGGTATCCACCTGATCTCGATACGCTGGTCAAAGGAGTCGATATCGGCGGCAAAAAAGTTCGCTTTCTGCGCCGCATTCCGACCGATCCCATGACCGGCAAGACAGAGTGGGGACAACGTTCGATGCAGGATGACCCGAAGAGCACCTCCTGGGGCGGCCAGAATGTGTTCGACGTTTACACACAGTCGCAAGACACAGCATTAGATGGGACGAAGTACATCGAATGGTAGATCGCCGCAAATTTCGCCGCTCGCGCCTTAAGGCAGCAGGCTTCACGCTGATCGAGCTGATGATCGTCATCAGCATGATCCTCATCCTCATCTCGGTGGCAATCCCGATCTACACGCAATCCATCGCCCGCGCTCGCGAGGCTGTGCTGCGGCAGAACCTGTTCACCATGCGCTCGGTGATCGATCAATACTCGATGGACAAGCAGAAGGCGCCGCAGTCACTCGACGATCTTGTCCAGGCCGGCTATCTCAAGCAGATTCCTACCGATCCAATGACCAACTCGAAGGATACGTGGCAGACGGTTCAGGAAGATGTGCTGGTGAGCGTCGATCAGAATCAGCCCGGTATTACTGACGTACATTCCGGTTCCGAAGCAAACGGCAGTGACGGCACCGCTTATAACACCTGGTAGCGATCGCGCTAGGTTTGTGTTTCGAGGGTGTACTGCAATTCGTAGGAATGCTTCCCGTCGGCAATGTTGATTGCCATCTTCCCGTTTAATCCAGTGAGTTCATCCGTGCCTGAGTCCGGTACGACGGTAACGCTCAAAGACGGCTTGCCGCGGTCCATCGTGCCCGTGTGTTGAAGGATGAACGAGCCGCTGCGGCCGTGCAATTTCCCGGTTACGAGTTCCATCGCCACGTAACCAGCAGAGCCCTTCACCACTGCACCGCCGGTCAACATTTCGCCCTTGCCGGTCGCCTCAAGATCACCTTGGAATTGTTTGTCGATCGACAGGCGCCCGAGACGGGCGTCCCCTTCTGTGACTTGCGGAGTCAACTTCACCTGAAAGGTCCCACTTGCTGAGCTCATCGCAGCAGCTTATCACGCCGACGCTAAGCCGCATGCGCCTTCTTCTGCACTGCCTGCTCGTATCCGCGCACCGCGAAGTAGAGTGCTTGATCGTAGAATTTGTCCAGCATCAGCGCAAATTCGCGTTCGCCATATAACTCGAAAATTCGGTCAGCAAAGTGCTCGTGCTGCAGCAACCCCCATAGCTGTTCCTTCGACATTAACAGAGCCCAAATCAGCTGGCTCAGCGGAATCCCTTGCTTCGCGCGCTGATCCCCTAACTGGCTGTACTGCAACTCGATATCGCTCGTCGTCTTGGTAAGGAGCCAGTCCGTCAGATTCCCATAAACTTGCAATCCGAGTTTGACCAGGTCCTCTTCCGGAATCGCCTGATATCCGGCGGTACGCTCCGACGTTCTCAGCTTGCGCGCAAGGCTGACGGCCAATTCGTTCGAATGACTTTCCACGACCTGAAACAACCGGTTGCCAACCATTTCGACTCTCCCCTTCTTCGGTTCCTGCACCCTACCCTATAAGGATTGCACAATATCGCTATGCGATGCACTAAAATTCGGACTGCTTGCCTTGCGCAAAAGCAAAAGGGCACTCATTAACGAGTGCCCTTACCAACCCCTATCTAGATGCCTAGTTGCGCCGCAAGTTCCTTATTTTCCAGCCCCGCAACACTTTTTGTACTTCTTCCCGGAACCGCACGGGCACAAGTCGTTTCGTCCCACCTTTGCCGCGCCTCGCACCACCTGCTGCACTTGAGCGCCGTCGCCCGCACCTGCCATTTGCGCCTGCTGCAACTCGCGTTTCTTCTTGCGCAGGAATTCTTGCTCGATTTCGTCCACGTTCGTTGATGCATGCCGCTTTGGAGAATGGCCGTTTCCGCCACCCTGGACCGGTTGTCGCACTCCTGTGCCGTCCCCGCTGAAGCCGCCAGTCGGGCCGCCGCCTTCGGGAGCGGATGAACCGGTCTGTCCCTGCGGTCCGCCAATCACTTGCATCAGGTATAGATACCGGACGGTCTCTTCCTGGAAGCGCTTCATCATGTCTTCGAACATCTCGAACGATTCGCGCTTGTATTCGACGAGCGGATCATGCTGCCCATACCCACGCAACCCGATACCTTCGCGCAGATGATCCATGTTCAGCAGGTGATCTTTCCAGTACTGATCCACCACGCTCAACATGATCATGCGCTCGTGATAGCGCATCGCATCCGGACCGATCAGCTTTTCTTTCGCGTCATAACGCTCGCGAAGCTTATTGAAGACGGCGTCCCCAAGTTCCTGCCGGTTCAGCGTCTCCGGTTTCAGTCCTTCCGCCACGATGTCCACGCCGAAGCGCGTGAAGATCGCGTCCTTCATGCCCTTGATGTTCCAGTCTTCCGGATGAACTTCTTTAGCCGCATACTGATCGAGCAGTCCCGCAAGAATATCCGCGACGTAGTCTTCGAGGATAAGGTCTTTCTGATCCACTCCCTCAAGCAGTTGCCGGCGCAGCCCGTAAACCGCTTCGCGCTGCTTGTTCATCACGTCGTCGTATTCGAGCAAGTGTTTGCGGGCTTCGAAGTTCTGCGCTTCCACTGCTTTCTGTGCGGCCTCGATGCGCCGTGAGATCAACTTGGACTCGATCGGCACGCCCTCTTCCATGCCCAGGCGCTGAAGCAGCGTGCTCACCCACTCCTTCGCGAAGATGCGCATCAGATCGTCTTCCAGCGACAGATAGAAGCGCGATGATCCTGGATCGCCCTGGCGTCCTGAACGACCGCGCAACTGATTGTCGATGCGCCGTGACTCATGCCTCTCCGTGCCCAGGATGTGTAAGCCGCCCGCACCCACTACCTCGTCGTGCTCATGGTCGGTTTCGATCTTGTACTTCGCAAGGGTCTCTTCCCAGTTCTGGGTCGGAACCTCATATTCATTTCCCTGGTAATACCAAACAGTGATGCCCTCGCGATCGCGTGTTTCGATCTCGCCGCCAACCTGCTGGACGGCACGAGCAATGCCTTTCTTCACGAGCTCCTGCTTGGCGATGAACTCCGAGTTGCCGCCCAGCAAAATATCCGTACCGCGGCCTGCCATGTTGGTAGCAATCGTCACCTGGCCTTTGCGCCCGGCTTGCGCCACGATCTCGGCTTCTCGCTCGTGGTACTTGGCGTTCAACACCACGTGCTTGATACCCTTCTTCTTCAGCAGATCGGAAATGCGTTCCGACTTCTCGATCGATGTCGTACCGACCAGGATCGGCTGCCCGTTGGCATAAAGCTTCTGAATCTCATCGGCAACCGCGAAGTACTTTTCCTTCTCGGTGCGGTACACCATGTCGGAATTTTCAAGACGCAACATGGGCCGGTTCGTCGGAATCACCACCACTTCCAACTTGTAGATCTTGTCGAATTCCGGCGCTTCCGTTTCGGCCGTACCAGTCATGCCGCCCAGCTTCTTGTACATGCGAAAATAGTTCTGGAAGGTAACCGTTGCCAGCGTCTGATTCTCGCGCTCGACCTTAACGTTCTCTTTGGCTTCCACCGACTGGTGCAGTCCGTCCGACCACCGCCGTCCCGGCATCAGGCGCCCGGTGAACTCATCGACGATGATGACTTCGCCGTCTTTCACCACGTATTCGACGTCGCGGTGATACAAGGCATGCGCCTTGATCGCCGTCTCCACGTGATGCTTCAAGTCCCAGTTTTCCTGATCGGCAATGTTCTGGATCCCCAGCAGTCGCTCAACTTTTTCCCAGCCTTCATCAGATACCGTGATCGTCCGATGCTTTTCGTCGACCACGAAATCGCCAGTCAGGATCTTCGGCTCTCCCGGGGCTGTCTCCTGCTCCTCGCCCTTAACGAGGTTCGGGATGATCTTATTGACCTTGTAATACTTATCGGTCGACTCTTCGCTCGCGCCGCTGATGATCAGTGGAGTACGCGCTTCGTCGATCAGGATCGAATCCACTTCGTCGACGATCCCGAAATTGTGGCCACGCTGCACGCAATCGGCGAGATCGAACTTCATGTTGTCGCGCAGGTAGTCGAAACCAAACTCGTTGTTGGTGCCGTAGGTGACATCGGCCGCATAGGCGTCGCGGCGCTCCTGGTCGTCCAGATCGTGGACGATGACCCCGACCGTCAGCCCGAGGAAGGTGTAGATCTTGCCCATCCACTCCGAGTCGCGCTTGGCCAGGTAGTCGTTGACGGTGACTACGTGCACGCCGCGTCCCGGCAGGGCGTTCAAATAGACGGGAAGGGTTGCGACCAGCGTTTTTCCTTCACCGGTCTTCATTTCGGCGATTTTGCCGTCGTGCAGCACCATGCCGCCAATCAACTGCACATCAAAGTGCCGCATATTCAAGACGCGACGTCCCGCCTCGCGCACCACGGCGAAAGCCTCAGGGAGAATCTCGGCGAGGACTTCGTTCTCCACCCGGCGACGCTCGTCGTCGTCTTCGATGTCCTTGGTTCGTTCCTGAATCCGCGCCCGGAATATGTCCGTTTTCGCGCGTAATTCGGCATCGGTGAGCCGCTTCATTTCAGGCTCGAATGACCCGATATTTTGTACGTTCGGCATCGTGCGCTTGATTTCGCGCTCATTCTTGGTGCCGAAAACCTTACCTAGTAACGTATTGATCAATGTAGAATCCTGCCGCCCAATTAACGCGCCGCGACCGTCGCTGGCGACCTGCTCCGTAGAGCCGGAGTTTGGACAGACTTCACTTAAGTCTAACAAATTATTAGATGCTCTTCAGAAACTCCGGACTCTAAGGCTCTTTGCGGTAACCAGCGCTGAACACAAAGAAAAAAGCGCGAGCCATGCCCGCGCTTTCGTTGATCTGGTAAGGCACTCCTAGGCTGCGCTGCGACTCCGCCCACGGCCCGAACGGCCCGGTTGTCGCCTCTGGCCTTCTTCCTCTTCGCCCATGCCCAGATTTTCGGGCTTGAGCTTTTTGCTGAAGCTTTCCATCTTCTTGAGGGTTTGTTGCTCTTCCTTCAGATTCTGATTCAGCAGCTTCACCGCTTTCTTATGACCCATAAGCTGGGCCAAGCGGATCAGGCTTTCATAGCCGCTGATTTCGTATCGCTCAACCTTAGTCGCCGCGCCGACATTGAAAATATCCATCAAGTCTTCGGACGGATCCTCTTCCTTGAAGGTGTCGTGTTCCTCAATCAGCCCCTTTAAGCCCTTGCACTCCGTTTCTTCGGGCTCCTCCTCGATCGACTCGAACACCTGGTGCAACCTTTCCACCTGCTTCTCGGTCTGCGCCTGATGCGCTTGAAACGCTTTTTGCAGCTCTGGACGGCTGCTCTCTTCCGCTTGTTCTCCCAATGCCTCTACCAGTTTCTGTTCGGCATCAAGCATGTCTCCTAGTTCGTGGATAAAAAACTCGTGTGCTGTCTGCATCGGACCTCCTCACTAAGTCAGTTCGATGCCAATCCGCGAATCCGTGCTGACTCCCCGCGTGGTTCGCGCGCTTGATATCCAACAAATCGCAGGTCTGGGCCGATTCGCACCCTTTCAGGTATGATCTTCCGAGCTTACATGGCCAATTTCTATACGCGGTTTCTGCAGGCTGTTCAGCAGTTCCCTGCGCACGTCGCCTTTCAGATGCAACGCGAGAACGGCGACCTGGAAACCTATACTTTTTCCGACACCCGGAAGATGGCCGACTCCGTAGCCGCATGGCTGGAATCGTCTGGCATCAATCGTGGCGCGCGTTGCGCGATTCTCGCCAGTAACAGCCCGCGCTGGGTCGCCGTGTATCTCGGCATCGTTGCCTCAGGACGCGTCGCCGTTCCCTTCGACACCGCTTTTAACGCAGAGCAGGTTGCCAAGCTGCTCAAGGATTCAGGCGCTGAGTTGCTGGTCACTGACGCAACTCACGTGGCTATTTCTAAGGCCGCTCTGGAAAAGTTCCCGTGCCGCCTCGTCCTGCTCGATAAATCGAAAGACGCGCCCGAACTGGCTTCGCTGGACTCTGTCCTCTCCGCGCCGCAGTCCAATCCGTTTCCTGTGGTTGACGTCGGCTCAGGCGAGACCGCCTGCATCCTCTATACCTCAGGCACGACAAGCGATCCCAAGGGCGTGATGCTCAGTCATGCCAACATCCAGGCCGAGGCGGAAGGCGCGTTCCAGCTCTTCAGCGACATTGGAGAACACGACGCGCTGCTCGGGATCCTGCCGCTCTTTCACGCGTTGTCCCAGATGGCCAGCTTGCTGCTGCCGCCTATCAAGGGAGCGCGAGTCGTCTTCCTGGAATCGCTGAATACCAGTGAGCTGATGCGTGCTCTGCGCGAGCGCGGAATCACCATCTTCGTTTGCGTCCCGCAGTTTTTCTATCTGATCCATAGCCGCATCTTCAAAGAAGTAGCTGCCCGCGGGCGCATGGTGGAATCGCTCTTCCGTGCCATGCTCTCGCTGAACCGCGTCACCCGCCGCATGGGATTGAATCTCGGGCCTCTGCTCTTCAAGAAGGTCCACCAGATGCTCGGCTCGCGCATTCGCATGCTGATCACCGGCGGCTCGCGTCTCGATCCCAAGATCGGCGCAGATTTCGAAGCGCTCGGCTTCACGCTCCTCGAACGCCTACGGCCTCACGGAAACCAGCGGCGCCACCACGGTTACAACTCCGGCTAACAACGTAATCGGATCCGTAGGTAAGCCACTGCCGGGCAATGAAGTTCGTGTCCACAAGCCTGAGAAGGATCCCGAGACCGGCTACATGGTTGGCGAAATCGCGGTTCGCGGCGGCATCGTGATGAAGGGCTACTACAACCGGCCCGATGCAACTGCCGCTGTCATGGACGATGGCTGGCTGCTCACCGGCGACCTCGGCCGCCTCGACGAGCACAACAACGTATTCATCACCGGTCGCGCCAAGGACATCATCGTCCTCGCCTCCGGTAAGAATATCTATCCCGAGGAAATCGAAGCGCACTATCAGCGCAGCCCGTTTATCAAAGAGATCGCGGTCATTGGCCTGGAAGGAAAACCAGGGAGAGCCGATGTCGGAACGTCTCCACGGTGTCATCGTTCCGAACTTCGAAGTGTTGCGCGAACGGAAAATCGTCAACGCAAAAGAGATGATCCGCTTCGAGATCGAAGGCCTCTCCTCGCAACTGCCCGCGACCAAGCGAATCCTCAGCTACGATATCTGGCAGGAAGACCTGCCGCGCACCACCACCCGCAAAGTGAAGCGCAACGAAGTAGAGAAGCGCGTTCGCGCTATGCAGGGCCGTTCCGCCGATACCACCGAGTCCACCGGCACACTCAGCGCACAGGACGAAGAATGGATGGGCATTCCCGAAGTGCAGCGCGCGCTCATGGTACTGCGCGATGCCTCGAACAATAAGCGCGAGCGCATTCTTCCCAGCGACAATCTCGAACTCGACCTGGGCCTCGACTCGATGGAACGCGTCGAACTCCTGGTCGCTCTCGAGCGCGAGCTGAATTCGCATGTGCCCGATTCGATTGTCTCGGAGGTCTACACGGTTCGCGAGTTGGTCGACGCCGTACGCGCGCGCATCGGCACGGAAAGCTCTCGCGAGAAAGACGTCGCTGCCTGGGGAACGGTTCTGCAGACTGATCCCACTGAACCCGACATACTCGCCATCACGCAAAAGCGCACGCTTCGGCTCTTCTTCTGGTACTGCTTCGGAAAGCTCGTCTACATCTTCTGCCGTATTGCTTTTCGTCTGAAGGCTACAGGAATCGAGAAACTTCCCCACAAGGGCCCGTACATCATCGCGCCGAATCATCAGACCTATCTCGATGCGCCCATCTTCATGAGCCTTTTGCCTTGGAGCGTCTTCCGCCGGCAATTCTCGGTGGGCACCAGCGAGATCTTCGGAGCTGGCCTGGTACGCCGTATCGCGAACTCGTTCAACCTCGTTCCCGTCGACCCAGACGCAAACATGGTCCCTGCCATGAAAGCCACGGGCTACGGCCTCCGCAACGGCAAGATTCTGGTCATCTTCCCCGAAGGCGAGCGCTCCATCGACGGACCTCCGAAAAAGTTTAAGAAGGGCGCCGCGATACTCGCCGTCAATCTCACCGTCCCTATCTATCCGGTCGCTCTCGATGGCTTTTTCGAAGCGTGGCCGCGGGGCAAGGGCTTTCAGGGATTCACTCGCGCAAAGTTCGCCATAGGCGATCCAATCTATCCGCCCAAGAACGCACCTTCTCCCGAAGCTGCCTATGAGCAGATGAATACGGACCTAAAAGATCGCGTGATGGAAATGTGGCTGCAGATCCACGAAGCGGATCAGCAAACCGCCAGCGCCACCGCCGACTAGGGAGACTTGCACCCCGTGGTTCTCCCTCAGGATTCCCTCTGCGTTCTCGGCGTCCTCTGCGGTTTAATCAATTCAGGTTTAATCAATCAATGTCCGACTTCGGTTTCACTCGCGCCGAACTGCGCCGCCTGCGTGCCCTGCGCACGCCTCTTCTTATCCAGCGGCATCTGGAATCGCTGCCTTATCATCACGCGAACACCGCGTGGTCGCCGCGTCGAGTGCTTCAGGAAGGAACCGCGCATTGTCTCGAAGGGGCAATCTTCGCCGCCGCTGCCCTGCGCGTCAATGGATTCGAGCCTTTGCTGCTGGACTTTGAAGCCGTCCGCGATACCGACCACGTGCTGGCGATCTATCGCGTGAATGGAGGATGGGGCGCGATCGGCAAATCGAACTTTGCCTTCCTGCGTTTTCGTGATCCCGTATACCGCTCACTGCGCGAACTCGCGATGAGCTACTTTGACGGCTACTGCAATCTGCGCGGAGAACGTACTCTGCGTGCGTTTTCTCGTCCGGTGAATCTGAAGCGCTTCGATCACCTCGAATGGATGACGACGGAAAAGCCTGTCTGGTTCATCCCCGAATACCTGTGCCACGTTGCGCACACGCGAGTTCTAACCAGAGCTCAAGAAAAAGCGCTCACCCGCCTGGATGAGCGCTCATTTCACGCCGGCCTCACCGGACATCAACCGCACTAACTCGTTTGTGCTGGCTCTGGGTTGTGCCATCCGCCCAGGTGGTTCGCCAGCAGATCCGCCTGCGCCGGACCCCAGGTTCCCGGCTCGTACATGTGCACCGGGGTAACGTCGCCAAGAATCGGCTCGACGATCGTCCATGCGGCTTCCACTGCATCTTGCCGGACGAACAGCAGCTGATCTCCATGCATTGCATCCGTCAGCAGACGCTCGTACGCCTCATCCTCGTCACTCGTCTTCTCGTTCACGGCCGAGAGTTCCACTCCGGTAGTTGCAGCCAAGCTCTGCATGCTCGTGCCCGGGCATTTCACGCGAGCTCCCAGGCTCAGCGACAGATCCGGCCCCAGCCGGAACCGGAAATAGTTGTTCTTATCCAACTGCATTTTCGCCAGCGGAGGACGCCGCAGTTTCACCATCACCTCGGTCGCAGTCACTGGCAGATTCTTCCCCGCCCTTATCAGGAACGGCACGTCCGCCCATCGCCAGCTGTCCACGTGCAACTTTAGCGCAGCAAACGTTTCGACCTCCGATTTCGGATCGACCCCCGGCTCATTGCGATATCCGCGGAATTGTCCTCGCACCAGATTTCTTGGATCAATTGGCGGAATCGTGCGGAACACCTTCACCTGCTCATCGCGCAACGAATCCACATACATGCGCGTAGGGGCCTCCATTGCCAGAAACGCCACGACCTGCAACAGGTGGTTTTGTACGACGTCACGGATCGCGCCCGCTTCCTCGTAAAACTTGCCGCGTCCCTGGACGCCAAACGATTCGGCCATGTTGATCTGCACGCTGTGTATGTAGTTGCGATTCCAGATCGGCTCCAGGAACGCATTGGCGAACCGGAAGAACAGAAGGTTCTCGACTGCGTCTTTGCCCAGATAGTGATCAATGCGAAAGATTCGCGACTCTGAGAAAGCTTTATGCAGCGTGTTGTTGAGTTCGATCGCCGAAGGCAGATCACGCCCAAACGGCTTCTCGACGATCACGCGCGCGTTGGCGGCGCATCCCGCTTGCGCCAGGCCCAGCACGACGGTTTCGAACATGCTGGGAGGAATCGCCAGATAGTGCGCCGGCGCCTTGCAACCGGCCAGCTCTTTCCCCAGTTGCTGGAAGGTCTTAGGATCGGCATAGTCGCCGTCAATGTAGCGGAGATCCTTGAGCAGTTTGGCGAACGCCTGCTCATCAATTCCGCCACCATTGTGGGTAATGCTGTCACGAGCTCGCTCCCGCAATTGATCCAATGTCCATCCGGCCTTCGCGACGCCAATGATCGGAACATTCAGGTGGTCCTTTTTGATCATCCTCTGGATCGCCGGGAAAATCTTCTTGTAGGCCAGATCTCCTGTCGCGCCAAAGAACACCAGCGCATCGGCATCATTCGCTGTGGACTGCGGCCGCGGAACTTCTACACAGTCATTCAATTGCTGCGTGTGCGTTGTAATCGAAGGCTGAGCCGTAGTAGTTGCCGATGAAGTCTGACCGTTGCTCACAGATTCTCCCCCAGATGTAAGTCTAATCGGCGTGTCGCCCTTCCACGCAACCATTAATTTCCTGTGACTACTTTCGTTGCATCGAAACTAGCCGTCCGGCGCTCGCGTTATAATCGAGAGATGCCCACAGCCCAAGATTCGCTTCTGTGACGTCTCGGGCAGGACGTTGCGGCTGAATGCTGACCGCCGAGTACTGACTACTTGGATTTCAAACTCCATTCCGACTACTCCCCCCGCGGCGATCAGGCCTCTGCCATCGCTTCGCTTACCCGGGGTATCGACGAGGGCGAAAAGCACCAGGTTCTGCTTGGTGTTACGGGCTCCGGCAAGACCTTCACCATGGCCAAGATCATCGAGCAGGTAAACCGCCCTGCCCTCATCATGGCTCACAACAAAACTCTCGCCGCCCAGCTATATCACGAGTTCAAGAACTTCTTCCCGCAGAACGCAGTCGAATACTTCGTCTCCTACTACGACTACTACCAGCCGGAAGCCTACATTCCCGCCGGCGACATCTACATCGAAAAAGAAGCCACCATCAACGACGAGCTCGACAAGCTTCGTCTCTCCGCCACGCGCTCTCTCTTCGAGCGCCGCGACTGCATCATCATCGCCAGCGTCAGTTGCATTTACGGCCTCGGCTCGCCAGAAGCCTATTACGGCATGCTGCTCTTCCTTGAAAAAGGACAGCGCATCAAGCGTGAAGACATTCTTCGCAAGCTGGTTGAGATTCTCTACGAGCGCAGCGATGGCGACTTGCGCCGTGGCACCTTCCGCGTGCGCGGCGATGTGATCGAGATCGCTCCGCCCTACGACGACATGGCTTTTCGCATCGAGCTCTGGGGGGATCAGATCGAGTCGCTTTCGCAGATCGATCCGCTCTTCGGAACCGTGAAGCAGCGTTACTCGCGGCTGCCGATTTATCCCAAATCACACTATGTGATGAAGCCCGAGACGAAGAGCTCCGCCGTCGATTCCATCCTCGCGGAACTCGCATGGTGGGAAGACGAGCTGCAAAAGCAGGGACGCCTCGTCGAATCCCAGCGCGTGCACCAGCGCACTCGCTTCGATCTCGAGATGATCAAGTCGATGGGCTATTGCCACGGCATCGAGAACTATTCGCGCCACTTCACCGGACGTCTTCCCGGAGAGCCGCCGCCCACGTTGCTCGACTATGTCCCCCGCGACTACATGCTCTTCATCGACGAGTCGCACCAGACCGTCCCGCAGGTGCATGGCATGTGGCATGGCGACCGCTCGCGCAAGAGCACGCTCATCGAATACGGATTCCGCCTGCCTTCGGCGCTCGACAATCGTCCGCTAACTTTCGAAGAATTCGAGCATCGCGTGAACCAGGCTATTTACGTCTCCGCCACGCCTGGACCGTATGAACTCACGAAATCTGCAGGCGTCGTCGTTGAGCAGATCATTCGCCCGACCGGCCTGATCGATCCGCCGGTCGAGATTCGTCCTGTAAAGGGTCAGATCGACGACTTGCTGCACGAGATTCGCGAGCGCGCGAAGATCGGCGAGCGCGTTCTTGTCACCACCCTCACCAAGCGCATGTCCGAAGATCTTGCCGAGTACTACAGCGAAGTCGGCGTACGCTGCCGCTACATGCACTCCGAGATCGACACGCTAGAGCGCGTGAAGATTCTGCGCGACCTGCGCAAGGGTGAATTCGACGTTCTCATCGGCATCAACCTGCTGCGCGAAGGCCTCGATCTGCCGGAAGTTTCCCTCGTTGCCATTCTCGACGCCGACAAAGAAGGTTTTCTACGCTCGGCCGGATCGCTCATCCAGACCATCGGACGCTGCGCCCGCAACCTGAACGGCCGCGCCATTCTTTATGCCGACCACATGACGGATTCCATGAACAAGGCGATCAACGAGACTGATCGCCGCCGCGCGATTCAGCAAGCCTACAACGAAGAGAACGGAATCACGCCGCAGTCGATTATCCGTTCTGTCGATATGGCGCTCGCCCAGATTGTCGGCGCCGACTACACCGATTACACCGAGCAGGCCGACGAGATTCCCGAGTTCAAGTCGCAACAAGACGTCGACAACTACATCGCGAAGCTCGAAACCGATATGCGCGAAGCCGCCAAGCGCTTCGAATTCGAAGTGGCCGCCAAACTCCGCGATACCATCAAGGAACTACGCACAAAAGAATTCCTGTTCACCTAACCAATCGATCGTTCCTTCACAGGAATTCGGCCATTCGCCTCATCGGCGTGAATCCGCCTAACTCTTCTTTTCGAAATCCCAAAAGTACAAATAGCTGAGCACTGCGATCGTTACGATGATGATTGTGTCCATGTTCTCCTTCGAACCAGTACATCCCCGGACACAAATTTTCGTCTCCGCGGCCCATCTTTTTAGTCAATCCGTATCAGTTCAATTAGAAATAAAGCTCTGAGGTCCCGACTTCAACCCTCAAAATCCCCTACCCAGCCAGCAAAAAAAACCGGACCCGCAGGTCCGGTCTTTCCCAGTCCAAACTCTTCGACTACTTCTTCACCGATGCCGCCAGGATATGTTTGTCCAGTGACGAGAGAAACGGCTTCGCATCCTCCGGAGCCGGCAGTTCCCCCGTCAGCAGCGTTTTGAACGGGACCATGCGTCCGTAGAACGCGCGTGTATCGTCCTTGCCTTGCATTACCACCGCGCCATCCAGGCTGATCCCGGCAAATATCCCTCGCGCCCGCGAATAGGTCAGAATCTGCGCACGCATCTTCCAATCGGTTGAGCCCGACGCCTGGCGTCCTACCGGACCAGCAGCTGCAGAAGCGTCTCCCCCGATCTTGAACTTGCTCGCCAGCAGATTCTGCATGCCTTCGTCGTTCATCACCACCATGATCAGGTCGACGGCCTGACCGCCAATCTGGAACCCGAAGCTCCCGCCCGTTACGCGGAAGAATGCCGGCGCGCTCCAGCCCTTCTCCGTACGGCAACTGGCTACGCCTTTGCCATACTGTGCGCCGAAAACGAACGCACCCTTCAGCATCGAGGGCACTACAGCAATACATTTGGCCGAATCAAAAATTTCGTCAGGTATACGCGAATCGGGAGCGTTCATGATCTCGTCGATCACCGTCCCCGCCGCTTGCACTCGCTCCACCGTGTTGGCGCGATCACCTTGCGCCCACAGGGCAGCCGGAATCATCGCTAGTACCGCCAGCAATACCAACTTCTTCATGACGTCACCTTCTGGAAGACTTCTGCCCGCGGCCGCGGCTCTACGCAGCAGCTCACAGGTGAATAGTTGGATGTTAACTCAGGCAGGGTTGTTGAAGGAAAAGAGGTACTGAATTGGTTACCCGGAAATAAGTGAGGGGCTAAGGCAGATGACCCTCGTTATCAGCCTTAACCCCCGTCTCCCAGGTTCTGTGGTAGGTGAGTTGAGTATCGGCCTGAACCGTTTTTCGCTCAAGTTACCGCGGTCATTGGCCGAAAGTAACGCCTACTTCGAACTGACCAGCGAATGCGTGATCGCATGCACCGACAGCGCTATCCGGTTCTGCACGCCTACTTTGCGCATCAATTTCGCGACGTGCGCCTTTACCGTGCGCTCTTCAATTCCCAGCGCACTGCCGATCTCTTTATTCGACCGGCCAGCCACCAGCAGTTCCAAAACTTGCTTTTCACGATCGGTAAACGTCACGCGTCCAGCGGGGAAAATCCGTCCCGGCGAAGAGGTGACGCGCTCGATGAACATCGACAATACCCGGCGCGGCGCCCAAACCGATCCTTGCTGAACGATGCGGATTGCCTGCACAAACTCCTCAGGGCTGGCGCCTTCATCCACGTAGCCTTTAGCTCCTCCGGCCAACGCCTTCAAGATCATCTCGTCATCCGCGCCGGTGCCCGTCACGATAATTCGCAAGTCCGGACGCGCGGCCTTCAGGCCCGCCATCGTGTCGTAAAGGTTCTGTCCAGCCTGGTTTCCCAGCAGCACGATGTCGACATTGGTCTCTGTGGCCAACTGCGCCAGGGTCGTGGCGGAGAGTTCGAAATCCGATTCCGTATCAAAAAGCGCGCGCAGTCCAATCATGCGCAGCGGGTCGGTTTCCACAACCGCGATCTGAATCTTAGGTTTACGAGTGGCAGCAGCTTTCATATTTGCGCCAGCAGCCTTCATATGGGGATTCCCTTAAGGGTTCGGGCGTAAGCATAACGTCAATTCAGCTTCCCGCAAAGCGGGGAATCCCTTAGGTCAATGAACCAAAGGACACGTACTACTCGATACGGGAAGGGTACAGCCCATGCATGTGCGCGAAATCAGCGGGTAAAACGCGGTCGAAACGCGTTATTTCACGGCAAGGTGCGGATTGTCCTGCTGGTTGGTATAGCCGTCGGAATAGCCAATCGAAAAGGCCCGGCGGAAGCCGTCACAATACGCGGGGTCTTTCGCCGCAGGCGCATTCTGATCCAGCGCCGTACAGCCTGGGTCCATCTGCCGGAAGGCGGCTGCGGTGCGTCCGTCGTGCAATCCTTCAGACTGCCCCGCGTAATAGCCTTCCTGTATTCCCATTTCAAACGATTCTCGTCTCCGCTGATTCGACTCATCCGTCGCAACACCGGCCATGGCGACTCGCAACGAACGAACCGCGCGGAAACTCCGTCCTGACATTCCATCGACGTATCCCACTCGAAATCCCTGGCGGAATCCACGTTCATATACGTTCTTATCGCCGGAATTCGCGGGACAATCGCCAACTTTTTTGTATTCGGTCATCGTGCCTACGTCGCGAAATCCATGCGCCATTTGGATATCAACGTCAGCATTATGGAATCCTTCTTCATATCCGTGAACATACCCATGAAGGAACACGGAACTCGAGTAGAGCGTAACCGCAAAGGAATCCTCTACGTAGTTTCGGTCCTTCGCTTCGCGCGCGAAGCCGATGCCACAAATAGACAACAACAGGCAGAGACAGACGATGCGATTGCTAAACAGTCGAGTCACTGGCGCACCCCGGGTGGTGCTATCTCGAATTTCTGATGTGATCGTTTGGATCATGGGATGTCATCTGCCCGTGTGCCATCCCGGCTATCTTTTTGCGAATTAAGGTCTCTTCCGTAGGGTATCTAGGGACTTCAATGAATTCTCTCCCGCCGCTTGGACCTGCATACTTTCCGCAACACACCCACAAACGAGTTTAGCGGCCTCTCTGGCGTAATTTGAAACTGGGGGAAACGCGCTTCAGGGGTCGTTAGCAGGGTGCTCCCCGCCGGTGAATTCCGGCGGGGAGTTCAATTCGTAATCGCTGATGCCCTTCGTCGACTTTCGTTCGTCGCTTTTTGTATTTGTTCTTGGGCTCGCAGCTTTGAGCTGGAGTCAGGAAGCGCACCAGCTCGCTCCCTCAACCAATCCATACGAGCTTCGCCTTGCCGCTGCGGAAGCTACCTTCACCTCTGCTTCGCCCGCGCAAGCTTCTGTCCTGCTGAATCGAATCCGAAATCTGAGCGACTACGTCGACAATGCCGCCGAAGTCACTGATTTTCTCCACAACGTAGCAGCTGACAATCGTCAGAGCATTCTCCTGCGCGACGAGGCACGTTCGTACCTCACCAGCCAAAAGGGCGAGAACGCGCTAAACCCCGAACCAGGCAATTCGCACGCAGACGAACTGATCCACAGTGCTCAACAGGCCGTGAATGCCGATCCCTCCTCGGCTGCGGCTCACGAGACGCTGGCTGAAGTCGCACGGATCCATGGTCGCCAAGGCTATTCTGACGAATTCGCAAAGGCTGCCCAGCTCGCACCAACAGCCGCCCGCTGGGTCAGTGCCGCTGAAAGCTGTTCGCTAGCCGCGTGCAGACTCTCGGCCCTGCAACATGCATTGCACAGCAACCCCCGTGACGCCAAGGCTAATGCCCTCCTCGCGAGCTACTACGTCGATCGCCATCAGTTGATTAAAGCGCGGGCGCTGCTGCAAACCGCTGCGACCGGCGATCCCCGTGACTTTGTTATCGCCAAACAACTCGCCGATGTGAATCTCGCGATGGGACGCCATTCTGCCGCCATTGCTGCCTATCGCAAGCTGGAAGCGCGATTCCCCTCTCCGCTCTGGCTGCGCCGGGAGCTTGGTCTTAAGTACGCCGATCTCGGACTCTTCGCCGACGCCACCCGCTTGCTCGAACCGACGTTCGCCGGATGTGCGGAAGATCCCGCCGTTTACCAAGCCTTGAAGCATGCCTACGTTCGTACGGCGAATTCTGCCAAGCTTCGCGAGTTGGAACACCACGAGCTTTCCCTTCATCCCGCAAACACCGAGTCGGCCAGTTCCCTCTCCACTCTCGACAGCAAAAGCAGCCGCGTGGATGAAGCGATTCGTACCATGGAGTCGCTCGCCGCCCAGCATCCCAACGACGCTTCGCTCCATGAGTGGCTGGCATACCTCTACGGCAGCAGTGGGCACAAGATTCAGTACGAGAAGGAACTGGCGAAGGCCGGTGAGTTGAACGCGCAATCGCAAAACCTGCCACGGCAGTCTCCCGGTCCTCGGGCGCCGGCGAACGACCCCGACCGCGTTCATCTCGCTAACATCGCAGACACATTGCGCGAGCTTCGAATCAATCCTCCATCCGATTCGTCGAACGTCACTTCGCTCGCGAACGTTACCGTAGAACGCGTTTCACCAAACGGGCAGAGTTCGCAGCACAACCAACTCATTCTGTTGATGAACACCGACTCGGGCGCCTCTGACTATTCCACCTATCGCATTCAGTACAGCTATGCGCTCCAGAAACTGGACCTGATCTCGGCACGCGTTCACAAACCCGATGGCCGCACCGTTCTCGCAGAAAATGGCGGTGAAACCGGCTATTCGGACGCCGCCATCTCCATGTACTACGACACTCGCCAGCGCGTCCTGCGCTTCCCGCACCTCTCCAAAGGTGACGTGCTCGAACTCGAATACCGCATCTCGCCGAAGACGAACGTTAACCCATACGGCAGTTACTACGGCGGACTCGTCACGTTTCAGTCATCGCTACCAGAAAAGTTTCGACGTTACGTTCTTATCGCGCCGCTCTCCGAGCCGCTCAACGTTTCTGAGTACCGCATGCCATCGCCGGCTTCCGTCAAAACAGATGGCTCGCTTCGTACCTACAGCTGGGAAGTTCGCAACATGCCGCCGCTCCACGCTGAGCCGCGCGGTCCCTCACTCACCGAAACCGCACCCTATGTGAACGTCTCCACTTTCGATTCGTGGCAGGCTTTCGGAAAGTGGTATGCCGATTTCATTGCGCCGCAGTTACAGCTCGACAGCGCTCTTCGCACCGCTCTGGATAAGGTCATCGAGGGGCACAGCACGGATCTCGAAAAGATTCGCGCGATTCACCAGTTCGTCATCGAAAACACCCATTACGTTGGTCTCGAGTTCGGCGTTTACAGCTACAAGCCGTATCCCGTCAGCCATGTGTATGCGCGCCGTTTCGGCGACTGCAAAGATAAAGCCAGCCTGATGGTGGCGCTCATGCGTGCGGCCGGCATCGACGCAGACTTCGCCCTGGTTCGCACGCGCAAGATGGGCGACGTGGGCGACAAAGCCACTTCGCTCCAGATCTTCGATCATGCCATCGTTTACGTTCCCAAATATCAGCTTTGGCTAGATGGCACCGCCGAGTACGCAGGCTCGCACGAACTACCTCTCGATGATCAGGGCGCCATGGCGCTTACCGTCGGCGCCGACGGTGACGCAATCTTTCGCCGCATTCCCGTAACCTTGCCGATGGAAAACTACACGCACCGCGTCGTGCGTGCATCGGTGCAGACGGACGGCACGATCACGTTCAGTGGATCGGCCTACACGCGTGGAGAAGACGCTCCCGGCTTGCGTCGTGAATACGAAGCGAGCGAACACCAGCGCGATTCCCTCCGTTCCAACCTCTCACAGGTCTATCCCGCCGTGCGCGTCGAAGACGTCTTCGTAGACGGAGCCGATGACGTCGAGCGCGACATCAATCTCAAATTCACTGGATCGATCAACACCTTCGCGGGATCTCGAACGCTCTCCCTGCTTTCCTCCTGGATGCCGCACAAGTACACGGAAACTCTTGCCTCTCTGCCAACGCGCGCGCAGGATCTGTGCTTGCCCGCACCCTGGACCACCGAAGAAGAGCTGCATTTCGCGCTGCCCGAAGGTGCTTCGTTCGAAAACATTCCCAAGTCAACCACCCTGGACACTCCGTTTGGAGTAGCCGTCCTGCGTTATGAGCGGCGCGGCCACGAACTCGTTGTGAGCACCTCGGTGCAATTCCGCCAGCTCCGCATCACGCCTGCCGAATATCCGGCATTCCGCGCCTTCTGCAACGACGTCGAAAAAGCCTTCCACACCGAGATCAAAGTTCATCTAGCTGGCTAAGGGTCATTCGTCGGCCCACTAGCCGATGGACCATCCTAAGCTTCTTTTGCCGAAGGTGTGGGAACGCCGAACAGGATGTGGATGGAGGAAAAGATATCGGGCTGGCATCGCTCACAGCCCGAGTTCGAACACATTTGTTTTTTTAGGCTAACTACCCTGCGTACTCAGAGCCCATCTCGCGCAGTGCTCCGCCCAGGCCGCGGCTTTCCGCGCTTTCTGCAAACCGCTCTGCCAGCCGGGAGAGCGTGTTAAAGATCTGCGTGCCACGCGCGACGTATTCAGGCGCATTCTCCCATACGGTCTCGAAGCGCTCCGGATATTCCGCAGCCAAAACTGCCAGGCCAACGGTGGCGCAAATCACACCAGCCGGCCGTCTTCCTTTAATCAGCATCAGCGCTCCCGCCGTTAGGGATCCAATGATTACCGCTTTTTTCCAGTTCGGCATCGTTCCTCCGCCAAGTTCCAGCTCAGTTTACGTCGAATGGTTAGAAGTATTGCCGATGCATATCGTTGTACGCCGCGCCGATTCCGTGGGCACCTTCTGTGCAAAAAGAAAACCCCACCCGGCTTTCTTGCCTGGATGGGGTTCATGGTTTCGTTAAACGTGAAACGGGTTCTCTACATGTCGAACTGTTCCTGATGCAGAGTCGGATCCGCTTTCACCAGGATGTTATGGCTGGTCAGCTCTTCCATTTCGCTCAGCCACTTTCCATTGTTCCCCTTCAACTCCTTGGCGACTTCCGGATTCACCCGCAATGTAATGTCGTGTTCGAAGTGCCGAGCCATCTTGCGCATCTCGGTATAGATCTCGTTGCACACCGTCTGCGGCGACTTTACATAACCGTTCGCCGAGCAGTACGGGCACGGGCTGCCCAACGTGCGCTCCAGCGACTGCTTTACGCGTTTGCGGGTGATCGCCACCAGTCCGAAATCATTGAACTGCAGGACCTTTGAGGGCGCACGATCGTTCTGCAACTCCTCTTCCAGTGCTTGCATGATCTTCTGCCGATTGCGGCGCTCATCCATGTCGATGAAGTCGATCACGATGATGCCGCCCAGGTCGCGCAGCCGTATCTGCCGCACGATTTCCTTGATCGCGTCCAGGTTCGTCTTGAAGATCGTGTCTTCCAGGCGCGTGGTTTTACCCACGTACTTGCCGGTGTTGATGTCGATCGCCACCAGCGCTTCCGTCTGGTTGATCACGATGTAGCCACCGCTCTTCAGCCACACCTTCGACCGCAACCCCTTGTTGATCTCTTCTTCCACGCCGAACTGCTCAAATAGCGGCGTGTCCTTGGAGTAGAGCTTCACTCGCCGAGTCAGCGATGACTGGAACCGATTCACGAACCGTACCACGCGCTCGTACTCCGGTTCGGTGTCGACCCAGATTGCCGAAAAGTCTTCAGTCACCAAGTCGCGCAGCGTGCGCTCCACCAGGTTCAGATCGTGATAGATCAACGCCGGCGGCTTCGAACTGTCCGCGCGGCTCTTGATGTCATTCCACAAGCTCTTCAGGAAGCGAATATCGGCGCGTAGCTCGTCTTCCGCAATTCCCGCTGCAGCCGTGCGCACGATGAATCCGCCATGGCCGTTTTCGCGCTCGCTGTTGACGATCCGCTTCAGCCGCTGGCGCTCTTCATCCGATGCAATCTTCCGCGACACGCCCGTATGATTAACCGACGGCATGTACACCAGGAATCGTCCCGGTAGCGCGATGTGGCTGGTGATACGTGCGCCCTTCTTGCCGATCGGCTCCTTGGCAATCTGTACCAGCACTTCCTGTCCTTCTTTGAGGACATCGCTGATCATCACCGTTGGACGCGACTGCTCTCTGCGTGCGCCGCCGCGCTGCACCCGCCTCCCACCACTACCGCCACGACGTCCGCGCCGGTGATTACGGTCATACTCCGGACGCGGCGCCCGCTGGAATCCTGCCGTGCCCGACGGACCGCGCGTCTCCGCGCGTGCCGCCAACTCCGGTTCTTCCGCGGACTCAACTCCCTCGCCATTCTCTTCGTCCGTCGCGTAGCCGTTCGTCTCGTCTTCTTCCAGTTCGTCACCGAGATCGTTCGCTGCCATGGCCGCGCGCTCGAGCGTTTCCTCTTCCATCTCCTCATAGGAATCCGGCTCGTAGAGCACTTCCGAGGGATGCGGAATATCTTCTTCCTCATCGCCTTCGATCAGTTCTTCTTCAAAGGCACCCAGCGGCGCATTTCGATAATCGGGTTCCGGACGCTGTGTCCTTTCGCTGACCTCTGCTTCGTGCCCGCCTTCGAACTCCGAGTGAACTTCGGACTCATGCCCGCCCTCGAAGCTTATCGAGGCGCTGGTCGGATGCTCTTCAGAAGAATGACGTTCAGCTTCTACAGCACTCTCAGCTCTGCGTTCTTCGTGCCGCGGCGATTCTTCCTGCGCGTGTGTCGGCTCTTCTTCTCCCCGCCGTTGCTCTTCTTCCCCAAAGATGAATGCCTTCATCCGCCCAAAACGGCTGGGACGCGCGTGCTCAGCATGATGCTCCGCCTCCGGCTCGTGCGCCCGCTCCGCTTCATGGATCTCAACCCGCTCTTCCGGTTGTTGCTCAGGCTCGGCTTCCACCGCTCCCGACGCCGACTCCACGTGCTGTTCCTGCTCGTACTCAGCTTCTTGCGTTTCCGCCGCAGGCTCTTTCGCGTCAGCTTCTTGCCACCAGTTCAACGCTTCCGGCTTGATCTCTACCGGCAAAAATTCCGCGGCAGCCAAATGCTCAACTGGAGCAGCGATCGATCCGTTCTCTTCGCCAGCTTCGACCCTCGCCTCGGCAGCTACCGACTCCGCCGCCTCCGTATTCTCCTCGGCTCGTTTCTCGGCGACGGCTGGCGCAGCAGCAGCAGGCTTGTTGCGATACTTCGAAATCGACTCGCCCGGCAACACGATCGGCGCATACGGCCTATATTCCTCGCGACGAGCTTCCCGTGCCCGAGGCGCAGGTGTAGCCTCGGCTGCTGGCTCTTCCTTCGCAGCGCTCGGCACCGCAGCGCTCGGCACCGCACACCCGTGCCTCTTCCGCTTTCTGACCGCGACTTCGGTTGTATTTCGCCAGCGACTCGCCCGGCAGAATGATCGGCTCATACGCCTTCGGCTGTTCCCGCCGAATTGGAGCCTCAGGAGCAGCCGCAACTTCCGGCGTCACTTCCGTGCTCGTCTCTATCGCCGACTCTTCTTCTTGATCTGTATCCTGCTCATCCGCGACAGGCGAAGCAGCTTCCCTTTGGACTGGCTCTTCGCGTCTGCGATTGAACTTCGCCAAAGACTCGCCCGGCAGCACGATCGGCGCCTGCGGTACTTCGCCTTCGTCCTCCGCTTCTTCCGACTCCGCCTCGCCGCTCTGCTGGTGCTCGGGCTGCGCAAACTTGTTCTCCGGGAATCCCCGACGACCGCGTCTGCGGCGATTCCGCCCGCGCCAGCGCCGGTTCCCATCGTCTTCACGGCTTCCTTCTGCCGCTCCGTTCGTGCCTGTTGCTTCGTGGGCTGCCGCTTCCGGCTCCTCGCCCTCTTCTTCCGGCGACGTCAGTACGACCGGCTCCGGCCTCGGCTCTGGCTGTGCCTGAAATGGTTTGGCCGCTCCGGCTGGTATGGGATCGAAGGTCTCATCTTCGTCCTCGAGTTCGAAAAAGTCGGAAACGTACAGGAACGCATCGCGCTCCAATCCGATATCGACGAAGGCCGACTGCATGCCTGGCAGCACGCGCGTAACCCGGCCTTTATAAATGGATCCGGCTAACGTGTATTCGTTTTCGCGTTCGAAATAGACTTCAGCCAGTTGGTCGTTTTCCACCAGCGCAACCTTGGTTTGGTGCGGCGTGGAAGACACATACAATTCTTTTGACATTCAAATCTCCGGTGAAACACCGGCGATGACCAACACAGGTCTTACAAGGCTGGACTAAATTGCAGGAAGGCCGATGGCAAGCGCAAACACCTATCCCCGGCTGTCCCGAATCGGAACGGCCTTGGACCGGTATCTCACGCCCCCAACATGCCCGTTGGAAGGAATCCTGTTCTGCTTAGGAATCTTTCGCACCTATCAGGCCCAACAAAGTTCTGTGACCGCTCTCTCGGTACCGCTATCGGAGTTTCCACTCATCCGAATCTCACTCCGACTTCCGAGGGGGCCGTTACCCGCCCTGCTGGCTCTGTCCTCAATTCGCTCACCAGAGCGAATCTGCTGCAATCCTTGTCCGGCACCTTGTCGCCGGCTACTGCCCTCATTCACGAGAAGGCGTCGTAATCTGCAATCTTTGCTCCGGCTTTACGGAGCGTTCCGGAGAGTCCCTGACCCGACCGGAAGCTTCTTACCCTATTTAGTTCACGAAACGGCGCATGCGGACATTCATCACAATCCCCAGCGCAAGAAACGTAAACAGGACTGACGATCCGCCATAACTCATCAACGGAAGCGGAATCCCGGTGACCGGCATAAATCCGACCACCATGCCTACGTTTACCAGGATGTGGAAAACCAGTACTGCCACCACACCCATTACTACAAACGCCCCAGCGCGGTCTGGCGCGGTCTGGGCGTTCTGGATCAAACGCATCAGCACCATGAAGTATAGCAGTAGTATCCCTAGGGCGCCGACAAAACCATGTTCTTCCGAAAAGGCTGCAAAGATAAAATCCGTGTGCGGCACCGGCAGGAAAAGCCCTTGCGTTTGTGTGCCTTGAGTCGTTCCCTTACCCCAGATTCCGCCCGACCCCACCGCAATCAACGATTGATTTACCTGATACCCCTTGTGCTGCGGATCGGAGTCCGGATTCATGAAAACCGTCAGCCGGTCCTTCTGATACTGCTTCAAACCAAACTTCCAGGCTGGAACCGCGACCATCGCCAGCGACAGCACGATCGCCGCAGCGTGTTTCCCCTTCATTCCGCCGAGGAACAACGCCATCACCGCGATCGGCAGGTAAGTCAGAGCCGTTCCCATATCGGGCTGCGCCAGCACCAACAGCATCGGCACACCGACCACGGAGGCCGCCTTTACTAGGTCGAAGAAACTCATCTCCCGCTGCCGGTTCTCGGCGAAGTACTTCGCCATCGCCAGGATCAATATGAGCTTGACCCATTCCGACGGCTGGAAGTGCGTCGCCCCTCCAATCCTGATCCAGCGCCGCGCGCCCAGGTATTTCTGGCCGAACAGCAGCACCGACACCAGCGACACGATCGCGATCACGTACATCCACGGCACCGCTTCCAGCAGCGACTGGTAGCTGATCCGGCTGATGATCAGCATCAACATCAGGCCAGCCATGATCCAGTACACCTGCCGTATGTGCGCGCCCACGAACTTCGTGTGCAGCGTGGCGCTGTAGATTTCGACGACGCCGACCGCCGAGATCAGCAGCACGAAGGCCAGCAGCACCCAATCAAAATCGCGAAATGAAATGTATCTCTGCATTCAGTTCTATATTTCGGCTTGGTGGCCCATTCAAGCCGTCCTTTGGCTTGAGCGGGGCAGTTCATGTGGCGCGCGCGCCCCTTCCACTTTGCTCAGGACAGGCCTCGCCCGCGTTTCTCACAACTAATTCATTCCGGGCGCCGCCACTGCTCGAGCATGACTTCCGCTCAAAGGCACAACAAATTTCCCGGTTTCCAGACGATGTTCTTCTCCGCCGTTGTCCCACACGCCCGCAATGTCGATGGAATCGCCATTCTCATTCTTTGCCATGCCGCCTGGAGTCTCAACCGGCTTGGCAGGCGCGCTCTTCTTTTCTGACGGTGAGTCAGGCTTCACAGCGCTCTTCTGAGTAGCCTCACTCGCGCGATCAATGCTCTGCTGCCCGACGTTCTTCAGTCGCGCTGGAGTTTCCGCCGTGCTCGGCGCTTCCGCCGAAGCGCGCACAGGAGCGTAAGCCTCGGGCATGGCATATGCCACGTCATTTAGAACCTTGCGGCGCTTCTGCACGAAGGCTTTGATCACCTGTGCTGCGATCGGTGCCGTCTTGTCGCCGTGTTCACCGGATTGGTAAAGCACGGCTACCACGATGTCAGGATTTCGCGTCGGCGCAACTCCTACGAACCACCCATTGTCCTTGAACAGATCCGTGCCCTTACCCAGGCGCTCCTTAAATGCGTTGCTGACCGTCTGCGCCGATCCGGTCTTACCACCGAAGTCGACCCCCGGAATCGCCGACAGCGCACCGGTTCCGATGGGGCTTACCACCTTCCTCAGCGCATCGGTGACGATCTCCCAATTGCTTGAGTCGATCGGAATTGTGGTCTCATCCGGATACTTGGCGCTGATCTCCTTGTAACGCGTTTGCGCGTTTCCCGAGAGATTGTCGAACGCGACCACATGCGGCCTAACCAGGCGTCCGTCCGAAGCGATCGCTCCAATCGCGCGCGCCATCTGTATCGGAGTTGCCGCAATCGCGCCCTGCCCGATGCCCACCGAAATCGTTTCGCCTGCAAACCACTTCTGGTGGAAGTTTTTCAGCTTCCACTCTTCCGAAGGCATCACGCCGCTGACTTCTTGCGGCAAATCAATCCCGCTCTTCTGCCCGAGGCCGAGCCTGGTGGACCACTCCGCAATCTTTCCAATCCCGAGCTTCTCCGCCAATGTGTAAAAGAAGACGTCGCACGACTGATAGATGCCCTTGGTGATATCTGTTATTCCGTGCGTCTGGTGCCGATGGGAAATCCAGCACTTGAAGTAGCGTCCGTAGAAGCTCGCACCTCCAGTGCAATTAACTTTCATATTCTGGGCAATGCCTTCCTGTAGCCCAGCCGTAGCCATAATGATCTTGAACGTCGACCCGGGTGCGAGCTGCGCCTGGATCGCTTTGTTCATCAGTGGCTTGCCTTCGTCGTTGACCAGCTTGCTCCACTCGTCCTTCGAAATGCGTATGGCAAATGAATTCGGATCAAATGTCGGCCGGCTCACCATCGCGAGCACTTCGCCGTTCTTCGGATTCATTGCGATGATTGCGCCCGGCTTGTCGCCGAGTGCTTCCTCAGCCGCAATCTGCAGATCGAGATCGATCGTTAACTTCAGCGTCTGACCTTCGGTCGCCGGAACTTCGTCCATCTGCCCCACAACTTTGCCACGGCTGTTCACTATCTCGCGCCGCGACCCATCCTGGCCCATCAGGATGTCGTTGTACTGCAACTCCACGCCCGACTTGCCGACGACGTCGCCGGCTTTGTAGAACTCCCACTGCGACTGGTTCAGCATGTCTTCGCTGACTTCACCCACATAGCCGATCAGGTGCGCCATGAATCCGTTTTTCGGATACAGTCTGCGGCTCGCCCGGATCGTGTCCAACTCCGGCAACTCGTTCTTGTGCGATTCGATGTACGCCAGCTCGTCCGGCGTGATGTCGTCTTTCAGGATGATTGGCTGATACTGCGGCATGCTCGCAAATTTCTTGAGACGCGCGCGAATGTCGTCGGAGTCCATGTGCAGGCCCGACGCAATCTTGTCTACATCAGCATCCAGATCGCGCGTCTGATCGCGCAATAGCAGCGCAGAGAACGACGGATAGTTGTCGACGATAATCCGCCCTTCGCGATCGACTATCTTTCCGCGGGGCGCGAGGATGGGAACTTTGCGAACGCGATTCTGTTCGGCGAGCGATGCGTAGTAATCGGAACCGCCAACTTGCAGCCGCCAGAATCCGTAGCCGAGCAAAAGGAAGACTCCGAGAATCACGTACTGAACTCCCGTGATCCGAATCGGCGATACTTTGTCTTCGCGGCCGAACACTATGACCTCTGGCCAGTCCTGATTGAATGAACCAGCGCAGCACTCCGCTCCAGCCTTAACACTTGAGCACGCGGCTTAACTGGATTGCCTTGAGTGTAGCAGGAATTACCACGACTCCGACTGAGCAGACACCCCTAACTCAAGTGTCGTGAACCTTAGTTCTACCGGGGTCGAATCGCTAAGATTTCACCCCTGTCATCCCGAGCGAGGGCGAACGCCCGAGTCGAGGGAGCCCTGGTAAGGCCGCAAGTAAGAAAGGGATTTCAGGCATTTCATTGACGAGGTCCGCGAGGCTCTACCCGCGCTTCACCTTGTCCAGCAGATGGAAGAGCAGCACGCCCAGAATCGCGTTCGCAATCGCCCCGCGCAGCTCATGCATCCACAGCCACTGCAGATCGATCCGCACCAGCCAGCGCGCTACCAGCCAATAGATCCCGTTGTGAATGAAGTAGAAGCCGAACACCATCAGCACCCGTGTGCCTGGATTCTCCACATCGATCTTCGCGCCCAGCGACGACGCGCCATACGCCACCAGCGTCTTCGAAATGCCGTAAATCCCCAGTGGCTGATGCGTCAGCGCATCCTGCAACAAACCGATCGCCGCTCCAGTCAGCAGCCCTGAGATCTGATTCCGTCGAGCGACGGCAAAGAAGATCGTTATCAGCAGCGGCAGATCGAAAATCCCAAAAATCCGCAGCTTGATGGGAATAAACGACTGCAATACGATCGCAAACAGCGGCACGCCGATCGTCACCAGCGGATTGAACCTGTAGACCTCGATCCGCTCCGTCTTTTCGAATGCGATCGTCATTGCGGCGTACTCCCGGGCGTAGTCCCGTTGCCAGTGGCCGGTTTAGTCACACCCGTCGCGCCCTCCGCCGGATGCGCCACCGGCTTCGTCGCTCCGGTTGTTGCCCCCGCAGCGCTCTTCGGCACAGCCTGCGTCTGTGCAGCCTTCACCGCCGACCCAGTTCCACCCGAAGCCGCATTCTTCGGCTTCACTTCCGTCGAACTCGCTCCAACCGGCGTCGTAGCCGTATCCGCCTTCGGTGGCGGGGCCACCGTTGGCAGTCTCTCCGCCAGAATATCGATCGCCCTTACCGGGCTTGGGCCAAATGGCTGACTCTCCGGCGTCCGCTCATCCACCTTCGTTACCACCAGTACTTCCTCGGCACGGCTCAGCTGCGCCGCCGGCTTCACCCATATATCCAGGAATATGTCTTTCCCATGCGCAAACCGCGAAACCACGCCCACCGGCATTCCCTTCGGAAAGATGCGATCGCCGCCGCTGGTCAGAACGCGTTCGCCGACCTCAACTTTCTCGTCGGCCATGATGTTCTGAATAATCAGCTCGCCGTTCCCGTTCGGATTGCCCTTCAGAATTCCCTGCAGCCGCGACTTTTCCAGGATCACGCCCGCTCCGCTGCTGGGATCGTTGATCTCCAGCACCAGCGACGAACTCGGATAAACGCGCAGCACTTTCCCCATGATTCCATCCGGCGTGATCACCGGCATGTCCTGCTTCACTCCGTCGTGCGTGCCCTTGTCGATGTAAACGCCGCGCGAGAAGTCGCTGCCCGTCGTGCTGATCACCTGCGCCGGAAGCGTCTGCGAAAGGTATTGTTCCTTGAATCCCAGCAGCACCTGCAACCGACGCGCCTGGTTCGCATCTTCTTCCAGCCGCACCTGCTGTATGCGCATGCGCGCCAGTTTGTCCTGCAGATCCGCGTTCTCCGAACGCACGTGCCGCAGATCGAAGTAGCCGTGCCATACGCCTGAAATCGATTCTTCGGCGTGAACCACGCCTTTGGAGAGAGGTGTAACCAGCGTCACTGCCCATAAGCGAATCAGGCGGGTCCCGCCGCTATCGCTCGGGCGCTTGACCTGCACCGCTAGCCCGACCACCTGCACGAACAGTACGAACACGAGGACCACCACGTTCGCAACGTTCCGGTGCCGGTTGATGACGCTATCCATGGACTCCAGTTTCCAGTTTTGCCGTTTCGAGTTTCCAGTTTGCTGAAAACCGGACGCTGGGAACTACTCGATCGAAATCTTTCTCAGCAGTTTGAAATCGCTCAGCATCTTGCCGGTGCCCAGCACCACGCTGGCGAGCGGATCGTCCGCAATCGAAACCGGCAGTCCGGTTTCTTCGCGGATTCGCTTATCCAGGTTCTTCAGCAGCGCACCACCGCCGGTCAGCACAATGCCGCGATCGCTGATGTCCGCCGACAGCTCTGGCGGTGTACGTTCCAGCGCCACGCGGATCGCATTCATGATCGTCGCCACGCACTCGCTCAATGCCTCACGAATTTCGCTGTCGTCAATCGTGATGCTCTTGGGCACGCCCTCGATCAGGTTGCGTCCCTTGATCTCCATCGTCAACGGCTTATCCAGCGGATACGCCGACCCTATCTCAATCTTGATTTGTTCCGCCGTGCGTTCGCCGATCAGGAGGTTGTACTTGCGCTTCAGGTAATTCATGATGGCTTCGTCCATCTGATTACCCGCCATCCGCACCGACCGCGAATAGACAATGCCGCTCAGCGAGATCACCGCAATGTCCGTCGTCCCGCCGCCGATGTCGACAACCATGTTGCCGCTCGGTTCGGTGATCGGCAGTCCTGCGCCGATCGCCGCCACCATCGCTTGCTCCACCAGGTGAACTTCGCTGGCTTTCGCGCGATAGGCCGAATCCATCACCGCGCGCTTTTCCACCTGAGTAATTTCGGAGGGCACGCCAATCACGATGCGCGGGTGCACCAGCATCTTGCGGTTGTGCGCCTTCTGGATGAAATAGTTCAGCATCTTCTCGGTAACTTTGAAGTCCGCGATCACGCCGTCTTTCATCGGCTTGATGGCGACGATGTTGCCCGGCGTACGGCCCAGCATCTCTTTGGCTTCTTTGCCCACCGCTTCCACTTCCCCGGTGTTCTTGTTGATGGCGACTATGGAAGGTTCATTCACCACGATGCCTTTGCCTTTCGCATAGACCAGCGTGTTCGCCGTGCCGAGGTCGATCGCCAGGTCGCTCGAAAACACACTGAAGAGCGACCGGAGGTTATGAAAGCGTGAGCCATTAAAGCCGTTGGTTGTCATACGCGTGCGTCTGTTCTCTCGTTACTTGGAAGTTACTGCTTACGGCACAATATCACTAGTGCCCTGAATTCTAGGTGAACTTTCAGATTGCCTGTCGGAAACCGAAGTCTTTGACCCTGTGGACGTCGGGCACCGAACTCAATCCGGTCAAAGATAATGCGGAACCGCCCTTAAAACCCGTAACCATCATGATGCCAGCAGTGCTTTCGGCCAGGCCGCGCTTACTGGATCACGATCTTCTTCTGCTCCGTACGCACTCCACCTTTGGAGTTCTGCGCCGTCACCGTAATAACGTTCTCGCCCGCCGGCAGCGGCGCCGTAAAGAACTGGAATCCCCCGTCACTGCCAACCACGGGGACTTCCTGCCCATTCACCATTACTCGCGCCGTCGGCTCGGTCTTGCCTTTGATCTCCAGCACATGCCCATGCTGAACGAAGGGCGATAGCTCCAGAGCAATGCTCGCGTTCTCCGGACCCTTGCGAATGATCGTAAACCGATTCTTTTCGCTCTCCACCGACTCGCGTCCAGCCTTATCGATTGCCTGCACTTCCCAGTAGTACGCGCCTTCCGCCAGGCCCGGTATATTCGCCGCGGGCGACGTCACCCTGCGATCCGCCACCGTCGACGAGAAATAAGGATTTCGTGAGACTCTTATCCGGTACTCCGCCGTATTCGGTATCGTCGACCAGGTAAATGGAATCGGTAGCGACGGGTCATTCATGAAAAGCGGCGCCATGTTTGCCGGACCAATCAGCGCCGGCGGCGCCATTTCTTTCTGCTTCACCAGTTGAGGCTGTTCCGTCGTGAACGTGACCTTTTCATACTCACCGACGGGAACCGATTCTTTACCACGCGTAACTTCGCCCGATCCGTGCTTCACCAGGATTTCGTGCTCGTCGCTCTTCGGATCGTTTCTCACCATCGCCGAACTGTCGCGCGAGAAGGTCGCCGTCGCTCCGCCTACGATTACCTGCGACTTCGATCCCTGCGTATACGTTCCCGTCGAAAGGTCCACCGTTCCGGTCGTCAATTGCACCGCAACATTCGTCTGTTGCGAATCGTTCGCGGAATTCTCTTCCACCACGATCAGCGAATCCTGTTTTACGTTGTAGCTGGTGCCATCAGGGAACACGACCTTCGCGATTCCCTCCGACCCGGTCTGCACCACGTCACCCTTTTCCAGCGGCAGCTGATAATCCGCCGTCACCCAGGTATTGCTGTTCGCCTTCTTCACCTTCACGGTGCCGTCGATCAAGGTGAAGCTCGCCTGCTGCGCGTTACTGTCTTTTGTTTTCGTGGTGGTGTTGGTGCCTATGCGTTCGGCCAGATCGAGCAGGGTGGTTGCGGCTTTCTTCGTCGGCTCTGGAAACACAACGTACGACGCCGCCACGATCAGGCCGACCACCAATAAAATGGCGCCCAGCACGCTGCGGTATGTGGCAGTTCTCCACCCGACCTGGATTCTCGGAATGTGATCCTGTTGGGGCACTCTTGGCTATTGATTCGCGGTGATTCAAATTGAGCCTACCACAAGCTACTCACCTCGCAATAGGGAGTTAACTGTAGACAAAGAAAGGAGAAACCTCTTTGGTACTGTAGGAGGCACAATCTCGCCGGGTGCTCCCCGCACGTCGCGCAGCGAACGTGGGGGATGGATTAGGTCAACTCCTCCCGAAACTCGCGGGGCACCACCGCACTTCCCCTGTCATCCCGAGCGCAGCGAGGAAACCCTATTCCCTCCACAAAATTTGATTCGATCAAGTCTTACCAAAATCCGCAGGACGCCACCGCACTTCACCGTCATCCCGAGCGCAGCGAGGGAACCCTATTCCCTCCCACAAAATTTGATTCGATCAAGTCTTACCAAAATCCGCAGGACGCCACCGCACTTCACCTGTCATCCCGAGCGCAGCGAGGAAACCCTATTCCCTCCCACAAAATTTGATTCGATCAAGCCTTCCCGAGATCCGCAACACACCACCGCACTTCACCTGTCATTCCGAGCGACTGGCCGCCTTCGCTCTTTGCGATCCGCTTTTGGATCGCGCGGCCAGGAGTCGAGGAACCTTGCGTTCTGTCCTAGAATTAGCGGCGGTACACCCTCGCCCGCGTGACTGACCGCTTTTGGCAGTTGATCGCCCCGGCAACTAGCTACCAGCTACCCTTCCCTCTCCCCGCTTGCACTGCCTCCACTCCCCCAGCTAGCATGGCAAGTTTGCCTGTGGAGGATTTCATGGCTACCGAGCCCGTCCGTGTCACTGCTCCCCGCGTTTATAAAAACCTCATCGATGGTGAATGGGTCGCGTCCCGCTCCGGACAGACCTTCGAGAATCTCAACCCAGCCGACATCCGCGAAGTCGTCGGCATCTTCCAGCGCTCCACCAAGGACGACGTCAACGCCGCCGTCGACGCCGCCACCCGCGCCTTCGCCAAGTGGCGTCTCGTGCCCGCACCCCGCCGCGCCGAAATGCTCTACCGCGCCTCCCAGATTCTGGAAGAGCGCAAGGAAGACTACTCGCGCGATATGACCCGCGAGATGGGTAAGGTCCTGAAAGAAACACGCGGCGACACGCAGGAAGCCATCGACACCGGATACTTTATGGCCGGCGAAGGCCGCCGCATGTTCGGCCACACCGTCCCCTCCGAGCTTCCCAATAAGTTCGCTATGGCCGTCCGCCAGCCCATCGGCGTTTGCGCCATGATCACGCCCTGGAACTTCCCCATGGCGATCCCGTCATGGAAGCTCTTCCCCGCTCTCGTCGCCGGCAATACCTGCATTATCAAACCGGCGCAGGACACCCCTCTCTCGGTTTTCAATTTCGTTGAGGCACTCGTCGACGCCGGCATTCCCAAGGGCGTCGTGAACATCGTCACCGGCTTCGGCTCGGAAGTCGGCACCCCTCTCACCGAGCATGAAGACGTTCGCGCCATTTCGCTCACCGGATCTACCGCCGTGGGACGCATCGTCGGCGAATCCGCCGCTCGTAGTTTCAAACGCTGCTCGCTCGAACTCGGCGGCAAGAATCCCATGATCGTCCTCGACGACGCCAATCTCGACCTCGCCCTCGAGGGCGCGCTCTGGGGAGCCTTCGGCACCACCGGACAGCGCTGCACTGCCACCAGCCGCATCATCGTACAGAAAGGCGTGTACGGCGAATTCGTCAATCGTCTCGTCGAGCGCGCGAAGAAACTCCAGATCGGCAACGGCCTCGACGAAACAGTCGACATGGGTCCCGCGGTCAACAAATCACAACTCGAAACTGACCTGAAGTACATCGAGATCGGACTGAACGAAGGCGCCAAGCTCCTCTGCGGCGGGCACCGTCTCGATAAGGGCGAGTACCAGCACGGCTGGTTCGTTGAGCCCACCGTCTATGGCGACGTCGATCCCAAGATGCGCATCGCCCAGGAAGAAATCTTCGGCCCCGTGGTCTCGGTCATTCCTTGCGACGACATCGATCACGCTGTCGAAATCGCCAACGGCGTCGTCTATGGACTGTCTTCCGCCCTTTACACGAAAGATGTGAACCGCGCCTTCAAAGCCATGCGCGATCTCTACGCTGGCATCACTTACATCAACGCTCCGACGATCGGCGCCGAAGTCCACTTGCCCTTCGGCGGAACCAAACAGACCGGCAACGGCCATCGCGAAGGCGGTATCGGCGCGATTGATTTCTACACGGAGTGGAAGTCGGTCTACGTCGACTACTCCGATCGTCTGCAGAAAGCCCAGATCGACAGACCGGAATAGTCCGGGTGGCCCATTCAAGCCTTCTGTTGGCTTGAGTGGGGCAGTTGATCACGTGGCGCGGGCGCCCTCGCCCGCGTAGTCGGAATACCACCCCATCCTAGCCTTCCTTTTGGCTAGGGTGGGACTTGTTGCGCCTCATATCCGAGCGCCGCGAGGATCTGTCATGCCGAGCGCAGCGAGGTATCCCTACCCTCTCCACAAAACCTGTCAAATAGCCCTGACCTCTCAAAATCCCCGCAACTCCCTCATTCGCAACCAGAAATAAATCACGCCAAAGTGTCTAGTAGGTCCCCTCGATATTGCTATTCTGGAAATAGAAGTTCGCGTTGCGCTTCGCTTTTCTGGCAACTGACAACTTCTTTGTTTTGAGGATTTTGCATTTTTCGCCTTTTGCTTTGAGGATTTTGCAAAAACGGGAATTCTAAGCTGTAGAAGATAAATGACTTGCCGAAGGGTTACCCCCCGGGGGGGACCCCAATGTAAGCCGTCGCGCGAGCTGCGATGGTTTTGGAAGCAAGCGCGTGTGATTCGCGACACTAGCAACCGGCGGTGTCCGTACGTAAACTGTGATCGCCTTTGAACAACCAACATGTCCCTTTATAGCGAAGCAACACTGGCCACCATCCCCGCTGCTGCCCGCCTCGACCGCGTGCGCTACGCCATCCGCGACCTCGCCGTTCTAGCCGACGAAGTCGCAAAAACTGGCGCCAAAATCCTGTCGCTCAATATTGGCGATCCGCTGAAATTCGACTTTCAGACTCCGCCCCACCTGGTCGAAGCTGTAGCCAAGGCCATGCGCGATGGCAAAAACGGATACGCACCCTCGCTCGGTGTCGACGAAGCGGTTCAGGCAATCCTGGGTGAAGCCGAGCGCAAAGGGATTCGCAATGTTCAGGGAGCGTTCGTGACCAGCGGTGTCAGCGAGTGCGTCGACGTGTGCCTCGCTGCGCTGTTGAATCCGAACGAAACGGTGCTCACGCCCAGCCCGGAATATCCGCTTTACTCCGCCGTGCTCGCCAAGCTCGAAGCGCCCCTCGCGCCCTACGATCTCGACGAAGAAAATGGCTGGCAGCCCAACGTCGAAGAATTGGCCGCAAAGATCACTCCGCGCACTCGCGGTATCGTCGTCATCAATCCGAATAATCCGACGGGTGCTCTTTACTCTCGCGAGACTCTGCTCCAGATCATCGAGCTCGCGCGCCGCAACCGTCTCGTCATCTTTGCCGACGAGATTTACGACAAGCTCACCTTCGGATCGCGCCCGCACATCCCCATGGCATCGCTCGCCAGCGACGTTCCCATCATCACTTTTGGTGGACTATCGAAATCCTATCTCGCGCCAGGATGGCGAATCGGATGGGCCATCGCCAGCGGCGATCCCGCTTGCATCAAGCCGTATCTAGAAGGAATCTACAAGCTTCTTCGCGCACGTCTCTGTGCCAGCCAGCCGATGCAGTGGGCCATCAAACCCGCGCTCGAAGGCTCTCAGGATCACCTGAAAGAGGTGAATGAAAAGCTGCGCCGCCGCTGGCCAGCTCACCATCGACTGGTGCAACCGCACGCCGCGCGTGAGCTGTGTTGCGCCCGAAGGCGCGTTCTACGCCTACCCGAAGCTCGACATCCCCGAAGACGATCTCAGCTTCGTGAAAAAAGTGCTGACCGAGAAGCACACGCTGCTCGTACACGGTAGCGGCTTCGGCCAGAAGCCCGGCACCAAGCACGTCCGCATCGTCTTCTTGCCCGACGAAGCGACTTTAACCAAAGCCTACACAGGCATCGCCGAATTCCTGACCGAGCACTATCGGTAGCAGCACTCAGCATTCAGCATTCAGTCCCTGAGCTTAAGGGCTGAATGCTGACTACTGAGTGCTGATCACTTTTTTCTGAGCTGCCGCTTCCAGTCGAGCACGCGCGCCGTATTCGCCTCAGCCTCGGCTTCGGGAACCATGCCCTTTTTCTGGTAGAGAATCGAAAGGCTGGTATGCGCGAGAATGTCGTCCGCATCGAGTTGCGTGATGCGCTTAGCAACTTCGATCGCCTCGTCGTACCGTTCGAGGTCCTGATATGCGCGCGCCAGACCGTGCATCGCCTCGGTAAATGTTGGATCGGCTTCGATGGACTTGCGGTACTCGGCGACTGCCTCGTCCTGTTTGCCGTCAGCAAACAGATCGAGCGCGTTGTAGTAGTGACCTTCGGCGAGCTGGCGGTCGTTGCCTTCGACACTCATTGCGCCGATTCTAGCAAACTAGTCTTTCAGTCTCTCAGTTCATCAGCTTAAAAATCGCGATCCCTCGAAGGGACTGACGGACAGACTGCGCGACTGACAGACTGAGCGACTGATAGACTGAAAGACCACATGCGCTACACACTCCGCTTCCTATGGAACGCAACCAAAGGTCATCGCATCGCGCCCTGGCGCAGTCCGTATCTCCGCTGGCGAATCGAGACATACTGCGGAGTGAAGATGAACCAGGTCGGATTCCTGGAGTTCTGGGGATTCATGTGGCGAGAGAAAAAAGAGCTACTGCGCTTCCTGAAGTGGACTGGACAGATGGAACGTTACGCGCGTCCCAAGCCGAAGAATGTTTAACAGCCGTTTCGCGTTTCAGCGGAGCGAATCCATCTCTGCATTTTTTGGATTTTTGCGCGAAACGTGAAACTCGAAACGTGAAACGGCCTCAGAAGCTGATCACCACTTCGCTGCCTTTTTCGGCAGAGATCGTTCGATTAGCCGCGCCACGATTCATCGCAATCTCAAGAAAACCCATACTGTCGACGATGACGAACACTTCGCCCGGAGTTCCTTCCGCATAAGCGCTGTGCATATTGGTCACTTCCGCTTTGCCGATCTTGACCTTGAATGCCGCAGGGTCCGCGCCAAACAGTTGCGGAACATCTTTGGGAGTGAAATTGGTGATCAGGTTGCCAAACTTGTCGACCTTGATCACGCTTCCCTTGATCACGCCATTCGCTGCCTTTGGTTTCGGTGCAACAAAACGAACGAAGTCCTTGATCTCTTCGCCGAAGCTCGCAGAATCGACTCCCTTGCTCAAGTATCCGGCAACCGCGGCGAAGACGTCGCGCCCGTGGAAAGTCTGGCTCACCGGCTGCAAGAAGTAATGTTCGGCTGTGATATGCCGAACGTTAACGCGCTCTTCTTTTTCGTACACCAGCGAAAGCACGCCGTTATCCGGCGCAAGAAACAGGCCGTGTTCGGTTCGGGCGATGATCGGTCGGCGCGAAGTACCAACTCCCGGATCGACAATCACCACATGTAATGTGTTCTTCGGGAAATAAGGATATGCCTGCGAAATCGTGATTGCGCCATCGAGCACGTCGTAAGACTGAACTGCGTTACTGATGTCGACAATTCGAGCGCTTGGATTAATGTTGAGAATAACGCCCTTCATCGTGCCGACATAAGGATCGGTCACTCCGAAGTCAGTGGTTAACGTAATGATTGGGTCGTGAGCCACGTCTGCGCGCTCCAGTATCGGATCAGATCTCGTATTTCTTCAGTAAGTGACGGAAACTGCGATAGGAAACATGGAGCAATTCCGCTGCGCGCGTCTGCACTCCATTGGACTGCTTCAGCGCCGACTGGATCAATCCGCGTTCCAGCCCCTCGATGTACGCTTCCAGATCGAGTCCATCATTCGTCAGCGACGGCACACCGTTTCCGTGACCATTGCCATTTCCGTTGCCGTGCTCAAACGAACCGGCATTCGGCCTCTTCGAACGCTCAACCGGAACGTCCACGTGCAGTTCGTCGGTCGCCTCGAGCGCAACTGCGCGTTCGATCGTGTTCTCAAGCTGGCGTACATTTCCGGGCCAATTGTAATCGCACAAATCCTCAATCGACTCAGGCGAGATTCTGAGAATGCTCTTGCCCGCCGCGGGCGCATACTTCTTAAGGAAATGATTGGCCAGAAGAGGTATGTCTTCGCGCCGCTCGCGAAGCGGAGGAGCCTCGACCGGAATTACACTCAGCCGGTAGTAGAGATCTTCACGGAACAGGTTTTGTGCAACCAGATCGTCCAGGTGCTTGTTCGTCGCGGCAATCACGCGCACGTCGACCGCAACTTCACTGGTTCCACCAACCGGCCGCAGAGAACGCTCCTGCAAGACGCGCAGAAGCTTCACCTGCATCGGGAGTGTCATCTCGCCGATCTCGTCGAGAAACAGTGTTCCACTATCCGCGACCTCGAACAGCCCAGCTTTGTTCGTGTTCGCTCCGGTGAATGCGCCTTTAACATAGCCGAATAGTTCGCTCTCAAGCAGCGTCTCAGGAAAAGCTCCACAATTGATCGAAACAAATGGAGCGGCGGCTCGAAGAGAACAGGCATGCACGGCGCGAGCGACCAACTCTTTTCCAGTGCCGCTCTCACCATAAATCAATACTGTGCTGCTAGTAGTCGCAACGCTTCGAATCGTCTGTTTCAGACGATCGACGCCGCCGCTGACTCCAACGATGTTCTCCAGTGAGTTGCGCCCAGCTGCGTCACGTTGGAAAGCGATATTCTGCCGTTGCAGATTCTGCTGTTCCATCGCCTTGCGCACCGAAAGTTTCACATCGTCGACCAGCCCAGGTCCTTTGCGGATGTAGTCCCATGCCCCGCCAGCCTTCACGGCTTGTACGGCAGGTTCGAGATCATCCACAGCGGTGATTAGAATGACGAGAGAATCCGGCGAGACCGTGTGTGCGAAGCGTAGAACTTCGATGCCATTCGTTTGTGGCATCCGAATGTCCGTGATCACCACGCCAAAGAGAGCTGACTCGAGCTTTTTCTTGGCAGCTTCGCCCGAGGTCACCGTTTCGACACGATGACCGTCTTTGCGAAGTGATATTTCCAACATCTCGCAAATCGATCGTTCGTCGTCGCAGATAAGTACGTTACCCATGAATAACCTTCCCAGAACCGGCGGCTGCTGCCGCCACGAGCAAATCCGATCCGTCTTGCTTGTCGGATTCTGAGCTTTCGTCTGCTGCCCGTTTGAACTGCAGTATGAAATCGGCTCCTTCACCAGGTCCGGAGCGAACTGAAATCTTGGCGTCGTGCGCCTGAACGATCTGGTAGACAATCGCCAGACCTAGCCCTGTGCCGCCGTCGAATTCCGACTGGAACGGCTCGAAGATCTTCTCGATCTGATTCTTTGGCATTCCCTTGCCGGTATCGTTGAAAGTGACGACGAAGTGGCTGTCGTTTGCGCGGACCGTAACTGTCAGCGTTCCACCGTCGGGCATGGCACGAACCGCATTCTCGGAAATATTCCAGAAAACCTGCTTGAGGCGATCCGAATCGGCGATCGTGTACGCTTCAGAAATCTCAAACTTGCGAACAATCTGAATCGGCGCATGATTCGCGTTGTCAGATGAACGGTCCAGCGAAGGCAAGCGGTTCTCCAGCAGCTTCAAAGTCTCGTCGAGAACCGGGACCAAGTTGACGTATACAAACTCATATTGCTTTTCGCGCGTATATGACAAGAAGTTCGAGATGATGTCGTTCAAACGCTCTGACTCGCGGTTGACGATATTCACGAGCATCTTCTCTTCTTCGTTGAGAACAGCCACGTCAGAAAGCACCCGCACCGAACCTGCAATCGAAGAAAGAGGATTGCGAATCTCGTGCGCAATGGCTGCGGCCATTCTTCCTACTGCAGCCAGACGATCACTCAGTCGAACTTCACGTTCCAATCGGCGGATTTCGGTCAGATCATCGAAGTTGTAGACGTAGCCGACAGCGCCTCGCCCTGGAACGGTAAGGACCGTCGCCGTTATGCGAAATGTCTTCTGGCGACGACGTCCCCTTGGGCACGACGCTCGCACTTCGGAATGCGCGCTGTTATTCGTTGGCGACGGAACGCGGTCCAGGAATAAGGACGCTATTTGTCTTCCCAAAACTTCGTTGGCAAATCTCTCCAGCAGAACTTCTGCCGCCGGATTGACAAGTGTGATATGTCCCGCAACATCCGTCGTGATCAGACCGCTGCTGATGGACTGAATAATGTGTTCGTGCTGCGCTTGCAGGTCTTCGAGCGCACCGCTCTTATCTTTGAGTTCGACGTCAACCTGGCGCAAGCGCGTGGTCAGCCGCGATGCCAGGTAGGCTATGGCCATGTAGCCGACGAACTCGATAACTAGCGTGGCTTGCAGTGAGACCAGCGTACTTCGCGACGGCGGATTGCTTCCGAACAACCAATCCAGCGACGACAACTCAAGCATTCCTGCATGCAGGATGAACGCCAGAACCGCGATCATCATCGCCCAACGGCGGCTCAGAAGAATGCTGGCGTTGATGATGATGAGTGGGTACAGAAAGTAGAAAGGGCTGTCGAACGCGCCGGTGGCATACACCAGCATCGTCGCCATGCCGAGATCGGTGAGTATCTGAAGCCAGGTGTGAGTAAGGCTATTGCGCCATTGCGACGCAACGTAAGCCAACACGGCTGACACGGCATAGCAGAACCCGATTACCACCACGAATTGTCGCCGGTTAATCGGCGAAGCGGTCAGGTTGGTGACCGCCAACTCAATTCCGAGCAAAAAAGTCAGGATGAGAATTCTGACTTTGGCCAGCCACACCAGCCAACTCTGCTCGTATGCCTCTTCGGCTGCGGCGCTCTGTTGTGACTCGAGCGCCGCACCTGATGTGTGTTCCTGAGAGTCCTGCATCGGTTTGACCCACAATGCTGAAAATCTAGCCAGACAGTTTGGCGATCATGGCAAACAACGGCATATAGAGCGAAATGACAATGCCGCCGACAGCGACGCCAAGAAAAGCGATCAGCAAGGGCTCGAGCATTGCTAACATGTCGCGAGTCGCAGCATCCACCTCGTCTTCGTAGAAGTCGGCGATCTTCTGGAGCATGGCATCCATCGCGCCCGTCGCTTCACCAACGCCGATCATCTGGCAGACCATGTTCGGAAACACTCCGCTTTCTTTTAGCGGATCGACGATGGTGCGACCTTCTTCGATCGCCTTGCGAACCTTCATTAAAGCTTGTTCAAGAACCGCATTGCCTGACGTCTTTGCCGTAATTGTTAGCGCCTCCAGAATAGAGACGCCAGAGGTGAGCAGCGTGCCGAGCGTGCGACTGAAACGCGCCACTGCGATCTTGCGAAGCACCATACCGAACACCGGAAGCTTCAATAACATGGCGTCCCATAGCACGCGTCCCCGTGGATCCTTCTTGAGTTGCCTGACGAGAAAGACACCGGCTATTCCACCCACAAACACCACCCACCAAAAATGCCCGACGAAAGCACTTAGCCCCATGACGACGCGTGTCGGCAAAGGTAAGGCAACATCCAAGCTGACAAACAAGTTGGAGAAAATCGGCACCACGAATTTCAGCAGGCAGCCGACGACTATCACCGCGATGCTGATAACCGCCACCGGATAGATCAATGCCGACTTCACTGCCGACTTCAACTTCACTGCCTTCTCGACATATGCAGCGAGACGCTGCAGGATCAGAGTCGAGAATACCGCCGGTTTCGCCAGCATCGATCATGTTCACAGTCAGATCATCGAACACTTTCGGATATTGCTTCATCGCAGAGGAGAGTGTCGCGCCACCTTCTACCGTGGTTCGAACTCCAGTGAGCGTCTTCTGGAACGCAGCATTTTCCTGGTTCGCTGCAAGAATCTCCAGGCACTGCACCAGTGGCAAACCGGCATCGATCATCACCGAAAACTGGCGGAAAAAGATCGCGACATCTTTCACCGGGACCTTGGAAGACCCCAATGTCGGAAACGCGAACTCCTTCCCTTTTTCCTTGATGGTTACCGTGGAAATTCGTTCGCGCGCAAGCGCGGCTTTCAATACCTGCTTGTTTTCTGCGACACGCTCGCCGTTGATTTTCGCTCCGGCCGCGTTCTTTCCCGTGAATGTAAAAACAGGCATATCGCTACCTCGTCAGTTTTCTGAATCAGTTACCGCTTCGCCGTGGCCGCAACGCCATTCCCTTTGTTCAGGCCCGCCCCACGGTTAATCATTTCCTGCAATTCGTCAGGCAACGATGAACGTTGCATCGCTGTTTCCAATGTGATCTGTTTCTGGAAATACAAAGTCGCAAGCGACTGGTTGAAGGTCTGCATGCCGAACTTGTCCTGGCCCGACTGCATCGCTGAATAAATCTGGTGAATTTTGTCTTCGCGAATCAGGTTGCGGACCGCAGGATTGGGGATCAGGATTTCCATCGCCATCGCGCGGCCTTGGCCTCCCACTTTCGACAGAAGGGCCTGGCAAAGAATGCCTTCCAGCACCATCGAGAGCTGCGCTCGAATTTGCGGCTGCTGGTGAGCCGGAAAAACGTCGATGACACGGTTGATTGTCGATGCCGCCGAATTCGTGTGCAGAGTTCCAAACGTTAAGTGGCCGGTCTCGGCAATTCGCAGCGCCGACTCGATTGTCTCCAAGTCGCGCATTTCGCCGATCAGCACGACATCCGGATCTTCGCGGAGAGCCGCTCGCAGTGCCGCCGTAAAACTCTTAGTATCGGCGTGTACTTCGCGTTGATTCACCAGACACGCCTTGTGCTGATGCACGAACTCGATCGGATCTTCGATCGTCAGGATGTGCTCGTGGCGTTCGCTGTTGATTTTGTCCAGCATGGCCGCCAGCGTTGTCGATTTACCCGAGCCAGTCGGACCGGTAACCAGAATCAGGCCGCGTGGTTTTTCGCACAGCTTGGAGACGATCGGCGGAAGGGCCAGTTGTTGGAATGACTTGATCTCATAAGGAATGACGCGGAAGACCGCGCCGCAGGCTCCGCGCTGGTTGAAGCAATTCGCACGAAAGCGCGCCAATCCCTTCAATCCGAATGAGAAATCGAGCTCCAGATCTTCTTCAAAGCGATGCTTCTGCGCATCGGTCATTACGCTGTAAGCCAGTGCTTTGGTATCGGCAGCGGTGAGCTGTGGCAAATCGAGCGGTTGCAGGTGACCATGAATGCGAACCTGTGGCGGCGAATTGGTGGTGATGTGTAGATCGCTGCCGCCCAATTCGACCATTCGCTTCAGCAGTTCGCTGAGTGTTGCTGCCATGCTTTCGACCCCTCTTTATCTTCGGGCGGCTTACCTGTCCGCCTGCCAGTATTCCGTTTTGCCTTCACGCATCGCTTCGCGTTTTTAGTGAACCGTCTCGCGGGCGACTTCTTCCAATGTCGTAATTCCCGCCATCACCTTAATCAAGCCGCTACGGCGCAGCGTCAACATGCCGCGTTCAATCGCTTTCTTCTTTAACTCCAGCGCCGACGCGCCCACGAGGATTAGTTCGCGGATGTCATCGTCGATCTCCATTACCTCGTACAAACCTGCGCGCCCCTTGTAGCCGGTGTTGTTGCAAGTAGTGCAGCCTTTGCCTTTCTTCGGCTTCGCGGTCTTCGCCTCTTCTGGCTCAAAGCCCGCGTCAAGCAGCGCCTGGTAGGGCATATCCACTACTTCGGCGCAATTTGAGCAAACGCGGCGGACCAGTCGCTGAGCGCAAATCAAGTGAACGGCGGTTGCAACCAGGAATGGCTCAATGCCCATGTTCATCAAACGGCTGATGGTTTCGGGAGCGCCGTTGGTGTGCAGCGTCGAAAGCACAAGGTGGCCGGTAAGCGCGGCCTTGATCCCAATTTCTGCGGTTTCGAAATCTCGAATCTCACCAACGAGAATGATGTTCGGATCCTGTCGCAGGAACGAGCGGAGTGCTGCCGCAAAATTCAGGCCGATGGATTCTTTCATCTGCACCTGATTGACGCCGGCCAACTGGAACTCGACCGGATCTTCCGCGGTCATGATGTTCGTGTCAGGTTTGTTCAGCTGCGAAATCGAAGAGTAGAGCGTATTGGTCTTACCGGATCCCGTTGGCCCCGTCACCAGCACCATGCCGTAGGGCTTCAGGATCGCCTTCTCGAATTTGACCAGCGACTCCGGCTCAAAACCCAGCTTGGTCATATCGAGGCGAAGATTCTCTTTGTCGAGCAACCGCATCACGATCTTTTCGCCGAACAATGTCGGCAGCGTGCTTACGCGGTAGTCGAGCTGCTTCTTCTTTCCGCCCACATTCATTTTCATCATGATGCGTCCGTCTTGCGGCAGACGCTTTTCGCTGATGTCCAGCTTGGCCATGATCTTGATGCGGGAGGTGATGGCGTCCTTCAACTTCATTGGGGGATTCATGATCCCCTGCAGGATGCCGTCTATACGGAAGCGAACGCGGAATTCCTTTTCGTAAGGCTCGATGTGAATATCGCTGGCACCACGCTTTACGGCATCGGTAAGAACCAGGTTCACCAGCTTAACGATGGGAGCTTCTTCGGCGGCCCTCTCCAGATCGGAGAGACCCATTTCCTCTTGTTCCGCCTGGAGTTCCACATCCGTGTCGCTGTCGTTGATCGAGGCTACGATCGAATCCAGGTCATCTTCTCTGCCGGCTGGCTCAGAATAGGCCTTTTCGATCGCCTCCATGATTGCCGTCTCGGACGCGACCACCGGCTCGATATTGAAGCCGGTCATGAACTTGATATCGTCCATGGCAAACACGTTCGTCGGATCCACCATGGCAATCGTGAGCGATGCGCCCACACGGCTCAGCGGCAGAATCTGATAGCGCTTGGCCGTCTCCTGCGGGATAAGTTTCACCACCGCAGCATCGATTTCAAAATAGTTCAGGTTGATAGCCGGGACGCCATACTGGCGCGACAAGAAATTGGTGACATCCTCGTCCGTAAGGAAGTTCAGTTTGACGAGGATCGCTCCCAGGCGCCCGCCCGTCTCGCGCTGAGCCTTCAACGCCTGATCGAGTTGCTCCTTGGTGATAACCTTCTCCTTAACGAGAAGGTCTCCCAACCGCTGCGACATTCCTATAGCTGCCATAGTTCTCTAAGCAATGCTGTAGATTCCGCGGGGGTTTGGTTACTCCGGTACAATGCCCGCAAGTTCTTCTGAATTAATGGTTTATCCAAGCAATCGAAGCGTAGGGTCGGTGACACAAATTGTCAATTAGCAAAGGCGTTCCTTCAGTAACCAAGAGGGCAATAGCAGGCGTCACTTTGGTAATCGGGTCGGACTGGTATCGATGAGATCGAAAGCCGTAAAACAGGAAAGTATCCGGGCGATTTTTCGAACGTTATACAAGCGTTGGGGAAATCAACACTGGTGGCCAGCCGAAACGCCGTTCGAAGTAATCGTCGGCGCCTATCTCACTCAAAACACTGCCTGGACTAACGTGGAAAGGGCCCTCGCACAACTACGCGAGGTTGGCGTTTTGAGCATCGAGGGCATCCGCTCGATTGACGTTGGCGAACTCGAGAGACTGATCCGTTCTGCCGGATATTTTCGACAGAAGGCAGCCCGCTTGAAGCAGTTCGTTACTTTCTTGGATCAGCGCTACTGCGGATCGCTGGAACGCATGTTCGCGACACCAACTGACCGTCTTCGGGAAGAACTGCTGGCTCTGAATGGTGTGGGACCGGAAACAGCTGACTCAATTCTTCTCTATGCCGGTCAGCACCCCATCTTCGTCGTCGATGCGTACACCCGCCGCATTTTCGAACGCCACGGACTGGCGAAGGCTTCCGCGAAGTACGAGGAGATTCGGGCGCTGGTCGAGGCCGCGCTGACGGATACCGCTCTGCCCGAGCTAGCTGAGATCGATCCCGCGATGCTGCCCAAAGGCTCCTGCCACGCGCCTTCCGCCATGAGTACCGCGACCCGCTGCTCTCAAGCGGAGGTCTTCAACGAGATGCACGGTCTGATCGTCGGAGTGGGCAAGAACTATTGCTTGAAGTCGAAGCCTAAATGCGAGGAGTGTCCGCTGGGCCCATTACTGCCGAAAAGAAAGTTTGGTGCCGGATTGAAAGCAAACGGCGGGATGTCACAATAGAGACCTTGTCGCGGCCTGAACATCCAAAGCTATTTTGGAGGTCTTATGTCGTCTCTTCCGCAATCGCAACCCGAAGCGCATCCTCACGTGGCTGAACTCCCGGCGTTCGACGTAATCGGAATCACAACGCGCACCAGCAACGAAGACGAATTTTCCGGCAACGGCAAGATCGGGCCGCTCTGGGGAGCGTTCATGGGCGGCGCAGGAAAATCGATCCCCGACGCTATCGACGAAACCATCTTCTCGCTCTACACACACTACGAAAGCGATCACCACGGCGCCTACGACGTGATTCTTGGCAAATCCGTGCAGCCTGGAACTCAGGCTCTAGCCGGCATGGTCGCCAAACACATTCCGGCAGCAACCTATCTGGTGTTCTCTGCCGAATCGCGTGCTCCCGAAGCGATTGTTGCCGCATGGCAGAGTGTCTATTGCTACTTCGACGAACCGGGTGCGCCGAAGCGCGCGTTCACCATCGACTTCGAGCGCTACAGCGACAAGGGTGTCGAACTCTTCATCGCCATCCAGTAAGCCATGCAGACCGAAGCCTATCTGCGCCGCATTCACTACGAAGGACCGCGCCAGCCCGCACCTGAGGTGCTGCGTAATCTCCATCGCGCACATATGCTGTCCGTTCCGTTCGAGAACCTCGACATTCCGGCCAAGCGCCCAATCATTCTCGATACGGAGCGTCTTCTGCACAAAGTTGTCGACCTGCATCGCGGCGGATTCTGTTACGAACTGAACGGCGCCTTCACGTGGCTGCTGCGATCTTTTGGCTTTGAAGTGAATATGCTCTCGGCGCGCGTCGCTCGAAAGGATGGAAGCTTCAGTCCTGAATTCGATCACATGACTCTGGAAGTTCGTGATGCGGTCGGCGATTCCTGGCTCGCCGACGTCGGCTTCGGTGACTGCTTCCTGGAACCGTTGTCCCTGACTCGTCCAACTGAGTCCGAACAAATGGGAAAGACCTATCGCTTGCTCGCAGATGGAGATACGTTGTTGCTCCAGCGTAAGTCTCCCGAGAAAGATTGGACTCCGCAGTACCAGTTCACGCGCACTCCTCATCAACTGGAAGAATTCGCGCCCATGTGCCACTTCCATCAGACGTCGCCGGAATCATCCTTCACGCAACGACGTCTGTGCTCTCTCGCAACGACAGGCGGACGAATTACGCTGGAAGGAATGCGGCTGATTACGACACAAGACGGAAAGAAAATCGAAACAGACGTTGCAAGCGACGAAGATTACCGTCGCTTGCTGCGAGAGAGATTCGGAATCGAACTTGATTGCTAACTGAACGTGATCTCAGCGATCAAGAGGCAGGAAGAATTAAAAGGCGCGCGCAATTTGCTGCGCGCGCCGAGAAAAGCCACATCCCATTTCGCCAAACTTAAGCGAGGTCGTAGCGATCAAGGTTCATCACCTTGGTCCATGCCGCCGCGAAATCTTTCACGAACGCTTCTTTCGAGTCGCTGCATGCATAGACTTCGGCAAGGGCCCGAAGCTGTGAGTTCGAACCGAACACGAGATCGACACGGGTACCGGTCCACTTCAAGTTCGCCCGTTTTGCGATCGCGCCCTTCATATACGCCTTCGGAAGTAGAAGACGGCTGCCACGCCGTGTTCATGTCGAGCAAGTTGACGAAGAAATCATTCGTCAGCGCCCCGGGTCGCTTGGTGAAGACGCCATGCTTCGTCTGTCCGAAATTCGTATTCAAGGCGCGCAAGCCACCGATGAGAACCGTCATCTCGGGGGCAGTCAGCGTCAGCAACTGCGCCCGATCGAGCAGCAGCTCTTCAGCCGGCGTTTTCTGCCCTTTGCGGACATAGTTGCGGAACCCGTCAGCTCTCGGCTCCATGACAGAGAAGGCGTGCGCGTCGGTTTGTTCCTGCGAAGCATCCGTGCGCCCCGGCGAGAAGGGGATCTTCACATCTTGCCCGCCTTTTTTCGCAGCTTCCTCGATCGCCGCATCGCCGCCCAGAACAATCAGGTCAGCGAGGGAAACTTTCTTCCCCTTGTTGCCGTTGGACTGCGAGGCGTTGAACTCTTTCTGGATCGCCTCCAGCTTCGGCAGCACCTTCGCAAGTTGAGCGGGCTGGTTCACTTCCCAGTCCTTTTGCGGAGCCAGGCGAATGCGAGCGCCGTTGGCGCCACCGCGCTTGTCAGAGCCGCGGAAGCTCGATGCCGCCGCCCACGCCGTCGAGACCAGATCCGAGATCGACAGTCCGGAAGCGAGTATCTTGGCCTTCAGAGCAGCCGCGTCCTTCTCGTCGATTAATTTGTGATCCACGGCAGGAACCGGGTCTTGCCACAACTGCGGCTCTTTGGGAACCAGCGGGCCAAGATACCGTGAGATTGGACCCATGTCGCGATGCGTCAGCTTGAACCACGCCTTGGCAAACGCGTCTGCGAACTGATCCGGATGCTCGTAGAAGCGCTTCGAGATCGGTCCATAGATCGGATCGAAGCGGAGGGAGAGATCGGTAGTCAGCATGGAGGGCGAGTGTTTCTTTGACGGATTGTGCGCATCCGGGACCGTACCGTTGCCACCGCCATTTTTCGGAGTCCACTGATTTGCGCCAGCCGGGCTCTTGGTCAGTTCCCATTCGTACTTGAACAGGTTCTCGAAGAAGTTGTTGCTCCACTTCGTCGGAGTGGTGGTCCAGATGACTTCCAGGCCGCTGCCAATCGCATCTCCGCCCTTGCCTGAGCCAAATTTGCTCTTCCAGCCGAGGCCCTGTTCCTCGATGCTCGCGGCTTCCGGTTCAGGTCCAACGTTTGCTGCGTCACCGGCGCCGTGGGTTTTGCCGAACGTGTGTCCGCCGGCAATCAGCGCAACCGTCTCCTCGTCATTCATCGCCATGCGAGCAAACGTCTCGCGGATATCCCGTGCTGCGGCGAGTGGATCCGGATTGCCATTAGGTCCCTCGGGATTCACGTAAATCAGGCCCATCTGAACTGCGGCCAGCGGATTCGATAGATCACGATCGCCGCTGTAGCGCTCATCCGCGAGCCACTTGCCTTCGGGTCCCCAGAAAATGTCCTCTTCTGGTTCCCAAACGTCCGGCCGCCCGCCGCCGAAGCCAAAGGTCTTGAAACCCATCGATTCCAGAGCCACGTTGCCGGCGAGAATCATGAGGTCGGCCCACGAGATTTTCTTGCCATACTTCTGTTTGATTGGCCAGAGTAGCCGGCGCGCCTTGTCGAGGTTTACATTGTCCGGCCAGCTATTGAGAGGCGCAAAACGTTGTGTGCCGGAACCAGCCCCGCCGCGGCCATCGCCGATGCGATACGTACCTGCGCTGTGCCAAGCCATACGGATGAAAAGTGGACCATAGTGGCCGAAATCCGCTGGCCACCACTCCTGCGAGTCCGTCATTACGGCGTGCAGGTCCTTAACTACTGCATTGAGATCTAAGGTCTTGAATTCTTCGGCGTAATCGAACTCCTTGCCCATCGGATCGGACAATGGAGAGTGCTGATGTAGCACCTTGAGGTTCAGTTGGTTCGGCCACCAGTCAGAATTGGTGTGGGATTTGCGAGCGCCGTGCGCTACCGGGCACTTGCCTTCGCTCGACGAGGTTTGCTCGTGAGTTGGTACGGCAGCACCCGCTGCAGCGGCGAGTTCCTTCTCCATAAATTTATCTCCTTCGCATTAGGCCAGAAAAGCCGCGGACCAAATACTAACCCATCGTCGGGCTGATTTGGGGTGATGGTTGGTCGCGCACGGTCTCTAGATTAGATGTGGCATGCGGGGCGCGGCTTTCTTTAATGTGCTCGCGCGGAATGTACTCGCGAGTCGGTGGTTTACTGCGAGAGACTTGCGGTGGATCACGACGGTGGCGTTGCCGTCTGGTGGAGCTTAACTCCGCGGACTCAAGTTTACTCATTGATAATCCCACCCCCTCCCCCTCCCTACCGGCAAACAAAGGAGTTACGAGGTAGTGCAGCTGTACATAAGGCATAACAAAGGACTTAAGGCCTCTATACCGCACAACAAAGGAGTTAGCCTTGTCCTTCCCGAAACGATACTTCGTTCCTAAGACACGAAAAGCTGCGGCGACATGAGTCGGCGCAGCTTAACAGGCGACAATGTAATGTATTCTTAAAGATATGTCAAATAATTAACGCAATGTCTTATTGCATACATACATTCTGACCACGGCTGCCGGGTGGTTGGATGTGTGGGAGCAGGTCACAGACTCCTTCCCATCTAGTAGATATCTTCTCCTGGTGCCGACAGGGCTCAAGCGCTATTACGGAAACCATGACCTGCACTTCATAACCAGCAGTTGCTATGGGCGACGTCCGCTACTCGGTTCTCCGGGGGCGCGCGATGATTTTCTCGGAGTTCTTGAAAAGATTCGGCGGCGATTGCGGTTCGTCGTGGTCGGTTACGTCGTAATGCCAGAACACTTTCATCTACTGATGAGTGAGCCAGAGAATGGAACACCTTCTGAAGCCATGAAACGATTGAAGCACCAAACGTCGTTTCGCCTGAAACACGACGGTGACCATCTCTGGCAACATCGTTTCTACGACTTCAACGTGTGGACGGCAAAAAAACGTATCGAGAAACTGAAATACATGCACCGGAATCCAGTAGCGCGCGGATTGGTGGAGAATCCCGAGGACTGGATATGGGGTAGTTATCGGTTTTATCTGTTGGATGAAGAAGGCCCGGTTCGAATCAACGAGGAATGGACTGAGATTCGGCTAGCGGTTCGGTGATGTTCTCATCCCACACATCCAAAAGCAGGATGTGTGGGGCACCCGATCTGAATACCTTTTACTCTCCCCGCTCCTCCAGGAACTTCTCGACTTCCAGCGCCGCCATGCAGCCGCTGCCAGCAGCCGTAATCGCCTGACGATAGCGCCGGTCCTGCACATCTCCGCAAGCAAACACGCCGGGAGTATTCGTGAAGACATAGTTGTGCGTCTTGATGTAGCCGTCAGCGTCGAGATCGAGATGTCCCTGGAACACCTGCGTATTCGGTATGTGTCCGATGCCGAGGAACATTGCGCTCGTCGGGTAATCCCATTCCTTGCCGGTCTTCACGTTCTTCAGCTTCAGGCTGGTGACTTCTTTCGCTTCGACGTCGTGCACTTCTTCCACGACCGTGTCGAGCAGAAAGCTGATCTTCGGATGCTTTTGTGCGCGGTCGAGCATGATCTTTGACGCGCGGAAGCTATCGCGCCGATGAATCAACGTGACCTTGGTTCCAAAGCGCGAGAGGAAGATCGCTTCCTCCATCGCGGAATCGCCGCCGCCAATTACAACAATCTCTTTGCCGGAGAAGAAGAATCCATCGCAAGTCGCGCACGACGACACGCCGTGACCGATCAGCGCCTGTTCGCTCGGCAGATTCAACCAGCGAGCCGACGCGCCACTGGCGATGATCAGCGTCTCGGTGTGCACCATCTCTTTGCCGACGGTGAGTTCAAGCGGAGTCTTGGTCAGATCAACGGCCGTCACGAGACCATGTTTGTAGTCGGCGCCAAAGCGCTCCGCCTGGCGGCGCATGTTTTCGATCAGTTCCGGTCCCTGCACGCCTTCAGGAAATCCAGGAAAGTTTTCAACCGAGGTCGTGAGCGAAAGCTGGCCGCCGGGCTCATGTCCCGCCAGAACAAGTGGCTTCAGATTCGCGCGCGCCGCATAAACAGCGGCGGTCAGCCCTGCACAGCCGGATCCGATGATTACAGTCTTACGTACGTGAGTCGCACTCATGTCGTCCTCTTTGATTGCGCTTTCCATGAAAAGATTCAGGCCTCGCTGGCAGGATCAGTTGTGCTTCTTGTTTGCTGCCGGATGTGATTGCTGGCTGGCAGGTTTCGTGGCTCCCACGCCGAGCGCAGCCAGTTCGCGCGGAATCGTCTTCTTGACGCCGAGAACGGCGCGGTAATTCGCCATTACCTTCGAAGCCTGGTCGAACAGTGGCTGATATGCGCTCTGATCGGCTGCCGGGCACTTCGCCAGCACCACCGAAGCTTTACCGAAGCGTTCCAAACGTATGCGATCTACCGGAGTGTCGGTCGCAAGAATCGACGCTGGACTGCTCGCGCCGGTAATACTGTCCTCGAGCATCACCTGCACCACGTCGCGCGTATCACGCGAATGAAACACCAGCGTTTCCGTCGTGCCCTTTTCGTCGGTGGTCAGCGCGTACTGCGACGATGTATACGACGCGGCCGCCGGAAAATCACGGCGCAGTCGCACCCAGTTTGAAACTGGCGCGCCCTCCATCGAGGAGCGCCCTCGGGATATCTCGAAGTCCGGCGAAAATTGCGGCTTGCCTGGCAGTGCAGCTAACGTCACCGAAATCAGGTGCTGATCGGCGAGCGACGGGCTGCAAACATTCAGGTAGTTGATGCGAACTTGTGTCTTGCCAGACGCGTCCGGGGCAGGCGCGGGCGCGGCGTCTTGTGCCGCAACTCCCAGCGCAATGAACACACCGAGTGAAAGGAAAAGGTGAGCGGATTTCAACACCGGACGATTTTAAATCAAGCAGCTTACAATCTTCTGCCCTTGCTACAATGCGGGGCATGGCAAACCTTGTTCTCGTTTATGGCATGCGACTCCTACCCGCCGACGATATCGAACAGATCGGGGACGCCGTTATCAAGTTGAAGAACGGGCGCGAAGCTCGGGTCACCATGCACGTGCTGGAAGGCAGCAAAGAGGATATCGAGAAGCAATTCCAGATCAGCACTGAGGCATTTTTCGACATGTATCCGGAAATCTAGGCAAAGCCCCCCGAACGCTCCGAACCTTCTTGACCGGCACATCGTATCTTTAATTGTGGGGATCACTATTGTGGGGGGCTTTCTGGGAGCAGCTTCTTCGGATCCGGCGACTCAGAAGCGCGTAACAGCTTTATAATCAGGGCTTAGTCTCCATGGCTTCAGCTAACCTCAACCAGGCCCGAAGATTCCTAGTTGCTCACGGACTCCTTCCGCTCAGCAAATTAGCCCGCTTTACGCTCTATCTTCTCGGAGTGGACCTGCTGCTGTATATGGTCGACAGCATCGAGGGAAGCGTGCGGCATACCAGCGCCACCTGGTTCGGCGGCCTGGTCACCTTTCTCACGTTTGTTGCCTGCATTCTGCTCTTTATTCTTTTCGTACGCTGGTTCCGCCGCAAGCTCATGTGGCGGCTGCGTAATCGTCTGATCGTCACCTACACGTTCATCGGTGTCATACCGGTGGTCCTGCTGCTGGGGATGGGATCGATCATGAGCTACCTGTTCATCGGGCAATTCGCCACTTACGTGGCGAGCTCCGATCTGCAAGCCGAGCTCAAGAGCCTGGAAGCCGTGAACTCGCGCCTGGCTTCAGAAGTCGCGCTCACCCTTCGATCAGGGCGGCCACTCTCCGCCGAAATGATCTCGATGTCGCAGGCGCAGGAGGACATGTTCCCGAAGAATGAGCTCACAGTCTGGTACGGGAACAAGCCCTACGTGCTGCACACAACCGTGCACGACAATGGCACCAAGGTCACGCAGGCATCGCAGACCACTCCCGTGTCTCTTCCTAAAATTGGTGGAGATGAGTTCGGCAGCATCACCGTGGATAATGGAAAACTCTGCCTGCGTGCCGTTCGGGTTCTGCAGGTCGATAAGGAACGGCTCGTCGTAATCTCGTCCGTTCCACTGGACCACGCGCTTCTCAACAAAGTTGCGAATCAGGTGGGCGTGATTTCGCTTCGCCCTTTCGCGACGGGCAAAAATCAGAGTTCGAGCGGATCCGACCAGGTAATCGATTTCGGTCCAAACCCGCATAGATTTGCGCAACAGAACGTAAGTGGCGGAAACCTGCCCGCTCCAGAATATCTATTTGATCGAGAGGTGAATTTCCCGGCCACAGCTTCCCTGCTTGACTGGGACACCGGCAATGATCCCGGCGGTCTATTCATCCTCGTGACCACCCGCCCGTCGCTGCTCTACGGACGGCTCTTCCGAACGGTGGGTAATTTCGCGGGCGCCGTAATGATCGCACTGACGGCGATTGCGGCCTTCTTCGGATTGATCGAATTAGTAGCGCTCATCATCGGCGTTCGCCTTACGCGTACCATCACGCGATCGGTCGCCGCGCTCTACACCTCAACTCAGCACATCAACCGCGGAGACTTCGCGCACCGCATCAAGGTGAAGAGCGAAGATCAACTTGCGTCACTGGAGCGATCGTTCAACGGCATGACTGAGTCGCTGCAAAAACTAATGCGCGAGCAGAAAGAAAAGCAGCGGCTGGAAAACGAGTTGTCGATCGCGCAGGAAGTCCAGGCTCAGCTCTTCCCCAAGCAGACATCTGAGCTCGACACGCTGGAACTCTACGGCGTCTGCAAGCCTGCAAGGACGGTTAGCGGCGATTACTACGACTACGTGCCCCTTGGCTCCAATCGTCTGGCGATCGCGGTGGGGGATATCAGCGGCAAGGGAATTTCAGCGGCACTGATGATGGCGACGATCCACTCGGCTGTCCGCGCCTATAGCCTGGAACGCACTCCCTCGCTGGCCGCGGCAAGCGTTGGAAGTGGCGTTCATGTCATGGCCAATTATCAGGAATCGGCGTTCGCTGCCGGTGAGTTCGATATTTCACCCGGACAACTTTGCGCAATGTTGAATCGGCAGGTCTACCACAGCACTCCGCCAGAGAAATACGCGACCATGTTTTTGGGGATCTACGACGGCTCGACGCGCAAGTTCAGCTACTCGAACGCAGGACACCTGCCGCCACTTCTCATCGGACGCAACGGCTCCATGCGCCTTCTCGAGGCTGGCGGCAGTGTGATCGGACTCTTCGACGGACTAACCTACGGAGAAGGCGAGGTTCAGCTTCAACCCGGCGACACCATCGTCTTCTATAGCGACGGCATCACTGAGCCGGAAAATGAGTTCGGCGAATTCGGTGAAGATCGGCTCGCGATGATCATCAAGGAAAACTTTTCGTTTCCTCTGCCGCGCATCTCGGAGCAAGTTCTTTCCGCAGTCTCCGACTGGATCGGTGCCAACGAACAGCCAGACGATGAAACGCTGGTCCTGGCGCGCGTGCGCTAGATTTACGGTTTCATGTGGCGTGGTTTGCTGCGCAGCGGACGGACTCCGCTCTCGAAAATTTCCATCAGTTCCGTCGCTACCGCCTGCGCGACTTCGAGACAGGTTGGCGGATTTTCCCTGAGATACTCCCGGAAATCAGCCCTTGGCAGAAATGAAACCATTACCGATTCCACTGCAATCGCCGAGTAGTTATGCGGGCCTTCGGTAAGTGCGGCGGCTACACCCAGCAGGAATCCAGGGTAGGCAACGCGCCGAAACAGAGTACGGTCACCGACTGTCACGCTCACTTCCACCTGGCCCTCGCGCAACATGAAAACGCGATCCGCTTCGTCTCCGCTGCGGAACAGAGCCTGCTCAGTTTCGTACCGGCAAACCTCTCCCGATGCAAACCTGTCCAGCAAGGTGGAGATACGTTTTTCCCCCGGGTTGTCGGGCTGCGAGCCTCGCGGTTGCATGTCATGACCATGCTGCGTTGTCTGCGTCTCGCAGGGCTGTGATTCGAGTCACCTACCTGAGTGCCCGAAGCACGGAAAAGCTGGTTGGGATGGACAATTTCTACCCCGGCTACTTGATGTTATTCATCGCCATCGGCGTCCCGTAGTCGTGACCGGCAGTATCCAGGGCACGCGCCACCAGGCCCGCGAACGCTTCTCGCAGCTGCGGATACTTGGTCACCATGGCGCGCATTGCGTCGGTATTGTCAGCGAACATCTGCCCATTGTTGCCCAATTGCGCAACGCGATATTTGAAGACGAGGTAAACGCCACTGTCATACTCCACCGGAAACATCTGTACGACCTGGAACGTCTTTCCGTTGCCCGAGACGGTGAGCGGCTTATCCGACGAGGGTAGATCCGGGGGACGCACAGGTTGCATTTCATCCGCAAGCCGGTCCTTGGCCGCCGTATACATGAAGTCGACTGGCGCAGCCATGTCCCATGCCGTCAGGTAGTAAAACCAAGCGTTGAAGTTCTCACCCTTCGTCTTGTATTGCCGAGCCTGCGCCAGAAACCATTCCTGGTCGTGTCCCGCGATCTGGCTCTGCCTGGGATAAAGTCCTCCCAGCTTCCACGCCCCTGATGCGTCTTGCTGCATCACGACCGTCAACTTCATCGGCGCTTTTCCACCGCTGGCATCCAGGACAACGATGGCGTATTTCCCCGCAGATAGATTCGGGATCACAAAGCTCACCCGATCTGGAGAGTTGAAGATCCCGCAGAAAAATTCCGCGCGTCCGCCCGGTGCCGTCGCGGGATTGGTAAGAAGATAGGTTCCTTGAGTGGTGGCTGTCGCCCCGGTCAGGTCTGCTTTGTTGTCGGTCAGCATGTACTGGATCCCGCTAAAGTCGGATGCCAGGGAAGGAATCGCATTCTGCTGAAGCCCGGCGCTGTCGCCTTTAGTTGCCATTTGAAAGAACTTCTGGGCAGCCTGCTGTGCCGACGTACGAAGCGCCGGATCGATATCCTCCCCCATATCGCAGGTTTGGGCGTAGGAAAACGAACATAGGCAAAAGAAAAACAGCAAGAATAACAACCCTGAGCGTTCTAGAAACGGTGACTGCTTCGTACACGATCTATGTGGAGTTCTCATGATTTCTGACATTGCGGTACTTTCCTCTAAGATGCCAGTGTCCTTATTTCCGATGTTTGTCATCGTGCCAGACGACCTTCTGGGACCGGTGTAGAATCTGACCAAATATCTTATGGCCCGGACCCTCACTCGATCGGTGGTACTGTCTGCTAGCGCGCTACTAATCCTGACTAATCTATGCTTGGCCGGCACCGGAGCGCAAAAGAGAAAAGCCGCGGCCAAATCAGACCAAACGCCGCCTGCGGCCCAGCAATTGGTCCCAGTCCCACTACAGGCGCCGACCCCAGAGCAGATGCCCGCGCAACCTCCGCACGTAACCTTTCAGAACGGTCTGCTCGCGATCAGCGCCGACAATTCTAATCTCGCGGACGTTCTCCGCGGCGTGCGTAGTGCCCTGGGAATCGGATTGGACACGCCTCCTGGTGCTGGATCGGAACGCGTCGTCGTTCATCTCGGCCCCGGCCAGCCCCGCGATATCCTCACCCAGTTGTTAAACGGATCGCGATACGACTACATCCTCGTCGGAGCGGCCCAGGATCCCCAAGGGATCTCGCAGGTGATATTGACTCCGCGTCAGAGCACAGCCGTGGCGGGCAATGTCGGGCAACCGCCCCCTCCGCAGCCTGCGGTTGGAGGAGCGATTACTCCGGGCGACGAAGATTCGGACACCGACGATACGGCTCAACAGCCCGAACCCTCTGCGGCTCCGCAATTGCCTCCGTCCAATCCGTACCAGCCAGGCACTCCGTCCCAACCTGCGAGTGCTCAGAGCAGTGGCGGCGAGACTGGCGGCCAGCAGGTCAAGACGCCTGAGCAATTACTGCAAGAGTTACAGCGGATGCAACAGCAGCAGCAGCAGCAGCAACAGCAACAACAACAGCAGCAGCAACAGCCGAATCGTCCTCAATAGGAAACTGTTCTGGGCGCCAGCTGTGCCATTCCTAAGAGAATATTAAGTGCAGGGCGCCTGCCCATGCTGAGGCGAGCACTAGAACGAGCCCGGGAATGATTTGAGCGGCGAAACGCCGTCCTCCCGACGCAATCGCTAGCGACAGCTTGGTAACGGTGTTCGTGCTCAGTGCGGCGAGTATTGGCACGACAGCTTGTTGCACGCCAAGCTTTCCAGTAGCGACAAGCGAAGCGACAGCAACTGCAGGAGAATGAGTATCCGCAAAACCTGCCACGGAAGCCGCGATCAGCACGCCCGACTTCCCAAACCATGCATTCAAGGCGGCCGACGCGAGTAGTACGACGCAGAACGTGACGGTAAAAGCGAATGCAGATTTCAGACTGAAGGCGCGTCCCTCTTTCAACGTGCCTGAAACGTCCTCGCCTAGCGTTTTCATAGTGAACAAAGCCCCGTACACGGCAGCGCTGAGTCCGGCAGCGATCAGGGAGACCTTCAGTTGCGACAGCGTGGGCCGGCTGGTAGCAGCCAGCAAAATAGTCATTTCGAGAATCGTGGCGACGGAAGAAAGAGCGGCCCCGGCTACTGCCGGTCGCATTAATCCTGGTGTGCTCTTTGCTTTTGCGCCAAAAGATCCGATCGTGGCGGCGCTGGAGACGAATCCCGATGCCAGCCCCGCCAGCGGAAGACCTACGCGAGGACCTAAGAGCCGCACCGCAACGTGGCCAAATGAGCTGATCGACATCACCAAAAGGACGATCTTCCAAACGGTATGGGGATTCAACGCGCCGTATGGGCCGAGGTTTCGGTCAGGAGTGAGTGGGAAGATGACCAAAGCGGCTGCGCCGAAAATCAGCGCATCCTCCAGCTCCGCCTCACTCAGAATGGTACTCACGAAGTGGTGAATGCGGTCCTTTGTGGCCAGGAGTATGGACACTGTGACCGCGAGCCCAGATGCGATTACTGGCTCCTGCACGGCGAGTGCGCCCAGAAGCACCGTCAAACCTAATGCTGTTTCCGAAGTGAGTCCTGGATCCTGCTGATGAGTTCGCAGATAGGCAACGAGTACCAAGAGGAGAAAAGCGAAGAAGGTCACAGTGAGCAGAAGTGACCCGCCCAAAACGAAGCTAACGGCACCGCTGAGCGAAGCAACCGCGAATGTGCGGATGCCGGCCGAGGAACGGGAGGGGCCTTTCCCTTTACGCCGTTCTCTTTCAGCTCCAATAAGGAGTCCGATGCCCAGCGCAACTGCCAAGTGAAGGGCCAGTCCTGGGAACGCATTCATGAGAGGGGATGGTAGCAGCTAGCGATTCAGGAAGGAATGATTCGAGAAACTGACGCTAGTCACCCGAGCTGTGTTGCGAAACCAATACCGGGGCAGGCGTCTCGTGACGCGAATTTCCTGCAAATGCGTTCAGAATACCGGTGATGATCCCGTAGCCAAGAACGGTGCCAAAGCCCAGAGACAAAACAACGGTGAGTGTGAGTATGAGGACCGTCACCAATGAGGTCACTTCCTGCCCTGCCTTTCGTCCGATGCCCCGAATGCCTGCTCTGGATGCTTCCAGAGTCCTTAGAGTAATTCGGCCAAATTAACTGGCTGTTTACTCATTTCTTTTTTTCCGCGTTCCAGATCGTTCTTGAAACTGCCCTTCCGCAAAAGGGACAAAAATTGATGGGAAATAAATTTGGCCGGTCTTCCGGAGATCGAACCGCGTAATCCGAATCGAGCTCGTTCAGCAACCGCCCCCGCATCTGTAGCAGCGGCTGATTCACGATGGCGTCGCCATCTACCGCTTGCTGCAACATTTCGCAACAGTGTTCCGTCATGGTCGGAGAATCATTTTCGGAGATTTGGGCCCGAAGTGACATCCTGCGATCAACTTAGTTCGCGGAATGCTTTGCTCGATACGCCCCGAAACGACTCTACCTTCGTTGACGGCTTCCGTTGTTAACAACTAAGATACGGAGTAGAACTGTGCCTCATCTCCGCCAATCTTTCTAGGGGGTAGCACCCTATCGGAAGGGCTAGCACCTGAGGCCGGGACCAAAGTTTTCATGGGCATTTCGAAAATTACAGTACGTGGGGCTCGTCAGCATAACCTCAAAAACATCGATGTAGAGATTCCCCGGAATACTCTTACGGTGATTACCGGTCTGAGCGGTTCGGGAAAGTCTTCCCTGGCTTTTGACACCATCTACGCCGAAGGTCAGAGGCGTTATGTGGAGACTTTGTCCGCCTACGCGCGGCAGTTTCTCGACCAGATGGAGCGTCCCGACGTGGACGCCATCGACGGCCTCAGCCCGTCCATCTCCATCGAGCAGAAGACCACCAGCCGCAGTCCGCGATCCACGGTAGGCACGATCACCGAGATCTACGACTATCTGCGACTGCTTTACGCTTCCGTCGGCGTACCGCATTGTCCGCAGTGTGGACGCGCGATCTCGCGTCAGTCGGCCGATCAGATCGTTGCCCGCGTAATGGACCTCAAGCCGGAGGACCGCGTGATGGTTCTGGCTCCCATCGTTCGCGGACGCAAGGGCGAGTTCAAGAAGGAAATGGAGAAGCTCGTCCAGCATGGCTTCACCCGCGCCCGCATCGATGGCGAACTGGTGAGCATGGAAGACGATCTCAAGCTCGACAAGCGCAAGAATCACACCATCGAAGTGGTGATTGATCGACTTCTGGTGAAACCGGGCATTGAGCACCGGCTGGAGCAGTCCGTCGCGTTGGCGATGAAACTGGCGAACGGCCTCGTTCAGGTTGTGGTGGTCGGAGGCGAAGAATATCTCTTCTCCGAACGCCTGGCGTGTCCCGAGTGCGGCATCAGCGTGCCCGTGTTAGAGCCGCGATCGTTTTCGTTCAACAGCGTGTATGGCGCATGCCCCGAATGTCATGGGCTTGGCAGCCGGTATGACTTCGATCCTGCAAAGGTCATCAACGACTGGTCGAAGCCGCTCTTCGACGGCGCGTTAGGGCCGGGATCGGCTTCAGCGAATCTGCGTCATCTGGTGGAACTCGGAGCGGCCGCCTACGGCATCGACATCAACACACCTGTTGAGAAACTGCCGGTGAAGCAGCAGAACCTGCTGTTCTACGGACCCGATGCCAGCGAAAAAAAGAAAGTCGGCTTCCGCGGCATTCTCGAATTCCTGAAGCAGCAGATGGACGAGTCTTCCTCCGAGAGCTATCGCGAATATCTGCTGGACTACATGTCCGCAACGACGTGCACGGCTTGCCACGGAAAGCGCCTGCGTCCGGAAAGCCTCGCCGTAAAGATCAACGGCATGTCGATCGCCGACTTCACTGCTCTGCCCATCTCGCGCGCCGTAGAAGCCGTGCAGCAGATCAAGCTGAACGAGCGCGAAGAAAAAATCGCCGGACGCGTCGTCCGTGAAATCGCCGAGCGCCTCGGATTCCTGAACACCGTCGGACTCGGCTACATGTCGCTCGACCGCAGTGCCGCCACCCTTTCCGGTGGTGAAGGCCAGCGCATTCGCCTGGCTACGCAGATCGGCTCACGCTTGCGCGGTGTGCTCTACGTTCTCGACGAGCCTTCCATCGGCCTGCATCATCGTGACAACGAGCGCCTGCTGAAGTCCCTGGAATCGCTGCGCGATCTCGGCAACACCGTGCTGGTCGTCGAACACGACGAAGAAACGATCCGCCGCGCCGACTACGTCATCGACCTCGGGCCTGGCGCCGGTCGCCACGGCGGCGAACTGGTTGCGTCAGGCACGCCCGATGAAGTGATGCACAATCCCGATTCGCTCACCGGCAAATACATTTCCGGAAAAGTACAGATCGAGATGCGTGCGGAGCGCCGCCACACCAACGGCAACGCGCTCACTATTCTTGGCGCGAAAGAGAACAACCTCAAGCATCTCGACGTGACCTTCCCGCTGGGCGTGATGACGGTTGTCACTGGCGTCTCCGGCTCCGGCAAGTCGACGCTGGTAAATGACATCCTCTATCGCGCGCTGGCGCAGCGGCTCTACCGCTCGCGCGAAATGCCCGGAGAACATAAGTCGCTCACCGGCATCGAGAACATCGACAAGGTCATTCGCATCGACCAGTCCCCAATCGGCCGGACGCCGCGCTCGAATCCGGCGACCTACACCGGTGTCTTCACGCAGATTCGCGAACTGTTTGCGATGCTTCCTGAAGCGCGCGAACGCGGCTACAAAGCCGGACGCTTCTCCTTTAACGTGAGCGGAGGCCGCTGCGAAGCCTGCCAGGGAGAAGGCCAACGTCGCATCGAGATGAATTTCCTGCCGGACGTGTACGTGCTGTGCGAAGTCTGCGGAGGCCATCGCTACAACCAGGAAACGCTGGCCGTGAAATACAACGGCTACTCGATCGCCGACCTGCTGGAGATGCCCGTCTCCGATTCGCTGCCGATCCTGGAGAATTTCCCTATCGTTCGCCAGAAACTACAAACGCTGGTCGACGTCGGCCTCGGCTACATTCATCTCGGTCAATCCGCGGTCACACTTTCCGGCGGCGAAGCGCAACGCATCAAGCTGGCACGCGAACTGAGCAAGCGCCAAACCGGACGCACGCTCTACCTGCTCGACGAGCCCACCACGGGACTCCACTTCGACGACGTACGCAAACTGCTCGACGTGCTGCACCGGCTTACGGATCTGGGCAATAGCATCATCATCATCGAGCACAATCTCGATGTGATCCGCAACGCCGATTGGATCATCGACCTCGGCCCCGAAGGTGGCGAAGACGGTGGCCGCGTGGTCGCACAGGGCACTCCGGAGCAGGTTGCCAAAGTTAAGAAGTCGTATACGGGCCAGGCGCTGGCGCACTACTTCGGGCGAAACCACCGATCACCGGCGTAGCGCAGGCTGCGAACAGGCCGACCAGTTTACATTTGAATTGTTGAGCCGATCGGGAAGGCGCTTGACATGCGCTTTCCAGTCTCCGATCAGAAAGTCAAAGTCGTGGGAACCATCCCGCTGAGGAAGCTGCGCGGGATCGGTAGTCGTTTGCGCCTGAGCTGATACCGTGACCAGGGTTGCGAACAGGAGCAGTAAAAGGAACATCGGTTTGCTGGTTTCATCCGTGCTCTCATTCTCTTTTGAAGGCCATGCCTGAACAAACGACGTGGCACTTCCACAGACGACGCGTTCTTTCCTCGGAGAGAGTCGATGGCCGACCGTCGATCAATTGGAGAAAGCTGCGAACAATGAATGGACGCGAGGGTGCCGGTCTCTGAACGACAGTGTCACCTGGTCAGCACTCGATTCCCAACAAAATAGCTAGAAGTTTTGATAGTTGCCTGACGTCCCCGTCTGGGCTTTAGGTTGACTTGCTCTTTGCGCAATTAAGATCTAACGCCGAGAGAGTGTTGGTCTATGAAGCACGCCGCCAAAGCAGCATTGTGGTTTGGTTTGTATCTATTTCTCATCTTGTTTCCACTGATCGTGGGTGCGGTGGCGCATCCGGGAGGAGCGCAGCGAGCGTTTGTACTGGAATTTGCCGTCGCCTGCGGCTATGTAGGTCTTGCGATGATAGTTTTTGAATTCGCCCTGATCGCGCGAGTTCAATTTTTGGCAGGCGCCTTCGGGCAGGATGCTCTCCAGCAGTTCCACAGGCAGATGGGATACGTCGCCATGATCTTCGTGCTCGCGCATCCGATCTTTCTCTTCCTTTACGGATATCCCTGGACATTGCTCAGTCCCTTCTCGGGAGCCACTCTGTGGATGTGGAGATGGGGAGTAATTTCATTTTGGGCACTGATCCTGCTGGTTCTGCTCACGATAGTTCGGAAGCACCTGAAGATCTCATACGAACGATGGCAGGTTGCACACAGGGGCTTGGCAATTGTTGTGGTGCCATGCGCACTCATTCATGTGGAAGAAATCGGATATTATGCGCACTCGACGGCAATGGAGTGCCTGTGGGCATCCTACTTGGCCTTGTTGGTTGGCCTCGTAGTTCACTATCGAATCTTCAGGCCGATCAAGCTGTGGCAGAGACCGTGGGAGGTGATTCAGACCATCCCAGAGGCGGGAAGCGCGCTGACTCTGGTTGTACATCCAGTAGGGCACGACGGATTCGATTTTGAGCCTGGACAGTTTGCTTGGCTCAATATGGGCAGAACGCCCTTTCACTTCGAGCAGCACCCAATTTCATTTTCATCTTCTGCGGAAAGAGAGCGAGGTGGTGCGATCGCTTTTACGATCAGGGCACTCGGGGATTGGTCAGGCAAGATTGTGCCGGCGATTAAACCGGGAATGCGCATTTGGGTCGATGGACCTTATGGAGTGTTTTCGTCCGATCAACAGCAGGGCCCGGGCTATGTGCTGATCGCCGGTGGCATCGGGATAACACCACTCCGTTCTATCTGTGAAACCATGGCAATGCGAGAGGACTATCGTCCTATCATCGTTTTTTACGCCAGCCGAGACTACCAGGACATTACCTTCCGTGAAGACTTCGAACGACTTCAAACGCGCATGAACTTGAAAGTAGTCTACGTGCTACAAGAATCGGATCAGAATTGGATAGGTGAAACCGGTCACATTACGACGGAAATGCTGTTGCGGCATTTGCCGCCGCAATATAAACGCTTTCAGTACTTTGTTTGTGGCCCAAGCCCCTTGATGGATGCGATGGAACGTGCGCTGCCGTCAATCGGAGTTCCACCGGAATCAGTGCACACTGAACGATTCGATATTTAGGGGAGTTATATGGGTCGCGCGATCGTCGCACGCGTCGTGATTTTCGTCGCGCTACTTGCCGCTGTCGGCTGTCTGCTGTTCGCGAGAATTGTCGGTGGATAGCTCCTGGTGAGCTCGCATATTGATCGACGAGGCGGATTAGCGAGCCCCCAACGCACAAACCAACAAGTGTAGGATTGCATTTTTCGAAAACCTGAAACCCGAAGCTTGAAACGACATCTGCGTCTCCAACCCAAGCCCTGCATCAGCCGTCACTGCATTCCCCAGCGCACCTGATTACGATCTAGCTAGTTCTGGGTCCCGTTCGCTACGGAGGTTCTCCGTGCCGACGTTAACCCGCATCTGTCGCACACTCCGTCCTCCAAGGAAATTCCCCGTCTCCAAGTCTCCTCAAAGGAGGATCCGTTATGAAGTCCTATAGTTTGATCCTCGGCCTCATCCTAGGCATGCTCGTGATCGGCGTCCTGGTGATTGGCTTCGGCGGATCGCAGGATCCCGCATCGATCCGCTACAACCCTGCCACCGAGACCACTGTTCAGGGCACGATTCTGCACATCGACGAGTTTGCCTGCCCGGTAAACGATGGCGAAATGGGAGAGCATCTCGTGCTGCAGACCGTGAATGGAACCGTGCAGGTTCATCTAGCTGCATCGCGCATCATGCGCAGCGTGAACTTCCCATTCAAGCCGGGCGAACAAATCGCTGTGGTGGGATCGAAAATCAAGTTCCGCGGTCACCAGGACGTGATCGCCCGCGAAATCATCGTTGGCGACGATATCTTCCGTCTCCGCGATTCCACCGGGCAACTGCTATTGAAGCAGCAGTGATTCCGTCCGGGTAAGTGCAAGCTCGGGGCCAAGTCTTGTTCCAGGCCGCGCAGCCGTTCGGCTTCGCTGCTCGCGACGACTGGATATCGTTTATCCTTACGACTTGGCCTCGTTTGACAATCCGCAGGATCTCAGGCCGGAAACTATCGAAGGCCAAGTAGCCGGCTCGCCTGAGCTGCCGCAAAGCGCGCCTTCCGCAACTCTCCAGCGTGAAAATCCGCCGTGGAACATGGCCGATGTGGTTCGTATTCTGCTCGTGGCAATGGTGGCGCTTGTCGTCCTCGGGGCGGTGATTGTTCCTATCGCGGCGCGGAAGTCAGGAATTCCAGCTACGAGCGCTCAGATCACCGATAATCCGCGGGTCGCCCTGCCGGTCCAGACGGCCGCGTACCTGGTTGTGCTGATCTTCATGGTGATCACACTGCGCGTTCGCCAGTTGCCATTCTGGAAGTCGATCCAGTGGAGGTGGCCCGGGCTCAGATGGCCTGCCTACGTAGTGGCTGGCGCTCTACTCGGATTCCTGATTGAAGGCGCCTCGGCGTTTCTGCCGATCCCGAAGGAAGTGCCTTTCGACAAGTACTTCACCGACGCCAGTGGGGCCTACCTGATGGCCGTCTTCGGCGTTACGCTTGCTCCGCTGATGGAAGAACTCTTCTTTCGCGGATTTCTCTATCCGGCTCTGAATCGCAGGCTGGGCGTGGCTGTCTCGCTGGTCATCACTTCCCTGGCATTTGCTCTTCTTCACGCAGCCCAATTAGCCCACGCCTGGGCGCCTTTGTTCCTGATCTTCATCGTCGGACTGGCACTCACCTACATCCGAGCTCGCACTCGTTCGGTCGCCAGCAGTTTCCTTCTTCATGCCGGGTACAACAGTACTTTGTTCATATTGATGTGGATCGCAACTGACCATTTTCGCCATCTCGAAAGAGTAAGCTGAACGCGCCTTTAGAGCCGATTGGCCGTCCCCTTCATGGTCACGCCGCTCATCTGGTATGTTTGTTCCGTGACGACAACGGCCCGGCAACAACTTCTCGCATTACTCGCTCGCGATTCTTTTCGCCTGGGGGAGTTCAAGCTCTCATCCGGCGGCACTAGCGACTACTACATTGACTGTCGCACCACTACGCTCAGCGGCGAAGGAGCTCGTCTGACTGGCCGCGTTTTCCTCGACGAAATGTATCGTCAGGGCTGGACCCCTGAAGCGATTGGCGGACTTACCATGGGAGCCGATCCGATCGTCGTTTCGGTAGCCATGCTCAGCGCACAGCAATCCACCGAACGCCGTCCGATCCCAGACCTCAGTCCCGGCGCCGCCGATTACATTCGCATCAACGGATTCTTAGTCCGCAAGGCCGAAAAGCAACACGGCACCGGCCAGCGTATTGAAGGTTTTCACAAGAAGGGCGCGAAGGTCGTGATTGTCGATGATGTTTGCACGACCGGCAGTTCCACCATCCAGGCCATTGAAGCCGCCCGCGAATTTGGATTCGACGTGATCGGCGCAATCTGCCTGGTAGAGCGCGAAGAAGCTGGCGGTCGCCCGAACGTGGAGAAAGCTGCAGCTCCGGCCCCGTTCCTATGTATCTTCACCGCCGAAGACGTTCGCAAAGAACACTTGCGGCAAAACGCCGAAAAGACGGCCTGACATCGATTGGATTCGTAAACTGTGATCAAAACACTGGAATGGACTGACGACGGCGTTCGCTTCATCGATCAGACAAAACTACCGACTGAAGAAGTGTACGTAACCTGCGGCGATTATGAAGAAGTCGCGAATGCGATCCGCACCATGATCGTCCGCGGCGCGCCTGCAATCGGTGTAGCTGCCGCCATGGGCGTTGCGCTCGGCGTGCGTGACTCGGGCGCCGATCACGTTTCCGAGCTTCGTCGTGACTTCGAGCAGATTTGCGACACCATCGCGGAGACTCGCCCCACCGCCGTCAATCTCTTCTGGGCGATCCAGCGGATGAAGGACAAGTTTGACGCCGTCTCCGAACTGCCGGTTGCGCAGATCAAGCAAACGCTGGTCACCGAAGCGCAGCGCATGTATCTCGAAGACATCGCCAACAATGAAGCCATGGGACGCTACGGGGCTGTCCTGCTACCCTCCGACGGCACTGTACTTACTCACTGCAACGCTGGCGCGCTCGCGACCTGCGGCTACGGCACTGCCCTGGGCGTGATTCGCGCCGCCGTCGAGAGTGGCAAGAAAATCCAAGTCTATGCTGACGAAACTCGCCCCTTCCTGCAAGGCGCTCGCCTGACGGCTTGGGAATTGGTGAAGGACAACATTCCTACGACGCTCATCTCGGACAACATGGCGGGAGCCATGATGCGCCAGGGAAAAATCGCCGCAGTCATCGTCGGCGCGGACCGCATTGCCGCCAACGGTGATGTCGCCAACAAGATCGGAACATACACAGTCGCGGTGCTCGCCAAAGAACACGGCATCCCCTTCTACGTCGCTGCGCCATGGGCGACCATTGATATGGAAACGCCCGACGGCAGCAAGATTCCCGATCGAACAGCGCTCCTCGCGCGAGGTCACACACTTTGCTGGAAAGCAGGTCGCTCCCAACGGCGTGAAAGTCGAGAACCCAGCTTTCGACGTCACTCCGAACAAGTATGTGACGGCAATTATTACCGAGCGCGGGGTCGCGAAAGCGCCCTTGGCGGAGTCGTTGAAAGAATTGTCGACCGCCGCGTTGGCGACTTAGTATTCAGCCTTGCCACTGGCAGGGCCGTTCATAAGGCACTACCATTCCACGTATAGGCAAGCATTCTAACTTGCGGGTGGTAGTGTGCCGAGCCGGGTAGGGTCAACGATTCTGATTTCGCTGCTCGCATGCTGTACTTCTCTTCTCTGCCGAGCACAGGATCAAGCTGCCCCCATGTATGCGAGTCCGGGAGTTGTGGTCAACGGCGCCAAGCCGTTGGCGCACGAAATCCTCCCCGGTGACGTGATTGAAATTCCCGCCAACGATACGCTCACGCTTCATCCCAGTGGCGATCAGGTGAACCTCGATCAGCATTCGTCAGCGGTGTACACCAATCAAGAACGGATTGAGCTTCGCAATGGAACCAGCACGATCACAACGAAAACCGGCGTTGGCGTTCGTGTACATCAATACGTGGTGACTCCGGTTACGCAACCGGCCGAGTATCAAGTCTCCTGGGACAATGGCGGCGGACGAGTCTGGGTGCGTCAAGGCGAGGTCCGCATAGACGGATGCGAGAAGAAGTTGAACGTCCCCACGGACAAGATTGCGGAACTGGGGCGGGACTGCAAAGTGGGAGCGTATCTGAGACCGCCAGTCGGGCTGTGGGACAAGTTTACGATTCCGGCGTCGATCGCGGCGCCGTCCACACCAATTATCTGCTACTACCTGTGTCTTCAAGATGAAAGCTGTGAGGGCAAGAACGGCAAACTGACGCAACCGAATTCAAAGCACGATTAGTTTGGTCCGAATCTACTGCTCGGCACGCCACCAGAAATCAAGCGATAATCAAGGAGATGCCGCTGGGGATCTACATCTCTGTTCCTTTCTGCAAAACCAAATGCAGCTACTGTAACTTCGCCTCGGGCGTGTTCTCGAAGGCGGTGTTCGCTCGCTATGTCGATCGCGTCTGCGAAGACATAGAGCGCTTCGAGCAGAGTGTGGCGCAGATGGATGGAATGATCGAGCGCGATGCGGATTCGATTTATCTCGGTGGTGGAACTCCGACTCTGCTGGAGCCGTCGCAACTGCAAAGGCTGTTCGCAACGATTCGCCGTGAGTTTGTGGTTTCGCACGACGCGGAGGTCACAGTTGAGTGCGCACCTGGAACGCTTTCTGACGAAGTCGTCGAGACGCTGCTCGCGTGCGGCGTGAATCGCGTCAGCCTGGGCGTGCAGTCGTTTATCGACCAGGAGGCGTCGAGCGTGGCGCGTCTGCATACGCGAAAGATTACGCTGGAAGAAATCGAGCGGCTGCGATGGGCGGGGATTACGAACATCAATATTGACCTGATTGCTGGGCTGCCGCACCAGACTGAAACAAGCTGGCAGGAATCGCTGCAACAGACGATCGACACAGGCGTGCCGCATGCGAGCGTTTACATGCTCGAGGTGGATGAAGATTCGCGGCTGGGTCGCGAAGTAATGGCCGGGGGTACGCGATATCACGCGCACTTTGTTCCCGACGATGATTTGACGGCGGATCTCTATGAAGCGGCCTGCGCCCAACTGAATCGCGCGGGTATTCAGCAGTACGAGATTTCCAACTTCGCGCGCGCGGGATTCGAGTCACGGCACAATCTGAAGTATTGGACGCGCCAGCCCTACGCCGGATTTGGGGTGGACGCGCATTCGATGCTGGAAGCTCGGCCGGATCAGGGGCTAGATGCGGTGCGTTTCGCGACCCCTGATGCTCTGGAGCAATACACGAGTGGCGCGGCGCAGATACGGACTCCAGTGTCCCACGCTGATGCCTGCGAGGAAGCATACTTCCTGGGACTGCGGTTGACACGAGGGATCGATCTGGAACAACTGGTCGAGCGATATGGGCCCGAGGCCGCGAGTTTCCATCGCGAACAGATTGCGGAGTTCTGCCGTGACGGATTGATGGAATTGGAAGAGGGCAGAATCAGGCTCACGACTAAGGGGCGGCTGGTGTCGAATGAGATTTTTGCGGCGTTGATTACTGAGGAGCAAAACGCAAAAGGCTGATTCTTCGCCGAGTTTTTCGCGGCCGAGGGCGCCTGCGCCACCAGCTACGCGTGACTCCCACATGTTTAGTTTCCGGCCCTTTCCAGATGAAGGAAAGGACCGGGCACCCGGCAATATTGAAGTATTGACAAGCCAAGAGTCCTATTACAGCTATCCGCGCAAATAGAAAAAGCCGCCCGATCAAGGGCGGCTCTCTGAGAAATGGAAATCGGAGTCAATGCGTTGCGTTATTCACAGGCGTTCTGTAAATAGGGTGCACCTGCAATCCCTGGCCCGGGGTTACAGGGGATTGCACTTAAATACTCGTAGATCGCCTGGAGATCGTGATCGGTCATGTTCTGGAAAAACGGCCATCGCATAACCTGCAGAAGATCGCCGTTGAATGGCGGCATGAAACAATTGGCAGGATTGCCGGGGCTAATGCAATTGGGGTGCACGTGATCGAAATCGGTGCCGCGCCTCATGATCTCGACGAATTCCTTGTAAGTATGCCCACCCACCGGTAGTCCAGTGTTATCCGGCGTCAGATTGCGGGAGTAAAGATGCGCAACTGAGCCGACCGGACCGAAATCCCGCCCTCCGCCCAAATAGGTCAACTGGTTCACTTGTTTTGTTCCGCTGAACGGCGGCGTACGAAAATAGGGGTTGCCGCCCGGTGATGCAAATTCGCTGGTCGGGCCAGCGGAGTGGCAGCCGTTGCAGTCGCCCACGGCGTTGACAATGTAGCTGCCCAGTCCCACCAAGGCCCGGTTTTTTCTCTCCAGGTTCAGGCGAACAGGGGCGATCTCAAAACCACGTCGAATCTTGGACTCCTCAGCCTGATCACCTCTCTCATTGTCGCGGGCACTAACGCGTTTCGAACTGGTCATCGTTCCCGCGAGAATGATGGCGGTAAATGCCGTGATAACCCCCGCGGTTTTCAGGAGCCTGGTGTGTGTCATAGGCAAACCTCCTCAACCTTTCATGATGTGAGCCGCCGTAGCGGGCAACAACTCCCTGCGCGCCGCAAGCCCGAATCAATGAGTCATTCGTTGCTTTTCAGATTTCCGGCGATCCCCAAAGTGGTACGGAGTCTATGCTCGTTAGAGTTGTTGTCAAGATGAATGATTTTGCGGAAATGTCGCAACTTCCGTGATAGCCATTGCCCCGTCTGTCCGATGTTCCAGCGTGAATGGAAAGACTTGTCTTGCTGGCGTGTTTAGAACCTACACTTCCGCCAAAGCTAACGGCTTCTCGAACACACATTCTTTTGGATCTTTGTCCTCTCGCAGGCCTTCGTATACGGGCGCACGCATCTTCACGCCTCCGGTTTGCCCTTCGTGCGTCCATTCGGTGAACTTGATTTCCGCAACCAGCTCCGGCTTTATCCAGTGAACTTTGCGATCGCTCTCAACCTTTCCGTGGAACGGATTCTTGCTAGTCTCCAGCTTCTTCAGACGCTGCCACATGTCCTCGTGAGTCTTGGCCGTGAAGCCGCTCCCCGCCTGGCCCACTGGAATGAGCCGTCCTTTGTCGTCATACAAGCCGAGAACGACCGACCCAAAGTGTTCGCGGCTGCCGCGTGGTTCGGTGTAGCCGCCGATTACCGCTTCCTGCGAGCGCGTGATCTTCATCTTTAGCCAGTCGCGGCTGCGTTTTTGTATGTAGCAACTGTTGCGTCGTTTTGCGACGATCCCCTCCAACCCGCGCTCCTGCGCAGCGTGATAGAGATTCTTGCCATCGCCAACGAAGTGATCGGAGTAGCGAATGAGCGCGTCCGTCTTCAGCATGGCCGCAAGCGCTTCTTTGCGTTTTTCCAGATCGACGCGCATAAGGTTGTAACCGTCGGCATAGAGCAGATCGAAGGCGTAGTAGACGATAGGGATGGAATGATCGGGTGCGGTGCGACGTGTGCCGATCCCTCCGGCGCGTTGCTGCATCAGGCTGAACGAGGGACGGCCTTCGTCGTCGAGCGCGGCGATTTCGCCGTCAAGGACGGCACGCTCGCCGCGAAAGTGCTCGGCAAGAGATTGCAGCTCCGGAAATTGTCCGGTGAGTTCGTTGCCATTGCGCGAGACAAGGCGTACCGAGCCGTTGTCGATGTAAGCAATTGCGCGATAGCCGTCCCACTTGATTTCGAAGAGCCAGTCTTCGTTATCAAACGGCTCCTCAATGAGTGTGGCGAGCATGGGATGAATCACGCCGGGTATCTCGGCGCGCTGCGCGCCCTCCAGCGATTGGAGGTCGAACGCCTGCGGGGGGGCGTCGCCATCCGAGTCGTCTTTGGTTTTGCTGCGAGATTTTGTTTCTCGCGATGCAGTTGAAGGCTCGCGCTTCGCAGATTTTTTAGCCGAGGCTGTCTTGGTTGCGCTTTTCGCAGCTTTTGCCGGAGCAGCTTGTTTGGCTTCATCCGACTTCGCCAACGCATCGGCGAGCCATGCATTCTTCCGACTCGATCGTCTGGTGGCCTTGCGGCTGCTTGCCCACTCGGCCGAGCCCTGGTCCCCGGCGATCTCTGCCAAAGAACGTTGGGTGAGCACGGAGTAATCGAGCTTGTCGATGTCGAAGCCAGGCTGAACGTACTCATCGCGATGTTTAATGAGCAGCCACTCCGTGCCTTTGGTGCCGGGGCGGCGCGATTTCATATGCGCGAGCACGAAGCTGCCGTTGAGCTTCTCACCGTGTAGCGTGAACTTGAAGTCGCCCTTCTTGAGCATCTGGTCGGGGTCGCCGCCCACCGGCTCCCATGTGCCCACGTCCCAAACCATGACAGTTCCCGCGCCATAGTTGCCTTCGGGGATAGTGCCTTCGAAGTCGAAGTAGGAAACAGGATGATCTTCCACCTGCATGGCGAGGCGCTTGTCGGCTGGATCGAGGGAAGGACCCTTGGGAACAGCCCACGATTTCAGCACGCCATCCATTTCCAGGCGGAAGTCATAGTGAAGGCGGGTTGCTCGATGCTTCTGCACTACGAAGCGATGACCTTCATTAGCCGCGACTTCGCCGGCTGGTTCAGGGGTGCTGTCGAACTTGCGTTTGCGTTTATATTCTTCGAGAGCCACAGGAAGAAAGTTGCCAAATCCGTCGCAGCTGTTGCCAGCGCGCGGAACCGGCGGCCTCCTTTGTTAGATTGCCACCTTTGTTATATTGCCAGATGAGAAGCCCACAATGCTGACGGTAAGAATACGCTCGATGGTGCTTGCGAGTCTGCTGCTGATTTGCGTGCAAGCAGCGTTTGCTCAAGCGAAGCAAGCCAAGGCACCGCCCGCAACGGCATTCACCCCTGAAGTCGCCGTCAAGCTGATGGACCAGCTGTTACAAGGCTTGCAGACGCAGAATCCAACCCAGTTTCTCTCCGCCTTTGACCCCGAGTTCATGACCAACTATGGCCAGTTCGCGAATCAGATCAGCGTGTTATTCACGCAATACGAGGGCTTCGTGGGCCGCTACCATGTGCGTCAAATGGGTGACAATCCCGAGAGCCCGCTGGTGCTCGTGCAGTTCGATTTGCAGGCAGATTCCACCAGCCCGGGCGCGCCCTTGCGCAAATCATCGCAGGTCCGGTTTGAGTTCGCCCGCGGCAAGAACGGGTGGAGGATTGTGAATCTCACGCCTCGCGGATTCTTCTCCTAGTGCAGCGCGAATATCCAGATCGCCCGCTGGTCGGTGTGGGTGGCGTGATTATCCACGAAGAGCGGGCGCTGATCGTCGAGCGCGGCCAGCCTCCACGACAGGGGGAGTGGACGGTTCCCGGCGGAATGCTTGAGTTGGGTGAAACACTGCGCGGCGGCGTCGAGCGTGAAGTACTTGGAAGAAACCGGATTGGTGGTGAAGGCCGGAGAAGTGCTGGACGTCTTCGACAGCATCCATAGCGATCGCGAGGGGCGCACGCAATATCACTACGTGCTCGTAGATTTCTTGTGCACGTGGGTGAGCGGCGAGTTGAAGGCCGCTTCCGACGTGGCACAGGCGCGCTGGATTACGCGCGAAGAGCTGGAATCGATGCCGCTGATCGGGTTCACGGCGCAGGTGATACGGAAAGCATTTGAGGCCCGTGGAGAGGAAACGAGGTCCTTCGGCCATAACATCGCTGACTAGGGGTGCGGAGACGTTGAACTTACCATTCTTGTCGGGGCAACTCAGATTACTCAAGCACAAGTAGTAGCAGATAATCGGTGTGGACGGCGCCGCGATCGACGCCGGAATCGTAAACTTGTCCCACAGCCCGGCTGGCGGTCTCAGATATGCTCCCTGCTTTGCAGTCCCGGCCCAGTTCCGCGATCTTGTCTTTGGGGACCGTTCAGTTCTTTCTTGCATCCATCAATGCGAACTTCGCCCTCGTAAACACGCACGCGCCCGCCGTCGTTGCTCCACATCACTTGGTATGTTGTTTTCTGAGGAGTCTGTTTTGTTTCCTGAGGAGTGTGTTCCGTTTCCTCAGTTATCGGGGTGATGGTGTACTGATATACCGAAAGTGCGAGGAGGGTCTTCGTAGAGACCTTCGTCGTCCCATACCTGAGTTGCACCGCCCGCTTCAGGTAAACGGCGCTGGACTGCGGTGCCAAAAAGATTGTGTCTCCGCTGGGATGCAGGACGGCCGTATCGTTCGGCGGGATTTCAATCACGTCCCCGGGCAGCGCTTCATGCGCCAGCGGCTTCGCGCCGTTGACCACAACTCCCGGACTCGCGTACATGGGGGCAGCTTGATCCTGTGCTCGGCAGAGAAGAGAACTAGAGCATGCGAGCAGCGAAATCAGAATCGTTGACCCTACCCGGCTCGGCACACTGCCACCCGCAAGTTGGAATGCTTGCCTATATGTGGAATGTTAGTGCCTTATGAACAACGATACTAGTGCCTGAGGTTACTGAAGAGGCACTCTCAGCTCTTGGCGGCAGGCGGCACGATCGATGACTTTTCCGAGCTTTCCTGCCCGTCTTTTTCTGCGCGCCGCGCGGCTCAATCCGTGACGCTTGTGCCCAAGAACCCCTTCTGCGTTTCGCTTGCAGGCAATCATCTCGGCTACGATCGAGACCGCGATCTCTTCCGGCGTGACCGCTCCAATCTCGAGTCCTACAGGAGCCATTACCCGCTCGAACAGTTGGGGATCGAGACCTTCTTGCTCCAACTCTTTGTAGATTGTCAGCACTTTGCGTTTCGATCCGATCATCCCGATATAGCGCGCGCTGGTCTGCACCGCCCAACGCAAGATCCGCATGTCATCGCGATGCCCGCGGGTAACAATCACCAGATAGGCGTTCTCATTCGGCGTGATCCGTGCCAGCGCAGGTTCGAAATCTTCCGCGATCACCTCGCGTGCCTCTGGAAAGCGTTCAGCGTTGGCATAGCTCTCGCGATCGTCGACAACCACCACGTCGAATCCCGCGGTCCTCGCAACTTTATATACGTTGTGCGCAACGTGACCGGCGCCGAACAGGTAGAGCAGAGGCACAGGCAAAATCGGCTCCAGATAAACCTCCAGTGTTCCCCCGCAAACGAGTCCCGTGTCGTACCGCGGATTCTGGTTCAGATTGAAGGTCAGCGTGCGCGGCTTCTCTTCTTCCATCACCTCGCGCGCGGCCTGCCAAACATCGGCCTCGACGCACCCGCCGCCGACGGTACCGACGATCGATCCGTCATCCCGCACCAGCATCTTAGCCGTCTTAAAGGAAGGGATCGAGCCGCGCACATTGATGATGGTGGCCAAGGCTCCACGCCGTCCTTGCCGGCGCATGTTGACGATCTCTTCCCACAGGTCCATCTCCCGATTATCGAGAATGCGAAAAGGCAAGTCAAAAGGGACTGCGGAAGGGATCCTCCGCGCGTTCGGGAAGTCTCTGGTTTATAATCGTAGTTTCGCCTATAACCTCTGGAGTTTCTAGAAGATGATCAAGTTCCTTCAAACCCCCGGGAAGACCAAGAAGATCGTTCTCGGCGGCCTCCTCGTAATCATTTGCGGTGCCATGGTAATCACGCTTGTGCCCGGCGGCATCCTCGGCGATGCCTTCGGATTCGGCAGCCTCGGCCAGAATGTAGTTGCCAAAGTCGGCGACCAGGACGTCAACACCCAGGACATCGACATGATGGCGCGCCAGATCGCTCAGCAGCAATTCGGGCAGCGCTCCATTCCTCCGGCCCTGCTCCCGTTCCTGCGGCAGAGTGCCGCAGAACAGTTGCTGATTAAAGGCGCGATTCTTTCTGAGGCCGATCGTCTCGGACTCCAGGCTACCGACGCCGAGTTGCGCGACGAACTGGAGCATGGCGTTTATGCCCAGACGTTCTTCCCGAATGGCCAGTTCATCGGCCAGGAAGCGTACGAGAGTTTGATCACCTCGCGCGCCCAGGTTTCCGTTCCGCAATTCGAGAACAGCGTGAAGGAACAGCTCACCATCAGCAATCTCCGCGCGACGGTTGTAGCTCCGGTTACGGTGACGCCAGCGGAAGTCGCCGCTGCCTACAAGCGCGAAAATACGAAGATCAAGTTTGACTACGCCGTCCTGACACCCGATGACATCGCCAAGCAGATCAATCCGACTGAGCCTGAGCTGAGGGCCTTCTTCGAGAGTAATAAGAGCCTGTACAACAACTCCATCCCGGAGAAGCGGCAGATTCGTTACGTCGTCATTGATACCAACAAGCTGGCAGCGGACGCGCAGGCCTCGCAGCAGGATCTGCAGCGCTACTACAACCAGCATCAGGATCAGTTCCGCGTTCCGGAAGAAGTGAAGGTCTCGCACATCCTGATCAAGACTCCGCTTCCCGGACCAGATGGCAAGGTTGATCAGAAAGCCGTCGATGCCGCCAAGGCAAAAGCGGAAGACGTTTTGAAGAAGCTACAAGGCGGCGCGAATTTCGCTGACCTCGCGAAGAAAAGCTCTGACGATCCCGGCAGCGCCACTCAGGGTGGTGAACTCGGATGGATTGGCCGCGGTCGCACTGTACCTGAATTCGAAAAGGCCGCGTTCGGACTGAAGCCCGGCCAGATGAGCGGCCTCGTGCAAAGCAGCTATGGCTTCCACATCATCAAGGTGGAAGACCGGCACGACGCCCACCTGAAGAGCCTCGACGAGGTGAAAGCCGACATCGAACCGCAGCTCAAACGTGAGAAAGCTGCCGGCGCTGCTCAAGCGCTTGCCGGCACCATCTACACGCAAGCTCGCACGCAGAGTCTCGACAAGGCAGCACAGGCGCATGGATTGCAGGTCCAGACCAGCGGCATGATCTCGCGTTCCGATACGCTTCCCGGCATTGGATCAGCTCCCGAACTGACCGAAGCGATCTTCGCCGCGAAGGCCAACTCTCCTGCGGAGCAGGCTGCCACGCCGACCGGTTACACGGTATTTCAAGTGACCGACGTCAAACCTCCGGCGACGCCGACGTTCGAGGAAGCTCGCGCCAAGGTTGAATCTGATTTCAAATCGCAGCGCTCAGCGCAGCTGATGCAGCAGAAAGTTCAGCAACTCGCGGATCGCGCTCGCGCCGAACACAACCTGAAGAAGGCCGCACAGGAAGTGGGCGCTACAGTGAAGACCAGCGAACTCGTAAGCGCGAAAGATCAGGTTCCGCAGCTCGGATCTATGTCCGGCGCCGCTTCGGTTGCTTTCGATCTCAGCCCGGGACAGGTGAGCGCTCCCATCAGCACCTCGACCGGAGCAGCCGTGATCGCGCTTACCGATAAGCAGGAGCCCTCGGCCGACGAAGCCGCGAAGAACAGCGACGAAGTACGCGAAGCATTGCTTCAGCAGAAACGCGGCGAAGCTTTCCAGATGTTCGCCACCGATCTTCGCCAGCGCCTGCAAAAAGAAGGCAAGATTCGCATCAACAAGACCGAGTGGGAACGCGTCATGAACAATAAGCCGGAGTCGGGCTCATAGCCCGGCTTCTGCTTTCCATTTCGTAACATCTAAAGATTCAAAGTCTCAGCTGAATTCATACAAGCCCATGCACCCTCGCGCCTCCGGCATACTTCTGCATCCAACATCGTTCCCGTCGCGAGGCGGCATCGGCGATTTCGGTCCGGCTGCCTATGAGTTCCTCGACTTCCTGACCGAAGCGAAACAGACGCTGTGGCAGATCCTGCCGCTGGGGCCGGTAGGCTACGGCAATTCTCCCTACTCGAGCACGTCGGCCTTCGCCGGTAATCCGCTGATGATCAGCCTCGAGCGCCTCGCCGAACGTGGATGGATCGATGCTGCTTGCTTGAAGCAACTGTTGCCTGCTACGGGCAACGTCGACTTCGAAAAAGTCTGGGACACGAAGTTTTCCCTCATCGAAGAAGCAGCACGCGGATTTCTCAAGAACGCCTCGGGCGCGAAGCGCGGCCGCTTCGACAGCTTTTGCCGCGATAATGCATGGTGGCTCGAGGACTACGCGCTCTTCGAAGTACTGCGCAAAGAATATGGCGGGAAGTCGTGGAACGAGTGGCCAAAGGAAATTGCCCGTCGCGATAACGACGCACAACATTTCGCGCGTGAACGTCATGCAGCCGACCTCGACGTCACTCGCGCCGTTCAGTTCGCCTTCTTCGAACAGTGGAAGGCTTTGCACGCCGAGTGTGCACGCCGCGGCATTCAGATCATGGGCGATGTTGCCATCTTCGTCAGCTTCGATAGTGCCGACGTGTGGACGCATCCTGACATCTTTCGCCTGGACGCGAATCTGAAACCTGAGGTCGTTGCCGGCGTTCCGCCCGACGCGTTCAGTGCCACCGGTCAGCGCTGGGGAAATCCGCTTTATCGGTGGGACGTGCTGAAATCGCGCGGCTACGACTGGTGGGTCCAGCGCATGGGCTGGACGCTCAAGAATTGCGATCTCGTGCGCATCGATCACTTCCGCGGCTTCGAAGCCTGTTGGGAAATCCCTGCTAACGAGCCTACGGCGGTCAACGGTCACTGGGTGAAAGGGCCGGCCGATGATCTATTCAATGTGTTGCGCGAGCGCCTGGGTGGCCTGCCACTCATCGCTGAAGACCTGGGCGTGATCACGCCTGAAGTTGAGGCGCTCCGCGATCGGCTCGAAATTCCGGGCATGAAAGTGATGCAGTTCGGATTCGGCGATCCCGGTGCGCACATCTATCTTCCCCACAAATTCGAACCGAACACCATCGTTTACACCGGCACGCATGACAACGACACTACGCCTGGCTGGTGGCGCACTGCCAGCGAAGCCGAGCGTCGTGCCGCGAGTGCATACTTCGGCGTCGAAAACGACGGCATTCAGTGGGCAATGATTCGCGCCGCTGAAACTTCCGTGTCGCGACTCTGCGTCGTTCCCCTGCAGGATGTGCTTGGTCTGGGCAGCGAAGGTCGCATGAATGTGCCCAGTCGCCCGGACGGCAACTGGTCGTGGCGTTATGCTCCCGGGAGTTTGAAACAAGATCTCGCGAAGAAGCTCGCCGATCTCACCGAAGTCGCCGATCGCGTGTCACCGGACGTTAAGAACGGCAACGGGAAAGCTGCGGAAGAGTTCGCGGCATAGCGCGCGAGAATCCTGCAGCTGGACTTTTTCTCCCGTCAGCACGTTGTCCAGCTCTCCCGTTAGCTCAGAAATTCCAATCGCAGTCTCACCCCAGACTTCTCCGAGTGGTAGGCGCATTTCGCCGTTCGTCAGTGTGTATGCAAATCGCGGGACGGCCACGATCACCGACTGGCCTTGCCATCGCCGCCGGAACGCAACGACGTGCTGCTCTCGTTCATCTCCAGTTATCAGCGGCTCGTAGCTTCCCTGCTGAAAAAGTTCGTGATGCTCGCGACGAAAGCGCAGGATCTGCATCGCCGTCCACATCTTGACGCGACCATCCTTCCAGTCTTCCAGCAGTTCGCCACACAACTGCGGGAGATCGCCCGCCATCTCCCTCACACGCAGATCGCTCAAGAATTGCTGCCGCACATCATAATCAACCGGTCTTCGGTTATCTGGATCGACGAGGCTGAAGTCCCAGAGTTCCGTTCCGCGATAGGTATCCGGCACGCCGGGCGAAGTAAGCTTGAGTGCGACCTGTGCCAGCGAGTTCAGCGCTCCGAAGTACATCACCCTCGGCAGGAAGTCCTGCATTGCGCCCCAGAACGAATGCTCCTTTGAAGATGGCGTGAGAATCCTGGAGATGAAGCTTTCCACCGCCTGCTGGTACTCCGCATTCGGACTCGTCCAGCTCATGTTCACTTTGGCTTCGTTCAGCGCCTTGGTCATGTACTCCTTGATTCGGCGAACGAAATCCTCGCGATCGCGATTGCTGTCGATCGCTAGTGGCCATGAGCCGATCAATGTCTGATAGAGGAAATATTCTTCGTTGGCATCCGGCGCGATTCGACCGTCTCCCAGCGTCTGCTTCCGTCGTCGATTCGCTCTTCTCCACCTCAGCACTTCCGAAGCCCACTCTCGTGGCATCTCCGAAAGCACGTTCAGACGCGCTCGCACATCCTCGCTGCGTTTGCTGTCATGCGTCGAGGTCGCGAGCATCGAAGAAGGCCAGTCGCGTGCGCGTTCGCGGTTGCCTTCGTGAAACTCTTCCAGGCCGATGCCGAACTCCGCCGGCGATCCGCCTACCTCATTTACGGAAACGAACCGGTTGTACACGTAGCAGGTGGTGTCTTCCAATCCCTTGGCCATTACCGGGCCGGTCAACTGCTGAAACTTCAATGTGAATCGCAGGCGCTCACGATATTGATCGGAAGGAATCACTCCTGCGCTGGTATCCAGCAGCAGCACCGATCGCAGGAAGTCGAAGATTGCTGTAGGGCTGGTTCGATTGCGTCCCTTCGCTTTGACCACTGCCTCTTGTATGTACAGTTGGTCTCGCTCGGTAATCTCGCCGCGCGCGTCAATGTAGGTGCGGTACACCGGGAAGCACGCGATCACCTCGCGGATGGCGCCCATCAGCACGTTGCGTGTGAAGTCTCGCGCGCGCCTATCGCCGCTCGCAATCTGTTGCAGCATGTCAGTGAGCACCGTTACTTCGCTGGACAGCGCCGTTTCCATGATCAGCTTCTTGCTGTTGTAGATCAGCCCGCCCACGTCGACCGTGCCATCGATAAATCGGTGATACAGGTTCGTAAAAGCGCGCTCATTCTGGCGTTGCACGAACACGTTGTTCAGCGAATTGCCGAACTCGTATCCAACCGTGCCGTCAACCGGCCATTGCTGCGGAAGCTTCTCGCCTGCTTCAAGAATCTTTTCGACGACCAGGTAGAGTGGCGCACGCGGTCCCATCCAGTTGTGATCGCCGAAGCGCTGTACGATTTCAGTTTCAATGCCGGTCTCGGCTAAGGGTCCCGTCGCCGTCGGCCCACTGCACTGGCTCGCCGCGTACAGCATTTGCAATCGCGTGAAATATTGGATCGGATTCAGCAGCCCGTCAGGATGGTCGAGCCGCAATCCCGTTACAGCCTCTTCCGCCAGCAGTTTGCGGATCAGCCTGTGTGTCGCGGCAAACACTGCCGGATTCTCCATCCGCAGACCCACCAGGTCGTTGATGTCGAAGAAGCGCCGGTAATTGATCTCTTCCGACGAAACCCGCCAGAACGCCAACCTGTACGCCTGACCCTCGAGAAGGCGGTGCATCGGACCAAAGCTCCGCGCAACGCCCGGAATTCCATTCATCCGCTGTGCCGCGACTTCTACGATCGCGGTGGCCGCCGGGTACGCTCCGCGCAGTTCCGCCAATCTCGTAAGCAGGCGTGGGATATCAACTCTCCGCTGGCGTACTTGAATCGGGTCCTTCGTCGTGTGCACCGGGAGCGATCGGAACTCGCCAATCAATTCAGTGAACTCGGCTGCTCCGCGATTCAGCCACTCCGCATCGGAGCTGAACTCCTCCAGACCGGGCACCTGTTCGAAAATGAGCGCGTAGGTTTGCGGATCCACTGGCAGCTTCTTGTTGTAATAACAAATTCGATAGCGGCCTTCGTTGTATTCCAGCTTGATGTGACCTTGCTCGAGTTCCTCTCCATACGTCTGCCCGAGGATCGGCAGCAGCACCTTCCCTCGCAGCTCGGGTTTTAGCGTGTCCCAATCGATATCGAAATAATTCGCGTATTCCGACGCCTCTCCGTTGCGAAGCACATCCTGCCACCAGGGCGTCGTGTTGTAGCCGATGCCCATGTGATTCGGCACAATGTCGAGGATCAGCCCCATGCCCAGCGACTTCATCTCGCGCACGCATGCGTCGAACTCTTCTTCCGTCCCGATCTCCGGATTCAACGCGTTGTGATCGGTGATGTCGTATCCGTGCAAGCTGCCGGGGCGCGCCTTCAGCACCGGCGAGAAATAACAATGGGTGATTCCGAGCTGGTTCAAATAGGGCAGCAGCCGCCGCGCATCTTCAAAACGAAATCCGGCGTTCAGCTGCAAACGGTAGGTGCTGACGGGACGGTTCTGCTCTTTTTGATAAGAGATGCGATCGAGACACTCGGAAACTTCGGAGCTCTCGACCGATTCTGCCTGGTGGGCTTCCTGCATCCGTTACTTAGATGCGGATTCAGCTCTGGATTGCCGCATGGAGAGTGCAGACTACAGTGCGCACCTCTAAGCAACTGTCACTTCGAGCGAGGCTGCATTCATTGCGGCCGAGTCGAGAGGCCTTGCGTCACCTAAAGTAACGCCTTCGTCTGAAAGAATGCTTCAATCTGCTCTCCCACTCGCTCCAATTCCTCGGGAGCCAACCCTCGCTGCACCGCCTCAAATAACTCCCGCTCTTCTTTCCGTATATGCGCGCTCAAGCTCGCGGCAAACACCTGTATGTCCGACGTAGTCAGATCCCGAGCTTCGGCACGTTTCACGCCGCGCCGTAGCAGTCCGTGCTCGATCCGCAACTCGTCCACCAGGCTAGCCATTTCTTCCAGCTGTTCCGCCGCCGGAAACAAGAACCGCTCCTCGGCTTCGAAGTGGATCGCCAACTCGGTCGTATAAAGCCGGGTGATCTCCTGCTGAATCGCCGCCGTTTCCATCGCGGCCGGATTCGCCAGCGCCTTGTCGACGCTCACGCAAAAGGCGAGCGCGTGCTGATGCTGGTGCGACAGTGGGATTAGGTTTTTATTTCGTAGCATCCGTCCAGATTATCTCTCGCCGTGCGCTTTACTAACCGCTCTCTAACGTTGAGAATAGATTGTTTGCCTCCGAAGGTCGATCCCAACCCGTTCACCCGGACGTTCACAGGGATACCCGTCAAGGCAGCGGCTCTCATACCCTGGCACGTGAAGGAGTAACAATGGTCGTCTCTGGCGAACTGATTCGCATGATGAACTACGTTGACGAAATGGCAACCACCTTGCGGCGCATCGGCGCCAATATCCCCACCATGAGCGACGACGAAAAGAAGCGTCTCGCCGATTACATCCGCAAATCTGATCCATCAGTACAGGGAATCCTCCAGCGACTGGAGGCCAAGTAGTGCCCGAGATCCGCACGGTTGCGGTGATCGGCGCCGGCACCATGGGTCGCGGTATTGCCCATGCGTCCGCTCTGGGCGGTTACCGCACCGTTCTCGAGGATATTCTCCCCTCTACCCTGCGCCGCGCTGGCGAAGAAATCCGAGCGAATCTTGACCAGGCTGTTGAACTGGGCAAGGTCAGCGTTGCGGATGCCAATGCGGCGTTCGATCGTCTGGAATATGCGACATCCGTCGATTCCGCCGCCCGCGACGCCGATCTCATCATCGAAGCCGTTCCCGAGGAGATGGAATCGAAAATCGAGATATTTACCCAGCTGGATAAATTCAGCCGTCCGGGCACCATACTCGCCTCCAACACCTCTTCGCTCAGCATCACCGAGATCGCTTCGGTTACCTATCGCGCACCCAAGTGCGTTGGCATGCACTTCTTCAATCCAGTGCACAAAATGAAGCTGCTGGAAGTGGTGAAGGCCCTCGAGACCGACGCCGACACGCTTAGCACCGTGGTCGAAGTCGGCCGCCGCATGAAGAAGGAAGTTGTGGTGATCAAGGAGTCGCCCGGCTTCATCACCAGCCGCATCAATGCGCTGATCGGTAACGAAGCGTTTCACATGCTGCAGGAAGGCATCGCCTCCGCCGAAGATATCGATAAAGCCGTCAAGCTCGGGTTGAACCATCCCATGGGACCGTTCGAACTAGTTGACCTGGTCGGGCTCGACACGCGCCTGCACATCCTGGAATACCTGCACAAAACCTTGGGCGAAAAATATCGTCCGTCGCCGCTGCTCTCCCAATATGTGAAGGCGGGACGGTTGGGCCGCAAGGCGGGACGAGGTGTTTATGAGTACACTCAGACCTCCTCCCATCCCTCGGGAGATAATGGTCAAGGTACTGCCGTAGCCGCCAACTCGCTGAAAAAACAGTAGTAACAATTCCAATCCCACGGAGTCTATAAAGCTGGGGAACTTACTTTTTGGAACCCGGCATCATTCTCGGGCGTATATAGCAGTGGGGCACGTCCGAACTCTGCGTTAACAGTTAGATAACACTGAATGCAAAGATTTCTCGACATCATCCGTCAATCCCTGAGCACGCTGTGGGCGCATAAACTGCGTTCGTTCCTCACTATGTTCGGCATCGCGTGGGGAGTTGGATCCCTGCTGCTTCTGGTGGGATTAGGCGAAGGCTTCCGTTCCGGCCAGCATAAGCAGCTTGCCAGCATCGGCCAGGACATCATGTTCATCTTCGGCGGACGCATTCCGTCGGTCGAAGGCAGCTTGCAATCGATGCTGCCCTACAAGCTCACCTACCAGGATTACCTGGATATCAAGCACGAAGCCAATCTCGTAAAGCGTGTCTCTCCGGTGATCAATCGCGAAGACATACGTGCGGTCAGCGAATACAACAGCGCAAACGGACAGGTGTTCGGTGTTGCCGCGATCTATGCCGACATACGCACAATCCCCATTCAGACGGGACGATGGATTTCCGACAGTGACGAAGCTTCGCGTCAGCGCGTGGCTGTCCTTGGAGTCGAGCTCACCAAGACTCTCTACAACGGACGCCTGGCTGTCGGCACGACGATCATGCTGAACAACGTTCCGTTCCAGGTGATCGGAATTCTCGAGAAGGTCGGCCGCGAGGGAAACAACGGTACCAATATCCGCATATTCATTCCGGTCAGCACCATGAGGGAATACTTCCCTCTCAAAGATCAGAACTCAGAGAACGCGGTTTCGTTTATCAATTATCAGCCGATCACCCCTGACCAGCACCTGGCGGCAAAAACCCAGGTACACAAACTCATCGCGCGGAATCACGGTTTCAACTATTTGTCGCCGGATGCCTTCGATGAGTGGGACACGATCGAGAACGAGAAAGAAGGTATCGCTGATCTTCGACGCGATGGATTGGTTTCTTGGCGGCGTTGGCCTGGTCACGCTTGGTCTCGGCGCCATCGGCATCATCAACATCATGCTCGTCTCCGTTACCGAGCGTACGCGCGAGATCGGTTTGCGCAAAGCGCTGGGCGCGACCAACCGCAGTATCCTGACGCAATTCTTTTTTGAGGGCGCATTCCTTACCGGATTGAGCGGCACGGTGGGCATGGGAATCGTCGCCGGTCTCATGGCGCTTATGGGCACCATGCAGCCGCCTGATGGCTTCGACCCGCCGCGCATTGTTCCTGCTTCGGCGTTTCTCGCCATTCTCTGCTTGTCGTTTGCCGGAATCGTTTCCGGAATTTACCCGGCCCGTAAGGCCGCCATGTTGGAACCAGTGGAAGCACTGCGGCAGGAGTAACCGATGATCTTCAGCATCTTCGAGCAAGCCTATAGCGCCCTGAAACACAATCGCCGCCGCGCCGCGCTCACCATGCTGGGAATGGCGTGGGGCATCGCTACCGTCGTGATCCTGCTTGCCTATGGCGCAGGATTCGAGCGCGCCATCATGACCGTCTTCTCCTCGTTCGGTTCCAACATGATCGCCGTCTTTCCGAATCGCACGTCAATGCAAGCCGGCGGCAGCAAGGCTGGTGCTGAGATCCGCTTCACCCTCGAAGATCTTGATCTGATCACCAACGCAGTGCCCATGGTGAAACGCACTTCTCCCATGGTCGACAAACAGACCAACATACGTTACGACACGCGTATGTTTACTTTCCGCACCGTGGGGGTATATCCCGTCGTGGATGCAGATCCGCCGCATGGATCTGGCGGAAGGTCGAACTCTCACCGAAGAAGACCAGAGTACCCGTGCGCGCGTTGTTGTGATCGGCGACGAAGTCAAGAAGAAGCTCTTTTCCGGACAACTTGCGATCGGCAACTCGGTCCGTATCGACGGAATCAGCTTTCAGATCATCGGCATCCTCAAGCACAAGGTCCAGGATGGCGATGACAACGACAATCGCATGTTGATTGTGCCCTTCAGCTCCTTTGGCGACCTGAAGGACACGCATTACCTCGGTGGCATCTTCATTGAATACGAAGGCATGGCCTACCAGAAGGTCGGCGACGCTGTGCGACAGGTTCTGGCCGCACACCACAACTTCAAGCCTGAGGACAAGCAGGCGGTCTTTGTCTGGAACCTGATGGAAGACATCAGCCAGTTCCGCATCGTCACCACTGGCATCAAGATCCTGCTGACGTTCATCGGATTTCTCACGCTCGGCATAGGCGGCGTCGGCCTGATGAACATCATGCTCGTGGCGGTCACGCAGCGGACACGCGAGATTGGCGTGGAAAAAGCCCTGGGCGCACGCAAGCGCCACATTCTCGTGCAGTTCCTCTCGGAGGCAATGGCCATCACCTTTACCGGAGGCCTGCTCGGAGTGGTGGCTGCTTACCTCATCTCCACCATCATCGGTTCCCTGCCGCTATTCAGCGCGTTTGCCGAAGATGCGCAAAGACGCGGACATTCATCTGCACATCGATCCCACCATCCTGCTTGTGTCGACGATCATCCTGGCATTTGTTGGGATCGTCAGCGGAATGTTGCCGGCGATCAAAGCCGCCCGCATGGACCCCGTGGAAGCCCTGCGTTACGAGTAATCCTGTCGGGCCAGAAGTTAACGTGACAACGCGAGGTCTCTCGACTCGGGGCGCACCTATCGCGCCCCTCGCTCGAAACGACAGGCTTAAAGATGCTCGACGCCTGCTTCGCTAAGCCGTTTCGAGTGTCTCATCGTTCTCAGCCGGCTGAATCACCGGAGCCTGGTTCTGTCTTTCGCCCGTAAATTTTTCGGGCAGCCAAACTGTAAATGTCGTCCCGTGATAATCCGGCTCGGTGCTGCTGTCGACGGTAACAGTGCCGCCGTGCTTGTCGATGATGCCCTTGCTCACCCACAGTCCAATGCCGGTACCCTGTTCGCCTTTAGTCGTAAAAAAGGGCAGGAAGAGCTTGGAAAGGTTCTCCTCCGAGATTCCAGTCCCATTATCAGCGACCACAACCGTAACGCCAGCTGGTGTCTCGCCCCGAGGAGCAGTCTTGGATGCCGTAATGGAAACGGCACCATGTTGCGCGATGGCATCAAGCGCATTTCCGATAAAGTTCGAAAACACCTGTCGTAATTCCGCCGGGAAACCTTCCAGTGTAAGTTCTTTCTGATAGGACTTGCCGATGCTGGCTTCCTTACTGGCGATCTTGGTCTCAAACAACGCAAGCACACTTTCCAGCACATCTTTTACAGAGACTGGAACCGGCGTCTTCGATTCGCGATAGAGCGAAAGCATGCTCTTCGTCACCTGGCTCACGCGCTGCAGTTCCTGCATGGCCAGTTCGATATGCTGTCGCATCTCTCCCTGCGAGTCGCTCTGAATGAGATAAAGAACGTTCCCCACCGTATCGAGTGGGTTGTGAATCTCATGTGCGATCGTCGCGGAAAGCCGTCCAGCAAGCGCCAGCTTTTCGGTAGTCCGCAGAGTGCGTTCCATCTGGTAAGTGCGGGTGATGTCACGGAAGACGAGGACCACGCCAACCATCTCGCCATCTGAATTGCGGATCGGAGCTCCGCTGTCGTCGATGTTGTACTCTTTACCATCCTTGCTGATGAGCACCGTGTGATTCGCCAGGCCCACCACTTTATTCAGGCGGCGAACCTTCGAGACCGGGTTTTCGACAATCTCACGAGTCTCCTGGTTGATGATCTTGAAGATCTCCTGGAGATCGTGGCCGCGAGCTTCTTCCTCGGTCCACCCGGTGAGTTCGCAAGCGACCTCGTTCATCAGGCTGACTTTGCCCTTCTCGTCGGTCGCGATCACCGCGTCCCCTATGCTCCGTAGAGTCGTCGAGAACCACTCGCGTTGTTCCTTAACCTGGGCCGTCTTCTCGTGGCTGTCTTTCAGAACCTCTTCGTAGCTGCCCGACAATCCGAGCAACTGGCGGCGAGTAAACAGGACCACCGTTGTTCCAAGCAGAATTGTTAGTCCGATAAGGCTGCCAAAAAAGAGCTTATCGAGATCCGATGATTTGCGAACTCGCTCGTCGCGCAGTTCATATTCCGCCTGCATCAATTCGTCCATCTGGCGCGCGGACGTCATCCATCAACTGCTTGCCCTGCAAGTTCGTCTCGTAAGTGCTCGCAGTCAGCACGGTGTCAGGGCTGAGCATGACCTTCGAATAGGCAAGCCACTTATCGTACGAATCCCGCAGTTGCTGAACTCTTTGAAGCTGCTCGGGATTATCGGCCACCAGTTGTGGCAATTTTGCGAACTCTTCTTCCACACGCGGAATGCGCTTCGTTGTAGGGTGCGAGAAAGTCGTCTCGGCGAGTCAGCAGATATCCGCGCAAGCCGGTCTCTTCATCCACTATCGATCGAAACGTAAGGCGCGCCTCTGCGACAACCCTGTCCGTATGATCGACCCATCCGAGTGCGGTTCGTAGTTGCTCGACTTCGAACCCTACGATCGCCGCCATCGCCAGGATAACCAGCGCTGGAATGAGCAGAGAAATCCGTAGAATCCGACCAAATTTTTTTGGCTCCATGATCAGTGATCCCCACCGTGACCGAGAGAGATGAGTTGCCCAATCGAATCCAGCAGCGCTTCCGGATGAATGCCTTTGGTGATCGAAGCATCAACGTGTTCAAGCGCCTCTTCCGGCAACGTAACGTACGCCGAAAGCATTACGATTCGCGCTTTCGGGCGTATGGTACGCATCGCCCGCGCGACTTCAGCGCCGTTCATCGCGGGCATATAGTAGTCGAGCAATACCAGGTCGAAGGGTCGTACCTTGAAGATATCAATCGCGGAAGGGCCGTTCGAGGCGGTCTCCACTGCGTAGCCCTTGCGCTCCAACAGCAATTTGCGCACGGTCAATCCGACGGGCTCATCGTCTACGCACAAAATCCGCGGTTGTAATTGTGAATTGTTTGTTGCCAATTCCCGGACTCCAGAAGAACTGCTTTCCACTATTGTAACCAAAGCAGCACAGGTTCGCGTACGCGGTGGAAATCCAGCACCTGCAACAGGTTAATCGATCCCGCCATTTAGTCGGTGTCACTTATCAGGTACAATCAGGTTTTCCGGCCGGCGCTCCGAAGTTTCTGGCACAAGGGCAAGAACGCTGACTTCTTTTACCTCCAATTTAGGCTTTGCGCTGTTTCTCGAGCAGCGCGGTTTCGGCCATTACCTGCGCACGCACATCCTGGACACTACTTTTAAAGGTTTGTACAAGGCCAATGCCTTCGATATGGCCTTGCTGATCCCGTACTTCATTGTGCTGATCCTGCTGGCGTTCTATGGGCTGCACCGGTATCAGCTCGTCTGGATGTACTACCGCAACAAGAAGAACAAACGAACCGAGCCTAAAGAGAAATTCGCGGAACTGCCGACCGTCACCATCCAGCTGCCGATTTTCAACGAGCAGTTCGTGGTCGACCGCCTTGTGGACGCAATCTGCCGCCTGGATTATCCCCGCGAAAAGTTGGAAATCCAGCTACTCGACGATTCGACTGACGAGACCACCGAGGTCGCCCGCGGCGTTGTTGAGCGCTACGCGGCCATGGGACACCCGGTGACGTTCATCCATCGCACCAATCGCGCCGGATACAAAGCCGGCGCGCTGCATAACGGCATGCAGTTCTCCAAGGGCGAGTTCATCGCCATCTTCGACGCCGACTTCGTTCCGCCCGAAGATTGGCTGATGAAGGTGATCCACCACTTCACCGAGCCGCAGATCGGAATGGTGCAGACGCGCTGGACCCACCTGAATCGCGGCTATTCGTTTCTGTCGGAAGTCGAAGGAATTCTGCTCGACGGCCATTTTGTGCTCGAGCATGGCGGACGATCGCGCACGGGCGTCTTCTTCAATTTCAACGGCACCGCCGGCATGTGGCGTCGCCGTGCGATTGAAGAAGCCGGAGGCTGGCAGCACGACACGCTCACCGAGGACACCGATCTTTCCTATCGCGCGCAGTTGAAGGGCTGGAAGTTCGCCTACCTGCAAGATGTGGAGTGCCCGGCGGAATTGCCCATCGAGATGACGGCGTTCAAGACCCAGCAGGCGCGTTGGGCCAAGGGACTGATTCAGTGCGCGATCAAGGATCTGCCGTTCGTGCTGAAGAGCAATGCCCCGCGCCGTGTCAAAATCGAAGCCTGGTATCACCTGACCGCGAACATCAGCTACCCGCTGATGATTGTGCTTTCCACCCTGCTGCTGCCGGCGATGATCATCCGCTTTTACCAGGGATGGTTCCAGATGCTCTACATCGACGTGCCGCTCTTCCTGGCGTCGACGTTTTCGGTTTCGAGCTTCTACCTCGTATCGCAGAAGGAACTCCATCCGCGCACCTGGTACCGAACCTTCATGTACCTGCCCTTCCTTATGGCGTTGGGAATCGGGCTCACCATGACCAACACCAAGGCGGTGCTGGAAGCGCTGGTCGGCAAACAGACGGCGTTTGCGCGCACTCCGAAATATCGTGTGCAATCGAAGTCGGACAAGGTGATTGCCAGCAAATACCGCCGGCGGCTGGGCTGGATTCCTTATCTCGAGTTGGCGGTCGGAAGCTATTTCGCGCTGACCGTGTGGTACGCGGTAGCCAATGAAAACTTCATCACCGTTCCTTTCCTCGGACTATTCGTTCTCGGCTACTGGTACACCGGATTGATGTCCCTGTTGCAGGGACGCTTCGAGCGTTTCTTCGGGCGCGACGCGCGCGAACCGCAAACCGCGAAGCCGTATCCAGTGGGCGTATAGCAACAAACCTCGTATGTGGCGCGCGCACTTGTGAATCGAGTCCCAACAGGCCTACAATTCGCTCTTTTGGGCCCTTGGTTTCCTGCCCGCATTTTCTTCTAGAGGTGCTCCATGATTAATCTTCGACGGTTTGCCTGCGCGATTATTTCCCTGATAGCTGTGCTCGGATTGAGTGCCTGCTCCAAGCACGATAGCGACGAGCATTATTACCTGATCACTGCGAACACGCAGATTCCCTACTGGCAATCAGCCGCTGCGGGATTCTACAAAGCCGCTGAGCAGATGAAGGTGCACGCCGAGGTTGTCGGACCCGATAGCTACGATCCGCAAGCGGAGAAGGTTGAGTTCGACAAAGCAGTGCAGAAAAAGCCTTCCGGCATCCTGGTGTCTGCGGGCGACGCTGAGCTTCTGCGTCCATCGATCGATGCCGCAGTGGCTGCCGGAATTCCCGTCATCACGATCGATTCCGACTCGCCGGTGAGCAAGCGCCTGTTCTTTGTGGGCACCAACAATTACGACGCAGGCGTGCGCGGCGGCGAACTTGCGGCGAAACAACTTCACGGCAAGGGGAATGTGGTGATCTTCACCATGCCGAGCCAGGCAAACCTGAATGCCAGGCTGCGCGGCTATCAAAAAGTATTCGAAAGCTATCCACAGATCAAGATCGACCGCATCGTCGACATGAAAGGCGACCCGCGCGCCGTGTTCGATGAGACCCAGCGAATCCTCGACAAGAAAGAGGCTATCGACGGCTTCATCTGTCTCGAAGCCCAGGGCGGTAAGGAAGTGGCCGCTGTGCTGAACAACAATCACGTAACCGGCAAACTCGTGGTCGCCATGGATACCGACGACGACACGCTCGACTGGGTTCGCAAGGGAGTGATCGAAGCGACCATCGCACAGAAGCCCTTCACCATGGGATATTTCGGAATGCAGATGCTCGACGATTTTCATCACAACCGCATGAATGTCGGCGACGCGAATGCCGCGGAAAATCCGAACGCAGCGCTGCCCACTTTCGTCGACACCGGCTCGACGCTCATTAATAAAAGCAACGTGGACGGCGTCATTGAGGCGCAACAGAACTCGAAGCAGAAGAAAGGGTAAATTTCGGATTGAGCGGGTGCTTCACACATCCTTCGGTGGGATGTGCGGGATCTGGTTGCCCCATCTCTGCTCTCCTTTGGCAGAGGTGGGATTCGCAGACCTTCGTGCAGGTATAATCTCGGGTTCCACTTCGTTGTCCGAGGATTTCTCTTGCGCAGAGCACTGACGTTCCTCTTCCTGCTAGTCTCAATTTCCGCTGTCGCCATCGAGCGGCAACCGAGTTCTGATTACCACGCCCGCCGCGAGGCGTTAGCCAAGAAAGCGAATGCAGCGGTACTGGTCTTTGCCGGAACCGAAGCCGCCGGACAGAACGATCTCTACGGCTTTCGCCAAGACAACAATTTTTTCTACCTGACTGGCTGGACCGAACCGGGCGCTGCAATCCTCGTTGCACCGGCGCGTCCCGCGACCGACGGACGGGAAGCGCTTCCCTACACCGAAATCCTCTTCCTTCCCGCGCACAACTACACCCAGGAACGGTGGACAGGGCCCAAACTCGGCGCTGAAAATCCGCAGGCTCCGCAATTGACTGGCGTGGACCACGTCGAGGTACTGGATCGCCTTCGCGATGAACTGGTGCGTATCCTTCCCGCGCCCGCTGCGACCATCTACGTGAATTCTGGGGACCTATCAGCGTCATCGATGGCGTGGCTGACCCGCACCAACGCGTTTCCGAACTACATCTCGACTCAGGATGCCGATCCGCTGATTGCGGAATTGCGCGTGCGCAAAGATGCAGGCGAAATCGAACTGATCCGCAAAGCCACACAGGCCAGCATGGCGGCTCATCTCGCAGCCATGAAAGCGATGAAACCTGGCACGGGCGAGCGCCAGATCGCAGCTCTCATGCAGTACGAATTCAGTAAGCGGGGTTGCGAGCGTCCGGCCTATGCGCCCATCGTCGGCGCGGGCTACAACTCCACCGTGCTGCACTATTCCGACAACGATGGCCCGATTCACGACGGCGATGTCGTTGTGATGGACGTAGCAGGCGAGTACTCGATGTACGCCTCCGACATCACCCGCACCCTGCCCGCTAACGGCAAGTTCACTCCGCGCCAGCGCGAGATCTACGAGATCGTGTTAGGCGCGCAGCAAGCCGCCATGGACGCATTTCAATCAGGCAAGTCGACGCTCTCTCGTAACGGGCACAACTCTCTCTACAAAGTCGCGTACGACTACATCAACTCTCACGGAAAAGATTTGAAAGGCCAGCCACTCGGCCAGTACTTCATCCATGGCCTAAGCCACTTTGTTGGACTTGAAGTTCACGATGTCGGCGACTACACACATACCATGGGTCCGGGAATGGTATTCACCATCGAGCCAGGCATCTACATTCCCGAGGAAAAGATCGGCGTCCGCATCGAAGACATCTTTTACGTCGACAACGGCGGAAAGCTGATTCGCTTTACCGAAGGTTTACCGCGCACCGTGGAAGAAGTGGAAACAGCGATGCAGGCGCACTGATCTGCCGCAAGTGGGGATTCGCTTGCGATTCTGATATTCTAGCGAGCTGTGTTCATTCAGGTGCTTTACGCAATTCTGGTCCTCAGCACCTTGTCTGTGGTGTGGGCTGCCGTGGCGGCATTTTTGCGCGTTCGTCGCCATATGACGGGCAAAGAACCGCATCCGGCCGCGGTGGTCGAGACCAGTGCGCCACCGAGCACAAACGATTCTGCAAACTCCTGAGGAGTAGACGATGGGAAAACAATTGGTGCAGGCTGTTGAAACTCAGCCATGGAGCTCGAGTCTAGCGAAGAACGCGACCTTGGTCGTTGGCGCGACCCTGCTGATGGGGATTCTTGGCCGTTTCGCGCTGCCCCTGCCGTTCACACCGGTTCCGCTGACCCTCGCCAACTTCGGCGTTCTGCTGGTGGGACTCACACTCGGCAGCCGTCGCGGATTCGCGGCGCTTACGCTCTATCTCGCCGCAGGAGCAATGGGTGCACCGGTATTTGCGCCCAGCGCGCTCTCGGGCGTTGCTCAATTGCTCGGACCAACCGGTGGCTACCTGATTTCGTATCCCTTCGTCGCCTTTCTTGCAGGCTGGATCGCCGAGGGCGGACCGAAGACTTTCACGCGCTATGCTTTGGCTTCAGTCGCCGGCGAAATCTTGCTCTTTGTGAGCGGTGTCTCCTGGATCATGGTCCTACTGCATGCTCCCCTGGCCCGGGCTGCGAATTTTGGACTATACCCATTCATCTTTGCTGAAGTAATCAAGGTTTTGGCGGCCGCGGAACTCGGCCGTCGCGCCAAGAGTTCGCCACGATTTGCGAATTTGTTAGCTTAATTTGCACTACCACTTTGTCTGAGGTTGTTCCCGCCTCGTAGAACGGAACGTTATGGTCAGCAGTGCTACCGCTGGATTACAGGAAATTAACGTCGCGCATAGTCCCGACTCCGACGACGCATTCATGTTTTACGGACTCGCGACCAACAAGGTTCGTGTCCCCGGTTTGAAATTCACCCACACGCTTTGCGATATAGAAACGCTGAACCGCAAGGCCATGGAAGGCGTCTACCACCTAACCGCCATCTCTTTCCACGCGTATCCCTATGTGCAGGACAAGTACGGACTGCTCGGCAGCGGCGGCAGCGTAGGCGAAGGCTATGGGCCTATGATCATTTCGCCCAAACCGCTTTCCATCCTCGACGTGAAGAACACGCGCATTGCCATACCCGGCACTATGACCACGGCATACCTGGCGCTGAAGCTGTTCGCGCCTGACGTGGAAACCGAAGTTGTGCCCTTCGATCAGATCATCCCGCAAGTTCTGGCTGGTAAATACGAAGCTGGACTCATCATTCACGAAGGTCAGCTGACATACGCCAAATCCGGCTTGCAGCGCATTGTCGATCTTGGCAAGTGGTGGCGCGACATGACGGGACTGCCGCTTCCTCTTGGCGGCAACGCCATCCGTCGCGACCTAACGCCTCAAACAATTGCGGACGTCGCTACAGCCCTGAAGACGAGTATTCAATACGCGCTCGATCATCGCGAAGAGGCGCTGGAATACGCCATGCAATTTGCACGCGACCTGGATCAGCAGTCGGCGGACAAATTCGTTGGCATGTACGTCAACGAGCGAACGATTGAGTATGGCCCCGATGGCCGTGAGGCGATCCGTCGCCTGCTCGACATGGGCCACAAAGCTGGCGTGATCCCACGCGAGTCGAAAGTGGATTTTCTGGGATAGCTCGGCGAGGGCCGCTAGACTCCCGAATACACGAGGCCTGTAAACAAGGCCGGAGTCATTCCGCCGCTGCCCCACTTCGCGTCATAAGCGGCGGTTGGCTTCGCGGCGATCGCCTCATCCAGCGACTTCCCTTGCTTCTTTAATGCTGCAACGTTTTCGCGAATCGCGACGAGCATATCCCGGTAAACGACTAACTGCGATTTGTCAGTGACCGGGCCATGTCCGGGAATGATGATGGTTTTCTGCGTGGCTTTTGCGACGTTCATCTCCGTTGCGCGAATCATTCCATCGATGTTGCCGCCCGTCGAATAATCGATGAAGGGATAGTAGCCATTCCAGAACGTATCGCCAGTATGCAGAATGTCAGCTTCGGCGATGTGAACGGAGATGTCTCCGTCGGTGTGCGCCGATTGATAGTACTTCAGCACAATCGTCGCGCCATTCAAATGCAAGGTGCGAGCGTCGGAAAACACCTCCGCCGGAATTGCACCGGAAGGAGCTGGCGGGAAGGTATAGTCCCAGCCTTTGACTTCCGTTGTCGTGGAGAGATGCTTTCGCGTGTTCTTGTGGGCCAGAATGACGGCGCCTTCGGCATGCAGCCATTCGTTGCCGTCGGTGTGGTCGAAATGCCAATGAGTGTTGACGAGATGCCGAATCGGATCTGAGCTGATCCCTGACAGCGCATCGGCTATTTTCGGACGGGCGACCGCATAGCCAGCATCGACGAGCAGCTTCCCATCGCGTCCGGGAAGAACAGCAATGTTGCCTCCAGAGCCTGTCAGAACACTTACATTTCCTCGCAGAGACTGGACCTTGATCGTCGCCGTCGCCGCTCTCTCACGCGCCTTCTGCACCAGGCCGGAAGCAGAAACTGAATCCGATATCGCAAACAGCTCTCGCGAAGAAAGCACCGCGCCGGCAACCACCAAGCTGGTGGATGCCAGGAATTGACGCCGATCCATACGAAAAGCTGCTCTGGCGTTCATCGAATCCACTCTGTCCTGCTTCCCTACTCCACCTTATCCTTGAAGGCGAATTTCGGATCCAGATCCACCGGGATGTCCCGCGTCTTCGCCAGATCCTGGCTCAACTGGGCTGGCATGTCACCATACTTCTTGAACCACGCTTCCCCGCGAGCACCATCCCCAGTCGCTTCAATCTCCAGCAACTCTTTCGCGAGAGCGGCCACCGCAATCGGCATCTTGTCGAAGTCAAGCGCATATTTCCCCGACGCATCCCGACGAACGGCTCCCTGCTCCACGAAGAAGTTGAATTCCATCATCTCGCCGCGGCCGTGCCCTTCACCTACTCCGAAGCGAACCGCGCGGAACAGATCGGCAATATGCGCGGCATACGCTTCTTCAAGCCGCTCTTTCGGAAGCTTGCCGTTATCCACCATCCACTTCACGCAGAACAGGCCAACAATATCCGCCTTCGATTCTTCCAAACCGCTGTAGAGCGGCCCAATCGACTCACGCGTATCCACCTGCTTGCCATTCTGGCGCGAGAAAGCCGGGCCCAGTCCATGCGAGATCTCATGCGCCAGCGTGCCCAGGAAGTAGCCTTCTGCGGTTGCCTTCGGTGCTTGACTCGGAATCATCAGGCGCTTCGCCAGAGGCAGCACGATATAGGTGACACGCGCGTCCATGAAGTTCTTGAAGAAAATCTTCTTCGAGCCCTTCGCCTCATGAACCCGAGGATCGTTCGGTAGATTGTCGGCAACTGCCTGGTAGCCGTGCCGCAAGTCGCCCGCACGATACGGCGAGTCGACCACCTCCATTGGAGTCTGCAAGCCCTTCTTCGAAGGCTTATCTTCGGGCGCAAGTGGCAGCGCCTCCTGCAAGTCCGCCACGTACTGCTGGAAGATATCCAGCTTCTTGCTCTCCGCTTCATTGCGCACCAGCACCGCGGGACCGTAGGACGCCTTCACGCCCAAGAGGCCGTCCATGTAGGTCTCGTACGGCGCGAAGATCACGTCAATCTTCGGGTCTTTCAAATCGAGCCAGGCGAGATCGCTGGGATAGTAATCGTCCGAGAGCAGCGCATCCGCGCGCATGCGTAGGAACTTTGCGAAATCCTTGTCATTGCTGAGCGCAGCCGCTTCACGCAGCGCCTTCGCGGCTGGCTCCAAAAACGAGCGATACGCGACCGAATACTTGATCGCATGTAACTGCTCGCCGTTCTGACGAACGACGGTGTACGGGCTAAAGATATCGTTCTTCTGCTCCGGATGATCCTTCACGTATTGCTCGATCTGTTCGCGCGTCAGGCCCTGCGAATAAAAGCCACGACCCGGAGGCATGGGCTCGCGCCCGACAAACGGTTTGAAATTGTCGAGAAGGTCGAAGCGTCCGCCGTTGATGAAGAGAAAGCGCCGCAACTTGAGGTCGCGCGGCGTCTGGCTCCCGGCTAGTTCCTGGTAAAGCGTCAGTCCTTCAGGATCGCTCTGCCGCCAGTAAATGTCCTCGAGATACCGGCACGCCTCCACCAGCTTTTCAACTTCCTGGCGCTCGCGTGCCGTCAGACCCTCGGAATGGAACGGCATCTCGACCGGCTTCCACTTCGCCAATCGCTCGGCTAGATCCGGGACGACATACATGTCGTCTTTCGATGCCTTCCCGGTGTGATACACGCCGGTCTTGGTGTGGTGTGCCTGGGTTTGCGAAGAGGAATTCGAGGTGGACATGAGCAGTAGGGCCAGCAAGCCGCCGGCCAGAAATTTCGCGGTCATCACTGGTGATTCTATCAAGACCGCATTTTCAACACCGGTGGGCGCTACTGACTCTCCGCCGTCACACTTGCCGACGGAGTTAACTGGACGGTCTTATGAGCCGCATCCTCCAGCCGCACCTTTGTGCCTTCCTGCGCGAACTTCGTCATCGTGTCTATGTCGAAGCGATCGTCCATGTCGAGGTCTTGGGCGGCAACAATGGAGTAATCGCCCGCAGCGAGGCCGCGCAGCTCGAAGTGGCCACGGTCGTCGGTGCGTCCGCCATCGTAGAGATCCCAGCGCTTGCGGCGGCTTTCATCGGGAATCGCCATGACTCCGACGTTCGGCACAGGCTGATTGTTGCGGTCCACCACTGTTCCCTCGACAGAAGCACCGCGAGCGCTAACTAATATCTCCAGGGAACCACTAGTCCCAGAAACGATGCGAAGACCTGCATCCGTAACATCTCGCCCCGCGAAGTGCGCCGATTTCGTATACCAATCGCGGAAGGCTGTGCCGCTAGCCGTCAGGCCTACGATGTAGTTGCCGGGAGCGACCTCGGGAATCTCGAAGGTACCATCCGGTTTCAAGCGTGCCTGCGCGCTCGTGCCCGTGAGGGAGGGACCGGCTAGGGCACCCGCCTCCGACGCCTGGAGGTTCACGACCAGCAGAGATAGGTTCGTATTCGGCGGCATGCCACCTTCGACCCGAAGCGTGCCCTTGATGCTCGCCATACTTCCGAGCACCAGCGTCAACCCGTCAACGTCGGCCGCGCCGACTTCCACATCTTCTCGCGCAATCTTCTTTGGCGAATTGGGTTGCTCAAGGCTCACGACCAATACATAAGAGCCCGGAATCACACCTGAGACATCAAAGTTTCCGTTTACCACCGCAGCGATTCGCGGACCCTGCACGATCGCCAAGTCACGAGGAACAAGCAGCGCCATTGGAGGAGGTACCCCCGGCGTGTCGACGGTCCCAGCAACCGAACCACGCACGTGATAGGTTTTTTGCCTTATAACGCTGATGTCGACAGACATCTCGTCCGCCGGGTGAATGCTCACGACCGAAGCCTCTTTCAACGAAGGCACGCCGGGGTAATACATTGGGACGTAGCTGAGTTCCTCGATCGCCGGATCGCCGCTCGCACCGAGAGGCATGGACAATCCGCCCGCTCCCTGGCAGTTAGCGATCACGTAGTAGTCGCCTGGGACCAGATCGAAAATGCGGTACTCGCCGCGATCATCGGTCAGCCCGTGCGACATTCCCCGCGGCTGATTTCGTCTGGCGTTCACTTGCAGCGCTTGTACTGCGCAACGCACCATGGGATCGCCATCTGCATTCACCACCCTGCCGTGAATGATGCCCATTTGCTTCAGCGCAAAAGTTAAATCGGAGAGATGCTGACCTGCCTTGGCGGAGATCGCTGGACCCGACGAAGGTTGATTCGTGGATCCGTAGATCTTGGGTATATAGCCGCGTGCTTGAATGAAAACTCGATAGTTTCCCGGCGGAACTCCACTGATAATGAAATGGCCTTCCGCATCTGAAGTCGTCTGCTGCCGGGAACTCCCGCCTGATATCTGGGTGAAAATGATCTGTGCGCCCCGAATCGATTGCGAAGTCTTCGCATCCGTCACCGTTCCCGCCACGGTTGCTGTCGAATCTTGCGCAACTTGTGCAAATGCTCCGCCGCAAAACACCACGAGGACTGCTAGCCAGCTCATCAGCCGCATATTCCGCTCCACGCTCTCAGCATCGGTCGCGTTTTCTGCGCACGATATGATGGTTTACAGAGAATGGTTACGCAACGCCAGAATGGCTCCCAGACCCTGCTCATCGATGCCGACGATACGCTCTGGGAGAATAACATCTACTTTGAACGCGCCATCGCGCAGTTCATTTCATTCCTGAATCACGAAACATACAACCGCGAGCAGGTCCGCGAAGTTCTTAACGATGTGGAGCGCGAGGCCATCATCAGCCATGGATACGGTCTGCACAGCTTTGCGCACGCGCTCGCCCGCACCTTCGAAAAACTGTCGGTCGAACCGGTCACGCCGGAACTTCACGAGCGAGTCCTCGGCTTCGCCCACCAGATCGCCGGCCATCCGGTTGAAATCATCGACGGGGTTCCCGAAACGCTACAGTACCTCGCCGAGCGGCATCACCTCATACTGATGACCAAGGGCAACATTCCAGAACAGACCGGCAAGATCGAACGCTCCGGATTGAAAGACTATTTCTCTGCCGTTGAGATCGTCAGTGAGAAGGACGTGCCCACGTACAAGTCGATCACCGAGAAGTACGCGCTCGCGCTCGATCGCAGCTGGATGATCGGCAACTCGCCGAAGTCGGACATCAATCCCGCCCTGGGTGCGGGTTTCAACGCGGTGTTCGTTCCGCACGACAACACCTGGGTGCTCGAACATGAAGACGTCTCCGCCGCCGAGAACAGTCGTCTGCTGGTGCTGGAAAACTTCGCAGAGCTGCGCGCGCATTTTTAGCCGGCGTTTCGCTTTGCGCGCGGCGGAACTTCTGACTCTTCTTTCACTTCCGCGTAACCAGTGCATTGGTTACTTCAACAATTATCCGCACCAAGTTCATAACCAGCTACATTGCATCGGAAACGGTGCGCTCGTGATAGTCTCAGCTTGCTCTGACGTGTTGTGCTCCCCGTGGTAGGTGAGCTCACGAAATAACAATTTTCGGCGATTGCTGCTGACCTTCGACGCGTTGGCGGACCTCGGTTCGTTGATGACAGCCGATCGCGAGTTCCCCGAGACGGCGAACTCCATCCTTTCCTCACTCATGGAATCGGTGGACGCCCGAGAGGGAGTCCTTTTCATTTTTCGCGACAAGCCCGCCATGCTTGGCTCCGTTACGGCGGCGGGATTTCTTCACTTCCCTGAACGCGCCATCATTCCTTTACTTCCGAAACATGTCCATGCGCTGACCAATCTTCGCGCGCCACTGTCCATGGGTTCCAAAAGCTACGACGGCTATCTCAGTGCGAATGGCAACATCGCTCCGGAACTGTTTCGCTGCATCGTTCCGCTGCGCGTGGCGGGAAAGCTGGTCGGGTTGCTTGCGCTAGGCCGCCGCGAAGGCGATGCCGCCTACAGCGAAGACGAACTGGAAGCGCTGGGCATGCTCTGCCACTACGTGGCGCTCGCCGTTCACAATTTCACTCTGACAGAAACACTTGCCAGCCGCGTCTCTGATCACCTGCGACTGCTGGCCTCCGTACAGAGCTTCTACGACAACGCGCTTGAGACCTTCGCGAATGCCATCGACATCAAGCACGTAAACATTCGTGGACATTCGCTCCGCGTGGGACGCTATGCAGCGGGCATCGGTGAAAGTCTTGGCCTTGATCTTGGCGATGTCGCCGCACTTCGTGCGACCGGGTATCTGCACGACATCGGTAAGGTCGCCATCGACAAGCGCCTCTTTGGCAAGCCGGCTGCGCTCAACGAGCAAGAGTTCCAGGAGATGGCAGATCACACCGTGATCGGCCACAAGATCGTTTCCGGCGTGCAGTTTCCTTGGCCGAAAGTCTCCGAGGTCGTGCGATCGCATCATGAACGCGGTGACGGCAGCGGCTATCCCGATCATCTGCACATGGACGAAGTCGCGCAGCAGGTACGCGTGATCGGTCTCTCCGACACCTTCGACGCCATGACCAGCGAGCGCCCTTATCGCCATTCGCTCTCGGTCGGCGAAGCGCTCAGCGAGATCATTCGCAACACTCCCACGAAATACGATCCCCAGGCCGTGCAGGCCCTGCTGATTCAGGTCCGCCGCGACGCAGTCGGCAGCAACAAAAGCAAATTCCTCGACGAACATATCGTCTGCAATATCGCCCCCACGGACGTCGATGTACTTGCTTCCATGCTCAACCACAAATTGAGCAGCGGCCGCATATATTCCGCCTAGTCAGCGGGATACGGCACCACTCCCTGTTTGCCAAATCGGCCGTCTACCTTCGTAACGCAACAAACCTGCTCTGGCTGGGTTGATAATTGCGAATTCACACTTGGGGTGGAATTCGAATGAGACTGCCAACTCGAAGGCGTACGGCTTCTGCACTGATCGCGCTATTGGCATTCGGCGCGTCGCTAACCTACGCAGGCAATAAGAAGAAGCAGAAGCAGGCGGCCGCAGCGCAGATGCAGATGCAGTTGGATGACCGCAAGCGTGTCATCCACGCCTTGAACCGTCTCACCTTCGGCCCGCGCCCGGGCGACGTCGATCGAGTCATGTCCATCGGCCTCGATAAATGGATCGATCAGCAACTTCATCCCGACAAGATTGACGATTCCGCGCTCGATGCCCGGCTCACCGGATTTCGCACGCTCGGCATGAATGCGAAGACGCTGGAAGAAAAATATCCATCCCGGCAGATGGTCAAGGCCGTCATGAACGGCAAAGCTTCTATGCCGTTCAACTCGACGGAGCGGGCGATTTACCAGGCGCAGATGGAGCGTCTGGAGGAAAAGCAGGCCAAACAACAGCAAGCAAAAGTGGAGCAGGCCAGCGATACAGTCCCCACCGCGAACCAGGCGCAAGCTCCGCAAACCGATCCGTCTCAGCAGACTCAGCCTCAACCTGATGACTCGCGCAAAGAAGCGCACATGTACGCGGAGCTGCAATATAACCAGCTGATGAATGAACCGCCTGACCAGCGCATGCAGGCGATCCTCAAAATGCATCCACAGGACCGAGAGGACCTGGTGCGCGCGCTCAAGCCCGGGGAAAAAGAACAGCTGATGCAGTCACTCACGCCGGAGCAGCGCGAGACGTTGCTGGCACTGCAAAATCCCGAGCGCGTGGTCGTCACAGAGCTGCAGCAGGCCAAGATCCTTCGCGCCGCCTATAGCGAGCATCAGTTGGAAGAAGTGATGACCGATTTCTGGATGAATCACTTCAACGTTTTCATCAACAAGGGTGCGGATCGTTATCTCACCACTGAATACGAGCGCGAAACCATTCGCCCGCACGCGCTGGGCAAATTTAAGGACCTGCTGGTCGCCACCGCGAAAAGCCCGGCCATGATGTTTTATCTCGATAACTGGGACAGCATCGGACCGCACTCCGAGTTTGCCATCTATGGAAAGCGCCGCCAGCCGCAGATGCGACTGATGCGTCCTTATTATGCTGGTGGGCCGTTTGGCATGCCGCGAATGCCGGGACCCAACATCCCGCGCAATCCGAATGCGCAAAATGCAAAGCAAAAAGTACCCAAGGGCCTAAACGAGAATTACGCGCGCGAGCTGATGGAACTTCACACGCTTGGCGTCGACGGCGGCTATACACAAAGTGATGTCACCGAAGTCGCCCGCGTCTTCACCGGATGGACCGTCAAAGAACCGAATCGCGAAGGCGAGTTCGAATTCGACGACTCGAAGCACGAACCCGGCAAGAAAATCGTTCTCGGCCACGTAATCAAGCAGAGCGGCGAAAAAGAAGGCATGGAGGTGCTCGAAATCCTCGCGCACAATCCAGCAACCGCGCGCTTTATCTGCACGAAGCTGGCCACGCGTTTCGTTTCCGACAGTCCACCGCCGGACCTCGTCGATCGCATGGCCGAGAGCTTCCAGAAGTCCGACGGCGATATTCGCGAAGTGCTTAAGACCATGCTGAAGTCGCCGGAGTTCTGGTCACCCGATCTCTATCGCGCGAAGGTGAAAACGCCGCTGGAGTTTGTGGCCTCCGCGATCCGCGCCAGCGGCGCCGAAGTGCAGGACGCGATGCCGCTGGTGCAAACTCTGAATCGCATGGGCATGCCTCTCTACGAACAGCAGCCACCCACCGGGTATTCAATGAAAGCCGATGCGTGGGTGAATTCCTCGGCGCTGCTGAATCGCATGAATTTTTCGCTGCAGCTCGGAACCGGGCGCTTGCGCGGCGTGGATTTTAACGCGCAGAACCTGCTTGGCCTGGGAGCAGCTCCGGAAACCAATGCGGATCAGGTTTTGGCGGCACTCGAAAATTCCCTGATCCAGGGCGACATCTCGTCGCAGACGCACGACACGATTGTGAAGCAGATGAACGATCCGCAGGTCACCGGGCGGGTGCTCGACGACAATCCGCGCCCTCCAAACACCGGCGTCATTGCGGGATTGATTATGGGGTCACCCGAGTTTCAGAAGAGATAGTGACTAGTGTTCAGTGGTTAGTGGCTAGTTCTTGGAATGGGTAGCTGGTAGCTAGTAGCTGTGTCGGACTGAGAACGACTAAGGACGAAGTTATGACGATCACACGGCGCGTATTTCTGAGGGGCGGTGCCATGGCAGTCGTCGGCACGGCCGCCATCCCGAGCTTTCTCTCGCGTGCAGCATTCGCTGCGGAAACCGCGAGCCAGGGACGCAAACGCCTGGTCGTCATCTTCCAGCGCGGCGCCGCCGACGGCCTGAACATTGCCATCCCGCACGGCGAGTCTTCTTACTACGCGATGCGCCCTACGATCGCTATCCCGCGCCAGAGCGTGATCGACCTCGACGGATTCTTCGGACTACATCCCTCGATGGCATCGTTCAAGCCGTTGTGGGACCAAGGTCATCTTGCAATCGTTCATGCTGCCGGGTCGCCCGATACGACGCGCTCGCACTTCGATGCGCAGGACTACATGGAATCGGGCACCCCGGGCTTGAAGTCCACCGAAGATGGCTGGCTCAATCGCACTCTGCGCGTCGATAAGCACGCTGATCCCGACTCGCCATTTCGCGCTATCGCTCTGGGCAGCCGACTGCCGCGCGCGCTAACCGGATCGAGTCCCGCGGTGGCGATCGACAACGTCAACAACTTCGGCCTAGGCGGCAGGAATCCAGCTGCCCAGCCGCTCTCGAATACCTTCGAGGCAATGTATGCCTCCTCCGTCGACAGCGTTTTGCACGGCACCGGAACCGAAACATTCGACGCGGTGAAGATGCTGAAGTCGGCCGATCCGAATAAGTACACGCCGGCTCCCGGTTCAAACTATCCGGGCGGTGGCCTCGGTCAGGCCTTGCGGCAGGTCGCACAGTTGATCAAGGCTGATCTTGGCGTGGAAGTCGCATTCACCGACGTCGGCGGCTGGGACCATCACGTCAACGAAGGCTCGGTGCAGGGGCAGATCGCAAATCGTCTGCAGGAATTGTCACAATCGATGTCAGCTTTCTGGACCGACCTTGGCGACCTAGCCGAGAGTACGGTCGTAGTCACCATGTCGGAGTTCGGCCGTACCGCTCGCGAGAACGGCAATCGCGGAACCGATCATGGCCACGCTAACGTGATGTTCGTAATGGGAGGTCCGGTGAAAGGTGGCCGAGTCTATGGCCGCTGGCCCGGACTGGCCCCCGAACAACTCAACGAAGGCCGCGATCTCGCGCTGACCACCGATTTTCGCCGCGTGCTGGGCGAAGCCGTCTATCGCCATCTCGGAGCAAAAGACCTGAATGCAGTGTTCCCCGGATTCGACAATGACCCGCGGGCTTTCCTGAAGTTACTTGTCTAGGAAAACTGTGGAAAAACAGGGTGGGTGCCCCGACGTTCGCGAAGCTGACGCGCTGATCACTCGTTACCCAGCTGCACCAGCACGTCCTCGCCTTCCACTTTGATCTCGTACACCTTCACGCCCATCTCTGCATTCTGGTCGGACATTCCAGTCTTCGGATCGAAACTCCACCCATGCCACGGGCAAATGACCTTGCCGTCCATCACCACACCCTGCCCGAGTGGGCCACCACGATGGCAGCACATGTTGTCCATTGCAGCGTAGGAGCCATCGACGTTCGCGACACAGACTACCGTTCCATTCACTTCGAATTCTTTCGCTTCGCCATCGGCAGGAAGATCCGCAACAGTGCCGATGCGGATGAATTCAGACATTCAACTCTCCGCTTTCACTATAGCAAGTTCGCGTCAGAGACATCGACGAGGGAAAGAGGAGACTTGGTTGTTCGCATTCGAGGCAGTGTAAGTTCTATTTAGGGGAATCCGTTGGTGCAAGTTGGCCCGTACCGGCGGTTTGATCGAGAAAGGAAAGAAACAATGCAGACAGTCGATAGGTGTCGTAGTAGTCGTCAATTTTGATCGCTAAAAAATTGTCCCTTGCGGTGTGGAGAATGGGAAATGTCTCCTGCGTAACTGAATGAATTGTTAAAGCGGGAATTCTGCTGTCGAAGAATGGGTCGGAATCCGTAGATCCGACTTGCTCGACATTCACGACCGACACCGGTAGTTTCACGGCTGCAGCGGCCGAGGCCAGATGCTGCGCGAGTGCCCGATCGCCATGGTTAAGCCAAATCTCGGTGGGAGCGAGGCCTAGCGTATCGAAATTGATCATGGCAAGAATCTGTTTCTTTTCTTCTTTATGAAGATGCGAAACGTAGTATTTCGAGCCGACTAATCCCTTTTCCTCGTCGGTAAACGCGATGAAGCGATACGTATGACGGGGATGAATGACGGAAACAGACCGCGCAAGCAACGGCAACAACACCGCGCCACTCCAGTTATCCACGATTCCGGTGCCTAACTCGGCATGATCGAAGTGCGCCGCCACCACGATGACTCCGGCCTGTGTTCCTGGAATCTCGCAAATAAGATTTGAGAGATGTCCTTTTACTTGCTGATGCTGCAGGTGCTCGCCGGTACAACCGTTCTCTTTGAAGCTTGTTTCCAGCGTGGCTTCGCGATCAGAGTTATTCTGCGGTGCTGCCTTGAGCGCAGCTTCCAGACTTGACTTGCTCGTGATCCAGTAACGAATGGAATCCGCGTAGGAGAGGAGCGACACGCTCAGAGAGGCACACAAAAGCAAGAGCCAGCATTTCTTCATTGGGCGTAGGGCTAAAGACTACCAGAACAAGTCCACAAGGGGCGTATCGCGGCGATGGGACTATCTCGTCTGCACCGATTGCGCTGTCGCCACGTGCTTCTTGAACTCTTCCATCATGTGTTCCTGCAGGCGAACTTCGGTGGGCTTCTTGGCGATCGACATGGTATCGATTTTGTCCTGCAGCTTCAGGAGCGCATAGAACAGGTTTTCCGGCCGTGGCGGGCAGCCCAGCGCATATACGTCGACGGGAATAATGCGATCTACTCCCTGCAGCACCGAATACGTATTGAATGGGCCGCCGACGGAAGCGCACGCGCCCATGGCGATTACCCACTTGGGATCAGGCATCTGGTCGTAGATACGCTTCACGACTGGGGCCATCTTCAAACTGACTGTGCCGGAGACGATCATGAGGTCGCTCTGCCGCGGGCTCGGACGGAAAACTTCCGATCCGAAGCGCGCGATATCGAATCGCGCCGTCGACGACGCGATCATCTCGATCGCGCAGCAGGCCAGGCCAAACGTCATCGGCCATAGTGCCGATTTTCTGGCCCAGTTAAAAACGTAATCGACGGTCGTGACCAGAAAGCTCTTTTCAAACCTGTTCTCGAGCCAGGACATGCATCCCCCAATGATTCGCATAAAAATGGTCTCCCAGAGGCAAACATCGGGTAAGTGACGCCCGTCACAGGCATGTGCCGTAACCTGCCCAGGCCGGGCCGCCGCCAGCTGAAAACAGGCAATTTGTGGTTTCCGCAGCCTCCATTTACGATAGCAACAACCTTCTTCTAGGCGGTTTCTGGGCTCACGCGGCAAGCGGTTTGAGCACTCCCACACATGGCAATCCCTGGCACGAAAGTTATTGATATCGGTTCGCAACCCACTTCCGAATGGCAGCGGAATTGGCATAAGAGACTCTTCTGGATCGTGCTGATCGCGTTCCTGCTGCGCGTCGCCGCCATCGGCATCACGCACACCTATCGCCCGCGCACCAGCGAAGCGCACTTCGGCTTTGGCTGGGAGATGGGACGTATCGCTCGTTCGATCGCCGCCGGCGAGGGTTTTGCCAGCCCCTTTACGCAGATCGGCACCGGCCCCACCGCATGGGAGCCACCTATCTACCCCTACTTCATGGCGGGCGTATTCAAGGTTTTCGGTACCTACACACGTCTGTCCGCGTTCGTGCTGCTTACGGTGAATTCGCTATTCTCCGCCCTCACCTGCATCCCCGTCTTCCTGCTCGCGCGCCGGATCTTCGGACTACGCGTCGCGCGCTGGTCGGCATGGGCCTGGGCCTTGTTTCCCTATGCGATGTACTGGTGCGTGAAGTGGCTTTGGGAAACAAGCATCACCGCCTTCGTGCTCGCGTGCCTGATCTTGCTGACCATGGATCTCGAAGATGCCGACGGCTACACGAAGTGGCTCGGCTGGGGACTGCTTTGGGGCTTCGCAGCCCTGCTGAACCCGGCAGTGCTGTCATTTCTACCCTGCGCAGGATTGTGGCTGGCGTGGCGCCGCAAGCAGAAACATAAGAAGTGGTTCTTGCCGTCATTGGCTGCAGCGCTCTTCTTCGTTCTGACTATCTCTCCGTGGATCGCGCGCAATTACGCCGTGTTTGGCCAGGTTGTTTTCATTCGTTCGAACTTCGGAGCGGAATTCCGCATGGGCAACGGTCCCAACGCCGTAGGACTGTGGATGTCCTACTTGCATCCCTCGGCGAATGTACTTCAGTTCGCAAAATATCGTGAGATGGGCGAATTGGCTTACGTTCACAGCCGAAAAGCAGAAGCGCTGGCGTGGATCCATCAGCATCCTGGCCAGTTCGCGCGAGCCAGCGTTGCGCGATTCGTCTACTACTGGGCTAACTTGCCTTGGACGTCATGGCCCATGTTCGCCAAGAACGCTTCCTACCTTGCTTCGTCAATTCTTGCAATCTGGGGAATCGTGCGCGCCATTCGTCAGAAGAAACGGGCGGCATGGCTGCTGGCGTGGCTATTCATCAGCTTCCCATTTGTCTACTACTTCGTATTCCCGCATCCGCGTTACCGTGCGCCGATCGAGCCGGAAATCACGATCCTGATTTGCTACATGATTTCGGAGACGAAGGAGTTTCGGCGGAAAGAGCAGGCGTAAAAATCTTTTCGCGTTTCTCGTTTCACGTTTCGCGTTAGACAATCATCAAAAGCGTTGTGGAGCGCCGGAACAAAGGGGCTTTTATTCGATGTCCTTATCAAACGAGGACAATCTCCGATGGCAGAGTGCCCTAATGCGGCACTCGAGCGTGTGTTTTCGTGAAACGTCAAACGGGATACGTGAAACGCTAGTAGATGACCCGTTCCGGCGACGTCGATTTCACATCCGGCTTGCGCGCCGTCAACAGCAGTGCGCCCATCCTTTTGAAATCGCGCAACTCCTCGGCATCCTTGAACCACTTGCCGCTGTATTCATCCGGAGTCGGAGTTTCGTCCGGAATCCTGAAGGCCTGCACGTCTTCGAAAGCGTGTGCCTTCAGCAACTGCACGTACTCCGCTTCCGAGCGCACCTGCACGGGGACTTTCAGTGCATCCACCCAGCGCAGCGAGTAGTGATTGTCCTTGTACAGATTAATCAGAACGAACATCCGTCCGTTGGGCGCTAAAACACGGAACAGTTCGGCGAGCGTGCGATCCTGATCCGGATAGTAGTAGAACGACTCGACCGACAGCACCTTGTCGAAGAAATTCTCTTGCCACGGAATCTCATGCGCCGGACCAACCACATACATCACGTTCTCGAACTCCCGCGAAGCAGCCCGCGCTTGCCGGATCATCTCGTCGGCAATATCCAGTCCCACGACTTGCCCGACGTCTTCCGGGCCCTCTCCTACGAGTCGTGCCAGCAGGCGCGTCGCCCATCCCGTGCCGCATCCGAGATCAAGAATGCGCTCTCCTGCGCGTATCTCCATCTGCCGAATGGTGCGTTCGGTGATGTAGAGATGGTGCCGCTCCATCTCGGTGCCGCGGCCATCTTCTGCCCACTGGTTGAATTCCTGCCGGAGCTGTTCGTTCGGGTTCATGACAAAATTGTACGATGCGGGCTGCGCCCAGGGCGCGTGATACATTGGCGGAATGGCAGACGCACAAGCACCTAAGGCTGATCCAAAGCCACTGCCGCTGCTCTATTGCCCGATCTGCGCACGCGAGGTAATGGACCCGCTTACCTGCGGCGACTGTTCTGCCGTGATCTGCCGAGTCTGTGGAACTCCCTTGGAGTCTGCAGACGAACTGGCAATGGGATAACAGCGTGCGCTACACGGCCACTCTCTGACCCATACTCCGTTCCGCCCTGAACCGCAGCAACGCAGCAATATTTCCATGGCGCTGGAGGTCGGCGTTCTCAGGAACATACGTCACATCCGCACCGGCGCCCAGAGCACGTCCAATGATGGCATCGCCGAGGTCGTCAATGGGACGCATGTCGTGATTGCAGACTGCGCAATACTTCGCGTGCGCCATATCCAGGTACCCGCAATTGGAGCACTCGCCGCCAGCAGCACGGAAGCTGTGCTCCAGCAGCAGAGTTTGGATCTCGCCCATCTGCAGTGCACGTAGCACTCTGCGCAACCCGAGCGCACCACGGTTGTCTGCTTTTGCCTCATCCAGAACTTCGCCCACGATTTCCTGGCACATGCGCCGGCGGTGCTCAGCAAGAATTCGCTTCGCATTCTGCCGCACCTCGTCTGGTGAGACCTGCGCAGCCTCCGCTACAAAGTGTCCAATCAACCGTTGCCGCAGATACGGATGTAATTCCTTTTCGATGTCGTTGCGCGCTTCTTCATGGCAACCCAGGATCAGATACTCCGCTGCACCGTTCCCGTACAACTCCATCAGTCGCTCGCCTACCCGCCGATAGTGAGCCGCAATCTCGTTATCTACTCGCCGCTCCGCATGTCCAGCATCGAATCCGAGGAATCCGTCGCTGCGTCCACGACGTGTAAGACCATTGACCAAGTCCGCCACTTCGCGAATCTCATTCATCTGCAGCTCAAACATGCGTGCTTTCGTGCGATCGATCAGCACTATCGAGGTTTTCCCCAGCACATCATTCAACCCGGTCATCGGCGTGACATGGAAGCGCTGATTCACGATCAACCGAGTTTCAGGAAGTTGCGATGGAAAATCGAACTCCCTCCAGTACCCTTGCGAGCCACACGCAAACACTGCTTTCGCCTTTCCCTGATTGCCGTGCAGATGCTCGGAGAGCGACAGAATACGGTTCAACGTATCGAGAAGATCTCCATTTCTCCCGTTCCTCTCGGCTGTCTGAACAGCATTTCTCACCAGATCCTTCACGAGAATTGCGTCTTGCCGGTGCGACTTGTCCTGCGGCGCCACTGGCTGGAAATAAAAGGTAACGGCATCATGTGATGGCGATTGAAAAGCAGCAATTTCGCGAAGTGTTTCGCGTGTGATCATGGCACAGCTCCTTGCGACCATATGGCCTAAACAGCTTTGGAGTGCTCGAGTAACTTGTCTTTCAGGTGACTTGCTACAGGCAGGTTGCGTCGTAAGTATTCTCGTGCAGCCTGGATAGATTTGCGTACTGCATCCTGGGGCCGGTTACTGATGGCAACAATCTCATCCACCGTGAACCCCTCGATCGTGAACAGGAGAAAAGCTTCTCGATCGTACGGTTTGGTTCCACGAAGCGCGCGCTCAATCAAAGTAATGACTTCACTTTGCGCAGCCGTATCTTCCGGAGTTGAGATACCGCGATTAGGAATAATCTGCTCGTGCAGCACTGATTCGTCAGGCTGATGAAACTCGAGCCGCGTTTCGTCGTTGCTCGTCGGCGACATCTCAAAGACTCGGGCACGATCATCGAGACTTATTGAATCAACCTCCTCGCGACTGCGACTCGATAAATCCTGCAATGCGCGCAGAGTCAATCGGTATAACCAGGCCTCTACCGCCAGCTTCTCAGGTTTCTCATGGTGGTCCAGCGCATTCGCTATCGCTTCGTCGATGATCTCGTCTGCTCGCAACTGATCGGGCTGCAGGTCGCCATTCGCCTCGCGGTAAACGATCTCGCGATCCACAAACCTCCGCAGGCGCGGCAAGTTTGCATCTAAATAAGTGCTGATATCCTCTTCCGAAGCTCTAGGTTGAACTGCTGCCAGAGTTTCTTCGAACGGCATCTCTGCAATGACAGGTGTCTGGCCAGCTCTGCGCCGATTCGGCCACTTATGATGAGCGCGTAGCAGATCCTTGTGCTTGGTGACCCGCTCGAGCAGGTCTTCAAAGGCTCCCTTGATCGCAGTATCCGTAGTCGGTGCCACGTCGGAGGCAGCAATGTCTCCCGAGGGCAAGCGGAGATCCAGACGCACTTCAATTCCAGTGCGCGCTGGCTTCTCCTCTATGACTGCGTGTAGATGGACCAGGTCAGGACGGAACACCTGAAGCCGCGTTTCGAGCTTCTGAATATGTTGGTTGATTTCTCGTTCGACATCGGGAGTTTTTGACAGCTTGTAGCTGACGTGGACATTCATTCAAGCCTCGAAAGCAGGAGCTTGCCCCGCCCATCGCCCTTTGTGGTAAAGGATTCTACACCTGAAAGATAAGAAGCGAGTGGCGCCTGTGAACGTTGCTTTCCTTTGTCATTATGTTGGCGCGCAAAGTGCTACCACACTTGCACTTAGGCGATCAGCGGCACTGCACAATTCTGTACGTGTGCACCGCGATTCCGTACTGGGCTAGACGGAGATGGTGAAGGTGGTCTCTGTTCGCGTTACAGGGCGGTAGAGAGTGTCGCGTTCAATCGGCTCGCGGCCCGCTTCCGTGATCAAACGCACGAGATCCTTACGACGAAGACCCTGCGGTGTTTCCGCGCCTGCATCGTGATAGATCTTTTCTTCCACTACGGTGCCGTCGATGTCATCCGCTCCGAAGCGCAAAGAAATCTGAGCGATCTTTGGTGTCATCATCTGCCAATACGACTTGATGTGTGGAAAGTTGTCGAGTACGAGACGCGAAACAGCAATCTGCTTGATGTCATCGAAACCTGTTGTCCATGGCAGATGACTCAACGGCGTGTTGTCCGGATGAAATGCGAGCGGAATAAATGTCTGGAATCCGTGCGTCTCGTCCTGAAGCGCTCGCAACCTCATCAGGTGATCGACGCGATCTTCATCATTTTCGATGTGACCGTACAACATAGTGGCATTAGATTTCAGCCCGAGTTCATGCGCAATGCGCGCCGTGTCGATCCACTGGCTGCCATCGATTTTGTGATCGCAGATAATATGCCGCACGCGCTCCGCGAAAATCTCTGCGCCACCGCCCGGCAACGAATCCACTCCGGCGGCCTTCAGCTTCTGCAGCGTCTCGCGAATCGAAAGCTTAGCCCGCTTCGCCAGGAATGCAACCTCGACCATCGTGAACGCCTTTAGGTGTACCTGCGGGAAGCGCTGCTTTAAACCCGAAACGAGATCCAGGAAATACTCGAACGGCAGATCAGGATGGAGTCCGCCAACGATGTGAAATTCCGTTACTGCTTCCGAATACCCGGAAGCGGCCGACTCCCACGCCTCCTCCAGCGCCATCGTGTAGGCGCCCGGAGCGTCTTTCTTTCGCCCGAAAGCGCATAAGCGGCAATATGCCACACAGACGTTAGTTGGATTGATGTGCCGGTTGACGTTGAAATACGCACGGTCGCCATGCATCCGCTCGCGAACATGGTTCGCAAGCCATCCCAGAGCTAAGATGTCCTTCGACTGGTAAAGCGCGAGCGCTTCTTCTGAGTTCAGTCGCTCGCTCGCAAGAATCTTTTCGTAAAGCGGATTCAGTCGAGCATCGTCGGTTTGGAAGGCATGGAGCGCGGCTTCGGCCATCACCTAAGATGATACCGTAGCCCGGGGCGCTCGTCACACGGCTTTGTGCGCAGCCGAGTTCCCCATCCTTGCATTCGGCTCGGCATCAATAGCCTTAGAATATTGAAGTACGGCGCAACTCACGGCGCGCACCAGGCTGGTGTTCGATGACTTCGTTGATCTTGATCTTGTCGCTCTTGCTCGCAATCAGCGCATATGCTCAGTTCGAAGTGCCGCAAGGACTTCAACCCGGCCAACAGAATGCCCAGTCCACGCAAGCTCCCGTGAGTTCAACCACCGCACCCGCCGTCGAGAATAAGACCGCGAACGGCAAGCGGAAACTCGACTCGAAGGTGAAAATTTCAGGACAGCAGCCGTGGACAGATACCAGCATCGATCTGATCGCGGGCGATCATGTCACGGTCTCCAGCACCGGACAGTTGAACTACATGGAGAATGCCGCGGTAGGTCCGCAAGGGATCACGCGTACATGGAAAGATACGCTGCGCGCGCTTCCGGTAAACGAAGCTGGGCGCGGCGCGTTGATCGGGCGAATCGGCAACGATCCGAATACAGTTCCCTTTCTCGTCGGCCCCGAAAAGACATTCGATGCCAATCGTTCCGGGCGGCTTTTTCTGGGTATCAATCAGGCCTCCAACGAATCCGGCAGCGGGCAGTTCAATGCGGAGATCAAGATTGTGCCCGCCAAAGCGGTCGCAAGCTCGGAAGCCGCAACCAAGCCGCTTAGTGTGCCCACCGACCTGTTCGACAAAATTCCACGTCGCGTAAACGATGAGGCCGGGAACAAGGGCGACATGGTCAACTTCCTGATCATCGGGCCCGAAGACAAATTGAAAGACGTCTTCCAGCAGGGCGGCTGGGTGCTGGTCGACAAGAACAAACAAGACGCGATTCTTCACGCCGCTTTGTCGACGCTCTCGAACAAGACTTATACGGAAATGCCGATGAGCGAATTGAGTCTCTTCGGCCGTTCCCAGGATTTCGGATTTGCCCGCGCGGAGCCGGTACAGGTCGTCGAGAGTCGGAACCATTTGCGCGTCTGGAAGGCCCCGTTTGATTTCAACGGACAGACGGTTTGGGTCGGCGCCGCCACGCATGATATCGGTTTCGAGAAGGATCAACGCAACGGAAGCGTGACGCATAAGATCGATCCGAACGTCGATCTCGAAAGAGAGTTCGTCGGATCAACGCTTGGAGAAACGGGGCTGGTGGGGGCCAGTACCTACGTCCTTCCGAAGGATCCGATACAAACCGCACTCACCGCTACAGGCGGGAGCTTTCATTCCGATGGACGCGTGTTAGTGATGGAGTTGAAGTGATGCGCGTTAGCCTACCCGAGCCGCGGAGCGGCGTTATTCGTAAGCCCAGACCGTAAGGTCTGGGTGGTGAAAGCAGAACCTTCACAAGCCCCGGTGGGGCGACCCAAACTCGCCAACTCCGCGCTCCTACCTTCGCACCAGCAAATCCCCCGCCACGAACGCGAAGAACACCACCGAGATCACTCCGTTCATCGTGAAGAACGCCGCATTCAACTTGCTTAGGTCGTCATGCGATACCAGCGAATGCTCATATCCGAGCAATAGCGCCACCGCAGCAATTCCGATAAACGCGAGCGCGCCGAGATGAAAAGCCACAGCCAGCCAGATCAGCAAGCCGATCATCGCCAGGTGCAGTAGTCGCGCGAACGTCAACGCTTTCGGAATTCCGATATAGCGCGGGACAGAGTGTAGCCCGTGGTTCCGATCGAACTCGTAATCCTGACACGCATAGAGCACGTCGAATCCACCCACCCAGAACGTAACCGCAGCCGTCAGAATCAGGATTCGCGGATCGAGCGATCCGCGCACCGCGATCCATGCCGCTGACGGAGCAATGCCCAGCGCGAATCCGAGTACGAGGTGAGACCAGCGCGTAAACCTTTTCGTATAGGAATACGAGAGCAACACGGCAAGCGCCACCGGCGAAAGCAACAGAGCAAGGTGATTCAATCTTGATGCCGCAAAGATGAACAGCGCGCAAGCGACCAATGTGAACGACGCTACGAATTGTCGCGAGAGTGTTCCCGCAGGCAACGCCCGCATCTGGGTTCGGGGATTCGCGGCATCGATAGTGGCGTCAGCAAGCCGGTTAAATGCCATCGCCGCCGAGCGCGCCGCGACCATTGCGACCACGATCCATAGAAGTTGATGTCCGGTGGGGATCCCGCCAGCAGCCAGCATCGCTCCGCAAAGCGCGAACGGAAGCGCAAAGACAGAGTGTTCCCACTTGATCATTTCGAGGGTAGTTGCAACGTTGTGAATCAGAGCCACGGGTTCATTCTAAATTAGAGCGAATTACTGGCCGATCGCCAATGCCAAGCGGCGTGCTACCGCTCGGCGTAGCCCTCTTCTCCCACCAGGGGCACAAAACGGCACGCGTCGAGCGTCTTTCTCTGAATGGCTCCATCGTTCTTACTGATCAGCCTCAACTGCTGCAGATCGGCCTCGCCAACCGGAACTATCGCTCTTCCACCGTCTTTGAGTTGCTCCACCAGCGCATCCGGAACGCGCGGAGCCGCTGCGGCCACGATAATTGCATCGTACGGTGCTGCGTCCGCGTAACCCCGACTTCCATCCCCGATCACCACGTGTATGTTCGTGTATCCAAGCCGATCGAAGATCTTCTTTGCGGCTTCGGCGAGGCTCGGGAAGCGTTCGATTGTGTACACCTCTCGCACGATGCGACTCATCACCGCAGCTTCGTATCCCGTACCCGTCCCTACTTCCAGTACGCGATCTCTCCGGACCCAACCGCAAAGCCTCAAGCATATGCGCCACAATGTATGGCTGAGAAATGGTCTGGCCTTCGCCAATCGGAACCGGCGAATCTTGATATGCCTCGCGCTGCAGTTGCCACGGAACGAATTCATGCCGCGGCACAATCTCCATTGCGCGTAGCACACGCTCGTCATGGATCCCGCGTCTGCGCAGTTGCGCATCCACCATCTCGTTGCGCTGTTGCGTCAGTTCCGACTGGAAGTCTGTAGGCATTTCGCTGGGCTTGCTACTGCTTACGTTGCCGTATCTTCACATCAAACGATAGGATGCCGTAAAGGTCCCGCCCGCCCACAACTGAGACATTGCGATTGATCTGGTACTCAACCTGGATTGCCTGCTGTGAGTACGTCGTCTGCGCCAGGCTGGTAATGTACGTCACCGTGATCTTCTTCGAGACCTGCTGCTCGATCGTCACCTGCGCAGTTGGGTTGGTCGTAGTGGTGGCGTAGTCGGGAGAAATCTTGATCCGGCTCACGCCGAACAGCTTCTGCACGCGATCGCCGACAGCGGAGTTCAATGCCTCACCGAGCAGAGCATTCGAAACTGTGCCGTTCAACGCAAATCCGCTGCTGCTCAGATCCGTCTCTTCCCGCGTTCTACCGAATGCCAGCAAGCTGATCACGTCTGCCTCCGGCAGCGGCGGATCGGATCGATAGTTCGTGATCAGGCGATTCACGTCTCCGTGAAAACTCAGCGTGATGTCGTAATTCCGAATGCGTGTGCCCGCTTCAATATTCAGCACGGGAACAATGCCCACCGGATTCGTGAACGTAATATCGCCGCGTCGCAGCTCGTAATTTGTGCCGTTGAACGCAATCTGCCCTTCCGTGATGTTGATGCGCCCCAGCACCACCGGCTTCGCAGCTGTGCCCCGTACGTGGAGATCAACGTCTCCGGCCAGTCTTCCCACTGTCGTTTGCACCTGCAGCTCTGGCGTCGATACCACGTGCATATCAAGGTGCAGACTGTAGGCCGGCGAATCCGGATTCGGAGCCTGCGGCGCCATCTTGCTACGCGCGAGATACAGCGCCAGATCAAACTGGGGCGTGATCCCGAATCGCGTGACCGTGACATCGCCCGACAAGTTCGAGTTCTTCAAATTTCCCGAGAGCCGCAGATCAACATCGGCCGAGGAACTGACGCCTTGCGGATATCGCAGACGAATATCCTTCCCTGCCGCGGTCAGATTAAACGCCAGCTCGTCCCGATAGGTGATGTATCCGCCAACGTTAATATTCCCGCCGCCCGTGCGCGCCGTCATCGATTGCACGCTCAGTTGATCCTGATCGAAGATGAGCGTTCCATTGATATTGCTCAAGCCATTCGGCAGATCGATGAGCGCAATCGCGCCATTCGCAATCGTCACCTGACCCAGCATGCGTGGCCGCGTCCACGTGCCCGCGATGTCGAGATTCAACGTAACCGAACCAGAAGTCACCAGGTCGGGATCGAGCATCTGCGCCAGGCGCAAACTCATATGGCCATCTGCCGATAACTTCAGCGCCTTTCGCCCGGTCAGCCCGACGGTTCCGGTCGCAGTCAATTCTGTATCTTCGCCCTGAACTTTCAGGCTCTCCACGCGCAGTTGCTGCGTATCGATCCCCAAGCGAATCGGTCCGCTATTCGTCAGCCTGATCCCGTGCACGCTCGACGAAAACTGGGTGATCTCCAGCACCGCGTTAAACGAATTCAGATCGCGCACGCGGCCACTCGCCGCCACCGTGCCGGCCATCCTCGTTGTGATCTCTGGATGATTCGGAATGAAGGGCGCAATATTGAACTCGGCGAAATTGGCCTTGAGCTCTGCCGGAAAATCGCCGCGCAGACGCACAGTTCCGTTCACATCGACTTGCGCCCGCTCGAAATTGGAATGACCCGTCAAGGCGAGCGTGTCGCCGCGAGTCTCCGCATCCAGGCGAATGCTCCCGATACTCTGTCCATTCAGCACCAGCTTCGCCGCCTGCACACTGCCGTTGATCACCGGTTCATGTGTGGTGCCGGTCCCTTCGGCCTTGAACGTCACCTTACCTGCGACGTGCATCTTGGGGGTTTGCAGATGATGAATTTGCGCCAGCTCTATGTCTTCACCACTCGCGGTGAATTGAAATTCCGAGCTCTTCAAGTCGTAATAGCCTGACGCGCTCGCATGTGCTCCGCTCTGAACAACGCTCAAATGGGAAGCCGTGACTCGCGTTGGGGAAAATGAAACGTCTCCTACAATTTCCTTTACGGATTCTCCATAAATCTCGGCGTCATTCACTTGTATATGGCCCGTTCCCTCAGGCGAGTCCTTTGTCCCGCGCAGTTGCAGTGTGGCTGAAATCCTTCCTTGCAGCGGATAGGAGTAGCCAATCACCTTCTGTAACTCCGCAATGCCTTCATCATGAAGACTGACATGCCCGGAAATCTCGGACGTCGGCGTTAAAGCTCCCTCGGTGAGCTCCGCGCTGAAATCAAAATTCGCCTTCGACTGCTGATGTCGCGTCACTCCGTTGTGCACAACCAGATTGCGAGGTGAATACTGAATATCGGCGACCAGCGAATCAAGTTGTATGCGCTCAGCGGCGACTGGTTCGCTTCCGCTCGTAACCGGTATCAGCACCGCAGGCTTTTGCTGAATCAGGGAAAGAGGAACGCTAATATCGCGCAAATCGACGTGGCCATTCGCCGCAATGCTTTCTCCCGCGCGGCTCACCGTCCCTCGAAAAGTTCCCTTACCCGTAATGCCATTGACGGCAGGGATCGGCTGCCCGAGCGCCATGAGTATGGGTTCCAGCTTCGAAAGATCCTCCACCGCAACGACGACATTCAACTGCTCATTGTGACGCCCGAGCGACCCTGAGCCGTTCGCTTGCACATTCGGAAGGCTCGCACTGAAACGCGTCAGGGTCAGTCGATCCGCGGCTAATTCATAAGTTCCCCGAACACTAGCCGAGAGTGGGAGCTTCCCGCCTGCCGCGCCCGCCGGCGGACTCACGCTCACGTCGATTCCAACAACCGCCGCGGCGATGTTTCGCCTCCAGCGCAGATCAACCGTCCCGTTGATCGCTCCTGCTGAATTCAGGCGGCTGAGCTGCAACGATGGCCGCGAGACGCCCTCCATCAGCTTGCTGACGGAAACATTCTCCAGCCGGAACTGCGCCGAGCCAGCTTGTTCCACGGTGAGGGATTTTGTGTTCTTCGTCGCGGGCTTTGCAGGGCGCTTCCGCGAGCCAGTTGTCGACCACACTATCGCCGCGCACGGTTCCACCAAATACGCGCGCCACCAGGTTACGTACCGCAATACGTTGCGGATCCAGACTGTAGTCCGCAGCAACATCCGCATCCTGCAGCGACAATTTCCGGTCACGATACTGCACGCCTCGCGCAGTCACCTTTCCGATTGAAGCGTAGTTTCCCGCAGAATATTGAACGGTGCCGCGCACCGTCGCTGACCCATCACGTACCTCGGGATTCCTTGTCACGGGCCCCAGTTCGGCCAGATTCAACGCCGCCTCGAAGTTTGCTTCGATCGTCGGATCCGCGAACTTCGTCAGTTGTCCGCTGAAGGTAACCGTGGACTTGCTCGTGCTCAGTTTCGCGGTCTTTACCTGGAATTGATCCGGCCTTAAGCTGAACTCAACATCCGCACTCACCTGGGTTGGAAGGAAATCGCGATACTTCACCGCAATCCCGGCCACCTTCACCTTGCCTTGATATTGATCGCGCCCAACATACGACATCCCTGCGGCAACGCCGCTCGCATTCAAATCAAGCGGAATCCGGCGTTGATTGATGATCAGCATTCCATCCAGAACTTCGGCACGATCTACCTCGAGATGAAACAACTGCTGGATATCAGGCTTTGCCGTGATTCGCGCCTTCTGCGGCACCGGCTGATTCGTGTGCCCATCCGGGTACACAATCAGGTGAAACACCGGGCGGTCCAATTCGAGCGCACGGATCCCCAGATCCTGCTCCAGGAGCGAGAAGATTTTCAGTTGCAGCAGCATGCGATCGACATGCGCGTAGGGAATCTGGTCCGGCGCTTCCAGACCGTGGATGGTCAGGTTATCCGCTTCCACCTGCAACCGGTACAACGTCCAGTTCAGCCTGCCCAACTCCACACGCCCACCGGTGATCTGCTCTAACTGCATCACCACTCGCGTCTGCACGTAACTGCGAAAGCTCTCGCCAGTCAGATACAGAACTGCCCCAATGATCGCCGCAAAAAGCACGAGCACCGCCGCCAAAGCGAAAACAAATCGCCGGCGCGATTGCTTTTCAGGAGCCGATTTGGGTGCTGATCCCATTACTTTCCCTGTGGTGCGGGTACCGCGGCATTGCTCTGGATTGGCGCCGGCACGCGAATGCTGCTTTGTTCGCGCAGCGACTTCAACCACTGCGTCAACGACTCATCCAACTTCTGCTCGATCAGAACTTCCCGGATTCGCGGCGACACCTCCGCCAGAGGTGCTTCTTTCTCCCCTGACTTCCGCATCTCCGGCAATAATTTCTCGCGATAGTAAGTTTCAATCGCGGTTGCATCCACCTGTATCTGAGGTCGTAGCCGCGCTTCCAGGAAACGCATCGTCTGGACTTCATCCGCGAAGTGCGAACGAAGTTCGTCTTCTGTAACGCCGGCGTCATTCAGAGTCTTCTGCCAATCCGCATCCGTTTCTGCCGTCTTGCCGAGGCTCTGGCGAAGCTGCTTTATGCGTCTCTCGACCGCTTGCGAACTCGTCGCCACCTCGCGCACGGTGCGCATCTGCTCGTGCACCAACTGGCGGTCGATCATTCGATCGACAACGGTTCGCAGCTCCTCCGGCTTGAAATCAGAAGGCTGCTCACCGGCGAGAAATGCCTCGATACGCGCTTCCTCTTGTACATCGCTCTGCAAAATCAGCTTTCCATTCACGATGGCCACGATGCGATCAATCACGTCGCTCGCCGGTGCACACAGGGCAAACGCGAGCAATAGCATCGTGATGGCAAGCGCGCGTCGTTGCATCAGAAGGCCTGTCCAATACTGAAGAAGAAATTCCATCGCCTCGTGACACGTGTATTGAATACCGTCAGATTGCCGCTCGCATCCTCACTGAAATACGGAAACGCCGGCGGATTCAGGTTGTACCCCAGGTCAAATCGCACCGGACCAATCGGCGTCTTGTAGCGAATACCAGCGCCCAGCGTATTGCTCATGTAGTCGTAGCGGCACTGCTGAGATGTGCTCTGGTTCTGGCATGCCGCGCGATTTGGCTGGTAAAAACGAAACAGGCTCTTGAACATCGTAGTGTTGTCCGAGAACACGTTCCCGATATCGTTGAATGCCACCATGCTGATGGAGTTACCGAAAAACGGCAGCGCAAAGGGCGGGAAACGCAGTTCAAGGCTGTTTACGATAAGCGAGTTGCCCCCCAGAGGCGCGCCGGTCGTAAGATCTCGCGGCCCCGCCTGGTTCAGCGCGAATCCACGCAATGAGTTCGAACCGCCTGCCAGGAACCGTTCCGGCAAGGGAATAATCGTGTTGTTGAAGGGTTCTGCTGCACCTAAGCGCAGACGTTCGCGCAAACACCCATCCGCTCTTGCTATTCGCTTTCTTTCGGAACAACACATACGTTGAGTTCTGAGCGACCACGCGTCCGAAATCGGCTTGGGAGCCAAAGTAGTTGGAAGCGACTCCCAAATCGACGGAGGTCAGATTTCCATTCGTGGCATCGATCGGATCATTTCTCTTATCACGCGTGTAGGTGAAGGTCGGAATACCAACGCGAACCGGCTGCGACAAGACGGGGATTTCATCCGGCGCTACGACAACATTGCTCGCTTTCACGCGACGATAGGTGAACTTGTAATCGAGCATCGTCACCGGATTCCCATTCGCGCGCCTCGACACAACCTGGTTCAATCCGACCGATCCTTCCAGCCGTTCCGAGGTGAACGTCGTCACATTGATCGCATCATCGTAAAAAGCGGTTATCGCAAACGTCAGGTTCGGATTGTCGAACCATCGCGGCGCATTGAATCGAATCAGCCCCAGCTTTTCCAGTTTGCCGTACTGTGACTTGAACGCAACTGTGTTCGTCTTGCCCAGAAAATTCAGGCGGGTTACGTCGAACGATACACGGGGACTCACCCCCGCAACGCCCTCCGGATTGTTAGTGCTATTCACCGTCTGCCCGCTGCTGTTCGTTGTTGTCGAGGGTGCTGACGGCTGGCCTGTGCTGGCTTCAATTCCGAATCCGTAATCGAAGGTCCACCGCTTCGCTTCCTGGAAATCCATCAGCACATCTTTGTACTGTTCATCGCCGTCGGGATTCTTCACCGCAATGTTTACCGCGTTGAAAACGCCCAGGCTATATAGGCGGCTCTGCGTGTCGTAGATCTTCTGCTGGCTCAGCGGATCGCCAGGTTGAACCTGAACCTCCCGCATCACATATTTCGGACGCGTATAGGTCAGGTGCGCGCGGATCACTCGATCCACGAACACTTGCTCGCCCTCCACGATCTTGTAAGTCACGCTCATGCGATTCGGATCGCCGGCCACAGCCATCGACGTGGCTTCCAGGTCTGCGTTCGCATAACCATTGTTGTAATAAAACGTCAGGATGGAATCGCGGTCCGAGTCCACATTCGCCTGCGAATATGGCTCGCCCTCCACGATGTTCAGCGCCGGAAATTCTGCCCGATTGGTGGTTGACGCGCCCTCTATGCTCAGGCTCGCCACTTTCGTTTGCGGTCCTTCCACGATGCGGTAATAGACGGCGATATTGTTGGCCTTGTCGTCGAAATTGTCCTTCAGTTCGTATTGAACCTGCGCCTGTTGAAAGCCGTTCGCGCGGTACTGGTTCTTGATGTTCTCCACGTCTTGCGCAGCGAGTTGCTGGCTGAAGCGGCCGTGCGGAAGAATCGTGCTCTCCTTCTGCACCAGAAGAATGGGACGCAAACTGAATTCCGTGCTGAGATACTTGTTCCCTTCCACAAACACCTCAACCACATCGTGTCTCGATCCGCGCTCGATGCTGTACACCACCTCCATGTGATTCGCGTCTTTCAGGTCCTTGTGATAATTCACTTCCACATCGAAATAGCCCTGGGTCTGCAGGTAGTTCCTCAAGTTGCGACGGCCTTCATTCAACAGATCGTCGTCCACAGCGTGCTCTTCGAAGATCGGGACATACTTCTTTAACTTGCCTCTTCTGATCTTCATCCCGACCACCGTAACCTTCACCTGCGGGCCGCGATCAATCTTGAAGTCGTAATCCAGCGTGTTCGTCGGCTGATTGAAACTTCGATCCAGAAGCGAGATCTGAGCTTCCAGGTGATCGTCTTTGGTCAACTTGTCGCGCAACTTGGCCAGACCCGTACTCAAGCTCGAAGCAGTCACCTGTTTCCCGGGCTTGAGCTTCGCAATATCCGCAACCTGTTTTCCGGTGTAACCCGAACCGGGCGCCACTCTTACTTCGCCCACGCGCGCTAATGGTCCCGAACGCACGTGAAACACAATGTCCACCAGCTGTGTGTCGTCGTGTCGGCTCTCGGTGTAACTCACCTCTGCCTGGAAATACCCGTTATCTGCCAGGACAGCCTTCATGCGGACAACTGCTTGCGCGCCCTTCTGCTCCGTGAATACTTCCCCCAACTGCAGCTTGGTCGCGTCGGTCAGTTGAGTATCGGTCGGGCGCTTCGGAGCGCCGTCGGCAGAGAGGCTCGCCACGAAGTAATTCGGCGTGCCGCGAAAGACGAGTGTGACTTCCCCAGTCGGAGTTCGTTGTGCTTCTGCTTGAAGATTCGCAAATTTGCCGGTCGCGTAGAGAGTTTCGATACTCTCGCGGACCTTGCTACGCTCGAGCGGTTCACCCGGGCTCTGCGCCACCATCCGTTGCAGACGCTTCTGCACGCGCTCATCGAGCTCGATTCCGCGGAACTGGATTTCGTTTACGCGTAATCCGAGCAGCGCGTTCGCGGACACAAAATCAGAAGGCGAGAGCGAAACGGACGTTATCTGCTGACTTACGGGTTCGGAAGTGGGCTGCGCAGAAGATTTTTTGGGCGCAAGTTGTCCCTTGGCTGGAGCGATCGTAAGCAGCACCAGCAGCCATGCCAACCCAGGGAGAATGAAATGTCTGCGCACGCTTATGGCGTCTGAATCCTGCTCATTTCGCCTGATTGCTTGGCAGTCAAGGAGAACCGTTCGCCCTTCCTGCCGGAATCGAATAGCCGTTTTCAGCAGCAACCGGCCATGGTTCGAGCCAGCTTCAGCTTCTCTCCAACCGACCCTGGCCGACACCGAAAGTTGCGTGTCCACCCCAGTGCCAGTTCAATCCCTGAAATAAATTCTGAGCGGCTCCTATAATAGCTGTATCGCGCGCCTCGCACCTACTGGCCAATGTTGGTCATCTATGTCCCTGGTACGCAAACAGTTATGTCTGACTCGCTCGCAGATCGCTACTCCCGGCAAATCCTCTTCAAACCGATCGGGACCGACGGCCAGAAGAAGCTGGCATCCTCACGTGTCGCCATCGTCGGCTGTGGTGCCACCGGATCCGCGCTTGCCGGTTTGCTGGCGCGTGCCGGGGTCGGATATCTGCGGATTATTGACCGTGATTATGTCGAGCCCAGTAACCTGCAACGGCAGTCGCTCTTTGAAGAAGCGGACGCTCGCGAATCCCTGCCCAAGGCCGTAGCTGCTTCCCGACGGATCGCCGCTTTCAACGCCGAAGTGACGGTTGAGTCTCAAGTCGCCGATCTGACGCCCGAACATGCCGAGGACCTGCTGATCGACGTCGATCTCATTCTCGACGGGACTGACAACTTCGAGACCCGCTATCTGATCAACGACTTCGCTGTCGCCAACAACTTACCCTGGATCTACACCGCCGCCGTCGGCAGCTACGGCGTTGCCATGAACATCCTGCCGGGCCAAACCGCTTGCCTGGCCTGTATTTTCCCGGACTCGCCCACCGGCCTCGTCGAGACCTGTGATACATCCGGGATCCTGAATTCCGCGGTTAACCTAATGGCCTCCATCTCAGCTACCGAGGCGCTGAAGCTGCTGGTCGGCGCCCGAGACAAGATCCGCCGAACACTGCTCTCCTACGATGTCTGGACCAACGACAGCTCCGAAGTCCAAGCCGCGCGTCCTCGAGCTGATTGCCGCGCCTGCTCCGCCCACGAATTCATCCACCTGGACGGCAAGTCGCGCCCGCACGTCACCTTATGTGGGAGGAATTCCGTTCAGATCCACGAGATGCGCCGGCCTATCGATTTCGGCGAAATGACCACTCGTCTGGCCCCACATGGCCTTGTTCGCCACAATGAGTTTGTCCTAAAATTCTGGCGTGAGCCGTACGAACTGACTCTCTTCCCCGACGGCCGGGCTATCATCAAGGGCACCTCTGATACCGCGGTTGCCCGCAGTCTTTATGCACGATTCATAGGCAGTTGAGCTTCCGCTGTTGAGCATCTAAGTTAAGTGTTATTCCGGCATTTTCCCTTCCGCGGCGTCGTTAAGTGCTGCGGATCGATTCGGGGGCGCTCTATGCCACGTTTTCTGTTAGCTGTTCTGCTTCTCTTGACCGCCGCGATGCTGCAAGCGCAGGTCGCCGTAACCTCATCCGGGTACGCAACCCAGGCCGGCGCTGTAGTTCCGGCAGCGGTGCCATCTCCACCACTCATGTTCACACCCAGTGTTCACCTCGGTGAGGCTCCAACTACCGCGTATTACGCAAACGGCATACAGGCAACGCTGCCTGGAGCGGCTTTCGTACAAGCCGAAGCGGAAGCGCAGCCAGCGCCGCCGACTGTGGTCGTAGTCGCACCACCCGCAGCCTCGCCGCAAACCGTAGCGGAAGAACAGCCCTTCAACTTCGGAGTGGCCCAGTTCTCGACCCCAACCAATATGAATGCGCCACGCTCGGATGTGGCCGAAGTCGCTCGCAAGATGAAGGAAGAGAAGTCTTCCATCTCCGCGAAAAGCTTCAACAACAATGACATTCAGCGTCTTCAGCAGCAGTGGCAGCCCGCGCCTGCCCCGAACACCACCGCTCCGAATGGCGCGATTATCGAAAATCCTCCGAAATAAACTCGACTTATGTCCCAGGTTCGCGTCGTTCTCTTCGGCGCTGACCTGGGACCGAATCAAATCGCCGCGCTCTCTCCGAAGACTTGCCTCATCTGCTATTCTTCCCTGTCGCCGCGCCCGTTTAGAACCAATTCGTGGCGAGCGCAGAGCTTAGAGGCATATCCCTGAATGGTAGAACCCAGTAAGTTTCCTGTGGGCGGGCAGATCGTGGCACGCCCCGAGCCCACCCGCACTTATCGATGGATTGTCCTGATATTTGTCAGTCTCGCGCAATTTGGAAACTACTACATTTACGACAGCATTAATCCGCTCGAAGACATCTTCCGCAAACAACTGGGCTTCAGCGCGGAAATGTTCGGCTGGCTGAACGCCTCATACAGTCTGGCCGCAGTCATCACCCTGCTCATTGGCGGCATCATGATTGACCGCCTCGGCATTCGCAAATCGCTTCTAATCTTCTCCGGACTCTGCTTCCTCGGTGCGCTCCTTACGGCCCTCCGAGGCAATTTCCCCGTGATGGTCGCCGGACGCACCTTGCTCGGCCTAGGCGCCGAATCGCAGATCATCGCCGTCACCACGGCGCTCGCAAAATGGTTCAAGGGCAAAGAGCTCAGCTTCGCATTCGGAATCAACCTCACCCTCGCGCGACTCGCATCCGTCTCCGCTGATAATTCCCCCAGCTGGGCAGGATGGGCGTTTTATCCCAGCGGTTCGGCGGGGGAACCGAGCTGGCAACGTCCGTTGTTCATCGCAGTTGGCGCGGGCGTAATCTGCCTCGTTGGCGCTCTCGTCTACTGGAAACTCGAATCCGCTGCCGAGCAGAAATACGCTCTCGGTAAAGCCGGCTCTATCGACAAGTTCGAGGCCAAAGGCATTTTCACTTTCAATCGGTCCTACTGGTACGTTGTAGCGCTTTGCTTCACGTTTTATTCCGCCATCTTCCCATTCCGCACCTTCGCCATCGATTTCTTCACCAACAAGCTGCTCGCCGGAATGGGTGGCGTGCATGCTTCGGATGCGCTTCGCATTCTCGCGCATGAGAAGGCCGGACTCTTCAACAGTATCTTGCCGCTCTCCGCGATGGTCGCAACTCCACTCTTCGGCCTTCTCGCCGACAGAATCGGCCGCCGCGCCACGCTGATGATGCTTGGCTCGGTGCTCCTCATGCCCGTCTACCTGATGTTGGCTTACAGCAACTTGCCGCTCTGGGTGCCGGTTTCCATGATGGGCATCGCTTTCTCCCTGATTCCCGCGGTGATGTGGCCTTCCGTCGCCTACATCGTGGACGAGAAGAGGCTCGGCACCGCGTATGCGCTCATGAGCCTGATTCAGCAGGTCGGATTCTTCGCCATGAATCTCGCGATCGGCAAGGCCAATGACTTTTCGCAGGCAGGCCTATCGAATGTTGGCGGATATGCGCTCGGAATGTGGATCTTCTCCACGCTCGGCTTCGTGGGATTATTCTTCTCGATCCTGCTTCGCCAGCGCGAAACGGGCCCGAACGGCCACGGTTTGGAGACGATCACTGCGTCCGCTTCGGCGGCCTAACTAGAAGCTCGATTAACTCTCGGATAAGCAGCTACTCAGGCAACCAAAGGTCACCATTTCGCCTCAAATGATCATTCTGACATTAGGGCCGATATTGCTTAACTGGTACAACAGTCAGCTACTTAGCTGCATCTTACACACATGCCGGTTAGAACCTTGACTACCGCGAAAAAACAAGTCGCACCCGGAATCTCCGAGGCCGAAGCGATCGACCGAGCCAAGCAGGGCGACGCGGTTTGTTTCGAGCTTCTCTATGGCCTACACAAGCGGCGCGTCTATTCGCTCTGTTTGCGCATGACCGGCAACACCGCCGAGGCCGAGGATCTTACCCAGGAAGCCTTCTTGCAGCTCTATCGCAAGATTGCCACCTTCCGCGGCGAATCCGCTTTTTCCACGTGGCTGCATCGACTCGCCGTCAACGTCGTCCTGATGCATCTGCGCAAGAAGGGACTTCCCGAGGTTTCGCTCGAAGAAACCATGGAGCCTCAGCAGGAAGATGGACCACGCAAAGATATCGGCGCTCGCGACAACGTGCTCGCCGGATCCATTGACCGCGTGAATCTGGAGCGGGCGATTGAAAGCCTTCCGCCGGGATATCGCATTATTTTTGTGCTGCACGATATTGAAGGATACGAGCACAATGAAATTGCTGAAATGATGGGCTGTTCCATCGGCAACAGCAAATCTCAGTTGCACAAGGCGAGAATGAAGTTACGGGATCTCCTTAAGACCAGCAGAGCCGAAAAGGCCGCGAAGCGGTGAGGAGATCATGGGTGATTCAGGGAGAGAAAGTGCCATGAACTGCGCAGAATTTCAAAAGCTTCTGCCCTACATTATCGAGTCTGGCGGAAATCCGGACGAAGAGACGCACTTGCAGGAGTGTGCCGTCTGCTCCGACCTGGTGCAGGACCTCCGCTACATCGCCGAACAGGCCAAACTATTATTGCCAATGCGCGATCCAAGCCCCAAGGTTTGGGACGGCATCCAAGAGAATCTTGAGCGCGAGGGCATGATTAAACCTGCTCGCGCGAGGGGGCGACTTCTAGGATTCCCATCCTGGAGTTCGCTGTCGATGTTTCTACTGCTGTTTGGCGTCACCGTAGTTGGATTTGGACTGCTTCGCTAGTTGCTAGCTTTTGCCTCCCGGCCGTTAGCTATGAGCTATCGGCTTTCGGCTATCAGCGTTCAGCTCTCCGACCGCTATCCCTTCCTCTCTCGAATATCGTATTCACACCTGTCATTTCGACCTTGCGTTTGATCTATCCAGGAAAACTTCGGGTGCCCCTCGACCTTCTTTGGGCCGTAGGTGGGATTAGAGGATGTAGTTGTTTGTATGAGGCGACATTTCCGTCCGCCCGGTCTTGCGTGTGTTCTGGCCATCCCGCTTATAATGTCCGCCATGAAAAGTGTGGTTCCGATCCTTCTATTGTTCCTGGCTTTACCGCTGGCGGCGCAGACAGATCCCCATCACTCTGGCGTCGAACAGCGCGGAGAATCTCATGCCGGAATGGGTTTTAGCCAGACCACAACCACACATCATTTCATCCTCACCCCGAACGGCGGCATTGTACAGGTCACCGCGAACGACGCCACGAACAAGGAGCAGATCGACACCATCCAGATGCACATGGGCCACATTGCCGAGATGTTTTCAGCCGGAAATTTTTCGATCCCGCATTTCGTGCATGACCAGACACCGCCGGGCGTACCGACAATGAAGAAGTTGCAGGGTACCATCCACTATTCAGCCCAACCGCTGGCGAATGGTGGTCGCGTGAAGATCGAGACCAGTTCGCCAGAAGCCATTGCAGCCATTCACGATTTTCTTCGCTTCCAGATCAAGGACCACGAGACCGGCGATCCCACCACGGTTCAGAATCGCTAGTCTCGCAAGCGCTGTTTTGTTTGTCTGCGCGGTTTTTATGTGGAACAGGCGATCTCCCAGTCCGCTTGAGCACGATCTGGGTCTGACATTCCCGTCTCCAGCCTCCTAGTAGTTCTGGCAGTTGCGGTTCAAACCCGAGAACATTCTCATTACGAAGACGAGCGGTGAACTCCAGGTAGATGTGAGAGTCTGTCGAGGAACATGTCCTACCATTTCGAATTCGATAGCCAGAACGGTGTTTTGCTCGCAGTTGTACACGGGCGAATCGATGACCCTGAAATGCAGGAACTTTACTTTGGCATACGAAAGCGCAAGGACGAAGATCATGCCCTGACTGGGGTCGTCGATTTCACCGAAGTCACTGACTTTGACGTCCGATCCGAGACCATCCGTGGACTGGCGAACATGCCACCCAATTTTGAGGACCCTACTATACGCGCTGCCGTCGCTCCCACCGACTTTCTATTCGGGATCGCGCGTATGTTTCAGGCACATGGCGCGGACACTCGCGAGCAACTTTACATCGTGCGAACATTGAACGAGGCGCTCGTGTTACTGGGAGTCGAGTCACCTCAATTCCATCGAACCAGCGCCGCCTGATCACCCGGCGATCAGAAAAAATCACTCAGCCTCAGCCGTGGCGCGCGGCCTCAATCGTAGCGATATCGATCTTCGTCATCGACATCATTACCCGAAGGCGCGCTTTGCCTCAGCACCACCTGCTGCGAGCGCATCGGTCAGCGCGCGTGGAGTGATCTGCCAGGAAAGGCCCCAGCGGTCCTTGCACCAACCGCACGCGCTTTCCTGGCCGCCATTGCCTACGATCGCATTCCAGTAGCGGTCCGTCTCCGCCTGATCGTCGGTTGCGATCTGGAAAGAGAACGCCTCGCTGTGCCTGAAGACCGGACCGCCGTTGAGACCCAGACAGGGAATGCCGAGGACGGTGAACTCCACCGTCAAGACATCGCCCGCCTTTCCGCTCGGGTAATCGGAAGGCGCTTTGTGGACGGCAGTCACTTCACTGTTCGGAAAGGTGGCGGCATAGAAGCGCGCTGCGTCAAGCGCGTCGTTGTTAAACCAGAGGCAGATCGTGTTTTTGGGTTTCATGTAATTGAGTCTCCCTGTCCATATCGCCAACCACCGGCTCGTCAAACGGAGGTCAGACAGCCGTCCCCGCTCTTTCCAACGACTGCAACTAGCAACAACTGGCTTACTTCACTGGCGCAACGCCCACGCTAATCAGAAACGCCTTGACCGCTTCGTTTGACTGGAGGGCCTGCTCGTCAGTGAAGCCGCCGTGTCCCGCGCCGGGGATCGTCAGCAACTGGTTGCGCACTCCTGCCTTATCGAGCAACTGATGCAGCCGGACGCTTTGCGCATGCGGTACCAGCTTGTCGTTGTCACCGTGAATCGTGATGATTGGCGGCAGCCCCGAGCGAACGTAGTTGACGGGCGACACGCGTCGCGCAATCTCCTCGCGATTGGGCTGGCTTCCCAGCCAGGCGACGGCGTAGGAGCGTGTATCCGGCGCGCCTTGCAGCATGTCGGCCACATCGGCGATGCCGAACCAGTTGACGATGGCCGCAACCTTGGGGAGAGGCACGAGCGGAGTCGCGTCCCAGCCGTTGAAGTCGGCGGCGCATTCGGTGTCGAGTCCCGCGGAAGACGGAATCATGCCGGTGGTAAGCGCGAGGTGGCCTCCGGCGGAGCCGCCTGAGGTGACGATCTTGCTGAGATCGAAATTATATTTTTTCGCATTGTGCGCCACCCAGTGCAGGGCGCAGAGACAGTCCTCGACGGCAGCGGGCGCAAGCGAAACGTCCGCCAAACGGTACTCGACGTTGACGACGGCGAAGCCCATCTGCATGTAAGGCAGACCTTCGAGGAAGCGATCTTCCTTGCTGCCGTTGATCCAGCCGCCACCGTGAATGACCAGCACGACGGGCGTGGGTGCCTTCGCTTTGTACGGACGATAGACGTCGAGCTTGAGCTGGTAATTGTTGGCGACGCCATAAACGATGTTCGAAGTGACCTGGAAATTGTTTTCGATAAGCACCGCCGCCCGCTCCTCAGGCGTGAGCTGGGCAACGGCGATGCCGGCGAGTGCGAGCAGAAAGCCTGGAAGCAAGAGAGAGCGAAGTAAGCGCATCAGATTCTCCGTGAAATCAATGCGCCGAGAATGTACGTGATCGAAAGAAACGAAGTCAATGACTAGAAACAGTGGTTAGTGATCGGTCATCGTTGATGTCGAGCAGTCACTATCCACTAGCCACTAACCACTAGCCACTGCTACATTGCTTGCGCGATGCGACGCGCCGGACTTTATGCACTTCTAACTGCCCTCCTGATTTTCTTTTTGAATTTTTCCGCTCAAGCGCAAACGCACTGGATCGCTTCGTGGACCGCCGCGCAACAGCTTGCGGAGCCGCAAAACTCGCTCGCGGCCGATGATCTGCGCGACACGACGCTGCGCCAGATCGTGCATCTGTCGCTCGGCGGAACGCGATTGCGCGTGCGCATTTCAAATCGCTTCGGAACCGAGCCTCTGCATTTCAGCGCGATCCACATTGCGCGTCCGGTAACGACGACGACGGCGAAGATTGTCGAAGGAACCGATAAGCCTCTGAGCTTTTCCGGCAAGCCGGACGTGATCGTTCCCGCAGGCGCCGACTATCTTTCCGACTCCGTTGATTTTCCTGCCGCGCCGCTTTCCGATCTGACGATCAGCATTTACCTGGAACAGCTTCCACAGCAGCAAACGGGACATCCGGGATCGCGCGCCACTTCTTATCTAGTTCACGGCAATCAAGTCGCCGCCGCCGATCTTGCTGCGGCAAAGACGTTCGAGCACTGGTACTTCATCGCCGGAGTCGAGGTGGCTGCGTTTCCGAAGGCACCGGCGATTGTGACTCTCGGCGACTCGATCTCTCCGCCGCCTCAGCCCGCTGCGATTGTAGCCCTCGGCGACTCAATCACTGATGGTCACGGCGCGACGACCAATGGCAACGATCGCTGGCCCGACTTGCTGGCGAAGCGACTGCAGGCCGAGCCGCGGACCGCTAATCTCGCTGTCGTGAACGCCGGAATTGGCGGCAATCGACTGCTGCTCGACAGCCTCGGTCCGAATGCGCTGGCGCGCTTCGATCACGATGTGCTCGCGCCCCCAGGCGCTCGCTACCTGATCGTGCTGGAAGGCGTGAACGATCTCGGCATGATGTCGCGCGAAGGCGATCGTCCGCGCGCGGAACACGACGCGATGGTTCACCGTATCACTGCTGCGTACAAGCAGATGATTGCGCGCGCACATGCGCATGGAATCAAGGCGATTGGCGCGACGATTCTGCCGTTCGTTGGCTCCGAGTTTTACCATCCTGGAGCCGAGATCGAAGCCGATCGCCAGGCAGTGAACCAGTGGATTCGCACGCCCGGGCATTTTGACGCGGTCATCGACTTCGATATGGTCACACGCGACCCGCAGCATCCCGATCGCTTGCTGCAGGCGCTTGATTCCGGTGATCATCTGCATCCTTCTGCAGCGGGATATGCAGCGATGGCCGCAGCAATTCCGCTGGCGCTCTTCAGTCCCTCAGCTGCGACTACAGCACCGCAGATCGCATTTACCTTCGACGATCTACCTGCGCATGCGTCGTTGCCACCCGGCGAGACGCGCGTAGAGGTCATTGCGAAGATTCTCGCCGCGATGCACGACGCGCACATGCCGCCAATCTACGGCTTCATAAACGGCCTCGCAGTTGAGCAGCATCCTGGTGACGTTGCGGCTCTCAAAGCGTGGCGCGAAGCGGGGAATCCGCTGGGCAATCACACGTGGTCGCACATCAACCTGAATCAGAACTCGCTCGCGGACTTCGAGGCGAATACGATCAAGAACGAGCCGTTGCTGACCGACCTGATGCAAGGCGCGGACTGGCACTGGTTCCGTTTCCCTTATCTAGCGGAAGGCGATACTCAGGAGAAGAAAGCTGGCGTGCGCGCGTTCCTTCTGCTGCGCGGATACAAGGTTGCCGGCGTAACGATGAGCTTCGGCGATTACTCGTGGAACGATCCGTATGCGCGTTGCGTGGCGAAGGGCGATACCAAAGCCATCGAAGTGCTGGAGAGCAGCTACCTAGCGGCGGCAGACGAGAGCATTCGGCACTACCGGCAGCTTTCGCAAACACTGTTTGGTCGCGATATTCCGTATGTGCTGCTGATGCACGTGGGCGCATTCGATGCGCGCATGCTGCCGCGTCTGCTCGAGCTGTATCGCTCGCGAGGTTTCGAGTTTGTCACTCTGCAACAGGCCGAAAGCGACGACTTCTACCGGCAGGATACGGACCTGAATCTGCCGCCCGGACCGGACATGCTGGAAGGAGTCGCTGCCGAACGGCATATCGTTCAGGCGACTTCAGGCACGGCGCCGATTATCCAGTTCGACAGTATTTGTAAGTGAGGCCCCTCCCCCGGGGGTACCCACAATCTTTGTTTTCAGTGGGTTAGCGCTCCCGTTTTTGCAAAACCCTGAAAACAAAGGGCAAAAAACCAAAAATCCTGAAAACAAAGCAGTTGGTAAAGATCACTGGCCAGTAGTCAGTTTAGTCAGTCGATATGGCAGCCGATTCCAGGGAACTACGAACTCCTAAGTTCAATTGTGACAAATTTGACGGGACCTGCTAGACACTTTCGCGAGAATTATTTCTCCAGTTAATTCAACAGCTTGCCGTGAAATCGAGGCAAAATCGGGCTTGACAAGGAAAAATCCTCTTGACAAATTATACTGGTTATTACACAGTATGTGACGTACACCATGTTCCATATACTATATGTCACCCAATCAAAATAGCGACCTGTTCGAGAATCTCAAGGGAGAGTTGCGGCGCGGATCGTTGATTCTGGCGGTGCTGGCAGAGCTGCGCAGCGAGAAGTACGGATACACGTTGCGCAAGGATCTCGCCGATAAAGGCATGGAGATCGACGAAGGGACGCTGTATCCGCTGCTGCGGCGGCTGGAAAGCCAGGGACTGCTGACGAGTCAGTGGCGCGAAGAAGACAAGCGCAACAAGCGTTTTTACCGGCTGTCGGCTGCCGGCGAACTGATCCTCCTGCAACTGCTCGTCGAATGGGAAAACATCGACGCGTCACTCAACAAAATTCTGAAGGAGCAGCATCATGGAACTACTGGACCGGTACCTGCACGCAGTTAAATTCTGGCTGCCGAGACAGCAGCAGGACGACATCATCGCGGAGATCTCCGAGGACCTGCGTTCGCAGATCGAAGATCGCGAAGGGGAGCTCGGCCGCAAGCTCGATGACAATGAGGTCGCTGCTCTGCTCCGCAAGCGTGGGCGCCCACTGTTAGTTGCGAACGGATACTCGCCGCAGCATTCGCTGATCGGGCCGGTGCTGTTTCCCATCTACACGCTGGTGCTGAAGATCGCGGCGCTCTGTTTTGTGATCCCGCGAATACTGGTGCTGATCGGGTTCTTCATCTTTGACCCGAAGTACCACACGGAGGGAGTGGGCGCGCTGATCGTGCGCACATGGTCCGAGCTGTGGTTCGGCGCATTCGTGACATTTGGGATTGTGACACTGGTCTTCGCGGTGCTCGAAAGAACACAGGCAAATTCGGGCTGGCTGGAGAAATGGGATCCGCTGAAGCTCCCCAAGGTCAAAGACACGCGAAGGATTCCACGCGCTTCGTCGGTGTTTGAAGTGGTCGTCGGGATCATCGCCGTCATGTGGCTGGTGGAACTGGCTTCCTCGGGAATTCTGTTGAACCACGCGAGCATCCAGATCGCTCTTACCCAAGCTGGACGCGGATTTGTGTGGGTCGTCACGGCGATGTCGGTCTTCGGTGTCGGTATGTCCGCGGTCAATATGTTTCGCCCGTTCTGGACGAGAGCGCGGCTGGGACTGCGGGTGGTGCAGGATCTGGTCTCGACGCTCGTGTTCGGGCTGATGTCCAGAGCGGGCGCGTTGATCATCCTGTCTGGAGCGAGCATTCCCTCGGTGAAAGCGGTTGAGGTTAACGCCACGGTGAATACGTGGGTGTCGCTCTTCGTTGCGATCACGGCAGCGATTTGCGCGGTCATCACGATCGTGGACGCGGTCCGTCTGATTCTTATGAAGACGAACCGGCCCGCATGGCTGAACCAGGTTTCGGGCGCGGTACAGAACTGAAGGCTGCTAGACTCGGAATCACTGAATTGGTGAACTCATTACAAGAAAAGCCCCGAGCGTGCTTTCTCGTAGGCTTCATGGGCGCGGGCAAGACCTCTGTCGGGCAGCGATTAGCGCACGATTTGGGCTGGCGGTTCGTTGACCTGGATGACCGCATCGTAGCCGCCGACGGGCGCAGCGTGCCGGAGATCTTTCGCGCCGAAGGTGAACCGGCTTTCCGGGCGATGGAGACAGCTGCCCTGCAAATGCTGATCGGCGAATTGGGCCTGCAACCCGCAGTGATTGCGCTTGGTGGCGGAGCCTTCGCGCAGCCACGAAATGTCGCACTGATACGCAACACGGAGCTGCCGGTGGTATTCCTGGACGCGCCGGTAAAAGAACTGATGGACCGCTGCCGCGCTCAGGCCGGACAGCGACCTTTGTTCCAGGATGAGAACCAATTTCGCCAATTGTATGAAGACCGCCGAAGCGCTTACATGGAGGCAGGCCTTTGTGTCGACACGAGCGGGCAAAGCGTCTCCGAAGTGGCTTCGGAAGTGGCACTACTTTTGGGGTTAGCAGTTCCTGATGAGCAGACAAAGCGGCATTCGTAACCTGGCAACATTCACGACCATACTTCTCCTCGCGACATCCTTGCCCTTATGGGCCGGGAATAAGAAGGCTCCGGCCAATGTCATCGATTCGGGTGTATTCGACATCATGATTGGCGGCAAGAAGGTCGCGACTGAGACATTCCAGATCTCGCAGGAAACTGACTTCAGCGTGGCAAAAGGAACGCTGAAAACCGAGGACGGATCGAAGGAATCCCAGACTTACGAACTGGAGCTGCTGCCTTCGGGAAACCTGCGCAAGTATGCGTGGAGCGAAGCAGGCGGCTCCAACGGCCAGAGCACAATCGAACCGCAGAACGAGTTCCTCGTGCAACACATTACATCCGCCACCCTGCAGAAACCGGTGGAGCAACCTTACATACTTCCTGCGTCCACAGCGGTGCTCGATGACTATTTCTTCAGCCACCGCGAACTTCTACTGTGGCGATATCTGGCCACTAACTGCGCCAAGCCTTCCCCTCAAGGCTGCCCCATGCCCAAGACGAATTTCGGCGCGATTGTCCCCCGCCAGCGCAACTCGATGAGCGTGAGCCTGGAGTTCAAGGGACGCGAAAAGTTGATGCTGCATGGGAAGGAAGTGGAACTCAGCCGTTTTCTTATGCATACCGAAAGCGACGACTGGTCTTTATGGATGGATGACCAATACAAGCTTCAGCGGGTGCTTGTGGACTCCGATCAGACGGAAGTAATCCGCGAGTAGCATTGTCCGGTAGGACACATTTTTTCCTGCACTTTTGCTCCCTTTAAAGGTCTCGCACGCAGTTAGAATGATTCATCGCTGAATCATGTCCAGCAATGGCCAACCCGCAGGATCGTCCCGATCGGGCCACCGCTCGGAGATTCTCTTCACCCTGGCAATCCTGGGGCTGCTGGCGATCGCCTGGATGGTTCGCGACGTCCTGCTTCTGATCTACGTCAGCATCCTCTTTGCGGTAGTGCTGAGTCCGGCGATCGATCAGATTCGCCGCATTCATATTGGACACTGGTGGCCGGGGCGCGGGTTCGCGATCTTTGTCATCATCAGCATCGCGCTGCTGGCGATCATATCGTTCGCAGTGTTTGCGTTGCCGCCCATGCTGCGCGATTTCCAGGCTTTCGTCGGGGATCTGCCGCATCGACTGGCGGAGCTGCACACGCGTCTGCGCGGCTATCCGTTCGTTCCAAACCTCGATGTGGATACGCTTGAACATGAAATGGAAAACTCCTTCGGCGGAGCATTCGGATTCTTTGCCGGAGTTGCCGGCGCGCTGGTTGGTCTGTTCAGTTGGCTGATCATCACCGCCTACTTCATCCTCGATGGGCACCGGACGTTTTACTGGTTTCTCTCCTTCTTTCCCGATCATCATCGGCGACGCTTGCGCGTGACGTTGCTCCGCGGACAAGTTCGCATGCGGCACTGGCTGGTGGGCCAGGGGCTGCTCATGCTGATCCTGGGCATATGCGCCAGCGTCACCTTCTGGCTGCTTCATCTGCGTTACTCCTTCGCTCTCGGCGTGCTGGCCGGCGCGATGAACATCGTGCCCTTTATCGGTCCGCTGGCGTCTTTCGTGCTGGCAGTTACGGTGGCGGCATTCGATGGCTGGTCAAAGGTTTTGGGAGTGGTTATCTTTTACGCCATCTACCAGCAGATCGAACAAGCGTGGCTCAACCCGCGCATCATGAACTACAGCGTAAATCTGCCGCCACTTGCTGTGATCATCGCATTGAGTTTGGGAGCCGCGATGGCTGGCGTACTTGGCGCACTGGTTGCGGTTCCGACGGCCGCACTGGTTGCGGTGATGCTGGACGAATATCTTGTGCGCTTCCGCGGACCGGAACGCGAGCCCGAACGTCGTGCCGCCGCAATCGAACCGCCTGTGCCAATCGCCGAGTAGATCGTTTCCTAACAGACCTTGCTTTTCGCTGCGGCGAATCGAAAAAACTCGTGCTGGATGTGATCTTCCGCACGAAGATCAAAAAAGTTCGTAGTGTAAAATTGAGAACTGAATACTCACATGGCAACCAAGATACCAGTAGGCATACTCGGCGCCACGGGTGTCGTCGGACAACGTTTCATACAGTTGTTGGAAGATCATCCGTGGTTTGAAGTGGCATGGCTCGCGGCATCCGAGCGTTCGGCTGGACTACCGTACGCGGAAGCCGCCAAGTGGCGTTTGAAGACACCGATTCCCTCTTCCATCGCAAAGATGAAGGTCTCGGCAGCCGATCCTGATGGCGCGCCGAAGGTCATTTTTGCCGCGCTCGACGCAGGCATCGCCAAAGAATTGGAGCCGCGCTTCGCGGCCGCCGGACACGCGCTCGTCTCGAACTCCAGCGCGTTGCGCATGTATCCTGATGTTCCGCTGGTGATTCCGGAAGTGAATCCCGATCACATCCGGCTGATTGAATGCCAGAAGTGGTGGCGCGAGTCGAAGGGCTTCGCAGTTACGAATCCCAACTGCTCGGCGATCGGATTGGTGATTGCGCTCGCTCCGCTGCACCGAGAGTTCGGGCTGGACAAAGTGTTCGTCGTGACAATGCAGGCAGTGAGCGGCGCCGGATATCCGGGCGTGGCTTCGCTCGACATTCTCGGCAACGTGATTCCCTACATCGGCAAAGAAGAAGAAAAGATGGAAGAGGAAACGCGCAAGCTGCTGGGCAAGGTAGCCGGGGCATCGGTGATGCCGGCCGATTTCGGCATCAGCGCGCAATGTAACCGCGTCGCCGTGGAAGATGGCCATACTGAATCCGTCTCCATCAAGCTGAAGACGCCTGCCAAAGCAGATGCGATCATCGATGCGTGGGTCAAGTTCCGCGAAGTTCCGCAAGAGCTAGGGCTGCCGACTGCGCCGGTGCAGCCGGTGTACTACGACAGAGCTCCCGATCGTCCGCAACCGCGCTTCGATCTGGATCGTGGACGTGGCATGGCGACCAGCGTAGGGCGCTTGCGTCCGTGCGGACTGTTCGACTGGAAGTTCACGGTGCTTTCGCACAACACGATTCGCGGTGCGGCGGGCGCGGCTCTTCTCAATGCTGAACTGCTCAAAGCACAAGGCTACTTGAGCTAACGGGAGCCATAGGCCAATGTCCAGGGCGGGATGGCTTCTGTCGATTGCCGCGGGCGTAGCGGTCGGCGCTTACGCCTTCGTTCAATATCAGAAGAAAACGGTACAGTCAGAAGCGGACCAGTTGTGGTCGCTGCTGGGATTGCGCCCGGGCGCCCGGCTCGGCGAAGTTGGCGCGGGCACGGGAACGATGACGCAGAACATGGCAGAACGACTGCGCGCTCCCGGACACCTGTTCGCCACCGAGATCGACGACAAGCGCCTCCGACAACTGATCAAGAAGAAGGTGATCCAGAGCTGGATGAACGTCACCGTGGAGCCCAGCCATGCCGCGGATTGTTGCATCCCCGCGAGCAGTTGCGACGCGATCTTCATGCGCGCGGTCTATCATCACTTCACCGATCCCACAGCGATGAATGCCAGCATCTTCCGTGCATTGCGCCCCGGCGGCACGCTCGCCGTAATTGACTTCACGCCGCGCTGGTATTTAGCGCCGAGCACGCCGAAGGGGATTCCAACGAACCGCGGCGGGCATGGTATCCCGAGCGCTATTCTCGCTGAAGAACTGGAGCAGGTAGGATTCGAGCGGGTCCGCACGATCGAGGATTGGCCCGGTCATAAATATTGTCTATTGTTCCAGAAGCCGATCGCGTCATAGTGTGGCGCGAATGCCTTTCGGCTGATTGTTGGCTATCGAAATGATTGTGATGAAATTCGGCGGTACGTCAGTAGAAAATGCGACCGCCATCAGTCGTGCTGCAAAAATCGTCGCCAGCCGTGTTGCGGAAAATCCCGTCGTAGTCGTAAGCGCGATGGCAAAAGTCACCGATCAACTGGTGGCGATGGCGAATTATGCTGGTCGGGGCGACGCCGAAACTGCCCTCGACTTTTCGCGCAAGCTGCGGGCACGGCACATTGAGACCGCGACGGAGCTGTTGGGGTCGGCAAAGGTGAAGGCGTTTCTCTCCGACCTGGAGAACGACTTCAACGCCCTGGACGACCTGGTGCGCGGAATCTGCGCGGTCGGCGAAATCACGCCGCGCACTACCGACAACATTCTTTCCTTTGGAGAGCGCGTCAACAGCAAGATTGTTGCTGCTGCGTTCGCCACGCTTGGCGTGAATGCCTCCCATGTGGATTCGCGGGAGTGCATCGTCACAGACAACCAGTTCACGCGCGCGATTCCGCAATTCGACGCAACGAACGACCGGCTCGCGATGAAAGTTCGTCCATTATTGAGCAAGGGCATAGTTCCAGTGATGGGCGGATTCATCGGCGCAACCCGCGACGGCATTGTGACCACGATCGGCCGCGGCGGATCAGACTTTTCAGCTGCGATCGTCGGCGCCGGGCTTGATGCGACGCGCATCGAGATCTGGACGGATGTCGATGGTATGAAGACGACAGATCCGAATATCTGTCCAAATGCGCTGCGCATCAAGACGATTGCTTTCGAAGAAGCGGCGGAGCTGGCGTACTTCGGCGCGAAAGTCCTGCATCCCTCGACTCTGCTTCCGGCGGTGCAGAAGAATATCCCGGTGCTGGTGCTGAACTCGCGCAATCCAGGCAATGAAGGAACGCGGATTCTCGCGCGCGCTACGCATTGCCGGAATCCCTTCAAGGCCATCGCGGCAAAGAAGCGCATCACCATCATTGATATTGTTGCCACGCGCATGTTGGGCGCTCACGGCTTCCTGCGCGCGGTGTTCGAGGTCTTCGATCATCACCACTGCGCAGTGGATGTTGTGTCTACGTCTGAAGTCAGCGTCTCGCTCACCGTGGATTCCAACGAGTCGATCCCGGCTCTGGCGGCTGATCTGGAAAAACTTGGCGATGTGAAGTACGAGGGACGCAAAGCGATTGTATGCATGGTGGGCGAGAACATCCGCGAGACGCCGGGCGTTGCCGCAAAAGTCTTCGGTGCAATTGCCGACACCAATGTGCGCATGATTTCGCAGGGCGCATCGGAGATCAATCTAACCTTCGTGGTGGAAGAAGAGGACGTCCCGCAAGTCGTACGCCAGCTGCATGATGTATTCTTTGCCGATCCCGATCCGGAGGTCTTCGCTTTCGCATGAAACTATTACTGATCGGATATGGAAAAACGGGATCGCTTGTCGGCGATGTCGCGCGCGAACGCGGACACGAGGTACGCGTCGTAGTGGAAGAAGACAACGCCGGCGGAGTTGGCCTTGCGCCGGACCGACTGAACGACATCGATGTCGCGATTGATTTCACGGGGCCACATGCGGTGCTGGGGAATATCGACGCCTGCATTGGCGCTGGTAAGAACATGGTTGTCGGCACGACCGGTTGGTACGACCAGATCTCGCAGGTACGCGCAATGGTCGAGAAGGCCGGCACCGGATTCGTGTTCGGAGCGAACTTCTCCGTAGGAGTGAACCTCTTCTTCGAAGCGGCGCGCGCCTTGGGAGCAGCTGCGGGATTCGGCTACGAAGGCCAGATCGTCGAGCGCCATCACATCCACAAGAAAGATAAGCCTTCCGGTTCCGCAATTGCACTGAACAACAGCTACTGCCAGGGCGGCGGTAAAGACCTGCGGATCGATTCCATTCGCGAAGGCGAAGTGATGGGCGATCACATCCTGCAACTGAGTTCCTCGAATGACATGATTCTGCTCTCCCACTCAGTGAAATCGCGTCGCGGGTTTGCTGATGGCGCGGTGCGCGCAGCAGAGTGGATTCACGGCAAAACCGGCTTCTACGATTTCAAGGATATCTTCCGCTCTTTATAGCGGCTCGTCACATGCGCTCGCCCAGGCCTCACCCCGCGACGTGATTGCCCTCACTGCTAACTTCTTGGCCGGGAAGCAACATGAGCCCGTTCCAAGGAGGACCTATGAAGAAGGTCATTATTCTTGGCGCGGCGGGCAGGGATTTCCACGATTTCAATACTCTATTCCGGAATAATCCCGACTACTACGTAGTCGCCTTCACAGCCACCCAAATTCCCGACATAGCAGGACGCGTCTACCCACCCGAACTCGCCGGAGAACTATATCCCGATGGGATTCCCATCATTGAAGAAGAACTGCTGGAAGCAGTGATACAGCGCGACAATGTCGACCTTGTCGTGTTCTCGTATAGCGATATTTCTCATGCCAACCTGATGCATCTGGCTTCGCGCGCGCTTGCGGCCGGAGCCGACTGGATGTTGCCGGGCTCGCGCCATACCGAGCTCAAATCGGCTATTCCCGTGATCTCGGTTTGCGCGGTGCGCACCGGATGCGGCAAGAGTCCGGTGTCGCGGTCCATTGCCGATGAATTGCGCCAGATGGGGTGGAAGCCGGTGGTGGTGCGTCATCCCATGCCGTATGGGAACCTGGCGGAACAGGCCGTCCAGCGCTTCGCGAGTCTCGCCGATTTGAAGAAGCATAAGTGCACGATTGAAGAGTGCGAAGAATACGAGCCACATATCGTTGAGGGCACGACTGTTTTTGCCGGCGTGGACTACGGCGCGATCCTGCGGCAGGCGGAGAAAGAAGGCGACATTCTTCTCTGGGATGGCGGCAACAACGACACGCCTTTCTACCGACCGGATCTGGAGATCGTGGTCGTCGACCCGCATCGGCCCGGGCATGAGATCAGCTACTTCCCCGGCGAAGTAAACCTGCGTCGCGCGAAAGTGGTGATCATCAATAAAGTCGACACGGCAGCGCCGAAAGACGTCGACACGGTTCTTCACAACGTCAAGGAATGCAACCCGAAAGCCACCATCATTGAGGCTGCGTGCCGCGTCTCGATCGACGATCCTGACCTGATTCGTGGAAAGAAAGTACTGGTCGTAGAGGACGGGCCAACGCTCACCCATGGTGGAATGTCATACGGAGCAGGAGTCGTTGCGGCGCAGACTTTCGGAGCTTCCGAGCGCGTCGATCCTCGGCCGTTCGCTGTTGGGTCGATCCGCAAGACGTACGAGAAATATCCGCAACTCAATTGCGTGCTTCCGGCGATGGGCTACAGTGACGCGCAACGCAATGAACTGGAGCAGACCATCGACCAGACGCCCTGCGACATCGTGGTGGTCGCCACTCCCGTGGATCTTGGTCGCTTGCTCAACCTGAAGAAGCGTCATGTGCGCGTCGGGTATGAGATCGATGCGATCACGCGTCCGACTCTCAAGGAAGTACTCACACAGTTCGTACATAGAATGGAGCACCACCGGCTGACCACTGTTTAGGGAAAAGGGCTCAGGGTTCATTCCGTTGATTGCGATTCGTGGAGGTTGCAATGAGCGTGAAAGACTTCATCTCGATCAGAGACTATTCACCGCAGCAGATCCTTCATCTGCTGGAGGCGGCGTGCCGAATGAAAGCGAACCATGCCGCTTATAGCGAGGCTCTGAAGGGCAAAGCGCTGGCGATGATCTTCGAAAAGCCTTCGTTGCGCACGCGAGTTACGTTCGAAGTTGGTATCCAGCAGCTTGGCGGCTTTGCGCTGTATCTCTCTCCTGCCGACATCAACCTGGGCAAGCGCGAAAGCATTCATGATGTCGCCAAGAACCTGGAGCGCATGGTCGACGGCATCATGATTCGCACGTTCGCGCATGACATCGTGGAACAAATGGCAAAACACGCAAGCGTGCCAGTCATCAATGGGCTCACCGACTACAGCCATCCGTGCCAGGCGATGGCCGACTATCTCACCATGCTGGAAGTGAAGGGCCATCTAGCCGGACTCAAGGTGGCTTATGTTGGCGACGGGAACAACGTCGCGCACTCGCTGATGTTTACTGGAGCTCAGGTGGGAGCGCGCGTCTGGATCGCTTCTCCCAAGGGATATGAGCCGAAGACCGATGCTGTACGCTGGGCACACTATCGCGGTCTCGATACCGGAGCAACCTGCACAGTCACTAACGATGTCGTCGCGGCGGTCTCGCATGCCGACGTGGTCTACACCGATGTGTGGGCGAGCATGGGGCAGGAGGACGAGAAAGACAAGCGTAGCGAAGTGTTCCGCCCATACCAGGTGAACTCGCACTTGTTTAGCCTAGCCAAACCGGACGCGATCTTCATGCACTGTCTGCCTGCGCATCGGGGAGACGAAGTCACCGACGAGGTAATCGACTGCCGGCGCTCAGTCGTGTTCCTGCAGGCAGAGAACCGCCTGCACGTGGAGAAGGCAATCATGCTTGAGCTGATGTCTGCGAAAAAAGACGAGCACTTGCGCGGAGTGCAGACTGCGGAGGCCGCGCACGTGTAAGTTCAGCGGCAGAGACGCATGCCCAAGACAGCTTTAGTCGCGATTGGTGGCAATTCGCTCATTCGGGCGGGCGAGAAAGGAACAGTTGCCGAGCAACTAGCGAATGCCCGCCAGACAGCCAACGCCATTGTCGGTCTCATCCAGACGGGCTACAAACTAGTGCTCACGCACGGCAACGGACCGCAGGTTGGGGCGCAGTTGCTGCGATCGGAGCGCGCGTCGGACCAGGTTCCTCGACAACCGCTGGATGTATGCGGCGCTGCGAGCCAGGGCGAAATCGGCTACCTGCTCTCGCGATCCCTGAAAGACGAACTCGCGGCTCAGCACCTTTCCGTGCCTGTAGTCAGCATCATGACGCAGACCATCGTATCGGCGAATGATCCCGCTATGAGTCATCCCACCAAGCCAATCGGCCCCTTCTATTCACGTGCGGAAGCAGAACGACGGCGCGAAGCGGAGGGATGGTCGATCGTGGAAGATGCCGCCCGAGGATACCGCCGCGTAGTGCCTTCGCCGGAGCCGCTGGAGATTGTTGAACTTGAAGTGATTCGTGAGATGGTGGCGAATGGAGTGCTCGTAATCGCTGCTGGGGGTGGAGGGATTCCTGTGGTGGCGAGCGCAGACGGAACACTTCGCGGCGTTGAGGCAGTGATCGACAAAGACCGCGCATCGGCACTGCTGGCTTCCGAGTTGGGCGTAGACCTGTTCGTGATCTCCACGGACGAGGATTTCGTCTATCTCGATTACAAGAAGCCGACACAGCGGCCGCTTAGAACAGTCGCAGCCGAAGAGTTGCAGGCTTACTTCCACGCGGGCCAGTTCCCTCCCGGCAACATGGGACCGAAGGTCGAATCGGCGCTGCGGTTTCTGGAAGGCGGCGGCAAAGAGGCAATCATCACGTCTTATCCGCATCTGTGCGCCGCTGTCGCCGGAGCGGAAGGAACACACATCCTGCCTGACAGCCGATTGCGCCAAACACATCACGAATTGGAGATGCCGGCTACACGATGAACAATCCAGTACAAAACGGAATTAAAGAATTCATGAATGCGACAGCCGGCTCTGGGCCCTTGCGACATGTAATCGAGTCGCAGCAATTTACGGTGCCGTTGCTGATGGAACTCTTCGCGCGCTCGCGCGGTATGGAGCGAGTGGTAGCGCGTGGCGGCACCCTCGACTATCACAACCGCATCATGGCCACGCTCTTTTATGAGCCCTCGACGCGTACACGCTTCTGCTTTGAGGCGGCCATGCACCGCCTGGGCGGTCGGGTACTGTCTACCGAGCAGGCCAAGGCGTTTTCGTCGGAAATTGAAGCCGAGCAAGTGGAGGACTCGATTCGCATTATCGGCAGCTATTCCGACGTGATCGTGATCCGCCATCACGAGTATGGTGGAGCACAGCGCGCAGCGGCGGTCTCTCCGGTGCCGGTAATCAATGCTGGCGAAGGAGATGGGGGACAACATCCCACGCAGGCTCTGCTCGACCTCTACACGATTTATCGCGAACGGCCGCTCGACGGACTCAGCCTGGCATTCATTGGTGAACTGGATCGCGGGCGTACGGTGCGTTCGCTGGCGTATTTGCTGGCAAAATTCGAGCGCATCAAGATCTTCTTCGTGAGCCCGCCGGAGTTGCAGATGCAGCCCGATATTCTCGACTATCTGGACCGGCACGGCATCCGGTACGAGTTGACCTCGAACATCAGCCAGGCAATCAGCGAAGCGGACGTCATCTACCAGACTAGAATTCGGCCGGATCGCGCAGTCGATGCGGCGCGGAAGCAATACACCATTGACTCATCCGTGCTGCAGCGAATGAAGCCGAATGCCATGATCCTGCACCCGCTGCCGCGCACGGTGGAATTGGATAAAACCGTAGATCAGGACCCGCGGGCCCTCTACTTCCGCCAGGCCGAGAACGGTTTATATGTGCGCATGGCTCTTTTGACCATGCTGCTGGAGAACGATTTGAAGTAAGCTGGGAGGAACCGCTGTGCCGACCATGATTGAAGAATCCAAGTTAACGCAGAATTATATTGAGCTCGAAGAGCGGTATGGTGCTCACAATTATCATCCGCTGGACGTGGTGATCGACCGTGCCAAGGGTGTGTGGGTGTGGGACGTGGAAGGCAAGCGCTACCTCGATTGCTCTGGCATCGTATTCGGCCGTGAACCAGGGACACTGCCATCCGGAGATCCTGAAAACTCTTCATGAGCAAGCTGAGCGCGTCACGTTGACTTCGCGCGCGTTCCGCAATGATCAGTTGCCGCTCCTCTATCAACAACTTCACGACCTGACCGGGATGGAAATGGCTTTGCCCATGAACTCCGGCGCAGAAGCCGTAGAGACAGCAGTAAAAGCCGCGCGCAAGTGGGGATACGATGTGAAAGGAATCCCCGACGGGCAGGCAGAGATCATTGTCTGCGCGAATAACTTCCACGGGCGCACCGTTACGATCGTCAGTTTTTCGAGCGACGAGCAATATCGCCATGGCTTTGGACCGTTCACGCCGGGCTTCAAGATCATTCCCTTTGGCGATGCCGATGCACTACGCAAGGCGATCACGGCGAATACATGCGCGTTCCTGTTCGAACCGATTCAAGGCGAAGCGGGGATCATCATTCCTCCCACCGGATACCTGCGCGAGGTCCGCGAGATCTGCTCCGAGAATCGGGTGCTGATGATCGCGGATGAAATTCAGTCTGGATTAGGCCGTACTGGCAAAACTGTTTGCCTACGATGCACGAGAACATCGTGCCGGATGTGGTGATTATCGGCAAAGCGCTGGCGGGCGGCTTCTATCCTGTTTCCGCGGTCCTGTCGTCGCGCCGCGTGCTGGGCGTCTTCCGGCCTGGCGATCATGGAAGCACCTTCGGGGGAAACCCGCTGGGCTGCGCTGTCGCGCGCACGGCGTTACGTGTGCTGGTCGAAGAAAAGATGGTCGAGAATTCGGCGGAACTGGGCGGTTACTTCCGGCAAGAGCTGCGAAAGTTGCAAAGCCCGCTGATCAAGGAAATTCGCGGCAGAGGCTTGTGGATTGGAATTGAACTGACCAGCGCCGCGCGTCCGTATTGCGAAGCGCTGAAAGACCTAGGCGTTCTGTGCAAAGAGACCCACGAGAAGGTGATCCGGCTGGCGCCGCCGTTGGTGATCACGCGCGACGAGATCGACTGGGCGATGGAGCGAATTCGGAAGGTGCTGGAGTAAAGCTCGCCTAGTCCATCGGCCTAAACGTTCGCGATTTGCCAGACCGTGTCGATGACGGTGCCGTCCACCCATTTCACAACGGCAACCGGATTGTCCGTGAGCTTCGGCTTCTGCGGTGCTCCGCCGCAAATCTGAAAGACTTCGCGCTGGATGTCCTGGATCGGACGGATCGGCAGCTTCGATCCCTTCACTGCATCCAGAAGGTCCTGTCGTCGCGGATTGATCGCGATTCCCCGCTCGGTCACTATGACGTCAATCAACTCACCCGGGCCGGTGAGCGTAGTCACCTCGTCAACGATCACCGGAATGCGATCGCGGAACGATGGGACTGCGAGAATCGTGCAGCCCGCCGCGAGGCAGTTCTGCCAGCCGCCGATGCCGTGCAGCAGGCGTCCATCGGAGTGGGTCACGACATTACCGTTGAAGTTAACGTCAACTTCGGTGGCGCCGAGGACAACCACGTCAATCATGGACGCGAAGTTCCCTTTGCCGTGGTAGTTGTAGGACGTGAAGGGAGAGGTCGCGACATGACGCGGATCCGTGGCGATGGAACGAACCGCGTCGAGATCGAAGGTCTGTCCGTCGAGAATGTAACCGGTGAGCCCTTCCTGCAGCATCTCAACCAGATATTTGGTCGAACCTCCGCGCACGAAACTGGCCTTCACGCCTGCATCCTTCATCATCTGGCGAAGATAGTCGACGAACGCGAGCGCAATGCCTCCAGCTCCGGCCTGGAACGAAAACCCGTCGCGCATGATGCCCGCGTCGCGCACGAAGCGCGCAACGTATTCGGCAATCTTCAAGCGGTCGGGACTACGCGTGATTTGCGTTGTGCCGGAAACGATCTTCGCGGGATCGCCAATCGACGGCACCTCCACGACATAATCGACACTATTTCCCTGGATCTGCCACGGGACACATGGGAATGGCACTAGATTGTCCGTTACCACGATCACGTGATCGGCATGAATGGAATCGGCCAGCGCGAAGCCCAATGATCCGCATGCAGACTTGCCGATCGAACCGGTGGCATTGCCGAACGGATCAGCGGTAGGAGCAGCGATGATGGCAATGTCGATATGCACTTCGCCATCCTGAATCGCCTGCCAACGTCCGCCGTGCGAACGCAGCACGCCATAGCCACGCATCTTGCCGCGCGAACAGTAATCGCCGAGCGGGCCGTTCATCGATCCTTCGATGTGATGCACGACACCAGCTTCCATCAGATCGATAACCGGAGATTGCGACGGAAACGACGCGCTCGGGAACCACATCAGATCTTTGACGCCCATGCGGGCGGCGGTTTGAAGAGCAGTGAGGGCGATCGTGTCCCCATCGCGTAGATGATGATGTGAGGAAATCACCATGCCGTCGCGGAGCCCGCAGAGACGCAGGGCAGTTTCCAGGTCTGGAACACGTTTGTCTCCGTTGGCGGGATAGTCGCGAGACGACCGGATCGGCGCACCAGCCTTGGAGCCTTGTGGTTCGTACTTGCCAACACCGAGAAAAGGAGTCTGCTCGCGACCATTCACATGGAGAAGCACGAGTCGGCCAGCGGCATTACGGGCGAGTTCGATGTCTTTTGCGACCTGCATTACTTCGTCCCCTCTGGCGCGGCGATCAGGCCCATCGATCGCGCGGTGTTCACGAGTTTGAGTGCGCGATTCACCACTGGAGGATCGATCATCTTCGATCCGAGGCTCACCACGCCCAAGCCGCGCTGTTGCGCGTCTTCGTAGGCGGCAACGATTTTGAGGGCCTTCTCGATCTCGCTGGGCAGATGGAGCAAAGGCCTGATGAATGACGGGAATCTGCGCGGGATGAATACAGCCCATACCTTCGAACCCAAGCGCGCGTGAATGCTGACCCCAACGCGCAAGACCGTCCATATCACCGACGTCGCCGAATACCGAATCGATGGCCTGTATGCTCGCGGCCCTCGCGGCGTTCACCAGGCGCGTGCGAGCGTAAAGAGATTCGCTGCCTTCGACGGTCTTCGCCATGCCGAGATCGGCGGTGTAGTCTTCAAGTCCGATGGTGAGCGCGACGACGCTTTTGCTGGCCGTCGCAATCGCATAGGCGTTTTCGATTCCGAGCGCGGATTCAAGAATCGGCATAAGCCAGATCGGACGCTGGCCTCCGCTGATTCTCGCAATCGCTTGCGCTGCGTCAATGATCTGCTCCGGACGCTCTACTTTTGGAATTAAGATCAGGTCCGGCTGCTCAGGAACAATCTCTTTCAGATCTTCGAGACCGAGCGGCAGTTGATTGATGCGGACCATCCGTTCGCAATTGGCGAAGCTCACGCTCCGCAAGGCATTGCGCACGAGGATTCGCGAAGCGAACTTTTCCGAGGCGTGAACCGAGTCTTCCAGATCAAGGATGATGGCGTCCGGCTCGTGCAGTGCCGCATTGATGAAATACTTTGGCTCAGCGCCCGGCAGGTAAAGGCGGGAACGACGTACACGATCGCGAGCCGATGCCGTCGGAAGCGGCATCTGCTCAGAAAATGCCCGGGCCGAATTCGCAAGGCCAGACTTCCTGACCGCCGCTTCGATTCGTGCCGAGATCACGAAGGGCAGCGCGCCTTCGTCTTCGATCGAGAGCTGGCAATGCGCTACACCAAGCTTCTGCAGGACCTGCTCGGCCTGCGCTCGTATGGATTCGCCGTAGTAAGTGGCCACGCGCGACTTCAGGTCGATTTGCAGCCCGCCTGAACCTTGCGGCGCGAAAACTACGTGCAGGTCGGAACGCACATCTTTTCCCGCGCGCCCGGCTTCAAAGATTTCCGTTCTTACATCGGTTGCGCTTGCCATACTTCCTCTACGCACCCACCGCCGCGTGATCCGCAACTTTCTCTAATGCATGCAAGATTGCATCCGCCATCTGCGTCGTGGAAGCCGCACCCTGGCTCAAGGACTTCGCTCCGCCCGGGATACGCATCATGTCGTAGGTTCGGACTTTGCCTTCTTTCACGACGTGCGCGATGGCGGCGCGAATCTGATTCGCCTTGTCACTCTCGCCGATGTGGTCGAGCATCATCGCGGCGGACAGGATCATTGCAATCGGGTTCACGATGGGAGGATTCAGTTCGGCATATTTCGGAGCCGATCCGTGAGTTGGCTCGAATACGGCGACCTCCGGACCAATGTTTCCAGAGGCCGCAAAGCCCAGGCCGCCGATCAGACCGGCGAAGGCATCGGAGATCACATCGCCAAATAAATTGCTGGCGACGATGACGCCGTAGTCTTCGGGATTTTTGGTCAGCCACATGGTCTGCGCGTCGATATTCGTCGACCAGAGGGGAATTCCCGGAAAATCGTGCGCAACCTGCCGGGCAGCGTCTTCCATTAGCCCGCTGGTTTCGCGCAGCACATTAGGCTTCTCGCAGATGGTGACGTTCTTATAGCCGAACTTCTTCGCATACTCGAACGCTGCTCGTGCAATACGCGTGGCCGCCGTTCGGGTAATCACGCGCACGGAGATGGCCAGATCTTCGCCTTTCACATCTTTGAACGGCTTGAACTTCGGATGCGTGTCGAGCGCGGCGCGAACTGCCACTGGTGGATTGGTCCACTCAATTCCCGCGTAGAGGCCCTCGGTGTTCTGCCGGAACACGACCACGTTGACCTGTGGCTCTTCAAAACCCCCATCGGGCTTCTTACGAATGAAGTTCAGCGGATTTCCCGGAAATCCAATGCAGGGGCGCATGCAGATATCGAGACCAAATCGTTGACGCATCGTCACAATGGGACTGAAGTATGAATAACCTTTGCCTCTGAGTTCGGGATTGAGTTCGGCCTCGGCAGCCTTCTTGGGCTTCGACGTAATCGCGCCAAACAGGCCCAGCTTGTGCTTCGCCAGCAACTCGATTGTGCGCTCGGGGAGTGCGTTGCCTTCCCTACGCCAGCATTCCCAGCCAATGTCGGCGTGGACGTAGCTGGCCTCGAAACCGACAGCATCGAGCACGCGAATCGCTTCGGGAAGAACCTGGTTGCCGATGCCATCGCCCGGCATGGTTACGACTGTGTGTTTCGCCATAGATGCTTTCCTGCTTACTTGCAGCCGCCAGTCTCTATACCTGCTGCAGCTTGCTCCTCACCAGATTTTCGACTCCTCCAGCTACGATCAGCGATTGCGGCACGCTGCCCAGCGCCGGGAAATTGAAGCGCTTGCTTCGATAAGTCAGTGTTCCGGTGGTGAAGTCCACTTCGATTTCGTCGCCAGGGATATGCGACTTCACGTCGGCAGCCGCGAACTCCTGCTTCAGAACATTCACGAGCTCCGGAACCTCAATGCAGAGAAATCCGTTGTTGAATGCGTTTCGGAGATAGGTCTGCGAGAAAGAACCGGCGATCACCAGTGGAATGCCCGCGGCCTTCAGCGCGGTAACGGCCTGCTCGCGACTGGAACCAGTTCCGAAGTTGAAGCCACCTACGACGATGTCGCCGCGCTTCACAAGCGCAGAGAGCTGTGGATCATAGTTGTCGAAGATGACCCGGGCCATCATCTCGGACGTCATGTCTTCGCGATAGGTGTAAGCTCCGGCGTAGATCCCGTCGGTGTTCAGGTTGTCCTTGGGAAGGAACACGAGACGGCCGCGCAGGCGCTCGGGAAATCCGCGGATGATCTCTACCTTCTCTGCGAGCATCGGCGCAGTCGATCCAGCTTCGTACCGATGCGTCAGCGGCTTAGGTGCTCCGGCCCTCACGGGTGAAGTGATGTAACCGGCCACGGCGGAAGCCGCCACTACCGCAGGTGACCCGAGGTAGCACTTTGCGTCCTTCGATCCCATGCGGCCTTTGAAGTTGCGGTTGCTGGCAGAAATGCCGACCTCGCCAGCCTCCAACAATCCCTTGCCAAGACCAATACAGGGACCGCAACTAGGCGGAAGGGGCGTCGCGCCAGCTTTCAAGATGGATTGCCAGATTCCAAGTAGCTCCGCTTGCTCCTGGACCGATTTCGACGCCGCGGCAAAATAGAGTTTCACGCCATCTGCGATCTTCTGCCCTTCGAGCACACGGGCGGCTGCCTCCAAATCCGACAGGCGCGAGTTTACGCACGAAACCAGGTAGGCCTTGTTAATGGGAACTCTTCGCTGCTGGATCTCCGCCAATGAGGACATAACCTGAACGGTGTCTGGTCCGGAAACGTGCGGGGTAACTTCGCCGAGATCGAGCGTGACGCGCGCAGCATAGTTAGCATCAGGATCGGGACGCGGAGCCGAACCCTCCCAATTGCGCAGATCGCTTTCGGTGTAGCGCGGCGATTCATTGCGGCTGAGACGAAGTGAAAGTTGCTCCTGCAAGCCACGCGATCGTGACGTGATCGCAGGGGAACCAGCCAACGAGAGCTCCCCATTCAGTGGTCATGTTGGCGATCGAGAGCCGGTCATCCATCGAAAGCGCGGCCACTCCGGGTCCTCCAAATTCAATCGCGGCGTTGAGGACCTCTTCGTTGTTATAGAGCCCGCACAAAGTAATGATGACGTCCTTGCCGCACGCTCCATTCGTCAAACGCCCTTCGAGCACTACCTGGATGGTGCGCGGTATCTGCCACCAGAACTCGCCTGTGGCCCACACGGCCGCAGCATCGGTCCGAACAACCGGCGTACCAATCGCGCTCAGCGCGCCGTACATATTGGAGTGGGAATCCGAGGCGACTACGAACGAACCCGGCGTGACGTAGCCCTGCTCGACCATCATCTGATGCCCGATACCCATGCCGGCAGGATAGAAATCAATCTTATGCTGTCGCGCGAAGGCCTCAATGTCACGGTACTTCTTTTGATTGTCCTCAGACTGATTCTGAATATCGTGATCGAGCGCGAAGACCGGTTGGCGCGCGTCGTACACGCTGTCCGCACCAATCGATTTGAACTTCTTGATCACAGCAGAGGTATTGTCGTGAGTCAGGATGTGAGCTGGCCGGATCGACAGGAAATCTCCAGCACGCAGAGGTCGCGCCGGGCCTTCCGCCATGTTTAGCCGGGCGATTTTTTCAACGACTGTTTGCCCCATCTGTCACCTCGGTTCAGTGAGCAGCGCCGGCTGCCTTCTTGTCGGCGCGAAGCGATTCCATCAGTGCCGAAATCGATGGCACCTTCTCCAGGTTCCACACTGCGTCTTTCACTACTTTCTGCGCTGATTTCGACATGACCGGGTCAGCCAGCGCCATGAACTTCTCCTCGATCTCGGCATCAGAAAGCGGGTTGCGCGGATCTCCCTTGGGGAAATCGAGCTGCTTCTCGAATTCGCGAGCTATTCACTTGTAGTGATCTTTACGATTACGCGCTGCAGCGCCGGAAAGACCTTCTCGATCTCCGCATCAGCCACAACAACAATCTTGTTCAGTTGCGCGCGAATGGTCGCGTCGTTGATCTTCGCGGGCGTGAATTGCAGCGGCGTGACCTGGCGATCGGCGATCGCAGCCGCAACAACGTACGGCAGCGAGTGATCAGCCGTCTCTTTGGTGCGGGGGTCGTATTTGCTAGGATCGCTGAGGATATCGGCGCCACGCGCCGTGGTACGAATATGAACTTTCGCAATGTCCGCTGGCTTCAGATCGTTGTCCTTCACCAGCGACAAGACTGCAGAGATGGGCGTGTGCGTGAGAGCTTCGGTCGGAAACGCCTTCATGCCGCACTGCGTGATTCGCCAATCCTCGCCAAGGCCATCGGTCAGGACTGACAACTTCCACTCAGGGCCAAAGCAGTGCGTCAATCCTTCCTTGCCGTCGATCACGTGCTCGGGGCCGGTGTAACCTTTTTCGGCGAGAAGCGCAGCGAGCACGCCTGACTGCGTTGCCATCGGGTCGACAGTGTTCTTCATCATGGTCAACTTGCCTGCCGTGACGGCGCCCAGGGTGCAATGTCGCGAGGCACTGATGCCAATTGCGTGCTGAATCTGTTCGGCGGACAGATGAAGAGCCCGTCCTGCAACGATCGGCGAAACAAAAGCAGTCAGGGTGGCGTGATGCCAACCACGCTCGCGGATACCCGGAAATGCAGCCTCACAAAAGCGCTGCTCGAATTCATGACCGAGCACCAGACCAACGATCAGTTCACGGCCATTGCTCCCGGCGCGCTCACAACCTGAAATCGCGGCGGGGAAAATGTCGGATGGATGCGAGGGATCCTGCTTCCAGTAGATGTCGTTGTAGTCCATGCAGCGGATCATCAGGGCGTTCGCAAGAGAGGCGGAGACGGGATCCATCTTGTCGCCCGATCCGATGACGGTCGCATTGCCGCGGCCAGCAATCTCGTGGAGCACTTCGAGCGCAATGGCAACGTCGTGTTGCTGATAGCCTCCGAGCGCGCAACCAAACGAATCGAGCAGAAAGCGCTTCGCCTGATAAACAGCATCTTTGGACAGATCTTCAAATTTCAGTGCTGCCGCCCACTGTGAGATCTCTGCGGTGATAGGTTTTAAGGAAGTCGACATAATGACCTCGGCGCGACCTGCTACTTTTTCTCCAGGTTCCTGAAGGGCAGATACGCCATGAAATCCGCGTGGTGCACGATGATGGCTTCGGTTGAGCGCTTCACGAGGTCCCCTTCGCCAGCATGAGCCGCGATGATGTGGCAGACGGCGTCCGGCACGCCGCACTCCATCGCCAGAGCAACTCCGGTGAATGGGTGCCGCAGAAACTCCCCGCGCTTGCTTTGCCGCGTCTTGCCGCCCTCACACTTTTCGTACTCGAGCAGCTTTCCGACGTCCGCCAGGATTGCGCCGGCGATTACCGTATCCATGTCGACCGGTAATGCCGTGCCCATGAACTCCTTCATGGACTCAGCCGCCTTGCGCGCGATATGCACAACACAGCGCTTGTGTTCCATAAAAGTGGTTGGGCAATTCGGGACGAGGAGTGTAAAAGGAATCCGCTGAAGATCGTCGGGGTTAAGCGGGCTAAGCTTGAACGCGCGGACCCAGGTTTGTGCAACTTTCTGGCGCAAATCAGGGTCGTCGATCCACTGCAGTTCCGGCCACAGACGATTTACCGCATCTTGCATAGCGCTTCCACGCAAACGAGTAAGCATACCTCCGGCATGTATGCCGCTTGCGTGAGCTAGCGCACACAACGAGTGTGACCGCGTCCCTTGCGTCGCCGGTTCCGTGGACACGCTCGACTCGCCTTTGTGTTGATTCGTATCAAGGTTACGGCGGACAGGCTAATCCTGGTGGCTGCTTGGGATTTCCGCGGCTGAGGCGTAGTTCGCCAGCTTTCCCGATCACGAAATCAGCCATCCAACAAACCGCAGCAACTTCTGTGACCTCCCGGTTGAACGATTCGTTTTCTTGCAGCATTACATTCGGCCCCGCTTCTTTCGTTTGCACATGCCTTTCGAACGCACAAGCGATTGGCGAGCTCTGCGAGTGGCAGTTCTGTTCCTGATAATCCTCGCTTGCGTCTTTCCGCGGGCCGCATTTGCAAACTCGTGCGACGTGTTGCCAGCCGGAACTATGCTCGAAGTGCGGTTGTTGACCCCGGTCTCCTCCTATTCCTCTCATCCCGGAGATTCGCTTTCGGCCACGCTTACCGAGGACCTGATGTGCGATGGACGCGTGGTCCTGCCGGCGGGAATCGATGTTCAGGGAATCGTGGGCTCGGTTAGGAAAGTCGGTTGGGGGATTCGCCACGAAACGGCTGCACTGCGACTCGACTTTAATAGCCTTGCGTTTGATGGACCGACCGTCCCGGTGAAGATGCGGGTGATGGAGGTCTACGATGCACGCGAGAGCGTCAGTAATGGCGTGATCCAGGGAATCCGCGGCACAGATACTCCGCAGGGCCGCATCAACAGCCGCCTGAAACACCTGCCGACGTGGAATCCATATTCGGATTCCGTCTTGATCGTGTACAAGCTGACGTTCCCGATCTTCCCTGAACCTGAGATCTGGTATGGCCGTGGTACGGATCTGGAAGTTCAGTTGACGGCTCCTCTCGCGGTTCCGCAATTTGCTGTCCATCCCAAACCCGAGCGACCTTTCACGCCTGCAGATCTGATCGCACTCGACGACATGGCCTCTAAGTTTCCGGAGCGCGCGTTCACCGTGGACCACAAGAATGCTGACGTGATCAATATTGCGTTTATCGGCTCTCGCGAAGAGATTGGGCAAGCGTTCCACGCAGCTGGATGGACGGGCAGCGACCGGTTCTCAAAGACGGCATTCTTCAAAGAGTTCTACGCTTATCTGGACAACAGCACTTACTCTGAGGCGCCAATGCGGCCGATGCTGATTGGCGACTCGACGCCGGACCTGCTCTGGCAGAAAAGCCTGAATACCTATTCGAAGCGCGACCATATCCGCGCATGGCATTGGCCGGAGGAGTTCGATGGAACTCCGATTTGGATAGGCGCTACCACCCATGACGTCGGCGCAACGCTATCGGTGCGTTACAAACGGTTCGTTCACCATATCGCGTCGAATATCGACCAGGAACGATCGAAGGTGATACGCGATCTGCGGTTGGCAGGATGCGTCGATTCCGTCTACCTCGCTCCTCGGCCCCACTTCCCGGCAACACTACAGAATGCGACTGGAGATATGATTCGTACCGACGGCGCGGTGGCATTCGTTCGGCTCAAAGACTGTCGCCCTGCGACTGGTGATGGTGCCAAAGAATTTCATGCCGGCAATCGTCCATTTCGATACGCGAGACAACAGATCCTGACGCTGCGGAGCGACATCTGGCGCGCCAACATTATTTATGGGGCGTACGACCTCGGGCGAATGGTTCACTCTGCGTTCCGGCATCCTGAAGAGCCTCCCGTCCAACAGGTGACAGGGCCAGGTTCAACACAAACGCACGCGGATCTCGCACCCGTTCCAGTCGTGCCGTTCGACGTATTCACTTTTCAGTGAGCGCCTGATCCGAGAAGTAATCAGGCGGGATGATTTGGGAAATTCAACGAGCACACGCAATTCTGGCAGGTGGGATCTTCGTTGATATCAAGCTTGCTCCTAAACTGAAGTGCAGCGTCGCCATTGACCACTTCCATCAGCGTGCCGTGATTGAGATTACCCACACTCCGGTGGAAGAAGCACGGGCGAACACTGCCATCGGTCTCGATGACAGCGGAGACCCATGGCGCATTGCAGACTGGCGACACTGGTGGCTCGAGTCCAAGGGCCGCGCGAAAGTGAGCGATTAGGCGCCGAAGCTTGCGCCCATCTTCGCGAATGAAGCTGGAGGCTATATCTTCTTCGTAGTCGCGAATCAGCAACTCGACCTCTCGTTCCAATTCTCTGGTCTCTTCGTACGTCAATCCAATCTCACTCTGCTGATGCGCGGTCCACGGAGTCTCGCGATTGAAGGCGGTGGAAATAAGGTCCGCGGCGAGAAAAGAAATCCAATTGACGCTCAGGTTCTTAGCCGCTTCTACAACTGCCCTCAAGTGCGCGTGATTGGCGCGCTGAACGGTCATGCGCAGGCCAATCTCGATGAGCGGATTGTGCGCACGGAGCGCAGCAATTCCCTCCTGCAGACTTGCGAACGCGTTCGGCACGCGACGGATGCGATCATGAATCTCCGGTGGGCCATCTAGAGAGATAATCACGTCGCTAAAATTCGAGGCGACCATTGACGCATGTCGCTTAAGGAGAAGCCCGGTCGTAAGCAGCGTGATGCGAATGTTCTCTTTGCGAAGGATCGCGACCAGACGATCTAGATGCGAATGAAGCAACGGTTCGCCTCCGGTGAGTACCACCCAACGAACTCCCAGGCTGCGAATCGAGTCCAGCTGCCGTTCGAGATCTGTCGGGCGGAGTTCGCGCAATTCCGTTGTCTTCCATATGTCGCACATCACGCAACGACAGTTACACCGACTGTGGACGTTCAGGACGAGCACCGGCAAGGAGTTGATCCGATGGGCTTCGCGGTCGCCGCTTGCCAAAGGCGCGATCTGCAGAAGATCAGGCACGACCGACTCTCTTCCCTCCGAGCCTGATATCAGATCCAAGTGCTGATTCAGCTGCAGTGAGGAGTTCATCTACCGGCGCGGCAATCCAGCGTACGGTGTCTTCGATCCTGATGGGAGAGAGATGATTGACTTGGGATTCGCTGAGCCGCGCTTTCATTTTCTCGGAGGCGAGATGGATTTTGCCGCCGTTGATCACGAGTTCGATATCTCGACATGTGGCATTCGCGAGAACCTCCGACGGAGAGAGACCTCGATCTGGAATCGCCACCAAGTCCGCCATCGCTCTCGGCCGAATTGAGCCCTCTCCTTCGGACAAGCCAAGTACTCTGGCACTGCTCGATGTAACCAGATCGTAAATCTTCGCGGGCGAAACGCCGGTGGTCTGAGCTATTCTGATCTCATCGAGCAAATCGCCCGAGCTGGTCAGGGGCGAATCGCTGCCAAGGGCGAAGGAAGGACACGCATCGATGAATTCGCGATCCAGTGTCCTGCCGAACAGAAACAAATTCGAACTCGGGCACCAGACGATAGATGCCCTGCGCGAACGCACTAATTCCAGGCCTGTCTGACCAATCGCGAGTGCGTGAATGAGCACCGTGTGAGCGTTCAGCAGGCCGAGCCGATCCAACTCCCAAATTTCTGCTTCCGCTTCGGTATCCGTGCCTTCGCCAAGATGAATGAAGAATGGCTCTTCAGTCGAACGCGCGCGTACCCGCGCCTGGATCTTCTCTTCGAATGCGAACGAATGCGCCCATCCGTAATTGCGAAGCACACGAACTGGAAAATGATCGGCGAACGCTGGCGCGTATTCGTTGTGGTGACAGACGGTGGTCACGCCGCTGAGCAGGTTGCGAATCCCTCCCCACCAAAGGCGATTAAGGATTTTTGTGAGTCCCACTAATCTTGCCTTCGCAGAAGAAGCGATCCCGGCGCTGACGCCCGACCTGCTGGGACGCTTCGCGCCCACTCCATACAAGGTATATCTGCAAACCGGCAGCGGCCTTTTGGTCCTGATGGAGACAAACGACTGCATGTTGATTTCCCAGGCGCGGCTGGCTGGATTCCGGCTGGTTCAGGGCAGCAGCACATTGCCGTTTCGATGGCGATTGCTCAGAGATTGGAAGCGTCCGGCGCAACCCATCGGAGCTATCACCTCTCTTCGCTCCAACAACTGCTTTCATGTGTCGCTCGGCTGTGGCACGTCTTTTTCGGTGGATAGCGAATTCAAGGAAGCGTTCGCTTTTCTCGGACTTGAGGTTACCCAGGCCGTGATGGTGCGCCACATCTTTCCTCTACTCTCATCGCTGAGTTTATGCGCGACGTATCCGTTGAGTCTCGCTTCTCCAGCCATGGAAGTCGGCTGAACGATCAAGTCGCAATACGCTAGAACTTCAGGGCGAGTCGATTGCAATCGAAATTGCAGAATCGATACATTCTGGTGACATTCGTCGCCTGTGGGTGTGAAAAGATCGGGATCAAAGCGGGAGAATCGGGGATTCGGGTCATCGGCTATTCGCTCATTTAGCTGATACACGAATCCCCGGTTTACTTTGCAGCCCCTAGACGAGAGCTGATGCCACGCCTTCCACAGAGTTCTTTGGGCGGACGCGCGGCAGCCGAATCAGCATCACCGTCCCCACTTCAGAGGTTCGCTCCACTTCGACAGTTCCGTCATGATCGTGAATGATTTTGCTTACGATCGCCAGTCCAAGCCCCGTTCCATTCGCTTTGGCCGCGCTGACAAACGGCTCGAAGAGCGTATTCCGGATGGCAGCAGGAACACCTGGACCGTCATCCGATACGCGAACTTCAAACTGCTGCTCGTTCGAGATGATTTCTACCGTGATCCGACCACGGGTGCTCGTGGCTTCGCACGCGTTCAGGATTAGATTGAAAAACACTCGCTCCAGCTTGCGTGCGTCGAACTCGCCGTTCATCGTGCCGCGCGTAACGACCTGGACGGAGCGCTCGCGGAAAGGATGACGTGATTTCACCGCTTCCATGGCTCTCTTCATTGTCTCTTCCAGGCTTGCCGGCGCGGGCATGATGGCGGCATGATCGTTAGCCAGTTCCCGGAAAGAATCGATCAGCTCGGTCATCTGATCGGAAGCGATTTTGATCTCGCGGTACACGTCCTCTCTGTCAAGATGGAGCGACTCGGCTTCGTACAAGAACTCCGCGTTTGCGAGCAACGCCGCCAGGTAATGACGCAGATCATGGGAAATGGAACTCGCGGTTCGGCTCAGGGCAGCCATTCGTTCCGCCTGAATGCGATGTCGCTGCGATTCAAGTAACTGCTGTCGCATTCCGGCAAATGCCGCTCCCAGTTGCGCAACCTCTGTCGTGCCTTTGGGGGACACTGAATAGGTGTAATTGCCGCCGGCAAGTGCTCGCACGGCCGCCACCAGGCTCTCCAACGGACGAGTCACGGTCTGCGAGATGTATAGAACCAGCAGGATACTGACCGCGACTGCAACCAGCCCAAGGATTAAAAGAATACGATTGAGTCTGTGGAGAAATGCTTCGCTATTTTGTAGCGGCATCAGCACGTAGCAGCGAACCGGCATGGGCAGGTTTGCCTGCAAGAGCACCGACGAAGCCTGGTATCTTTGCGGCCCCAGCGCCAGTTGCCAGGTTGCATTGTTCTCGCGCGGCACTTCGACGGCGCTTTCCGATTCAAGCGCGCGCTCTTCCAGATCAGGCAGCGTGCTGGCTATCACCTTGCTCCCCGTCGTCAGAGCTATGTCGCTACGAGATACGTTTCCAAGCTCATGCGCGATAGAATCGTTTACTTCGTAGCCAATTGCCAGAACTCCAAGTTCCTGGCCGTCCTGCCCTGCGAGGATCGGGCGAAGACACACGCGGTAGAGATGTCCGTCGTCGTACCACCAGCCGAACTCATCCCCTCGACTCAACGAGTCCTGAAAGTGTCGCTCCACGACCTCCGGCGTCCAGCCGCCTTTGGCCATATGCACGGCCTTCACGCGATTATCCGAGGACATTAGTGCAAACAAGTCGCTGCCGGCGAGTCTCCAGTAGGGTTTCGATCCGTCCTGAATGGTGAGCGCATGCTCGGTTGTCATCAACGCTTTTACGGTCGGCAATTCCGCCAACATCGCGGCCGTGCGTGACAACTGCAAGTCGCGCTGCTTCTGCATGCTCTCAAATGCGCGCACAGACGCGCCGATTCCCTCGGTGACCTGGGTCCGCACCTCTCCCTGCACCATATGCCGAAGGATCAGCAGACTGGCGCCCGTAAGCGCCGGTGTCACGAGAAGCGTTGCAATCAGTAGTTGTGTTCTTAGCCGAAGGCGTGTCATCAAATCGCCCGATACCGCTATGCGCTAGCCCGCGACACTGTTCCTTCCGGAACGAATTTGTATCCAGCACCGTGAACCGTCAGAAAGTACTTTGGATTCGCGGGATCCGGTTCCAATTTCTGACGTAATCGTAGGATGTGGTTGTCCACGGTCCGCGTTGAAGGATAATTCTGATATCCCCAAACTTCGTTCAGCAGATCCTCTCGCGAGATCACATGACCCGGAAAACGTGAGAGGAATCGCAAAACCTTGAATTCTTGCGCTGTCATTTGCACTGAGGCGCTCTCACGTGTGGCTTCCATGCTCGTGAAGTCAACTTGCACATTGCCGAACGACAGGATCTCGTGCCCTTTGTCATTTCTGGACACTTCCGAGGCAAGTGCAGTTGGCGTTCCGCGCCGCATCGTGCGCCGAACTCTCGCCAGCAATTCCTTGGGACTGAACGGCTTGGTCACGTAATCATCAGCCCCTAGTTCAAGCAGCAGCACCTTGTCTTCAATTTCGCTGTTCGCGCTTAGCACCACGATCGGCACGGCGGGAGCAAGTGCCTTGAATTCGCGGCAAAGTTCCTTTCCAGACATTCCTGGCAGTTTCAAATCCAACACTACCGCCGCCGGCGTTTGTTTCCGGAAGCTTTCCAGGCCAGCTAACCCGTCCGACGCGAGTTGTACGGCAAGTGAATCGGCTTCAAACAATCGTTGCAGCGCTTTCTGCATGGCGCTGCTGTCTTCCACGATAAGAACGGTATCCATTCCTTGCACCTGAAGGTCCTCTCCGGCCTGTGTATATCAAAACCTGAAGACTTGATAAACACTTAGGAAACCTTTAACAACGTCGAGACAATTACGTGACATTTGATGCGTTGCCGAATTTCGGGGTCAGTATGTAGGATTCGTCTCGTCGCGATCGTAGTCCTGGCCGTACTTATTTTTATGCGCCACCTGCGTTGGGGCGTTCGCCAGCAATTGCAATGTTCCCAGATCGCGTTTACCGGGGCTTATCGTGATCTCCCGCTGTACGGCGTCGAGTACCTTCTGCGAAGATCCCTGGTACCACACGTGGAGGCGATAGCGCCCGGGAGGAACTTCTCCCATCGAGACCCGACCGGCAGGATCAGAAATGCCGAAATACGGCGAGTCGATCGCCAGAACTACCGCGCTCATCTGGGGATGTATGTTGCAGAAGATGTAGGAGGCTCCCGGTTTGTCAAAATGCACCGAGTGCACCGTGCCCGCCTGGTATAGCCCTAGATCGAATCGTTTGCCCTGATAAAGCGAAAAGACATTGTGAAACCACGGGTCTTTGTTAGGAAAGTCGACAGACGCTCCCACTGGTACGACCAGGAGCGTAGGCTCGAAATGCTTGTTGCGCTGCACCATCTGATAGCGGTGACTATTCCGGTCGCCGGCTACCCGGGGCATGGGATCGTCGAGCGACGAGAGCCAAACCACCACGCGCGCCTTGTCTGCGAATGGGCGAGTAGAGTGGTCGGCCTGCAGCAGGTTCACTTCCGCCGTCACTTGGCCGTTCACTGGCGCGACGCTGGTTTGCCCGGAAAGCAGCACCGCTGCAGCCAGCATGAGTATCCACAACTGCGTCAATCGGTTCATCAGAATTGAAATCCTGCCGCTACTCCCACAACATCCGCTTGGTCTGGAGCACCGTTCACATTGAAAGTTCGCAGGTGCCGGTACTCTACGGAGAACAACAAATCCGATCTCGGCCGCAAGATGTAATTTGCCAGGAACGTCTGATTCCGCGCCGGGATCGTGGCAAAATCCGGACTTGTGAGCGATAGCGTTCTCAGTCCAGTGCTATTCAATCCGCCATATCCGCCTGCAATATTCACTTCGTGCCGCGTATTCACTCGATACTTCAATTGTCCCCAGCCGCCTATCCCGGTTAATAGATCCAGCTCCGGCAAGGTCACGTAGGTGTAATTGTAGTAGTTCGCAGGCGGTATTACTCCAAGGGATACTCCGCCGAAGCCTTCCATCCCCTTTCCCGTAAAGAACTCTCCGGAGAGTTCGAGCTTACGGATCAATCCAATCTTCCAGTCCAGCGTTGATGTCCAGCTGTGAACCTTGTATCCGTAAAGGAATTCCTGCGGACTATAGAAACCTCCTACGCCGAACTCGAGGGGTCGATCCTCGTTTTTGTTTCCCGCTGAGAGCCTCAGAGCGTATGCCGGTTGTCGCGAACTCTCACCGGGAGTGGGGATTCGCAAGTAGTTATTCACCACCGTACTCACGCTAATCGGATCGAGCAATCCCGCCTCAACCTTCACTTCTGCGGGCTCGAATTCGAATCGGTGTTCCACTCGCAGTTGCGGAGTCCACGTCCACATGTTCCCCGCTGCGGATAGAGCCGGCTCTGCCACCGTCAGATACGATGTCGGCGATAGTGGCGAAAACAGCGGTGTATCCAGTCCGCCTACGATCGACGTATTCTTCCAGTCAAGCCGGAGCCGTGCGATCCTCAGTCGAGCAATCCCGCTCGCCACACCGTAATACGTATTCTCCAGGCCTCCAAAGAAGTCCATCTGAAGGTCGCCCGAGGTATGGGCCCCCAGCCAATCGGGGCCATATCCACTTACCCCAAGGATTGACTGCCGTAGCGACCCCGTCGAATAACCACTTGGAGTTCCCAGGGCTCCCGGAAGCACGATCTCCGGAACATCGGTTTGTTCACTGCGACCGGTCGATGTGAGTGCAGTCGCCAGCACCAGACCAGAAAGCTTGACGCGAAACTTCGAGGCGCTTTCCACCTTCGTCTGCTGCAACTCGGCAACGCGCTCGTTCATGACTTCCCAATCGTCCTGCGAGATACTCGCTTTCGCGGGGCCAGTCTGCGGCGCTGCGCCGTCACTCTCCTGCGTCACAGCAGGCTTCGCGGTCGCGGAGTTCGCATCCAGACTCGTCCCCTGGCGGCTTTCCATCGCATCGATCTTCGCCCTGAGTTGACGTATCTCTGCTTGCGACTCCGACAGCTGCTGCTGCGTCTTCTCCAATGACACGCTGAGGCGGCTAAGCTGATCGAGTATCTCCGCCTGCTGCTGCGCCTGATCGGCAGTCTGGCAGAAAACGGCTACGGGACAAAAAGCCGACAGCGCCGTAATAACCCAACGGACTCCAGCTCTGGACCACGGCCGCATAAATGCACCTCCGCTAAACAGAGAACAATGATAACTAGGGTAGCGGTGCAGACTACAAATGTCCTGTTTAGTTTCTCTGTGGTCCCGCGAAGGTAAGCTTTTTACACCGCGATGACAGGATGATGACAGGGATTTGGCGGGGTTAATCGGCAGCCCGAACGTCATTCGACAATATGGCCGCGATCTTTGTGCACATCGTGGTGGGACCTTCTACCTTGCTGATGAAAAGATCTGCACAATTCACGTCGTCAGGTATGTCGTTTACTCCGGAGAGAAGAACAAATGGAAGTTGCGGGTAAGCCTTCTTGATCTGCTTCGCCAATTCCGTTCCCACTACACCCGGCATCAGGTAATCGGAGACGACCAGATCTACATGGTTGGCGGCCAGCACACCCATAGCCTGTTCGGCCGACGAGGCCGTTAACACCGTGTAGCCGACGCGTTCAAGGACCAGCTTGCGCAGGGTCAGCGGATTTTTCTCATCATCCACGCAGAGGATCACCGTCTTGCGATCAGCCACCCCGGCCCTCCTTGTCTGCCTGGCCTACAAGCTCAGGCTGGTATAACGAACTAATTCCTGCTTCGGCGACGATGCCAATGCCGGCAAAGTCACGCTGAAACAGGTCACGTTCCCGCCGCCAAGCCGAATACTGCGGAAATGAATGTTCCCCTCGTACTTTTGTACGATTCCCTTGCTGATCCACAAACCAAGCCCCGTTCCCTTGGTGGATTTGGTCGTGAAAAACGGCTCGAACAGACGCTTCGCATCATTCGACTGGATCCCCTTGCCCGTATCGCAGATCAGGACTCTCACGCGTCGATTCTGTCCGGCATCCCCAATCTCGGACACTGAAACTCTCAGGCGTCCTCCCTCCGGCATGGCCTGGATCGCGTTGCTCACCAGGTTCAGGAATACCTGCTTCAACTCCACCGGAAATCCTTGCACTAGCCCCGTGGCAGTATAGCGTTTGTCCAGCTTTACGCCGTTGATCTGTAACTGTCTCGCCTGCAGCTCAAGTATGTCATCCAGAACCTCAGGGATCGAAACTGGAATCGCCCGCTGCGATTCACGGTAGAAGCTCAGTGTCTGCCTCGCGATGTGCGTGACTCTCTGCAGCTCCTGTTCGCCCAGTTGAGCGTAGTATCGCGCTTCCTCGTTGAGAGAAGGATGGTCGCGCAAAAGGTAGAACGTATTTGTGATCGCTTCCAGGGGATTATTGATCTCGTGGGCGATAATGCCTGCGACGCGCCCCATCGCTGCCAGTCGCTCGGTCTTACGTAGAGCTTCCTCTGCGTGATGTTGCGCCGTGATGTCGCGGTTGATCTCCAGTACTCCATGATCGCCGTCGCGTTTGGCGGCCTGCCGGCTGGCAACGATAATCTCTCTACCGTCTTTTGTGCGATGGATGATGGTACCGTCCCATCGCCCCTGCGTCGCCAGAGCTGCTTCCACTTCTTCGACCGGAATGGGCCAGCTTGTCTTCAGCAATTTTCGGATGTTCTGTCCGATGGCCTCTTCACGTTTCCATCCATAGACGGCCTCGGCGCCGGAATTCCAGAATCGGATAGTCCACTGGTTGTCACAAACGACAATCGCTTCTGACGCAAGTTCCAGCAGTTCGGCACGCTCGCGAAGCGTCTGTTCCATCTGCTTGCGCTCGGTTACATCGATATGCGCCCCGACCGAACCGCGTACATTTCCTTCGTCGTCGAATAGCGGGTTCGCGCTCACTACTATGTGGGAGGTTCGACCATCGCGATAGCGTATCTCCAGTTCATCCCCGTTGACCGCAGTTCCGGTAGCGGCTGCCCGCTGCATTGGCAACTCTAGAGGTCGGAGCTTCTTTTCTCCCCGGAAAATGTCAAAACCAAGCAAGTCTCCATTTCCGCCGTTGTGGGAGATGTTTTCACCGAGTCCTATCCCCATCATTTCCGAGAGGACATCATTCGGCACGATCACATCGCAGTCGCGATCGTGTGCGACTCCGACTCCAACGGGCAGGACGCGCATGATCGTCTCTAACTCCGCCACCCGCTGTCTCAACTCACGATTCAGACTCCTGACCTGCGATTCGCTTTCCTGGAGTTCCCGCGTACGCTCTTCGACGCGTTGTTCCAGTTGCTGATTCAACTGCTCCAGCTGTCTGCGTTTGCGATGCAATTCCGAGAAGATGCTTACCTTCGCTCGCAGAAGTTCGGGAATCACCGGCACGGAAATGTAATCGACGGCCCCGCGCTCGTATCCTTTCAGCCGGTCCAGATCCGTCAGGTGCACGGCAGAAATGAAGATGATCGCTGTCTTCTGAAATCGCGGATGCTGCCGGATCATGTCCGCCAGTTGGAATCCGTCGATATCCGGCATGCTGACGTCCATCAGAACCACGGCGACATCTGTCTTGAGCAGATGTTCGAGCGCTTCCCGCCCTGAACTAGCCTTGATCAGGTTCTCGCCCAGTTCGCCGAGAATTGCCTCATAGCTGAGCAATTTCCCAGGCTGGTCGTCCACCATCAGTATGTTGACTCGATCCTGCGTCATCACGTTATCTTGGCTCACCTATTGCCGCGTACTCCGCTTCTTTCTTCTTAGCGATGCAGCCACATGCGCAAGGCAGAGAGAAGCTGCTCGGTGTTCACTGGTTTTGCGAGATACTCAGATGCGCCTGCTTCCAGGCACTTCTCCCGGTCGCCTTTCATCGCCTTCGCTGTCAGCGCAATGATGGGCAGCCGCCGGAAGAGCTGATTCTGACGGATTACCTGCATCGTCTCGTATCCATCCATCTCCGGCATCATGATGTCCATCAGCACGATCGAGACATCCGGCGTCGTCTCCAGCGTCGCAATTGCCTCGCGCCCGGTGCCGGCGGTCAGAACGGTCATTCCCCGGCGCTCCAGAACGCTACTCAACGCGAAAATGTTGCGCACGTCGTCGTCGACCACCAGCACTTTGCGTCCAAGCAGTGCATCGTCGGACCGGTGCAACCGCTCCAGCATCCGCTGTTTCTCGGGCGGAAGGTTGCTCACCACCCGGTGCAGGAACAGTGCGGTCTCATCCAGCAACCGCTCCGGCGATTCCACGCCCTTCACTACCACGCTTCGAGCTAATGCACGGAGCCGCGAATCTTCCTCCGGCGACAACTCTTTGCCGGTGAAAACAACTACGGGCAAGTCGCCGAGTGCCTCCGAATCGCGAAGGTGCTCAAGCACCTCGAACCCGGACATATCCGGCAAGCGAAGATCGAGTACTACGCAATCGAATGCATCCTCGGTGACAGCCTTCAAAGCTTCGGCGCCGCTCGCGACGGCCGTCATATCGATGTCATCATGTCCCAGCAGTTCTCGAATGCTGAACTGCTCCGCCGGGTTGTCTTCCACAATTAACAAACGCTTCCGGCGCGGCGCCGCGTACTCTTTAATCCGCGAAAGTGCCGCCTCAACACCCTCGGGCGTCGTCGGCTTGGTGATGAATCCAAACGCTCCGCGTGACAGGCCGTGGTTGCGGTCTTCGTCCAGCGTTAGCATTTGTACAGGAATGTGCCGCGTGGCGGGATCCTGCTTCAGGTGGTTGAGAACGGTCCACCCGAGCATGTCGGGCAGGAAAACGTCCAGCGACACCGCCGTTGGCTTGTACTCCTTAGCCAGAGCTAAGGCCTCCGCGCCACGCAGCGCAACCAGCACCTTGAATCCCTTGTCGCGCGAGAGATCTACCAGGACACGTGCGTAGTGCGGGTCGTCTTCTACGATCAGCAAGACGGCATCCCCGGGATCGAGGTTTTCGCGATCGTCCTGGATTCGCTCTTCCGCATGTTCCGCGATGTTCACCGTCTTCAACTGAACCGGCATTGCTGACGTGGATCCATCACCCTGAACAATGGTGATTGCCGAGGTGGTCGGTCCCACGTAGGTCTGCGGCAGATAAAGTGTGAACGTGCTTCCCTTACCTGGCGCGCTGCGCAATTGGATTTCGCCACCAAGCAAGCTGGCCAACTCGCGGCTGATCGCCAGACCGAGTCCAGTCCCGCCGTACTTGCGGCTCGTGCCCGCATCTGCTTGTTGGAACGCCTCGAAGATGATGCGTTGTTTGTCGAAGGGGATACCAATGCCCGTGTCAGCGACTTCGAACGCAATCACCGACGCCGCGCCATTCAGGATTGGATGATCCTTGCTCCATCCGTTCCCAGCAACGGAAACGGACAGTCTCACACCGCCCTGCTCCGTGAACTTGAACGCGTTCGACAATAGATTCTTGAGCACCTGCTGCAGACGCTTCGAGTCCGTGACCAAGCTGCGCGTGAGCTTCGTATCGGGGTGAACGTCAAATACCAGGTGCCTGTTCTCCGCTTCGTGCCGGAACGGCCGCGCCACCATTTCGAGCAGATTTGAGAACGATACTTCTTCGGCTTCCACCGAAACCGTACCCGACTCGATCTTCGACAGATCGAGAATGTCGCTGATCAGGTTCAGCAAGTCGGTTCCAGCGCCGTGAATCGTGCGGGAGAACTCCACCTGCTTGGGCGTCAAATTGCCGTCGGGATTTTCGCTGAGCTGCTGCCCCAGTACCAGGATGCTGTTGAGCGGCGTACGCAACTCGTGCGACATGTTCGCCAGGAATTCCGACTTGTACTTCGACGTGAGCGCCAGCTCTTTTGCTTTCTCTTCCAGCGCGCGCCGGGCCTGCTCGATTTCCTGGTTCTTGCGTTCCACTTCCACGTTCTGTTCGGCGAGCTGTTGCGCCTTCTGCGCGAGCTGTTCGTTCGTCTGTTGCAGCTCTTTCTGCTGGGTCTGCAGTTCGGCAGCGAGCTGTTGCGATTGCTTCAACAGCGCTTCCGTCTGCATCGTGGCTTCAATGCTGTTCAGCACGATGCCGATGCTGGCGGTTAGCTGTTCCAGGAACGAGAGGTGCGAAAGCGTGAATGCGTTGAGCGACGCCAGCTCGATGACCGCCTTGACGCGATCTTCAAAAAGTACCGGCAACACGATGACATTCTGCGGGACAGCCTTGAACAGTCCCGAACGGATCGGCACCGTGCTCGGAGGCAGCTCGGTGATCAGCATGCGGCGCTTTTCCACGGCGCACTGGCCAACCAGGCCCTCGCCAACTTCGACACTTTCGGGATGGCCGTCCCGCGCATCGTCGGCGAATGCCGACAACAATGCGAGATTACCGTCTTCTTCCGTCTCCATCTGGTAGATCACGCCTTGCTGCGCGTTCACCAGCGGCGCCAGTTCGGACAACAACATGCGGCCCACCGTCGTCAGGTCGCGCTGACCTTGCAACATGCCCGTGAAGCGCGCGAGGTTCGTCTTCAACCAATCCTGCTCTGTGTTGCGTTCCGTCGTCAGACGCAGGTTGTTGATCATCGTGTTGATGTTGTCTTTCAGTTCGGCCACTTCGCCGCTGGCTTCCACTTGAATCGAACGAGTCAGGTCGCCCTTGGTCACGGCCGTTGCCACTTCGGCGATTGCGCGCACCTGGTTGGTGAGGTTGTCGGCCAGCAAGTTCACGTTGCCGGTCAAATCTTTCCACGTGCCGGCTGCACCAGGCACGTTGGCCTGACCGCCCAGACGGCCTTCCACGCCGACTTCGCGAGCCACCGTCGTCACCTGGTCGGCAAAGGTCGCCAGCGTGTCGGTCATGTTGTTGATGGTTTCTGCGAGCGCCGCGACTTCGCCCTTGGCGTTCACCGTCAACTTCTGCGTCAGCACGCCGTTCGCGACGGCGGTCACCACCTTCACGATGCCGCGTACCTGCTCGGTCAGGTTCGCCGCCATCACGTTGACGTTGTCCGTGAGGTCCTTCCACGTTCCGGCCACGCCGGGCACCTGCGCCTGGCCGCCGAGTTTGCCTTCCGTTCCCACTTCGCGCGCCACGCGCGTCACTTCGGCGGCGAACGCGTTGAGCTGGTCCACCATGGTGTTGATGGTGTTCTTCAGCTCGAGAATTTCGCCTTTCACGTCCACCGTGATTTTGCGCGACAAGATCGCCGCGAGCCACGGCGGTCGTTACTTCGGCGATGTTTCGGACCTGGGCCGTGAGGTTGCCGGCCATGGCGTTCACCGAGTCCGTCAAATCCTTCCACGTACCGGCCACACCGGGCACGTTGGCCTGACCACCGAGTCGGCCTTCGGAACCGACTTCGCGAGCCACGCGGGTGACTTCAGCGGCGAACGATCGCAGCTGCTCGACCATCGTGTTCAGCGTTTCTTTGAGCTGCAGAATTTCGCCGCGAACGTCCACGGTGATCTTCTTTGACAAGTCGCCGTTGGCGATGGCCGTGGCCACTTCCGCGATATTTCGCACCTGGCCAGTCAGGTTGCTGGCCATGAAGTTGACCGAGTCGGTCAAGTCCTTCCACGTGCCGGCGACACCGGGCACCTGCGCCTGACCACCGAGTTTTCCGTCGGTGCCGACTTCGCGGGCCACGCGCGTAACTTCGCCGGCGAACGCGTTGAGCTGGTCCACCATCGTGTTGATGGTGTTCTTCAGTTCGAGGATTTCGCCCTTCACGTCCACGGTGATTTTGCGCGACAAGTCGCCGCGAGCCACAGCGGTAGTCACTTCGGCGATGTTTCGGACCTGCGCCGTGAGGTTGCCGGCCATCGAGTTCACCGAGTCCGTCAAGTCCTTCCACGTTCCGGCAACACCGGGCACGTTCGCCTGACCGCCCAGACGGCCTTCGGTACCGACTTCGCGAGCCACGCGTGTCACTTCGCCGGCGAACGCGTTCAGCTGATCCACCATCGTGTTGATGGTTTCTTTCAGCAGCAGAATTTCGCCGCTGACGTTCACCGTGATCTTCTTGGAAAGATCGCCGTTGGCGATGGCGGTCGAGACTTCGGCGATGTTTCGCACCTGGCCAGTCAGGTTGCTGGCCATGGAGTTCACGGTGTCGGTGAGATCCTTCCACGTTCCGCCGACGCCGGGCACCTGCGCCTGGCCGCCCAGTTTGCCGTCCGTGCCCACTTCGCGCGCCACGCGCGTCACTTCGGAAGCGAACGAGCGCAACTGGTCCACCATGGTGTTGAGCGTGTCTTTGAGTTCAAGAATTTCGCCCTTCACGTCCACCGTGATCTTGCGCGACAAGTCGCCGCGGGCCACGGCCGTTGCCACTTCGGCGATGTTTCGAACCTGCGCCGTCAGGTTGCTGGCCATGAAGTTCACGTTGTCCGTGAGATCCTTCCAGGTTCCTGCAACGCCCGGCACCTCCGCCTGGCCGCCCAGTTTTCCTTCGGTACCGACTTCGCGCGCCACGCGCGTTACTTCGCCGGCGAACGCGTTCAGCTGATCCACCATCGTGTTGATGGTGTTCTTCAGCTCCAGAATTTCGCCCTTCACGTCGACGGTGATCTTGCGTGACAAGTCGCCGCGAGCCACGGCGGTCGTAACTTCGGCGATGTTTCGGACCTGGGCGGTGAGGTTACCGGCCATCGAGTTCACGGAGTCCGTGAGATCCTTCCACGTACCTGCCACGCCAGGCACGTTCGCCTGACCACCCAGGCGGCCTTCCGTACCGACTTCGCGAGCCACGCGCGTGACTTCGCCGGCGAACCGGTTCAGCTGGTCCACCATCGTGTTCAGCGTTTCTTTCAGCTGCAGAATTTCGCCGCGGACGTCGACCGTAATCTTGCGGGACAAATCGCCGTTGGCAATTGCTGTCGCCACTTCGGCGATGTTTCGAACCTGGCCAGTCAGGTTGCTGGCCATGAAGTTCACGTTGTCAGTGAGATCCTTCCACGTGCCGCCAACACCGGGCACTTGCGCCTGACCACCGAGTTTTCCTTCGGTACCCACTTCGCGCGCCACGCGCGTAACTTCGCCGGCGAACGCGTTCAGCTGATCCACCATCGTGTTGATGGTGTCTTTCAGTTCGAGAATTTCGCCCTTCACGTCCACCGTGATCTTGCGCGACAAGTCGCCGCGGGCCACGGCGGTCGTCACTTCTGCGATGTTTCGGACCTGGGCCGTGAGGTTGCCGGCCATGGCGTTTACTGAGTCCGTCAAATCCTTCCATGTTCCGGCGACGCCGGGCACTACCGCCTGTCCGCCGAGTTTGCCGTCGGTACCTACTTCGCGCGCGACGCGCGTCACTTCGGAAGCGAACGATCGCAGCTGGTCCACCATCGTGTTGATGGCTTCTTTCAGCTGCAGAATTTCGCCGCGCACGTCGACCGTGATCTTGCGCGACAAGTCGCCGCTCGCAACGGCGGTTGCCACCTCGGCGATATTGCGCACCTGGCCAGTCAGGTTGCTGGCCATCAGAGTTTACCGAGTCCGTCAGATCCTTCCAGGTTCCGGCCACGCCGGGCACCACCGCCTGGCCGCCCAGCTTGCCGTCGGTGCCCACTTCGCGCGCCACGCGCGTCACTTCCTGGGTGAAAACGCCCAGCTGCTGAATCATCGTGTTGACGATGTTCGCCGAGCGCAGGAACTCGCCTTCCAGCGGACGGCCGTCCACTTCCAGAAGCACGGTTTGTGTCAGATTTCCCTGGGCCACCGCGCCGATGGCGCGAGTCACTTCCGTGGTCGGGCGGAGCAAGTCCTCGATCAGGGTGTTGACCGAAATCTCCATGTCGCCCCAGGCGCCTCGCGGCTGGTGAAAGCGGATGCGCTCGCGGGTCTTCCTTCTTTGCCGACCGCCTGCCCCACGCGGCTTCAGCTCCTGCGCCATCTGCTGATTGGCAGACACGATCTCGTTGAACGTGTCCGCGATCTTGCCACCTAATCCGGTCCAGGATCCGGGCAGCCGCACAGAGAAATCGCCGTTCCGCATCGTTTGCAGGCCAGCCAGAATGGCGGCTAA
>CAVRWV010000005.1:0-24356 GCA_963724985.1 Terriglobia bacterium | reverse complement strand
GATTTCGTGGGCGAATCTTCCATCGGAACACTGCCTCTTTGAACAGCCTCAGAATCGTTCGCCGATTCTCGACCAGAACCCACAGCCACGACCATTTCGTCACCATGGGGAAATAAATTCCGCGAAAACACAGGCGCGCAAGAAAAATATTGATGCGGCAGCCGACGGCTGGTCGTCCATGGCCGCAACTGCTTTGGCCAGGGCTTCCGGACTGTAGGCGTTAACCCAGCCGTAGCTGCACCTCGGCATGAGCTTCATCGATCGTCATCTTTAAAGGAGTGTGGGCCATGCTGAAGGGAATGAAATTTTGCCAGTGTCGGGGGCGGGTGAGGCGGCCGGCGGCCTCCAGGCGCTTGTATAAGCGGCGTGGCAGGCAACGGCGTGAGCAGGCCGAAGATGGGCAGGCCCGGGGGCCAGGTGCGGACTTGCTCCAGGGTGCGCTCGGCTACTCCCGGAGTGTCGTTGTCCATGCCGAAGATGAACGAGGTGATGGCATAGATGTTGCGTTTTGCCAGGCGTTCCAGCACGGCGGCATATTCGCTGGGCTTATTGAATCCTTTATTCACGTCTTTCAGATTGGCCGGGTCAATGGACTCCATGCCGATGAAGATCCACTTGCCTCCGGAGGCGGCGATCAGGTCCACCAGTTCTTCGTCGCGCAGCAGGTTGGCGCTGATCTGCGCCACCCAATAGACTTGGGCCTTGGCCGCGATGATGTCGCGCAGCAGTGACTTGGTGCGCTTTACATTGATGGCGAAGTTGTCGTCGATGAAGAAGACCGCGATCTGCCCTTTCTCTCTGCGGGCGCGGGCCTTCAACAGGAGCAATTCGTTGACCACGCTTTCATTGCTGCGGAAGCGAATGGAGTCGCCGAAGAATCCGGTCACCGTGCAGAACTCGCAGCCGTAAGGACAACCTCGGCCCGATTCAACCGGGATTATCCGGAACGTTCCCCAGCCTGCGTCCACGTTCTTGAGAAGGGGTGCATCAGTTGGGAATCAGATTGAACTGGCCGAGATCAAGCGAGTCCCATGGGATAACCGGATACGCATTGAGCGAAGGCTTGCTCTCTTTGCCCGCGGCATCCACCGGGGCATAGATTTCTTTGAGCTTGCCGCGAGCCGCATCGTTCACGATTTGCGGCCAGGTCTCGTCGGCTTCGCCCAAGGCGACGGCGTCGGCATGGCGCGGGCCGCCATCGCGGCCGAGAGCTTCGTCGGACTCTTCGGTTACGTGAGGGCCGCCCATCACCACCGGAACCCCGACGCGCGAATGGCATCAGCCATGCGGTAAGCTTTGGCCACCATTCTCGTCATGGCGCCAATACCCACCAGGCCCAATGTTTTCTTCGCGAACGAATTGCGCAATTTGAGTTTCGTCCATCGGTTGGGCATTGCCGTCAATCAACAGAACTTCGTGTCCGGGCGGGGTGAGCGACTGGAGCAGGAACATCCAGAGATGTGGCATGAAGTTGCGGGTTACCCCGTTGTCGGGGTTGTAGAGCAAAATTCGCATGACACTCCGTCTCAAGACTCGCTTGCCGCGGCGGGGACTTCCGAACGATGCCAGCGGCATCTTAGGTGTGTGTTGCGGGCGAAATGATTGGGGTTTCCATGTGTCAGGGAATTGTAGCCAGCTCAATGATGTTCTACCGCTTGCGGATAGATGGCTCACTCACAGTGTCATGAGTGGCAATGTTCCGCTACCAACAGATATTTGAGTTGCGGCCCTGTGCTGTGCTCGCATCTATTGGCTGCCATTAGGCTGCCAATAAGCGTCTAATTGTGAAAAGATCAACAACTTACGGACGATCCTCCGACAGAAACACCCAATAAAATCAACTATTTAGATTTGACCACCTAAATTGCAAAACCTTTATTCGGCGGTTCGATCCTGCCCATGTGGTATAGGTCTCAGTGGAACCCTCGCACGACCTGCTTCAGTTTTTCAAATCTCGTGTAGTTAAGGCACTTTCGGCGCAAAATGCTGTCGCTCCTCATGTCGACGTCAAAATGAGTGCTCTCATGCAAATCGCAAGAATGTTGCTGTTAGGGCTAGCCCTTAGTGGCGCTACTGCCTCGGCGAAAGACAACGATCCGTGTTTGCAAAAGCCTACCGTTGATGACGTGCAGTTCACGCTCTCTCTTAAAGACAGTCGCACCGTCTATAAGGAAGGCGAAATCATTACATTGGTTTTGTCGTTCACTTCATCCGCAAAGAATCGGTACTGGGCGGACGTTCGGAATTACGATCGCAGTGGCAGACTTGGTATTGAGTACTACTGCCTTCAGCCTGAAGCGCCCGATCCGCTTGAATCTTATTTCAAGGTCGGCGCGTTCCTTGGTGGAAGTCTCGGCAGCACGCGCGAGCTCGATACGAAGCCTTTCACCGCAGACGCCGAACTGAACGAATGGCGTCGGCCGACTCCAGGGCATTACAAGCTTTTTGTCGTCAGTTATCGGGTCTGGCGGCCTCCGGACGCGATTGATAAGACACCATATGGTCGCATTTCCGAGATAGTCCGCTCAAACACAATAGAGTTCGATGTCAAACCTGCCTCTCGCAAGTGGCAGGCAGAACAACTTCAAACCGCGATCCAATCTGTTCAGGCTCCTCCCTCGCCTGAGGATGCGCATCGGGCAGCACGCACGTTGCGATTCCTGAACACGAAAGATTCGATCAAAGAACTTGCGAAGCTGTTCTGGGGACTGAACGAACAGCAGCCAGCCGGATGGGATTTGATGTTCGGCCTTTATGGTTCTTCGTACAGGCAGCTGGCAATCGATTCGATGCGAGCGGAGCTTGTCGCCCCTGATCATCCGATTTCCAGCGAGTTCCTCTACACACTAGCTGGACTGCAGATCAACTCTGATCCGGCCTGGGATCCTCCACGGCCGGATCCTGCACATCCGGAACTCGGTCAGGAGTTCTGGAAGCGCCGCCAGGCGCACACCAAGGAACTGACGAGAGCTGAAATTCAAATTGTTCTGACGGCCCTCCCAAGGAAGGTGGGCAGGGCTCGGGCTGTGACCCTAAATGGCATAGTGTCGGCCGCGGGCGATGATCCCGATCTGGTGAAAAGGTTGCGGCCGGCATTGATTGCTTCTTGGGGCGATTTGCCAAACGACACACAGTCGCAACTAATCCAGTTTCGCTGGTCTCTAGTGGATAGCCCGTTGATGTTGCCCGTCTTGCAGGCAATTGTTGACCAGCCGCCACCGCCCGCGCGGACCGAAATCGCGATGACAAAGGATGCTGCGCTCAGCCACATATTCAGCCTCGATCCGAAGCTTGGGCGAGAGCTGATCGTCCGCGACCTCGAGAATCCTAAGGCTGAGCCTAGCGTGAAAGTTATCAACTTGCTTCCCGCAGAGGACATCTCAGCCGCGATACCGGCAGCAGTTGATCGAATCACCCGCAGCGAAGCACGAGAGCTGGATTTCGAACTTATTGACCGATATGCGGACGCGAAAATGCTAAACGCCGTTCAGACTGTTTTCGAACAGCATTTGGGCCAGTGGGCTTGCTCACCGCAGTCGGCGATGCTGCGATATTTCCTGCGCGTTGCTCCAGATTATGGCGCCAGGCAAGTGAGAGCATCATTGGCGGCCAGGAAAGACACGCATTGCTACAGTTCTTTGCTTCAGGAATTAGGCGATCAACTTCCGAACGCAGAGCTTATTGCTATCGATGCCCTGGACGACCCTGATCCGGAAGTGGTGCAGGATACCGTAATTGCCTTGGGGAAGTGGGGTTCACCGAAAGCAGAAGAACCGCTATGGGCACGGTTGAGGCGGTTCCACCGGGAGTGGAGCGGGCGAGAAGACCAACTTCGGATGACGCCGGACTACCGCAGTGTAGGCTCCCGTGGTGTCGCCTTGGAACAAGCTCTAGTAATGGGAATTGCTGGTGGACCAAGTTGGATTTGCCCACCAGAAAAGTTATCGAGACTGCTTGAACTCGTTTGGTCCTATCAGGAAAAACAACAGATTGAAGGTTGGATCAAGGCATGGAATCAAAGTTCGGCGCTAATCAATCCAAATTGGTTTCCGGAAGACAATCGGACCTATTCCGTTCTGCAATATCAGGCGCTGACGCTGAATCAGCTTCTGATGAAGATAAAGCAGTTTCCAGCCGGCACGCGCTTGATGTGGCAATTCTGGCAGCAAGGTCAGATTGCGCCGCCGGTCAGCCTAGCGATGCAAGAGGCAGTTTATGAACAGGTAAGAGCCGTCGCTGAACAGAACGGAGTATCACTAGGCAGGGCTAACTCGCCATAAAGTGCATCGGTATACGATATGAAGATGCAAACTCGGTGCCGGAGTTCAGCGGCAGTCAGTAGTTACCTAAGGGTAAATTAAGATCGCCACAAGAAGGACTAACTATGTACTATCGGCAGCGAAACAGCATCCGTAACTCTATGAAAACACGAGGTGCGTTTGGAGCAGAGTAGTCCCCCGCAACCAATAAGCTCTTCTGAACATTGCACTTATCAAAGGGTCGCCGACTGGCGACCCTTTCGTTTCGCAAATCGTCCGTGAAACGTCTCCGCTACAACTCCGACTTCCGGGGCTGGATCTACGACGAGATATAATCTGCTCGTGGGGAGTGCCTCATTCAGGGCCACAGCCTGAGGATCAGTCAGCCGTTTTGTGAAGGTGGGCTGTGGTTTTTCATTTCGAATCGTTCCAACTGGATGTCACGGAACGCCGCTTGTTGCGTTCGGGCGAATTGGTTCCGCTTCGTGCTAAGGTCTTCGACACCCTCTGCCTCCTAGTCGAAAACCACGGGCGCCTCCTCTGCAAAGATGAGCTGATGCAACGGCTCTGCCCGATAGCGTCGTTGAAGACAACAATTTCGACCACAACATTTCCAAGCTCCGCAGCGCTTTACAAGACGGATCCAACGGCCAGAAGTTCATCGAGACCGTGCCGCGGCAGGGCTATCGCTTTGTCGCCAACGTGCAGCGAATCTCCGGTCCTCCGGCGCTGCAAAAGGTCGCGCCCTCGCTAGAGATCGCTTCAACCGCTGAGCAGGAGATCCAATTCTTCACCACCAGCGACGGCGTGCGACTTGCCTACACTATCGGCGGAAGCGGTCCTCCGTTGGTGCGCGCCATCTATTGGCTCAACCACCTCGACTTTGAATGGAAGAATCCTTATCGCCGGCACTGGTTCTCGCACATCATGGGTCACAATACTCTGCTTCGTTATGACCAGCGCGGCAGCGGCCTCTCCGACTGGAATGTCGACGACTTTTCCTTCGAACGCTCTCTCTCTGACTTCGAGGAACTCATCGCTTCCCTCGGCTTCGACAAGTTCGCTCTCGTCGGTAGTTGCCAGGGCGGCCCCATCGGCGCAGCCTACGCGGCTCGTCATCCAGAGAAGGTCACCCAACTCATCCTAGTTGGCGCTTTTGCTCGAGGATGGCCTCCTCCCGGCAGCATGATGACTGAGCAATTCAATGCCATGCTGACGCTCATTCGCCTCGGTTGGGGCCGCGACAACCCCGCCTTCCGCCAGCTCTGGACCACGCTCTTCCGCCCAGACGCCAGCCCCGAAGAATCCGAGTGGATGAACGAATTCCAGCGCATCACTTCTTCACCCGATAACGCCGCGCTGATGATGGCCGAGTTCCCTAAGATCGACATCACCGACCTCTTACCCAAGGTCTGCTGCCCCACTCTCGTCATTCATTCGCGCGACGAGGCGGTTGTTCCCGCCAGCGAAGGACGCCTTATCGCCTCGCGAATCCGCGGTGCCCGCTACGTCGAGCTTCCGAGCCGCAGTCACGAGGTTTTCCCCGGCGAGCCTGCCTGGCAAATTTTTGTTGACGAGTTCTCCCGTTTCCTTGGCTGGACCGACGGGCATGTCACACTCGAGCCACCCGCAGCAGCAAGCTAGCAGGGCGGCTCGCTCGGACGCCTCCATCAAGTAGTCACGCGGCATTGTCAGCCTCACGTTTCGGTCGAACTACTCGGAATCCTCTGATCGACCGTCCCAGGATTGGCGACCGACTGCAATCCTCGGCCCCCTCGCTCGGTTCGAGTCGAACATACGGCTCGGGTTCCTTACACGTGACCTTCCCGAATAATCTACCTGCCAGGACGGCTGGGCCGCAGATCCCCGTAATCACCTGTGAGCAAGTAGAGGCCACGATTGCCCCTCCGACGATGTGGCCCAGCAAGGGCGCGCCTGCTTGGAATGCCGACGCGGCCAGCGCCGTCATGGTGGTCGCTATTGCGAAGGCGAAGCGGCGCCGGAGCCCATAGTCCGGTAGTTCTTGCGTACCCATCAGGTAACGCAGCCCCTTGTTGTACAGGACATCAAATGGATGCCCCGTCAGAATTGCACCCAGCACTGTGAACGGCACCAAGGCCCACAATATTTGGGCCGAGCTCAGCACCGTCCCCACTGCTACCCACACCATCATGATGGCGGGGGACAGTCGCAAGGGGTAATTAATCTGCGCGTATGTGGCATCGCTCAAGCCACAAAACCCCTGTGCCTGGATCCTTTCGCGAGCTATCGTCGAGATCTGCGACATGGTTATCCTCCTATGCTGCTCTCTCTGCCGCGGGTTGATTCGCTTCAGTGGCCACTCTTCGCTTAGTGGAGCCTTTGGGTATGAACATCGGAACACTCTCGCGATACTGAATGTATTGCTCCCCATGCGACTCGATCAGGTCATTCTCTTCCCATCGGATCGCCAACAGGATGTACACCGTCGTCATGACAGCGAACAGCAGGTGTGCGCCCGTCATCGTCGGTGTGAACCAGAACGCCATGAGCCATCCCACGTAAAGCGGATGCCGTATGTACTTGTAAAACAGGGGCGTGCGGAAGGTCAGTTGCGTGTACGGCTTTCCGACGAGGTACAGCCAAACCTGCCGCAACCCGAACAAGTCGAAATGGTTGATGAGGAACGTGGCTATCAGCACCAGTCCGAACCCCAGCCCGAACAACTGGTACACGATCGACCGGCCAGTCGGATTCTCGATGTTCCACACCGTTCCGCCCAGCGGTTGCCAGAAGGCGAACAATGCGATCAATGCGAGGCTGGAAAAAAGGACGTAGGTGCTGCGCTCGGCCGGCTCCGGAATAACTCGCGTCCACGCCCGCTTGAACCACGGCCGCGCCATCAAACTGTGTTGTACGGCGAAAATCCCCAGCAGCAGCACGTCAATCCCCAGTGCGTACAAGAAAGACATTTCGGCGGCGAATCCATCGTTTTGGGAACCACCAGGTCTCCGATGAACCCGACGGAATACAGAAATGTGGCAAAGAAGACGCCATAGCTGGCGACTCCATACGCGAATACAACGACTCTCTTCAACATTTTCTCTGCCTCCTCGGCGAGGAGCATTGTTGCCCTCGCGATCTGGGAGCGAGATTATGGTCGAATGGGTTTGAGAGTCCTTGAACAGAACTTGAATTTTTCTGAAAGAAACCTGGAAGGACGCCTATAGCGACAAATCAGCGGCCTTTTCGTTTGCGCTAAGCGCGCCGGGTCTCGCCTGATTTGGCGGCGGTGGCACGAGAAAATATATTCGGTGCCCGCATACGATGACAAAGTCGCTCAAAATCAGCATTCGCTCCATTCCACTGAAGAATATCGACACGATCGAATACTGGAACATCGAGACGCAGAGTCGCTAGCGTGCGAAACAACAGAGCATCGTTCCAGTTACTGAAAAGAGATTCGGACAATGGGCGGGCCTTTCGGATCGAAGGGTCCCACTCTCGCCAATTCTTCGGAATTTCCTCGAGGTGAGGGTACCGCGACAAGCATGAGGCGGCAGCCTTCTTTCCCATCCGGCGATCCCGGGGTATCCATCTGCATCATCTCCAACTACGGCAAGGTAGTCCGGTATCGACCCGGGCTTTACCTCAAACTTAGCGACAACTCCGGTTTCATCACGCAAGAGTTCACGGCTGCGATCCAATTGAACAACTCGCGTCCCCACGACACATTGGGCAAGGTCTTTATCCGGCGAGCAAATCAGCACCTGCTTCACGCGAACGTCTTGAGCCGCCTTGGCTGCCGCAGAGGCCAACGCGTCATCTGCCTCGTAATACACCATTGGCCAGACGACCACTCCCATCGCGGTGAGGGCTTCCTCAAGAATCGGAAACTGAGAGAGTAATTCCGGCGGCACACCCTCGCTCGTCTTGTACCCTGGGTAAAGATCGTTCCGGAATGATTCCACCACGTGATCGGTCGCGACACCGAGGTGGGTTGCGCCGTGCTCAATCATGGACAGGATGGAGTTAAGGACACCGCGTACAGCGCCCACCTCCTGACCGGCTGCGTCCGCCGCAGGTGGCACGGCGAAGAAGTAGCGGAACAACTCGTAGGTCCCATCGATTAAGTGAACGTCCATGGCGAATCCGTCAGAGTACTATCGCAGTTGTCACGCTATTCGAGCAAAAATGTCTGGACCGGGTGCGGCACTGGTTCGAAGGGTGCGGCGCAACTTTGATCGTCGTTCTGCACTGAATTTACTCGAGAACTCACGGGAAATCGTCGCATTCGAGCCACATCGAACGGCTTGAAGAGCTCACTGATCGCGGCCAGATTCCGCATTTCCGGATCAAGCCACAGATCGTGTGCGTCTCTGTGGGGTATGACTGGCATGCGATTGTGGATGTCGAGGGTCACGGAGTTCGCTGCCGTGGTCAGTATCGAGCAGCTTTCCAGCCATTCGCCGTTCGCGTTTTTCCATCGATCCCATAAGCCGGCAAACGCGAAAATCGTCTCCTTCGCCCACCTCGAAACAGAATGGCTGTTTGAGTCTCGATGTTCTTTGCCACTCGTAAAAGCCATCGGCGGGAATTAGGCATCGGCGGAATTTCATGGCGTCTGCAAACGCCGGCTTGCTCGCCGCAGTCTCTGACCGCGCGTTGATCATCCCGGCGGCCTTCGAGGCATCTTTAGCCCATGACGGGATCAATCCCCACTTCATCAAGGACAACTCTCGGAAAGACTGTGTAGGCTTTCGACGAACTGTGAGGACAGGCTGAGTGGAGCTATGTTGTAGCGCGGCTCCCATTCGACGTCATTTGGCCCCGCCTCGAAATACTCCTCGATAGCGTGTCTTTGTCGCGACAATCGATAACGTCCGCCGGCACTTCCGGCATTCTAACCCGAGACACCTCAGGCCAGCGCGACGGTGCGATTCATGGGAAGCAAGAGCAGCGGAAGCATGCTTAGTTGAAGCACACTATTCCCCATTAGAAACTCAGGCCAAAGTTTCTTCGTTTCGATGCCCACACGTCTCCGTCTCGAACTAACATAGAGTCCAGCAATCATCGACTTGCAGCCGCAACACCTCTGCGACTATTTCGCCATGAGTCCGAAAGGGCATTTCGACTTTGACTTCATCGTAATTGGCTCGGGATTTGGGGGAAGTGTCTCGGCGCACCGTCTTGCCGAAAAGGGATATCGCGTCGCAGTAATCGAAATGGGTCGTCGCTGGACTCCCGAGAATCTTCCGCGCACCAGTTGGGCGCTTCACCGTTGGTTCTGGCGTCCGAAGCTCGCTTTGCGCGGATTCTTCAACATGCGTTTCTTTCGCCATGTCACCATCTTGCATGGCTGCGCTGTTGGTGGCGGGTCTATCACCTACGCTACTACTATGCTTCGCCCGGCGGAGAAAATCTGGGACATGGGATCATGGGCCGGCCTTGCCGATTGGAAGCGCGAGATGCCGCAACACTATGACACCGCTTCGCGCATGCTGGGCGTAATCGAGAATAGGATCCTTGGTCCGTCGGATCGTTTGCTGAAGCAGGTTGCTGACGCGGTCGGGGTCGGTCACACGTTCTATCGCACTAACGCTGCGGTGCTCGAACCGCCCGAGGGTGTGCCGGGCGGGCAAGTTGTCCCGGATCCATTCTTCGGTGGCGAAGGCCCTGAGCGCACTACCTGCATTGCCTGTGGTGGTTGCATGATGGGCTGCCGCCACGGCGCCAAGAATACCCTCGATTTGAATTACTTATATTTGGCGGAAAAGCGCGGGGCACATATCTTCGTGGAAACGCAGGTCGTAAGCGTGAAACCGGTAGCTGGGCAGTTGGACGGCAGCGCAGGCTATGAGGTTCACACCGTCCGCTCAACCTCCCTGTTCGGAAGTGTCAAAAGGCGATTTACCGCACGCGGCGTGATCTTTTCTGCCTCGTCCCTGGGAACCATGGAACTTATGTTTCGTATGAAAGAACAAGGTTCGCTGCCTGCCATCAGCGATCAGCTGGGACGCTTCGTACGAACCAACTCCGAGTCGCTGATCGGCGTGCGTATCCCCGGTCACCCAGACGACCTGTCCAAGGGGATTGCCATTGGCTCTGGCATTTTCATCGACGAGCATACACACATCGAAGCAGTCCGCTATCCAAGCGGATCAGATGCTATGAGCCTGCTCGGCACCATCTTGACCAGTGGTCGCCCGGGCAGGATACGAATCCTAAGCTGGATCAAGAATGTTTTTGTCTCAGCTCTGTGCCACCCGATGAAAACGTTTCGTATTTTTCAACCCTTCGGTTGGGCGCGAGAGTGCGTCATCCTGCTTTGCATGCAGGCGCTCGAGGCGCACATCGATATGTGCTGGAAGCGCCTATGGTTCTGGCCGTTTCGCAAGTTCCTTGCGAGTCGAGGCGAGAAGGTGCCCACCTACATCCCTGCAGCGAACGAGTTCGCGGAGAAGTTCGCTGCGCTCACCGGCGGTGTGGCCATGAGCATGCTCCCGGAGATTCTCTTCAATGTTCCCAGCACCGCGCACTGCCTCGGCGGATGTGTGATGGGCAATTCGCGAAACAACGGCGTAGTCGATTCTCGCAATCGCGTCTTCGGCTATCGGAACATGTACGTGTGCGATGGCTCGGTGGTTTCGGCCAACCTGGGCGTAAATCCGAGTCTTACCATCACCGCATTAAGCGAACGGGCCATGAGTTTCATCCCGCCTGCATCCGAGAACCAATGGACAGATACGGCCGCCGATTCAGAATCGTGATTCGTACGCAGCGGTTTGGCATGACGATCTTTGCGTGCTTCCGGTTTTACCTGGAGGCACCGTGTTGGCAGTGATTCGTTTAGGAACCAGTACTTGCCAATCCCGTCGGTTTAACCAGTTTCACCAGTGCGGTGGGACCGTGACTTACCTGTCTGCTTCACCAGTGTCGCAGTGGAAGCGTTGCAATTCGGAATGCAGCCAATTCAACTGGCGTAAGTGGGCGTATAGTACCTCCGAATAGCCGAACTCGCCGGAAGCTGAGTTGACGCTAGCGTTGCGTGCGATATGCAAAAGATCGAAGCGGTAGAAGAAGCACGAAATCTGATGTTGGAAGCGAAGGATTGGTCTGTCTGGAAATGGCTCACCGAAAAGCGACGCGTGCGCGAAGCTGCCGATCAGGCCAATGAGGCGCTCGACAAACTCGAGGAGAAGATTAAGAAATCGTGGAGCGATGAACTGAAGCACGCTTATCGCGAGTTGGAAGAAGCTGATCCCGATCACGAGCAGCATCGGCATTCCAAGAAGCTCGATCAGGCGATCAAAATTTCGCCTGAAATCCGAGCACTGGCCAAGAAAATCAAGCAGGCCCACGACGCCGCCTATGATGCGCATATGCGCGCCGAAGAGACATTCGAAGTTGCCGCATCACATCTCAACCTCAGCATGGCTCGCGAAGGCACGGCGCAGGCGATCGAATCGTGGGACTTGAAGGAGAAAGCGATCCGAAAAGCGGAAGCCGCAGCTCGCCCTCGCTCCGAGTGAGCACGGAGCAGCTATTCCCATGTTGGGAAATCACATCGTGCGGTGATCTAGCTTCGCGACACAATCATTGGAAGAAGTATGATGGCCTCATTTCCTGCCTCTGACCCTCCAGTCAGTTTCGCGCGAAAGGAGGCAGCATGATTACGAGTGCCGAGCGCGATCGTCTTCGCATTCCCCGCGACAAAGAAAACGACTATACACACCAGATGGCGGTGCAGCGTCGAGAGTTTGTTCGCGAACAAACGGGCGCCGAACTGTCTCACGTAGCGCAGTATTCGTTTGACCCGGCAGTATTGCCCGGAAATATCGAACAATTCATTGGAGTGGCACAGGTTCCCATCGGAGTGGCTGGACCACTATTAGTGAACGGAGAACATGCCCAAGGCTTGTTCTACGTTCCGATGGCAACTACTGAGGGGAGCCTGGTCGCGAGCTACAACCGCGGAATGCGCCTGCTGAGCGAATGTGGCGGAGTGAAGACGACGGTGATCGACGATTGCATGCAGCGCGCGCCAGCGTTCGTTTTTGGGGATGCACGCCAGGCCAGAGATTTCGGCCAGTGGGTGAAGGACAACTTTGCTGCTATCAAGCGAGAATCCGAAACGACCACCAGCGTGGGGCGGCTGCGCGACATCGCGCAGTTTGCTGTTGGTCCATTGCGCTATCTGCGATTCAACTACACCACCGGCGACGCTGCCGGACAGAACATGGCAGGCAAAGCGACCTTCGCGGCGTGTGAGTGGATCAAGAAGAACTATCCGGATCCGTTGCAGTATTTCCTGAGCGGAAATCTGGACACCGACAAAAAGCATTCGCATATCAACACGCTGCTCACGCGCGGCAAACGCGTGGTCGCAGAAGTGGTGGTCAAGCGAGAAGTGTTGAACAACGTCATGCACGTGGACACCGCAGAATTCCTATGGGCCCGCCAGGTGCAAATGACCGGCGCATTTCTGGCAGGTTCGTCGAACAATGGCGCGCACGCCGCAAACGGACTTGCCGCGCTGTTCATTGCGACCGGACAGGATGTTGCCAACATCGCCGAATCGCATGCGGCGCTCACATATACGCAACTGGTAAACGGCGGAGATTTCTACTGGTCGATCACGCTGCCCTCGTTGATTGTGGCCACTTACGGCGGCGGGACTGGTCTGGCCACGCAGAGGCAATGTCTCGAAATGTTAGGCTGCTACGGTAAGGGCAAAGTGGAAAAACTCGCGGAGATCTGCGCAGCCGTGGTGTTGGCGGGCGAAACCTCGCTGGCCGCAGCCATGTTGCACGGCGACTGGGTGTCGGCCCACGAAAAGCTGGGACGCAATCGTCCCTAAGTCTGAAAGGGGGCGGCATGCCACAATCACAAAAGGGCGAACGTCTTTCCTGGGGCGATGCTGCATTTCTTTACCTCGAGCGCGAGGGCACACCGCTGAACGTTGCCTCACTTTTTATCTTCGAAGGCAAGATACCGCTGGAAGAGTGCATTCAATTGGTGGAGTCGAAGCTCCCGCTGATCCCGCGATACCTACAGCGCGTTGTGACGCCGCCCTACAACATAGGACTTCCGACGTGGGAACCTGCGCCAGGATTCGACATTCACAATCACATACGAGAAGAGAAGCTGAAGCGCGGATCGGAAGCGGAGCTCAAACAGAAGACTTCGAAGATACTGAGCAAGGTCATGGACCGCAGCCGACCTCTATGGGACTTCACTTTGCTACATGGAGTCCGCGGAGGACGAACCGGAGTGGTGGCACGTATACATCATTGTCTCGCAGACGGGATCGCTGGCATCGGACTGATGAATGTGCTGCTCGACGCCACAGCCACTCCGCAACGAGCTCCTAAGAGAAGCAAACGTGTTGAGGCTGCGCCAGAGAGGGATTCTGGCGCACTGCTTCTTGAGTCCCTGGTGAATTCCTACTCGCAGCTGGTACAGAAGACGTTGGGAACAGAAGCCGAAGTTCTGAAAGTAGCGCAGCAGATTGTGGCGCAGAGCGGCACAGGTCCGTTCGCCGACCTGGGTTCATTGCTGCCGGAGATAACGGCGCCTGCCGAGCGTCTGCCCTTTAACCAGGTCTGCCAGGGTCCGCAGAAATTCGCGTGGGCCAGCGTTCCAATGGCAGAGTTCAAGGCGATACGCGAACGTTGCGGCGGAACATTCAACGATGTGGTGCTGACGATAGTCACCGCGGCCTTCCGAAAGTATGCAGAGGCGCACAAGGTGAACACTGCGAATCGTCTGTTGCGCCTGGTAGTGCCGGTGAACGTGCGCGGTTCGGGTAGTGTTGGGGAACTGGGGAATCGAATCTCTTTTGTTCCAGTGCCTGCGCCGCTGGACATCCGAAATGCACGTGAGTTGTTGGCGAACATCTCGCAAAGAACGCAACTGATCAAGAATGCGCACATCGCCGAATTCGTTGGACTGTTCGGAGCGCTGCTGGCAGCGATTCCCACATCGCTGCAGGCGCTGATTGGGCCAGTTGCCAGCAGATTGCCGCTGAGCGTCTGCAATGTAATCTGCACCAACGTGCCCGGACCGCAGGTTCCAATTTATATGTTGGGTCATCGGATGACGGCGTGGTATCCGTATGTTCCGATTGGCGGGGAGATGGGCGTGAATTGCGCGATATTGACTTACGACGGCACAGCATATTTCGGATTTACCGGGGATGCGCATGCCGCGCCAGACCTGGAGCTGTTGGAACAGTTCGTGACAGATAGTCTGGCGGAGTTGCGCAGAGCGGCAGGAGTCCGGTCGCGCAAGAGAGCGGAGAAGCCGGTACGCTCGCATAAACCAAAAACACAAGCGAAGACGATCGCGAAGATCGATCCGGCTCCTTCTGAAACTTCAACCAAGCACGATGAATCGGCACAATCGACGGTATTAGCGGCCAGTGTGTAGTCTGGCGTGCGCCGAATTGTGCCAGTCGGCCCATTTTGGGACGACATGGTTTAACTCTCTTGCGCCTGTCTATCTGCAGAGATATGCTTCGCGCAATAACCAGGGCACGTGGTCGCTGTCTGTAGATTTCGGACGCGACGCTCACCTCCTACGTCACGCCCGGCTGCAGTCAACCCCCTCCGCAGCCCGACGGAGGAACTTATGCTGGCCTTCACTGATCCTTCTGCCTTCCCGGTAACTTCTGCCAACGTTGCTCTGATGGAACACAAAAATTTGGAGAAGTTCGGGAAATACACTCGACTCTATTTCGAAGATCGCAGTTATACCAACGTCGAAGAACTTCAATTCGCCGGAAAATTGGCGCGCATCCTTCAGGACCACGGAATCGCGTGCGGTGACCGGGTGGTACTTGTGATGCCGAACACACCCGAACTCACTGCCGCCTTCCAGGCAATCTGGACGATGGGTGGTGTAGTGGTTCCGGTCATGCCGCAATGGACGGCTCCCGAGATTGCTCATGTGCTGAAGGATGCGGTAGCGAAGACGGTGCTGACCGTGGCAGCACTCGCACCACGGATTGCGGAAGCAAACAGACAGGCAGGCACTGTCCGCAACTTGCTTGTGTTCGGCGAGTGCTCTGTTCCGGGAGCGAAAAACATACTGCCTCAGCTGACCATGGGCGCCAAAATGCTGCAACTCCCCGCTCATCGCGCAGCCGACGACATCGCGATGCTGCTCTATACCTCGGGGACGACGGCTGCCCCCAAAGGCGTGATCGCAACCCATGGGAATATCGCAGCCGCTGTAAACGCCGTCTGCGAGATGAATGCAGACATGCCACGGGTTCCCATGCTGCACGCGTTGCCGCTGACGCATGTTTTTGGACTCTTGTTGTTGCGATGCGCAAGTCAATGGGGATTGACTTCGGTGCTGGTTCGTCAATTTGAGCCCGTAAAGGTGCTGGAGATGATCGAGCAACATAAGATCGGGTACCTTCCAGTAGTCCCGACAATGATGCTCTATTTGATGAGCCATCCGGACCATGCGAAGTACAAGACAGGCAGTCTCTATCGCACGGTTAGCGGAGGCGCAGCGCTTCCAGAGCAAGTGCGCGTGATGTTCTCGAAGATCTTTCCCGGACGAACCGATCAGGGATATGGGATGTCGGAGTCGTGCGGCATTGCGACCGTGTATAGCATGCATGACACTTATCGTCCCGGTTCCGCGGGCAGAGCGGTACCTGGCCTGACGATTCGGATTGTCGATGACAACAACCAGCCGTTGCCGCCGCGAGAGGTCGGCGAAATATGCCTCATCGGCCCGAATATTTCGTCGGGGTACTGGAACGATGCCTCGGCAACGAAAGATGCCTTCGAAGGCGGCTGGTTCCACACTGGCGACGTTGGGTACCTGGACGAGGATGGCTTCCTCTATATCACCGATCGCAAAAAAGACCTGATCATTAAGGGAGGAGAAAATATCTCACCACGAGAGATCGAGGAAGTCTTGTACCTTCATCCGGCGGTTGTCGAGGCAGCGGTCGTCGGAGTTTCCGACGCAACGTATGGAGAGGAGATCTGCGCGGTCATACAGAACAGGCCAGGATTGGTGATCAATGGAGATGAAATTCGCGCTCACGTAGGACGACATCTGGCCAAGTTCAAAGTGCCGGGGCGCGTGGTTTTTCGCGATAGCCTGCCGAAGAATTCGACGGGAAAAGTGCAGAAGCGAGTTCTGCGAGAGCAAATTACTACTTCCGCAGCGGCTGCTTAGAAGCGCGTTTCCGGCCGGCTTTTGGAGCTCCGTCCTTTTTTAGGCGCGCTTCCAGGTACGCAATGCGCCCGCGGAGTTCCTCTAGCTCGCCTTCGCGCGCCGCACCATCTTCGAAGTGCGGCACCTGCAGCAGGTTCTTCATTGCCTGGAGAGGTGAGAGCGCTGCTGACTGCACTCCGGCAAAACGGCTTTGGACCGCATCGTGCACCTTGTGGTAGGCGTCGAACGCGGTTTTCAGGTACCACACGATGAACTCACGGCCAACGCGGTCGGTGGCCATGATGAGTTGCCGCAGAAACTCAACGGGCAGCCCCTGTGGTTGTGCCTTCGCGTCTTCCACGATGATCTGGGTGAGCGTGAGGCGGGTGAGATCCTCACCAGTTTTGGCGTCCACAACTTTTACGTCAGTTCCATTTCGGATCAGAGCAGCAATGTCTTCGAGGTTGATATATCGGCTGCCGGAAGTGTCATACAGTCTGCGGTTTCCGTATTTTTTAATGACAACGGCTCTCGCCTGCACGGAAAAAACTCCTTGTTGCGATGCACAATCTTATCCTAGGTCGTTGACAAATACACAGAGTAATCCTACATTTAACTTGATGCTGCAATGCAGCAATTGGAGGCTGTTATGCCAGAGACCGTGAGGAATGAGCCCTCCAGAAATTACGCTCGGGAATCATCCTTCTTGTCCCTGCTGTCGGGATGGGTGCAGCAGGGGGTCGAGAGCTTTATTGCCACCCAAAGAATCCTGGTGGATCTCGCCATCCGTCAGAACGCGAACGCCATGGAGGTGATCCGTGAACGGCTAGCCGATCCGGATATCTGTCCGGTGGCCATCATCAGCGAACTTGCGGGAGAGGGAATCACCAACTTCATTGAGGCGCAACGGATTCTGCTCAGCCTGGTGCAGAGCGAAAACGAAATCCTGATGAAGGGCGTGAAGGAGCGCGTTGGAGTCACCAAAGTGACAGCGGCCATGACCGATATGGCGCGTCGTAGCATTGACAACTTTTTAGAGATGCAACATGGATTCCTGAAGATTGCGGGCAAGCAAACGCATCATTGGCTGATGGGAGCCAAAGCGGGCAAGGGAGCGGATGGTGCGCGACTAGTCGATGTCGCCCAGGAAGGCATGGACAATTTTGTTCGCTCGCAGAAGAAGTTCCTCGACATTCTCGCCGAGGAGACTGCTCATGCAATGTCCACGGACCGCGGCAGTGAGCGCAAGATGAAGAAGTCGGAGATCAGCCAGCTTGCGCTTGAGGCTACCGATTCGTTCATCGATGCACAGAAAGCGCTGCTCGATGTTGCCGGACGTCAGATGGGCGCTGGAGTAAAGGCGGCTGGCCGCACTGTAAAAATGTTCAAGCCGCTGCCACTGGAGCCGCTGGCGGATCTGACACGTGAAGGGGTGAAGAGCTTCGTCGATGCAGAAAAAGCGATGATTGACTCAATGATGAAGGCCGGTCGCAAACCAGCGGCGAAGCCGGAGCGACGTACGAAAGCGCGTACAGCTCGGAAGCCACGCGTAACGAGGGCTGCAGCTGCTGTCGCCTGAGGCGTAGCGATTGTCAGTTGCAGGCAAAGGAATCACTACATCGCCGTGCCGTTGTCCCGGAAACGGCACGGTTTTTGTTCCCGTGTCCCCGTATGGAGCATCAACGCCTGGTGATTTCCCGCTTCTGGAGAGCTTTTTCAAAACGACTTTTCTACCAGAGCGGCTCGGTATACTCTTGCTTCAAATTTCTGCATCCAACTGGGGTTATTCCTGATTTACGCCTCCGGACAGGTGGGAGCAGGCTGGCGTACGGAATACGGGGAAGCTAAGACAATTGCGATCGACCGTGCCTAGGAACAGCATTCGCGAAGACTTCGCTGAAGCAAAGATCTCGATGTGGACAGAAGCATTTTTTGGCGCTGAGATGCTCCTGCTGCATATGTCACCTACATATTATGGGTTTGGAGTTCCGAAGGGAGATCATTCGGGGGTCGTCGTGATCCCCGGCTTTCTTGGAACGGACTTTTACCTTTCGCATCTTCACTCCTGGCTGGGCCGCATCGGCTACCGCGCGTATTTCTCAGGCATCGGATTGAACGCAGACTGCCCCAACCTTCTCATTCAGCGCTGTTTGAACGACACAATGGAACAGGCCCTCAAAGAGACCGGGCGGCCAGTTCATCTCATCGGACACAGCCTGGGTGGAATCATCGCGCGCTCTGTTGCCGCTCAGAGGCCGCGTGATGTCGCTTCTGTCATCATGATGGCGGCTCCATTCCGAGGAAACGTCGCTCACAAGAATATCCTTAGGGCAGCGGAGATAGTGCGGAAGCGCATCCTCGACGAACACGGCCCCGGTGTTTTGCCCAGTTGCTACACAGCACGCTGCACCTGTAATTTTCTGGATTCGCTTCGCCGCCCGGCGCCACTGTCGATCCCTGAAACAGCGATCTTCACAAAAAATGATGGGATCGTAGACTGGCGCTACTGTCGAACTGAGAACTCAGAGATTGATTTCGAAGTTACTGGAACCCACGTTGGACTTGTATTCAATCCCGCCGTGTACACCATCATTGCCGCACGCCTTGCCGGGGCCAAATCTAAGTAGACCTCGGGATGCGCATACGCTCGTGCCTGAAAGAAAGTCATCTTCTGATCGGGTGGTGATGTGACTGGGCGATCATGAGTGGCCTTCAGCAACAGGCTGCTTTCCCATCGGACCGCGGTTAATGCATGTGCTCGCATGCTATAGAGATTCGCGTCATGATTTGCGCGGGAGTTCGAACGCCAAAGAATGGATGGAAAAGGTTCCTTTTCTCACGCGGAGTCGTGAGCGACGTCACAGACGACCTTCCCCCGTTATGCAAGCCTCGAAACAGAACGAGCCCACCGAGTTTCAGCGAGACGACCGAACGCAAACACAGGAGTACCCGCCATGAACGGTCAGTTTCAAAACCCTTTTGAAAGCATCGAAAGTGCTCACGATTTCTTTCGTCTGTTGTCAGAAGAAGTTCTTGAAGCGAAGCAGGAAATAGATGCCGATTTGCAGCGCGAGTCGGCTCTGCCGTCTTCTCGGCGACTGGATGCTTTGCGAGTCGCCTCCTATGGCCTGGAAAAGCTTGAGGCGCATGTGATCAGGAGCAGTCGTATACTAAACGACCTTCGATCCCTCCGGCGACTACTCTTCTCCGAACGAGTCAGCACTCGACATATCAGAGCCATTGGCGCACAGCTCGAGGACGTTAAAGTAGATGATCATCCGGCTTGGGTTCAGCGTCCGCTCGACACAGCGGGAATGAGGACTGGTCGCCCCACGGCAACAGAAACGGGAAATACCAAGAAAGCCGCCGCTGTGGCCTGAATCGCGGGCGCGCACTCGGGCGGTGAAATGAAATTCGCGCACGGAAAGTGTTCATGGACCGCTGGTTCGAAGGAGTAATGGATATGGAATCCAAAGGAGCTTTGTCTGAGTGCGTTCACTACGGCCGCGCAGTATTCGAGTCTGGGATCTCAGGACTACGCAGCGGCGAAAAGTCTTATCTTCAAGGTCAGCCGTTATCGGCAGTTCTTGCTCCGCCCGCACGCAATTCGCTGCACATCGGAGTAATCGGGGCCTGCATTGGCCTGCTGGCACTCTCCCGAGAGCCGCGAGACAAACGGCTCCTCAAAAGCCTATTTTATGGCGCTGTCGGAAGTGCAATCGGATTCTGCGCTGGATTCGCGTGGAACACGCGCGAACTTACCGGCAGTGCCGCTCGGTCCGCACTTCGTCAGATGGGCAGCGCTCGCGACAACCTGTGGCTGGAGCGTCATCCGATCGATTACGCGTAGCGCTCGATGAATCGGGCGATGAGCGAATTGGCCCACCGGATCATCAGAACTGGGCTCGTCACTACGGCTTGTCGTCCGGCCCCTCAACTCGCAGCCGTCCAGCAAATCGAGAGGAGATAGTCATGCCTTCATTATCAAAGCGAACACCGAAACAAAGGCCAAAGGCACGCATGAAGCCGTTGTCAAAATCCTCGTTACGGACAACCGAACCGTCCCTGCGTTTCTATCACTCAAAGCCTCTCCGCGCGAAGACGCTCGCAGTCCTTTCGTCTGTCGAACACGCGAAAGACCTGCAACATCGAGATGAGTTGTCGAACCTTGTCGTGGAGCTTACCAACAGTGGCATGGACTACTACTTTCTGCGGCCGCTAAGGCTCGCCAAGGCTGGTTTTTTCGTTGAGCAGTCAGCCAAAGTCGGCATGGCAGCTACGACGCGGGTATTAGCCTCCGTCATTTGCAGCATCATAGGCCGCATGGACAAACCCCAACTCCTCACAGTGTGCAGCTATATTCGTGGCCTCATGGAATGACCATCGTCCAGGCTTGATATTGCGATGCAGGGAAGGAGCGTCAATTTGCGCCATTTGCGTCTCGTGGCGCTTCACTGCTTCGAGGTGTGGTGGTCATACAAATCAAGCCCCTCCGCCCCTCACTGATTTCAAAACGAAGAGCGAAGCCACCAATGTCTGTGCTGGGCCTGAGATTCCGGAGGATCTCAGTGTTAGACGTCCGGAACGCTGAAATCAGGACTTTCATCGGCAACTCTGCGCGGACTGATTATCAACTGAGATTCGTGATCCGACATTACATGCTGATGTGACCGGCCTCACAGCAGTGCCCCCTCGGACCTCACAGACCGTACTAAGCAAGCGACGCAAGATAGCCACAATTGCCCGGGTAGATTGCCTTCCGGCTCGCGGCAGCATTTACGAAGGCACTTCCGCTTTGTTCCCGGGATGACAGGATTCTGGAACCAGCACTCTTCTGCCACACAGGCCCGAAAGACTATTGCGGAGAATGGGCGCCGGCTCGATACAGGTCCAGGTTCGAACTTTCCATTTAGATCGTAGAACGACAAACGGTCACAGGGTCACGTTGTAACGCGCCAGCGGAGTCATTCCTACGGGAATGCAGTGTAGTATGGAAACCGCTTTTTCACCCGCGCAGACCACCTTTTATAGCCTTCCAGGGCGAAGTTCTGTTCATCGCGATAGCGCTGCTCGGCATCGCCTTCTTCACATATACCTTATGGAGACGCTTGGTACCCCTGCTCCACGCCTCGGATGATCCCGCGCTTTAATCGTGTACCAGAACGGCTCGCAAGAACCTTCAAGTTCTGGTTGTGGCAGTGGAAGCAACCGCGGTACAGGTTTGCAGGAATTCTGCACATCCTCATCTTCGCAGGCTTCCTGGTGCTCGCCGCCCGATCCCTGTCGCTGATCCTGCAAGGCTGCTTTGGGCCTGCTTTGTCGCTGGATTTTACGGGCAATTTTGGGGCGATCTACGGAGTAGTCAAGGACTACACATCGACGATTGTTCTTATCGCGGTCATTCTTGCCGGAATCCGTCGCGTCGTGTTCAAGCCATTGCGCTATGCGGCTGCTCCCAATGACAAGCGGAATCATACCGCCGAGGCACTCGTGGTGCTCGGATTGATTGGGCTGCTGATGATTTCTGAAAGTCTTTTCAGCGCCACTAATGCCGCTCTATCGGTTCGGGAGGGGCGCAGCCCGGAATTCATGGGAACGCTAACGTTTGCATGGTTATTTGGAAAGGTGATCGCGAGCAGTTCGCAGCCCTGGTTAAACAGGCTCTATATCGGCAGCTTCCTCGTTCATGACCTGACCCTTTTCGGATTCCTATGCTTTCTTCCGTTTGGGAAACACTTCCATGTGGTGACTTCGTTGTTCAACGTGTACTTCGCGAAATTGGATCGCGGAACCGTAAAGCCGATTGTGTGGAGCGTTAAGGACGAAGAAATCGAAGAGTTGAGCTCATTCGGCGTCAAGAGGTTCGAGCAGTTCACGTGGAAGCACATGCTGGATTTCTATTCATGCGCGGATTGTGGACGGTGTTCCGACAATTGTCCCGCCAATGCGGTGGGAAGGCCATTGTCGCCGAGATTCCTCAGTATCAAGGCGCGAGATTACATGTTTGAACACTTTCCGGTACTCGGTAGATCCCATAACAGTACCGCACTGGTTGGCGGCATTTACTCGGAAGACGAGATCTGGTCGTGCACTACGTGTGGAGCTTGCGAAGAAGAGTGCCCGTTGTTGATCGAGTACATCGACAAAATCGTCGATTTGCGACGAGGCATGATCGATGAAGGCAAAGTACCGCAAAGTCTGCAAAAGCCACTCAAGGCCCTCGAGAGTCGCGGCAACCCGTATGGAAAGCTGGAGAAGAAGCGAGCTGAGTGGACGAAGGTTCCGGGATTTCAAGACAGTTGCAAAGTCGAGATCGCCGACGGAAAAAATCGGGCGAACACGCTCTTCTTTGTCGACAGCGTTACTTCATACGACGATCGTATTCAGTCGATCGGCCGCGCTACCGCGCGGATCCTCAGCGCCCTTGGCGATGATTTCGGAATCCTCGGTCCTGCCGAAAAAGATAGCGGACATGAAGCGCGGCGTTTTGGGGAGGAGTTGCTCTTCCGCTCCCTTCGTGAACAGAACACCGCGGCCATTACTCGCTCTGGAGCCAAGCGGATCGTTACGGCTGATCCACACGCGTTGAACGCTCTGAAGCATGACTACGCCGGTATTCCACCCGTAGAACACATTAGTCAGTTGCTTGCACGCGAAGTAAAGGCTAAAAGGCTTCAGCTTACGCCGTTGGAGAACTCAGGCGAGGTTTATACGTTCCACGATCCCTGTTATCTGGGCAGACATAACCAGGTATACGACGACCCGCGGCAGGTGCTCGACGCAATCCCGGGTCTCAAGCGCGTGGAGATGGATCGCTGTCGAGATCGTTCCTTCTGCTGCGGAGGCGGTGGACTGATGCTGTTTTATGAACCGAAGGAGACCGAGCGAATGGGCGTGCTTCGGGTGAAGATGGCCGTGGAAGCCGGTGCAAATGTCATTGTCACCGCCTGTCCGTTTTGCATGGTGAACCTTGAAGACGCGATCAAGGTGAGTGGCATGGAAAACAGAATACGCGTCATCGATTTGACGGAATTGGTAGAGCACCAGTTGATGCCTGGACAAGAACAAGCACACGGGTGCGAAGTGCGCCCAACATCGCTGATGTAGTCGAGGCAGGGTACGAACCACAAGGGAGATCACAAATGAACATTCTAGTGTGCGTGCGAAGAGTGCCTGATACCTCGGAAAACGAGATCAATCTGAACAGCGCCGGAACGGATATCGAGCGCGAAGATCTCGTCTACTCCATCAACGAGTGGGATAACTATGCGGTTGAAGAAGCATTGCAGATCACCGCTCGCGTTGGCGGTGAGGTCACGGTCGTTACGGTTGGAGATGAAGACGACGAAGAAGTGTTGCGCCGGGAAATGGCGATGGGGGCAAAGCAAGGGGTGCTCCTGTCAGATGCAGTCTTTCTCGGTTCGGATGCGAGCGGTATCGCGACGATCCTTAAAGTCATATGTGAAGAAGAGATGCGTTCGATCTAATCCTGACCGGTGTACAGGCCGAAGCTGGCGGCGCGCAAGTGGGCGGAATGCTGGCCGCTCTGTTGGATTATCCATTTGCTTCGCTGGTGACCGCAATTGAAGTGATTGATGAGAAGAGACTAAAAGTTACACGCGAGATCGCCGGAGGCAATAAAGAGATCAGCGAAATTGATCTCCCCTGCGTGCTGTCGATTCAAACGGGCATCAACGAGCCTCGTTATGTCGGCATGCGAGGTATCCGCCAGGTAGCTTCAGTAGACATTCCGATCTTCAGCGCATCCGACTTGAATCTGGATGTCGGCACAGTCGGGGAAAACGCAGCGAGAGTAAAGCCCTTGGATTGCTTCGTCCCCGAGGCTGGGAAAAACGCCGAAATCCTTTCCGGTGAGCGCGAAGTAATTGCCGAAAAGCTGGTTGAGTTGATGAAGAAACGGGGAGGACTGCAGTT
>CAVRWV010000004.1:0-116209 GCA_963724985.1 Terriglobia bacterium | reverse complement strand
TGCAAGAGTCAGAAGGAACTGATGTCTCCGATAGGAATTCATTGGCTAGAACAGCGTGAGGCCGATCTCCCGGACAAAAGCGATTGGCTTAGCGCGAGTGAGCTAATCCGGCTAGGCACTCTTCGGATTCCGAAACGCCGCGCTGATTGGCTTCTCGGACGATGGACGGCAAAACTGGCGGTCTCTGCGTATCTGGGCAGGTCAACCTCTCAGGAAGCGTTGCGCGTCGTAGAGATACACCCCGCTGAGTCCGGAGCTCCGCTGGTCTTCCTCGCCAGCGAGCCCGCACGAATATCGATCTCGATCAGCCACCGTGACGGCCTGGCCATGTGCGCAGTGGCCCCTCCGAACACAAGACTGGGGTGTGACCTGGAGTTGATCGAGGCACATAGCGAAGCCTTCATTCGCGACTACTTTACAGAAGAAGAACAACGCGCGATTCAAGCCGCTTCAGAAGAGGATCGGCACCGAATGGCCACTCTCATGTGGAGCGCGAAAGAGAGTGCATTGAAGGCACTCGGCGTCGGACTTCGAGCCGATACCAGAAGCGTGGGTATTTGCTTAGCAGGCAAGCCGGCAGGCCTCAGCTGGAATGCATTGCGTGTTCATGTAAATGACGAACTGAGCTTCGAAGGATGGTGGAAGCAGTCGGGACAGTTCATACGCACTATCGTCGTTCCTTTGTCAAAAAGCGACAACCACGAAAAGCAGTGATAAACCGACAAACAGAGCTCAGATAGAGCGCAACGCTAATGCTGCCGACGCGTTTTAGCCTAGTAGTGGCCCCAGCGTGCCGCCGAATTGGCCCCACTCTGGCCCCACACCTGAACGATACACCTTCGAGTCTTACAATGCTGTGTTCCTTCTAATCCGCAACAAAAGTCTGCTCACTCCCCCGCGATTGCAGTGATCGTCCAGTACGACCACGCATGCATTCTTCAGACCCCTCTTTTGAATCTGTTTATCCGTGCGGCTGGTCTTAGGTGTCATCCGCTGAGCTGCAGTCGTTGAAAGTACGGTTGAGCGTGGATTCGATTCCTTCCGCGCTCACCATCTTTCAACAACTTATCGATTATCAGCAGCGCACAACCTGCAGGTGTGCCGCAGAATGTGCCATAAGACACTTATGCGTTGCGCTCCGACTTCTTGGTTGCTGTTTCCTTCAGAGCTCTGCGTTTCGGCAACCCAGCCTTTTCTCGAGCCTGACGAGACAGCTTGGCCATAGTGGTGAGCTGACCGCATTTGCGTACCACCCAACACTTCGCCGCAAGAAGCGCGAAGGGTTCTGTTGCATCGCAAAACACACCCGCCAAGTAGCTTTGACCTGAGAAGCCGCACAGAACGGCGATCCGGGTCAGCGGCTTTATTGCTGCCCCGAATCGATCCTCCGGAAAGACGGCAAAACGAAGCGTAAACTATGCAGCAAGCATTCGGGGCCGATTCATGTTCATTCGATTTAGAAAGGTGTGTTCGGGATCCCGTCACTGGTTTCATCTGGGGCATAGGTGTCGCATGATGAATCCGGCATGAACTCTCACTCGTATGGAACTGACCACACATACTGACGACTGGAAACGGGCTGAATCTCTCCTGTCAGCCGAGAGGCGAATGCTGGAGATGATCGTCGCCGGAGCTAACCTGACAGACGTCCTTGAGCATTTGTGCACAGAGATTGCCGCTCAATCTCCAGACGTCATGTCGTCGGTGATGCTGATGGACCCTGATGGAAAACGGCTGTGGCCGAAAGCCAGTCAACGGGTCTCGAAGGAGTAGCTTTCGGCGATAGCTCCACTGCCGATCGGACCACGCATGGGCTCGTGCGGTACGGCCGCATTCCGAAAGCAACGGGTGATTAATCCTGATATTGTGAGCGATCCTGTGGTCCGGATGTGCTGCCGAGAAGTACCGAGAGCTCGCTTTGCAGAATGGAATTCGAGCGTTGGTATGCGACGGGAACTGACATAGAGGAACGCAAACAAGCTGAAGAGAAGATGCGGAAGGAGAATTTGGCGTTACGCGAGGTAATTGCGGATTCATCAGTGTTCGACGAAGTTGTTGGGTCTTCCGAGCCCCTTCGGCGCGTACCGACTCAGGTGGCGAAAGTGGCGCGAACCGATTCCACAGTTCTGATACTGGGAGAAACCGGAACCGGAAAAGAACTGATCGCCAGTGCCATACACAAACGTTCAAACCGCTCCTCACGTGCGTTTATTCGAGTGAACTGCGCTGCGATTCCGTCTTCGCTGATCGCTTCCGAATTGTTCGGGCACGAAAAGGGAGCATTTACAGGCGCTTTGCAACGACGCTTGGGTAGGTTTGAAGCTGCCGCAGGCGGTACGATTTTTCTGGACGAGATCGGTGACTTGCCCGCAGAGACTCAACTGGCGCTCTCGCGGGTACTCCAGGAACGAGAATTTGAACGGATTGGAAGCAACCAGCCGATCTCAGTAGATGTACGCATCGTGGCCGCCACGCACCGGGACTTGAATGCAGCCGTGTCCGCGGGGACATTTCGTCAAGATTTGTTTTATCGCTTAAATGTGTTTCCTATAGAGATTCCGGCGCTTCGGGACCGAGTGGATGATATTCCGTTGCTTGTTGAGTATCTGATTGATCGCTACGCTAAGAAAGCTGGGAAGAAGATCAGTCACATCAAGAAGAAGACCCTGGACTTATTTCAGCGATACGATTGGCCGGGGAATATTCGAGAGTTGCAAAACGTTGTTGAGCGAGCCGTGATCCTGTGTGATGGAGCAGAGTTCGCGGTTGACGAGAATTGGTTGAAGCCGGAGTCGATCCGGTCCTCTGGTCCGACTGATACATCCGCGAGCCGGATGGCCAACGACAAATTGGCACTTGCCCTGCGTGAAAAGGAAATGATCGAGGCTGCCCTGGCCGAGAGCAACGGCCGAATTTCCGGACCGTCCGGCGCGGCCGCGAGACTTGCGATGCCACGTCAAACCTTGGACTCGAGAATCAAAGCCCTACAGATCAACAAGCATCGGTTCAAAGCTCCTTAACCCTGACTCGTCAACTCCGAAATTAACAGGCTACTACCAACTCTTCACTGAAGCTCGAATCCCGCCTGCCCAATTCTTCTGAACAGACCCAATCCTTTCTTGCCGTCGTTGCACGCTGAAAGTTCAGCGTTTTCTGCGAACACAGCGCGTGCGGACCGGGCAAACACCGAGATTTCCGCCGAATCTGGCGGAAAGTAAGGGGTTTGGAAGATGGCACAGGTCTTGCAATTACAAGAGTGGCAATGATCAAGAGGAAGCAAATGTGACCTTAAAGATCGAGAAGACTGTCGACGGTAAATGCGTTGTTCTAAGACTTAGCGGTCGTCTACGTTCTGAGAATCTTGGGGAACTGAAGTCGCTGATTGCGGAAAGCGGCCCGACTGTCGTCCTTGACCTCGACGAGGTTTTGGTTGACGTGGAATCGATCAACTTCCTCGTGCAGTGTCACGCTGAAGGAATAGAACTCCAGCATTGTCCACCATACATATGCGAGTGGATTCATAGGGAGCAGGACAGAGCAGGCAGAACGCCCTAGCAACTTCAGAACTACAAAAAGAGGAGAACAAGATGAAAACAGAAAATGCAGTCACTCGAGCAACAACTCGAGGGTTAAAGCCCAAACAACTAACGATCGGTCGCTCGCGCAAAGCAATGAATGTCATGGGGTCACAAACGTTGTCCTCGTTCACGGCGCTTGGGCTGACGGGTCGAGTTGGTCGAAAGTAATCCCATTGCTCCAAGCAGAGGGCTTGCACGTTACTGCGGTCCAACTTCCTCTGACTTCACTCGCAGACGACACCGCAACGGTCAAGCGAGCTATCGCGCTACAAGATGGTCCGTTCCTGCTTGTGGGTCATTCCTACGGCGGATCGGTCATTACCGAAGCAGGAAATGATCCAAAGGTCGCCGGCTTGATTTATGTCGCCGCTTTCGCTCCCGACAACGAACAATCCACACTCGATCAAATCAAAGCCAACCCAACTCCTATCGGCACCGAGCTCAGGCCAGATGCTTCGGGCTTCATCAAACTTTCTGACAAGGGAGCTTTCGAAGACCTCGCTGCTGATTTGACTGAAACGGAAAAGAAGATTTTGGATGCAACGCAGGGTCCGACTGCGGGTGCAGCCTTTGGCGCGTCGATAAGCTCGCCGGCATGGAGAAATAAGCCAACCTGGTTTGTGATTGCCAGCCAAGACCGGGTTATCTCGCCGAAACTTGAGGAAGCCGAGGCGCAGGAAATGAAAGCAAAATCGATCACGCTTCCTTCCGGCCACCTCGTTATGCTCTCGCACCCCGTTCAAGTCGCGAATTTCATCGAGCGAGCAGCGTCCCAAGCCAGTACCGACTAACACGACGATGGCAATCGGCTGATTGGTTAACAGGCAGTCACAATCAGCCCGGGCCGCCGTCGGATTGGATTGGAACTTCAGAGGTACTAGCACGATAAAAGCGAGAAGCGATCGGGCAAGGGCCCCAAAACCACAAGGAAGTGAAGAATCATGAGCAGTTCATCGGAAATAGGCAATCGAAGAGCGCGCACAGCGATGTCTTGCGCACGAAGGAGAGCATCATGAACGCAATCAACAAGAGTCTCGCAACTGCAGTCGTCGCTTCGGATTCAAGTGCGGCCTGCTGGTGGAGTTTCAGATTACAACAGAACGCCTAATAAATACGTTACGGTGGATGGTACTAAGTTGGCGTATAGGACGATCGGCAACCGATCCGATGCTCCTCCACTCGTGCTCTTCCAACACTTCACCGGAACCATGGATGATTGGGATCAAGGCATGATTGAAGCTTTGGCGAAGAGGCGGACGATTGTGATCTTTGAGAATGCTGGCATCGGCGCCTCGGAAGGAAAAGCGCCCGAGTCCGTATCAGCCATGGCTCGCTACGCGGAAGGTTTCTTGGACGCACTTCACTTGAACATGGTCGACATCCTGGGTTTCTCCCTGGGTGGTGCCGTAGTTCAACAAGTTCTGGCAGATCGTCCTGAACTGGTTCGCAAAGCAATTCTCGCTGGCACCGGTCCGCAGGGTGCTGAAGGCTTCAAAGACCTGCCCAAGATCATTTCCGAGAACACGAATAAGAGTGCAGAGACAAATGTGCCCTTGAAGGCCTTGTGTTCTTTACAGCCACCCCGGAGGGCCGCCAATCTGGCCTCGACTTTATCAAGAGAATCAACAATCACGCCAGATCCGGAACCGGTGGCGTCGCCAGAAACAACCCAGGCCCAAGCAAAAGCATGGATCACTCGGGGATTGGCGCCTGCTAACCCCGCACAACTGGCAGCCATCAAACAGCCGGTTCTGGTAGTGAACGGCAATGAAGATCTCATCGCACCTACGATTAACTCGTATCTCCTTTACCAGCGCATCCCCGCGGCTCAGTTGATCCTTTATCCCGATTCCGGTCACGGGTCGCTCTTTCAGTACCACGCACTCTTCGTCTCGCAAGTGAATACTTTCCTTGACGGAGTTCGCTGATTAGAGATCCCGTAAGAGAGAGTGCTGCGATACAACGCGAGCTGAGGCAGAGGGTGAAAGCACGAGCCGTGCGGGATTTTGAACTACGCAGTTTATGCAGGAGAGGCAAAAGGAGAAAACTATGAGCGTTCGAGAAGTTCAAGTGCAACGAGTCACTCTCGTTTCCACCGAGTCGTTTGAGACGGTACTGGCCCGCATTGATGCGCAGATCGGTCATCCGGACATGACTGAATTCCGCAGGTCACTTTCAGCCGCACAAAATAAAAGCGAAATGGAAAAAGTGGTCAATCCGGTGACCAAACAGAACGGCATTATGGAATTTACCCGCTTTGACCTCGGGGAGGTTCTCAGAAAGGAGAGTGGAGCCAGGACGCCACGAATCGTCCGCATCGTTGCAGGAAATCCGCTGATCATGAAAGAGATGGTTAAGCATGTTCCTGATGCTGGTTCGTATGCATTGGCAGGCTCCTGTCTTCCGCCGCCGTCGCGAGTATCCTTTCGATCTTCGCGTCAAGACCTTGTGCCACTCTGAGAGCATCACTACTCCCATACGAAGCAAGATAAGAGACCATCCGGTCGTAAGAGATACGTACAACATCTCCACGTTCCTCAATCAGAATGGTGCTGCGGTCGAAATGTAAAGGAGACTCTGTATGTTTCAGATCATTCTCAAAGTTCGTCTTGTTTACTTGTCTTTTCTGACTGCGCTAACCGGAGGAGCTATCCACGCGCGCCCGGGTGAGGCACTGCCGCAACTACCTCGATGATCACGACACGATAATCTTGCGGGCTTCCCCATCAGGATCGTCGGCTATATGGCATTCGTTGTCCCAGATCATCGTCTTGTTGGTTTCGGGGTTGGTCGGCTCCCACTTCAGGCCTGGAAGGCTCGGATTTCCGGTTGCGGCAAACGCGGCCCATGAGGATGCCATCTTCTTCGCCAACACTTGCGCCTCGGGTATGTTGCCCGTTCCTTGTTCACAGCGCTTCGTGTTGTCGAAGCAGAATTGAAGTTCGGCAGTATGCCACGCACCAGGCAGGCCGTCGAGAATGGGGGTCTGCCACGTGAAGTAGTATGCGTAGGCAGGAGCGGCCCTGAGTTCATGTTTCAACTTGGCCATTTTCACCACGTTGTTGCGCATGGAAAGGCCGTTCAATCCGGGCGTGCCGCTGCACATGTACGACAGCGTCTGGATCTTCTTTTTCGGATAGGCTCGCTTGAGCGTGGCAACGATGGCAGTCGCTTTTTCGTCACCATATGTTTTGGCGAGGCTCGCATGCCACTCTTCTTCGGTCGGGCGCGACGACATTCGATTGCCTTCTTCGGTCACTGATCCGATCAGCATCGGGACATTTTTGGAGATCTCCGGAGCGGCATCGAAGAACGAACGCATATTGATCACCTTGCCGTCGACGCACGGTGACCAACCCACTCGGGGCGTGCCGGGAGCTCCCGGTCCCATAGAAGGTCCCGGAGGATTGATCTTGGCCGCGGCTGTGTTGCCGGCGGCAATCAGCTTCGACCATTCCATTTTCTGAAGCGATGCGATGTCGTTCGGCGCAAGTCCAAGGTCCTTCATCACCAATCGGGCAAGTTCTTTTTGCTGCTCCCTGCTGGGTATATTGCCGCCGCCACCCGATTGCGCCGAGGCGCGATGGAAGAGTCCTGACGCCGAGGGCATGCCCATGAGCGTTGTCACCTTCGATCCGCCTCCTGATTGGCCATAAATCATCACTCGATCGGGATCGCCGCCGAAATTCTCGATATTGTCATGTACCCAACGAAGCGCAGCCACAAGATCGGTCATGCCGACATTCACGGAGTCTTCATACGCAGAGCCGCCGATGTCCAGCAACATCGAAGAAGCCGAGAATATTGAGACGGTGATTGACCGAGACCTGCACGACATCATGGTGGCGAGCCATCTGCGCGCCCTCATGCGACGGCAGTTCGTAAGAAGATCCGAAGCTGTATCCCCCGCCGTGAATGTAAAACATCACCGGACGCCTGCCGCTCAAGCTCGGTGTCCAGATATTCAACTTGAGCATGTCCTCGCTTTGCCAGCCGTCGTCCCAATCCTGGAGAAAAGTTTGCTCGATGCTCGTCCACGGATGCAGGTTTTGAGGACAGTTTGCGCCATAGACTAGAGCTGGATATTCGTCGGTCCACGGCGCCGGTGGCTTAGCAGGAAGCCAGCGGTTCTCTCCGGCCGTGCTCTGGGCGTAGGGAACGCCCTTGAAAGTGAGAACACCGCCATCGAGAAATCCACGTACTTTGCCGTACTGCGTCTTCGCAACCGCCGCACGAGGAGTCGAGACATTCCCCGGTTCCTGGTGGGCCGCAGTCTTGACGCTGTCGGAAGCGTTAGCAAACTTACTGGCAGTGATGCTCACGCCTGCCGCGGCGGACAGAATCAGCGCCTCTCGGCGAGTAAGAACAGTGCGATTTGAAGAATCAGCCATTAAACTTTGCCTCCGTCGTTTGGAGCTATACCAGTTGAAGTTCGATTAGCGCAGTCGATACACGCCAATTACCACATACGGATTGTCTTTCGGCATTTGTTGCGGAATGGTCAAGGTTCCCAGAAAAATCGAGTGATTCAGCCAGTCATAAGGACTGTCGGAAGGGGCCTCGAAGTCGAGGACCGACCGCGCGTAGACACCGGCTTTGTCATCTTTGTTCTTTGGCGTGTGCAATAACACGTGATTGACTACTTGTATCAAAAACCCGTCATTGGTTTTCAACGTATAACGTGCGTTGAGTTCCGTGTCACCGTCAGGACGCGTCAATTGCCAGTCCGCGCCTCCGGGCACTACTACACCTTCAATGTTCGCTCCCTTGAAACTGCCACCGGTGATCGGAATGAGCCGTCGTTCGCCGAACTTACTCTTGCCGATGTTCAACAATCCGCCGATCGTTACCTTCTCATCAAAAACGTGCTCAGCGCGAAGCTCCACATGCGCTGCCTCAGCCGACCCAGGAGAGTCCTGAGACAAAGTAGGAATGGAGAAGACCACGCTTAGAGTGGACAAAAGAACCGCGATATAAAAGCCTTTTCGGCACATTGGATCTCCATGAAGAATCGGCAGCACTCGCACATCTTTCGTTTTATGTTCGCTCTGTCCGTTGTCTTGACCTGATACGGACATAGCGGTCGGCTATGGTTCGTTTTTTTACGCGGACCAAGACTACCCGAGATGTTTCCTCCGACAAAGAGTTTTTGGCATTCCTCATGCCCGGGGTCACTACTGCCTGGCAGCTGGCGGATTCTTGTCGAAAGTAATGGACAGCACAGCGATAGGCAGAGCCGCATACGTTACACAAAGTTGCGTTAGGGGAGCATCTCTGAAGAGACTACAATGTCACGCGCAATCAAAACTTTGACCGCGCTCATGTCGCGGAACATCAGGGGATATTCACGAATGGTGACTCGCCGTGAATTTGTGCACGGAACTGCTGTTTCTATTGCATTGGCGCTGGCTCCGCAAAGCCGGCTGCTCCTCGCGCAACCTGGCGGCGGCACTTATCGCAATCCGATTCTTGGCGGAGATCATCCTGACGCCAGCCCAATCCGAGTGGGCGATGACTTTTATCTGACGCACTCGAGCTTTGACTACGCGCCAGGCTTGCTGATCTGGCACTCACGAGACTTGGTTAATTGGCGCCCAGTTGCCGCGGCGCTGCGTAAGTATTACGGCAATGTATGGGCTCCGTATCTCTGTGAGTATGAGCAGCACTATTACATCTATTTTCCGGCCAACCAACGGCTTTGGGTTGTACACGCCGAACATGTGACCGGACCGTGGAGCGAACCCATCGATCTAGGGATCGACGCGATTGATCCCGCACACGTGGCCGAAAACGGGCGCCGCTTTCTGTACATGGCAGGAGGGCGGATGGCGGAGCTAACACCCGATGGGCTCGCGGTGAAAGTTCCCCCGCGTGTTGTGCTTGAGCCTTGGCCGCTGTCCAACTCGCCCCGTATGGAGTGTACGTGCCTCGAAGCCCCGAAACTTCTTCAGCGAAATGGCTATTACTATCTGAACGTGGCCGAAGGGGGCACCGCAGGTCCGGCAACGAGTCACTCAGTTGTCAGCGCACGCAGTCGACACGCAGAAGGACCTTGGGAGTTCTCGCCCTACAACCCGATCGTGCGCACGCATTCGCGCGACGAACGTTGGCTGAGCGTTGGTCATGGCCGTCTCGTCGATACGCCTGCAGGCAAGTGGTATATGACCGTCCACTCGTATGAGAATGGATATCGCACGCTGGGCCGGCAATTGTTGCTGCTTCCGATTGAGTGGACTGCTGACGGCTGGTATCGCGTGCCGCAGGGCATCACTGCCGATTCGGCGATTCCGCTTCCAATCCCGGGTACCGCACAACAATCATTCCTGGACCCTTCCGACGATTTCACCTCGCCGGAGTTGGGACTGCAGTGGGGTTTCTGGCACGAATATGACGCGTCCAGGTTCACCGTAGGCAACGGCGCGCTCAATCTAGAAGCGCGTGGCAAAGCGGTCACTGACACGCCGGTACTCACGACCGCCGTTGGTGGCCATGCCTACACGGTTGAGATTGACGTGGAAATTGAGCCGGGGTGCCAATCCGGCTTGCTTCTTTTCTACGACCCTGAACATATGACCGGTATTCTTATCGACTCCGATGGAATCGGTGCGCGGCTTGGTACCGGCTTCATCCCAAGCCGTTACGAAAAAGGTGTTACTCGCGCCACGCTGCGGATAGTCAATGATCGTCAAGAAGTAGACTTCTATTTCCGCGTACCCGGGAAAGCATGGCAACGTACGCAGGAGTCTGCGGAAATTTCTGGCATGCAGCACAATGTGCTCGGAGGTTTTCTCGACGTTCGCCCGGCACTTTTTGCGTGCGGATCCGGCAAAGCAACGCTGCGCAAGTTCCGTTACTGGCCGGAAGCCAAAGCGCCATCATGAGATCCGGTCAATTGCTGCTCTTCCTGTTGTGCTTCATCGCATCTTTATCAGCACAACCAAGCGATCAGCTTGAACTCGGCCGTCTGCAGACTGGCGCGACTATTTCCTTCATCCGTTCCAACTCAGGCGAGTGGGGCATCGAGATCGCGGGCGGTCCGACTCCACGAATCTCTCAACCCAAACCTGCGAGACTCCAACTTTCTCCGACCGAAGGAGAAACCCGCGAGCTAGCGACTGGCTACAAGACGGTTCGGAAGTCGGCCGCGGGAGTCGATGCCCTTGCCGAAATCCCATACGGGGAGAACGTTGTTTTTCGTGTTCAGGATCACTGGGCTCTTAAGCGGAGACGTGGTTTCTGTGCGCCGAAAGGTTGAGGTAGTTGGCAATGCGCCGGGCGGCTTCGACTCCGCTATCGTGCTGATGGTCGATCGCTCGGTCTCTTGGACCGCCGTGAACTATATGGCTCCGGGCGCCTTGTACGGTGATCCCGCCCACAATGGCGAGCGCTCCCCAGGTGGGACACTGAACTATGCCGCGCATCATTACCAGATGCGCGAGGACTTTCTCCCGGCCCCGTTGTTTGCCCTTTCATTTCAAAATGGTGCCTCGGTTGCTGTGCTTGATCCCTCACCCCGTGGCGATTCTACGTTCGAAGAGACGAAGCTGACGAAAGATGTAATGACCGATGCGCGCTTTCAATTTGGTGCTCTCGGTGCATGGCAGGACACCGATGGCCCAATCCAGTTCGGTTTCTGGTTCCCGGGCTCTGTAACTGGCACATACATGGGCGGCCCTCCAGATGCAAAACCCAGAACCGTACGCCGCTATCATCCCATCACTCATGGTGTGGCACACAGCTACGAAGTGAGGTTTCGCTTTGGCGCCAACGAGTCGTTTCCCGACGTAACTCGCGATAACTGGCGATGGGCCTGGAACACCCTGCACCCTGCCGTTACCTATATCGACGTGGACCAGATGCGCCGCGTTCTGATCGATCACCTGGCCGCTCAAGCCGCCACCATCGATGGCCGCACCGCGATTCCCTTCGTCCTTTCTACAGTCACCGACAAGCTCCAGTGGAATTGGACCATGGTCGCGATGGGCTTCGTGGGCAAGGAACTTGAGTGCGCAGACCAATTGTTGCGCGAAGGCGATCGCGACAACACCGAGCGGGGCAAGAAGATGCGCCAGACTGGCCTGGCCATTATCTCGTCGATGATCCAAGCCCTTCCGACTGTGCCGCTCCAAGGCACTGGGTACGATCTCGCAACCGGCAAGCCCTGGGATCACATATGGCTTGCTCCGTGGTTGCGGAACGCGACCGAAGACATGCGCGTGCTGATGCGCGCCTATCGACGCGAGCGTGCGCTCGGACGAGAGCATCCCGAATGGTTTGCCTGGGTGAAGTCTTATGCCGACTGGTTGATTTTGCAGCAGCGGGATGACGGTTCTTTTCCGCGCCGATGGAAACCGGGGACTAGTGAGGTTGCCGAGCCCTCAGGCACGACGAGCTACGCCCCCGTGCCGCTGCTGGTCATCATGAGCGAAGAGACAGGCGATCCGAAATACAAGCAAGCCGCGATTCGTGCCGCCGACTATATCTGGTCGAACTATGGATCGCGCGGACTTTTCATCGGAGGCGCCAGCGACAATCCGAATATCACAGACAAAGAAGCCGGAATGCTCAGTATGGAAGCATTCCTGAGTCTCTACGATTCAACGAAAGATCCTAAATGGCTGGACCGCGCCAAGACCGCTGCCGACTTCGCTGAAAGCTGGATCTGGATTTGGAACTTGCCGATGCCAGTCGATGCGGATGATTCCCAACTCTATTGGAAGAAGGGTGTGCCAACCATCTGGCACGCAGGGCATAACCGCGCTCGTCGCAGGCAGCGCAGATGAATATCTGGATTGGGCGGTGCCTTCGTACGCAAAGTTGTACAACTACACGCACGACGAGCACTATCTCGATGTGGCGCGTATTCTTCTGCACGACACCAAGTCCATGGTTGCCCTTCCCGGACGCCAGTACGACATGAGAGGCATTGGCTGGCAGCAGGAGGGCTGGCGTTTCGGTCCCGGCGGCCCCGGCCGTGGCGTTGGAGGACACCGCTTCTGGCTCCCCTGGATTTCTGCAAACCACCTCTACGGAATCACCGGACTGGAAGAGTATGATCCATCCCTCTTCAAGAAACTCTCCACCAGACCGAGTCCGTCACGGTAATAACGTACTTGGTCGAGGGGACACCCCGCGATAATCGAGTTCGGGAAAAGGCGATGCATGGGCGAGGACGAGCCGATGTGATTTAATTGGGCCGCGTGAAGATTTCGCCTTCCAATGCGACTCAAACAGAATCCTCGGGAGCAGAAAACTGTGCGCCATTGGTGGAGAAGGAGACCGGGGTCGAACTCGGGCCGAAGAACCGACTTTCCGAAGAACTCGGCAAAGAGCTGTGGTGTGTGGCTGGTGCTGCGCTGGTTGAGTTAAGCGAGGCGGAGTTTGCCGATGGGCTTGAAACAATCGGAGGCAGAGAAAATTTCGGCCTCGACCCGGGGAAGCGGGCCAATGAGCGTCAACGAGAGACATTCTGGCGAGGGCTGCACCTCGAGGAGCTTGCCATCGCACGGGGATGCGCTCTGGGGCGCGAGGCCGCATGGCGGCGCTTTCTGGAACTATATCGGGAACAGCTGACCAGAGCTGCGGTGGACATGACAGGATCGGCGGCTCTGGGCGAAGATTTGGCAAGCGCGCTGTACTCCGAGCTGTACGGGCTCACGGAACGCGAAGGCAGGCGCTGGTCTCCGCTGCTTCGATATTCGGGGCGCGGATCGCTGATGGGCTGGGTGCGCGCAATCCTGGCGCAACGGCGCGTGAACCAGTACCGGAAAGTCGGCCGGGAAACTGAACTCTGTGATATCGAACCAGCAGCCCCCGCTTCTGAGCAGCTTCAACCAGAACGACTCGAAGACTTGCGGGTGGCGCTCAAAACGACGCTAAGCAAGGCTTCGGCGGAAGAACGCTTTCTGCTCACGGCGTACTACCTGGACCAGCATACTCTCGATGAGATCAGCGGCGTCCTGCGAGTTCATATCGCAACCATCAGCCGCAAACTAAAGCGAGCAACCGAGCGGCTGCGCAAACAGTTGTTGCAGACGCTGAGAGCGCAGGGCATGAGCCGGCGTGCGGCAGAAGAAGCGTTGGGAACGGATCCGCGGGATGTGGACATCAATTTGCGCAGATTGCTGCAAAACTCGGAGGCCGATCCGATCTCCAATAAGGAAGGAGAAAGGTGAACCAGAATTTCCAACCCGAGATACATCCTGACGCTGATCAGCTCAGTGTGTTCGTGGAGGGTGCCGCAAGTGCGCGGGAACAGGAGCGGATGTTGGCGCACTTGGCCGAATGCGCGGAGTGCCGGAACGCTATGTTTCTGATGCAACCGCACGAGGAGCAGCAACGGCTAATCGTAACCTCGGTGAAAGGTCGGATGTGGCGGCGGGTATTGTTGCCGGTGGGACTGGCGGCGGCCGCGCTTGCCTGCGCCCTGGTTGCGGTGTTGATCCATATTCGGCCCCATGGCACATCTGGGAGTCCGCAGCAGATTGCAATTGTCAGGCAGGCCGAGCACCAGCCTTATGGAACTAAGGCTCCGCCAACCACCCAATCCGCGCCGGAGCCCAGTACCTACTCGGAGCAGGTTGCGGGATCCGGAAAACGACAAAAGACCGTTGCTCCGACGGCCACGGGGACGCAGATATCGGGAGCGGTGACTCCGCCTGTCGGGGGGACCGTTGCCGGTACACCGAGGGTGTCGGGCGGCATCAATTCCGCGACAAGCCCCCATTTGCCTGTGAATGGGCGGAATATCATGACCCTGCAGCAGCTTCAGGCCGCAGAGACAAAGCACCCGGAATCCCCAAATGCGATCGCTAACAAAAAAGATCTGCCGGGATTACAGATTGAGCGCGCCCGCGAGAAAGACGAGACGCTTGCCGGAGTTTCGGGCCGCATCACGGACCCAACCGGCGCCAGCGTGTCGGGAGCTACCGTAACTCTGAGCGATGCAACCGGCAAGACGCGACAGACGAAGACGAGCGCTGATGGCAGCTTCTATCTGACGGAACTGGCGGCCGGACGGTACGAGTTGACTGTGACAGCAAGTGGCTTCAAGACAAGCGATCAGTCCATCGAGTTGAATCCCAACGAACTTGCCATGCTGCAGCCAAAGCTTGCCGTGGGATCAGTGTCGGAACAGGTCACTGTTGAAGCGAACACCCAGGTTGTGCAGACCGATTCCAGCGAAGTCAGCTCCGTCGTTAACAACCAGCAGGTATCGAACCTGGCCACAAACGGACGAAGCGCTATGGCATTGATCCAACTGTCGCCGGGCGCGGTCACGGTAACGCATGGCAACCGTTTTCTTTCTCTCAATGACGCTGGCGATCTTCTCGTGAGCCGGAATGGGGGCAAGAAGTGGAAAAAAGTCAAAGCGCAATGGGTGGGCAAGGTCGTCCGCATCGAGTTGACACCGCCATATAGCAGTGAGGCAGCGCAGAATGCCAAGAGCGAGACCGGTTCGGCGAGCCGCGGGGCTATCTTTCAGTTGACCACGGAGTCCGGCGCGATTTGGATTAGTAAGGACGGCGCACACTGGCGCCAGCAGTAGCCTTTCAAAACTCCCCAAAAATATCCTGCAAAACTCTCAATCGGGCGCGAACTCCGATTGAAAGATCAAGTGCACTGGCGCCGTCGGCCTCTCTCGCAAGGAGAAGCGCGGCGTGCGTCGTGTGCTTCAGGTTATGGCAGGTTTGGCGCTGCGATTTGCAGCGCAGGGACCGTCTATCTCCAAAGGAGCCGCCATGAAAGCTGGCAGTCTTCAACAGAACCTGGTGCGAGTCGCAGTTCTGACCTTTGCCGTATGTCTCCCGATCGCCGCGATTGTCTTTCTGCGGCCTATCGGAGGGTCGGCCAGCGCTGCGTCCGTCGCGGCGATTGCCACGTACTCACGGGGAACATTGCATTTGCGAATCCCATACGATGCTCCTCGTGCTGGCGCCGGGCAGTTAACCCTGGAAGTTCTTGACCCCGAGGACCACGTGCTCGGTCGCGAGCAGCGGCAGGTTGAGGCCCATAAGGGTCTCGGCCACTGGCAGGATGCAATACGCCTCGACAAGCCACTCCCACTGGAAGACCTCGTTTGGCAACGCGTTCGCTATCGTTTCGAGTACGACGATAAGCAGGCCTCCTCCATCGCTGGTGTCGAGTCGATCTCGCAGATTATTCGTACTCCCGTGCTACACATCATCGGACAGCAGGCTTACCTTGCAGGCGGCCAGGCCGCGGTTCGCGTGATTGCGACCGACTCGCAGAACGAAACCAGCGCCGGCCGTGGGACCGTGCGCATCGAGTTCTTCGCAGGCGATCAGAAGCCCAAGGTTCTGTACACCGGCACTCTGAATCGTCGCGGAACCGCTGAAGCGCAGTTCCAGTTTCCCGAAGGTGTTGTTGGCAACTACCAGTTGCGTTATATGGTTGATACTCAAATCGGCCCCACCGAGTTCACGCAACCCGTTCGCCTGGAAGAGAAAGTATCGGTTCTGCTAACGACTGAGAAGCCCATCTACCAGCCTGGACAAATCATTCATGTGCGCGCTCTTGCTCTCGATTGCGCGAATCACGAAGCGTCAGCCGACGGCAAGCTCACGTTCGAAGTCGAGGATTCTCGCGGCAACAAGGTCTTCAAGAAGGCCACCCAGACGGACGCGTTCGGGGTCGCCTCGGCCGAGTTCGCGCTCGCCGATGAAGTGAATCTCGGCACCTATCACTTGCGCGCGCTTACGGGGGAACCCGACGCGCCCACGAATACCGCCGAAATTGCACTTAATGTCGAACGATACGTGCTGCCAAAATTCAAGGTTGCCGTCGAGCTCAGCACTGATGGCAAGAAACAGAAGCACGGGTTCCAGCCCGGTGATCACGTGACTGGCACCGTTCGTGTCAACTATTTCTTTGGGAAGCCGGTTGGTAATGCGGGAATCGAGATTAAAGCATCTTCCGCCGACGTCAGCATTTTCGAAGTTGGGTCGATCAAAGGCAAGACGGATTCCGACGGCGCTTACAAATTCGACCTCACGTTACCGAAATACTTTGCAGGCCGGTCGCTGTCCCAAGGTGCCGCGCGCGTGCTGATCGAAGCCACGGTCAAGGACTACGCTGGGCACTCCGAGAACCGGAGTGAACCGATAACGGTGAGTGAGTCGCCACTGCTGATTACTGCTGTGCCCGAGGGTGGGTTGCTCGCACCGAACCTTGAGAACCAGGTGTTCGTGCTGGTTTCGTATCCCGATGGATCTCCTGCAAAAGCCATGCTGACAATCAAGGCCGATGGTAACGATCCACAGCGCGTCATCACTGATGACGGTGGAGTGGGCATCGCGCGGATTAAGGCCGAAAATAGGTCGCAATCGATCGAAGTTGAAGCTATCGATCCGGAAGGTAATCGCGCCTCACGCAAAGTCAATCTTGAGTCACGCGAAGGTGATGAACAAATCCTGCTGCGCGCCGATCGGGCTCTTTATCGCGCGGGTGACCGAATCCAGGTGAAAATTTTCTCTACGAAGAAACATGGCGCTGCGTACATCGATGTGGTGAAGGAAGGCCAAACCGTCCTGACTCGCGATGTCGATCTGAACAATGGCGAGGCAGAACTGACGCTGACCGCTACGCCCGAAATGACTGGCACCGTCGATCTCGGTGCCTATCTCTTCGGTCGCGGTGCGCGTCCTATCGGCGCTCACCGAGTTATTTTCGTCCAGCCTGCGGACGAGCTGAAGATCGAAACAGTTGCTGATGCGCCACTCTATAAACCCGGCAGCGAAGCCAAGGTGCAGTTCCGAGTGACCAACTCACGCGGCCAGGGGGTACATGCGGCTCTCGGCCTACAGGTGGTGGATGAAGCAGTCTTCGCGCTGGCGGAGAAGGAACCTGGGTTCGCAAAAGTCTTTTTCTACCTCGAGCAAGAGGCGATGAAGCCGCGCTATGAGATCCACTCTGTTAGCATGCCCGACGTCGTCGGACCCTCCCGCCAGGGGAAATCCGAGCAACAGGATCGCGCTGCTGCCGCTTTGTTTGCCGCGACTGAATTGGTCGCAGGCAACAAGTTCGAAACCGAGTATGGACGCGCGGTTCTGACGACGAAATACGGCGAGTACGCCGCTCGTTACCATCAACGTTTCTCGTCGCAGGCAGAATCGCTGGCGTTGCAGTTAACGCACGCTTACGAGCGGGATCCCAAGCACGGCGATTTGCACAGACTCTTCGCTCGCCTTAAAAGCGGTCACCCGAAAGACTTCGTTGACCCTTGGGGTACCGCAACTGCGGCTTGATCTGGCCCCATGGGACCGCAACGGTAAGAACTACATCCTGCGCAGCGCCGGAGCGGATCACCAATTCGAAACAGATGATGACATGACTACGAACCTCCTGGTGCTGACCGGACGGATCCTCGGTCACCCGAGCAGCGGGAGGGTCGACCTCAACATCGAGGAAAATCGCGGAACGCTCAATGGACTTGCGGAAGTAGCCGGTAGCGTGATCGATCCAACTGGGGCCGCCGTGCCCAATGCCGAAGTTGAACTTGACCGCTTGTGGTTGAGAATTCGACGATAAGAGAGACGCTTCAGGTCACTTAGCTTCCCAGGTCTTCCGGCTGGCGACTATGAACTGGTGATCACGTCGCCCGGGTTCGAAGTTGCTTCCCGGCAGTTTTCGCTGCATCGTCGAGATCGTGCGATGCTGAGGGCTACGCTTTTTATTGGCTCAGTTAGCGAGCAGGTCACTGTTGAAGCCGCAACCGTAAGAGTACAAACTGATGCGGCCGAACTATCCAGTGTCGTGGGAGGCGCGATCGTTGGAGGAGTGCCACAACGACTTGCCACCAATGGTCGGAGTATTTATACCGTTGCAAATGTTGAATAGCAAGCAGGCGGACGAAAACAGCGCTGTGCTTGCCGACAACAAAGACGCTCGGTACATCTACAACACGCGTTCGATCGTACTTCCCGGAGGCACTCTACATAAATCCGGAAATCATCACCGATAGAAATGGACGCGCTTCGATCGTTCATTCCGATGGCCGACTCGATCACCACCTGGCGGATGGCAATGATCGCCTCGACTCAGCACGGTGCGCTCGGGACTGCGACGGGCAGTCTCAAAGTCTTTCAGGATTTCTTTGTCGATCTCGACTTGCCGGTGACGCTTACGCAGGGTGATCGAGTCTCGATTCCCGTCGCGATCTATAACTATTCCGAATCACGCGGCGAAGTCGCATTGAAGCTGCAGCCTGACGATTGGTTCTCGCTCGTCGATGACAAGAATGAGAAATCTGTGTCTGTCGATTCGGGCAAGGTTGGGAGTTCGCAATACACGCTCGAAGCGAAGCATATAGGCAAGTTCAAGTTGACCCTCACCGCGCGAATGACCGGGAAAGCCGAGCGCGGGGACGTCGTCATACGCGAGATCGAGGTCGTTCCCAACGGGCGCGAGCAGAGCCTGGCATTTAATGGCCGTCTCGAAAACGCAGTTCAGCATGAGTTGGAATTCCCAAAAACCGCCGTTCCGGAAGCCAGCAAGATTTTCGTTCGCCTGTATCCTGGACCGCTCAGCCAGGTGGTCGAAGGGATGGACAGCATCCTTCGTATGCCGGGAGGTTGCTTCGAGCAGACTTCGTCGAGCACGTATCCCAATGTGCTCGCGCTCGATTACATGAAGCGCACTAAGAAACTAGCGCCAGAGATACACGCCAAGGCCGAAGGATTCATCGCGAATGGATACCAGCGGCTACTTACGTTCGAAGTACCTGGCGGAGGATTCTCATGGTTTGGCCAAGCACCCGCGAACAAGATTCTCACGTCCTACGGGCTGATGGAGTTCGCGGATATGGCAAAGGTCTACGATGTTGACCCGCGGCTTATCTCCCGCACGCAACAGTGGCTTGCCGATCAGCAGCAGGGCGATGGCAGTTGGAAGCCCGATTCTTCCTTCATCAACGAAGGCGCCACAAATCGCTACAACAGTGACGTTCTGCGGATCACGGCTTACGTCGGCTGGGCTCTCGATAACACCGGATATGAGGGGCCGGCAGTCGAGCGCGCGAAGCAGTACGTCGTGAAACACATGGACGGGAAAGCCGATGCCTACACGCTCGCTGTCGTCGCGAACTTTGCTGTCGATTCGAAGGACCGCGAGTTCGCGCTCGCGGCAATCGAGCAGCTCACTCGATGCTCGCACCGAGAAGAACGACATGGTCTTGTGGAATGCCAACGAGACCAGCGTTTATGCCACCGGCGATAGCGCGGACATCGAAACTACCGGCCTTGCTGTGCAGGCTCTCCTTAAATCTGGAGAAGCTTCCGGCACCGCACGCAAAGCGCTGACTTATCTGACTTCGAAGAAAGATGCTTACGGAAACTGGGGGACTACCCAGGCGACCATCATGGCGATGCGCGCTCTCCTGATCTCAACCGAAAAAGGGACAGCCGATGCTCGCGGTACGCTACAGGTCTTGTTGAACGGTAAACCCGTGGAGAAGCTCGAACTCACGCCCGACGATAACGACCTGTTCCACCAGTTCGTGCTCAAGGACATCGATGCGGAGAGTGCTAATGCTGTTGAGATCCGGTTCGATGGAAAAGGCAGCCTCGCCTACCAGATTGCCGGAACTCTACTTCTTACCCTGGGACCAGAAACCTGAGCAGGAAGCGCTTTCCATCGATGTGGCGTATGATCGCACGCAACTCGCACAAAACGACATTGCCACTGCTACCGCGATCGTCAGGAACAATCTCGACAAAACCGCAAACATGGTGATGGTCGATCTTGGAATTCCTCCAGGATTCGAATTGCTCAGCGAAGATCTACAGGATTACCAGGAAAAGAGCGCCGGCCAGAAGAGTGGACACCTGTCGAAGTTCAGCCTGACGGCTACGCAGGCTATTCTCTATTTCGACGCGTTCGCGCCTGGCGACACGGTCAAGGTCAAGTTTCGCTTACGCGCAAAGTACCCGATCCACGCTCAGGGATTCGCATCGCGTGTGTACGAGTACTACGATCCGAGCGTCAATGCGACAGCAAAACCTGCACCGTTTGATGTAAGCAGTCGCTGACAGGACGCAGCCTCAAATGCAGGTGCAAGATTGCGTGGCGAGTCGAACGCAACGATTTCTAATAGTGGGTTTTTCCATTTGAACGCGTTGTGCTTAAGCATCCGAAACCGGCCAGAGCTCGGGTGCGAGGTCAACGGAATCGCTGAATCGAAAGGGCAAATGCGCGCAATTGCGGGCTGAGTTTCTCGTCTTCCCAATGGGTTGGGCTGAGATAGATTTTGAACCTGCTGAATCTCTCTAGTCTGGTATAGCATCCACTGCACGAGGTTACCGATGACGATGAACGCAACCTCTGTGCGAAGTGACTCAAATACAGTAGCCCACCTGGCGCAAGCCGCGAACGGTCTGGCAATAGTGCGAGTGACGATTGGCGCGATGTTCGTGTGGGTTTTTTTCGAGAACATGGGGAAAGGTCTCTACACGCCGGGCGGTTATGCAGGACTGATCAAATACTACATCGAGCACAGTCACTCGCCGGTTGCGTGGAAAGCGGTGATGGCTCTGGCCGCAAGTCACGCCGCGATGGCCGCTCCGCTGCAGGCGATGACCGAAATCTCGCTCGGAATTTTGCTCATCATAGGCTTGCTTACCCGACCGGCTGCATTTGTGGCGTTTCTGTATCTGGGCAGCCTTTGGGTGTCGGAGTGGGGCACCTCGTGGATTTGGGAGCTGCTGGTTCCGGTGCTCGCATCCCTCGGCCTCGCAGTGGGGCGCGCAGGTAGGCGGTGGGGCATTGACGCGGTGCTGGCACGGCGGCGTCCCTCGGCTCCGTGGTGGTGATGAGCGATCTGCGTGCGAGTGTCCGTCATCATCCCTACTCATAATGAAGCGCAGGCGATAGAGCGCGTCTTAGCGGATATTCCATCCGATCTCGCGACGGAGGTCATCGTCGTCGACAGCAACTCGACAGACGAAACGCCTGAGATCGCCGCAAGAATGGGAGCCCGAGTGATTCGGGAACCCCGGCGCGGTTACGGGCGAGCATGCCTCGCCGGTTTGGCCGCAGCAAACTCTCCTGACGTGGTTGTGTTCCTCGATGGCGACTATAGCGATCGGCCCTCTGAACTGCCGATTCTACTGGCGCCGATCGTTGAGGGTCGTGCGGACATCACGCTCGGGTCCCGCCTTCAAGGGCAGCGTTCTGCCGGAGCATTGCCTTGGCATCAGGTGCTTGGGAATCGTCTCGCCGCCGGCCTGATCAGGCTTTTCTATGGACTCGAGATCAGTGATCTCGGCCCGTTTCGCGCCGGTCGAGCTGATGTACTGCGCGCGCTCTCGTTGGAGGAGACCACCTATGGTTGGGCGGTTGAGATGATTCTCAAGGGCGCCCTGGCTGGATTTCGTGTGGTTGAAGTTCCGGTGAGCTACTATCCGCGCATCGGAAAATCGAAGATCAGCGGTACGGTGAAGGGAACCGTCGGTGCCGGTTGGTTCATTCTCAGTTTGATAGTGCGCTATTATTTTCGGCGGCGAAGAGCCGGGACACCACGGCCGGCGTAGGTTCGGCGTCAAAACTACTTTAGGAAATCCGCGAAGGAGACGGTAGTGCATTCGTCAGGTCATGAGCGTGTGCTGGTAATCATGGCGAAAGCACCGAGACCGGGAGCCGTGAAGACGCGGCTCGCACCTGGCCTGTTACGCGCGGATGTCACTGGTTTCTATTGCTGTCTTCTGGATGACACGCTGGCGTTGGCGCGGTCATTAGGCGATGTGGACGTTGCCATCATGTGCCCGGACGCCGATGTCAACGAGTTGGCACAATTGGTGGGCAGTGAGGTGAGCGTAGTTGCTCAGAAGGGTGAAGGCCTGGCCGCAGGACTCACTTCGGTGTTTGCGCACTTCTCGGAAGTCCATCCACGACGCACGATTGCCTTCAACAGCGACAGCCCGCACTTGCCACGTTCCGTTCTCGAAAACGCATTCGATACGCTGGCTGCACATGACGTCGTCGTCGGACCAACGCACGACGGTGGATATTATCTTGTTGGTGCAAAGGCTTCGCATCCTGCGCTGTTCGCAAACGACGGAATGGGCACCAGCAGTGCGCTGGACAGACTGTTGTCGAGCGCACGAACTCTTAAGCTATCCGTAGGATTCGCAGATCCCTTTTACGATATCGATGTAGCTGACGACCTGACGCGCCTGGCAGCGGAGTTGCACCTTCACCCGGAAAGGGCCCCACGCACGGCGCAGTGGATTAAGGAGTGGGAGCGTACGGCGGCACAATTACGAAGCGGTACGGCTAAACCGTGAAGGTCACCCGTGAGTGGAGAATGTACGTCTTTGGCGCAGCGTTGCTTGTGGCGCTGACCATCTGCTCCCGCAACTTCGGCGATCGGGGTGGACCGTACTTCATGGCCGCTTTGGTGCTTGCGGGAGTCGCGTATCTCTTGGCGATCCGCGAGTTGTTCGCGACGCCGCTGTTTTCTCGGCGACTTATTGTCATCGGGCTAGTCCTGGCTGCGATTTGGCACATTGCATTTCTCCGAATGCCTTCGGGCACCGATGACGATATCCATCGATATGTTTGGGACGGCCGTCTGCAACGGCTTGGATACAACCCATATCTCGTCGTTCCCAGCGACCCTGCCGTTCAGGGGTTGCATACCGCGGAAACCCGCAACTTGAACAATCCGGATCTGCCGAGCCCGTATCCGCCAGGTGGACAGCTTTTCTTCCGTGCTGTGACCGCGATTCGCGAATCCACCTTCGCTCTGAAAGCAGCATTTGTGCTTTGCGAAGTGCTGATTGTGTTTCTGTTGCTCGACGTCTTGCGCACGAGTGGGCAGCGAGTACACCTGGTTCTGGCGTTCGCCTGGAATCCGTTGTTAGCCATTGAGGTGGCGGGAAGCGGTCACATTGATATTGTGGGAGCGCTATTGTTAGTGGTCTCCGCCGCCGCGCTAGCGAGGCGATGGCGGGCGATTGCGGCCGTCGCACTTGGACTCGCGATCGCGGTGAAATTTCTGCCGATCGTACTCTTGCCTCTCTACTGGAAGCGGGTTCGCATTCGCGATGCCGCGCTGGCTGCCGCGGTGGTCGGAATCCTCTACTTGCCATTTCTTAATCACGGTCACATTCCGATCGGCTCGCTCGGTACGTATGTGCACAGTTTCCGCTTTAATGGTCCGGTGTTCGCGGTACTCGATCGCTTCGCACCGCCTCAAATGTTGGCCGCGCTGGCAGTGCTCGTCGGATTAGTGACTGCGGTCTGGCTACGAAGGGCAGCGCCCGAGTTCTCGCCAGACGTCTTTGCGTGGCCGATGGCAGCAACGCTTCTATGCGCACCGGTCGTATTCCCCTGGTACCTGCTCTCACTTTTGCCATTTCTGACATCAGCTTCGACTGTGCCGATCATCATCTGGACGGTAAGCATTTATCCCACTTACATGATGTGGCACTGGCGCATGCTGGGCCGTCCGTGGGGGGCGCTTCCTGGTTGGGTAATGCTGCTGGAATACGGATGTGTAGCGATAGCTGTCGCAATGATCACACTCCGCAGGATGCCGCGATTGGTTGCATTGCAACGCTCAACCGACTAGCCGATTGGAGTCTGGTTGCGCGCCAGTTTGAAACATTGAGGCTATGGGATGGGGAGATCCAACGGCGCGCCTGCGGCGATCCAGGCTTCAGCTTCTTCTCGTGTCCAGAATGGCGCGATCGTGCACATATTCCCACACCACATTCCGGCCATCCTGATCAGCCCAAAAGCAACCTGCGTTGCGACAACGAACGCTGTCGGGCCGATATCATTCGTCTCACCCAAACTGTGCAATAGCCACACCAAGGCGCGTACCTCCCCAGCAGTAACGGAAGGAGTGGCGGCGCGTGCGTCTATGATCTCCGGCCAACTGAGGCCGCAAGCTTTTCGTTCGGCGACCAGATGGGTGGAAATATCCTCATACGTTACGACCCCTTCCACCTCGGTTAACACGAGGCTTTTTTCACGATCAAACCTGAACGTAATACCCATTGCGAACACCTGGAGCGACGTCTCGAGGGCATTCAGATGCAGACGCGAATTCTGGGGATGAACCGGATGCGATGGTGCTCAAAACGAATCCGCATCAGCAGCTTTTGCCAGCGTTGATATTGCCCGGCGAACCCACTGCGCGCCGCTAACATCCATTGAATCCTGTGGGAACCCGGTGAAATCGAAGACGAGAAGCTAGATATGCAGAAGACAGGCATCGTTACCGGAGCTTCCCAGGGAATAGGCGCGGGAGTCGTTGAAGCCTTCTTGAAGCTTGGCTACAGCGTTGTTGCGAATTCGCGAAACATCACCGATGCAAGTCCGTTCCCGACCTCCCCGAATCTGGCACTCGTCGACGGAGATATCGGTGACCCGAATACGGCCACGAAGATCGTGGAGACCGCCATATCCAAGTTTGGGCGTGTCGATGCGCTAGTGAACAACGCCGGCATTTATTTCTCAAAGCCCTTCACCGATTACACTCTCGATGATCTGCGATCTCTCATTTCAGTCAATATCGAAGGCTTTGTTTTCGTTACCCAGCTCGCGATCAAGCAGATGTTGGCGCAGAAAAGCGGCGGAAGCATCGTCAACATCTCGACAGCACAGGTGAACCATCCGATCGCCGGCGTGAACTCTGCGGTTCCGATGATTACGAAAGGCGGCCTTGAAGCGGTGACGCGTAGCCTGGCGATGGAATATGCGAAAGAGGGGATACGCGTGAACGCCGTCGCGCCGGGCGTTGTCGATACCCCGATGCACAAGGATGTGCCCAAAGACCTGCTCAAAACGCAGCAGCCCATGGGACAAATCGCGCAAGTCAAAGACATTGTGGACGCGATCATTTATCTACTTGAAGCCAATCAGGTGACAGGAGAGGTGCTGCATGTGGACGGCGGCGCGCACGTTGGCAAATGGTGATCTCGCGGAATGCTTGATGCGTTCAAACAATTAACTCCGGGACAAAATCAGCGAAAAACAAAGGAGACGAAGTGAAGATACTGATGGTGCTCACATCGCATGATCAACTCGGCAACACGGGCCGCAAGACCGGATTCTGGCTGGAGGAGGGTGCGGCTCCCTACTTCGTTTTCAGGGACGCCGGTGTTGAACTCACGCTGGCGTCACCCAAAGGGGGCCAGCCGCCGATCGATCCGAAAAGCGATCTACCCGAAAATCAAACGCCGGCCCAGGTGCGATTCAAAAAGGATGAGACCGCGCAAAAGGCGTTTGCTAACACCCGCCGCTTGGCGGACGTAAAAGCGGAAGATTTTGACACCGTCTTCTATCCGGGCGGGCACGGCCCCATGTGGGATCTCGCCGAAGACCCCGTTTCTATCGCCCTGCTTGAGTCTTTCTACAACTCCGGCAAGCCAATAGCGTTGGTCTGCCACTCGCCTGGCGTGCTCCGTCATGTCCAATACAAGGGTGAGCCTTTGGTTAAGGGAAAGCATGTGACCGGCTTCACGGATGGTGAGGAGGAAGAGGTTAAGCTCACCAAGGTTGTGCCGTTTCTGGTCGAGGATGAACTGTTGCGCCTCGGAGCCACTTTTGAGAAGCTCCGCAATTGGCAGCCTTTTTCCGTTGTTGATGGCCGCCTCGTTACCGGACAGAATCCCGCGTCATCAACAATCACGGCGCAGAATCTGATGAAGGTCCTCGCTCGGGGGACAGAGGCGGCGGCTTAGTCGTCTTTCTCATCGCGAGCGCGTTGGCTCACCTCATTTTGACATCGGCCAGGGTAACTGCCGTGGCCGTGCGTATTGATTTGATCGCTCCATCGGGAGAAACAGAAATGAACGGCAAATCCCAAGTAGCGGCCACAGGGGACTCTCAAATTGCCAGCGCCGAGCAGCGGTTGAAAGAACTGGACATCAAACTTCCCGCGCCACCGGAACCGTTTGGCACGTATGCGGAAGCCGTGCAAACGGGGAATCTGCTCTTTCTGACTGGAATGCTTCCGACGGAAGGACGCAGCGCGAAGTTCGTTGGGCGTCTGGGGGAAGAGCTTGATGTGCACGCGTCGCGCGAGGCCGCCGAACTCGCAGCTCTTAACGTTCTGGCCGTGGCACGCCAGTATCTCGGCTCGCTCGACAGAATAACGCGCGTTGTCCGGCTCGGCGTGTCAATCGCTACCGTCGGAGATGTTCGTGACCAGCCGAAGGTCGCTGACGGCGCGTCTGAGCTGCTGCAAAGCGTCTTCGGAAAAGAGAGAAATCCTTGCCGATTGGTCTATGGTGTTGCCAGCCTTCCGCTCGGCACGCCTGTCGAACTTGAAGTCATCTTCGAGGTTGCGGAGTGAAGTACAGCAAGCCCGCTCACCTTCCTTGGGAGGCCCTCGTTTTGCAGAGATGAGTCATGCAGATTTCTGGACAGCCGGTTGGAGCTAGCCGCGTAAACAGGATTTATGTATCCAGGAGCGTTTGTGGCTCATCCAAAACCACGTTTCGTTAGCTGAGGAGGACCATCATGATGAAGTTGGGCCGTTCGACGACAATCGGGTGCCTGTTTATTTGGGTCCTGGTCCTTGCTGCAACTTCCTGGGCGCAGGCGCGTCCAGCCATCGCCGAACAGATTGCCAAGACGTATGGCCTCGATTCGTGGGACCAGATCGAAGCGATCCGCTATACGTGGAACGCACAGTTTCCCGGAGTCAACGTTTCTCGAACATGGACCTGGGAGCCCAAGACTGGCCGTGTCACTTTCGAGGGAAAAGACAAAGACGGCAAGCCAGTGAAGGTTAGCTATCTCCAGTCCGAACTCAACAGTGCACCTGCCAACGTGAAGGAAATTGAGCCGAATTTCATCAACGACCAGTATTGGCTCGTGTTCCCTTTGCATGTTTACTGGGATAGCAGCGCCGATGTGAAAGACATGGGTACGCAAAAACTGCCGATCGGGCAGGGAACTGCGAAACAGGTGGTAGTGAAATATCCGGCGGAGGCCGGCGGTTTCACGCCGGGAGATACGTGGGAACTTTTCCTCGGGCCGAATGGCCGTGTCGAGCAATTCGTCTATCGTCGCGGTGGCGCCCAGAAACCGAGCGTCGTGATCGCAAGCTGGACAGGCTATAAGAAGGCTGGTCCCCTGTTGATCTCAACGGAGCACCGCGGCACAGCCGACGGCAAGCCGCTGCACCTTTTCATTTCGAATATTGCGGTTAAGTTGACGGGCTCCGATAAGTGGATAGCCGCGCAATAAGAAATGGCGGGCTCTGCTGGAACGTCCGTAGAGTTTAACGAATCAGTCCCGGGCAATCACAACGGTGGTGCAGGAACTGCCGACTTTGGGCAGATCCCGATTTGCGGCCACGCGGATGGCGAGGCGTGGGCGCTCGCCCCGAATGATCGGACAATAAAAATCTGGCTGCTGTAGTGCTCCTTGCAGGCGCCTGCGCCCAGCACATCCTCCGTGGCACGCGTCGCGGAACTCGCAGGGCTGGCACGCCTCGGGAAGTGTACGAGCCTGTTCAAAGGGCGCAGAGTTCAAAATTTCCTGTCCCTGCGCGATCAGATCCGATAGAGGTTCACCCGATCCCGGCCAATACACACAAGGCTGAGTAGTAGCACGCGGGGTAACTCGTACCGTGCTGACGCCGCATCCTCCCGGGAGAGGCGGAAGTCCCGCCATCGCACGCACCAGCGGTTCGCCGATCGCGATCACGTCCGTTTCCGCAAAGAGGCGCCGGAATCCTTCCCAGTATTCTTCGTAGGACAATGCGTAAACGTCGGATCGCACGGCCTGGTAGACATTCACTCGCAAAGGAGCGTCAAATCGTTTCGCGACTCCCGCTACATCTGCCAGACGCAGGTAGTTCGACTTCATCATGACGGCGATGATCGTTACCGGGATATGCAGCCGTAGACATCGGTCCGCCTGTTGCTGGATCAGTTCCCAATTGCCCTGCCCGCGTTGTGCATCCTGTTCGGCCTGAGTGGCGTAATCGAGAGAGAACTCGATGTCGTGGAAGGCAGACAGCTCATCATCTTCGAGAACAGCAATGCTGTGGCCGTTGGAAGTGATGGTGAGTTTTACCGGTCTCGTTCGCAGGTAGCCCAGTATTGCCTTGAAGTCGGGATGCATGCCGTTCTCGCCGGTGCCAAGATTTACTGACCTCACGGGCAAGCGTTCCATGACTGCCTTCACTTGATCCAGGGAGAGACGATCCGTCCGAGTTGGATCGCGGTAGCAAAAGGAACAAGTGAGATTGCATTCGTTGGTCAGACCTAGCCCGAGCGATATACCGGCATAAGATGTCACGCCAGATGGGGACGACGAAGACTGGGCTGTGATGTTGTTCATGCACTATTCCCATTCGACGCACATGCGCTGCGAGCTATGCGCTGCGCGTAGCGGGCAACTGCGGCAAACTCTGGGCGGCTGCCCAGCTTGCGCTCCAGCGCAAAAATCCGGTCATATTCAGAGCTGCGAGAAACCTGTGGCGGCAAGTAATCGGCGACGGTTCTCACACCTCGTTCCGCGATCATTGCGAGCCTGGCCTCTTTCAGCATGGCTCGCAGGCTCTCTGGCCTGAAGAGCCGCACTCTGCCTCCATACAAAGATTCAACCCCCCATTCAGCAGTGAGATTCTCCTCGGCCGCCGCCAAGTTTCCATCTCTTATCGCCGCCTTAAGTACGTCACCCGCGTGATTGCGCACCAATATTGAGATGATGCTAGAGCCGTCGCGCAGCAGGCGAGCCGCGTCGTGCAACACGGAATCCGGATCTTCGACGAACTCCAATATATTGTGGCAAATAATTAGATCAAACGATTTCGCGGGGAACAATTTCGCGAGTTGACTGGCGTCGCCATGTTGCAGTGCAATCTGCTCGGAAAGGCCCGATTCTCGTGCGGCGTTCTCGGCGAGATTCAACATCTCAGCAGAGGAATCGAGCAACGTAACGTGAATGCCCAGTCGCGCCAGGTGCACGGCGTTGGCGCCTGTGCCGCCCCCAATGTCTAGAGCCTGCAAAGATTGTGTGTTCAGCGGGAGAAAGTCCCTCAAATTGGCGAAGGCGAGGTCGAGGCGCAATTGACCTTCAGGCGTTTCGAGATAGGCAGCATACTTCGCTGCGCCGGTCCGGAAGCGTTCGTAGTCGTCATTTGCGGTCATTTTCATTCATGCGCGGCTCAGCAAGAGGTCTTGCTGCAATCGCAGGTCTGTGTGGCAGAGGGTATATCGAAAAGATTCGAAACGACAAGTCTCCGATCGAACCGCTCCCCATGCGACGCTTTGCAAGAATGTCTGCCACGCCTTTTGCGTTACGGCGCTGCAATCTCGAATCGCAACACGGATTGTGCCACGCGATATTGGTACTTCGCTGCCGCGAATTGGATTTGCGCTTCCGTCTGCTGCAGTTGTGCCTGGCTCAACTCGACAATGGAACTCAGTCCGAGTTTGTAGCGCGCCTGTGAAAGGTCGAGCGCAAGATTTGTCTGGTTGACAAACTGTTGGCTCACGCTGATCCGGTTAAACGCCGTGATGGCGTTCAGCCAACTGGTACGCACGTCATTGGCAATGCGATCTTTCAGATCACGCAACTGTTCTTGCGAGGCCTGGGCGCGCAGCGCCGCTTCTTTTGATCGTGCTGGATAGAGAAATCCGTTGAAGATCGGAATATTGATGTTCACGCCGGCGGCGCCGTACCAACTGGTGAACGGATTGACGCCGTTGATATCAGTAGCAAAGGGCGCTTTGCCGACAACCCCCAGTGCCTCGACGCTGGGGAGCAGAAGGTCACGCTCGGCTTTTTGGAAATGCTGGGCGGCACGAAATTCGTAATCTTGCGCGGCAATTTCCGGACGATTTCCAAACGCCTGGTCTACTAGTTGATTCACGGAGTCCGAGGGTGCAGTCAGGGTAGTATCGCTCTCGATCAGTTCGAAGCGCTGCTGCGTGGGAAATCCGAGCACCTGCGACAATTGCGAGAGCGCCGCTTGATAGTTATTTTGCGCGTCGAGGAGTAGAAGCTTGGCCTGCGCGAGATTCGCGTCCGCAAAGCTGACGTCCAGTTCCGAACGCAGTTTGTTCCGATACAGCGTGCTCACCTGGTCAGAAACTGCCTGGCGCGCGGCGACCGTTTGCTCCGCAACCTTCTCCTCGGCAAAACTCTGCAAAGCCGTATAGAAGGACTGATCTACGGCGAGCCGTATTTGGTCGGCGGTCGCAATGGAGTTCATATCCGCCGCCTTGGCACGGAGGGCGGAAGCTGCAACGAGATTATTGGTGCGGCCGAAATCGGTGATCAATTGCGAAAGCGTCAGGCCACCGGCAGCCCTTTGGTAGATGATCGGGTTATTCAAATTTCCGGCAGCGATGCGGCTGCCCTCGTTCCCGGCGACGCCGGTCAAACTGCCATAGATGTTTGGATAGTATGCCGCCTTCTGCTCCCGCGTGACTTGCGCCGAAGCCAGCGCGAGTAAGCGGTACACGGAAATACGCGGATTATTCTTCAACGCCATTGCTTCGGCATCTTGCAGGGACAGCCGTAATGGCGACGCTGGCGCTGGTAGGTTCGCTTGCGGGTGTCCACTCGAAGGAATCGCCGGCGCCGTTTGCGGTTGCGTTTGACTACTCGGACCAGCATTCTGTGACGACGAAGATGGAGGCGCTTCTGAAGTTCCGCCCTGTGCCACAACCGGCACAGTCGCGAGCACTACTGAAATCATCAGCTCAAGAATCTTGCGTTTCAACCTTGCACCTCTCCGGACGGCGCCTCTTCTTTACGATGGATTACCAGATAAGCAGCGGGTACGAGGAATACTGTAAGGACCACCGAGACAGTCAGACCTCCAATAATCGCACGAGCAAGGGGTGCGTATTGTTCGCTACCCGCTTCGAGAGCGAGGGCCATGGGAATCAAGCCTAGAATCGTCGCCAGAGAAGTCATGAGAATTGGGCGCAGACGTACGCGGCAAGCCAGCGACACCGCATCGCGGATCGGCATGCCATGCTTACGGTAAGTACGCGCAACATCCACGATGAGGATGCTGTTCGATACGACAATTCCTGTCATCATGATGACGCCCATCAAGGACATGACATTCAGAGTTGTATCTGTCATCAGTAGAACAATGAGCACTCCAGTGATGCCCGGAGGTATCGCTAGCAAGATGACGAAGGGGTCGACGAATGAAGCGAACTGTGCCATCAGGATCAGATAAACCAAGACAATTGAGAGCAGGAGTCCGATGACCAAAGCTCCTAAATGATTGACGCATACCCTCCACGGAGCCGCGGACCTGAATGCGTATTCCTTCGGAGGAGTTTTGTCTGCTGAATGATCTTGTCCACCTGCGCCGCGACTGAGCCAAGATTCTCGGTCGATGGCGCTACATATACGTCAATTTCACGCGGCAGTTGATAGTGATCGACCTCGGTGGGTGATTAATTCTCGTGATGTTTGTCACCGCTCCTAGTTCTGCGGTCTCAGCTCCGTTGGTCGCGCGGAGGGAATCCCTCTTGAATCCGACAATGTCTTGAATCATCTGCGGATTCGGGATACTGCACGGTCAGCATGTAATTGTTCCCCGTTCTGCGGATCGACCCAATAACTTGGGGCAATCATCCGATTCGAAGTCAACGCAGTGATGACGTTGTTAACTACTTCCTTCGAAGACAGGCCGAGCCGCGCAGACATTTCGCGGTCAACTTCAAGCTCGCAGGCGAGGTAATCTAGGTCCTGCGGAATGAGCACATCACTGACTCCCTTCATTTCCGGATCTTAGTCGCAACTGACGGCAGCCTCGTAGGCTTCTCCGAGATTGCTGCCGCTGACCTGAATGTCAATCGGGCGCAGGCAGCCCAAGGTTGATAACCGCGTCAACAAGCCCGCCTGACTGGAAGTAGCTTGTTAGTTCGGGATGTCCGAGCCAGTTTCGTCGCACGCGATTCATGTACTATAGCTGCCGACTTTATGCTCCGCTTCAGACTGATTTGCACGGTGGCCGTGTGCTGGCCGGAGTTGCTGGTGTAGATCGATGAGAATCCCGGGGTCACGCCGATGTTCGATAACACTAGTTTGAAGATCCCGCGGGGCAACACTTCGCTGATATCGTTCTCGACGCGGCGAACATATTGGTCCGTCAATCTCCAGACGCGTTCCCGAGGGGCTTTCAGGTTGATGATGAACTGGCCGGGATCGGTGCGTGGGAAAGAATGCCACGCCGAATAGGGGATAAAGCCCAGGCTCAAAACAAAGATGCCGAGAATTCCGAGCACTGTGGCAGTCGGGCGCAACAGGGTCTTGCTGATACCAACGTCGTACTTCATCAGAAGCTGGTTGTACCCGTGATTGAATCCGTTGACCAAACTTGCGAAAGCCGACTTGTTGCCGTGGTGCGCACTTGACCATGCGTCCCCTTAATAAAGCGCGCGCAGAAGAGTGGCACGACCGTCATGGCAACCAAATAAGACGCAAAGAGCGAATAACCACTCCGGCTGCGAGAGCAGTGAAAAGGAACCGGCTCACTCCGTACAGGAATAAAACCGGGAAGAACACGATTGCTGTAGTAAAAGTCGCCGCAAGAACTGGCAGCTCGACTTCTTGTCCGCCGCGCTCTGCCGCAACTTCGGGAGTTTCGCCTTCTTCCAGATGACGGAAAGATGTTTTCCAGCACGACAACTGAGTTATCGATGAGACGCGAAAACACCAGAGCAAGGCCGCCGAGTACCATCGTGTTGATTGTGCCGCCGCCTGCGTTAATAGCCAGGAAAGCGGCCAGGGCAGAAAGCGGGATAGACAGCAACACCGCGACTGTCGCCCGGATATTCCCAGGAAAATGAGAATCATCAGCGCCGTGAGCGCGAGGCCAATGCCACCTTCGTTCCCGAGATTCCTGATCGCAGTCTTCACATATATCGACTGATCGAAGACTACCTTCGCGACGAGGTTCTTCGGCACGTCCACCATGTGGTGGATCGAGTTCTCGCATGCCGTCCACGATCGGAATGGTGTTGCTGTCGCCTCCTTGCTTCAGCACCGGCAGAAGACCGACTTCTGTCCGTCCACTCGCACAATACTGGTTCTGGATCTGCGGCGATCCATCGCATGGCCGATGTCACCAAACCAGAACCGATGCGTTGCGATTGGTCTTGAGAGGCACACGATTCATATCGGCAGCATTGGGCAGCTGGCTGTTTGTATAGATGTTGTAGTCTCTTGGGCCGATACGCACGTCGCCAGCGGGAAGAATCTTGTTCGCGATTCATTCACCGCCCGGACTACGTCCATGACGCTGAGTTGCGTTGCCTGAAGCTTTATTGGATCGATGTAAACCTGGATCTGCCGATACTTGCCGCCGAACGGCTGCGGCACTGATGCACCAGGCACATTTGCTACTCTGATTGCGGACCTGTACTGGCCTACATCGTGCAACTGCGTTTCCTTCAGGCCCCTCCCTTCAGGGTGACCAAGCAAACGGGAAGACTGGATGCGTCGAACTTCAGCACCACGGGTGGCAACGTACCCGGGGGAAGTCTGCCGCAAATCGGCCATCGCCAGATTCGAGATCTCGCTAACGGCGGCATCGGGATCTATTCCTGGCTGGAAGTAGACCTTGATAAGGCTAACGCCGGTTAGTGAACGCGACTCAAGTGGTCGATTCCGCTGCCAAGTGTAAAAAAGCGCTCAAATCGCCCGGTTATGTCTGCTCTCAATTTGCTCCGGTGGCATGCCGTTATAGAACGTAGCCACTACCACCACAGGAATGTTGATGTTGGGAAATAGATCGACTGGCATGCGCGCCACCGTCACTACACCAACTACCGCGATCACCAGACACACCATGATGATGAAAAAGGGATACCGAAGTGCGAAGCCTGACATGGTCACTGCCTCAGCGGCTACTCCGCCATTCTCCGCGCCATCAGAGGCCATGACTTCTCGCTTGCCTGGGTGCACCATTCACCGGGCTGATAGGCGCCCGAATTACCGACGACGACCTGTTCTCCCTCGGCCAGTCCGCGATTGGATTTCCACCTTGTTCGGGCTCTCGACGCCGATCGAATCTCGCGAACTCCACGCGGTTCCGGGCATCGACAACCAACACGCTCGCTTTTCTATCGCGGCGCTTCACTGCTTGAATCGGCATAGTTAACGTATTCGGAGTGACTGTTAGCGCTTTCAGATGTACTTCCGCATACATTCCCGGCTGAAGGTGGTAGTGAGGGTTTGGAACGTCGATCTCCACCTGCATCGTTCTCGTGGAAGAATCGAGAGAATCCGTGAAGCGAGTCACTTTCCCGGTGAAATGTTCCCCGGTTGCCTGCACGCGAACGTCCGCGCTGTCTCCAATTCGAACCTTCGATGTCAACGACTCCGGAACCGGGATGCGCAAGCGCAGCACATCGATTTGGGCCAGCGTGACGACGGGAAGACCGCTGTTGGTAGATGTTCCCGCTTGCACGAGAGAGCCCGTATCCGAAAATCGCCATGTGACAACGCCGTCATAAGGCGCAGTGATTTTGGCGTAATCGCTGAGTGCGGAGTAGTGCTGCTGGTTTGCCTGTGCCACTGCAAGCTGCTGTTTCGCCGCTGCCAGGGCGGACTTCGCGGCGTCGACCTGCGCCTGCGATGCGCGGTCCTTGGCCGTGGCATCATCAAGTTCCTGCTCTGCAATTAACCCGGGACGCGCTTTCGCCGTGTTGATCAGTCGATCGGCATTTGCGTGCAGAGCCACACTGTCAGCCTCTGCGCGAGAGACGTCGCTGTGTGCGCGCTGAATTTCTTCTTCGGCGTGGTGAACGGATGCCTGCGCCTCATCGACCTCGGCGACAAGTTCAGGGATCTCCAACACGGCCAAGACCTGTCCCTTGTGAACATGATCGCCAATATCGACATTGATAGTGCGAATGTAGCCGGCGACCTTGGCATGCAAGTCGACGTTCTGGTACGGGATGAATTGGCCAGCAATCGAAAGAGAGTTTGCGATCGTCTCCCGCTTAACCGGAGCCACCGCGACATATGGCATACCGGCTGCGTCGGGATGAACCAATCCTGCTTTGGCGGATGAGCCTGCCCGCGCGTGCCATACAGCCAAGAGCGAAAAGAGCAGGCACAATGCCAGTGCTGCAGCGATAACAAACTTGCGCGAGCGAACTTCTACAAGTTCCACAAGCCTGTGTCGATCATGAGCTTCCATGGATTCCTCGTTTCGGTAATGCAGTAAGTGCTACGAGCGGGATCCCGTCAGAATTAGGTCGTTAACAGATAGGGCCGGGCGCAGCGCAAACAGATAAAAATGGACCGAAGAGGTATTACTTCTGGACAGGAGGAGGGCGCAGAAATCGATGCAGGTACCGTATAGGAAGATTGCTGTGAGCTGCGACTAGAGGCGAGGTGCGTTCAAGGCGCTCACGCTGGACGAAAAGAATGAACGAACAGAGAACGGCCATCCAGAAAAGGAGACCGGTGTTGGATTCGATCGAATGAGTTGGGGTTTTTTGGCCGCCAAGCCACAACTTGGAAGAGGTGGACGGAGTCACATTCACTCCGGAGCCGTTGTACACCGAAGTCTTGGCATGCAGAGCAAAGAAGAACACGAGTACGCAGACCAGCACTGCCAGAGTGCGCCAAACCATCTCTTTTTGCACGATTCCAAGACGCATGTTAAGGGAAGCCCTGCTTAAGATTACTACATATCGAGGAGAGAACACCAAGGTTGGGAATAAGTTGTCCGTACCGTCAGTGGTGACTTCGCGCTCAACCGTGGCTGTTTAGCCCTAGATGCGGGTTCGCAACGTGACAGAGAGAAAACACGTCGGCCAAGTTCATCTGAATAAGGATCGTCAGGCAAAAGCAGGACTGATTCCTGTATCCAATATCCAGTGACATAAAAGGTGCCCTCCGGCAAGCTTCCCGGTCGGAGAAGAGGAGATTTATGCTGAGAACAGCAACCAAAATCGTACTTGTACTTGCATTGGGTGTAACTCCCGTGCTGATCGCCCCGCGGTCTGCACAAGCGCAAACGAGTGCGGAGCAGCGGGCATACCAGGCTGGATTTCAGAATGGCGTGAACGATCGCAATCAAAATAAGCCGTTGAACCTGAAGACCGACAACTGGCATGGCGAGAATCTGAACATCTACCAACGTGGATACGAAGATGGCTACCGTCATCGCGGGCATGGACAATACAGCTACAACAACGGCTACGGTCATGACGGCGATCACGATCGCGACGACCAGGCGCGAGCCGGATGGAATGGAAACGGCGGGTATGTTGGTGCGCCGGCAGGGTACGCGACAGATGCAGAACGACGCGCCTATCAGGCAGGATTCCAGAACGGTCAGAATGACCGTCGGCAGAATAAATCTTTGAACCTGAAAACCGACAACTGGAAGGGGCAAAACCTCACGGCTTATCAGCGCGGATATGAAGAGGGGTATCGTCGCTAGTGTGCGTCCGAGCGATCAGGTGGGTGGAATGACTGCCATCGACATCCTAAGCCTTGAGGAAGTCTACGGCAGTCTCTCTCATCCGCAGTGGATTGGGATTCGTACAGCAACAGATATGCGCCGCGTAGGATCACCTGACCAGATACGCCAATGCTTCCTCACGCGTCGCGAAGATCGGTAGCTCGCGTCCGGAAAATGTCTTGATCGATTCATAAAGCACTGGCGGCAGGTTCGCGGTAAGAACCCAGGCAGACCGCTTGAGATGTGGGCGGTCGAAAACAGTTGCTACCTTCAGCCGTTCCACGACATCGCGATTGAATTCAGCGTTACTGAAATCCCCTAAAAGCAGCACCGACTCGCGCGGATATTTGCGCACATGATTCGGTACCTCGTCGATGAGAGAAAACATCTCCGCAGCAGCACACCCGCTGCAATCGACCAACAGGATGTCGTTGTGTTCGTGCGCGATAAGGCGGATGCGATCCACGTGCTGCCTCCACCAGTTGCAGGGCTTGCGGGCAAGCCAATTCAGGATCGGCGAAGTGTACAGCAGGAGGGAAGTATTTCCAAGCCAGGCGCCTTCAGCGCGTCTGATTCTTGTCACATAACCATGACGAAAACTTCACAATCATGAACCTTGAGTGTGAATTCTGCCCTCTGTACATTGATTGAGATTCTGTCAATTTGATGTGGAGCAACTTATGTTCTGCCAGTTCGAAGTTCGCGCGAAGTTTTCCCTGTTGCTTGCGGCCGCCCTGATCATAGTCTCCGGTGCGCCGGCATTTGCTCAGGAGCCCGGATGGACGAAGCACGTATCCGAAGCCGATAAAGGGCGTCCGAATCCGGTGGCGTCCGATCCCGCTGCAGTGAGCGCCGGACAGAAGCTCTACGCCGATAAATGCGCTCACTGCCACGGAGCCGACGGAGAAGGCAAAGGACATTCTCCCTCGCTGCAAACGGATACGGTTCATGCGCTTACGCCAGGCCAGTTGGAATGGGTGATTGCGCACGGCTTCAGCCTCCACCGCATGCCGTCGTTCGAATCGTTGCCCCAGGACCAGCGCTGGCAGATCGTGGCGTATGTGCAATCGTTGCCGAAGGCTTCGAAGTAGCACCGGCGTCCATTAGTCCTGTGGTGCTGGCGGCTGCACCTTCATTATCTGGATGGGCTTCTCGTCGACGACCTTGTAATCGTTCGGAACAGTGAATAGCGATGGATCGGGCTCGGTGTTGCTGACGTTTGTGAGTTGCGTCTTCAACTCTCCTGCCCAGGGATCGGTATGCTTGGTCATCACCGTGGCTTTCAGCTCGGGTGAAGACCAGGTTTCCGATTGCACGAGTATGGGTTGCTCATTGCCCATGCTGCCGGCAGGGATCGTGGTTGTTACGCGCGTACCGGTCGCATGAATTCCATTGATCGTCTGGTCGCCCAGGTTCTCGAGGTTGGGGGGATTTGTCAGCAGGCCCTGCATGCTTGGCCATTGTTGTTGTCGAGTAGAACATGACATTTCCGGGACCTCCGGTTGTGTTCACTGTCTCGTCTTTGACTACGACGGCCATCTGTCCCGAAGTTCGAGCGCCAGCGCCGCCCTCTGGCGACAGCGCGAACGGCTCAATGGGCATTTTGCGCGCGATCTTCATATTGCTGTCGAGCATGTACCGGACGCCAGCCACGGGATCGATGATGGTCACAATCTTCGGAAGATCCTTTTGCGGAGGAGCACCGAGCAAATTGATTTCTGCTTCACGACGGATGCGTCCCTGACTGTCGCGGCAAAGGGTGGAATTCTCCGTCGTGTGAATTCGATTCCCATCGGCAAAAGCCTGGGTGTGTTCACTGGTGATGGTGCCGCAGAATGGGTTCCCCTTCACTGGAGAGGCGTCCATGTTATCGATATGCAGTCCCATGGTAGAGACCTTCATCTGCATCGGTATGCCGGGCGAAGCCACTGTGGCTATCGCATCACCCGGCCCGGGAGGTAGAGGTGGTAGTTGAGCCGATGCAGTGCCGAGAAGGAGGAGGGCGAGTGCAAGTGACAGGCCTGGGACAACGAAGCTACCTTTGCGATTCATAATGTGACCTCCGATGCAATTCAGTTCAAGATACGGATTGCGCGAGCAACGCCGTCTGGGCCGACTACCACATCAGCCGCCACGACATTATTCGTGCGTGGAGGTGATGACATGCCCAAAGCCGAAGCCGGCAGATTCATGCGAATCACTTCCATCGCTCCAGAACAGCTGAGCTGATCGCAGTACATCAAGTTTCGAAAATCAGGCGGCAGGGGATTTGTGCGCGGCTTCTGCAGAAGTGTTTTCTGTTTTCTTAATGGTCGTTCTGTGATGTACGCGGGGCGTAGCAACTTTCACGTCCGCGATTGTCTTCGGCGTCTCGCTTTTGGCCTGATTCTCAGGCTGTGCACTCGCTGCGTTGGGCGTAGGTTGTACTTTGGCGGTTGCCTGCGGCGAAGGTGCTTTGCGGTTTCCAAAAAGAATGATCGCGCCCACCAGCAACACAGCTGCGATCGCCGCTCGCCAAACCAGAGTCGACATGGGCCGCATTGGTTTCGTAGCCGGCGAAAAGCTCGACCCAGCCTGGAATTGCGCGCGATATCCTTTCAAGATGCTTTCATCGAGTGTTCCAGGAATCACGGGAGCGTTGTCACGGAGCAGATGCAGCTGATTGCTCAGTTGCTCCTCTATCTCGATCCACTGACGGCATGCGGAACAATGTTCGATGTGAGCGGCGACATCTGCGCCAACCCCACCCTCAGTCAGGAAACGCAAAGAACTTGATTCGACGTGATCGTGCAGTTCGTTGCAAGTCATATCAGGCACCCTTCGGTACCGGTGTTGCGGAATGCAGCCTGTCTCTCGCGCTGCAGCTTGAGCTTTTCGGCCAGCAATTTATGCCCGCGATTGAGACGTGACCGCACGGTACCGACAGCACATCCCAGCCGCGTCGCCGCGTCTGCGTAGGACATCTCACAAAGATCGCAAAGCACAACCACCTGCCTATAGTGTTCCGGTAAAGAGGCAACGGCCGCTCGAACGTTGCCGATCAGCTGATCTTGAACAAGACTGGTTGGGGAACTCCGGCGCGGGCCCTACCAGTCGCGCAATGACTTCGGCATCGTCGGGCAGCGGCTCAAATGGACGCTCACGCCTATCGATCTTGCGCACCAGGTTGCGCGCGATTCCGAAAACGAAAGCGCCCAGTTCACCTTGCTTGGGATCGAATCGAGCTCGGTTCTGAAGCAAGGTGAGAAAGACCTCCTGGGTAACCTCTTCGGCTGCGAATTTCGAACTGGTCATGTAGTAGGCGTAGCGGAAAACGCCGGTCTTCAGTCGTTCATAAAGAGCAAGAAACGCGTTTTCGTCTCCGGAAACGGCCAGCCGCAACAACTCGAGATCCGATCTGCTTTCGGTCGACGGCATACGCTCTGACAGCATCTCCGGATTGACGGTCAACGCTTTCACTAGGTATTCGCACCAGGAACAAAAAGGTTCCAAAACTTTCGCACGAGAGTTCGGCTCGGTATGGCAAACTCAAAGAATATGAAGATTACTCCTCGGGCAGAAGATTTTTCCGCGTGGTATCAGGATGTGGTGTTGCAGGGCGACATGGCCGAACCCGCCGAAGTAGTGAAGGGCTGCATGGTCATCAAGCCGAACGGTTATGCGGTTTGGGAGCTATTGCAGGGCGAGTTGGATCGCCGCTTTAAAGCCACCGGTCATAAAAACGCATATTTCCCGCTATTCATCCCCGAGAGTTTTCTGCGCCGCGAAGCCGAACACGTGGAAGGATTTTCGCCGGAATTGGCCGTGGTTACCATCGCAGGTGGCAAAAAGTTGGAAGAGCCGTATGTTGTCCGGCCTACGTCGGAAACGATCATCGGGCATTTCTTCTCGAAGTGGATCAAGAGCTATCGCGACCTGCCGCTGCTGCTGAATCAGTGGGCGAATGTCGTGCGGTGGGAGTTGCGAACGCGTATGTTCCTGCGGACGACAGAGTTCTTATGGCAGGAAGGACATACGGCGCATGCCTCCCAAGAGGAAGCGCACGAAGAGGCGGTGCGGATTCTGCATCTCTACGCGGACGTCGCCGAGCAGGTAATGGCGATGCCGGTGATTCGTGGCGTGAAATCCAGGGCGGAGAAGTTCGCCGGCGCCGACCGGTCGTTCGCGATCGAGGCCATGATGCAGAACGGTTTGGCGTTGCAGGCGGGAACAAGCCACGAACTGGGACAGAACTTCGGCAAGGCCTTCAACGTGCAGTTTCAGAGCAAAGAGGGCAAGCTCGAATACGTGTGGCAGACCAGTTGGGGCGTGAGCACTCGGCTGATTGGCGGTCTGATCATGACGCACTCGGACGACAAGGGCCTGGTACTGCCTCCAAAGCTGGCGCCGACAAAAGTGGTGATCGTGCCTATCTTCCGCAAAGAAGGCGAGAAGGCCACGGTGCTCGATGAGGTGAGTAAGATCGCTGAATCGCTCGGGACGGCTGGGATCTCAGTGGAAGTCGATGCGCGCGAGGAACTCAGTCCGGGAGCGAAATTTTTCTACTGGGAGCAACTGGGCGTGCCCGTGACCATCGAAATTGGTCCGCGCGATGTGGCGGCAGGTACGGTGGTGGTAAAGCGTCGAGACCTCGGGAACGAAAGAGCCGCAGAAGCGGGAGGGCCTGGTCGCGTATGTGCAAGGCTTGCTGGAACGCATGCAGTCGGAATTGCTCGAAACCGGACGGAAGCGCATGAAAGAAAACACGCTGATCGCGAACAGCCTCGACGAAGTCGCGGAGATCCTTGGCGACGCCACCGCCGAAAAGGGCGGCGGCAAATTCGTGATGGCCCATATAAAGGATGATCCGGCCTGCGACGCGCGGATCAAGGAATTCAAAGCTAGCGTGCGCTGTATTCCGTTAGTCGATGAGTACGACGGTCCGGGGAAGTGCATCGTGACGGGCGAGACGGTGGAGCACCGTTCGGTGATCGCGAAGGCTTACTGATTTGGTGGATTGCGCGCAGTCGATCACCCGGCTGCCCCAGACCGTCAGAAGACTTACGCCACCGCCGGCTTTCTGAATGCTGCCACCACTTCAGGCTGCATCATGTACCAGATAATCACGCCATTGATAGCGAGGCGTACCAATCGAAAGATTACCCCGACCGGATGGATGAACGCCAAAGCGAACATCCCCAGGATGCCCAGACCTAGGAAGATGCCGTTAAAGATGATTGTCAGGATGCGGGCCCACTCCTGCAGCGTCCACAATCCCCAGGCGATGATGGCCGTTACGAGCGCCATGAAGAGGAAAATTGCTCCCCCTATCACTCCGGCGAATGCCGCTATGGGGCCGAACTGATGGCCAACCATCGCGGCAATGAACGATGATCCCAGGAGCAGCGCCAACCCCGGTATCAACAAAAATGCGGCGCAGACCCAGGAAAGGATCGCGAGAATCACAACACCGGTTGGCTTTTGCATATGCGCTCCGCTTGTTTGGCTTGCCGAAAGGTGTACCGCAAAAGCGTGATGTCGGCAATAGACAAATCGTTGGCATCGCCTGAGTGTGCAGTCGCTTAGCTGCACGTATAATCAATGATTACTTCGAATGTCAGCGAAACTAGACCAGATCGTGGCCGCGACCCGGCGCGTGGTGGCTTCCGCCAAGGCCAGTGCCGACTTTGCGCAACTGGAGCGTTACGCCCGCGAACATACTCCTCGCGAGTTTGCGCATTCATTGCGCCAAGCTGCCAGGAACGGTGGCGTGGCCGTGATTGCGGAGTTGAAGAAGGCTTCGCCGTCGCGGGGAGTGATCCGCGCGAGCTTCCATCCCCAGGCCCTGGCTACTGAGTTGGAGCAAAATGGCGCCACTGCGCTTTCTGTCCTGACGAACGAAGAGTTCTTTCACGGATCGCTTGATTACCTGCGCGAAGCATCGGCCGCAGTACATATTCCGTGCCTGCGGAAAGACTTCATCGTGGACGAGTTCCAGTTGCTGGAAGCGCGCGCCAATGGTGCGGATGCAGTGTTGCTGATCGTGGCGGCGTTGAGCGACTCCGAGTTGCGGGAACTGTACGCAAAAGCCAAGTCCTATGGTCTGGACGTGCTCTGCGAAGTGCATGATGCACAAGAGTTGAAGCGGGCGGAAGATCTCGGATTCCAAGTGATTGGCGTGAACAACCGCAATCTGCGCACGTTTGAGGTTGACCTGAACACGTCGCTGGAACTCAGCTCCAAGTTTCCACCGAACGTGACCCGGGTAGCGGAGAGTGGAATCCATACGGGCATGGATCTGCACATTCTGCGCGAAGCCGGCTATCACGCATTTCTAATCGGCGAATCGTTGATGAAGCGCGACCATCCTGGTGAGGAACTGGCGCGGTTGTTAGCGGAAGTGCAGCGGGCGTCGGTGGGGCGCGCATGACGTGGGTGAAGATTTGCGGCACCACTAGCGTGGAAGACGCGCTGACCGCCGTAGAAGCTGGTGCCGATGCGTTGGGATTTGTCTTCGCCACCAGTCCGCGAAGAGTCACGGCCGAACAGGTGCGTGCGATCGTTGCCGAACTTCCAGAGTCAGTCGAGAAGGTTGGCGTCTTCGTAAACGAAAGCGCCGAGCGCATTCGTGAGATCGTGAAGGGCACAGGACTGACGAGCGTCCAACTACATGGTGAAGAAAGCGATCGGTTGCTGGCCGAAGTAAATGCCATGCAGACGGCTGACGGCCGGAAACCGAAGCTCTATCGCGCCATGCATTTGCCGGAACACTTCGCGGCTGAGCTGAATCAGGGATTCAGGTGGCCGGAAGATGCTGCTAAGCCGGATGCGATTCTGCTCGACGCAGGTCACGGCCAGGTACGCGGGGGCAGTGGAAAGAAGTTCGACTGGCAGGCGGCTGTGCCGCTGGTGGAAGCGATCGAGACACAGATTTCGGTGATCGTCGCCGGAGGGCTCGATCCGGAAAATGTTGCCGAGGCGATTCGCCTCTTCCAGCCGTATGGCGTCGACGTGGTTTCGGGCGTGGAAGCAAGTCCGGGGAAAAAAGATCCTGAGAAAGTCCGCGAATTCGTTCGCGCAGCGCGGCGCGCGAGTGTGATGGTTTAGCTATGGCAATCGTTCAAAGACGAGCACCGAGTTCCGTGGCGACCGGCCGTTTTGGTCCGTATGGCGGACGCTACGTTCCAGAAACGCTGATGGCGGCGTTACAGGAATTGGAGTCGGCGTACGAGAAGGCGAAAACGGATCCGGATTTTCAGAGTGAGCTCGACGATCTGTTGAAGAACTTCGCCGGACGCCCCACACCGTTGTTCTTCGCGAAGCGATTGACCGAGAATCTAGGCGGCGCGCGCATTTATCTGAAGCGCGAAGACCTGCTGCACACGGGCGCGCACAAGATCAACAATTGCCTCGGACAGGCTCTGCTGACGCGGCGCATGGGCAAACAGCGCGTGATCGCCGAGACCGGCGCCGGTCAGCATGGAGTGGCAACGGCTACGGTTTGCGCGCTGATGGGATTCGACTGCGTTGTTTACATGGGCTCGGAGGACATGCGGCGGCAGGAGTTGAATGTCTTCCGCATGCGATTGCTTGGGGCTGAGGTGCGCGGCGTCGATGCCGGGCAGCGTACGTTAAAAGACGCGATCAACGAAGCCATGCGCGATTGGGTGACGAATGTGCGGACCACCCATTATCTGCTGGGCAGTGTGCTGGGGCCGCATCCGTATCCGACGATGGTGCGCGATTTTCATCGCGTCATCAGCCGCGAAGCACGCGAGCAGATCATGAAAGCGGAAGGCCGCACGCCCGATGCGGTAATCGCTTGCGTCGGCGGCGGTTCCAACGCAATTGGCGCATTTTACGAATTCATCCAGGACAAGAAGACGCAGCTGATCGGCGTAGAGGCCGGTGGTTATGGCAACAAACTCGGCGAGCATGCCGCGCGTTTTCATGGCGGATCGCCCGGCGTGTTGCAAGGGACATTTTCATACGTGCTGCAGGATGAAGCGGGGCAGATCGCGAACACGCATTCGGTTTCGGCGGGATTGGATTATCCCGGCGTAGGTCCAGAGCACGGCTGGCTAAAGGACACAGGGCGCGCGATCTACACATCGGCGACTGACGATGAGGCACTGGCGGCTTGCCAGACGCTTTCGCGGTTGGAAGGAATCATTCCGGCGCTGGAGTCGTCGCACGCGGTGGCGGAGTGCATCAAGCGCGCGCCGAAAATGCAGAAGTCAGAAGTCGTGATCGTCAATATCTCGGGCCGCGGGGACAAAGATGTCGGCATTTTGCGCGAGAACCTGAAAGGAATTTCTGGCTGAGCGATGCCGATAACTTTCCAACATAAGCCGGGCCTGGTCGCTTATATCACGTGTGGTGATCCCGATCTGGAGACTTCGCGCGAAGTGGCCCTGGCCGCGATTGCTGCGGGCGCGGATGTGCTCGAACTTGGTGTGCCGTTCAGCGATCCCGTGGCCGATGGTCCGGTGATCCAGGCCGCCAGTGATCGCGCGCTGAAGAACGACGTGAAACTCGGGGACGTGCTGAAACTTGCTGCGGATATTCGCAAGCAAGCTCCGAAGGCCGGGCTGATCGTGTTCTCGTATTTCAATCCAATTCTGCGCTACGGGTTGGAGCGATTCTGCGAAGACGCGGCGCAAGCCGGAGTGGATGGCGCACTCGTCACGGATCTGCCAGTGGAAGAAGCCGACGACTACATTCAGCTGATGCGCGGCAGCAACTTGGCCACTGTTTTTCTCGCGGCTCCCACCAGCACGGACGAGAGATTGAAGTCGGTGTGCGATGCTTCTACCGGGTTCGTTTATGCTGTTTCGCGAACCGGCGTCACCGGGGTGCGGCAACAACTCGCGACCGATGCGGGCGCACTCGTCGGACGCCTGCGGCAGTTCACGCAGTTGCCGATCGCGGTCGGATTCGGAGTATCCAATCCGCAGCAGTTTGCCGAAATTGGAGCTTTCGCCGACGCAGCCGTCGTCGGCACGGCGATTGTGCAATTGATCGAGCGTTCTGGACGTGGAAGCAAAGCGGCTAACGCCGTGGCAGAATTCGTCGGCGGATTGCGTGCCGGCACTTCGGCAGCAGTCAAAGCCTGATCGGCAAAAGATAAGAGCTCATGGACATCAGCGACTGGCGTAAAAAAATTGACGATCTCGACTCCATGCTGGTCGATTTGCTGAATCAGCGCGCGCATGCGGCTCAGGAAATTGGCCGACTGAAGCGCCAGTCCGGCATGCCGATCTACGAGCCCAAGCGTGAGCAGGAGATTTTCGAGAACGTAAGCCGGATGAGCCGCGGTCCGCTGAAGGGCCGCCACCTGGTGCAGATTTATGAACGCGTGATTGACGTAATGCGCAATCTGCAGAAGGAAGAGATGGGCGTGCCCGATCATTCCGGCGAGGACGGCAAGACGGAATTTGATCAAGAAGTGAACGACTAGTAGTCAGTAGCTAGTAGCCAGTGGTCAGTTTCTAGCTACTTCGAAGTGCCCATACTTAGTCTGACTACTGACGACTGACTACTGAGAACTAACCAATGATTATCGCAATGCAACCTGAAGCGTCGGAAAAGCAGATCCAGTCAGTGATCGATCACTTAGTGGCGATTGGCTTCGACGTTCATCGCAGTACTGGAGTGACGCAAACCGTGCTCGGCGCCGTAGGTGCGAGGGTCGACTTCGACCTCCGCGAACTGGAGTTGCTCGACGGCGTGCAACTGGTCCATCGCATCAGCGCGCCTTACAAATTGGCGGCACGAAACTTCCGGCCAGAGGGAACTGTCGTCAAGCTTCCCAACGGCGTCACCGTGGGTGGCGAGCAGGTCGTCGTCATGGCAGGCCCATGTTCGGTGGAATCGCGCGAGCAGATATTCACCATCGCGGAGATCGTTTCGAAAGCTGGAGCCAAGGTGTTGCGCGGAGGCGCTTTCAAGCCGCGATCTTCGCCGTATTCGTTCCAGGGTATGGGCGAAGACGGACTGAAATTGTTGCGCGAGGCGGGTGACAAGTACGGACTGCTGGTGATCAGCGAAGTGATGGAGATCTCGCAGATCGAGCTGATGCTGCCGTATGTCGACATCCTGCAGATCGGCGCGCGCAACATGCAAAACTTCAATCTGCTGCGCGAACTCGGCAAGGTTCGAAAGCCTGTGCTGCTGAAGCGTGGCATCGCGGCGACGATCGAAGAGATGCTGCTTTCGGCGGAGTATGTGATGTCGGGCGGCAATTATGACGTGATCCTGTGCGAGCGCGGCATTCGCACCTTCGAGACCTACACGCGCAACACCATGGATATTTCCGCGATCCCGGTTTCTAAGAAACTTTCGCACCTGCCCATTACAGCCGATCCTTCGCACGGCACTGGACGCCGCGATAAAGTTGCACCCATGGCGCGAGCCTCTGTTGCTGCGGGCGCTGATGCGCTGTTGATCGAAGTGCACCATGATCCCGAGAAGGCGCTGTCGGACGGCGCACAGTCGCTCTTCCCAGCGCAGTTTGAAAAATTGATGCAGGAGCTGAGGATCATCGCGTCGGCGGTCGGGCGCACTATCGCGTAACAACGTTTGTCGTTTCGCGTTTCACGTTCGCGAAATGCAAGTACCGATTTAGATGAGTTCTCTCAGCAGAGACTAACTTTCGTGAAACGTGAAACTCGAAACGTGAAACGGCACTTATGAAGCAGATCACCATCATCGGAACCGGTCTGATCGGCGGTTCACTCGCACTGGCGCTGAAAAAACACGCGCGTGGATTGCGCATCGTCGGGTGCGACCGCGAGCCGGTATTGAAACAGGCGCTTAAGTCGGGCGTCATCGATGATGGATCTTCCGTTCCCGAGCAGGCGGTACGCGACAGCGATCTCATTGTGCTCGCCACTCCAGTGGGCAGCATCATCGATCTGATCGAGCGCGTGGGTCCGCTCGCGCCGGCGCATGCGCTGATCACTGACGTTGGATCGACCAAGGTTGAGATCATGGCGCGCGCCAAGGACGTCTTCGGTGGCGATGTGGCCCAGCGTTTTCTGCCCGGACACCCGATGGCGGGAAAAGAAAATAGCGGTATCGAGCATGCGGACGCGAAACTGTTCGCCGGAGCGGTCTGGCTGGTGACACCCTATCAAGGGCAAGAACTGAGCGCTGGTCCGGCCGGCGAATATCTGCAGTTGCTGAATCAAATCGGCGCGCGAGTCTTGCCGGTTGATGCAGTGCAGCACGATCGCATTTGCGGATGGGTGAGCCATCTGCCGCAGATGCTCTCCACAGCGCTCGCCTCAACACTCGTGGAAGAGCTTGCAGACGACTCCGATGCCGATGCCATTGGCGGTCGTGCTTTGCGCGAGATGACACGGATCGCACAGAGCCCTTACTCGATGTGGCGGGATGTAGCGCTGACGAACACGAAGAACATTCAGGCAGCGCTGCTGCGGCTGGAGCAGAAGTTGGCGCATATTCGTGAGAACTTACGCACGCGGGAATTGGAAGAAGAGTTCCAGCGCGCAAACCAGTTTCGGAAGAATTAGCAAAACGTCGAGTAGATCGACCCAAGATATAATCGCCACTGTTTCATTCATGGCATCTTCCGCCATCTCGAAATTGGTCGTTGCGTTTGCGCTAGCAGGTTTTTCTCTCGCGACACCTGCACAGTGCAATCTCGAGAAGCAAGCGGCAAATCCGCACGCAGAATCTCCGCATCTATCGCCAAGTCCAAATTACGCGGCGTGGCTCAAGCAGGATGTGCGCTGGATCATCACAGACGAAGAGCGAGCATCTTTCAAACGCCTGCGCTCCGACGAAGAACGAGAGCAGTTCATCCAACAGTTCTGGCTACGCCGTGATCCAACGCCCGAGACATTTCTGAACGAATTCAAACAAGAGCACTACCGGCGGATGCTGTATGCGAACGAGCATTTTGCAACTGCGGATATTCCGGGATGGAAGACAGATCGTGGCCGTATGTACATCGTTTATGGTGAGGCCGATGAAGTAGCTTCGAGAATTGCAGAGACGGCCTACGCAGAGAAGCTGTGGCGGTATCGATATTTGGAAGGAATTGGGCAAGAGATCGACATCGAATTCGTTGATCGCTGCCGATGTGGCAGGTTCGAGCAGGCGACAGACGTCGAACAGCTAAGAACGCAAGAATCTGGAGAATGGTAGGTTTATCGACTCCATCTGTGCCGTCTAATAAAGTTCCAGTACTTCAATTTCAGCGACCTGGACGAGATTGTCACACACAAAATCTGCATGAATATCGTTCCGGTGAGCGTCTTTAGCGCTCAGGTGCGGATAACTGACTTCACGGTATTAGTGCCGGTTACGATAAGGGTACAAAACAACGATGTGACTTGGAGTTCCGGAAGCACGGGACGCAGGAAGGCGCTGAATCTCTACGGCAGAATTACTTCTCAAAAAGGCCGCATCGAAGACATCTTTGAAAAGACGATGTTTCAGAACTCCGATCAAGCGTATGAGGACTTCACATTTCTCTACATCGCGTCCCTCCGGAGCGGGAATTATCGAATTAATGTCGTCGTGAAAGATGTGGCAGAAGATCGCAAAGGCACGTGGAGCGGAACGATTACCGTTCCCTAGATCAAAGGCTGCGCTCTACGACACTGTCTCCAGCCTGATCAGTCCTACCCCACCTTCCACATTCACGTGCAACGTCACCGGCGATTTTCCATACTCGCTGTTGACGTAGTTGTCGCCGTCTTTGGTGAGGCCATCTGCCTGCACCGAACCGAGTCCTCCTTTTGCCCGAACGACCACACCCACGTTGCTTGGCAGGCGAATGGTGGCATTGCCCGCGCCGCCGTGAAAAGTGGCGTCCACATCTTGTTTCCAGTTTCCGGTGAAGTCCGCGATCAGCAACCCCGCGCCCATGTTCACGTCGATGCGGGTCAGGTCCAGGCCTCCGAGCTGCAGGTTATTTCGTCCCGCACCCATGTTCACGCGCATTTGCATCGGGACATCGTGAGCAAGATGCAAATTCCACGTGTTGTGACTCGGACCAAACTGAATGTGAGGGTGATGTTCCTGCTGCGACAGGCGCAGCTCTCCTTCGGTGCCATTCACGCTGTACGTCACCTCGGGACGGGGCATTGGGGACTGGTACTCAAAATTAGCTTCCAGCAGTTTGTTTCCGTTGCTGTCGATGTTCAGATTTCCAGCCGGCATCTCCACCGTCACATCGACCGATTCGGCGGCTCCGCGATCGACGCTCTGCGCCCAATCTGCGTGTTTGCTGCGTCCTAGTCCACCTAGACTCAATGTGCCGAAGAAGAGAACCAGAAGGACGAGAAATGCGATCTCACCACCCGTGAACCAACGGCCTCCACGGGCTGCCGGGTCCTGTCGAAAGCGGTAGTAATCCCAAAGCTTGCCTGCTCCGATAAAGACGAGCAGCAGCGGCCAATACTGCGATACCACTGGCCAAGGGTCAAAACTCGGATGCAGGTTGCTGTAGAGAAATAACGCGCCAATCACGATCAGAATCAGTGCGCCGACGATGGAGTGTCGCCGATAGGTTGGCATACCAATCTCCTCAATGAACCGGAGCAGACGGAATACAGCCTATAACCCGCCCCTCATGATCGGAAGTACGGCGGGAGCTAGTCGTAAGTTCCACAAAAGCATCTTTTCGCGAAATGGGAACATTAATCTCATCCTTTTGAACTAAATCGGCCATCTATTCACCCAACCTATAAGTTCGGGGAGTATCTTTGACTTCTGCGGCAAGGACTCCCTGGTCAATCCAGTCACCTTGACTCATATCACCCGAGTACCAGGAGGAATCATGGCCAGCATCACGATGAATCAGGCTCAGAGCACCGTGAGCGGCAATCCGTTATCCCCCGAAGAACTGCGGAAGATGAATGCCTATTGGCGAGCGGCAAATTATCTATCGGTGGGGCAGATTTATCTTTTGCAGAATCCGTTGCTGCGCGAACCGTTGCAGCTGGAACACGTGAAGCCGCGCCTGCTAGGGCATTGGGGTACGACGCCTGGCTTGAACTTTGTATATGTGCACTTCAACCGGCTGATCAAGCGTGACGATTTGAACGTGATTTACATCATTGGCCCGGGTCACGGTGGACCAGGAATTGTGGCCAACACTTACATGGAAGGCACTTATAGCGAGATTTATCCGAATATTTCGCAGAGCGTGGAAGGGATGCAGCGGTTGTTCAAGCAGTTCTCCTTCCCCGGTGGAATTCCAAGCCACGTGGCGCCGGAAACTCCAGGCTCGATTCATGAAGGCGGGGAACTTGGATACTCCCTGTCGCACGCGCATGGCGCAGCGTTCGACAACCCCGATCTGCTGGTGTGCTGCGTTGTAGGCGATGGCGAAGCGGAGACCGGACCTCTTGCTACCAGTTGGCATGCGAACAAGTTCCTGAATCCAACGCGTGATGGAGCGGTGTTGCCCATCCTGCACCTGAATGGATACAAGATCGCCAATCCTACGGTGATGGGACGCATGAGCGACGACGAACTCACGCAGTTTTTCACCGGATGTGGCTACAAGCCGTATTTCGTCGAAGGTCATGAGCCGGAAGAAATGCACCAGCTGATGGCTGCGACACTGGACCGGATCGTCGACGAGATCCACGACATACAGAGCCGCTATCGCCGTGGAGAAGCCAGCGGGATGCCGGTGTGGCCGATGATCGTGATGCGCACTCCCAAGGGCTGGACTGGACCGAAGATGGTCGACGGCAAGCCCGTCGAGAATACGTGGCGCGCGCATCAGGTGCCGCTGTCGGAATTGGCTTCACGGCCCGATCATCTGCGGCAGCTTGAAGAGTGGATGAAGAGCTACCGTCCCGAAGAATTGTTCACTGAAGAAGGGAAGTTGCTTCCGGAGCTGGCGGAGCTGGCGCCTAAGGGCAATCGGCGCATGGGAGCGAATCCACATGCGAATGGCGGCGTGCTGCTGAAGGATCTGGCGATGCCGGACTTCCGCGACTATCGCCTGGCGGTGCCGAAGCCCGGGACCGAGTTTGCGGAAGCTACGCGCGTGCTCGGCTACTTTCTGCGCGATGTGATGAAGCAGAACGAGAAGCAGCAAAAACTTTCGCGTGTTTGGTCCGGATGAGACAGCGTCCAACCGGCTCGAAGCGATCTATCAAGTTACAGATAAAGAGTGGATGGAGCCGCTGCTTCCCGTTGATGAGCACTTGTCTACGAATGGCCGTGTCTTGGAGATGTTGAGCGAGCATATGTGCCAGGGCTGGCTCGAAGGTTATCTGCTCACCGGGCGGCACGGCTTCTTCTCGTGCTACGAAGCGTTCATTCACATCGTCGACTCGATGTTCAACCAGCACGCCAAGTGGTTGAAGGTGACTCACGACATTCCCTGGCGCCGACCCATCGCGTCACTGAACTATTTGCTGACGTCGCACGTCTGGCGGCAGGACCACAATGGCTTCACGCATCAGGATCCGGGCTTCATCGATCACGTGGTGAACAAGAAAGCGGATGTAGTTCGCGTATATCTGCCGCCTGATGCCAACACGTTGCTTTCCGTAGCGGACCACTGCCTGCAGAGTCGTCACTACGTGAACGTGATCGTAGCCGGCAAACAGCCCGCACTGCAGTGGCTCGACATGGATTCCGCGATCAAGCACTGCACGACAGGGATAGGCATATGGGATTGGGCCAGCACCGACGAGAATGCCGAACCGGAAGTTGTAATGGCGTGTGCCGGCGACATCCCCACGCTGGAGACGCTGGCTGCCGTCGATCTGTTGCGCCAGCATTTTCCGGATCTGCGCATTCGCGTGGTGAATGTCGTTGATCTGATGACGATTCAACCGTCGAGCGAGCATCCGCATGGTTTGTCGGATCGGGATTTTGATTCGCTGTTTACTACGGACAAGCCAGTGATTTTTGCGTATCACGGATATCCATGGTTGATTCACCGCTTGACGTATCGACGGACGAATCACGACAACATACATGTTCGCGGCTATAAAGAAGAGGGCACAACAACCACCCCCTTCGACATGACTGTGTTGAACGATCTGGACCGCTTCCATCTCGCGAGCGATGTGGTGGATCGGGTTCCGCGGCTGCAGCGTATCGGCGCGCACTTCAAGCAACACCTGCGCGACCGGCTGGTGGAGCACAAGAACTACATTGTGAAGTATGGCGACGATATGCCGGAAATCAAGAACTGGAAGTGGCCCTACTAAGCGATGAAGATTCTCGTGCTGAATTCAGGGTCGAGCAGCCAGAAGAGCTTCTTGTACGAGCTCGGCGATACGCTTCCACCGGAGGCTCCTGAACCGCTTTGGGCGGCGATGATCGAGTGGGATGGCGATTCGGCCGAAGTTAAAGTCGAGAAGCCGGGCGGGAATGTGATTCGTGCGCGGGCGAAAATCTCCTCGCGCAAAGCGGCGATCCAATACCTGCTGAGCACACTGTGGTCGGGAAAGTCACGGCTGGTCGAGAAGCCCACGGCCATTGATGTTGTCGGACACCGAGTGGTGCATGGAGGCCCGCACTACAAGCATCCAGTGCAAGTGGATGCGGAGGTCAAGACCGCGATCGCCGGCGTCTCCATGTTTGCACCGCTGCACAACCGCGCCGAACTAGAAGGCATGGAGATCGTGGAGCAGGTATTGGGTCCGGTTCCTCAGGTCGCGGTGTTCGATACCGGCTTTCATAGCCAGATGCCGCTGTATGCGACGGTTTATCCCGGACCCTATGAGTGGTTCGAGCAGGGAATCCGGCGCTATGGATTCCACGGGATCAATCACGAGTACGTCGCTGGCCGGGCAGCGCAGATGTTGGGCAAACCGCTTGAGTCGCTGAAGCTGGTGAGCTGCCATCTGGGCAACGGCTGTTCGTTGGCGGCGATCCGCGACGGCCACAGTATCGACACGAGCATGGGCTTCACGCCTCTCGAAGGCCTGATGATGGGCACGCGCTGCGGATCGATCGATCCGGGCGTCCTCACCTACCTGATGCGCTCGACGCATGTAACTGGCGAACAACTCGACGATATTCTGAATAAGCGCTCAGGACTGCGCGGTATCTCCGGGACTTCGTCGGACATGCGTGAGATCCAGGACGAAATGGCTCGGGGCAACGAACTGGCACAACTGGCGTTTGACATGTTCGTGCACCGGCTGCGGTCGGGAATTGGTTCGATGGCAGCAGTGCTCGGCGGCATGGATGCGCTGATTTTCACCGGAGGCATTGGTGAGCACTCTGTCGAAGTCCGCGAAAAAACCTGCGCAAACATGGATTTTCTGGGAGTGCAGCTTGACGTGAGCAGGAACATTCATCCAAAGCTCGACGCCGATGTGGCCGAAACCGGCTCCCGTGTTCGCGTGCTGGTGATTGCCGCGCAGGAAGATTGGGCGATCGCGCGGGAATGCTGGAAAGTACTGAATCGCGCAGACTAGCCGTGCTGAGTTTCCATCGTGCGCAGATTCGGGCTGACTATCAACGTGGGTTGGGTCGCGCGCTGCACATCTTCCACCGTCAGGCCGGGGCCAATCTCTTCCAGTACCAAACCAGATGGCGTGACTCGCAGATAGGCCATTTCTGTCACGATTGTGTCGATAACACGCACACCCGTGAGCGGAAGCGTGCACTTGTGCAGGATCTTGGGCAGACCTTCGCGAGTGGTGTGCTCCATGGCGACGATGACGCGTTTCGCTCCGGCGACCAGATCCATCGCGCCGCCCATGCCTTTTACCATTTTGCCGGGGATCATCCAGTTGGCGATGCTACCTTCTTCGTCGACCTCCATTGCGCCGAGCACGGTGAGGTCGATGTGGCCGCCGCGGATCATCGCGAACGATTCGGCACTCGAGAAAAATGAGGTCCCCGGAATCTCGGAGACTGTTTCCTTACCGGCATTGATCAGGTCAGGATCTTCCTCACCCTCGATCGGATACGGTCCTACGCCCAGCATTCCGTTTTCGCTCTGCAGGATGACTTCAACACCTTTCGGAACGAAATTCGCGACCAGTGTCGGCAAGCCAATGCCAAGATTGACGTAGAATCCGTCGCGCAATTCCAACGCAATGCGACGCGCGATGCGCTCGCGCTTCTCCATGTCCAACTGTTTGCCGACTTTGGATGGACTATTCACAAATCAGTCCCACGCCGCCTCGGCCCGGCGAAACGCCGTAAGGCTGCGTTCCAGATCATCGTACGAGGTCATCGCATTGCCCTTGGATTCGGAGCGATACTTATGCGCGGTTGCAAGTAAATCTCCCCAATGGTCCTGGATTCCACCGACTGCGTAATCATAGGCGGGCGCCATCACGGCGAGTTCAGCGGCGAGATCGCCGAGCGTAAAATTGCCCTCTTCGTACATGCGTATGTACTTCAGCACGCTGGCGCGCACTTCTTCGATGGTGCTGTCGGGGGCGGGCATCAGGCTGTGGCCTTTCGCACCGTGCGGCGCTCGATGCGTTTATCGCACGGCAATTCGACGATCCGGTGCACGTAAATCCCGGACGTATGAATCTCGTCGGGCTTCAGTTCACCGACTTCGACGAGGTGTTCGACTTCTGCAATGGTGACCTTGGCGGCCGTAGCCATCATCGGATTAAAGTTTCGTGCCGTCTTCCGGTAAATAAGATTCCCCCAGCGATCGCCCTTCCACGCCTTGACGAGCGCGAAGTCAGCGGTGAGCGCGTGTTCCATCACGTAAGGCTTACCGTTGAACTCGCGTGTTTCTTTTCCTTCGGCAACAACTGTTCCGTATCCAGTACGCGTAAAGAACGCAGGAATGCCGGCGCCTCCGGCACGGATGCGCTCAGCGAGCGTGCCCTGCGGATTCAATTCCAGGTCGAGTTCGCCAGACAGCACCAGTTGTTCGAACAGCCGATTCTCGCCCACATAACTGCCAATGTGCTTCCGGATCTGACGACTCTCGAGCAGCAATCCCAACCCGAAGCCGTCGACCCCTGCGTTGTTGCTGATGGTAAGCAGGTTGTGGGTGCCTTTACGATGCAGAGCATTGATGAGGTTCTCAGGAATCCCGCATAGGCCGAAGCCGCCCACCATGACAGTGGCACCGTCGGAAATATCGCGAATGGCTTCGTCAGCGCTGGTACGAACCTTGTTCACGGACCCCACCCCAGAACGGCAGATTCTACTAGGCGCAGCGAGCAGGCGCAAACGCCGCGGGCGCAACCTGGAAATGCTCCAGCAGCGCCACTTTCCCCAAAAGATACGTCGCGCACCAACCGTAACTATCGCCGGGAAAATAGTCCTTCTTCGCAGACCGCTTCATGCGATAGTTTACGCGCATGAGCACTCCACAAGATGAGTTGGAGTCACTGCGCAGCCAGTTGGCGGCGCTTACGGCCCGTGTTTACCAACTGGAACGTAGTGTACGCATCGCCGCAGCGGCGCCAGCCAGTGGTGAGGTTTCAACTCACGAAGCAAAGACAGTTTCATCGGAACAAGATGTGTCGGTACGGTCCGAGCCGGTTGCCCCACCACCGCTATTTGCCAAGCGACCCCCAGAGATCGCCGTAGAGAACGAAGCTGCTGACCTGGAAGGCAAGATTGGCAAAGTCTGGTTCAACCGTATTGGAATTCTCGCACTTCTCATCGGTGTCTCTTACTTCATCAAGTACGCCTTCGACAGCGGGTGGATTGGCCCCGCGGGACGAATCGCCGTAGGACTCGTGGCCGGCATCGGACTGGTCCTCTGGAGCGAGCGCTTCCGCAGCAAAGGATTCACGGCCTTTTCCTATTCACTGAAAGCCGTCGGCATTGGCACGCTCTATCTTTCTTTATGGGGCGCATTTCAGCTCTACCATCTTGTTCCTTCAGCAGCAGCCTTCGTCGCGATGGTTGCGGTCACGGCGTCGACGATAGTTCTGGCCCTGACGCAGGACGCGGAAATCCTTGCGGCCTTTGCGCTGATCGGCGGCTTCAGCACTCCTATTCTGCTTTCTACAGGTGAGAACCACGAGGTCGTGCTCTTTTCTTACGTCGCGCTTCTGGATCTGGCCGTATTGGCGATGATCAAGTTCAAGCCCTGGTACCGGTTGCTCATCGGCGCCTTCATCGGGACTCTGATCTTGTACATGGGGTGGGGCGACTCGTACTACACGGACGCGCAGCGTGGCTTAACGGTCTTTTACGTGGTGTTGTTCGCCGCCATCTTCGCGGTTTCCCCACTGCTGGTTCCGCTCGACAAATCGCGATGGCGCTCCGGTTTTTCAATCACCTTCATGCTGCTACCGCTTGCGAATGCAGCCGCATTGTTCCTTGCGCTGTTTGGCATGTACAACAACGAACGGGTCACTCTGACTTGGTATGCGCTGGCACTCGCGGCCATCTATCTCGCGCTTAGCAGCCTGTTCAAACGACGGGCTGGCAGCGATCCCGAAGTAGTAAAGATCATTAATCTGCTGCATATTGCAATCGCCATAGCGTTCGTCACCATCGCGATCCCGCTGAAGCTGAGCGCACATTGGATCACGATTGGCTGGATGGTGGAATCGGCGGTGTTGCTGTTCATTGGCGTGCGGACGCGGACGGATTTCCTTCGCTACTTCGCCGCGACCACTCTGATCCTCGGAGTGGTACGCCTTTTATTTCTCGACAACTTTCAGGTTGATACGCTTCTTTTCAATCCCCGCTTTGGGACCTACCTGGTGGCGCTTGCGATTCTCGGCGGCATCGTTGCTTGGGGCGCGCGGTCTGCCAATGTTCAGGAAGCGCCGTTCGTAAAACTCGCAGGCGTCCTGTTCAACGTTCTTGCGTTGGTCGCGCTGACGCTGGAAGCTTCCGACTACTTCGGCCGCCAGATTACGCACACTGGCATCAGAGCCGCCAGATCGGATTTCTGCCGCTGCAGCAGATTGAGTTCTCGCGACACTTCAGCTACTCGGCCATATGGCTCGCTTATGGTGCGTGCCTGATGGCCTTCGGATTCTGGAGGCGCTCGGCCTTCGTGCGCTGGCAGGCATTAGCGTTGATCGCATTCACGATCGGCAAGGTCTTCCTGTTCGACGTGTCCGCGCTGCAGCAAGGATACCGGGTGCTGAGTTTTATCGGATTAGGCGTCGTGCTGATGGCGATTTCCTATGTCTACCATCGCGGGTGGCTCAATCTCTCGCCAGAGTCCCGCGATCATCGAGGACAAAGGACGTCAGCATGAGATCGCTCTCCGCACTGATCGGTCTAGTCCTGTTCGCCGTATCACCAGTTTCCTACTTGAAATATGAGCGACCGGTCCATCTTTCCACTTCTGGAGTGCAGCAGTACATCGTCGTCGATGAAGCAATCTGGAAGCATGCGCGCCCTGATCTCGGAGACCTGCGGCTATACGCGGGAGATGCCGAAATCCCTTATTCCCTGGTGATCGAGCGGGACAGCCTGCAACGCGAGCGCACCGTCGTGCCCGTTTTGCAGCAGTCGACCGTCGCGGGAAAGACGCAGTTTCTAATCGATATGTCTGCGCTCGCCGAATACGACCACGTAGACCTGGACCTGGCGACGAGAAACTTTGTCGCTCATGCTCGCGTCGAAGGTGAAAATGAGCCTCAAAGCCGAACGTGGGCCACTCTGGGCGACAGCATTCTTTACGATCTCTCTTCCGATGGTCTCGGCAGCAATCACATGCTGCGTTTGCCGAGAACGAGATACAAATATCTGAGGGTCACGATAGATGGTCCAGTAAAACCCAAAGAAGTTCGCGGTGGGTCTTCCGAAACGACTGACGAACGGACTGCTCAATGGCGGGATGCCGCGGTTTCAGGCAAACGGGAAGAACAGGGCAAGGAGACGATATTCACCTTTACGGTTCCGGACGCTTCGCCGGTGGACAGGGCACTGTTCACGGTGGATCCCGCGCAGCCGAATTTCTGGCGCAAGGTGGAAATACAGAACAGCGCTGGAGTTCCGCTGGCTACAGGAGAAATCGAGCGCATTCATATGGTGCGCGCAGGGCGAAAGCTCGATTCGGAAGAAGAAGCAGTCCAGTTTGCTGGCGCGCCATTGCCCGGCCAGCCTACGGTCAAAGTGATCGTCCACAACGGTGATGATCCGCCGCTTCGGATCACTGATGTGCGCCTGCAGCAGTTCGAAAGGCGCATCTATTTCGATACGCCCGGACGAGGACAGGTCACGCTTTACTACGGCGACGACAAGCTCGGGCCGCCTGTCTACGAGTACGCGCGACTATTTCAGCTCGACAAAGCAGCTACGCTCGCTTCGTTGGCGCCAGAAGTTTCGAACGATGCGTACAAGGGACGCCCGGATGATCGTCCCTGGTCGGAGCGGCATCCGGTCGTGCTATGGATCACGATCATTGGGGCCGTCGTTATATTAGGTGGAATCGCGCTGCGCTCGCTGCGCGTGAGCTGAATCGTCCTCCTTGAGGGTCATCGGAAAACAAAAGGGCGACCGAAGCCGCCCCTGTTCTTTGACGCAAATGCACGTTACAGAATCTGAACGCCCTCTGCCTGCATGCCCTTTGGTCCTCTCACGACGTTGAACTGGACCGCTTGTCCTTCTTGCAACGAGCGAAAACCGTTCGACTGGATGGCGGAGAAATGTACGAATACATCTTCGCCGCTCTGACGCGTGATAAAACCAAATCCCTTGGCATCGTTAAACCACTTCACTGTTCCTTGTTCCACTTTGATGTTCCTTAATCTGAAAATATTGAGCTGAATGAATCGGTGTAGCTTTTGGGCAGGAGATGCGTCAGGCAGTGATGCGTGGGCAGGACGTGCTCAGAACAAAACCAAAACTCAATCGGCTATAGATAACTATACACGGTTTCCCGAAGGTAAGTGGGAAATGCAAAATTGCCTGTCAGCTTTGCATACTTGATCTAGGACTTTTGCTAGTTGGACGGAGTCCTCTGTCTAACTAGCCTGCATCTACCTTGCGCCCGGCATGAATCGACGCGGCGCCGCGAGCTTGCGAATGGATTGCGGCGGCTTCTTGTGCCGTGCCATTACGACTCTGAAATCAACATGGAGCGGGGGACAATACGATGGATTCCCTTCGACACCGGCTTTCTATTTGTCTGGGATCGATTGCCTTAACGTTCTTGCTGACTCTCATGAGTGTGGCCCAAACCCCGCCGCAAGCTACCGGCACAACCTCATCTCCGAATCCTCCTGCTGCGACTGACGACGGATGGCACTTCGACATTACTCCCTACCTATGGTTTGCCGGTGCGCATGGAACCGTGGGTGCACTCGGACGCGAAGCTAGCGTACATGCGTCCGTCGGTGACATATTTTCCAAGTTCAACATTGGTTTGATGGGGGTATTCGAAGCTCGCAAGAAGCACTTGATACTGAACACGGATTTCATGTGGCTGAAGCTGTCCGACGACTCAGCACTCCCCATCAACGAACTTGGCGTGCAATCGATCAAATCCAAGGCGACTCAATTTCTACTCACTCCGAAGGTTGGCTATCAGATCGTCGATCGAGAGAAGATTAAAGTCGACGGCATGCTGGGCATACGCTACTGGCACTTGAGCAACGACCTAACTCTTCAGCCCCAGATTGCGAACGGAATATCGGATTCGGCGAATTGGGTCGATGTTGTGGCTGGCGCCAGGATACAGGTGCCCCTATCTCCGAAAGCGCTGATCACTGTGCTAGGAGATGCTGGCGGAGGCGGCGCGAACTCCGACTACCAGGTGGCCGGATTGTTCGGTTATAAGTTCAAAAAGAAGTTCGTGTTCCAGGGCGGGTGGCGTTATCTATCAGTGAACTATCGGCCCAGTGGGAACGGCTTCATTTACGACATGGTGACAAACGGCCCGATCGTCGGCGTGACCATCAATCTGAAATGATTGCTTGGTGCCTTGCGTTTTTTGGCATGCCGTCTCGGCGAGACCGAACTGGATATCTCGGCGCGCGAATGGAAGCGGATTTGTGATAGAGAAATAGTTGGTGAGGTTCTTCGTTACATCACTCGCCCTCGTGCCGTCGATGGAATGGCTGCGCACACATACGGAGTCTCTGCCGCTCCTCGCAAAATTTGCGGTGGGGATCGCCGTGATCGTGATTGTTCCCCAGATCTCCCGACGTGTCCGGCTCCCGTCAGTGGTGGGATTGTTGTTATGCGGTGTGCTGTTTGGTCCTTACGGTCTGGAACTCATCGGAAAGAACAGGCCCATCGCGGATTTCCTCGCCGAGTTGGGAAAGCTGATGTTGATGTTCATAGCTGGCCTGGAAATCAACCTTGGTCTGTTTCGGCAGGTGCAGCGAAGATCGATGACATTCGGCCTCATTACCACGTCGATCCCGCTGATCCTCGGGACTTCAGTTGGACTCTTATTTGGCTATCGGACCGTTGCGGCAGTTGTGACAGGCTCACTCCTCGCATCCCACACTTTGCTCGCCTCGCCGATTATTGCTCGTTTAGGAGAAAATAAACTCGAGCCAATTACTGTTACGTATGGCGCGACGATGCTCTCCGACACGCTTTCGCTGATTGTGTTCGCAATCTGCGTCTCGACATTTGAGCGTGGCTTCTCAGTCTCCAGCCTAGCTCTGCAACTTCTGGAGATCGCAATTTTTGTACCGGTGATCCTTCTTGGCCTGAGTCGGTTGGGTCGTTACTTTCTGCAGAAGGTAGAGAACGATGAGAGCGCATATTTCGGGGTGATGCTGGGAATCGTTGTTGTGGCGAGTCTCCTCGCGGAGAGCATCCACTTGCCGGGAATCGTGGGAGCATTTCTTTCGGGGCTCGCAGTCAATGCAGCGGTGCAGCAGAAGGCAGCGAAAAAAGATCTGGAATTTTTCGGTAATACGCTCTTCATTCCGATCTTCTTCATCGCGACTGGCTTTCTCATCAATCCCCGCGCCCTCGCCCACAGTATTCGAAGCGATTTTATGTTGGTGTTAGCGATCATCGGCGCACTACTTATTGGAAAGTACGCGGCAGCGACAATCGCTGGGCGCGCATTCGGCTACAGTCAGGATGCACGCATGACAGTGTGGTCGCTCACGTTGCCACAAGTGGCTGCGACGCTCGCAGCTACACTCGTCGCCTACAACACGTTCAATCCCGCGGGTCAGCGTCTGCTCGATGATCGAATGTTAAATGTGGTTCTCGTCTTGATGTTGTTCACATCCATTGTTGGACCAATTCTGACTGAGCACTACGCACCTCGCTTGCTCGAGCATCCGCCGGAGGAAACATCTCGGGCCGAGCGCGCCGCGTAGACCGAGTGAGGATGTCGAGTGCCGATCGCACGTCGCGCTGGCTCGCGGGTTGATGGTCGTAGCCTAAACGCGAACTTCACGAAACGTGCGTGCTTCATGACCCTTGTCTTTTGCTTTGTACTCGAAGGCGTCACGATCGCGAGGGCCCAGTCAGCACAATTTGAGTTTCTGCCACAGATAGATGCGTACAAACACCTCACAGAAAAGGTCCAAGGTGAGTTCATCATCTCGCGCACAGGTGACGCAGACACGTTCAACTCGATTGAAGTCGGTCCCAATCTCAATATCTCATTGCGGCCACTTCTGCGCAGTAAGTTGCTGCGCACGAATGAAACCAGCTTCAGGTTCCTGACCCTCGGAGTGGGTTATCGGTATATCGCGAACATCGACAAACCGGTGGAGAATCGCGGAATTGTCGAGGTAACCGCGCGGTTCCCGCTTCCTGCAAAACTGCAGCTTAGCGACCGAAATCGAGCAGACCTGCGGGTCATACAGGGGCAGTTCTCCTGGAGATATCGAAATCGCAACATCCTGGAGAGGAGCTTCGCAATCCACAAATACCCCATCACGCCCTACGCCCAAGCCGAGTTCTACTACAACAGTCAGTCGGACAGTTGGGACCAGAAAATCTATCAGGTCGGGTTCAACTTTGCCGTTCACCATCGCGCAGAACTGAATCCTTACTATGAGCGTCAGAACAACACCTCGAAACCGAATCACGTGAATGCTTTTGGTTTCACTGTCTCTCTCTACTTCTAGGTGTCTGGATGAGAAATCCCGCCGCCTGCGCGGGAACTGGCAACTGCAATTTTCAATCAACCTACTATTAGTTTTTCCAGTTGGATCTCAAGGGCGCGCTAGGTACTCTCCGACGGTCTCGCTCCAGTACCTGGAGCACACATTCGACTGCCTCGGTCTGAGGCGATCCACCAGTGCAGCACAGGAGATGCCACCAATGCGTCCAAGAGTTATCGCTCAGCCATTCGCCCTGCTTGCCATCGCAATGTTTCTCGCCATCGGAAGTATTGGAACACAAGCGCAAGCTTCCAGCGGAAAGAAGCCAAACATCCTCTTCATCATGGGAGATGACATCGGGTGGATGCAGGTCGGCGCTTACCACCGCGGCATTGGGCTAGGAGAGACACCGAATATTGACCGTCTCGCAAAGGAAGGCGGGATGTTCACGACCTACTATGCGATGCAGAGCTGCACGTCCGGGCGAAACGTGTTTTTGACCGGCATGTATCCGTTGCGCACGGGCATGATTCCTCCGCAGTTGCCAGGCAGTCCGAGCTACTTGAGACCGGGTACTCCGTCATTGGCCGTCTTCTTACACGATCTGGGCTACAGCACGGGTCAATTTGGTAAGAACCATCTGGGTGACCACACCGACGCATTGCCAACGGCGCACGGATTCCAGGAGTTCTGGGGATATCTCTATCACCTGGACGCGATGCAGCAGGTCAGCTTTCCTGACATCAACAAATCGCCAACAGAGCAAGCTGTAGCACCTCCGTGCAAGAACACGCCCGTCCCGGGTCTCTCTGACCCTCCGGGCTCAGTCGACCCCAGAACAACGACCTGCTTGACGCCTCCCAGGCCGGTGCTCGCGTGCGCATCTTCAGACGGGACTTCGAAGAATCAGACATGCAAAGACGAAGGTCCACTAACGCTGGAGCGGTCGAAAACTGTAGACGAAGAGATCTCGGCTAAAGTCGTCGACTTTCTGGACCGCAACGATCCGACGAAGACCGGCAAGCCATTCTTCGTCTGGTACAACCCAGCGCGCATGCACGTTACTACGGTGCTTTCTCCAAAATACATGGCGATGGTGGGCACGGCTGGCGGCAAAGACTGGGGAGTCAACGAGGCCGGCATGAAGCAACTAGACGACAACGTTGGCGTGGTGCTGGCGAAACTGGAACAGATGGGCCAGCTGGACAACACCATCATCGTCTTCACCACGGACAACGGTGCCGAAGCGATCTCCTATCCCGATGGCGGCGTCACACCGTTCAAGGGCCAAAAGGGTGAGGCGTATGAAGGCGGTTACCGAGCACCGTGCGTCATTCGTTGGCCTGGCGTGATTAAGCCGGGAACTGTGTTCACGGAAATGTTCTCTGCACTCGACTGGATGCCCACGTTTGTTCAGGCTGCGGGCGGTCCAAGCGGGGACGGACTGAAGAAGAAAATTGAGAGCGGGACCTACCCAGGTATAACGAAAACTACGCTCGATGGCGTCAACCAAACTGCCTACCTGACTGGCCAATCGAATCAAGTCTGCGCGCGACGTCTTCTATTACTTCTCGGGGGCGACTCCATCGGCGGTTCGGTACAAGAACTGGAAGATGTACTACACCATGTCGCAACCCGGGGCGGAGGGATGGATCCTGCCGCTTGTTCCATTCCACTTCACGCTGGTTGACGACATCCGGCGCGACCCATTCGAGCAGGCCGTCGGGTTGGATCAAAAGTCTGCCATGAGCGTTGGTGGCGCACTAGGCGGCCCAGTAACCGCTTTCCAATATGACTGGAACATGTTGCCTATCGGTCAGCAGTTGTGGCTGCAGTGGTTCGAAACACTCAAGGAGTTTCCGCCGATGCAGGCGCCGGAAAGCTACAACCTCACACAGGTGATGGACGAGGTGAAGTCCTCCACCGGACACCCCAGCGATTAAATCACGAGACGATGTATCTAATGAGGCGGGCGCGGCAAAACAAGAGCGCCCGCCAAACACCATGGCGCACTGGCATATCAATCGAGCGGAGGACTGAAGCTTGTGTCTGAAATTCCCAAGGGCCGTTGCAATCAGAGATGCTTGATTTGTCTTTGTGCGCTGTTCATGGCACTCCAGTTGAACGCGCAACAGAAAAAGCCAAACATCATCGTGATTTTTGGGGATGACATCGGTTACTGGAATATCAGTGCCTACAACCTGGGCATGATGCACTACAAGACCCCCAACATCGACCGACTGGCCCACGAAGGCGCGCTCTTCACTGACTATTATGCGCAACAAAGCTGCACAGCAGGCCGCGCGGCATTCATCACCGGACAGAGTCCGATTCGCACGGGCCTGCTGAAGGTCGGTCTACCCGGTTCGCCTCTGGGTCTGCAAAAAGAAGACCCAACGATTGCCGAGATTCTCAAGCCGCTCGGCTACATGACTTTCCAGAACGGTAAGAACCATCTCGGCGATCGCAATGAATTTCTGCCGACGGTACACGGCTTCGATGAATTCTTCGGCAACCTATATCACCTGAATGCGGAAGAGGAACCAGAGAATATCGATTATCCGAAAGATCCGAGCTTCGCGGCGGAGTTCGGGCCCCGGGGTGTGTTCAAGTGCAAAGCCACTCCGACAGAGAATCCCGCGCCTCCCGACCCGCGGTTCGGGCCGTGGGGCAAGCAGACTTGTGAGGATACGGGGCCGCTGACCAAGAAAAGAATGGAGACGGCCGATCAGGAATTTCTGGCAGCAACGCTCGATGACATCGATCGGTCAGTTAAGGCGGGCAAGCCGTTCTTCATCTGGCACAACAGCACTCGCATGCACATCTGGACGCACCTGCAACCGAAATACATGGCAATGGTCAATAAGCTGGGTCTCTACGGCGCCGGTATGACGGAGCTTGATGACCACGTCGGCGTGATCCTTAAGAAGCTCGACGACCTCGGGATCGCAGACAACACCATCGTCATCTTCACTACCGACAACGGTGCTGAAGCAATGAGTTGGCCAGACGGCGGCACGACCCCATTCCGTGGCGAGAAGAACACAAGCTGGGAAGGTGGATACCGCATCCCTTTTCTAATCCGTTGGCCTGGTGTGATCAAGCCGGGAACAGTTGTGAATGATATCTGCGCGCACGAGGATTGGCTCCCAACACTGGCAGCGGCCGCTGGCGTACCTGACGTAAAAGAGAAGCTGCTGGCAGGTTATCAAGCGGGCGCAAACAGTTTTAAAGTCCATCTCGACGGCTACAATTTCATGCCGTATTTCAAAGGAGAGACGCAGGAGAGCCCGCGTCGTGAGTTCCTTTACTGGACCGATGATGGTGAGCTTGCCGCTTTGCGCTACAACCGCTGGAAGCTCATGTTCCTCGAGCAGCGTGCTCACGGCTTCGACGTATGGCAGGACCCTTTCATCTCCCTTCGTGTACCGAAGCTCTTCGACCTGCATGCTGATCCATTCGAGCGCGCTGAATACGAGGGAATCGACTATAGCCACTGGCGGATTGATCGCATCTTTCTGCTCGTCCCCGCACAGACATTCGTCGCGCAATGGTTGAGCAGCTTCAAGCAATTTCCTCCGCGGCAGAAGCCGGCAAGTTTCAACCTCAACCAGGTGATGGCTCAGCTGGCGAACGCGGCGGACGGCGGGAATTGAGGAGCGCCAGGTCGGACGTGGTGGGTGGGCAACATCAATTGGCTAAGGTTGGGTCGTACATGAGATTGAATCGTAAGTCCGATGCAACTTCGGCAGTGGCCCTGCTGTTGCTGCTTGTGCTTTCAAGTCTCTCGTGCGCCCCGAAGCAGCCAGCTTCGGCGCCCGCAAGCGCCACCGAAGCTGCACCGCTGGCATCGTGGAACGATGGTCCCGCGAAGCAAGCAATTATCACTTTTGTCAAAGATACGACCGACAAGAGCAGTCCGAAGTACGTCGAGCCCTCTGACAGGATTGCAACATTCGATCAGGATGGGACCTTGTGGGTAGAGCATCCTTTGTATACGCAGGCGATGTTCGCCCTCGATCGAGTTCACGCTCTCTCCGCGCAGCATCCCGAGTGGAAGAACAAAGAACCATTCAAGGCAGTCCTGGCCAACGATCAGGAAGCGATCGCGAAGTTCGCTGAATCTGACTGGGCGGAGATCATCGGGGCAACTCACGCCGGAATGACAAACACCCAGTTCTTCGATATTGCGAAGCAGTGGATCGCAAGCGCGAAGCATCCGCGTTTCCAGCGCCCCTATACCGAACTTGTCTACCAGCCAATGCTCGAAGTGATGGATTACCTGCGTGCCAACGGGTTCAAGACGTACATCGTAACCGGAGGCGGCCAGGAATTTGTACGAGTGTATAGCGACAAAGTCTATGGCGTGCCACAGGAGCAGGTGGTTGGGTCAAGCATCCTCACCAAGTACGAGGGTCACGATGGCAAAGGCGTGCTACTGAGAGAGCCTAAGGTGTTCTTCGTTGACGACCGCAGCGGCAAGCCAGTCGGCATCAATCTGTTTATCGGCAAGCGTCCAAATGCGGCTTTCGGCAACTCAACTGGTGATCAACAAATGCTGGAATACACCCAGGGAGGAGACGGAGCCCGACTCATGATGCTCGTCTATCACGACGATGCGGCGCGTGAGTACGCTTATGGCCCGGGCGGCGGGCTACCCGATACCAAGGTCGGAACATTTTCTCAGGAATTAATGGATGAAGCCAAGAAGAACGGATGGATCGTGATCAGTATGAAAAATGACTGGAAACGAATCTTCGACTCTGACAAGTGAACAGCATCGGCGGTCTGCTTTGGCCGCTTCGAATTGTGGGATCGGAAAACATATGTCGACATTGCACACGAAGTCGCTGACGGTTACTCTCCTCTGCCTGGTCTTCCTTGGGTTAGTTGCGGCTGTTCCTCAGTTGCGTGCAGCTGACAATGACGACGATTACGACTCGTACAAGCTGCGGGTAGATGCGTTCTGGTTCTACGCGCAGCCAACCGGAACATTCTCGGGCACCCGGGGGAACGGATCTTTTGATCTTTCGGCAGACGTAGCGTTCCAGTCTTACTCAACTTTCACGGGACGAGTGGACTGGAAATTTACTCGAAAGAATCATCTGTTTTTTTCGGCCACTCCCTTCAGCCATAGCAAGTCGTTCATAGCCAACCGAACCATCGTTTTTCAGGGGCAGACCTTCGACGTTGGGGTGTCCGCATCTGCCGACCTAAAGGTGAATGCTTATGCTCCGGGGTATCAGTACGACATCATCCGGCGAAGACGCGGGCATCTCGGAATACAAGCGCAACTCGATATCTTCGATATCCAGGGAACGGTCTCGGCGGCAGCACAAGTTACGAACGGAGTGCCGCGAGTCTCACAGAAAGCGCAAGGCTCGTTGAGAGCTCCGCTTCCAGTCGCCGGACCCGACGTCCGTTTGTACTTGCTGCCTCACTCAAGCCGTCTCTTTGTGACGGGCAACCTGCTCGGCATGTACTTCTTCGGATACGGAAACTTCCTCTCTACCATCGACACGGTGGGATTGACGGTGAACAAGCACATAAGTGCCCGTGCAGGTTATCAGCTCGGAACGCGACTGAATGTGAACAGCAAGGACGATCGCATCGGTCTGAACTTGACGCAAAAGGGACCGGTCGTCGGAGCTGAATTTTCGTTTTAACCGACCGTCACTCGACTCGGTCTCTGGTTGCAGTGACAGTCATCGGAGAACCTATGGCAAGGACCGCACGAAAATCGTCCGCGCAAGCCGTTCGGCAAGTACCCGGCGAAAACTTAATGCAGTTTCCGTCACGCCCCTCGCATGCGGAACTATTCACTCGAGGCGAAGCTTTACGAGCCAAGGTCCCCCGCAGCTCGCACGCCACTTGGAAGCCAGCTAACGGCCGCACTGATCCCCTTCGGTTGATTAAGGAATCGGATAAGGGAAGGGTTCCAGAGCTGATCCCCATCCGGCATGGCCGGATGATGAAGTCGCCTTTTACGTTCTATCGCGGAGCGGCGCTCAACATGGCTGCGGATCTGGCGAACACTCCCGCAAGCGGAATACGCGCGCAGGTTTGCGGTGACGCACACCTTCTGAACTTCGGAGTGTATGCTTCGCCCGAACGACGTCTGATCTTCGACGTCAACGACCTGGATGAGACTCTTCCAGCTCCCTGGGAGTGGGACGTGAAACGCCTGGCTGCCAGCTTTGTCCTGGCGTGTCGGAGCAATGGTCTGAGCGAAGATGATGCGCACGATACAGCCTTAGCCTGTGCTCGTGCGTATCGTGAGCACATGGCCGAGTTCAGCCAAATGCGAGCGCTTGATGTCTGGTACGCAAGCCTGGACGTAGAAAAGATGTTGTCCCAAATAAAGGATGCCGCATCTCGCAAACGAGCTCACAAGCGAATCCTAAAAGCTCGAAAGCGCAGTGTGACTGAACACGAATTCCCAGTTCTCGCCGACACGGAAAATGAGGTGGTAACTATCAAGGATAACCCGCCCTTGATCTATCACTGGCACGGGATGGGTAAGGATGAGTATCTGAAGAACGTTAGACAAGGGTTCGCTGAGTATCGCAGTACCTTGCCGGATGATCGGCGGGTGCTCCTCGACCGCTTTGAGATCAAAGATCTGGCGATCAAGGTGGTCGGAGTCGGGAGCGTTGGCACTTTTTGCGGGATCGTGCTGCTGATGGCGGCTGAGAACGATCCACTCTTCTTGCAAATCAAAGAGGCAGGCCCATCGGTTCTGGAAGCCTACGCAGGAAAGAGCATCTACCCCAACCATGGCGAAAGAGTCGTAAGAGGCTGCTTACTGATGCAGTCTGCCAGCGATCTCTTTCTCGGATGGTCGGAAGGGAAACTCGGCAGGAACTTCTATGTGCGCCAGCTCAAGGACATGAAGATCAAGATCATGGTCGAGCTGTTCGGGCTCACCGACATGATGCAGTACGCCGATATTTGCGGCTTTACCCTTGCGCGCGCGCACGCTCGCTCAGGTGACTCCGCTTTGATCAGCGGCTATCTGGGCCAGAGCGACTCTTTCGATAAAGCCATTGCAAAATTCTCAATCGCATACGCCGATCAGAGTGAAAAAGATCACGCAGCTCTCATGAAAGCTGTGCGCAACGGAGATCTTGATGTCATAACGGAGCCGGAGTGATGAAAGGAGCCAACTGGTCGGCTCGGATAGAGTCTCCTTTTACGAGGGTAGGTGAACTTGAGTCCGCTTGCGATTAGCTTGATCGTATTCTTCTGCGTTTTCGGCGGTGCCATGCTGGGTATGTTTCTTCGCGGCTACCTGCCAGAGCATCATCAGAGTGCCGAATCGCAACGTATCGTTAACCTGGGTGCGGGAATTATCGGCACCATGGCCGCGCTGGTTCTGGGCCTGCTGGTTGCTTCCGCTAAAAGTACTTACGACGCGCAAAACAATGAGTTGATCGCGGTTGGCGCTAAGATCGTGATGCTCGATCGGGGCCTTGCCCTTTACGGTCCGGAAGCGAAGGATTCTCGTGATCTGCTTCGGCGCACTGTCCTGCAGATGATTCGACGACTCTGGCCGCACGAGCAAATCGCTCAGTGGGACCCGTCCGATGCGCAGTCGTTCAATCCGGCGATGCTCTACGAATCGATTCAGAGGCTATCGCCAAAGGACGAAATCCAACGCTCGGTCAAAGCACTGGCTATCACGACGATGACTCAAGTCGCGGAAACGCGCTGGCTGATGTTCGAGCAGCGGAGTATGTCAATGTCCAAACCGTTGCTGGTGATTCTCGTCTTCTGGCTGACCGTGAATTTCTTCAGCTTTGGCCTCTTCGCTCCGCGCAACGCAACCGTAATTGGTACGCTGTTCCTCTGCGCGCTATCGGTGGCTGGCGCAATCTTCCTGATCAACGAACTGTACCAGCCCTTCGGCGGACTGATTCAAATCCCCAGCACGACCCTGCGCAACGCTCTCGCGCAATTGGGTCATTAGCTGACGGAAAGTTAAGGGAGGAGTCTCGAAGGTCGGCTACATGAGCGCATCAGGAGCTATTGGCTGAGACATAAATTTTCTTTAGGGCTCAGCTAGCACTTTTACGGGTTTCAACATCTCTTGGCCGAACTCAACATGTACAAGACGTCTGTAGCCAGTGGGGTACGGCCGTCCCACCTTGCAGCGAGGAACTTATGAAGAAGCTGTGCCGTCTTGTCCTCTATCCCACGTTAGTTCTATTTAGCGTAGTTGTGCTTACAACTATCGCGATGGCGGACAAGAAGGGAAGTGGCAAATATGCTTGTTCGGAATCGAATCCAGCCAGCTTATGCAATGCGGAGAATACGTGTGGATCGGCTTCGGATCCCTGTACCGTGGACGTCAAGCGGACTGCCAATTCGGCTTCGGCGACAGCCAGTATCACGAAGCCAAAGAGCAACGTGCTCTTCTGTGTGAAACAGGGCACTTCAGTGGTGTGGAAGTCCACCCAGAAGAACACCGGCTTTGTGATCGACTTCGGGCCGGCTTCGCCGTTCGAGCCGCAGGATACGATCATCGGAGGATCGAATCGCGATGTATCGGTCGCCGCGAAGGAGCCCGGTTGCTACAAATATTCGATCGGCGCTTGTGTTTCAGGCTCTGTTTACGGAATGTGTGGTTCAAGTAACGGCGAGGCTGTCGTTCTACCCGCATCAAAGTGATTTCATTTGCAGGAAACAAATGACTACCGGCAAAAAGTTTCGCAGGAGGATCCGATGTTGTTTCGATTAAGACTGTGCATAGGCCTGCTGTGTGGCGTCGTCGCCTTAGCAATGTTGGCGACACCACAGAGCGCATCTGCGGAGGACCTTACCCACATGGTGTCCGGCGTCGTGAAGCACGTGGACAAAGACACGAAGACGATGGTGGTAAAGACAGCCGACGGAACAGAACACACCATTAAATACACGGACAAAACAGTGATCGAGGGTGCGAAAGACGCCGGCGGCGACGTCAAGGAAGGCGCGCACGTGAGCGTGAAATATACAGAGGAGGGCGGAGAAAAGACCGCTGTCGGAGTTAAAGATCTCGGAAAAAAAGTAGACCAATGAAACTTTAATACACCCCGCCGGTGCATTCGCCGGCGGGGTCACCCTGGCACCCTTCGACCAACGGCTGCGTCGCCACACGCCTGTTCCGCAAAATCCCCTTCTTCGCAGTTTTAAACCGATTCGTAACTTGCCTTTTGTAAGATGAAGCTGTTATATACAGTCGCTTACCATCGCAAAAATGGCGCCTGAGCCGAGCCAATAATGGACAAAGTTGTCATCAGTCCTGATGAATTGGCGGAGATTCGTGTACAACCACAAGAGCTCCGCATCGAAGCAAAGCTCCCTTCTCCCATTCCAATATGGGCAAAGGTGGCAATGTCGGCTTTGGCCCTGGTTTTGCCGCTGCTCTGTCTGGTAGCGATTATTCTGAGAGTCGCGTTTCGAACTCAACCCCCGAGAACGCGATATGCGTGGACCGGCTTCCTTTGCACTCTGCTTGTGGTCAGCGGACTTATTACCTCGGTTGCCACCGTCTTCTTGATGTCGGTGGGGCCACTGCCCGCCATCATGAGCTCCGGTTTAAGCGAACTGGATGAGAAGTCGGATTTTCCCGCTCTTCCGGCGAAGTCCAGGATGTCGGCCACTCAGGTTTCGGAGCAGTTACGGCCACTGGTCGCGGTGATCACTCCCGCCCATAGAAACTGGTTTTCCCACCAGGATGTTCCATCAGCCGGCTTCGGTGCCGGCGTCCTGCTTAGAGCCAACTCTGCCGGCTATTTGTTCGCGACGGCCAAGCACGTAGCCGACTTCGGCGGAGACGGAAAATCGAGGAAAGTACTGGTTTCGATGGCGTCTGGCGTGTGGGCGAACGCAGAAGTAATCGCTCGCCACACGACGAAAGACCTCGCTCTGATATGGATGCCAAGACTCTCCGGGGAGGGCGAGTTTACGCAACCGATCTCCGAGCATGGCGACGTCGTACAGGGAGAATCGATCTACGTGATCGGCCATCCAGAAGGTCTGAAGTTCGCGTTGAGTTCAGGGATCGTCTCACGGGTGGACAACGATACATTGCAGATCTCGGCGCCAATCAGCCCCGGGAACAGCGGCGGCCCCGTGTACGATGACGCCGGCAAACTCGTTGGCATCGTCAGCTACACCATGGACAAAAGCATCAACCCGAATGCCGAGAATTTGAATTTTGCCGTCGGCGCCGGTGCGTTTGTGCACGAGTCGGGCTGGGAATTTTTAGGCGATGGCCGCACACGTTTACTTGAGTTCCAGAAAGCAAGTCTATCCAAAGATCAAATCAAAGGGTCACAAGAGACGGGTTCAGTGCAGTCGACCAGTCACTAAAGCTAAAGATGGCTAACATTAACGTCACAGTCTACGACTCAACGGAAAATAAAAGGGTGCCGGTGGAATTGCCGGACGATGCTCCATGTAACAAGATCATCGCGGTGCTGGTCCAGAAGCTGCGCCTTCCGACGAACGGCCCCGATGGAGCTCCGCTGAGTTACAAGTTTCACCACAAAAATTCCGGGCGACAAATCCAGGACACTCAAACTTTGAATGATGCCTCGGTTCGGGACGGCGACATTCTCCGCTTGCAGCCTGAGATAACGGCCGGATAGGGAGCATGATCCCAAATCAAGTATCGGTCACAGGTGGTGAGCTGGTCGAAGATCGATTCAGCCGCTTACGCCTCATTCCCTGGTGGGATCAGGCGAAGATCGCGGAAACCCGCGTGCTCGTGGTTGGCGCCGGAGCACTCGGCAATGAGATTCTGAAGAACCTCGCATTGCTGGGATTCCAGAAAATCGTAGTTGTCGACCTCGATCGCATCGAGGAGTCGAATCTCTCACGCACGGTGCTTTTTCGGACGGAAAATATCGGCAGCTATAAGGCCGAAGTCGCAGCGAAGTCTCTCAGGTCCGTAGCCCCCGAAATTCAGGTACAGCCTCTCGTGGCCAATGTCCTTTACGGATGCGGCCTTGGACTGTTCGCCTGGAGCGACGTGATTCTCGCCGGACTTGATAATCGCGAGGCGAGATTGTGGATCAATCGCTCGGCGTGGAAAGTCAATCGCCCGTGGATTGACGGCGCAATCGAGGGAATCAATGGTCTCGCCCGGGTATTTTTGCCCGGCTCGCCGCCTTGCTATGAATGCACTCTGGGCGAAGTGGATTGGCAAATGTTGCAGAAACGAATGTCCTGCAACCTGCTGGCCCACGAGAACAACACTGAAGGGAAGATTCCCACCACGCCGACGATTTCGTCCATCATCGCTGGGATTCAAGTGCAGGAAGCGGTCAAACTGATTCACGGACTGGACACGCTTGCCGGCCGGTGCCTGATCTTCGAAGGACTGAACCACACTTCGTACGTCGTTGAGTACACCGAGAATCCCGAGTGCATGAGTCACTACACGGTAAGTGAGACCGTTGCTTTATCAGAGCGATCCAGCGAGATAACGCTTGAGGAGTTACTGGCCCGGGCTCGGACCGCCCTGGATACTCCCGAGGTGACCATCGAGTTCAGCCGCGACGTCATTCAGAAACTGTCTTGTCCTCATTGCGGAAGGGAGGAGGAGTGCTTCGTCCCCGTGGGTTCGGTGACTGTTGATGCGGGGCGGTGCCCGAAAGACGGTCAACTGCGGACGGTAATAACCGTACACAGTTACTCCGGAACTGAAGATTACGGAAGTCGCACCCTCGACGAACTTGGTCTGCCGCTATTCGATCTCTTCGTCGCTCGTTCGAGTGAGCGCGAGATTGCTTATCTGCTCTCCGGCGATCAGCCTGATGTGCTGGGCGTGCTTGCGAAAGGACGGGGATAATTGGGCAAGCACAAATCAAATTCGGGGCGACTGCAACTTAAGATCGACAGTGATGTCGTCCGGCAAATTCGGCAGCACGCTCGGTCCTGCAGCAAAACCGAAGTCTGCGGCGTCCTGATAGGCAATCCGTCCGAGCAAAGTATCGTAATTGAAGCCGCAATCCCTGGATTAAACGCCGCCCAGGCGGGAACTCATGTCACGTTCACCCAGGACACATGGGAACATATTTATCGCACGAAGGATGCCGAGTTTCCGGATCAGCGAATTGCCGGATGGTATCACTCGCACCCTGGATTCGGCGTCTTCCTCTCGGATCACGACACCTTCATCCACAAAAATTTCTTTTCATCTCCCTTCCAGGTCGCGTGGGTGTTCGATCCGGTGAGTGATGAGGAGGGGTGCTTCGGCTGGAACGGCGAGCGCCTCGAACGACTCTCTCACATAGAGATCTCCGACAAGCGCGGCGGCGAGGGTGCCGGAGAAACCGGCAAACCGGAGCCTGTCGGATTTCAAGACGATTTCGAGATGGAGGAGAACGTAAAGCAGCCAATTGCTGCAAGTTCGTACACACCGCCGCGGTGGATGAACTGGGCAGCGACGGTGTTGTCGCATCTGTCGGCCTTGTGTTTGGGACTGTTGATTGCATGGTACGTATTCCCGCGCATATTAGTCTTGCCGGTCGATCCCCTGACTGGACGGCCGCTTCTCGATCAACCGATTGTGCTGCGAGACCCGTTTACATCCTCACCTCTAAGCAAGGGCGATCCAGGCAAAACACCTGCGGACCAACCGCAGACGGATTCAAGCGCCACAAGAAAGGGAAAAGATGCCCACCAGCAATGACAGCAAGGGAATCAAGATCACGCTCGACGACCTTGCTAACGTCGAAGTGAACTCGGCTGTCCCAGTAACCATTGCTGATAAGCCCGGCACGGCGCAGAAAAGCTACGGCACTTTGACTGGCGAGCAAGAGCCGCTTTTCAACGAGGAGCGCGGGAGCCTCCTGTTGCAAGGCTGGTTTTATCTCGGGGCAGGTGGGCTTCTGGGCGCATTGGCTGGCTGGGCAATCAGCGAGCACGGTTTCGTGGACGGCCCGAACGCTCACAGGTGGGGCAATGTCTGGATACTGCCTCTCGTCATGACGTTCTTCTGTATTTCTTGCGGGGTTGCTGAGAGCATCGTCGAACGCTCGCCAATAAAAGCGTTGAAGCGTGCACTTCTAGCCTTGCCACTCGGCATTGCACTTGGCTTCGTCTTCATGTTCGCGGCCAATGTGATCTATGCCATCGGAACGCAGATTTGTTATGAGGCCGGGGTGCGGTCGTTCAAGAATCCCGCCGTGTGGATCGCGCGAGGAGTGGCTTGGATCGCTTTCGGTGTTGGCGGCGGAGTCGTGTACGGCATCGTCGGCCAATCTTCCAAGAAGCTTCTTTATGGAATCGCGGGCGGCATGATTGGTGCTGGATTGGGAGGGATACTCTTCGATCCGGTTGCGTGGCTTACGCATGGCGGTGCGGCTAGCCGGGCATTGGGATTTGGCTTGTTCGGCCTCTCCACTGGCATTGCCATGGGCTTTGTTGAAAGCGCTTTGAAAGACCGCTGGCTGTATGTCACAGCTGGGCCGCTGGCCGGGAAACAGTTCATCCTTTACAAGGCACTCACGGTAATTGGTAGCCAGCAGCAATCCGATATTTATCTGTTCAAGGACTCCAACATCCTTCCTCAACACGCGGTGATTGAAGTTGCTGGCGCGCGCGTGCAGGTTCGCGCGTTGGGGGACGTCTACGTGGGCGGGCAATCGGTAAAGTTGCAGGTCTTACAGAGTGGAACGATTTTGCAAATCGGCAGATACGCATTCCGTTACCAGGAGAAGCAGAAAAAGTGACGGCGATCTGCCCATATTGTCGAGGGGAAATTGATCCTGCTGACGGCGGAAACATCGACTGTCCGGGATGCGGCACTCCGCATCATCAGGATTGTTACGCCGAGAATGGCGGATGTACTGTTTTCGGCTGCGCGCAGGCGCCGGTTGACGACCCCAAAATCAGTGTCTCGAATACTGAAATCGCAACCAGCCTGAGTGTGGCGCCCATGCCAACGGCGACGCTCGTCGCTTCGGTTCCTGTTCCCGCAGCCGCGACGACACCGGCCGCTCCACCTCCCTTTGTAGGCAGCGATACCCCGCCTCCGCCGGTTACAGGATCAGTCAGCTCGTCTGAGCCGAGTCTTGCTGAACTCTATGCGTCAGATAACAGGCCCCGAAGTCGCGTTAACTTTGTTCTGCTGGGAGTCTTCTTCGGCATTTTCGGAGTTCACAACTTCTATGCAGGATATGTGCGCAAGGGAGTTGGCCAGCTATTTTTGACGATCCTCACATGCTTTTACGGTGCAATTGTCAGCTGGATTTGGGCCCTGATTGAGATATGCCTGGTTAACAAAGACAACGATGGAGTCCAATTCACTTAATAACGAGGAATTCCCATGAACTATTACATCAAACGTGACTTGAACGAATACGGACCGTACAGCCTGGCTGATCTCCAGCGCTACGTGTCTGCTGGCAACATCCTTCTCACCGATATGACACGGAGCGAAGGAATGACCGATTGGGTGCCAGTCTCGCAGGTGATCGGAACAATTCCGGTCGCGGCTCCGGCCATACGTACCCAGCCCGCAGCTCCAGCGATCCTCTATCCGGAACCGCCGTCTTTACATTGGGGCATCGTGTTGGCGTTGGGCTTCATCACCTGCGGTTTGTTTGGATGGGTATGGGCATTCGTGCAAGCCGGGTTCGTAAAGAAGATTGATCCATCGAGCAAGGCCCTCCTTTACTACGGACTCGCCGTTGCTGGCTTCGTATCGGCTATTGTGATGAATGTTTCAAGGCAATTCGTACCCCTTGCTGGATTGATGCAGCTCACTGGAACGGTACTTTTCATTGTGGGTGCCTTCAGCATGAGAGGCTCATTCGAGGAACATTACAACTCTGCGGAACCTATTGGGCTAACCCTCAGCGGAGTGATGACATTCTTCTTCAACATCTACTACTTTCAGTACCATTTGACTCGGATTGCAGAAGCGAAGAAGGCCCAGCAACTGAGTATGGCAGCAGGGGCATGATTTCGATCCGCGCACAATTCGCATTGATCGTTGCAGCCGCAAGCGCGGCTCTATCAATGCTGTATTTTTTCCCGCCCTCAGTTTTTCACATCTATCCGGCTTGTCCTTTTTACTCGCTGCTGCACATTGACTGTCCGGGATGCGGGGCGACCCGAGCCATGTCGGCGCTTCTCCATGGAGAGTTCTTGCAGGCAATCCAGTTCAATGGACTGTTGATCCTCTCCTCTGCCCCTCATGCTCGGCTATGCCGTTGAAACCTGTCGGAGGTCGCTGCGAGAAGATCGCTGGAGTTTCCTTCCGGTGCCAGGATGGGCAGCGCAATCGCTCGTGGCATTGACGCTTATCTTCATGGTGGCGAGAAACACAAGCCACCTGGTTTCAAGGTGAACGATGCTGTCTCCCAGAATTCGTCGACTGAAACTCGACTACGAAAGGCTGCTGGAGCGGTTCAAGGACTGGCCGCTGATTCAGCTAGCCGGGACTGCCGGGCTGCCGCCGGAAGTCTATCGCTTTACGTACTTCGTCAAAGGCCTGTTTGTGTCGTCCAGCGGAGAGATACTGGAGCGGGATACTCACGTTCTGGAAATCAATCTCACCCTCGGATATCCAAGGCGAGCGCCGCAATGTCGGCTGCTGAATCCCATCTTTCATCCGAACTTCGACGAATCGACGGTCTGCATTGGCGATTTCTGGGCCGCGTCGGAAGGACTCGACGATCTGGTCGTCAGAATCGGTCGCATGATCGCTTACCAGGAGTACAACACGAAGAGTCCGCTGAACGGATTGGCGGCCAAGTGGGCGGCGCAACACCCGGAGTTGTTGCCGGTAGATCCTCGTAATATCGCGCCACCGGTAACAACGGGTACCTCGGCTGCTGACGTCAGCGCCGGGCCGGCTTCCCAAAAAGAATCCGTCAATAGTCCTGACGTTGTTACCGAAGAGCCCTGGTCTCAGAAAATCTCAATCGAGTGAGGCAATAGGGAAGTACCTGACGTGTGAGGAGTCAAATCGACACGTGAAGGAACAAGGCTCGATTCTGAGGGGCGAAATCTGCTGGTCATTTTTCGGCGCTAGTGACGAGAGCAGCCGCGGGCCACTCATCATTCGTGCGATGCCAGGTCTTGTCGGGATTGTAGAGCTCGATCTTTTTGGCAATACCTAGAGTGTCCGGCCCAAGGTCTTTCTGGTAGACGATGCCGTCCTGGTTACAGATGAATGTCTTGACGCCGGTAACACGATATTCCGCCGGAGCTGCGATCAGTGCGAAACCGCCGATCATGGCTCCTTGAATCACGTAGTCGAGTTTTCCCATCGGGGCGGCCGGACCCTGTCCTTTCAAAACCTTGAAGTAATAGCCGTGATACGCAGATCGTTTGTCGATCGAATAGCCTTCCTCAATTGCTCGAGCGACAGGTTCACTGATCGGGCCACCCGGTGTTCCATCTGGATTCTTCCAATACAATCCATCCTTCTTCCCCGGCGTGCTGATGATTCTTTGCGCGTACTGATTCACTCCCGAATCATCGTGAATTGCCGATGCGTACTCATGTTGCGCATCGACGAAGCCCCGGCAAACCTGAATCGCGTCTAGCTCGTTGGCCCCGATGCGGCGGTACAAGATCTCGGCTCGGCCTGCTTTTGAATCAAAGGCCCACCTTCCATTCATCTTCACGATTGGAACCGGGAAAGGCCACTTCTCATCGCCAACTACAAGGACCGCGCGATTAGGTTCCGACGGGTCGATTTTCAGCGTGTTCTTTTCTTGAGCAAGAGCCGCGAACTTCATGACATTGGTCTTATCTTGCACGGGGTCAGCCGAGGAGATGAAGTCCTCTCCATCCGGGCCGAAGATCGCCAGCAGAGAAGGTACATCGTAATTTCCCGCTGCTTTCACAAGTTCTGCGACGGCTTGCTGTGGCGTGGCGAATGATTTCTGGGTAGTAGCATGAGCGGTCGGCGCAGGCGATTGCTGCGCTAATGAGAGCTGCGCGGCAATCAGCAACACGATGCCGGCGACGCACGCAACAGGCGAGCGCATTATTAGTCTTTTCGGAAGCATGCCAGTCGTCTCCATGGTGGTTTTCACCTGCGCCTTCCGCCGCCGCCACCGCGCCCCATGCTGGAAGCACCTCTCGAACCGCTGGCGCGAGCGCCGCTCCCGCTCATCCCCCCGGCACCGCCTGAGAAGGCACTTGTGCTCCTGGCGCTTGGCGTGTTCGGAACACTGCGGTTGCCAACCCGATCGCCCCCGCCGCCTCCGGCCGAACTTCTGCTCGCCGCGCGGTCGGCTCCTCCTCCTGCTTGACGCTCTGCCGCTCGATTTGCGTTCCCCGACGGCGACCCCATCGCGCGACTGCTTCCACTGGCCTGCCGCGACTGAGCGTTTGCCTGACGAGTGGCCATTGAATCGCCACGCGCTGTGCCACCATATTGATTAGCAACTCTTTGGTTGGAGTAAGGAGCTCCACCACGGTGCTGCGGATTGTGTTGCCAATTGTTGTTTCCGCCGGAGCGGTTGCCAATCTGATTGTTGACGTTCTGCCGGTTGTAGTTCTTTACGTAATTGTTGTTGATGTTGACGTTCACATCGTTGTGGCCCCACCCAGCTCCATAGCCCCAGCCTCCACCCCAGGCTGCTCCCATCGCGACTCCAACGCCAAACGAGATGGCCATCCCTGCGGCATAGTAGCCAGCCGGTGGGTAAACAATCGGTGGATACGGATACACTGGCGGTCCGTAAACAACAGTCGGGTTGTAGCTCGGGACATACACAACCTGCGGGCTCGCCTGTTCGACAATGATCACGGATTTGTTTTCGACGACCTTGGTCTCCACTTTTTGTTGTTCACTGCTTTTCAGATTGCCCGCATCCTTCGCCTTCTTGCGCATGCGCTGAACCGCTTCCATGACGTCGCCCTGTTGCGCAAGGAAAGCATTGCCCAAATCCGTCGTCCATTTGATGTTCTCTGACATCTGTTTCACGACGTCAGGCAGAGATGCCATTGCCTGAATACTGGGATCCCATCCCTGCTTCTCGACAGCTTCAGCCAGAGCCTTGTCTTTCAGCCCTTTGTTTTTTTCCAGCCATTGCTGAAGTTGAATAATTTCGAGCGGATAGGTGGACGCCACCAGGGTCTGACTCAGCAGCGGATCAGGATAGAGTGCAATCGGTGCAACCAGAGAATCGAGTTGCTCTGGCGGAAGCTTCGCTGCCGCCTCCTGAGACTCATCCTGCTGTTGTTGCGACCACGCAATTAAAACGGTATCGCCCGGCACGAGTGCTAACGCAAATAGAGTCGTGAAGAACTTTCGCGCGGCGTGCTTGCACACTCTAAGGACTCTGCTTTCCAAAGCAATCGTCCCTTTCTCTTTCCGCATTGAACCCCGATCCGCTCGCGCGATTGGACGCCGGCGGATGATCTCGCAATGACTCGAATATTAGGTACGCCTTCGTGCGATGAATACTGGGAGAATTACTAGTAACGACTTGCGGGCAACTACTCGCGCCGCGTTTTCTCCCAAAACTGTACGAAAGGCGCGAGAGATGGGAGCGCTGAGGCGTCCCGTACTCAGCAAACTGCGTCGGATATGTGTGTGCGCTCGGCCCCGCCCTGCACTTCAGGAGAACAGCCGTGCCCTTCGAACAATCGTTTCACGACAAGGACTACTTAAGTCGCTCTGTCGAAGTCTCCATCCATGTTGGGTTGGCTGTTCTGCTGGTTTGGTCGTGTTTCCTCATATTGCGACCATTCCTCCCGCCGGTTACATGGGGAATTGTCGTCGCCATTGCGCTTTACCCGTGGTACTGCAAGCTAGCTGCTCTTCTTGGCGATCGTCGAACGTTCGCCGCGGTACTGTGCACTGTTGTTCTCCTGGCGCTGTTGATCGTTCCGATCTACTTGCTGACAGGAACACTGGTTGAAGGCGTACAGACACTGACAGCGCGCCTCAAGGACGGAACGCTCAATGTACCGCCGCCACCGCCAGCCGTCGCGAACTGGCCCATCATTGGCACGTCTTTGAATCGCGTCTGGCTGCTCGCTTCCAACAACCTCAATGACCTGTTGAGCAGCTTCGCTCCGCAAATCAGGGCCGCCGTTAGCGGCCTGCTCTCCGCTTCTGCGGGAGTAGCCTTTACTGTGCTGCAATTCATTCTCTCGATCGTGGTTGCAGGGGTCCTTCTTGGCAGTGCCGAGGGTGCCGGCAAGGCGACACGCTCACTTGCGAATAGGCTGTTCGGTGAAAGCGGCCCCGAGTTCCATAGACTTATCGGAGCCACCATCCGCAGTGTCACGGTCGGTATTCTCGGTGTTGCGTTCATCCAGACGGTTCTTGCCGGGATTGGTTTTGCGGTAGAGGGACTGCCGAGCGCAGGTTTGTGGGCGATCATCTTCCTGTTCGCTGCCGTGCTTCAGGTCGGAATCCTTGTACTCATCCCTGCTGTGATTTACGCCTTTGCAATCACCAGCACCACCAAAGCTGTCATCTTCCTGATCTGGTGCCTTATCGTGGCGTTAATGGACAACGTGCTGAAGCCTATCCTATTGGGGCGCGGCGTCGGTGTTCCGATCATCGTCGTCTTCCTGGGTGCCATCGGTGGATTCATCGCAATGGGGCTTATCGGCCTGTTCATTGGTGCGATCGTCTTGTCCGTGGGCTACAAACTATTCCTGGCATGGCTGAATAAACCTGTCGCGACAACAGAGTAGACATGATCCTCTGCAAAGCAGTTGGTCGAGATAGTCCTTTCGCACTCCATGTTCCGAGCTTCTCGCGAGAGTCGGGCTCTCCTCCTACGTGCTGCAAGCGTCACCTTCCTCCTAGTAATTTCCCTAGTAGCAAGCCGCGAAGCCCTGAGCGAAAAATAGAAAGCGCGACGACATGCTTCGGATCTGGCGCGAGTGCGGGTAATGGCCAACAGCAATCTCGAACCTGAAGGAACAAAGAAGCTGCGCGGGTACTCCGGAAATCTTCAAGGATTACGCCATGAATAGCGGAGAAAAACCAATTTCTCAAACCGGTGAGCGGCTTCATGCGGAGCTTCGTCGGCTCGACTGGGCGAAAGGGCTCAGCGAGGAAACGTTTGCTGCGATCACGAATACGGCTGAGTGGGTCGAGTTTCACGCCGGGGACGTGGTCATTGAAGTCGAATCAGAGATTACCCACGTGTCCTTCCTCATCACGGGCCGGATGCAAGGAACACTCTACGATTCGCTGGGCAAGGAGATTCAGGAGGATACTTTTGTCCGAGGGTCTGTCATTGGATTGTTTGCCCTCGGTCTATCGGATCGCTCTCACATGCGAATCCAGGCTACCGAGCCTTCGACGGCAATACGATTGACGCTATCGGACCTGCTTCGGTTGAGCGCGAAGCATGCAGATTTTCAACTCGCTATGTTTCGCTTGGCGGCGAGCAGATTCAAACGATACGTGATGGAAGTCGATCGTTCCCTTCCGAAGCCATCCGTAGTGGGTATTATTCATCACACCGAGGCGAGCCGTCCGCTCGTCGCTCGATTGGCACGTCGACTTCGAGACTTGGACGAGTCTCCGTGTATTGCTGGCGACGACGAGCGATGGAAACCAGACGGAGATATCCCCTTTATGTTGTTTGCCGGAGATGACGAGCAACAAAGCATTCCTAAAGAATGGGCCTCGCATAGGCGACTTCTGGTGGATGCTCGCGCCGATCATCCACCTAGAGGCAATGATGCGGTTTTTGGGTTACGTCGACATAGCGCTTTGGTGTGTTCGGCCGCAAGATGCGCGTGCAGCAGTACATCTCCTCCAAGAACTGGAGAAGAGCATACCGAGATGGCGAGACAAGGTCCGGATTGTATGGCTTCTCGACGCCAACGCCCCATTCGCTCCGTATGTGCCGGAGTTGTCACGAACTCGCCGAACGAGATTTCAAGCTCACTTTTGACGCTCCTGGACGCAAACCAGGGCAGTTTACTACAGCACGGATTCGAACGCATCGTTCATCATTTGCGAGGCATCCGGATCGGTTTGGCGCTCGGAGGTGGCGCAGCTCGCGGCATGGCTCATCTTGGAGTGCTCAAAGCGCTTGAGCAGCATGGCATCTACATCGACATGCTGGCGGGTACGAGCGCTGGGGCGATGACCGGCGCGATGTACGCAGCCGGCCTGGATCCTGAGTACATCATCCGTACTTTCAAGGCCGAATTGCAGCCATCGTGGTTCTTTCGACAGCTGCCCGCTGGCGGCTACTGGTATTTGCTCTACAAGTACAGACGAAACCAGTTCGATTCCATGCTGCGGAAATACCTGGATCACGCCAGGATGGAGCAACTGATTATTCCGATGTTTGCAATCTCCGTCGATCTTGTCGAAGGAGGACCGCTGGTGCGCGAGGCTGGCGATGCGACGATCAGTGTCCTGGAAAGCATCAATCTTCCTCCCCTCTCCCTTCCTATCATTCGCTCAGGCCAAGCGTTGGTAGATGGCGGGTTGCTCAACAATATTCCGGCCAACGTGCTGGTCGCCAAGGGATGCAACTTTGTCATCGCATCGACCGTGACGGCAAAGCTAGAGAAAGACTTTGTAGGAATCCGGTCCAAGGGGCGTTCGCGCAGCAGTGGTTTCTTCTCAACAATACAAGTGATCATGCGACAGACCATGATTCAGAACACAACATGAACTCCGTTGGAGTACAACCGGCAGACTTCGTGATCGCGCCCGACGTGACCTCGTTTGATATATCGGAATTCACTCGGGCCGACGAAATGGCACTTATCGGAGAAATGACAACCAATGCAACCGTCGCAAAGCTGCGCAAGATGCTTAACAAGCTTGATCCTAAACTCTTCGGGAGTTCAGCGGTTCCACTCGAGCGAGACGGGCGCTGACATCGTAAGTGGGAGCAGATGCGATCAGGAAGCTGCGTGATGAAAGGCGACTCCAGTGCACTTGCGTGCGACTTATTCCAGCAGCGCTAACGCTCAACGGCGGGTCTGCTCTGTAACTCGTAAACGAAAAACAGAAGCGCGGCAACCTGCGTGAGGTGCACCGCGACAGACGCGACGGTCACCGGCAACGAATATGGAGAACTCATGGAAGGGGCACTCATCGACATGAACGCGCAAACAAAAGCCGCAAAGCTAAGTACACAGGACCGACTCTCTACCGCAGAGCTTCATAATATCGACGCCTATTGGCGTGCTTGCAATTACCTCGCAGCCGGCATGATTTATCTGCGCGACAATCCTTTGCTCCGCGAGCCCCTAAAGGCTTCTCATGTTAAGCAGCGACTATTGGGTCATTGGGGCTCCAGTCCCGGTTTGAGCTTCACTTATGTTCACCTCAACCGCCTAATCAAGAAATATGATCTGGACGCGATCTTCCTAGCAGGCCCCGGCCACGGTGCACCAGGCGTGCTTGGCCCCGTCTACCTTGAGGGTACATATTCCGAGATTTACCCCAACAAGAGCGAGGACGTCGATGGGATGCGCACGTTCTTTAGGGAGTTCTCGTTTCCTGGCGGTATCGGCAGCCATTGCACCCCTGAAACACCAGGATCCATCCATGAAGGAGGCGAACTGGGGTACAGCATCTCCCACGCCTTCGGAGCTGCTTTTGATAATCCCGACCTTTTAGTGACAGTAATGGTCGGCGATGGAGAGGCAGAGACTGGGCCACTTGCCACATCCTGGCACTCGAACAAGTTCTTAAATCCCATTCGCGACGGCGCGGTGCTGCCGATCCTCAATCTGAACGGATACAAGATCAACAACCCGACGCTCCTCGCGCGCATTTCTCACGAGGAATTGGAAAACCTGTTCAAGGGCTACGGGTGGACGCCATTCTTCGTAGAGGGCGATGACCCTCAGGTTATGCACCAGAAAATGGCTGCGACGCTTGAGAACTGTGTACTTGAGATTCGCCGCATTCAGAAAGAGGCCAGAGCCAGTGGGAAGCCCAATCGAGCGCGCTGGCCAATGATCGTGCTACGCAGTCCTAAAGGATGGACCGGCCCGAAGGAAGTCGACGGTCACAAGATAGAGGGTTTCTGGCGTGCACACCAAGTGCCGCTCGCGGCGATACGCGACAATCCATCGCATTTGAAAGCCCTTGAAGACTGGATGCGCAGCTATCGGCCAGAGGAACTGTTCGATGAGAGTGGCAAACTCACAGCGGAGCTAAAGGCGCTGTCTCCAGTGGGAGAACGCCGCATGAGCGCGAATCCTCACGCCAATGGCGGCCGGCTGCGCAAAGCTTTGCGCCTTCCCGACTTCCGTAGCTACGCCATAGACGTGAAACAGCCGGGGCAGACTACAGCTGAGAACACTCGTCCTCTCGGACGATTCCTGCGTGATGTCATGCGGCAAAACCCTAAGAGCTTTCGCGTCTTCGGCCCTGACGAGAACACATCGAACAAGCTCGACGCAATCTACGAGGTGAGCAAGAAATTGTGGCTCGCGGACCAACTGCCAGAAGATGCGGACGGAGGCGAATTATCCGCCGATGGTCGAGTGCTCGAAATGCTGTCGGAACACACTCTCGAGGGTTGGCTTGAGGGCTATCTTCTCACTGGGCGACATGGATTCTTTTCTACCTACGAAGCTTTCGTGCACGTCATTGATTCCATGTTCAATATGCATGCCAAGTGGCTTGCATCGTCTAGCGACTTAAATTGGCGCGCGCCTGTGTCGTCGCTGAACTTGCTTATTACCTCCACCGTCTGGCGACAGGATCACAACGGCTTCACTCATCAAGATCCAGGCTTCCTCGATCTAGTCGTCAACAAGAGCCCGGATGTTTGCCGTATCTATCTGCCCCCAGACGTCAATACGTTGCTCAGTGTGGCCGATCATTGCCTGAAGAGCACGGGCTATATCAATGTGATTGTGTCCGACAAGCAAAAGCACTTGCAGTACATGAATATGGACGAAGCAATCGAGCATTGCACCAAAGGCGTCGGCATTTGGCGGAAGGCCAGTAATGACGAAGGCTCAGAGCCGGACGTGGTAATGGCTTGCGCTGGCGATATTCCCACGAAAGAGGCTCTGGCAGCGGTAATGCTGTTGCGCGAGCACTTTCCTGATCTCAAAATCCGCTTCGTAAACGTCGTGGACCTCTATAGGTTAGTCCCCTCAACGGAGCATCCTCATGGTTTGACGGATCGAGACTTCGACAGCCTGTTCACAAAAGACAAACCCATCATCTTCAACTTTCACGGTTATCCCTGGTTGATCCATCGTCTGACCTATCGGCGCACAAATCACAAGAATCTCCACGTGCGCGGTTACAAGGAAAAAGGAAACATTAATACGCCACTCGATTTGGCTATTAAGAACGAAATCGATCGCTTCAGTCTTGCAATCGACGTGATTGATCGGGTCCCTGCGCTGCAGGTGGCGGGTGCGCACGCCAAAGAGATGTTGCGTAACATGCAGATCGACTGCACGAACTATGCGTATGAGTACGGCGTGGATAAGCCTGAGATCGACCAATGGACTTGGCAGGCTCGCGAACGCAGCGAAACGCCGCGCATGGCAGCCTAGTCATGAACGCAACTTACGCGCGAAGAAGGACAACTAAGCGGAGTTGTATCGCCCAACGATGAGTAGCATTATGAAAGATAACAATATCAGCATTCTCGATGGATCCACTTTCTTGGTTTCGAGTGCGAATGGCGATGTCGAGGCTGGGCCCGACCAGCCGCATGGTCTTTTCTACAAAGACATGCGCCATTTATCGAAGTGGAAACTCACCATCAAAGGCATAGCACTCGATGTGCTCTCGACGGACGCCCTCGAGTATTACTACGCTCAGCACTTCTGTGTTCCACCGACGGGTACTATCTACAAGAACCCCACTATCTCCATTGTTCGCCGCCGCTTTGTAGGCGACGGCTTCGTCGAAGAGTTGACGGTTCTCAATCACGGCACCGAGGCAGAAGAAGTCGAGTTGCGTCTGGAGGCTGACGCAGATTTTGCAGATCTATTTGAAGTCAAAGATGCCCTGAAGAAGAAGGGCAAGCGTTACCGCGAAGTGCGGAATCGGCAGTTGGTGTTGGGTTATAAGCGAGATGACTTTATCCGCGAGACGATTATCTCTTCTACAGTCCCGGTCACGGATATCAATTCAAAAGGTGCGACGTTCCGCATCACGCTGCAACCAAAGACGACATGGAGTTCTCAGTTCCATGTCACGCCCGTGACGGGTGAAACTGTACACCGCCCCAAGTTTGGTACGAAAGAGGGGAGATCCATACGAGAAAACTTAAAGGAATGGCTCGACCAGGCACCCACACTGACCAGTCATCCCGAAGCTGTGCGCCTGTATATGCGCAGCCTGGTAGACGTCGCGTCGCTTCGCTTCCGTCCCGATACCATGTGCGAGTATGCACTTCCGGCGGCTGGCCTTCCTTGGTTCATGGCCTTGTTTGGCCGCGACAGCTTGATCACCAGTTATCAGATGATGCCTTTTAATTCCGAACTTGCGGCAACCACTCTCACCGCGCTCGCGGCCGCTCAAGGCAACAAGGAGGAGGAGCTTAGCGAGGAGCAACCAGGACGCATTCTTCACGAACTGCGTTTCGGCGAGATGACCCATTTCCGTGAGCGTCCACAAGGGCCCTATTACGGTGCTAGTGATACCACGCCGTTGTTCCTGGTATTGCTTGACGAATACGAACGCTGGACTGGCGATGTCAAATTGGTGCGGGCGCTCGAGCCTAACGCGCGTGCCGCACTGAAGTGGATCGATCACTATGGGGATCGCGATGGCGATGGCTACATCGAATACCAGCGCAAGACTAACCTTGGCTTGGAGAATCAGTGCTGGAAGGATTCCTGGAACTCCATCTTATTCCACGACGGGACCATCGCTCCTGCCCCTCGAGCCACGTGCGAAATCCAAGGCTACGCTTACGATGCCAAGATTCGCTGCGCACGCCTGGCGCGTGAAATCTGGAAAGACGAAATTCTGGCTGCGCAGCTGGAAATGCAGGCCGCCGAACTCAAACGCCGGTTCAACAAGGATTACTGGGTCGCCGACCGCCGATTTTTTGCTCTTGCACTCGATGGGTATAAGAAAAAAGTAGATAGTCTATGCTCAAACGTCGGGCATTTGTTGTGGAGCGGAATCGTGGACGACGACAAAGAGCTCGCGATCCGCGACCATCTCATGAGTCCGCAAATGTTCTCCGGGTGGGGAATTCGCACCATGGCGCAAGGCGAGGCCGGCTTCAATCCAATCGAGTATCACAACGGTACGGTGTGGCCGCACGACAGCAGTATCGTTGCGGCCGGACTGGCCCGCTACGGATACCGCGAAGAAGCAGCGGCAATCATTGCAGGAATATTTGAAGCCAGTGTGGCTTTCCAGTTCCGGTTGCCCGAAGCTTTCGCTGGATATGCGCGCTCGCAAACATACTTTCCCGTGCAATACCCCACAGCTTGTCTCCCACAAGCCTGGGCCGCGGCAGCGCCCATGCTGGGAATTCGCACTTTGCTTGGCCTTGAACCGAAGGGCGAGATCCTCACCTCGGCGCCAGACGCTGTACTGGTTCCATGGATGGGCATGCTGACCCTGGAAAATATTCCTGGCCGGTGGGGGCGCGCTACTGTCACGGCGAAGGGCGACGAAAAGGCGGTACTTTCCAGGAAAGAGATTTTTCAACAAGTCTTGTCGCGGCGAGCAACAATCGGAGAAGAAAAGCTAGTAGCCTGAACCTTGGGATAGCAACGACAGACGTGGCTGGGTCCAATGGGCATCGTCAGAACTGACGACCCACCGTGGATATTCTCCAGTTTTCGATGAGAGTTTCCACGTCCGATCTCTGCCCGGCTCCCTCGATTCGTTCTTCCAATCCCTGCGCTTGCAGAACATCGCGAACGTCCCCGTGAGTCTCGGCCAGTTTTAGTGATATGCCAGCCTGCGTAAGATACTCTTCTAATTCTGCGAGCATACGTGCACCCGCCAGATCCACATTTGCCGAAGTGGAAAGATCAACCACAACCAGTTTGATCTCCTTGCGATTCTGTATTTGATCCGCGATGTAATTCCTCACGTTTTGTGCGTTGAAATAGAAAAGACCCGATTCCACCCGCAACACCACTACCTGTGGAACTTCGTAAGCCTCGGGGTATCGGGAGCAATCCACAAACCTGCCGGTGGTGGAAAGCCTTTTCAGCTCAGCGATTCTCGGGTGCGAGGCGTGCTTCAAGAGCAGGAGGATAGAAAAGATCGCAGCCAGCAGCACTCCTTTCAGAATCCCGAACAGCAATACGCCCAGCATCGCCACTAGAGCAATGCGAAACTCCATACGGTCTGCCCGGTACAGGAGTCGTATTTCGCGTGGCCTTACGAGGCCTCCAACTGCAAACAGAACCACCGCTGCCAGGACAGGCTGGGGCAAGTTCCGCATCAGGCCCGTGAGAAACAGTAGAACCGCACAGATACTCGCAGAAGCGAACACGAGCGCCAGAGGCGTGTGCGCGCCTGCTTTTTCGTTTACGGCTGATTGCGACATGCCTCCGGCAACAGGAAACCCCTGCCCGACACCGGCCGCCAGATTGGCCGCTCCGAGTGCCAGCAACTCCTGATCGGCATTAATCGCGTAGCGATGTTTAAGCGCAAAGGTACGAACCACGGAAATGCTCTCAACATAGGAGAGCAGAAAGCAGGCGAGAGCCAGGCCCAGCAGATCGTCAAGTTCATTCCAGTGCACCAACGGCCAGCTCAGCTTGGGCAACCCCGCGGGAATTACGCCAACGGTCTTTACGCCGTGTTCCGCCAGCGGGAAGAATGACATTATCAGGATTGCAGCTACGACAACGAATAATGAGACAGGGCGGCCCGGCAGGAATCGGTCGCCGAGAATCAAAAGCAGCAGTGCCCCCAGGCCGACGGCGAGAGTTGGAAGATTGGTCTCACCCATGTGGCGAAAAATCTCGAGCAGACGCGTGAAGAAATTGCTGCCGCCGGTTGCAATCCCAAATAGTTTCGGCAGTTGGGTGGAAGCGATGACCAGGCCAGCTCCGACCTTGAATCCGCTGAGCACGGTTTCAGATACGAAATTGACGATATTACCCAGGCGAAAAAACCAGGCGATGATGCCGATCAATCCAGTTAGCACGGCAACCGCCATCGCCAGTTCGCTTTGTCGGACTATGTCGCCTGTCGACATTGCGCCGAGAGCGGAACCGATCAGGATGGAGATGGCAGAGGTTGGTCCGATCGCCACTTGGCGCGACGTGCCGAAAACCGCGTATGCAATGCCTCCAACGAGATAGCAATACAACCCGGCTTGCGGGGGCACACCGGCGAGAGAAGCATATGCAAGCGAAACCGGAATCGCGTACGCTGCAAGCGTCAGCCCTGCCACAAAATCCGGTCGCAACCAACCAACGCTGTAACGCGGCAGCCACTCGGCGATAGGAAAAGCCGATCTCAGACGAGACCGTGTGTGGCTCTTCTCGTTCGCCCGAATATCCATAGGCCATCTTCTTTACGGCGCCGGTAGAGAGTTGTGGTGCACCGCCAGCGGAATCGCATGGCATTCGCAAAGGATAAGACACCGGCGGCATGGTCGCCCGCTGATTTAAAACCGACGTTGTTAACGTGGTAAGCCCAGATGCCCTGAGCCTGCACTGGCAGTTCTGACAGTTCGCGGGCTCATCGGCTGGAAACCAGCCTTGCCGTTCGGGTGACCATGTTGTAAGTGGCTGTATTGCAGAGGAATAGCACTGGTGGGCGGTGCAGGACTCGAACCTGCGACCTCCTGCGTGTGAAGCAGGCGCTCTAACCAACTGAGCTAACCGCCCTTAAAGCAATTTTACACTACGCAAATTGCGAAAACGAGCTTACCTGGACTTCGATAGTCTCGCAATTTGCGAATCTCGTAGAAACTGGACAAGCTGTGCGCAACTTCCATCGCTCTGACATCAGGCAGATTTCCGTAGTCCTGCCAGAATTTCTCCCACTCTTCGCAGCAGTGCTTCTGGTGTGAATGGCTTGTCGATAAACGCATGCCCGGGTGAAATCAATTCCTGGATATTCTCGACGTGTCCGGACATGAACAGCACTTTCGTTTCCGGATGAATCCTGATCAGCGCGCCCGCCAATTCACGTCCGCCCATCTGCGGCATAACAACGTCCGTGATCAGCAGATCGATCCGGCCGTTATGCCCTTCGAGAACCGCCAGAGCCTCCTGTCCATTTTGCGCCGAGATAACGCTATAACCATTGGCTCGCAAGATCACCGAAAGCAGGTTTCGAATTCCCTCCTGGTCCTCAACCAGCAGAATCGTCTCGGCCGAACCCCGCGCCGGCTTGGGCAGTTCAGTTGGTTGTTGGGTGCTGATCTGGCCTTCGGCCCACGGAAGATATACATGAAACGTAGTGCCGTGCCCTGGCTCGCTTTCAACTGCCACGTGTCCGTCTGCTTGCTTGACGATTCCGTAAACCGTCGCGAGTCCCAGTCCAGTTCCTTTGCCAAATTCTTTCGTTGTAAAGAAAGGCTCGAAGATATGGGACTTCACATCTGGGTTCATGCCCGAACCGGTATCGCTCACGCTGAGGTGAACGTAGGCCGCGGGCTTTGCCTCGAGATGGCTTCGCACATACGTCTCGTCCAAAATCGCATTCTCGGTTGAGATCACCAATTTGCCGCCCTCCGGCATCGAGTCGCGCGCGTTGATCACCAGGTTCATGATGACCTGTTCGATCTGCCCGCTATCGGAGCGGATAGGATGAAGTGTGGGATCTCTCACGAAACTCAGCTCGATGTTTTCACTCAAAACTCGACGCAGTAACTTTTCCATTTGCTCGAGCACTTCGTTCAGGTTAAGGATTCTTGGCTTGAGCAACTGTCGTCGGCCGAATGCGAGCAACTGGCGGGTCAAGTCGTTCGCTTGCTGAGCAGCTTTCTGGATCTGATCCACTCGATCACGAAGGGCGGGATTCTTTTCGAGCGCTTCGTGGAGCAGAGCGCCGTATCCGGTAACGATGGTCATCAGATTGTTGAAGTCGTGCGCAATACCTCCGGCGAGGCGTCCGATGGCTTCCATCTTTTGCGCCTCTCGAAGCTGTTCCTCTAGTCTCTTACGTTCGGCGATGTCGCTGACTACGCCATCGAGGCGAATGCCGCTGCCATCGAGAGGTGTGGCCCGAATGCTATCGCGCACCCACTTCACCTGTCCGTCCGGAAGGATGATGCGGTATTCCTCCTCCTCTGAAGCCGACTTGCGATCGATCAAACGATCGAGAGCCGCCTGGAATCGCCCGCGGTCTTCAGGATGAACAGTATCCAGCCAGTGTTCCGGCGAGGATTGATAGAACCACGCTGCACGGCCCGAGATCTTCTCTACGACGGGCGAGAGATACCGGTAGACGAAATGTCCTTTCGAATCGATCTCTGCCGTCCACAGGTAATCGGAGATCGAAGTCAGGACTCGCTGCAGTTCGTTGGTCCGTTCGCTTAATGCCTCATAGCTTCGCCGGCGTTCGCGTTGCACCAGGATCAATCGTGAATAAGAAATGGCGAGTGACAGAAGCATTGCCGTTCCTGCCATCGCCAATCTGTTTTTCGCTACCTGAAGCGCCATCAGCAGAACGAGCACCGGCACAAGCAGCGGCAGAATCTGCGCAACCTGCAATTGTCGTTCCCGCCACTCCGACGCTTTCGAGGACGCGGGTACGATTGCTCCCTTCCAACTGACTGCTGCGAACAGTGGAATGACCCAGGTTACGCTCCAAATAAGGTCGAACCACGTTCCGCGTCTCGCACCCGGCGAAGAGACCAAGAAGTACGTGTCGGTGAGCAGCGCAACCAGGCGGAAAAGGCTGAACTGCAGGAAGAGATTTCTGATTTCTCGCACATCCGAGAACAGCGCCGCGCACCAGGAATCCCGCGGCGATGAGTCCATCCGTAATGGCAGCCAGGTGCCAGGCGCCGAAATCGGTTCCGTGAGGCGGAAGGTTAGAAAGATAAATGTCGAGCAGTACGAACGCGAGCACTACCTGCGCGAAATCCAGGAAACGCTCCGCGTCCAGGCGCTCCACTTCCGCCGCCGGGTCGAGGAACAGGCACATCAGCAATGGTGCAGGCCACGAATACAGAAAGACATTGATGACGGGAAAACTCAACGAGGGCTGATGGCGGACATTTCCGATGTAGGTAGCGAGGATTTGCCCGACGCACCAGAGAGCGATGCCGGACCCGACTAGCCGCCAAAATGCACGTCCGAACGAACCAGATCTCCGCGCCGCTTGAAACGAGGCGAAGGTTACCACAACGCCCATCGCAAGCTGGATGAATCCAGAGATTAACGGGCCTGCCCCGTGCTCGCCCCAAATGCCGATGTCAATGGCGTGGAAAGCCAGTAAGAACAGAGCGACCCCAATAGCACCCCGATTTGGTCGCATTCGAAACCGCCCCGACTGCGCATGATGATACCTCAAACCGCAGTGTCGGAATCACGAATAGGTTCCGATCAACGAGAGAACGGAACACCAGTGTTCCTCGTCTCCTTAGGGCAACGGAGATGCTCAAATGTGCATCGCTGCCGAACGCATGTCTCGGACTTACATTGCGCCCGGTTTCGGCTGATCCGAGCTCGACGGAGACGCACTCGGAGTAGCTGGAGTCTGGACCGGAGGTGTTGCTGGTATCTTCTGCAGATCAGGCACGATCGGTGAGGCGTGCACTTGCCCCATCACCGCATCGTCGAGCGAAATGTGATTGCGATCCAGGGTCTGAGCGAGCGTCTGGTCCATGGAGACACGGTCCTTCGCATAAACCGTCGTCGCGGAAATCAAATTGTTTTCCGCCACCGTGAGATTGTTCTCTTGCGTCATCACGTTGTAGACGGTCGATGCTCCCACGTTCAATCGCTTCTGCTCCGCATCCAGACTCTGCTGCGCATAAGTAAGTGCTTGTTGCGCGGCCCCCACGCGTGCGTGGTCTTGTTGCAACGCATACTGGATGTTTCGCACCTGGATGCGAATTTGATTCTCCAACTGCTCGAGGCGCAGCTCGGCCTGATGATATTCCAGTTCGGCGCGGACCTGGTCTGCCTGCGCGGAGCGATTGCGAATCGGAATGAGAATGTTCACGCCCGCGCCCTTGTCCGGAACCGTATTGTTGAACACGTTTCCGAGTCCGTTCCAATAGCCGGTGCTTGGTGCGCCAGCCGGAACGCAAAAGCTGGTCGTCGTGGGAGAGCAGACAGTCGCGTTGGGGTTCGGCGGACCAGCGAGATTTGCGCCACCGTAATAGCCGTAGACGTCGATCACCGGCCGTAGCGAATTAATAGCGCCTTTGCGATTGATCTCGCGATTCTTCAAATCGATCTGTGCTTGCTCGATCTCGGGACGCTGCGACATCGCCTGCTTAACCAGATCTTCCAGTGGCGCACTTTCTTCCGGCGTTGCCGAAATGCTCACCGTATCCGTAGGAATCACCGGTGCGGCTTGTAGCACTGTATCCTTAAGACTGCGAGAGATAGCGTTCTTCATCAGCAGCTGCTGATACTGAAGGTTTGTACGCGCGATGATGAGGTTCTGGTTCGCGGTGGCAACCTGCGCCTGCGCATTCGTCACTTCTATCGGCGCCAGGGTTCCGATGCGAACTTGCCGTTCATTGTTCTTGACCAGTTCCTGCGCGACGGCCAAAGCCCTTTCTGCTGCGCGCAAGCTCTCGTACCCGCTTACCAGGTCCCAATAAATGTCTTCGATTTGCGAGACCGTAAAGATCACTTGCTGACGAAACGAAGAATCAGTGATCTTGCGATTATTCTGCGCAAGAAGGATGAAGCGGCGGTTGACTTCCACTCCGAATCCCTGCAACAGGGGTTGCGTCACCTGGAACCGCACGCTCGTAGCGATCGACGGATTAAAAAAGTTGAGCGTGTTGTTGCTGGCCACGCGCGAGTTGTCGAAGGTTCCGGTGAACGTGGTTCCTGGGGAAAAGCCCTGTAGATACTGGAAATTTCCGGTCGTGGTGTGATTTGTCAGCAGTGGAGTTCCCGAGAAAGGGTTAGTCGCCTGCGTCGTCGAACGATCCAGCGTTAAGTTGCCGCTTAGTGTCGGATCAAACTGCGCCGGAGTTGGGCCAACTCCCGTAGTGGTTACCACGATGCCGCCAATGCCGGCCGCCGATCCTCCAGCTCCGGCACTCGTTCCGCCTGGGCCACCGCCGGCTGCACCTGTGACACCGCTGCCGCCGCCTCCCGGAGTGCCTGTCACCAGCCCAGTGCTGACGCCGCGAATCGTGTTGCCTGATTTCGATCGCAACAAATCCGTATCCGCAATGTCGAGGTTGTAGCGCGCGATCGCCAGGTCCAGGTTGTTTTCTAGGGCGAGCGCGATTGCATCGTCCAGACCCAGCATCAGATTTCCGTTTTGCAGCAGTTGATCGATACGAGGTGTATTCGTAAATGATGGTGACGGCGTGTTCTTGGCTTTATAGATCGAAAGCGTAATCGGAAAGAAGCCCTTCGACTGGCTGTAATTCGCGGAACTCGGCCGCAGCCCATAGCGCTCCGGTGCGACTGGCGCTTCCGGAGCTGGCGCAGATGGCAGATTCGCATTGTTCTGTTGCGCCGCGCCGCTGGCGTCGGTGAGCACGGCGTGAATGCGATCCGAAATATCCTTCATGATCGCGTCCACGTTTTCTGGCTGGCCTGTGCTCGCGATTTCACGATTGTGAAGCGCAGCATCGAGTCTTTCGGACTGCTCGCGCAGCAGGTCGTCCACCTGTTGCTTCTGCGCAACTGTCAGGTGTTGCGCGGACGAATCCGCACTCGGGCTAATGGTTTCCGCTGTAAGGCTTGCATTAGGAGCGGCTGCCTGCGCGAAGACTAGCACTCCCGCGAAGAGAACGTAGATTGTCAGCACAACACAAGAAACAGGTTTGAATCGCATAATTTCGTCCGGAATACAGGTTTGAATTTTGCGGTGCTCCGAGTCACGAAGCGAATCAAGAGTTGACTTTCACTTCGCGCTGCCGCGCCAACTCCCATGACTTAGCGTATTTCCATGAAACATAACTGGCATGGTAGAGGTGCAACAGCAGACCCTCGCGGCCATCTAAGAAACCGCCGCGAATTACATAGTTATAAATAAACGTCCCGAGTGGACGTAAAAGAATGTTAAGAAGAGTAAAGCTGGTTTGTCCTTTTTGTGCCGCCAGTGCTGCGCCCAGCGATGAATACCGGTTCATGTGTTCGATATAGGAAGAAAGCGTGGGATACGCTTCATGAAACATTGGCTCGGTCAGGTGACCGAGGCTCCCTTCTACTTGCATCGTTTCGTGCACAGGACGCTCGAGGAATTGACCAGTTCCGCGCCGAAAGAGCCGCAGTTTAGGATCTGGCCAGAATCCGCCATGGCGCATCCAGCGCCCGAAGATATAGTTCATGCGGGGGATCCAGTAGCCGTTGATGTTGGGATCAGGCTCGGCGAGAACGTGCGCGATTTCGGCGCGCGAATCTTCAGTTATAACTTCGTCGGCATCCAGGCTAAGCACCCAGTCGCAACTGGCTTTCGCGATGGCCGAATTCTTCTGCGCAGCAAAGCCCTTCCAATCCTCCAGAAAGACCTTCGCTCCCAGGGCTTCTGCGATACCAACGGTCCCGTCGGTTGACCCGCAATCTACAACAATGATTTCACCACCCGCTTCCGTGAGCGGTTGAACGCTGGCGATGGTACGGCCAATGTTTGCTTCTTCGTTGTGGGTGATGACGACAACCGAGAGCGTCACGTACACGATTTAATCACACCGTGTACTCAGACCTCCAGAATGGAGCACAGCCCTGAAGGGAGAAAGGCCCAGCACGTTGCCATGCTGGGCCGATTCGAACCGCCGAATGTTACTGCGGCTGCGTCGTTGCCGGCGGATTGGTTGTCGGACCGCTCTCGTTCGGATTGGGCTGCGGAGTCGTCGTATTTGGCTCCGGGCTCACTTCCTTGCGGGGCACTACGTTGTCGATAGTCGGCGGAGTCTGAACCGTTCCAGCCTGTGCGTCGGCCAGGTTGATATTCATTTTGGTCAGCGTCCGGCCGACGGCGCGATCGAGATCAACGCGGGCTTTTTCGTACGCTGTCAACGCACCGATTAAAACCGATTCCGACTGGGAAAGATCACGCTGCGCCTGCAGAACCAGCGTGTTGGTCGAAGCTCCCAGGTCATATTTCTTCTGTTCGGCATCCAGATTCTCGCGCGAGAAATCGACGCTTCTGCGCGCCGCTTCCACTCGCGCCCGGTTCTGCATCAGTGCAAACTGGGTTTGCCGCACATCGATTCTTACCTGGTTCTCTTCCTGCTGCAGCAGCATCTGCGCTTGACGGTATTCCAGTTCCGAACGCACCTGATCAGCTTGCGCGGCACGGTTGCGAATCGGAATGTTCAGCTGAACTCCCAATCCTTTATCCGGTGCGCTGCTGTTGAACAGGTTGGTGAATGCGTCACTGTATCCTGTCGTCGGAATAGTGGCGGCCGGAGGGCAGCCAAACTGCACGTTGGTGCAGTTTGGGTTCTGAACGCCTGCCAAACCCGACGCGCCATAGAATCCATAAGCGTTGAGTTGCGGCAGAAGACCGTTCTTCACGCCCTTGTTGCTGATATCCCGATTAGTGAGATTGATGCGCGCAACGGCCAGTTCAGGCCGCCGAGATAACGCCTCGTTCACCAGATCCTCGGTCGGTACCACCGGCTCCACAGCAGGGAGTGCGGTCGTATCGGTCGGAACAACGTGAGCTGAGGCCAGGACCGGATCAGTCAGGTTCCGGCTGACGGCATTTTTCAGCAGTAGTTCCTGATATTGCAGATTGGTCTGCGAGATAATCAGGTCCTGATTGCTTTGCGCCACCTGTGACTGCGCGCGGACTACCTCAATTGGCGCCAGCGTTCCGATCTCTACCTGCTTCTGGTTATCGTTAAACGTTTTCTGCGCCAGGGCCAGCGAACGCTCTTTCACCTTTACGTCTTCGTAAGCGTTCACCAGGTCCCAATAGATATTCTGGATCTGCGTGACCGTGAAGATGATTTGCTGACGGAAGACCACATCCGTGATCTCGCGATCATTCTTTGCGATCTTGATGAACCGGTTGTTCACACCCAAACCGAATCCGCTAAGCAAATTCTGTGTGAGGGTAAATCGGAAATTCGAACTCAACTGGGGATTAATGGTCGAGAACAGAGAGTTATTCGTGATGCGATTGTTCTGAAATCCCAGGCTGATGTTCGTGCCGGTGGCAAAGCCCTGGTTGTACGTAAAATTAGCGACCGTGGAGTTCTGTCCCAGTGTTGGGGCGCCCACGAAGAGCGGCGTCGCCTCAGGCGTCTGGGCGCGCTCGCCGTATAGATTTCCGGTAATCGATGGATCGAAAGAGTATGGCTGGGGGCCGGCTCCAAGAGTTGACTGGACGATGCCAGCAGCACCAGCTCCTGCGCCTCCTACGCCTACAGACGTTCCGACGATGCTACCTGTCGCGGTGAACCCACTATTACCACCAGGCGTTCCTTGAATCACTCCGGCATTTACACCGCGGAAGAACAAGCCGGATTTGGTGCGCAGAACATCAGTGTCCGCGATCGGGATGTTATACCGCTGGATCGCAACGTCCAGATTGTTCTCGATCGCCAGTGCGACGGCGTCCTGCAATGACAGGTACATCGTGCCGTTCTTGAATACGGCGTCGATGCGCGGGCTGTTTGCATAGCTCGGCGCTTGCACATGACGGGAGGTGTACGGCGAAAGCAGGTTATACCAGGGACCCTTCGGCTTCGAATAGTCGGGGAAAGGCTGCGCTGGTTTCGGCGTTTGAACTGCCGAGTTCACTGCAGCTTGTGGTGCGGGCGCAGCAGGTGTCGCGTTCTGGGCCAGACCCAAACCGGCGACCAGGACCACGAGGATGATTGCCAACAGACTGGCACGTAGTGAGTTATGACCCAAAGAACGCATCCGCTTGTCTCCAAAAAGTTAGTACTCTCAACAGACTGCCCGGACCCGAATTCGTCAACTGGGAATACGGAATACCCGGGTAAATAGTTCAAGAAATCTCTGCCGGCAAGCCGCAGGAGCTAGAGAGCTCCGCAACGCAGGGAATCAGAGAAGCAATCCTTTGACCAAAACAGGAACATTGAAGAACTTAAAGTATAGCTGAGTTGGGGAACGGAAAGACTCCTCGCGTGTAATGACGCGGCAAATCTGGAATCGTTAACGGCGCCTTTCTAAAAATGAGAATCTACATTCACATTTTGCTTGAGTCAGGGTATTTGTGGCAAGTACGAAATAGATGATGGAGCATTGCGCTCCGCTGCAACATTGTTGTTTCTGAACTGCGCTGTTAGCCTCGTCTCCGGTGTCGCGCAATATCAAACTCGTGCTCGCCTACGACGGTACTGACTTCGCCGGCTGGCAGGTGCAACCGGATCAGAACACCATCCAAGGCACATTAGGGGCGGCGATCGAACGCATCACCGGTGAGCAGGTCTTGCCGCAAGGATCGGGCCGTACCGATGCCGGCGTGCACGCGCTGGCGCAGGTCGCGACTTTTCAGACCAATTCCCCGATTCCTCCAGCGAACCTGATAATTGCACTAAACGATACTTTGCCGGCCGCGATCCGCGTTCTTTCTGCCGAGCAGGTCGACCCCGAGTTTCATCCGCGTGCCAGCGCGAAAGCGAAAACCTATCGATACCGCATTCTTCGTGATGCCATCTGTTCGCCGTTTCTGGCGCGCTACGTCTATCACCATCCCTATCCTCTGAACGAAACAGCGATGGCAGAAGCGGCAGCATTCGTTGTTGGTGAGCACGATTTCACTTCGTTCGCCGCCGCCGATCCCGATCGTTCGCGACGCATACAAGAAGCGAATGGCGATGAAGATGCTCCGTCGAATATTCGAACCATCTTTACTTCCGAATTCCGTCGCGAGAGCTCTGAGCTGATTTACGAGGTCAGGGGTGGCGGCTTTCTCCATCACATGGTGCGCAACCTGGTGGGGACGTTTCTTCTCGTCGGGAAGGGAAGTCTGGCTCCTGCCGACATCGTTCCGATTCTGGAATCGCGAAACCGCTCTGCAGCTGGACCAACCGCGCCCGCCAGTGGCCTCTTCCTGGTCAGCGTCGAATACGGCTCTCTTTGAGAGCACGTTTGAGCGTAGGATACTGGGCGTCGGATGGCCACTGAATCCAAAGTCGCCCTACAGGAAATTGTCTCTACTAACCCGGCCGACGGCTCGGTTGTGGGTCGCTTCCCGGTCGCGGATTCAGCACAAGTTTTTGCTGCCGTGGAACGCGCGCACACCGCGCAGCCTGCGTGGAATCAGTTAGGCGTTCGCAAGCGCATCCAGATCCTGCGGCGGTTTCAGCGGCTGCTGCATGCACAAAAAACCCAAGTCGCGGAGCTAATCAGCCGCGAAGCAGGGAAACCGGCTGTCGAGGCGTTGCTCACGGAAGTTCTGGTGGTGCTCGACGCTGTCCGCTTCCTGCGCAAGTATGCCTATCGCGCGCTCCGGCCTGAAGTTGTTCCGCACGGCAATCCCATTCTGAAAGCGAAACGTGGACGCCTGCTGCGTGAATCGTATGGCGTGATCGCGATCATCTCGCCATGGAACTATCCATTTTCGATTCCCGCCACCGAAACCCTCGCCGCCCTCGCCGCCGGAAATGCCGTGGTGCTCAAACCCTCGGAATTCACTCCGGCAGCTGCGATGGAATTAGCGCGGCTGCTGCATCGAGCCGGCGTTCCGGAAGATGTATTTCAGGTCGTGATCGGCGAGGGCCCGGCAGGTGCCGCTTTGCTCGAAGCGCCCATAGACAAGGTCATCTTCACCGGCTCGGTCGCGACCGGGAAACGCATCGCACAAGCCGCGGCGCAACGACTGCTTCCGGTGGTGCTTGAACTCGGCGGCAAAGATCCGATGATCGTGCTTGCCGACGCCGACGTCGACGTGGCCTCCAGCGCTGCCATCTGGGGAGCCTTCGTGAATGCCGGACAGACCTGCCTTTCCGTGGAGCGCTGCTACGTCCACCGCAGCCTCTACGACAAGTTCCTGGCAGCCTGTGTGGAGAAGACGCGCAAGCTGCGCGTCGGCAAGGGGAAGATCCGGACGTCGAAGTCGGTCCGATGATTCACCAACGCCAACTGCAAATCGTGGAAGCGCAGGTGAACGAAGCGAAAGCCGCAGGCGCCCGCGTGCTCTGTGGCGGAGAACGCCTCTCGCAGCTTGGCCCCAATTTCTACGCGCCAACCGTGATCGCCGACCTGAACCACTCCATGCGGCTTCTGCAGGAAGAGACCTTTGGCCCCGTGTTGCCGATCATGCCCTTCGATACCGAAGACGAAGCCATTCGCCTCGCCAACGACTCTGATTTCGGACTCGCCGCCAGCGTCTGGACCCGCGACCGTCAGCGCGGTGAGGCCATCGCTAAACAGATCCATGCGGGAACAGTGATGGTGAACGACGTCATCTGCGGCTTCGGTATCAGTGAAGCGCCGCATGGCGGAGTAAAGTCCAGCGGACTCGGCCGTACCCACGGCAAACTCGGTCTGGAAGAAATGGTGCGGGTGAAGTACCTCGACAGCGATCTCATGCCGCGCATGAAGAAGCTCTGGTGGTATGGCTATAGCGAGAAACTCGCGCACCAGATGGACGATTTCACCGATATGCTCTTCGCTCCGGGGCTCCGCAAGCGCATTCGCGGCGCTTTGGGCTCAACCGGAGCGCTAATCCGTAAACGCCTGTAGGCGGTCACATCCAAAGTACCGTAGCCGACCTTGCCAGCGTGATCTAGAATGGGCTCATTGATAGGCGAGGTCGCATTTGGTCAGTAACCCGATTCAGCCCGTTCCGCAGCCAGAGACTTCCACCGTTCCGCATCTCCCTAATCACAAAGTAAAAGTCAAAATGAACCTGCAACGTTCTTGCAATGAGAAGGACGAAAAAGGGAAGCTGTGCGCAGGCCACTTGAAGCGCTGGTTTTACACAAGCGACGTTCTGGAACAGGAATGCGGAGACGTGGAGAAGGCTTACGGCCGCACGGCCGAGATTTATCGCTGCGAGTATTGCAAGACGCTATACCTGCCCGAATCCCAATGATCCGCAGAATGGATCCGTGTCGGGACGAGGCAAGGTTTCAGCGTCGGACCTGAGCGAGCCGCCCAAGAATGGACAGTAGCGTCCACTAGCGGACGGCGCATCTGACAATATCGGTAACGCAGCGTGGGGCTGCGCGATCGAGTCGAGCGAGTGGGGCCGCGCATCTAACAGCGGGTGCGAGGGCGAGAGAGGATGGCATGCAACCAGGGCTGATCTACGACTGGAATAACATCCCCGGACCTGAGGTCAAACCACGAGGTCCGATTCTCCTCAACGACGAGTCTCTCCGCGACGGTCTGCAGTCGCCTTCGGTCCGCGATCCTGCCATTCCCGAAAAGATCGAGATCCTTCATTTAATGGAATCGCTCGGGATCAACATGCTCGACATCGGTTTGCCCGGAGCTGGTCCGCGCGCTGTAGAGCATAGCCTGGCGCTGGCTCGCGAGATTGCCAACCATCGCATGAAGATCAGGCCAAACTGTGCGGCTCGCACACACGAGAACGACATCCGGCCAATCGCCGAGATTTCGCAGAAGGCGGGAATCCCGATCGAGGCGGCGACGTTTATCGGTTCCAGTCCGATACGGCGTTACACCGAAGGTTGGACCGACGATTTCCTGCTAAAGCAGACCGAGAGGGCTGTTTCGTTTGCGCGCTCGCTAGGGCTCGATTCGATGTACGTCACCGAAGACACCACGCGCTGCGATCCGGATACGGTCAAGCGCCTGTATTCCGCGGCCATCGCTGCTGGAGCGCGCGCGATCGTGATCTGCGACACCTGCGGTTATGCCACTCCAATGGGCGTCATCAACCTCGTGCGCTTCGTGATAAAGGAAGTTGTGATTCCTTCGGGCGAGCAGATTCGCATCGACTGGCACGGCCATTGCGATCGCGGTATGGGACTGGCGAATGCTTTGGCAGCGATCGTTGCTGGCGCGAATTGCGTTCACGCCAGCGGGCTTGGGATCGGCGAGCGTGTCGGCAACACGCAGATGGATCAAATGCTGGTGAACCTGAAGCTCATGAAGATTGACCCTTGGGAAAATCAGGACCTGATGCGCCTGCGCGATTATTGCCAGGCGATCTCCAAAGCAACCGGCATTGCGATCCCGAAAAATTATCCAGTGGTTGGCGACGACGCCTACCGCACCGGAACCGGCGTACACGCCGCAGCGGTAATCAAGGCGTTCCGAAAGCACGATGTTGAACTGGCCGACAACGTCTATTCCGGCGTCCCTGCTTCTTATTTCGGCATGGAGCAGATCATCGAAATCGGACCGATGAGCGGGAAGTCCAACGTACAGTACTGGCTGGAGCACCGCGGAATTTTCCCCGATCCGGAACTGGTCGAGCGCATCTACCAGCGCGCAAAGGAATCCGATCGCATCCTTACGGAGACCGAGATTCTCGAGTGTTGCCAGGCTCCGGCGGCAGACTGATTGCCGGGTGCGCTGCTGCTCACCTCCCTTTACAATTCAGCGAGTGCGCAGGATCGTTAAATCCGTTGCGCGGAATCGAAAACGGCTTTGGTGTATCCGAAGGCCGCTCGTTGTAATATCGCTATTCCTGGTTATGGCCTTCTTTTCCTCAGCCGAAACGTCTCCCACCGCCGATTTGTATACGGCTGCTTCCATTCGTAAAGAAGTCGTCGAACTTGCGGCCGATTCGCAGGTTCACAGCGCGTTTTCGTGGTTCCGTGCCAATCAGCGGCAGCTCTCCGATTGGCAATTGGAAGTGACCAATATCCCCGCTCCACCGTTTGGAGAAGGCCGTCGAGGTGAGTGGTTGCGCAAGCATTTCGTCTTTCTCGGGCTGAAAGATGTTCACGTCGATTCGCTGGGCAACGTGATTGGCGTGCGGCCCGGAGTTCGCGAAAATTCGAAATACATCGCCGTCACCGCGCACATGGACACAGTGTTCCCCGCGGCGACGAAGATCGATGCTCGCCGCGAGGGCGACAAGCTTTACGGGCCCGGCATTTCCGACAATGGAGCCGGTCTCACGGCGATGCTGGCGCTGGTTTCCGCGCTGCAGGCTTCGAAGTTGCGGACCGAAGCGCCTTTGGTCTTTATTGCCAACGTAGGCGAGGAAGGTGAGGGCGATGTTCGCGGCATGCGACATCTTTTCTCCGAATCGCCGTGGCGCGACAAGATCGGATACACGCTGGTAATCGACGGCGCCGGGGCGGACAGCATCATCAACCAGGCGCTGGGCAGCCGACGCTATCTGATCACGGTGACCGGGCCGGGCGGACATTCGTGGAGCGACTTTGGCACGCCGAATCCGATCATCGGACTGGCGAGAGCAATTGAGCAGTTCAGCCGAACGCCCGTCTCGACCAATCCGAAGACGACTTTCAATATTGGTTCGATCAGTGGCGGAACGTCGGTGAATTCCATCCCCGAATCCGCGAGCATGAAAGTGGATTTGCGTTCGACCTCGGCCGAGGAACTGGCGCGGTTGGAGCAGGCGTTGCGCGAGTCGCTGGAATTCGCAGTGCACGGCGTGACGCGATCGCGGATGCGTGCCGACGATCTGGAACTCACTTACCAGATGGAACTGATTGGCAATCGTCCAGCGGCGGAACTGGCGCCCGACGCGCGAATTCTTGGCGTGGTGCGAGCCGTGGACGATCACCTGGGCGTGAATTCCAAATTGCAACGCGCTTCGACGGATGCGAACATCCCGCTCTCGCAAGGACGCGAAGCAATTGCGATGGGCGCTGGCGGAAGCGGTGGTGGCGCGCACACGATCCAGGAATGGTACGATCCCACCCAACGCGAACTCGGATTGAAGCGGATTCTGCTCTCGGTATTGACGTTGTCGGGATACCAATCCGACAAGCCGAAGCGCGACAGTGCACCCACGACCACAGGACGATAATGAAGGGCATCGCGACTTTTCTATTGTTGATGTCATCTTTCACCGCGTTTTCGGAATCTGCTAAGCCTCCACAAACGGTTGACCGCATCTTTGTCAATGGCGACGTTCTTCCCGGCGCGATCATTTTGATCAGCAAAGATGGGAGCAATTCCGTCGTGAGAGGAATGTTCCTGCAGCGCGCGCAGGCCATTGCCGTGAGCGGCGACCGCATCGTTGCGGTTGGCACCAACGAAGACATTCAAAAGCTCAAGGGCAAACACACCGAGGTTGTCGATCTCGATGGGCATTTCGTGATGCCCGGATTCAACGATGCCCACATGCATTTAGCAGCCGGCGGCATGGAAAAGCTCAACGTCGACTTGGTCGGCGTGAAGTCGCTGGCGGAGATGCAGCAGCGCATCGCCGCGCGCGCCAAGACAACGCCTGCAGGCGAGTGGATCGTGGGCGAAGGCTGGGATCACACGCTGTGGGCAAGCCAGAAGCTGCCGACGCGACAGGATCTCGATGCGGTTTCCGGCAATCATCCCGCGGTTTTCGGCCGTGTCGATGGACACATCTCCGTGGCGAACAGCGCCGCGTTACAGAAAGCCGGCATCGCCAAAAACACTTCTGATCCGTCCGGTGGAAAGATCGATCGCGATGCGAGCGGCGAACCGACCGGAATCCTGCGCGAACAAGCCCGAAGTGCTGTCGATAAAGTGATTCCTCCTCCAAGTCCGGCGAAGCGTCGCGAGGCGATCCAATTGGCGCTGGCCGATGCTGCACGCTTCGGGCTTACTTCAATCCAGGACTACTCGCAGTGGGAAGACTTTCTCGTCTACGAAGACCTGGAGCGCGAAGGCAAGCTCACGGTGCGCATCAGCGAATGGCTGCCATTCACCGATCCCGTGCCGGTTTTACAGGAGCATCGCGCGCATCATCCGCAGACCGACACGATGCTGCGCACCGGAATGCTCAAGGGCTTCATGGACGGGTCGCTGGGATCGCGCACCGCCGCGTTGCTCGCGCCCTATTCGGACGATCCAAAAAACTCGGGTCTGCCGCAGTTCGAGCAGGCGCAACTGAACCAGATGACGCGCGAGCGCGTAGCCGCCGGATTCCAGATCGGCTTCCACGCCATCGGCGATCGCGGCGTTGAAATGGCGCTGCAGGCCTTCGCCGCCGCCGCCGGTGAGATCCGGGAGAAAGAGCTGCGTGCAGCGAGTAGTCCGGCGCAGGTCGACGATTTCCGCTTCCGCATCGAGCACGCCCAGGTAACCGCTCCCGACCAGTTTGCGCGTTTCCACCAGTTGGGCGTGATTGCGTCGATGCAGCCCAACCATCTGCTCACGGACATGAACTGGGCAGAATCGCGCATCGGTCCCGAGCGCGCCAAGATGTCCTACGCGTGGCAGCAGTTCTTACAAAACGAAGTGCGGGTGCCGTTCGGGACTGATTATCCGGTGGAGCCGCTCACTCCGTTTCGAGGCCTCTATGCGGCGGTGACGCGAGAGAACGAAGCGGGAACGAAGTCATATTTCCCGGAACAAAAAGTCACCATCGAAGAAGCCATCGGGTCTTATACGAACGAGCCGGCATTTGCCGAATTCGCCGAACGCGATAAGGGCAGGCTGCAACCCGGTCTGCTCGCTGACTTCGTAGTGCTCGACCGCGACATCACGAAGGTTCCCGCGCACGACATTCTCGGGACCAAGGTCCTGCGCACGGTGGTTGGCGGCAAGACGGTGTACCAGGCGCCGTAAACAAAAGCGTCCGAATCGTTCAGTAGTTCGGGTGCCAATCACTATTCTTATAGATATTTTAAATATGTATTGACATATCTTTAAGAAATCATTACCGTACTCTTGAATACTGTGGCTCTCCGTGTCTCGAGGCGTTTAGCGGGCGTCAGAGCCCGCTGCCGAGATCCTGAGCGAAGCCGAAGGATCTGGCTTTCGTTTCGGGAACTCGGGCGATAAGTCCTTTGTTATGCGGTAGAGAGGGCTTAAGTCCTTTGTTATGCCCTATGTACAGCCGCACTACCTCGTAAGTCCTTTATTTGCCGCTAGGGAGGGGGGAGGGGTGGTGTTATCAATCAGTAAACAAATCGGACCGCTTCGGGAATCGAGATTACTTCACTCGCCGTGAGAACACGCCCGCTCGTGGGTCAGTGAGCGTCATCAATGCGGATCAGGCGAAGGAAGTAAAATCTTCCAAGTCGTATGACTCCCACTCGGATCACGTGGCAGGAGCGCGAACGGTCATTGATTTTGGCCGCGCCCCTTGTCTTACTGCCGGCCTTTGCGGTTCTTCCCACAGTCGCAGCGCTGATCTACGTGCCGGCTTTTTCCTACGCGCGCCTGCTCGGTCTGGTGCTGCTGGCGATATACGGAGCGGCGGAAGTGGTGGGAATTCGAAAGCTCGCAGATTGTGTCCAGCTTGATTTCGACGTGATTACGTTCTTCGCGTGGGGAACCGTATTCATCCTGATGGTGGTGATTGCGTGCGTAGGCGTGCTGTTGGTGGGATTGGTGTTTCGAGGATAAAAGCGTATTTCAGTACATCAGTATTTCAGTACATCAGTAAAGCTCATGAACTGAAGTACTGATCTACTGATATACCGACGAACCAAGCCGAAAGACTGATCGACTGAGAGACTGATCGACTGAAAGTCTGACTGTTACACTGCTTCCCGTGTCCCGGTCGCTCAAAGCCCATATTCTGCTGGTGATGGTGACGTTCTTCTGGGGAGCGACATTTGTCATCGTCAAGAACGCGCTCGAGGATATTTCGCCACTGCTGTTCAACGCCGTGCGCATGGGACTGGCGTCCGCGATCATGATTCCGTTGTCGTGGGGTGCGCTGCGTAAAGCCGGCGCGGGGACATGGAGAGCCGGAGCTCTGGTGGGATTCTTTCTGTTTCTCGGTTATTCGTTCCAGACTTCGGGATTGCGTTTCACGACGCCATCGAAGTCAGCGTTTCTGACAGGATTGTCTGTTGTGCTGGTTCCGGTAATTCTTGCGATTGCGTGGCGGAGAACTCCGAGCAACTGGACGAGTGTAGGCGTGGCGTCTGCGTTGGTCGGACTTTACCTGATGACGATTCCCTCGGGCGACGGATTGAATTTGGCAAGCATGAATCGCGGCGACTTGCTGACGCTGGGTTGCGCGTGCTCGTTTGCTCTGCAGATCATCTTCACAGGACGCGCGATGCGGAGCCATTCGTTCGCGGCGATTGCGACGATACAGGTGTTTACTGCGGCGATACTCATGTTCGCCACCGTTCCGCTACAGCCTGTTCATGTAACTTGGTCGCGACAGGTATTGTGGGCGATACTACTAACAGGTACGCTTTGCACGGCGGCAGCGTTTACGATCCAGGCGTGGGCTCAACAGTTCACGCCACCTTCGCACACGGCGTTGATTTTCGTGCTGGAGCCCGTATTCGCGGGATTGACGTCGTTTTTCATGATTCACGAGCGCTTGGGTGTGCGCGCCACGGCGGGTGCGTTGCTGATACTGGGTGGAATCCTGGTTTCGGAGTTGAAGGGAAGCACGCCGGAGTCGCAGCGAGAAATGGGCCCGGAAATACCGATTTCGTGAAGATTCCTTGGATAAACCGAAACACAAGGGGTGGTTTTCGCGTCTAAGTGGAATGGGAATTCCACAAGTATCGCCAAGGATGCAAAGGACCTGCCTGCGTCCTTATAATAATCAATTCGCATTTGTAGCTGGAGGAACGACGATATGAACCCGCGCGTAAGCGCTTTTTGGGAACGCATGCGCTCCCAGCGACTAGGGTCGGTTGTAGCGATTCTTTTGACCCTGTCGGTCGGCATTCTGATTGGTACGGTTATCTCCTACGGCGTAAAGGGACAGAACGGGACAAGTTCTTCCTCCGATGCGACGCCTTTACAGATTCCTGCCCCGAAGCATCTTTCGAACGCATTCACGCAGATCTCAAAACAGCTGGAACCGTCGGTCGTAAATATCAATACGGAATCTACGATCAAGAATCCGCACCGGCGTCGAGTACAACCCGGACCGCAGACCCCAGATCAGGGACCAGGCGGCGGTGATGACGAAGACAATCCGTTCCAGGACTTCTTCGATAAGTTCTTTGGCGGGCAAGGTGGACAGGGCGCCGGGCCGGAAGGCATGCGTCAGCGGTCGCTGGGTTCCGGTGTCATTGTCGATTCCAAGGGCTACATCATTACTAACCGGCACGTAGTGAACAAAGCTGATCGCGTTCGCGTGAAGCTGAAGGACGATCCGCCGGGCGTGCAGCACGATGCCAAGGTGATCGGCATGGACGAAGAGACCGATCTTGCGGTGATTAAGATCGAAGTAAACCGTCCGCTACCCGTAGCGAAGCTGGGCAACTCGGATGGCACTGAGGTCGGCGATTGGGTGCTCGCGATGGGCAGCCCGTTCGGACTCGAGCAAACCGTGACGGCCGGCATCATCTCGGCCAAGGCGCGCAGCAACGTGGTCGCGGGCAGGCAGTTCCAGTCCTTCATACAGACGGATGCGGCCATCAACCCGGGCAACTCGGGTGGACCGCTAGTCGACATGGCCGGGCAGGTCATCGGAATCAATACAGCGATTCTGACTGAAGGCCAGGGCTATGAAGGTGTGGGCTTTGCGTTACCGGGTAATACGGTGATCAAGGTTTACAACGATCTGATCGGGCCTGAACACCGCGTGATCCGCGGATCGATTGGCGTGGAATTCGCTGCCGAACCGAATCCGGCAGTGGCACGCGTCTATGGATCTGGATCCGGAGTGACTGTTTCGAATGTAGTGCCGAACAGTCCTGCGGCAGCGGCCGGGTTGAAGACAGGCGACACGATCACTAACATCGGCGGCAAACCGGTGAAGACCGGAGACGAGTTGGTGGACATAATCGCGAACACCAAGCCGGGAACCAAGGTGCAGGTGGGTTACATCCGCAACGGCCAGAAGGGCGAGACCAGCGTGACCGTGGCTAGCCGCTCCAAGCTGTTCGGCAAGCAGCTGGGCCTGGAAGACGGCGAGCAGGGCGACGAGTCGCAGCCACAGCAGAGCAAACTTGGCATCACTGTGGACAACCTGACCCCTGACATTGCGCAGAAGCTGCAAGTGCCATCGGGCAAGGGCGTTGTGGTGACCGATGTAAAGCCGGGATCCTTCGCGGACGATGTGAATCTGTCGCGCGGCGACGTGATCCTGGAAATCAACAAGCAGCCGGTGAACAGCACGGATGATTTTGCCAAGGCAACGCAGAATCTGAAGAGTGGTCAGGATGTGGTGTTTCTGGTAAGGCCAGCCCGGGCGGGAGCCAATGCCGGGACGGTCTTCCTGGGCGGTACCCTTCCGTAACCTGCTGTTTACACGATAGATACTGGCGCCGAGGGCTGATTTTATGGCATGCTCGGCGCCATTCGTTTAGGATGAGGCAAACCGGAGAAGCCGGTTTCGAGTCTAAGTTGTTGCACCAATTGAGCTCCGCCAAGTTGGCGGGTTAATGTTCTAAGCGGTCGAGGTGGCTATTTGAGTCGATCTGGATGGCGGGTTACAGGAACACTGATTCTCGCGATGTCGCTTGCTGCGGCGGCGACGGCCACCACTACGAGCAAGAAAAAGACCGTCCATAAAGGTTCGAGTGTTTCCGAGCACACCACCAAGTCACACGCCAAAGCAGCTTCCAAGGTGGGATCGGCGGCGCATACGAAGTCTGCGAGCAACAGCCGCGGATCGAAGTCCCGGCATGGCAAGAAGGTCGTGAAGAGCTCGTGGAAGTCGCACGGCCAGCATGGGATCGATTCCGAGCGCACGCGTCAGATACAGGAAGCGCTGATCCGCCAGAATTACCTGAGCGGTGAAGCCGACGGGAACTGGGACAGCCGTACGCAGGATGCGATGCGCCGCTACCAGGGAGATCATGGATGGCAGTCGAAGGTGCTGCCAGATTCGCGCGCGCTGATCAAGCTGGGATTAGGACCCGATCATAGCGGCGTGCTGAATCCTGAGACGGCCGCGGTGAGTCCGTATGCGACAGGTACGCCGGCGGCAACTCCAGCCGCAGTGACAACGACCGGTCCGGTCGCTACGTCGGTAAGAGATCAGAACTAAAACCCCGAAAAATCAGGTAAGGCCAGCCCCTCGACAATAGCGCGTGGATTGTCGTCCACGAGCGCGGTTGCTTTTTCCATTCCTACAAGTTCAGCGGCTGCATCTCTGCCGGATGAGAGCACGGGTGTGCGATCGTCGGTGCCGTGGGCGTCGGTCGCGAGTACGTGAACTGCGTCGCGCTCAAGTAGCCACTCGGCGACGGCGCGGGCGCGGCGTCCCCAACGTCCGGTAAGAGCCGAGCCGGTGACCTGCGCCAGGCAGCCCAGGGAAACCCAGTCCACGACTGTTTGTGGCGTTTGCTGAAGGAGAGGATTACGCTCCGGATGCGTGAGGATCGGAGTCAAGCCTTCGTGAATCAGCGCTGAAAGATTCTCGCCGGTAGTTGGGGGGATCGAGAAGTTGCTGAACTCCACCAGCAGGTAGTTGGTATCGGCGATGGTGAAGCGACGCGGATCGCGAAGCGCTTCCTGAATATTTTCGTAGCTGAAATGGAAATCGCAGCCGAGGCTGAGCGCGACGCGAGTGCCAACGCGGCGCTGCAACTCGTCCAAGACCGATTGCAGATAGGCGCGGTCGTACGCGTATTCGGAGTTGGCGTGAGGCGTGGCGACGATGTGTTCGATGCCATCGTCGGCAGCCATTGCGCACATCCGGATGGCGATGTCCCAGGAACGGGCACCATCGTCAACGTCAGGCAGGATGTGGCAGTGGATGTCGATCATGGAATCAGAGAATCGGGTAATTGAAAACAAATCCCAACGCCGATTGTGAGGGATGTGGAGAGGAGAAAGCAAATTGGAGGAATAGGTAATGGGCAATAGGTAATCGGTAATTGAAACGCGAAACGCGGGCGAGGGCGCCCGCGCCACTTTGAAATGCAGATCCCTCGTGGACTTACGTCCGCTCGTGATGACAAAAACGCACGTCGCTCGTGATGACAAAAAACGGACGCCGATGACAGCCGCCCGTGCCGCCGATTACTCGTAGCGTAAGGCTTCGATGGGGTCGAGGTTTGCGGCGCGTACGGCGGGGAACATTCCGCTGATCAGGCCAACCAATCCCAGGATAATCGTGGAAATGACCAATACTTTCGGGGCCACAATCAATCGTATGTCGCCTGCCTCGGCATGTGCTGCCATTGCGCTGTAAAACGTCAGGCGTCCGACGGAAAGCGAAACCGCGTACGACAGCAAAATCCCTAGCGCTCCGCCAACGGCGGTGATTACCATGGCTTCCGCCAAAAACTGGAAGAGGATGTCACGACGGCGGGCGCCCAGCGCTTTCTCCACGCCAATCTCGCGAGTCCTCTGCGTAACCGAAACCAGCATGATATTGGCGAGGCCAACGCCGCCGATGCCCAGGGTGACAGTTCCGATGAATGCCAACAGGATCTTCAAGCCCAACGTGATGATGCTGAACTGCTCCAGTTGCTTCTGAGCGTCAAAGATAAAGACTGCGCGCTCGTCGTCAGGTTTGAAATTGTGCGTGATGGCCAGGGAGTCGCGGATCGTCTGGGTGAGCTTTTCATGCTGCATGCCCTGGAAGTCCAGCCATATGCCGCCGATGTAGAAGGTGTCCTGGAGCACGCTCATGGTGTTGTAAGGGATGTAGGTGCTGCGGTTCTCGTCGCTATCGGCTTCTTGCATTCGCGGCGCAAGTACACCCACGATCTGGAAGGTGACACCGTTAAGGCGGATTTGCTCTCCGAGCGCAGGCATGCCCCCAAAGAGCTTGTCTTTCGCCTCGGAACCGAGGACAGCAAAGTGCCCGTGTTCGATATTGTCCTCATCGTTCAGGAAACGGCCCGACTGCATCTGCAAGTTCCAAATATCTTGAATCGAGGGATCGGTTCCGTAGACCGGGAACGTGAATGAGCGTTCGCCGGCCTGCACCGAGACTTGCTTATCGGACACGCGGGAGACGTGGCGAATGAGCGGCGCTACATTGCGAATTAGTTCGACGTCCGCCTGTGTGAGTCGGACCTGTACGCCGGCTTTGTTTCCGCCTGCCTGTTGAGAGGTGCGGCCGGGATAGATGCCAACGGCTTTAGCTCCGAAGCTTTCAAAGATGTTCTGGATAGCTCGCCCAAAACCCTCCCCGTAGGCGAGCAGAAGAACAACCGTGGCGATACCCCATGCCATGCCGAGCATGGTGAGTACGGTCTTGCGAAGATCGTGGCGCATCGCGCCGTAAGCCTGCTGCAGGAGATCGCGTTTCATTCTTTACGCAGAGCCTCGACTGGTTGCAAGGAGGCAGCTCGCCTGGCCGGATATAAACCGGCGACCACACCCGCAATAGAGAGCGACCCGATGGCCAGCACTGCCGTAGAGGCGACCAACTTGGGCGGATCGAACCCGGGCGGTGCTGGCAGCAAGCCTAAAAGAGCCATCAGCGCGGCCGCAGCTCCCATGCCGATTCCGCCGCTGAGGACAGTCAAGAAAGCTCCTTCGATAAAGAACTGAAACATGATGCTGCCATTGGTTGCGCCGACTGCCTTCCGCAAACCAATCTCGCGCGTGCGATCGGCTACGGCGACCAGCATGATGTTGATAATCCCGATCGCTCCCAGTGCGAGTGTTACTAACCCGACGCTGCCGAGAAACACGTTCATGGCGTCAAAAATTTTCCCAACCTGGTCAGCGGTGCGAATGCTGTCCCATTCATCGAACGCGTCGGGATCGAGATAATCGAATCCATGATTGCGCGCGATGATTTTGTGGACCTCGATTCTCGCTTGTTCATGCGACTCGCGCGTTCTGGGCTGGTAGTTGATGAACGAGATCGGATTGAAAGCGTCCTTCACTCCGGTGGGCGGAAAGTATCGCTGCATCGTGGTGAATGGCACAAAGATGCGCAGGTTTATGGTGTTGTCGTCTCCGTGACCGATCCGCTTCAGAGTGCCGACCACCTGGAATTGCACGCCATTCAAAAGGATGGTGCTGCCTATCGAAGGCCGGCCCGGAAAAAGCAATTTTCGGGCTTCATCTCCCAGCACCACTACCAGGTGGTTTTGAGCGTCATCCATGGGATCGAGCCAGCGGCCGTCGGCCACGGGCAGGTATCGAATCACGTTGAAACTGGCCGGAACACCCATCAATTGTCCGCTGCTGGTGAAGTAGTCACTGACGGCCTTGACATCGCCGCGTGAGATTACCGGGGCCACGGCCTTGACGTCCGGTGCCTCTGCTTTGACGTCGAGATAATCCTGATAGGTAAGGTAGTACTGCCGCATGCTGGTGAAGCTACCGCGAACTGCGGGTGTCCGGCCTCCGAAGATGAACATCACATTCTCGCCCAGTTCATCGAACTGCTTACGATTGCCGGAGCGAAAACCTTCGCCGAGGCCGACGAGCAAGAGCAGGGAACCAACTCCCCAGGCGATGCCGAACATGGTCAGAAACGAACGCAGCTTGTGAGCCCACAGCGTGCGCAGGGTCTGACCGAAGATGTCGAAGATTAACCTCACCGAGAAAAGGATACCTGAGTTGGGGAGGATTGCTGTTGATGTGCTGTTTACCAGGGGTTATTTTGGAAAGAACTTGCGCGGGCGAGGCGCTCTTCGACAGTCGGCAAGAGACAGCTCAAGAGCTATGAAAACGCGGGCGAGGGCGCCCGCGCCACACCGGGTTCCCACCCTTACGCCAAAAGAAGGCTAGAGTGTGGCGCACCCGGCAATATGTAATTGGTAAACGGTAATAGGTAATAGAAACCCAAGCGCGCCTGATCAATCCAATTACCTATCACCAATTTCCAGATTACCAATCACCGGACGTCGATGTCCCCGGAGCCGCTGCGCAGGTCGAGGCTGAAGCCGCCTCCGCCGCGAACTTTGCCGCGTACTTCGTGCCGGTTCTGCGTACCTTCGACTGTCACCGGCACGCCAAGGTTGATGGAACTGGAACTGGAGTGCGCGTAGAGATCGAAAGCGGCGTTCGAGGGAACGCGGACTGAGATCCCGCCGGAACCGGTGCGAACTTCCCAAGTGCCCGAGGGTTCGCCATCAGCCGAGATGTGTCCGCTGCCGCTCGAGGCACGCAGACTGCCCTTGATGTTTTCCAGGCGAAGCGTGCCCGATCCGGCCTTGGCTTCGACTTCACCGCTGCCCGACTGCACCAGGGTGATATCGCCACTGCCGGTGCTGATCTTGCAAGAACCGCCGATATTGTGCGCCCGAATGTTGCCGCTGCCGGCGCTGGCTTCCGCGTTGTGACGGATGTTTTCCATCTCAATGTTGCCGGAACCGGACCGGAAGGAGCCATCGGTA
>CAVRWV010000003.1:0-213412 GCA_963724985.1 Terriglobia bacterium | reverse complement strand
ATCGATGCTTCCGCCCATCAGGTTTTCCAGAATGTCCTGGCCAATCACAGCTACGTGGGAGGAGTTCTCCACGTCGTTTTCGGTGATACCGCGGCCAGACACGATTTCTTCGTCATAGATGGTCATCATTGAGGCGGTCATGCCACGGACCATCGTGTCCGACGAAGCCTGGTTCTCATAACGTACGTGGCCGCTGGAGTTCGTAATCGAAGCTCCCACGTAGCTGCACTGTTTGCAGCCCTCGCTTACGGCGCGGTAGTCGTCCATGGTGAGATCTTTGCGTCGCTGACCTTCGAGGTAAGTATCGATATCGGTCACAACGCCAGGCATTTTGCCGATGATGAACACGTCCGCGCCGAGACCGAACACCTTGTTGGCTACGTAGCCGTTGATCCCGGCGACGAAGGTCACGACAGCGATCACTGCCGATACGCCGATCACCACGCCAAGCAGCGTCAGCACTGAGCGTAACTTGTTCGCCCAGAGCGACTGCAATGCAATGCGGATGGCTTCGGCCGTGTTCATGATGGGTAGCTAGAAGTCTATCAGGGTACGCAGCTCTTCCCTAGTTCAAGGACGTCTGACGCCTGGAACGGATACAGTACTCCACCCGATCAGATATACGCGTCGGGCTGCGCCAAAGTTCCTTCCGAACGATAGCTTGGGGTCTCTATATAATGCTGTAGTTGGCAGCCGGATCGGACGGTCGCCGGCGCCGGTTCGCCGGTGCGGGAGGAAAATCCGAACTCCGCAGAGCAGTGTGCCGGATAACGTCCGGGAGGCTGGCGTAAAGGCCAGTCGACGGCCAGTGCCACAGAGAACATACCGCCGGGTGACCCATTCAAGCCGTCTTTTGGCTTGAGTGGGAAACAAGGTAAGGGTGAAAAGGTGCGGTAAGAGCGCACCGCCCGCCCAGTAATGGTCGGGGCATGGCAAACCCCACACGGAGCAAGACCAAATAGGGAACGAGCGGGCAGCAATGTCCGCACGCGCTGGCTCGGCGCGTAAACCGCAAGGCTCCCAGTAATGGGATGGAAGTTCCGGGTAGGTCGCTGGAGCCGCATAGTAATGTGCGGCCTAGAGGAATGACCGTCCTGCAAGCTTCGGCTCGCAGACAAAATTCGGCTTACAGATCCGGCTGCCACAAAGTTCTTGCAGGTCCTTCGACTGCGCTCAGGATTTCGGCATCGGGCTCAGACGCCCGCAAGACGCCTCAACTTACAGATCCGGCTGCCAAACTTCCTTCTTGTCAGTTCAGGCTGCGGCGCGAACCCGCGAGAATTCTCAGTCCGGCTCGATTTCCGGCAACTGGCGCTTCACCACGCGCGGAACATCTGGAGGCGCTGGAACCGGCAGAGACAGGTCAATGGTGCCCACGTAGTTGCTGAGCTGGTCCTGGATACCAATCCGCATGGAGGTAGCTGCGACGGGGACATCCACTTCCTGGTGGACGCGAACTCCACCGGTCACTGCATCTTTGTAGACTTCAGGCCGCAAATCACTCATGCCAACACTCGAGACTCCCGACAGTGGGCGACCATCAGCAGCGAAAGATGCAATCATGAAAGTCAGCGCGCTGCGGTAAGTCCCATTGCTCAGCGGAAGGAATCGCAGGTCGGCGCTTTCAATGGCGTAGTCGATGCTGTGGTGTTGTACCTCCACCTGCGACGGCAACGTCGGATGCTTCGCCGATGCCAATAGAATCTCTCCAGCTTTCGCGCTGTCGACTTTCGCTCTGGTTCCCACCGGCAGAACTCGCACGGAGAAGCGAATCTGGTGAGACTGCGGCGAGCCGTACTGCATGGCTACGACTCGGATATTGTGGGCAACTTCCTTCATCTTGGCCGGCGAATTCGGATCGTCCGCGAAGTATCCGGGCCGGTAATGAAGGTGGTATCCCTTTTCGGCGAGGGCCACTTTGAGCTTGCGGAAGCGACCGTCGTAGTTCTTGTTTGAGGGACTGTACGACAGAGAGTAGTAGTTCGAGGCCTGCTCGGTCGCCATCTTGATGGCGTCGGCGATCGCATTCGAACTGAAGAATGCGGTTCCACCGGTATCCGAGGCCATTTGGTTGAGTGCCGTGCGCTCGGCGGTACGCCTGGCAACATCTTGCATCGCTTCCTGCTGGAACGCTATATTAGGTGATATGACGCTATCCCCGTTCACCGGGATCACGCCAGGTGCAACCGCAGTTCCCTGGGTACCCGGACCAAGACCCATGCTGCTATCCGCGACCGAGATTTTTCCGGTATCCATTCCGCGAACATCCACGGGATAAACCGCGACCTGGCTATCCGCAAGAAGTTTGGCCGCGAGGTGCACTCGGCCGCTGTAGTTGCGGTTGTCGTTCATGGGATTCTGCAAATCGTTGTTGAATGACGCAATCGGGAAAGACCCAGAGAGCCACACCACATTCTTTCGACCTGGTATACCGGAGAGGTATCCGGCCAATTGCATCATCGCATTGAGTGTGATTCCGACGCGGGCGTCCGTGTCAGTTGTTTGCTCTTCGGTCTTGATTGCCTCAATTCCGTGCAGCAGAGCGCCCCAACTGTTCATTGAATCATTCGCCGCAAGCTCCTTGATACTGTTCGCCGTCTTCTCTATCCCCTGCTCTGCGATCTGCCAGCGAGCTGTATTCGGCACGCTCTTGTTGCCGCCCGCTGCGGCCAGGAGTTTATTCTCGTCGGAAGTAAAACCTTGAATCAAATGCAGATGAGAGTTCTGATCTCCGGTGAGCGTGCAAAGCGCAAATTGCGAGGTTTTCCCCTCGGCGGCTTTTGCCTTTAGAAACTTGATCAACTGGTCGCGGGCGTAAAGCTGATCTTGTGACGGCGTGTTCAGCAGATCGAGTAATACCAGCATGGTGGCCCCAGGGGGCTTATCGCTGGCGTTGCTGAACATGTTCGGCGCTTGCTTCGCTGGTGCGGTATTTTTTGATACGTCTTCGCTATACTCGTGGAACGAGCGAATCTTCTGGCCGCTCCCATCTTCGCTCAATTGAAAATCTTCCTGTTTGAGCCCTTTTACCGGATGTCCCTTGGAATCGGTAACTACAACGTCGACAGCGACAGCCTGCGTGTTGACTCGGAATGTCGTAAGAGGCGCGCCCTGATCTTCAGCTTTTGCCGGAGGCGCTTCCGAAGAGGACGAAGCAGTCGAGGGTATCGCCGCGGAAGCTGGCGGGGTAACCGGTGGAGCGGGTGACGACGGCTGAGGCTCGTTAGTCGCCGTAGCCGGTTGATCAGGACCGTCGTCGCTTTCCTTGGGCAATGTGTAGAGGCCAGGAACATCGGCCTTCAGCGCGGAAAATTTCGCTTGCTCCTCAACTGAGGTTGGCGGTAGATCATAGACCTGAATGGCAGACTCGGCCAGAACCGCCAGCTTGCGACCGTCGGGAGAAAGAGAAAAATTCTGGCCGCTCATGACCACGGGGCTGACCAAGACCGACTTCACCGCTGTACCACTCGCCGTTTCGAGAACCTGGACATTCTGCTCCAGGCTGAAATCAGGATTCTCTTCGTCAGTCGTGTCAGTCGCAACTTTTACATAAGGAACGTGGCTCAAGGTGCTGACGGCGACGCGGCTGTCTTCAGCTGAACCAGCGACAACCGGAACGAAACGGTCGCGTGCCCAATGCTGTCGCCACAACCGGTGGCCGCTGGTCGTGAACGCACTTACGCTGTACTCGCCGGTGTCCGAGCAGCATCGCCCGATGAGCAATGAGTTGCTGCTCAGATACCAGATTCTCGGCACACCTCGCGATCGAACCCGTGCAATATTGCGGCGTTCCTCCGGCGAGGGCCCGTAACGGACGAGCCACAGATCTCCTTTGTGAACCGTATCCGCGTACCCAGTACTGGTCCCATCGAGATTCACTTGTGCACTGAGTTTGAGAGTTCGCTGCGGCGCCAGAGAATCGCGATCCAGAAATTGGAGAGTGAATCCGGGTTTGGCTTTCGTTTCTGGGGACGAGGAGGACTCGGTAGAAGAAGCCTTGGGAAGATCGTCGGCAGTCTCGACAAGAATCTGACTGCTGTCGGGAGCGACGGAAACCCACAACAAGTCTTGGGGAGATTGCAGCAGCAGTTTCTCGTGCAAGTTGGCATCGACCAGATACAGGCTATTCAACCGCCGCACCAGAAATTGCCCGGAACCCATAGGCCACAAATACCGGCGATGGTCATGCAGATACCAGTCCGCTGTCTGAACAACTTTGCCGCTGGGAACTTCCAGGATGACGGCTCGAATCAGACGGTCGTCATGCGATGGAGGACAATCTGGATGGCGCTGAAAAAGTTTCTTGGGATTAAACGTGAGCAGGACGTGGTTGTCGTCGACAAAATCCAACGTCACGTTCGCGTCCCCGGCTAGCCTCTCAGTCCGCGATAGCAGCGGATATCCGGTACTGGCAATGTCGATTACTACAGATGGTTTTGGATCGGCAGGCTTCGCATTTTCTTCAGAAGATGCGAAAGAGAGGGGTAACAAAAGCAGGACGCATGCAATCCACGATACTGGCCTGGAAGAGCAAAGGCGTTTCCAACATTGATTGACTAAGCGAACTGAACTGAAGGACATGCCTGCCATCCCTGGCTTGATTACGAGGAAAAACGGAGTCTCACCCTAGGCCCGACGTTCTACTAACCGTGGAGCAATTTTACCTTGTTCTGGACTCGCCAGGAGAGCTGCGTACGCGGTTTAAGCGAATTAAACTCCGTGACAATTTCGTGACATTTCGCTCGCTAAAGTGTTGGCGTTTGTCGCGCGATGACTTCGGCACTCCAGCTAGGGAACGGCTGGTACACTCTCTAGGCATGGCTCCCATTTCGATTCTCGCTTCTTGAATCCAGAGACGAAGCAGTACGCAGCTATTGCTGAATCGATGGTGGGGCAGCAGACATTTTCGGCGTCAGATTGATATCCGACTTCTCGTGTAGCTGCTGCACTTTCTTGAACTCCTCTTCGGCTTGAGTCGAGTTGCCCATGGCCTGGTAAACATGTCCCAGGCGGTAGTGCGCGTCCGGTTGTGTGGGATCCAACTCGACGGCCTTTCGCAGCGTCGCAGCGGCCTCTTCATACTGTTTCTTCTGGGTTAGAAGAACACCCAGATCCATGTACGCGATCCTCAGATCAGGTTTCAATTGGATCGCCTTCCGAAGTAGTGGCTCAGCTTGATCGGGATTCCCTGCCTTCAAGTCCGTGTCGCCCAGGTAAGCCAAAGCCTGCGCATGATTGGGATCCGTCGCCAGTTCCGCCTCGAACTCCTGCTTGGCTTTGTCGTAGTCGTGAGATTTCCAGTACAGAAAACCCAGCCCGAAGTGAACATTGGGTTCACGCGGAGCGATCTTCGCGGCCTCCTGGAACTCAGCTATCGCCTCCGAGGTTTTGCCTGTCCCATCGAGAGCTTGGCCAACGAGTATATGCGCCGAGGGCGAGTTGGGATCGCGCTGCAGTATGATACGGAATCCATCCACTGCGCAGCCGTAGTCATGCGCCCACAAACAACTTTGTGCCAGGACCTGTTGAAGCTCAAGGTTAGATGGGTCAGCTTTCGCCGAGATCTTCAGGTTCCGGACTGCGTCGGCAAATTTCTTATCGCCATACTCGCTGAGTCCAAGCAGTGTGCGCGCCTGCATATTGTTTGGGTCTGCTGCCAGCGCAGCTTTGAGCGGCACCGCAGCGGCAGCAAAGTGGCCCTGCTTGAACTCCGCAAGCCCGAGGTTCAACCGCAGTCCCGGGAGCTTCGGATTCAGGCTTATTGCCTTCCTATAGGCGGCGGCGGCTTCCGGATATTTCTCTTGTTTAGCGAAGACGACACCCAAGCTGGCGTAGGCGCCCGCATCCCGCGGACTCTGGCGAATTACCGCTTGCCAGGCTTGGGCGGCCTCGGCAAGCTTCCCCTGCTGTTCCAAGGCGATTGCTTCAGACGGGCTGGGCGATTGCGCGCTGAGCTGCAGGGCGACCAGCAGCGCACAGAATGCCAATTTGAAGTGCCGAGGAGTCATGAGAGGTGAAGACAATCTTAACGATCTTGCGAACTAACATCCTAGCGTCTTCTGGCTAAGACGCAAAGCAAGCCGCTTTCTCTGGTTGCTAAATAAAAACCCTGTTCGCACCGGGAGATGCGAACAGGGAAAAGTGAAGCACAGCGACCCGATGAGGACGCTGAACTTAGAACACAACCTTTACGCCGAGCTGGAGCGTTCTCGGATCATACGCAGCGGTGATTTGACCAAAGTTGGATGCGCCCAGCGATGTGCTGATGCCGCCTCCGCCGATGTCACCACGGAACTGCGTGTGATTCCAGATGTTGAACGCATCTGCACGGAACTGGAGCTGGCTTCCACGGCTTTCGCTGAACACGAAGGCCTTGAAGAGCGACATGTTCCAGTTGTCGCGTCCCGGTCCACGGAGATAGTTGGCGGGAAGGTTGCCCCAGGTGCCCGACACGGGTGCCGCGAAGGAACTCGTGCTGAACCACTGGTTGACCGTGTGCGGGTAGCTGACTGCCGACACCAGGTCAGGACGATTCGAGCAATTGGGAATGACGTTGCAAACGCTGTTGACTCCGCCCACAGAGCCGTTCGTTGTGATGTTGAGAGGTGCTCCCGACATCATCTGAACGATTCCCGACACCTGCCAGCCACCGGCAATAGTACGGACCACATGGTTCGCACCGCTCCGGAAGAGTGGGATGTCGTATACGAAGTTAACAAATGCGACGTGTTCGCGGTCAAACGGCGACGGACCAACGTCATACCTCCAGCCAGCGTAAGGATTCGAGACATTGTCAAGATCCGAACCGCTGCCTGTGCTGACAGTAGAACCGATTGCCTTGGATAGTGTGTAGCCAAAATTCAGCTGCAGATCGCGTGTCATCTGCCCGCTCAAGCTGGCTTGCAATGAGTTGTAGTGGCCATTCGCTTCATTCTGAGACAGGCGAACGGAGTGGAATCCGAGGTAAGGAACACTCTGATTGTAGGGACCAGAGGCAGCTACCAGACCCGTTGTACCAGTCAACAAACTGGCATCGGGAAGATTAATTTCCTGATAGTCGTTCTGATGCCGCTGCTGGTTGCCAACGTACGAAACGTTCAGAACGGACCTGGCTGTAATGGACCGCTGCACGCCTACGCTGTATTGGTATACCACCGGCAGCTTGTAGTTGCTGCCATTGAGACCGGTGATGTTGCCAACCGGTATGGTCACCGCAGGGGCTGTTCCGTCAGAGAGTTTCTGTTGGGGATTCGACAGGCTAACATTGTTGAAGGTAATCGAGGCACTGAACGGCTGGTTAGGACCAGCGTTGTACATGTCGTTGCCCTGAATGCGCTCGTACATGATTCCCATGCCGCCGCGAATCACGGTGGAGCCGTGACCAGTCAGGTCATACGCAAAGCCAACACGAGGACCGAACACCGCCCAGTGATTGTCGACCAGCCCGTTGGAAATTCCATTCTTGCCGGCAATGCCGATTCCATTCAGGTAGAACTGATAACCCTGCAGGATCGGATTGGGGCTAGAGCCGAGACCCGGGCTGGCGCTGCGCTAATGTCTCTTGCCGCATCCGCGATTGCCATAGCTCGCGCTGCGCATTGGCGGCGTTATACAGATTGGGGTAGAAGTTCGACTCACGTCCATTGGCTTCGTACGTGTGCGGAACACCATCCCACCGCAGTCCAAGGTTCAAGGTCAAACGGCTGGTTGTGCGCCAGTTGTCCTGGATATACGCCGCATAAGAATTGGCATTCCAGTGACCGCTGTCCTGAACCGCGTTCTCGCCGTAGCTATTGGAAAGACCGAGCAGGTAGTCTGCGAAGTCATTACCGGTGAAGGAACCATTGAAGTTGAACGAACCTTGTGTCGGCGCGAACAAATCCTGGATCTTCCGATACTGCTCGAAGCTGGCACCGATCTTCAACTGGTGAGTGCCCTTGGTGAGGGACAGATCGTCGACCCATTGGTAGGAGTCGGCTTTGTTCTTCCAGGGAACCCAGTTCGATTGATAGTTGGTGCCCGTGCTGCCACCGAGCGCAATCGATGGAATACGATCGAGCTCGTTCGGGCCGGTGAATACGCGGTTGAAAGCGAAGTTGGAGGGCGCCGCATAAATACCGACAGGGGTAATGTTGATGCGGTTGCCGTTATAGTTGAACGCGATTTCGTTCAGCAGGCGTGGGTTGATGATCTGCGTGTAGTGCACCACCGCGCTGTACGAAGGGTTGCCGAACGTGTTGCCGATCGTGGGAACGTTGTCACCGCTCCACATCGTGGTGCCGAATCCCTGTGAAATCTGTTCAGAGACCCAGTGTCCGAAGATGGAGTTTTTGCTGTTGAATTCGTGATCAATACGCACGATCTCTTCACGAACTTTGGTCGGAGTGCTCGGACTACCTTGGAATTTGTTGCCGTTGGTTGGTGCCGGGAAAATACCTGCCGCCAAGAGCGCTTGCGCGTTCGAATTCAACATGCAGGTGGGTATGGTGTTGTTCGGGAAGGCCGCGCCGGGCGTAAGTCCGTTGCCTGCAGCCGTCTTGTTAGCGCAATTCGCGTACAAGACAGAGTCCGCTACCTGAGTGGAAGTCGGAACCGTGATCGCTGTGGCTCCGAAATTCCCGCCATAGGTGCCCGGGTCCGGAACCGTCTGGTTGTAGTTGCCGCCCTGAATCAGGCTGCGCCATTCCATGTTGTAAAAGAAGAACGTCGGATGGCTCTTCGCAAATGGAAGCTGCCCGCCTACGTTGAAGCCATAGGTGTTGAAATTCAGTTTGGCAACTTTTGCGGGCGCGGGGTTGAAATAGTTGCGCGCGTCCAATGCGTTGTTTCGTACGTATTCCCATCCCGATGCATGGAACGTCTTCGTCCCCGATTTCAGGACCGTTGTCAGAGTCGCAGCAGACGACAGGCCGTATTCGGCGCTGTAGTTGGATGTAAGGGCACGGAACTCAGCGATCGATTCCAAGGAAGGCATCACGCTGAAGTTGCCTGCACCACCGCGGTCGAGATCTTCGCCGCCATCCAGGATGTAAAGGTTATGACCTTGACGTTGGCCGTTGAAACTGACATTGGCATCGCCGCCTACGGGTGTTGGTGTCTGGAAATCTCCCTGTAAGCTGGACGCACCAGTTGTCAAATTCACCAGTGTGTAAATACTGCGGCCGTTCGTCGCCAGGTTCGCGACCTGCTTGCCGGTGATCACGTTGCTGACTTCACCGGAATCTGTTTGCACGCCAACTGCAGCGGCTTCGACCGTCACCTGTTCCTGCGTGGAACCGATTTCTAATTTGAAATCAAGGCGGGATCGATCGCCGACTTGCAAGACGATGTTGTTCTGTTCAATTCGCTTGAAGCCTGACGCATCGACACGGACGCTGTAGTGTCCGATGTTGAGGTTAGGCGCAATGTACTGGCCGTCGCCATTGGTAACCGCTTGGCGGGCTTGGCCGGTTTCAGTTTGCGTGATCGTGACGGTTACATTCGGCACAGCGGCGCCCGACGGATCCGTTACGGTTCCGACGATGGTCGCTTCTTGTGCGAATGCCTGGGAAGCAAAAAGCCCCAGGAAGAGAAACAGAATTGATAAGTGGAGAAACTTTCGGCGTTTTACGGCCAAAACTATACTTTCGACAGTCATGGGCGAAAGTCGCATTGCCAGCCTCCGGACAGATCTTTCGTTCTAAGTTGTTGTTATCGTGTTGTACCCCTGAATCGTTAACGTTAACGGCCGGGTTCGTGAACGTTAACGATCAAAGCTTGTACTCTGACTCCGGCAGCCTTGTCAAGCGAAAGTTCCTGCCGGAAACTGAATTGACTATGCAAGTATTCAAAAACCGTGACTTAGCGCGTTGGCCGCGAAGGAAGCATTCACATTGACTCGCTCCCCGTGCGCATTCTGCGTTACATTCTGGAAGCGGAACCCTTATGGAGATTTGCGTTTGAACCGAGCCTTGCGGGACTCTATCGGCCTCATCTGTGTGGTCCTTATATGCGCTGGGACAATGCTTTGGGGACAGGATCGTCGACCTGTATCAAGCGGATTAACGTCGGAAATGCAGGCCCCGTCCTCGATTCCAGGTCCGATACGCTTCTCTTACCGGCCCATCGATTTCCGTCTCAATAGTGACGAGACGCCCCAATATCACGCCCCTGAAACCATGGCGGGAGGGGTCGCTGTTTTTGACTACAACAACGACGGAAAACCGGACATTCTCTTCGCAAACGGCGCAAATATCAATAGTCTTGTTAAAGATTCCCCAAAATATTACAACCGGCTCTTCGAAAACGACGGGAAAGGTCACTTCAAAGATGTCACCGAAAAGGCCGGACTCAAAGGCTCTGGATACGATACTGGTGTAGCCGTCGGCGATTACGACAATGACGGCTTTGAGGACATCTTCGTTGCCGGGGTATATCGCAATACGCTCTATCACAATAACGGAGACGGCACTTTTACCGACGTAACTGCAAAGGCAGGACTCAACAAGCCTGATCCGGAATACGGTCCGCTGTGGTCAGTTGGGGCGGTTTGGGTGGACGTCAACAATGATGGCCTGCTGGACCTGATCGTAATCAACTACCTGAAGTGGGATCCGGAACACGAACCCGTGTGCGAGGCATATGGGCATCGTGACTACTGCCATCCGAAGATGTACAAGCCAACTCCGAACCAGCTTTTTCTAAACAATGGCGATGGCACATTTCGCGATGCATCCGCGGAATCGGGTCTGCGCGCGTATCCGGGCAAAGGAATGGGCGCAGCGGTGGCTGACTTTGATCTCGACGGCAAAATGGATCTGTTCGTCGCCAACGACAAACTGGTGAACTGGTTATTCCACGGAAAGGGTGGCGGGAAGTTCGAAGAGATCGGTTTCGATGCGAATGTAGCTTTGCGCGAGGATGGTGTTTTCATCTCCGGCATGGGCGTCGATTTCCGCGATATCGATAATGACGGCTACCCCGATATATTCCTGGTCGCGCTCGATAATGAAACTTTTCCGATCTATCGCAACACCGGTCACGGCGGTTTCGTCGAAGTGACGGAGTCGAGCGGCATGACCAAGCTGAGCTCGCCGATGGCGGGATATTCTCCGAACATCGCCGATTTCGACAACGATGGCTGGAAGGATCTGTTTGTCAGCCGCGGTCACGTACAATCGCTGGCGTCGGCGCCGCGCATTGTGGTCGAACAGCCTAATACCGTTTTCCGAAATCTTGGCGGCATGAAATTCGCGGCGTTGACCGCCGAGGCTGGGTTCACTTCACAACCTCCAGCGCGGCACCGCGGCTCTGCGATTGGGGACTTCGACGGCGATGGCCGTCTCGACCTTGTCGTAAGCGCAATCAGCGCTCCGGCAGAAATTTGGATGAATGAAAGTCCCGGCAATCATCATTGGCTGGAATTCAAGCTGCAAGGGACAAAGAGCAATCGCGACGGCATCGGAGCGCGGATCAAGGTTGTGACAGCAGACGGGGCACAGTACAACCATATGACCACCGCCGCCGGTTATGCATCTTCGAGTTCTGGGCCGGTGCATTTCGGCCTGGGGCGGAATGCATCCGCAGACCTCGTTGAAATCAGGTGGCCTTCCGGAATCGTCCAGCAAATGAAGAATGTCTCTGCCGACCGAATCATCGCGGTTAAAGAGCCGGCGGAATCAACCGCTCCTTAATTGCCATTTGCACAGGGCGGATTCTTCTCATTGGCTTGCTGCCTCTAACTGGGCCACTTCCTTTTGCACCGTTGGGACCTGCGGACTGTTCGGGCTTTCCTTGAGGAAGAGCTGGTATTCCACGATTGCCGCCTGAGCTTGATTCTGCATTTCAAGTATCTTGCCGGCCAGTAGATGCACGTCAGCGAACTGCTCATGATTCGGAAGGGTGTGTGTGCGTCGAGCATCGGCCAGGGCCTTGTCGTATTCCTTATTCATGTACTCGGCACTGGCAAGCAACGCAACTGCATCTGGCACGGACGGAGCTAAGACCATAACTCTTCGCAGGAGCGATTCGGCTTCCGTATAGTTCTTGCCCTGAAACTCCACGCGGGCAAGGTACAAATATCCAGGAACGAATGTATCGTCGACCTCTATTGCCTTCGAAAATAGCGCTTTCGCTTTCACACGATCGCCAGCCTTGATAGCAATAATGCCCTCCGTCGAGTACGCGCGCGCGTACTGGGGATAAATCGAAATCGCCTTGTCGAGTCTCTGCTGAGCCTTTTCCATATCGCCTTTGGCGAAGGCTTCCATTCCCTTCTCCAGTTCATCTCGAGCCTTATCGGGAACGTTCATTTCTGCGATAGAGATTGTGGCGGAGCTTCCCTGCGCCTCATGCTGCTGGTTTGTTGGGGCACTGGCTTTGACGTTCACGGTTTCCATATAAATCTGTTCACCGTCGCCTATTCTGAATTCAGCAGTTGTCGTCTCGATACCCTGGCCGGAGACCTGTACCCGATAGGCCAAACCGCTCCTCACCTGAAAATCGGCATTCCCCGTCCCATTGGTTTGCGCTGCCGATATCGGTGTACCGCCATTCGATAACAACTCCACCTGAAGAGGCCGGCCATATTCCCTGTCCTGAATCGTACGAACTCGCACAGTGAGCTGGCACGTATCTGTATTGACTTGTGCCAAAGCTGCGCAAGATAGTGCCACCGAAAACAACGCCGCAATCGCAATCCGATGCATGACCGCCTCCAACCTTCGTGCGGAAACTCTTACGTGCCCGGGGACTCCTACTTCATATGTATCGCCGTCTTGCGGAATAGCCGGCGCATGCAGACAGGTACTTTGGCGCAATGAGTACGCTATTGGTCGTCTCTGCCTGCCGTTTTGCTCCCTCGCTGATTCAGGGTCGCGTGCTTCGACCGACAATATCACAGCTCACGAAATCCGAATCAATGGGGGTTCTGCGAAAACTCAGATTCTAGCTGAGGCATGTACGCCTCCGTGCCGGGCGCCGAGAGGACGACTGGGGCGCGGAGTTGCACCAGGCATCCGTTGTTGCGTTGGGTCAGTTATTCAAGAGACGAGATGAATGCAATTAGCATCGTGAGGCGATAGTTTTCACAATTCCTAAACAGACTATCGACTTTTGGCAGGCTTCTCGCGCTGCGTAGCGAAAGTGGCTGGCTCGAACACGTTGCACTACGTTGACTACTCGCCGCCCAGGGTCTGGCACGCGCCGGAAATGTGCTTTACCTGCCCGACCGTCAATATAGGTTGATCAATTCCAGTCGCGTCCGACCCTATGCCAGAGCCGATTGCACCGGGACCAGAGGTGCCTGTGATTTGGACTTCGTGGCCAATGTGCGCCGTCAACTTCGACATGTCGCCCAAAAGGCTATAGGTTCTGCCCGATTTCTCAGTGATCCTGTAGTTCCCGTCCGATCCTTGCAAACAGCCTTGCACGGTTCGGTGGGCCGATCCGGCAGTTCCGACCGGAGAGCTATCTTGCGCCGAGAGCCAAGTCGCGGGTAGCAGCAGTGCCAGGGCCAGCAGAAGTGTTTTAGCCATGGTTATCGTTCCTCTTGATTGATCCTTGATCCTATAAAGGCCCGTCGAGTTTCCCCGAATCCGTTTACGCACTAGTAAGTTGACAGGAGCACGGAAACGTTGCCGGCAGCGCAATTTGATTGACAATCCATTTACTTAGTTGAACACTTAACTAACTATGTCGCGCCGTCCCACCCAGACTCGCGAGCGCATCGTCGAAGCCGCTCTCTATCTGTTTTGGCTGCAAGGCTTTGCGGGGACTGGGCTGGCGGAAATCCTTGCCCGAGCCAAGGCTAATGCCGGAAGCTTTTACTACTTTTTCAAGACCAAAGAAGAGCTGCTTCTCGCCGTCCTCGATCTGTATGTCCGGTCCTTGATGCCGGTGGTTGTTCAGCCGGTTCTCACGCAGATCGCGGATCCTATCGAGCGCGTCTTCGGCATTCTCGCCTTCTATCGCCGCAATCTCATTGCGACGGGATGCACATATGGTTGTCCAATCGGACGTTTGGCGCTGGAGATTCCTGAAGAACAGCATCGCATCCACAAGCGCCTGGCCGACAACTTCGATGGTTGGACTGCCGCGGTCAAGAACTGCCTGGAAGAAGCGGGCGATCGTCTCCCGCAGAACACCAATCTCGAAACTCTTTCGAAGTTCGTCCTCACAGTGATGGAAGGTGGCGTAATGCAGTCGCGCGCCCATCGCGCCGTTGAGCCTTTCGATGCTTCCGTCGAACACCTTCGCGAATATTTTCAACTGCTCATCGCGCAGCGCGAGAGAGCCAACCTCAACCAGCCAACTGCCGCAGATCGCGGATCCGTGTAAGGAGATCGATGAAACTCACACGCAGTTACCTTTCAGCATTGCTGTCCACACTTGTGTTTGTCTCAGCCGCCGTTGCTCAGACGCCGAACAAACCAGATGCCACGAATCCCATCCATTCGTTGAGCTGGCTAGTGGGAGGAGTCTGGACCGCCGACGCCACCAAACTGGGACCCGGCATGCAGCGCATCGAAACACGCTACCAGTGGTCGGACAACAACGCCTATTTGCGGTTCACCACGCACTTCGTTTCTGATAAAGGCGCCGCCCATACTTACGACGGCAACTTGTTCTGGGATCCGGCCGGCAAGACACTCGCTATCTGGTACATGAGCGCACAAAATGCCATCACACAAGGACCTATGCAGATCGAGGGTGACAATTGGCGAATCACGTTTCGAGGCGAGGATTTCGAAGGCAAGATGGCGGACCTGCGCGTTGACGTGGTTCGTAAGAGCAATGACAAATATCGCTGGACTTTGCAGGAAAAACAGGCAGAGCAGTGGAAGGAACTGCTTGGCGTGGATTACGTGAGAATGCCCGGCGTCTAGCTTGCTGAGTCGTGATCGGCCCACACGTCAGTTTTCGTGTGGGCTGTTTGAATTCGAAATCTCTAACGCGGATCAGCGTCCGAATTCAATCTCAAGCTTATCTCCCGGCTTCAATTTCACCTCGCGACCTTTTTGCAACAGGAAGAAAGCGGCCGCTCCCGCCATCCCTGCGTATCGGGCCGTACCGGCGCTGATAGCGGTGCCGCCGATCGCTTCTGAAAGATCATCCGAAAGCTTGGCGGCCAATGCGGTCCCGCCAAGTTGAAACACCAGGCGCTTCTTGCTGAGCGCGGGACGCAGCTGTCCTTCCGCGCCGGTCTTCACCGCATCGCTATCAGTTGCCGTCACATTTGCGCTGACGGCTTGGGCTGGCGCGCCGGGCAACATCATCCGCTCAAACACTATGAACACCGATCCAGATCGCATCGGGCGCCGGGCACGCACCGTCTTCAAGTGTCCCTCGAATACTGTCCCTTTCGGCAACACCGCCTGACCATCTTTTGCCGCGGGTTCCTCGAGCAGCGCTCGAAACGAAGTTCCTGTAGGCAATTTTGAGCTGACTTCCGACGCCAGGCTCAGCGTAAGGTGTAGACCCTCGAACGAAGCGATCGTCCCAGGTGAGGCGGTAATCTTCGCCGGCGTCGTTGGCTTCAATTCGTTCTGAGCAAAACTCGCGCAAGCCAGCATCCCAGTGATCAGGACAAGGAACGCAGGTGCGCGGAATTTCGCTAACGACAGGAAGCCCGAAGCGCGCGTTGTTTCCGATAAGCTCATAAGTGATCCGCGGACTACTTACTGCTTGTGAACGACTTCTCCACCTGCGCGTAGAACGCGTTGTTCCCGGTACGCAGATCTTTGCCGTACGAGAATGCAACACCCACGCCGAGCACACTGACCTTCGCTTGCGCACCAGTGTCGCAAAGCCACTTTGGAGTTGCCAGCGCCGCCGTTGTATCGAACATCTTACCTGTATCGATGAATGGACCCAGCTTCAATCCTAGCAATCCGTTGCTGTAGACGTTCTTGTCCAATTCCCAATTGCTGAGAAAATAGCTGCGGCCTAGCGGTGCACTTCCCTTGATTCCGTCGCGTGTGCCGATGTGCGCGCGCAACCATAGATCGTTGTCGCGTTCCAATCCGAGCATGAATAACTCATCGAAAGGCTCGTTGCCGAAAGTCTTGCCCACGCTGATTCGCGATTGCATCTTGTAGTCATCTCCACGGGTCTGTGGCAACCACTGACTGTCGACCTCACCCAGCAGCTTCGCAAACGATTGCGACGGCTGCGACCAGATTCGCGCCAGCTGCAAAGTGCCGTGCGTCTCCATCAGGAAACGCTTTTCAGGAAGCCGCAGCAGTTCGTAATTGATCCGCGTTGTTTGTTTCAGCTGGTATCCGCTCAGTAAGAGATTTGGAGTAATCGCGGTTCCCGGATCCACGCTACGGTAGTCTCGATCAGAAACCTCGGCACCCACAGACCATCCCCAGCGTCCGTTATTGAACGAAGCTATCTCCGCGCTCGCCGTCTCACGCCGCAGGTTTAGCGCACCGAGCACCAGTGCCGGACCGGTGAACGAATCACGAACTGCCCAGTTCTCGTTTCGTAAATCGAGACCCAGGCTGTATCGCCACTTTGGATTCGATCGAAACGGCCCGGAAAGCATCACGGATGCACGACGTTTCTGGGCATCCCAGCGCAGCAGCGAAACGAGATTCACCGCCGAGTTCCCCAGGTTGTAATACGCGGGATAGATGGTTTGATAAGGCGCTCCGCTGAAGGCCGAAATCAGAGCCTGCAGTTTGCTGTCTCCGAATCCATTGCGCTCCTGTGCATTGAAGCCCAGGTCAAAGTTGCCGTCGTCGCGCGCGGCTAGCTTGAAATCGAAGACCGGAAAAATGTCGAGTCCCCTGACACGCCTCTCGCTGGTGAGCAAGTCGGGCAACGTCAGCGTGGTCCCGGGAGCAAACGCGAACGCGCGATCCAGTAGAGCGGCACGTATTCTCGGAGCGGGATCGAAACCTACGTTTTCGATTTTCGGTTTGCCGGTGCGATTCCAATACTTGAGCGCTGCGTGCAAATTTCCCTGTAAGAAGTAAATCGTAGCGAGGAAGTTATTCGCATACTCATCCCGCGGATCGAGACGCAGTCCCTGTCGCAGGCAATGCACCGCGAGTGGATAGTCCTTCTGTCGAAATGCGACGCCAGCGAGTTCGATGGGAAATCGTTTGTCGTTCGGCGCCAACCGTCGGCCGATCAGGAACGCATTGCGAGCTCTGATCCCATTCCCCAAGTTGCGCGAGGGCGCTTCCGTAGTAGTAGTCGAGGTCTGCGGAGCGAGTTGAAATCTTCTCCACCGCACTCACGACCTCAGGCCAGCGGGCCTGATCAAAGAGTTGCTTGATCGCGTCCTCTGGATTCGCAGCGTTCTCCGCGAATGCACAGCCGCTCGCCAGCAAAAGAATTAGACAGAACCAGCGCCACACTACGGCACGCTCGGATTAGGCACGGCGAGCAGCATCCAGTTATGCGTACCGTTCCACTCGTTTTCAAAGCTGGCCTTGTCCGTCCGCAACAGCTTTCGCTTGGCTGGATCATTGAGCATCACGACGCTCTCCCGCTCATCCAAGCCGGCAACCACCACGTAGTGCAGCGAACCGCTGCCGGGTTTGAGAGCGACAATCAACGGACGTCCTTTTTGCAAATGTTGCTTCAAGTCTTCCCACCGGCCGCTGATGGCAAAGGTGCGGAACTCATTCTGTTGCAGATATCCCTCGAGCTTCGAGGCGTAAATCCCATGCGCTTCGGGCGAGTACAGCTTGCGGAAAATCGCGTCAGGATCGGAGGCAGACTCGGCAAAGCTTCGAGCGCCGTGGCTCGACCAGTACTGCATCACCATGGCGACGCTTGCAGCACCGCAGCCATCCTTGGTCTGTTTCACGAAAGGTACATCGAGCCAGATTGCTGTGGGCTCAGCCGAAAACACAAAGCCGCAGAGACAGAGTAGGACCAGTCCCTGCGGCCAATGCTTCCACATGAAAGAAACTAGCGGACAGCGACGATGATCAGCACGAGCACTGCGATCGCCAGAATAATCCAGATCAGGTCGCGATTGCTCAGGGTGCCGGCGGCAAAATCAGCCTGCGCCTTGTCAGCACGTTGCGCCAGATTCGCGAGTTCGTCATCGCTCAGGCTGGAGACCGCGTTCTGAACTTTTTTGGGATCGATGCTCGCCGACTTCATCGCCTTCTCGGCAGTCGACGTCGAAAGAAATCCGCGCACGGAGGTCAGGTTGTGCTGGCGATCGTGCGTCGTCGCCGTGATCTGCTTCTGCAGGTCGGAAGGAGAAACTACGTGGGTGTCGGCCAGCAGGTTTTGCGGAATTGCAAATGTCGCGATCAAAACCAAAACCGCCGCCACTCGGGCACCCGTCCGTAACAAAGACATTTCTTAAGATCTCCTGACAAGAAATTTAGCGTTCAGAGTACCACGCACCGGCCACACATCCACATCAGGTTGAAACCTGATTTCGATTACGACGGTCGTTGCCCGGCCACGCGTTACGGTAACCGTAACGCCGGTAACGCGATTCCTGTATATGGTCTGAGTAGATGCGGAAATCGGGTGACTCCGCTGCCTGTTGGCACGAATTGGGTCTAATTGGTTCGGAGTGGCGCTTGCCGTTTATCGCGCGGGAAGTACTTGAATCTTGCCCATCATGCCTCCGGCCTCGTGCTGCATGATGTGGCACTGGAAGAGAAACGTACCGACAATATTCGGATCGCGGAAATCCATGCGCAACTTCACCTTATGGTAGGGAGCGCCTGTCTCGGACCACGGAACCTCAATCGTGTCGCGCAACGTCGCGTCATTTACCGGACGTCCGTCAATCTCAAGCACGCGGAAATGTATCTGGTGAATGTGGAACACGTGCGATTCCCGCGTTCGATTTTCGATGGTCCAGTCTTCGACTGTGCCGCTCCTCAACACGATGTTCGGCTTTTGTCCCATGCTGAAGGTTTGCGGAGTCTGTCCTTCCACGGTGATAAAGAAGCTCACGGGGGAGTTGAAGTCAGCACCCTGTCGTTCTTCCGAAAAGTAAAGCGTCCTTTCGATGGCAGGTTTCGATTCCAGAGCTTGCCCGGACTTCGTGAAAGGCACGCCAGGGACCTTCCCCAAGCGAGGCAGTTCAGGAGCATCTTCGGCGGGCGTAATCTTGATGAGCGGACGAACGGGATCGGATTCGCCATCTGGTCCGGTATCGTGCGCCAGGCTGACCAAATCTCCGGACTCGCCGCTCTTGGGAGTGGTCACAACGAATTCCGCGCGCGCGCCCGGACCCAATTGAATTGTTGTTCGCGTTTCTGGTCCAGTTGGAATCGCCACACCATCAACGGCAACCAGCTTGAGCGCCTGCGGCTTTCCATTCACCAGATACTGCAGGACGAAAATGGAATTCGCTGCCGTGTTCGCGATTCTCCACAATTGTGGTTCGTCGGGTTTCACGCGCATGGTGGGCGTCACATAGTTGGGAAACGTGACTGGCGAGTAGTTCACCGAGACATCCCAGCCCGGTTGTCCGAGTCCTTCCGACTCCGCGCCAGCAGCAGCAGTCGCCGTCACCAGTTGATCGCGCAGCACGATCACTGCTTCTGGCAGCCCGGCGACAGAAGGAACCTGGGTTTCAATTCCATCTATGATCAGCGCGCCCGTCGCTCCGCCCAGTACCTGGCCTTCGCTCGAACCATGCGGGTGCGGGTGATACCAGTACAGTCCAGGAGCAGCGTTCTTCGGAATCGGCACATCGTAGTCGAAGGTCTGGCCCGGCTGCACCAGCGTTTGAATCACTTCATCCTGATGACACACCGGCGCAGTGTTGGTCCCGTGAAAGTGAATGTTGGTAGCATCCGGATCCATCGGCGAAGAGTTACACGCGTCGATATGCGTCGACTCCTTCGACTCGGCCGCCAGATCATTCTTTAAATGAATGAGCAGCCGGTCGCCTGGCCTTAGATGGAGGGTGGGCGATTGTTCGCCTTCATCGCTAACGTAGCAATAACGAATGAGCCCCGATGTGTCCGTGGCACGGCGAAAGTGGAGTGTGACCTCCAGTTTTCCTTTCGAGCTGTATAGATTAGCGGGCTGCTCGAGAACCGTTCCTGGTTCACTTCGTGGACAGATTAGATCAGCGGGATCGCCTTGTGCTGACGAAATCCCAGCCAGAACTGAAATCAGGCATGCACACCCCCAAGATGCTTTCGATCGGAGAATCAAGCGCGCGAGAAGTGCGAGGGTAGACATCGGCGGCCAGACGAATGTTTCAGATGCGCCCGAGCTGCTGCCGGTTTGTTCCCCTTTGAGCGTTGGCCGGCAACTGCCAGAATGACAGCTGCCGACTGCCTGTTAGTGCAGCGTTTTAACGTAGGTTACGATTTGCCAGATTTGCGGATCTCCCAGCTTCGACCATGAAGGCATGCCTCGCGCCATGTCTCCGTTAGCCAACAACCAGTGCAGGTCGCCTTCGCTGGCCTGCTGCTGGACGCGCTCCGTACGCAGGGACGGATGCTTCTTATTTCCCATCGCTTCCTTGCCATGACACGAAGCGCAGTGGTCCGCAAAGAGGAGTCTTCCAGCTGCGACCGCCCCCTCCTGATCGTGAAAAGGATTACTCTTCTCCCGGTCTTTAGCAGGAACTTTGCCGAGCCATTTCCCATCTGCAACTTTCACGTCGGCCATCGCAACCACCGCCAGGAGAAGAAATGCGAGCGTTCTATATCTCCATCTGTGTCTCATCAAAACTCCGATCAATGGCCTGACTTGAAGTGGCTGAAGAACTGTTGAATTTCGTAGGAGACCCCAAAGCGGTACAGAACCGGAGCGCTGTAATCGTTTAACCCAAAATCAGTCCCGAAGGCTAGCGTTATGCCATTAGGAGCTTCCCAATTAATCGAGGGACCTAGATATTGCGAAGTCTGGTGCAATCCAAAGGTATGCCAGTCTCCGAGACCTCCATACATCTCCACACCGGCCTGGAATTTCTCACGGCAAAACGTGCACTCTTTCGAACTTGCAACCAGTTTCAGGGGCCGGCTCACTCCGACGGCGTACCCGAACTCCCAAGGCTCGTTCGTCAGATTCTTCTCGGCAATGAAGTTTTCGCTGATATTCCAACCGCGCACGTTGCTTCCGAGAATCAGCTTTAGTTCCAGTTCCCTCTCCACATCCGCTCGCGACTCGGAATTTGGATCGAAGAAATCGCCTATTCCATCGTGACCAACAATCTCTCGCAGCGATTTGTCGGCACTGGTGTTTTCGTACTCTACGTAGAGCACAGGGTTTATGGGATGTTCCCCCATTAGCGGACGAAACCGGTTTTCCCACCGGAACCCGGTGAAGATGGTGCTGTCGTTCCGGGTCGCCTGTCCATCCAGATAGAACTCGGATGTCCACCAGGTCTTCACGCCGTATTCGAATTCAAGTGTGGATCCCAAGAAGGCATTGCCCGGCTTCGGATTGCCGACCACGCTGAACGACTCGATATCCAGATTTCCAGGTTCTTCCATGTCCTGCGAATAGAGGACGAAGTACGGCTTCTCCTGAGCGAAACCGGAAGCCGTGAAAAATAAGAATGTACAGAAAGAAATGCTAAGCAGAGCCTTACGCATAAGAAGTAATCGAGACTGTCTTTCGCCTTTCGTTTATCAGTCGAAATCACTTGCGACTGAGTCGCAAGTGAACTACACTTAGCCTAAGGTCTGGATACGCTCGAGTCAATCCGGGGCTGACGATTTCGTCGCGACGCAATTGCGAATCATTGCGACATCAGAAAAAGGTGCGGCCGTGCCTCTTCCTCAAACTGAAATTCCAGGGCGCCTGCAGGCGCAGCTTGCTCAGCGTGGTGTTCGCATGACGCCGCAACGACGCGCGATTCTCAGCGTCATCGAAACGGCGAAAAAACATCTGGATGCGGGCAGCATTCTTCGCAAGGCTCAGCGCATGGACGCCTCAGTGGACCGCAGCACCGTCTATCGCACGCTTGATCTGCTGAAGCGACACGGCGTGATCGATGAGCTCGACCTCATGCATATGGAGGGGGAACGCCATTTCTATGAGCGAAAGACCGGAAGAGACCACATTCACATCGCCTGCCTGCGCTGTGGAAAGATTACCGAGTTCGAAAGCGAACTCTTCGAAAATCTGAAGAAACAGCTTGAACGCGACTGCAGCTTTCACATTCTGGTGGCGCGTCTTGAGGTGGGGGGTTACTGCCCGACGTGCCGGCGCTAACGCCCTTGTTGCGACTCAGTCGTATCAAGGGTGGGGCGAAACTGGCGCAAAATCCCTCTGAACCTCGCCCAGTCCGCGCTCATACAGCTGAATCAATTTATCCCAAGCCGCATTCGCTTCCTCATCGATCTGCTTGCGCGCGGCGTCCGCGTCAAACCACGCGAGCGACTTGCGTATTCCTTCAGCAAATCGTGTCGTCGCGCAAAAATCCGGCACAAAGCGCTTGATCTTCGTGTTGTCGAAGACAACGCTCACTGCCTTGTCTCCCGTGAGGCTTCCGGTCTGGTCGGGCAGACATGCGGAGATGAAATCCGACGCGATATGCACCAGTTTTAGCTCGACTCCTGCGGCATGACCCACAATGCGGTAGTACTGGTCCCACGTCATCACTTCATCGGAGGTGATATGAAACGAATGCCCGATCGTCTGCTCGTTGCCCAGCAACCCGATCAGGCCTTTTGCGAAATCGCTGTTGTGCGTGATTACCCACAACGACGATCCGTCGCCCGGCACGATCACTTTCTGCCCGCGCAACATGCGATCGACGATCGTGTAGGACTTCTGCCAGCTGTTCACTGCAAGTGGGATCAGCGTTTCACCATAGGTCAGTGATGGACGCACAATTGTTACCGGAAACTGTTCTTCACGGTACGCTCGCAGCAATCGCTCTTCGCACTCGATCTTGTCGCGCGAATACTGCCAATAAGGATTGGCCAGCGGCGTCGACTCGGTGATCAGATAATGTGTCTGCGGCTTCTGATAGGCACTCGCCGAACTGATAAAGATGAACTGCCGGGTTCGCCCACGAAAAAGCTGCAGGTCGCGCTCGACATCAGCTTCAGTAAATGCAATCCAGTCCACGACGGCGTCGAATTGCGTGCCCTCCAGCTCGCGGCTCGCCGCGGCAACATCATGAATGTCGAATCGGAGAGTCTTTACAGAGGGTGGAACACTGGTTTTGTGTTCCCCGCGAACCACGAGGGTCAGGTCGATTCCACGTTCCGCGGCCAGCTGTGTGCATGCGGTGCTGATGATTCCGGTTCCGCCGACGAAGAGTACTTTCATGTTGGCTTTGTAACAAAGTGCGCCGCCGTCTGCCAACCTGTTCTACGCGCTCGTCATTGCCAGCTCGTTGGCCCGGCATACGCGATTTCGGCCCAGACGCTTTGCGGTATACATAGCCTCATCCGCCGACTTGACCAGGGCGGCCACGTTTAGTCCATCTTGCGGATAAGTCGCGATCCCGATCGAAGCGGTAATTTGCCGGCGATATTTTGTCAGCGACGCCAGTTTCTTAATATGCGAGCGGATCTGGTTAGCTTTTGCGATGGCGCCCTCCATCGCAGTATTCGGAAGCACTACCAGGATCTCTTCTCCACCGTAACGGCAAGCGATATCGTCGTCGCGCGAGTGCCACAAAATGGTTCCTCCCATTCCTTTGAGCACCGCATCCCCGCAAGCGTGGCCGAACTGATCGTTGAGCAACTTGAAATGATCCAGATCGATCATCAGCACCGAAAGTGCGGTGTGGTGCCGTTCTGCCCGTTTCAGTTCACGCGCCAGCGCTTCCTCCATGTAGCGCCGGTTGAACAGCCCGGTTAGTGGATCGCGGATCGCCTGCTGGCTCAATTCGCTGCGCAGTCGCAGGTTTGCAAATGCCAGCGAAATTTCCTCGCAAAAGGCAGTCCCCATATATGCCATCCGTTGCCAGCCGTTCTGCTTTTCATCGTTGTTGGCTGGACCCGGCATTTCAAGATAGATCAATGCAACCAGGTCTTTTCCTGCGATGACTGGAAGGGCCAAAGACCTTCTGGCCGAGATCCCGGTTCGCACCGCCTTTACCAATTCCTTCGCAACCGTCTCCGGAGACTCAGAAGGCCTATCCAGGCGTGTTCGCGCAAGCAGGCCATTGATGTCCGGCCAGTTGCATACGGTTTTCCATTGATGACCTGTATCGGGCCGGTAGATTGCTCCGATGGTATTGGGAAACAGAACAGAACCGTACTTCGGAACCCATTCGTAAATGTCCGACTCCGAGCTGCACGACAGTAATTTGTGCGTGAACTCGCTGAACGAAAGCAGCCTCTGATTGTGCGCTTCGCGCTCAGCAAGTATCTGCTTCAGTTCCCGAGCCGATTCCGACTGCTGCTGCTGCGCCAGATCCCGCGCCCGGATCTCGGCCAGCAACTGTTTGCGAAATGTCTTGTGCGTAGTCAGTATTCGAGAACCCAACGCCGTCCCGAGCAAAGTCACCAGTGGGAAAACAAGCAGGTGGGCAGCCCGTTCGGACACGAACGCCGACATCAGATAAGTACCCGACTCCATCACTCCTTCGCAAAGGATGACCATCAGGAAGATCGCTCCCGCGCTGTCATTCCAGAATCGCGGGTGGATACCACTCGAATTTCCCTCAGGCGGTTTCATCCCTATGATTGGGCGGTCTTCCAATGATGCTTGCCGTACGTCTGATTTAACTGTTCTCTTCCCCAATTCCAAGCCGAATAGAAGCGGGCGGCCGAACGCCGTTCCCATTTGCGTTTCGATTCCCAAAAGAGCGTCTGGCAAAACTGAAGTGCGCAGGGCCGCAGAGATAAAGGCCTGGCAGGAGCAAGTGCAGTCTGGAGGCCCGATGGCCGCTATGAATTGTTCAAGACAACGAAGAAGTACGACGTGACGAAGGCCGACGCCAGCATCACTATCCACCGGCTGAAAAACTGCCGGCCTGAGATCTGCAATGAGGTTCTTTTACGAAGCGCTGCGTTTTGCTCGAAGAGAATCTCCCGCCTTCGCTGCCGTCTCGCTGACCAGGAAGCCCATCTTCGGATGACTCGGCTCCATATCTACCGGCAATCCGTTGTGACGCAATTCGTCCGACGTCAGGGGTCCAATGGATGCGACAAACATGTTGGTCATTGACTTACGCACTTCATCCGCAAGCTTCATCTCGCCTGCGACCAGCATCAGGTGCCGCGCCTGCACGGAAGTGGTGAAGAACACGACATCGATCTCGCGCTGTACGAGCAGCTGAACGGCATTTCGCAGCGGACCCACATCCTCCGGCAGTTGCCAATCGTAGACTGGAACTTTTCTGACGCGGGCGCCCCGCTCTCGCAACGCAGCGAGCAGTTCATCATTCGTGGCGCCGTACTCTTGTACGGCGATCATCTTGTCGCGCAGCGGCACGGTCGCCGCATTGGCATCCAGCGCCCGCAGCAGTTCGCGCCATGTGTTCGGTTCCGGCGCAGTCAGAGCGATCGGCACTCCCAACGGACGCAGCACGCTCACCGGTTTCGGACCACGCGCAACCACCGGAATTTTCTTTAATGCGTCCAGATAAGCGTCGCGGAGATTCGCACTCTCCGCCACTCGCAGCACTACTTGCGCTCCAACTCCGGTCAGAAACACCACCGAATCGATCTTGCCACCGATGATCTCCCGCACGAACTCCAGCGCTTCATGATTGTCCTCGAGCGGCACCTCGCGCATTGAGGCAACTACGGTAGGAACGCCGCCGGCATTCGCGATCAGTTTCGCCATCTCCGTGCCGCGGCGGCTCTCGAACGAAAGCACGCGCAACCCGTCGAATCCATTTTTCGAAACCTCACCCATCACGGCTATAGACTATACGCAGCTCCGGTTTCACGGCAGCATTTCGGAGGCAATATCAAGACCATCGGCTTAATCGGCGGTATGAGTTGGGCATCCTCGATCGAGTATTACCGTTTCATTAACCAGGAAGTGAACTGCCGTCTTGGCGGCCAGCACAACGCGAAGAACCTGATGCTGACTGTCGACTTCGCGGAGATTGAATCTCTGCAGGTCAGCGGCGACTGGGATCAACTGGGCGAAATTATGGCCGACGCCGCCAGGCGACTCGAACGCGGCGGCGCCGATTGCGTCCTGATTTGCGCGAACACTATGCATCGTTGCGCGCCGCAGATCGAATCTTCCGTGAAGATCCCACTCATCCATATTGCTGATGCCACCGCCGATGCGATCCGGCAGGTGAAGCTCAGCACTGTCGGTCTGCTGGGAACGCGTTACACCATGGAAGGAGACTTCTTCCGCAACCGTCTGGCGGAAAAGCACGGGATCACGGCGCTGATTCCTCCCACGAAGATGCGCGACGAATTGCACCGCCTGATTTATGACGAGCTCACTAAGGGGACATTCACAGACTCATCGCGCCGATGCTTTGTCGAGGCGATCGAGTGGTTGCAAGGGCAAGGAGCCCAAGGCGTCATCCTCGGCTGCACCGAAATTCCTCTGCTCGTAAAGCCAGAACACGCCTCGATACCGCTATTCGACACAACCGCCATCCACTCTCGTGCGGCAGTGGATTTCGCGCTCTCCTAGTTTCCGTCTCACGAGCCCTTCCACAGCCCCGTCCAGCCTCGTTTCGATTACAATCACCTATTCTGGCCCGGATATCTGGGCCGGAACAAACGCTGTTCCTTTCTGGAGTGAATCCTGTTTCGCCTGCCGATGTTTTCTGTTTCTCGCGCTTTGATTGCAGCATGCGCGCTGCTAGTTCTCTCCAGTGTTGGTTTTGCCGATGGCGATCCCGCGGCCATCACTCTTCCTGCCGGCGACATCGTTTCCCGGTTGTTGCTGCGCAACGCCGAGCGCAATGCCAATCTTGCGCGTTTCACGAGCACCCGCAATTACGACGTCAGCTACAACGGACTTGCGCACAAGCAGGCCAGCATGCAGGTCGCCGCTACCTACGATCACGGACACAAAACCTTCAGCATTATCTCGGAGAGCGGGTCGAAGCTTCTGCTTGATCACGTTCTTCACAAGCTGCTGACCAGCGAGCAGGAAGCCGATGCCACCCGAAGCCAGACGGCCCTCACCCCTGACAATTACGACTTCTCGCTGGTGGGATCGGAATCGAAGGATGGCCGCAACTGCTATGTTCTCGAGGTCAGGCCGAAGCGCAAAAACAAGTATCTCTACAGCGGTAAGATTTGGGTGGATGCGAAGGATTTCGCCGTGACTCACGTTGAGGCGCATCCGGCGGTAAATCCGTCGTTCTGGATCAGCGGCACTGACATCGAACATCGCTACGAAAAAGTTGGGGATTTTTGGTTGCCGCAGAGCAACCGCTCCGTCACCAAAGTTCGCATCGGCGGACAGGCTGTGCTGACCATCAATTACGAAGACTACAAACTGAACCCATAGTTCTTCTGATTACGTCCGTTCGGCTCGACCGAGATCCCGACCGATTATCTGATTCTGAACTCCCGCTCCTCTTGGTCAAGAGGCGCCATCGAGAGCTCTATTCTGGACAACTCGTCTGGCGATCCCCGCCTCTTATCCAGTTCTGCACGTAGAATAGGACTACGCCCCGTAAGTGCGCGTTCTCCATAAGGCAGAACAGAGAAAACGGACGGAGCTGATAGGTGCAAAATGATCGAAACAGTATTGCGAGTAGCAGCCGATTTTCTGGAAGACAGCGGTAAGCGCGCGCAGAAGGCTCGACGTCAGGCGGCGAAGGCGTCCGAGGGTTTTCGCGACGAAGTAAGTGACCGTGCCCATCGAGTGAGCGACCACGTCGCCGATCACGCGCAACGCGTTGCGAGAGTTGCGCGCAAGCGTTTTGGCTATGAGCCGGAGCCTTCGGTTGGCAGCCGCTTCGTGCTCTTTCTGGCGGGACTCGGCGTAGGTGCCGCGCTCGGCGTCCTGTTGGCGCCCAAGTCCGGCGAGGATATGCGCCAGTCGATCTACGACCAGGCTAACGACGTCGCGGACCGTGTGCGCTCCAGCGTGGGCCGCGGCGCGAACTCCGAACACTTCGACGACTACGACACCGGCACGCACTAAGCTGCCAATTCTGTCGCGCGAATGCAGGCGGTATGTTGAAATAGGGACATGCCGCTCGTGCTTGCTTCTGCTTCGCCGCGTCGACAGGAATTGCTGCGCGCGGCCGGAATCGCGTTTACGGTGAAGCCGGCCAATGTGCCGGAGCAGCGGCTGCCGGGTGAGCCTCCCACCGAATATGCCGAGCGACTGGCGCGGGACAAGGCTCGCGCCGTGTGGAAGCGTGCGCAGAACCATTCCAACCTGTTCGTCCTGGGTGCCGATACCATCGTCCTCGTCGACAACCACGTCCTTGAGAAGCCCTCCACGGAGGCCGCCGCGGTTCGAATGCTGCGACAGCTCTCCGGCAAAGTGCATTGCGTGATCACCAGCGTCTGCCTGATCGGCCCTCGCGGCCAAGGCAAATTTGAAGATGTGCGCTCCGAAGTCACACGCGTTTGCTTCCAGACCATCTCGGAAGCCGAGATTCGTGAGTATGTCGCGACCGGCGAGCCGATGGACAAGGCTGGCGCCTATGCGATCCAGGGCATCGCCTCGCGCTGGATTCCTCGCATCGAGGGCTGCTATTTCAATGTAGTAGGCCTTCCAATCTCCCTCGTTTACCGGATGCTGCAGGAACATTCCGCCGTAAAAAACGGAGTAAAAAGCGGAAATGGGAGTGCAATTTCCACTCGACACCGCAAAGTTTCTACACACAACTAATTACGGCCTGGGCCCTAATCCTTTAAGAACCAATGGGTTAGGTTTGGCAGAATTCCTGCTCTGGGAATAAGTGGCAGAAACTGTCGAACTTGGTCAGTACCGCCTGAACTTCCCCATTCAGGAGGGCCCGATGGGCCAGCGAAATCCGAAGTTGCTTTGCGTTGACGACGACCAACAGTCCCTCTCAGTTCGCCGGGTATTTCTTGAAGCGTTCGGCTTCGATGTCACAACCTGCTCCAGCCCAAAACTTTCGCTTCGCTACGCTGATCTGACGCCTTACAGCGCGGCTATCGTGGATTTCCAGATGCCGGAGATGAACGGCGGCGAGCTGGCGGAAGAACTGAAAAAACGCCATCCGCAGATGCCGATCGTGATCCTTTCGGCCCTTTCCGCTCTGCCGGAAGGGACGCCGGACTCCTACGATGCCTTCCTATGTAAGGGCGAGTCTGGCTTCGCGCTGGTCAACAAGGTTCAGGAACTGATCTCGACTTCAGAAAAAGACGAAACCGTCGTCGAGCGCAAACGCCCAGGGGTAATGCGGCGCGTTCCCGCGATGGCAGGAATTGTGGCTGGAATCGTGGCGGAGAAGATCGAATCGCGCCGCGGACAACACAGCAACGGCCTGCACCTGACCAAGAACCCAGTTTCCTAAGATTTCTGTTTTTCATACACCCGCGGAATGCCGGCATCATCATTGTCTACGGCTGACGCGGGTTTCGCTTTTGCGTGTGGTCTTCGGTTTTGGTGGTTTTACGCTTCGGGTCCCATCTGCTCTGCTTTTTTGCGGGAAACGTGAAACCCGAAACGCGAAACGGTTTTTAGTGCATGCCCTTCATCATGGCCGGGACCGGGGGTAACGGTTCCCCTTCCTTTTCGGCTCCCCAGCCTCGGGACGACTGATCCAGGTACAGCAGTACCGCACAGATCGCCGAACCAACCAGCAGGACTGCGCCTAGTCCCGGCTGCCTGAACAGAATCTTGCCCATGCCGAAGAGTGCGAGGTAGACCATCCCGCAACCCAGAATCCAGGCAATCAAGTTGCGTCCCAGATCGCGGGTTGGATTGACCTCGGGCGTCAGCGCCGCAACCGGCTTCCATCCGCGCACATCCGGACGAACTTTGCGATAGAAGCTCTTCAGGACTTCCTCCCCCTCGGCTTGTGTCAGCAAGGTGACTGCGATGGTGACGAGGACGGTAATCACTGTCGTGGTGAGTGCCGACTTGGCGAAGATCACCGGACCACTACCCACGAAAACCGGCTGCACCGATCCTGCAGCGGCCATCTGTTGCCATAATCGGAGCGACAGGGAAACCACCATCGCCGTCGCCATCGCGGCAATTTCGCTCCACGCGTTGATTCGCCACCAGTACCAGCGCAACAGGTAAACGATGCCGGTGCCCGCGCCGAGTTCGAGCACGAATTCCCAGCCCGACTTGATTGACGTCAGCAGCGCGGCCACGATGGCGGAAGCAATCACCAGCAGAACCGTCGCTACTCGCGAGATGGCGACGTAGTGCGACTCCGTCGCTTGCGGCTTGATGAAGCGGCGGTAAAAGTCTGACACGAGGTACGAAGCACCCCAGTTCAATTGGGTCGCGACCGTGGACATGAACGCGGCCAGGAATCCCGCGATGGCGATGCCACGCAGCGAATGCGGCAGCTGCTGATTCAACACCAGCATGTAACCCGATTCCGGATTCTGTCCCGGCCCGCGCAATTCCGGATGCAACACGATCACCGCCAGTCCAGTGATGATCCATGGCCAAGGCCGCACTGCGTAATGCGCAACATTGAACCACAACACCGACAGCAGTCCGTTCTTTTCGTCCTTGGCGCTGAAGATGCGCTGCGCGATGTAACCGCCGCCGCCCGGCTCCGCGCCTGGATACCAGAACGCCCACCATTGCACGGCCATGAAGACGACAAAAGTAATGATCGGCAACGTCCACAAGTTCTCAGCCGTGAACGCCTGTGAGAAATCGGGGAATAACGATGTGGCGTCCGAAGCGCCCGTCGGTCCGCGCATCGCCGACAGCTTCGCCAGCATTACGTCCATGCCGCCGATGGCGTGTACTGCGTAATAGGCTACGGCAATCACGATTGCCATTTTCAGGATGAACTGGAATACGTCCGTCCACAGAACGCCCCACAGTCCGCCCAGCGCGACATAGAATCCGGTGAACGGAACAAGAAACAGCACGCAGATCATGAGTGCCCGGAATTCGGTCATTCCCAACGTGACGCTGACGATGCTGACCATCGCCTTCGTCACCCAGCCGAGAATCAGGCAGTTCATCAGCAGGCCGAGATAAATGGCGCGAAAGCCGCGCAGAAACGCCGCCGGTTTGCCGCTATAGCGCAGTTCGGCGAATTGCACATCGGTCAATAGACCAGAACGTCGCCACAGGCGGGCGAAGAGGAACACCGTCATCATGCCCGACAGCAGGAAGCTCCACCAGATCCAGTTGCCGGCAATTCCCTGACGGTAGACGAGGCCTGTGACCAAGAGCGGCGTGTCTGCGGCAAAGGTCGTAGCGACCATCGACGTTCCAGCAAGCCACCAGCTGACGCTGCGCCCAGAAACGAAATAGTCATCGACGCTCTTGCCCGAGCGACTGCGAAAATACAAACCCATCAGCAGGGTGATTCCCAGATAGGCGACGATTGCGGACCAATCCAGCAGGGTAAAATTCATGGCGTCCTATTATGACCCGGAACGGCGGAAAGCGCCGGTGATGTGACTGTCCGGCGAACCGCTCTATAGCATTCCGTGAGGCCCACACGTTGTCAGATTCGGGCGGAGGATGTCAAAAAATTTCGGCTCCAGGAGAAATAAAAAAGGCGCCCTCGAACAGGACGCCAATCCGGAGTACATGCCGAAACAAAGTCTTAGCTGATGAGTTTTCCCATTCCCTGAAGTGCGGCGCGAATCTGCATCACGTTTTCGATGTCTTCCGATTCAAGCAGAACGAACTCCATTCCATAGCTGTAGCCGTTGCGATCCTTCACATCCGCTCGAGCGCGAACCGGCTCACCGGAATATGGAGGCGTAAATTCAACCTCAATCCGATCTCCGATCTGCAATTCAAGACCGGCAGCCACGCACAATCCGCCTTCGTTTAACTCATTGCCGCGGGCGTCTGCAATCTTCGTCTTCATGCGATTGTGCACGATGATGCGCACCGGGACATCGAGCTTATAGCGTTTCCACCGCCGGGTATTGACCTGGCTTTCTGCCGTGTTCTGGGGAATTACGCTTACGATTCTTTCGGACATGATCTCCTCAGCTGTTGCCGGCTACGCTAGTCGCGCAGCGATTTGGGATCTGACGTATTGTGTGGCGACTTGCTGTTCAGAACGCTTATGAGCTCTTGCCCACAGGCCGGCGTTCCCACGGCGTGCTCGCGAATAATCTGCGTCGCACTCAGATTCCGGTTGTACAGATTTGCATTCGCTCCGTTGTCCTGGCGCAACGTAGAACCTTCGAGCGAGATTCCGGCGAATAGTCCACGCGAGCGCGAATAAGAAAGAACTTCGGCGCGCATCACAATGTCGGTTGCTGCGGTTGCATCACGCCCCTTAGGACCAGCCGCCGCGGCTGCATCGGCGCCGAGCTTCACTTTGCTCTTCAGCAGCGATGTTGCACCTTTCGGATTCATCACCAGCAGCACGAAGTCGGTCTCCTGACCGCCGAGCTGAAATCCAATGTTGGCTCCCTCGAGCGCGTAGAGCGCGGGAGGTCCCCACAGTCCGGTGTAATTCTGGCCGGAACGGCAAACCATGGCTCCGCGTCCGAAACTGCCGCCGATACCCAGTGCCAGCTTCTTCACTCCCGGCAGCACGATCACGCATTCTGCCTTGTTCAGCAGGTCCTTCGGTATTCCATCGGGAATGTCGAGAATTTCCTTCAGTACTTTCCCGGACGATTCCATGCGTTCGGTCTCGTGCTTCCCAGCGAAACAAAGAGTTGGAAGTAGTAACGCGAAGATTACGGCTGCTGATGTGACCCGGCCCATGCTTCGATATTCCTTGCTGCGAAGTCCTCAAGCGCTGCACCAGTGGGACGATTCGCAGTAGCTTCTAAGTTACCGTACCGTGAGAATTCCTCCAGATTACTGAAGGCTCGGGTACATGTACTTAAGTAAGAAGGTGTGAGAGTTAGAAATGCGAAGTCAGAGGTTCGAAGTAAAACTAAGACTTCGAAATTTCGCAAATTAGAGTGGTGCGAAACCGCACTGCCTGCCTCTGACTTCTGACTTGCTACCAGCCTCCGCCGCCACCACCACCGCCGCCTCCGCCAGATGAGCCACCACCGCCTGCGCCGGAACTTGATCCAGGCGCGCTGGTTGAACTGGAGATCGCGCCGGTGAGCGCGTCACCGATGGCAGAAGTAAATGCTGGTGTGCTCACTGCCGCGGCCACCGCGCCGGCGGTGACGTAGCCGGCGGTTGTAGCGTTGGTGCCGCTGGTGACGGCTGCGGCGAGCTGGTTGTTAAACTTCGCCGACCACTCATCTTCAATGTCGAGTGCAACCGCGTACGGCAGGTACTTGTTGAAGGTTTCGAGATTCCAGTTAATCGGCGCAAGGCGTTTGATCTCGTCCTCTTCGGTTGCGGCGAGGAAGAGCTTGAATCCATCGATCTTGTCGAGTGCGACGCGACCGAGGCGCGTGGGAGCTTTGAGCAACTCGTGGTACAGGAAATTCGAGGCAATCGCCACCGCCATGATGATGACCGTCGTCGAGGAAGTGGAGTTCGCCAGCACGCCAATGCCGAAGACTTCTCCGGCGAGGAACGGAAGCGCGAACAGCGTCATGAACAGCGCTCCGCCAGCGGAGAGAATCATCTTCGGCCGCTTGCTCTTCAGTACCGCCTTCCAGAGATTGATCACCATCGCCGACAAGGCGATGACACCGGCAGTCCATCCCGAAAGCCATACGCACATGAACAGCGCGACTGGCTTCAGATCGTTGTCGGAGAACATGACCATCGCGATGAACATTGCGGCGGTAAGAATCAGGCTGGGCAGCACATAAATGCTGTTGCGCACGAAATAGATCTTTTCGAAGCGGGCGCTGAGCAGTTTTTTAAGACCGCCGATTGCGCCGCTGATGATTTCGTGATTTGCCGGTGAAAGCAGCAGCCGGTTGTTGTTTGGGAAAAGCCCCTGGGCGACCACTGCTTCGCTGTCGGTCAACTTACGCGCGGCCAGCGCGTTGTTGGTCTTCACCAGAGTGTATTTGCCCGCGTCGTCCTGTTCGATCCGTAAGAAATTCTTGGCGGCAAGGCCGACGACTTCAGCCGCGAAGCAGCGATTATCGAAACCCATTCTCGCAACTTCACGAACTCCAGCTGGTGACAGATCGTCGGGAGGCAAGTATTGCGGGACGATGGTGCCGGCGTGCGGATCTCTTCCGACCATCAACCAGGTGATCAACTGATAGATCAGGATGAGTCCGAGGCCGATGTAGCCAGCGAGACTTGCTGCATTGTCCTGTATCCAGAAATAGCGTTCCTCGTCGGGAGAAGGCTGCTGCATGTAGCCTTTGTCCCACCAGGCGACGATCGTGAACCCATCATGCGGATTCAGTGAAGCTTTGGTCTCGAAGAACAGGTCATCATTGGCAAGCTTGCTGGCCTTGAAGTCCCGTCCTGTATAACCTGCCGGACCGGTGTAACCGTAGGTTTCCACCACGCGGCGTGGAATCGCCGCGGGCAGCGTGACGGTCGCGGTCGCGTGATCGATGGGAAACTGCCAACCGTTGCCGGTGACGTTCCAGTAGAGCTCATCATGGTCGGGGAAGAAACCAATCTGACGCGCGGTCTGATAAGTGATCTGGTAAACGTATTCGCCCGGCGCGAGCACCGCGCCTTTGCGTCCAATGACGACGCGCTTGCCGTTGTGAAAACCCTCGACATGAAAGGCTTCCGGACTTCCATCGCGCATTACGCTCATCACGTCGAAGGGGACGTTGTAGTTCTTACCCTGGTGATCTTTGTAATGAGTCGGGAAATCGCGATAGATGCCGTGAACTATCTGCTGACCCAGCGCGCGAACTTTGATGGTCTCCGCGACGACTAATGATCCGTCGTCGTGCAAAGTGATCTGGCTGTCGTAAGCGAGAATGCGCTCGTCGTTAGTCTCGTCTTGCGCGTTGACCCGAGGACACACGACTGCGGCCAGCAGGAAACAGGCAAGAAGAAGTTTGAGAAATCGCATGTTGCGCGCACTCCCGAAATTTGCCGGCCCGTTTCTGGCGGACCGGCTAGCGCAGACACTACGGCGCATCATGCTTTATGTCACAAAAGGGCACCTGATGAGAATCACCTATGGTGGTTACGAAGGGATTGAGTCTGTCAGTTTCTCAGTCTCTCAGTTCGTCAGTTTTCAGCCGGTCCGACCGCAAAACCGTGAAGTGATTCCGCCGTCACACTGGAGGCAGTTGATCGACTGAGAGACTAAAAGGGCAAAAAGCGAAAGGGCGCTCTGCGCGAGCGCCCGTCCAGTGTGGTGCTTCTCTGCGTCGAGTTATGCGGCGACGCGGCAAGCATCGATGGCTTGCGATTCGCTCTCAAAGACGCCGAGTACGCGATATAGACGCGTCAAGTCGACGAGCTTGCGGATGTTTGCCTGCAAGCCGTACCAGGTAACGTTTCGCCCCAGTTCATGGGCCTTTTCAACGCATGAAACCAGGGATCCGAGGCCGGCGCCGTCGATGACACTCACGCCGCCCAGATTTACGACCACGCTTCTGTAGGCACGCAGCAATTCTGCTACGCGATCACAGAGAGCCTGTGCTTCTTCTCTGTAAACGAGGCGTCCGCTGCAGTCGAGCACGGCAACGTCACCATACGATCGCGTTTCAAAATGCAGTTGCACTACGTTCCTCCTCTGCTTTGCTGCCCAGTTCATTTTGGTCTCTCGCTTAGTTCTCTTCAGCTCAGTTTCAGGATAACGAAGGTTGATTACGAATTGATGAAAGCCTCAGTGCAGAACGTCCCTTGTACCTTGGTAATAACGTCCAAACAGTCGGCCCGAAACTGGTTATGTTGAATAGACGCAGCGAATCGAAAATCGTTAACGTCCTGACAGTGATTGGATGAACAGGCAGTCTGAAGGACGCGAAATTAGGGACGAACTGGTCCAGTGGCCCGAAATTTAATTTTGAGACGACAGCGTTTGTTGGGATGTTGTGAGTTTTTCTTCACGGAATTGTCACTCAAGTTCCTTGCGCGTGATTTCGCCCGCCGAACGTTCGAGTGCACCACGTCTGCCACGCTGAACGCATCGAAATTTAGAGAATTCATCAGATCAAATTAGGATTGCATGGTTCCGGAGCAGAAGCTTCCTAATCGCTGGACGATCGCCATCGCGGCAGTAGTGATGCAGATATGTCTGGGCGCGGTGTACGGGTGGAGCGTATTTGTTAAGCCATTGGTGGGAAGCTTACCATTGGCCGCTTACCCGCGTATCGCTGACGTTCACGTTGTCGGTAGCCTTTCTTGGTATCGGAACCGTGATCGGCGGATTGTGGATGGACCGTGTTGGTCCGCGCAAAGTAGCCACGGTTGCGGGCGTGCTTTACGGAATTGGCTATCTGGTCGCCGCCTGGGCTTCGAGCACTGGTTCGCTGGGGATGCTCTATGCCGGATATGGCGTTATCGCCGGTATCGGCATGGGCATGGGCTACATTACACCGGTTGCCACGATCGCCAAGTGGTTTCCCGATCGCCGCGGATTGATGACCGGCATCGCGGTTTGCGGCTACGGGGCCGGCGCACTGGTGATGAGTCCTATCGCGGCGCGAGAGATCGTGCGCTTTGGAATACCGGCGACCTTCGCGAGCCTCGGCATCGTGTACCTGATCCTGGTGATTGCCTCCGCGCAGTTTTACTGCAATCCCCCCGAGGGATGGCGCCCAGCCGGATGGCAGCCAACTTCGGCAGTGGCGCGCGCTGCCTCGACTTTTGATTTCACCGTGCCACAAGCCATGAGCACATGGCAGTTCTGGCTGTTGTGGGTGATGCTGTTCCTGAACGTCTCGGCAGGCATCATGATCATCAGCCAGGCGTCGCCGATGGCGCAGCAGATTGCGGGCCTGAGTGCGCTCTCGGCCGCCGGAGTGGTGGGGCTGATCTCGATCTTCAACGCAGTGGGACGAGTGTTCTGGGCCTGGGTCTCAGATTACATCGGTCGCGCCAACACCTATTTTCTGCTGTACGCGATACAGGTTGTGGTCTTCTTCTCCCTGGTACGCGCACATAGTCCGGCAGCTTTTTCGACATGCGTCGCTATCATCGGCTTGTGCTACGGCGGCGGCTTCGGCGTGATGCCGTCGTTCACGGCTGACTTCTTCGGTCCGAAATTCATGGGCGGAATCTACGGTTGGATTCTGCTGGCATGGGGTGCGGGCGCGATTCCCTCGCCAATCCTGATTGCGCACGTGCGACAGTCGACAGGCACGTACGCTCCAGCCATACATATTCTGAACATCGTGGTGCTGGTTGCGCTCATCCTGCCAATACTCGCTCGCAAACGTCCATCGCCGCCCGGGCGCGTTGTGCAAATGCGATCAAGATCGGTGGCGTAGAGCAGTTGTTAGTGGCTAGCGGCTAGTGGTTAGTGATTAGTAGTTAGGAGGCGGTCTTCCAGAACGCTCGGTTTTTGGGATCGTACTCGATGTGAATATGGGCGGCGGTGGTAGCGGGAGTTGCGCCAACGCCAGATTCCCAAATCACGTCGAAGCCAAGCGGTGAGAGCGACGATTTCAATTGATCGAAAACCTGCTCACGTTCGGTTGCGCTCAAGTGAAGAGTGCGGAGATCGACGGCGCGCCCTAGCGGATGAAGCGACCCTGGATTGTGATGACCATCGCAGGCGGAAGTCACGACACAGTCCTTATGACAAGCAGCAAAGGCGTCCGTGGCGTACCCAAGCGCAAACATGATGTGGGGATCGAGAGAGTGCGTTGAATCGGAGACGCAAACTGATGCGTCTTTAAGTAATAGCGACAATGAATTCTCCTCATCTTTCCTGCGCCTAAGAACGGCGCGAGGAACAGCGAAAGAACGTTAGCTTCCTTTTTTGCGAGGGTCTGTACCCATTTCCTGGGGGGACCCCCTCCCCCACCCTTAGCGGAAAACAAAGGGGTTACGGGCGGCCACCCGCTAAATAGCGCAGCCGAAAGCACTTACACGTTCATAGCGGGAAACAAACGAGTTAGGTCAGAAGTCAGACGCGGAAAAGGCAAAAGCAAGAATTCTCATTTCCATCCTGTCTTCAATATTTCCACCCTGTCTTTAATTGTGACAAATTCGGGGGGACCTACTAGACATTTTCCCGAAATTTATTTCTATCGTGGAATGATGGAGTTGCAGGGAAATTGGTGAATTGCGGGGCTTGACAAGATTGTGTCGCCCCTTCGGGGCTCGTGAATAATTGCTTGTGTGACCCAGACCTTACGGTCTGGGCTTACGAATACGGCCGCTCGGCGGCTGTTCGAGTCGCGGGCTACGTTCGGTTCGCGGGTCACGTCCGTTCGTGGTCCACAAAACCAGACGTTCGCTCCGCGAAGTGCGCGGGCGAGGGCGCCCGCGCCACTTCCCAAGGCTGTACTGAGACGACCGGACTGCCCGGTCAGGATTGTTGGATCAGCTCCCAGATTCTGGCGAGGTGATGGTCATCGTGCTCCGCGACGAAGTACAGATGATCGACCAGGCGCATGGGCTGCTGAAGGCGCGGATGCAGCATGGAGCGAGAGTAAAGATCTGGATCAAGCTTCGCCAGGCGATCGACCAACCTTAGGCGGGCGGCGCGGAATTCGGCGAGTATTTCGGTTAACGGGCGCGCATTGTGATTGGCTTCGTAGGTGCGGCGGTTGCTCAGATCCGCGACAGTGAGCGTGTCTCCACCGGCCAGGAAATCGTCGACGCGCGCCATCCACAGAGACTCGAGGTCGCTGAGGTGGCCAGCGTGCTCCTTTGCGGACCACTTTTCTCCTGTTTTTGCGATGAGCACATCGCGGGAGATTCCGTGTGTTATCTCTTCGAGGCGAGCGGGGGTACCACGCAAGCGGACGCAGAGATTGGGATATTGCTCCACCGGGAAGGTGAAGGCGAATTTTCGTTCAAACCAAACCGGGACTTGGCTCATGGGCAGTGGTTTAGATTTAGGCAACTGGTGAATTGCGTCAAATTTAGTAGGGTGATCGCTGTGACTGCACACAGCCCGCTCAAGCCGAAAGCGGGCCTGAATGAGCGACCACAGGGTCTTTAGTGGTGCAATTTACGTAATCTTGAGCGCGGCTCAATTCCGCTGCAGAATGAGCACTCAACCCTCGGATCACGGGGATTGAGCTGAGCAATACAGCGTTGCAATTTCATTCAGGAGCACACTCGTGCCGATCCTGCTGCTAGTCGGTCTTGGCGCTCTCGGTTGGTCGGGCTACAGTTTGATAACTGGGAAAGGCTACTACAAAGGCTGCCCTCCCGGCGGATTCGACCGTACCGAGGACCCTTTTAGTTTTTGGGCGCCCACCGTGATAATTTTCGGGGTCGGCGTGTTCGCAATTCTGACCTCGCTCGGGCTGATTCACTTCCCTCTGCAAAGATAACCGACCTCATTTTGACTGCGCGCGCACCGGAAGCGCTGGCGGAATTACAACTCTCGCTGTTTTGTACTCATCTGGTTGGAAGGGTGGTGAAATGGCCAACGAGAATGGGAATCGTGGTCTGGCGGATCCGATCAGCATCAGGCCTTTCGGCAAGGACGATGACCTGGTCAAAGTGATCGTAGAGACTCCGAAGGACAGCAATAACAAGTACGCGTTCGATCCCGAAGAGCGGATATTCACGCTGAAGAAGGTACTTCCCGCCGGGATGTCATTTCCCTATGACTTCGGCTTCGTGCCTCGCACGGAAGCCGAAGACGGTGATCCTCTCGACGTTCTCATCTTCATGGACCAACCTGCCTATCCTGGCGTTTTGCTCAAGTGTCGACTGATTGGCCTGCTAGAGGGTGAGCAGACGGAGAAGAACGGCAAAACGGTTCGGAATGACCGGCTGCTCGCAGTGGAGCAGGGGAGCCACACATACGCTCATTTGAAGCATGTGAAAGATGTGCCGCAAAAGTTATTGGACGAACTTGGCGAGTTCTTTGTTAATTATCACAAGCTCGCAGGCGGTAAATACACGACGCTGGGAATCAAGGGGCCCGGTGGCGCGCGAAAGAAACTCGCCAATACGAAAGCGGCGGCTTAAGAGTGATGCCGCAACCGTTCTCGTAGAGCGCAAGTTCAACGACTATCTTTGAATCAGGCTAGTGTGACTGGCGACGCACTTCCATGCGGCATTCTGGTGAATCCATGTGTCAGTAAAGCGGCCCGTGTGTTCGTAGGACTTTCCGTTATAGAGACCCTTGGTGTGATAGATGCCGACGACGATGGCGGTATCGCCGTAGAACTCGACCTTGAGGTCCTGCACGCTCATGACAGCGGGTTTGAACTTGGGATCGCGAATATCGGCGAGGAACTGGTCGCGGGAACTGAGTTGGCCGTCCCATTCGGTGCTCAGGAAACGTTCGCCGATCAGGCTCTGCAATGCGCCTGAATCGTGCATCAGTTGGGCCTGATTCCACATTCTTTCGAGCGCGATGAGCTTGCCTTCCGACTCGGAAGATTGATTACTCTGAGCGAACAAACAACACGACAGAAGCAGACCGCAAAGGACCAGAGTCAGTTTCATTCGAGGTACGTTTCCTTCGTGCAACATGAGTAGCGGTGAATATCTACAGCTCGCCTGTTTTGCAGGATTCTACTCCGGTGCTGACGAGAAACGAACGTCAATAGAGGTGACTGAAGAAGCACAGCTTATGGATCGGGAACCGAACCTGATCAGGAAAGATAACGCGAAATAACGGCGAGGGCGCCGAGAGCGATACCGATCGAGATCCGTGCGGCGCGGGGCAGGCGCATGATGGCCCGCGAAAACAACCGGCATTCGCGTCGCGCGCGAGTTCTGACGGCTGCGAAGGTAACGGCTTGCGGAATTGGTTCGGCAGCAGTCGCCATGACCTGCTGATTGTCCTACTACCTGGGACGCCGCTCCAGTTACGAACGTACTGTCTGCGAACTCTGGTGCGTTCGCCTCATCCAGAAAGAACACGGCCAAACGTTATATCCATCGTAGGTGGGAGTAAAAGTCTGCAAATTGTGCGGCATGCGCAAGTAGCTGTCGCGCCAGTACGGAATCAGCCGCTGCAGAGCGCTGCGATGAGCGATGTGCACGGCGCTGCTGGACCAAAGCACCTCGAAAGCAGGGTTGAATGCCAGGAAGGCTTGCAAAAGGTATTGCTCTGCCCAGAAACAGAGATTGTGCATCACGAACTGCCGGGGATAATCGGCGGGCAGAAACACGTCATGCACATGCACCACGACTCCGGGATGCAAGCGCGGGAGGATCTCCAGGTACTCATAGAGGACATCGCTGCCGACGGAGACGACGTGGCTGGAGTCGAGGAAGAGGATATCGCCGTCGCCGAGGCGGTCGAAGAACTCCAATGGGATTTGTTGCGCCGGCCGTTCGATGAGGCGGGTGAGCCCGGGGAACCCTGCGCGTAAGACAGGATCAGGAAACGGCTCGACGGTGAAAAGCTTGCCGGGGAAGCCTTCCCGGGCGTTTTGCAACAGAGCAGCCGCGGAGAGGCGCGTGCTGTTCCCGCCGCCGATTTCGATCATACGACGCGGCTTGTAGTGGCGAACCATGCTGTAGGCAACTTCCGCGTCGACGGTCTCGAAGAATCCATTGTTGACATGAAACTCAGTCGGGTCGTCGGATGCGGATTCGGGAAAATGCATCTCTTCACGATATTCTTTGACGAACGACTCGAGGCGCTGCAATTGTTCTTCGAGGCGCAGATCGACACCGACCATCGGGGAAAGGGCCTGCCAGTTGCGGTGGTCGAGCTGGCGGAAGTCAGGAATAGGCCAATAAAAATGATTGGGAGTGAGATTGAAGCCGGCGCGCTGCATGGCGCGGAATCCGGCGGCAAAGACGGAACGCACCCACGGGTGACTGGTGATTCCCTGGCGGGGAGGGCGGCGGAATCCTGGCTCAAGCGGCAGAGACGGAACGATGCGAGGGCGTTCTTCCGTGGCAATGGCGGCTTGCGAGTCGATGAGATCGGGGCGGGTGCTCGCAGTATTTCGCATTTTGTCCTCGAGAGGCGTTTCGCCTCACGGCTGGGCAGGCATACACGACAGGGGCGAGCGGCCTGCGTTGGAACTTAAATTGTCGCAATGAATGCTTCTACGTTCGACGCATGCGGCGAGCGCAGGTTGCCACGAGCGGATGATGATCGATGATTTGAATCGATTGCCGAAATCAGCGACTCTCAATACGATAAAGAACAACTTCTTTCCGAGAACATTTTGAGGCTAACGGGTGAATCGATACTGGATGGCGAACCTTCTTCGTGTCTGCTGCTGTTTTCTGGTCACGGTTGCTGCCTTAGGGCAAACGAATGCTCCGGCGCAAAAGGATTTTCCCGCGCAGGTGCTTCAGGATGCGGCGCGCGTGCAAAAGGCAGCGCTGGCGGGCGATTTCGGATATCGACTGGCGGGGCATCTGGCTGACAACATTGGTCCACGGCTAAGCGGTTCGCCGCAGTACCAGCAGGCTGCGGAGTATGTGGCACAACAGATGCGCGACTTGGGGCTGGAAGTCACGATGGAAAAAGTGATGGTGCCACACTGGGTACGCGGCAAAGAGTCCGCAGAGTTGGTCGAGTTCCCTGGCCAGGCTCCGAACACAACTCAGAAGATCGTGCTGACGGCACTCGGTGGAAGTGTGGCGACGCCGGCGGACGGCATTGTTGCTCCCGTGGTGGTGGTGAGCAGCATGGAAGAACTGAATGCGCTCGGACGCGAAAAGGTGAGCGGCAAGATCGTGCTGTTCTACGAGAAGTTCGACGAGCGCATGGCGGTGCAGGGATTTGGGCTAGATGCGTACGGGCAGGCGGTAACCTTCCGTGCATCAGGGCCTTCAGCAGCGGCAAAGTTGGGTGCGGTGGCTGCACTGATTCGCTCGGCAGGCAGCGGAGCTTTTCGACTGCCACACACGGGCGCAACTCACTATGCGAAGGATGTGCCGAAAATTCCAGCAGCGGCGCTGACGTCCGAAGATGCCGACTTGATACAACGCCTGTCGCAGCAAGCGACAGTGAAGATGCACGTGGTCCTTACGCCGGAGACGCTGCCCGATGCCGTGGGATGGAATGTGATCGGAGATTTGAAGGGCAGTGAACATCCCGAGCAGGTGGTGATCATGTCAGGGCATCTGGATTCGTGGGACCTCGCAACCGGCGCGATCGACGATGCGGCGGGCGTGGGTATAGCGATGCAGGCGATCGAGACGATCAAGCGCCTGGGACTACGTCCGAGCCGCACTTTGCGGGTGATCGCGTGGGCGAATGAGGAGGATGGACTGAAGGGCGGCATCACTTATGAGGTCGACCATCAGGCGCAAATGGCGAATCATTATGCGGCGATCGAGAGCGACCTGGGTGCCGGACATCCCGTGGGATTTTATTTTGCGGGCGACCCGAAGCTGAAGGAGATCCTGAAGCCGGTTTCCGATGTGCTCGAAGGCTCGGGTGCAGGACTGACGTACCAGACGGATGAAACCGGATCGGACCTGATCCCGATGAGTGTTGAAGGCGTGCCGAATTTCGCTCCAATGCAGGACAATCGGACGTATTTTTTGTATCACCACACGCCGGCCGACACCTTCGACAAGATCAATCTGCGAGAGTTTCAGGAGAACGCGGCGGCGGTAGCGGTGCTTGGGTATGCGCTGGCGAACTCCACGGCAGTTCTGCCGCGCCAGACTGGCACCATGCCAGACTGGCTAAAGGAAGAACAGGAAAAGTATCGGAAGGCATCTATCCGTTAGCGAGTCATTCACCGCTGAACGCTGAGGAATACAGGATGAAAGTTGGATTTATCGGATTGGGGCAGATGGGTCTGCCTATGGCTGCCAATTTGAAGAAAGCCGGGCACGAGGTGATTGCGTATAACCGGCACGCGAGGAAAAGCGGAGCAACTGGGCGCGCGAGTGGCAAATACTCCGGCGGAAGCGGCGCGCGATACGGAAGTCGTGATCACGATGCTTGCCGATGACGATGCCGTAAGAGAAGTGGTATTCGGCGCGGATGGCTTGGCGAGCACGTTGCAGCCGGGAGCTATTCACGTTTCGATGAGCACGATCAGCGTGGCGATTTCGCAGGAAATGGCGGAGGCGCATCGCGAGCGTAAGCAAGGGTATGTATCGGCGCCGGTGTTTGGCAGGCCGCAAGCGGCGGAAGCCGCGAAATTGTTCGTGGTCGCGGCCGGAGATCCGGCAGCGGTGAAGAAATGTGAGCCGCTGTTTGAGGCGATGGGTCAGCGAACGTTTCTCATGGGAGATGAGGCTCCGAAAGCGAATGTGGTGAAACTGAGCGGCAATTTCCTGATCGCATCGGTGATTGAGTCACTGGGCGAGGCGTTATCGCTGGTGCGGAAGTACGAAATCGATCCTGAGAAATATGTCGAGATGCTGACGAGCACGCTGTTCGTCGCGCCAGTCTATAAGACGTATGCCGATCTGATCGTGAAAGAGCAATTCGAGCCGGCTGGGTTTCGTCTGAAACTCGGATTGAAAGATGTACGACTGGCGCTGGCTGCGGCCGAGGCACAAGCGGTGCCAATGCCGGTGGCGAGCGTGATACGCGATCATGCGCTTGAGGGCATTGCCAACGGCATGGGCGATAAGGACTGGTCGTCGCTGGCGCAGGTGGCTTCTAAGAATGCCGGGCTATAGTCAGAAGTCAGCTGGCTTTCTCGTCGAACTCATCTTCGCTGGGATCGGGGATGCTCGAGGGCGGGTCGCTGGTCGGAAATGAATCGGCGAGCGTTTTATCTAGCGTCTTCTCGCGCACGTCTTCCTGCTTTTCTTGTTGTTTCTCTTCTTCCTTCTGCTTTTCGCTCTTCATCAATTCGGGGCCGCGGCGACTGCCGCGCTCTTCAGAAGTGAAGGCTGAAATCTGGGGATCGTTTTTCTTGGGATCTGACATGTGCGCCTCGATTGTGCTGTTCACAAAGTTGGAGGCAGAGCGGCGGCAGACGGTTGCTAGGCCCCCGCGGGGCCGAGGGAATAGGGTTCCCTCGCTTGCGCTCGGGATGACAGTCTTCGCCTTCGGCTCAGAGTGGAGCCTGCTCTGAGGGACCAGAAATGTTGGCTGAGCAACGTGAATCATAGGAGTCACGGAAGATGTAAGATCATGAGCTGGAATTCTGCTGCTGATCACACCGGCAATCCAGAAGTGGTTTGGCCTGGAGCCGCAAGGAGCCTGATGCGCCATCTTCCCGTGCTGCTTTCACTCGTTTTTATTGTCAGCATCTTCACCCTTGCAACTGCTTCAGCCGAGCCACAGCCCGCGCCGCTCATCGCGAACATAGAGAATCGTAAGACGATCAGCCTGAATGGGACGTGGCACTACATCGTCGATCCCTATGACAACGGCTACTACAACTATCGGCACGAGCCGCGTGGTGATGGCTATTTTCTGAATGCGCATCCGAAGACGAAACAGGAACTGGTGGAATACAACTTTGCAGCTTCGGACACGCTGCAGGTTCCGGGCGATTGGAACAGTCAAAAGAAAGATCTCTTCCTGTACGAGGGGACGGTCTGGTATGAGCGCACATTTCTCTATCACAAGCCGGCGGATAAGCGGGCATTCCTGAGCGTCGGCGCGGCGAATTACGAATCGCGCGTGTGGGTGAACGGGAAAGAAGCATGCGTACACGTTGGCGGATTTACGGGATACAACTGCGAAGTCACGGATCTGGTAAAGGATGGCGAGAACTTCGTGGTGATCTACGTAAATAACAATCGGCATGCCGACGCTGTGCCCACGGTGAACACGGATTGGTGGAACTATGGGGGAATCACGCGCGACGTGGAACTGGTGGAAGTACCGAAGGTGTTTCTGCAGGATTACTTCCTGCAATTGAAGAAGGGCTCACAGAACGAGCTAGCGGGCTGGGTGAAAGTGGATGGCGGATCGCGGCCGGTTACAGTACGCATCCCTGAGCTGAAGCTGGAGAAGCAGATTCAGACGGACGCAAATGGCCGCGGGGAGATCGCCGTGGCGGTGTCGGGGCTGAGCTTGTGGTCGCCGGAGAACCCGAAGCTATATGACGTGGGGCTCGATACAGGCGACGAAGTGGTGCGCGATCAGATCGGGTTTCGGACAATTGAAGTGCGCGGACAAGACATCCTGCTGAATGGGAAGCCGATTTTCCTGCGCGGTGTGTCAGTTCACGAAGAAGCTCCCTATCGCTCGGGGCGAGCGTTCAGCGCCGACGATGCGCGGACGCTGCTGGGCTGGGTGAAGGAGATGAATGGCAATTATGTTCGCCTGGCGCATTATCCGCACAATCGGAACATGACGCGCATGGCGGACCGGATGGGACTGCTGGTGTGGTCGGAAATTCCGGTGTACTGGACAATCGACTGGACGAATGCCTCGACGCTGGCGAATGCAAAGAATCAGCTGACGGAGGAGATCACGCGCGATAAGAACCGAGCGTCGATCATTATCTGGTCGATGGGAAACGAAACGCCGATCACCGATGCTCGTATCGCATTCATGCGCGAACTGGTGAAGACGGCACGCCAACTGGATTCGACGCGGCTGATTTCGGCGGCGCTGGAGACGCACTACTCCGATCCGAATACGAAGCTGATTGACGATCCATTGGGCAGCGATCTGGACGTGATTGGCTGCAATGAATATGTCGGCTGGTACGAGAGGACGCCAGAAGATGCGGACAAGATCACGTGGAAGACACCGTATACCAAGCCGCTGATCATGACCGAGTTTGGCGCCGATGCGCAGTTCGGGCTGCATGGCGATCCCGATGAGCGCTGGACCGAGGAGTACCAGGAAAGCGTGTACCGGCACCAGATCGTGATGCTGAACAAGATTCCTTTCCTGCGGGGGACGACACCGTGGATCCTGATGGACTTCCGCTCGCCGCGACGGGTACTGCCGGTAGTGCAGGATTTTTATAATCGCAAGGGGCTGGTGTCCGATCGCGGACAGAAAAAGAAAGCGTTCTACGTGATGCAGGAGTTCTATAAGGAGAAGGCGGAGACGGCCGGGAGACCATGAATGCACAGATCCCACCTCTGCCAAAAGAAGGCAGAGATGGGGCACCCAGAACCGGAGACTAGTCAGTCAATGGCCCCACTCAAGCCAAAGAAGGCTTGAATGGGCCACCCGGGGGTCGTCGGCAGCTTGGAAGTAAGCTGCTGGGCGGTGTATGGTAATTGTGCTCCCGACGAGACCGAACGCGGCGAGCATGCATAGTGCTTGGGGCACTGAGCTTTCCGGAAACAATCTATAGGAGGACTATCAATAATGAGCTCTCGATTGAGCGTACTTTTGCTTACCGTATGCCTGCTGCTCGGCCTGGCGGCCTGCAGCAAGAAACCGGAAACTGCAGACAATCAGCAACAGCAGCCGCCGGCGACCGCTCCCGATAATTCGGCGAACGCACCAGCGACGACGCAATCTCCAGCGAATACAACTGCTCCGATGCAACAGGCGCAGACGCAGGCTCCAGCTGAGACACCAGCGCCGCCACCACCGAAACCGAAGATCGTTCCAGCGGGAACGGTGATCCGGGTACGCCTGAACGACGCGATTGGATCGAAAACTGCACAGGCTGGGCAGACATTCACCGCAAGCGTGATGGATCCGATTGTGGTGGATGGAAGAACGCTGATTCCGGCAGGCGCGACCGTATCGGGTGAAGTAACCGACGCGAAGTCGGCGGGACGGTTCAAGGGCGCGGCGGAATTGTCAATCACGATTCGCTCGGTGAGGGTGGGCGGTGTGGCGCACACGCTGGCTGCGTCAACGGTGAGCCAGACGTCGACGGGCAAAGGCAAGAGATCGGCGGCGCTGATTGGCGGCGGCGGCGGAGCCGGGGCGCTGATCGGCGGCTTGGCCGGCGGAGGTAAAGGAGCACTCATCGGCGCGTTGGCCGGTGCAGGCGCAGGAACGGCGGGAGCGGGACTTACCGGCAACCGCGAGATTACGCTCCCGGCAGAGTCGGCGGTGAGTTTCAAATTAACGCAGTCGCTGCGGCTGTAAAAGCGGCGATTGGTGGTTTCGGAAGGCGGCCTGACGCGGCCGCCTTTTTTGTTAGTTGTTCTGTTTCACTACAATCGCTCCTCTGTTCAAATACATAGTTCCTTCGCTGCGCTCAGGATGACCCGAGGAAGGGTCGGCTGCAGCGCGCAATCATTGATGATCGGTGACTTGAAACTGGCAGAATGACGACTCTCGAATTCACGATCGTGGTATGGCTGGGTTCGTTTCTAGCCGGCTTTCTGGGCGCACTGACCGGACTCGGCGGTGGCGTGGTAGTGGTGCCGATGCTGGTGTTGATGCTGGGCGTCGACATACGGTACGCGATTGGCGCTTCGCTCGTGTCAGTGATTGCGACGTCGTCGGGCGCAGCGGCGGCGTATGTGCGCGAAGGATATTCCAACATACGCATTGGCATGTTTCTGGAGATTGCAACGACCGTGGGAGCGGCAGTGGGGGCGCTGATTGCTGCCAAAGTTTCCGGAGGAGCGATCGGTTTCGTGTTCGGGCTAGTGCTGCTGTACTCGGCAGTTTTGTCGCGACACGATCCTTCCAAGCATGTCGTCAACAAGCCGCCGGATGCACTGGCGACCAAGCTGCGGATGAACAGCGATTTCCCCGGGGCGGACGGCAGAGAGGCCTACAACGTGTACCAGGTTCCGGGCGGATTCGGACTGATGTTCGGAGCCGGCATGCTGTCGGGACTACTCGGGATTGGGTCAGGCGCCGTGAAAGTGCTGGCAATGGATCAGGTGATGAAGATCCCGTTCAAAGTCTCGACCACAACCAGCAATTTCATGATTGGAGTGACCGCGGCGGCGAGTGCGGGAGTCTACCTGAGCCGAGGTTATATCGATCCGCGACTGGCGATGCCGGTAATGCTGGGAGTGCTGGCAGGCTCGCTGGTGGGAGCGAAGGTGCTGGTGCGAGCGAACGTTCGCGTGCTGCGTTATGTGTTCGCGATCGTGATCGCCGTGCTGGGGATCGAGATGCTGTACAACGCAGTGACAGGAAAATTGTGACGAATACGCAAGCGAGCTGGAACGATCAGAAGATCGAACAGATTATCGGAGTACTGCTGCGCGTGGGTGTGAGTATGTCGGCGGCGCTGGTCTTCGTGGCGGGTGTCGCTTACCTGTGGCAGAACCATGCAGTGCACGTCAGTTACCAGCAGTTTCATGGAGAGCCTGCGGAGCTGACATCGGTTGCGGGAGTGGTGCGCGGTGCGGCAAATCTGGATACGCTTGCTCTGATGCAGTTTGGATTGCTGATCCTGATTGCGACTCCGGTGGCGCGAGTGTTGTTTGCGGCGTTTGCGTTCGCACTCGAACATGATTGGCTGTACGTTGTCGTCAGTCTGATTGTGTTTGCGGTGTTGCTGGCGACGTTAACAGGAGTAGCGGTGTGAAGTTGTTTCGCGTTTCGCGTTTCGCGTTTCTTGGGTGCGGCTCCCACCTCGGCCAAAAGAAGGCAGAGGGGGCATCCACATTTGTCTCTTCATCGGAGATCATTCTCTAGTGATAGGGCTCCCTCGCTGCGCTCGGGATGAGAGTCCTCGTTGACGGCTCGGAGAGAACGACGCAGAAAATAAAACGGGGCAAGCATGAAGCCTGCCCCGGCGGCACTGTGGTCAGCGCCGTTCTGTTCTGAGGAGGAGGATTATTTCTGGTCGCCGGAATCGTTAACGATTCCGCCAGCCGGTCCTGCTTTTTCCGCCTTCGCCTTCTTCACGGCAAGTGTCTTATCGACCCAGTCGTCGGCTGTCTTGAGGTCCTGCGTACGAGCCGCGGGATCGCCGCACTCGATGTCAGCCTTTTCGCGCCACATCAAGTTGAGGTAGGCCATAGCGTCATCGTAGTCGGGACGAAGTTCGATGGCCTTGTTCAGCATCTGCATGCCTTCTTCGACGAACGGCGTGTTCTTGGTCTGAACTTCCTGGCAGACTTTCTTGTCCTTGGCAGCGAGGGAGTCCTCGGGCTTCAATCCGAGCTTGTTTCGTTCTTCCATGCGAGGCTGGTAAGCCTGCGTCCAATCGATGACGGCGATCGAGTAGTAGGCCTCGGGATCGTTCGCGTCGACCTGGATCGCCTTGCGGAAGTAATCCTTAGCCTGATCGAACTTTTTCTGCTGCAGGTTAAGCGAAGCGATGCTCTTGATAGCGATGATGTTGCTGGGATCGCGCTGCAGGACGTTGTTAAACTCGGCAATGGCCTGATCCGCCATACGGTTATTCTCAGGCGTGTCGGCGCCCGGAATGTACTGCTGCTCGTAGGCTGTCGCCAGGTAGAGGCGCGCATTGATGAGGCTCGGATCGAGTTCTACGGCGTTCTTGAAGCGCTCGATCGCCTCTTCATATTTAGCGTTCTTGTAGGACTGAACGCCCTTGTTGAGCTGATCGCGCGCGCGCAGTTTGCTGCATCCAGTGGCGGAGAACAGGGTAAGGGCGGCGGCAACCAGGGCCAGTAACTGTAAGCTCTTTTTCATGATATGTATTAGTCCCCCTTTGCAGGGTCTTCATGGCGCTCCAAGGCGCCGTAATTCTATTGCACTCGCCGACTTCGCTCTGCGCGACGAGGTGGAACCAGTGGGGAAGATCTTCCCTGAGGCAGGACAGGCAAGATTGCCTGTCCTACATCAACTGTCTGAGGTGGAACACCGCATGATAAACGGCAAGATCAGTAAGCCGCGTATCGGAAGATAGCCGCAAGTGGATTAACCACCAGCCTCGATCTTCGCCGTGATCAAGCCAACCTTGTCGACACCAGCGCCGTGCGCGATGTCAATGACCTGCGCTACATCCTGGAACGGCAGATCGGTGTCGGCCTTCACGAACATCACCTTCTCAGCGCGAGTCTTGAAGATCTCGCTGAGACGGCTTTCCAGATTATCCCAGCTCACGTCGTCCTGATTGATTTTCAGGGTTGGACGATCACCGCCCCCCTTGATGACCTGAACAACGATGGTGCGGTCAGGAGCCTGATTCTTGGGGGCATTCGGCGGAGGCGGTTGAGGTACGAGCGCATCCAGTCCGTGGGGAGTGAGCGGCGTGATGACCATGAAGATGATCAGCAGCACCAGCAGTACATCGATGAGGGGGGTAACGTTCATGTCCGCTGTGGGACCGCTACCTGAACCTCCAGCTGTCATTGCCATAAGGTATCCCTGCTATTCTCCGCCTGCATTCGCGCCGGTCGGTTTGGTAGCACCTGGGGGCGGAGGCGGTGGAGTAGTTCTGCGTTGTTCGGTCAGGAGGCCAAGATCGTCGACGCCGGCAGCGCGGACATTGTCGACGACTTCGACGACGTTGCCGTACTTGGTGCGGGCATCGGCCTTGACGAATACGCGCTTGTCGGTGCGGCTAGCCAGCCGATCCTTCAGTTTGTTCGTCAATTGATCGGCCGCGATCTTGTCGGTGCCGAAGAAGATGTCGCCAGCGCGGTTGACCGCGATGAGCAGTGCATCTTCTTTATCCGCGTCGGCCATGGGGACTGGGTTATTCGTTTTGGCCAAGTCGACGCTGACGCCATGCTGCAACATGGGCGTGACCACCATGAAGATGATGAGCAGCACCAGCATCACGTCCACCATCGGGGTCACGTTGATGGAGGAGGCAATCTTGCTGCCTTCATTTCTAGTTGCTATCGCCATAAGATTCCTTGTACTTCCGGCATTTCTGGGATTGGGGCCCTCCGATTGAGGGCCCCGCAACCACCAATGCCGTTCCGAGATCCGGCGCGATGAACGAGCCGGGAAAAGCTGCGCAGCCTACTTGCGAACGGCGCTGCGGCGCTTCAGGAAGTAGTCGATCAACTCGCTGGACGAGTTATCCATTTCGACATCGAACGCTTCCACGCGGCCGGTCAGATAGTTGAACATCATGACGGCCGGGATGGCGACGAACAAGCCGATAGCGGTGGTGATCAGAGCTTCAGCGATACCGCCGGCGACTGCAGCCAGACCGGTTGCTTTCGACTCAGAAATACCACGGAACGCGTTCAAGATACCGACGACCGTACCGAACAGTCCAACGAAGGGGGCTGTCGATCCGATGGTGGCCAGACCGCCCAATCCGCGCTTCAGCTCGGCGTGAACGATGGCTTCGGCACGTTCAAGAGCGCGCTTGGAGGCTTCGATCTGCTCGCCGGGGATTTCGGTAGATTCGCCGTGCGCCTTGAATTCCTGCAGGCCAGCGGTGACGACCTTCGCGAGGTGGCTCTTCTTGTTGCGCTCGGCGATCTTGATAGCTTCGTCGATCTTGCCTTCGCGCAGAGCGCCGGCAACCTGGGGAGCGAATGCACGCGACTGTTTGCGGGCAGCGCTGAAAGCCATCCAGCGATCGATCATGACGCCGATGGACCATCCTGACATGATGAACAGGATGACTACGACGCACTTTGCGGGAATACCCATCAACTTCCAGATGGAAATCGGATCCCACTGAATGGTGCCGCCTTCCTGGAAGAGCCAGAAGGCCGCAGTGTGTACGTGACTAAGCATTGCAGTTGATACATGAGCTAGCATTGGTAGGTTGTTCCTCCTCAGAACTGATTCGAGCGTGTATTGCTAATCCCGCACCTGTCGGACGACAAACAGGCTGTCGAGCCATCCCCTTCCGGCCTAAGCGCTTCATGCACGCTAGACAAGGAGCGCGGCCGGGAAGTTTTACGAATCCAAATTCAAGGATTCGAGCAGCTCGCAATTACCGCGACAAAGGGCAGGAGTATACCTGCCCGCGCTGCCAGTGGCTTTAACCGCCAGAAAGCGTGAAGTTCACCGTAATCTGCGTATCCACTTCGACCGGCTCGCCGTTCAAGAAGTAGGGCTTATAGCGCCACTGCTTTACGGCATCGATCGCAGACGTGGTCAACATAGGATGCCCGCTGACGACGTGCAGGTTTTGTATGGCTCCGTCTTTCCCGATAACTGCCTGCAGAACCACGGCTCCCTGAATGCGAGCCTGGCGTGCCAACGGCGGATATTGGGGACGAACTTCGTGAATCAGCAGACCTTGCGACACGCCTTGCGAGACGCGTACGCGCTGCGGAGTCACCGCCTTCGGTACCGCTCCGGTGCTGGCCGTGGCACCGATGATGCCGCCAATGACGCCACCCATGGAGCCGCCCGGTACGCCACCCGGTACGCCACCCACGACACCACCGCTGACTGGCGGAGGCGCTTCTTCTTCCTTAATCATCTGGATTTTTTCAGGAATCTTGGTGGGGGTGCGCAATTGACCGTTCACTACGTCGGTTTGGACGGGTTTAACCACCCTCACGGGAGCCGCAGCCGGTGGTGGAGGCGGCGGTGGGGGAGGTGGCGCGACCAGGAAGGTCATCAACTGCTGCTTTGGCAGCGCCTCCGTATAAATGAGTGGGATTAATACCAAAACCCCAAGCAACGCAATCTGGAGGATGAAAGACAACATGGTGGTGGCACCACGCTTGCCTCTCTTCCTGCCTCCGGATTCAATTAGGCTGTCTTCAAACATGGCCTGATCTCCGTACTATCTACTTCCCTGCTTGAATAACTTAGACACCGGAACAGAAAATTTTGCTCCCAGTTTCGGGTAGATTGGATTCACTTTTTTTCAAACTGGAAGCCAGCAACCAGGGCCTAAATTCCGGAAGGTGAACAGCACAAAACCTGGTGGAATTTCCACCGGTTTTGCTCACAGACTGCAGCCTCAACAGCAAATAGCAGCAGCTATTTGGGGCAGCTTGCCTGCGGAGAGGTCACCTCCGCCCATCAGCTCCAAGGAGTCGGTCCCCAAAACCGGAAAATCCGGGTTGGCTGTGGAGGCCGAGAAGCTTCTGGAAGACCCGAAACAACACCCAAGCCCAATAACAATGCCAGTTTGGTACTAACGAGCCCGTACTTTTTCACGCCGGGCAGCCGGAAGAGAAGCCGCCTGAACCTGAACCCCTTTTCGACGGGCGCGCCATTCCTGGTAGGCCACCAACATCGGGGCCGCTACTGCGATCGACGAATACGTGCCGATCAGGATTCCAATGACCAGGGCAAAGGAAAATCCGCGAAGCACTTCGCCACCGAACAAGTACAACGAAAGCACCGTCAAGAATGTAAGGCCTGACGTGAGGATCGTTCGGCTCAAAGTCTGGTTGATGCTCTTGTTGACGATATCAGCCAGATTGTCGCGGCGTAACAGTTTAACGTTTTCACGAATTCGGTCAAATACAACGATCGTGTCGTTCATCGAATAGCCGACGAGCGTCAGGATCGCGGCGATGACCGTGAGTGAAATCTCCTGATTTGTCAGGGAGAATGCACCCACCGTGATGAGCGTATCGTGAAAGACAGCGACTACAGCAGCAACGCCGTAGATCAGCTCAAAACGAAACCAAAGGTATACCAGCATTCCTGCCAAAGAGTAAAGTACGGCGAGCTTGGCCTGGGTCTGAAGCTGCTTGCCGACCTGCGGGCCAACGATGTCAACATTGCGGACACCGAAGTCGGAGAGATAGAAATCCGACTGCAACGCCTGTACTACAGGGGCGCCAACCGCATTCAGCTTGTCAAAGGAAGCGAGCGCACCGCCGTTGTCTTTGTCACGAATGGCGACGATCTGCTGAGCGATGGGCGCGTACTTCTGGGCAGCATCGGAGCCGAAGTGCAATGGATCTTTGGAGACCAAGCTATCAAAGATGCTCTGGTAGCTAGAGTTGTTCAGGTCCGTACGGGTGCTGTCGGGCGCAGACTCCAAAGCATTGATGATGGTGTTCTTACCTTGATCGAGGGCCGCCTCGCTGGTCTCCTTCACCTGGAGCGCGATGAGGAGCTCGTTGTTTGCGGCCTGCCCAAGACGCTGAAGCTTGAAGTCGCGTAGTCCGGCATGATCAAGCGCGGCGCGGACCTTAGCGTCATCAGGCGGATGGGTGAACTTTACGGTAACGATGGTACCGCCGCTGAAGTCGACGCCCAGCGGAACGCCATGCCAGAAGAGCATGGAGAGAATGCCGGCCACGCTGAAGATCAGCGAGAAAGAGAGGAAGTACCACTTCTTACCAAGAAAATCGATGTTTGTATTGCGAAAGAATTCCACGAATCCCTCTGGATCATTGGACACGCTGGTCGCGTCCGAACTGCTTTTAGTCGTTGGTCGTTCGTCTTTCGTCGTTAGTTTAAATCGGTGGCGACCGGCCACTGACAATCGACTACCGACTACTTGTTCCGACCTCGTTACTCAACTAGCCAAATACTCGATCACTAAATCGATAACGGCTCGCCTGCTTTGTGATTGTTCAGGTGAGCATCGAAGATCACTCGTGACACAAAGACCGCGGTGAACAGATTCGCCAGCAGACCGAAGGTCAGCGTGACGGCGAAACCCTTCACTGGTCCAGTGCCGAACATAAACAGAATGACGGCCGACACGATAGTTGTAACGTGCGTATCGACAATCGTGATCCACGCGTGCCCGAATCCCTGTTCGACTGCTGATGGCGGCGTTTTGCCATTGCGCAGCTCTTCGCGAATACGCTCGAAGATCAGAACGTTCGAGTCCACACCCATACCGACGGTAAGGATGACGCCAGCAATACCGGGCAAAGTGAGCGTTGCGCCGAAATACCCCATGAATCCGAGCAGGATGATGAGGTTGAGGATCAGCGCCAGATCAGCATTGATACCCGATCCGCGATAGTAGATCAGCATGAACACCAGCACGGCGAGCAATCCGATCATGGCCGCGGTCACGCCGTGACGGATTGAATCGGCACCGAGCGACGGACCGACGGTGCGCTCTTCAAGGTAGCGGATGCCCGCGGGCAGCGCGCCGGAGCGCAGAATCATGGCCAAGTCTTTGGACTGCTGTTCGGAGAAGGCGCCGGTGATGCGGCCTTCGTCGTGAATCTGCTCCTGAATGGTCGCGACTTCCTGAACTTTGTTGTCGAGAACCACGGCAAGCTGATCGTTGACGTGCGATCCGGTAAAGGCGGCGAAACGGCGTCCACCTTCGCCAGTCAGCAGGAAGCGAACCGCTGGGCGCTGATTCTCATCGCGCGTGGGCTGAGCGTCGCGCAGATCGCTGCCGGTTACGGCAGAGGCGCGGCTGACCAGATAGTACGTGTCGGCCGGCGTGCTGGCATCAGAGCCACGAACACCGATATTGCGCCCCTTAAGCAGAACTGCGTCGGGAGGAAGAACTCCACCATGAGCCTGCAGAGCTTCCTGCTCACTCGTGTAGGGTCCACCCAGCGATTGCCGGATTTCCAGCATCGCCGTGGACTGCATGATCTCTTTCACGCGGGCGGGATCGTCGACACCCGGGAGCTGGACAAGAATCTGATACTGGCCGAGGCCGTGTTCCTCAATGACCGGCTCACTGACGCCGAGCTGGTCAATACGATTGCGGATGGTCTCAATGGCCTGCGCGACCGCGCGATTCTTGAGGTCAGTAAGCGCAGAGGGCTTCATCGACAGCACCCAGGAGTTGTCGGGGCCGGAATTGGCCACGTAGTCGGGTAGACGTTCTTCGACAACTCGGCGGAGTTCGCTGCTCGACTCGGGCGGAACGCCTTTGATCTGGACGCGATCGGGCGCGTTCTGCGGATCAGGCTTGCTGATCTCAGCATAGGCAACGTTGCCGTCCTTCAGATCCTGCTTGAGGCGTTCAACGGCATGATCGGAATCAGCATTAACGGCGTCATTGACCATCACCTGAAGAATCAGGTGAGTGCCGCCTTTGAGATCAAGGCCGAGGTGAATGCGACTTTGCAGGCTGGCGAGAAGGCCGGAACCGGACAGGCTCTGCGGTATCCCAAAGATACCGAAGAGAAATACCACCATGACTGCGACGATGAAGACGGTTTTCCAGAGAAGGTTCTTTTTCATGGTAACGACAACTGCTATTCCTAATTCAAATTCCCGCAACGAACACGGGACGGCGCGCGCTAGGTCTTAGCTACTTCTTCTCCCGTGGTGACGGCAACAATGGCGCTGCGGGCAATTTCGAGGCGAATATTATCGGGCGGCACACGAAGATGAACATTATCGTCGCGCAAGGCCACGATAGTGCCGCGAACGCCACCACTGGTGGTGACGCGGTCGCCGGTCTTTAATTGTCCCAGCATTTCCTTCCACTGCTTCTGCTTGCGTTGCTGCGGGAGAATCAACAGGAAATAAAAAATGGCGAAGATCAGGATCAGCGGAGCCCAGGCGAGATAACCGGCGCCTCCGCCTGCTGACTGCAGAAAAGCACCTGCCAATGAGAACGCGTGCATGTTCATTCTTCCGTAACTGCCCGTCCAGCGCACGGTTTCCGATGGCCAGACAGGTCCGGTCTTACTCCGTTCTTAATTGTACCTGCGGGAACTGATTGGCACTGCCGACCAGCTTACCTATCCTGCGGGAGCTGGGGCCTACCTTTGGGTCTTCCCTTTAGGTATGAGCAGGGGAGTTCAAACCGCGGGCCCGCACACCAGAAAGAAACCTGGAGAATTCCCCAAGTTGAATAGCATGACGCACGGCTTTCATGGTGTCAAGGTAGAAGGCCACATTGTGAATGGTATTCAGGACTTGTGCCAGCAATTCACCTGAGGAGTACAAATGGCGCAGGTAAGCGCGCGAGTATCGAGCGCACACACGGCACTTGCAATTGGGATCAAGCGGCCTCTCATCGAGAGCGTACCGCGAGTTCTTGATGTTCACTTTGCCCTCAGAAGTGAACAGTAGCCCGTGACGGGCGGCACGGGTAGGAAGCACGCAGTCCATCATGTCGATGCCCATGCCGGCGTATTCGACGATCTCTTCGGGGGTGCCAACGCCCATCAGATAGCGCGGCTTCTCCTGCGGGAGATGCGGCTCGACGGCTTGAACCGTTTCGTAGGTGAGGGCGCGTGGCTCGCCAACACTAAGGCCTCCGATGGCATATCCGGGAAAATTCATACCTACGAGACGTTCGGCGCATTCGCGGCGGAGGTCGGGATACATGCCGCCCTGGACGATGGCAAATAACGATTGCGTGCGGGGTAGCTGGTCGCTGGTGGCGAGTGGTTGGTGGGTGGTGGCCAGTTCTTGCGAGGATGAACTCTCATTGCTGTCATGCCGAGGAGCGAAGCGACGAGGCAGCCCTATTCCCTCAGCAGAATTGCCGGGTATAGGGTTCCCTCGCTGCGCTCGGGATGACAGCAAAGAAGCTTCGGCGGCGGTGTCAGCACCGGTGAGATCAGCGGCATTTGTGGAACCCGTGGCTTTACCCCACGGAACTTCGTTCTTATGCTCCTCGAAGCAGCGCTGGGAACGGCCTGCCCAGCGCAGGGTCAAGTCCATCGATTGCTTGGCGCGCGAGCGATCGGCGGGATGCTCGGTGCACTCGTCGAAGGCCATGATGATGTCAGCGCCGAGAGCGATCTGGATCTCCATCGACTTCTCAGGCGTAAAGACGTGGGAAGAGCCGTCGAGGTGCGATCGGAATGAAACGCCTTCTTCGCTGATCTTGCGCAGTTCGCTGAGGCTGAAGACCTGGAATCCGCCGGAGTCAGTGAGCATGGAGCGATCCCACGACATGAAGCGGTGGAGGCCGCCGAGCTTGCGGATGTTCTCGTGTCCCGGTCGCAGATAGAGATGGTAAGTGTTGCCGAGAATGATTTCGGCGCCCAGCTCTTCGAGGATGTCCTGAGGAACGGCCTTCACTGTGGCGACAGTGCCGACGGGCATGAAGACCGGCGTTTCGATCTCGCCATGCGGCGTGACGATGCGTCCGGCACGAGCGCGGCCATCGCGGGCTTCGACGGTGAAGGAGAGGGACACTGGCTCGATTCTACCAATCGGGTAATCGGGCAAATGGGAATCGGGTAATCGAAAATCGAAGAATCAGCAAATCTAGAATCACAAAAACGCGATTCCGATCCATCCGCCGTCGTTGATGTTCGATTTCTCGTGTTCTCCGGTTTCAGATTACCCGCATTAGGCGGTAATACATTCCACTTCGGTAGAATGAAGACTGTGTTTATCGACGAGGCAAGAATTCAGGTCAAGGCCGGAAACGGCGGGAACGGCTGCATGGCGTTCCGGCGGGAGAAGTTCGTTCCGCGCGGCGGTCCGTCGGGCGGCGACGGCGGCCGCGGTGGCGATGTAGTGATGGAGTCCAGCGAGCGCCACAACACGCTGATCCACTTCCGTTTCAATCCGGAATACAAGGCGGAACGCGGACGGCATGGCGAAGGTTCGCAACGAACCGGCCGCGAAGGCGAAGACGTCGTGCTGAAGGTGCCGGTGGGAACGATCGTCTACGACGAGGCCACCGGCGAGAAGGTATTCGATTTCTCTCGTCCGGACGAGCGCATGGTCATTGCCCGCGGTGGACGCGGTGGACGCGGCAATGCGCGGTTTGCCACATCGACGCACCAGGCTCCGCGCGAATGCGAGCCCGGGCGTCCCGGTGAAGAGCGCGTACTGCGGCTGGAGTTGAAGCTGCTCGCCGATGTAGGGCTGGTGGGATATCCGAATGTGGGCAAGTCGACGCTGATCTCGCGGATCTCGGCGGCGCGTCCGAAGATTGCGGATTATCCGTTCACGACGCTCGAGCCGAACCTCGGCGTAGTTGCCGTGGGCGAAGAGCCGGAGGTGATCAGCTACGTGGTTGCCGACATTCCCGGATTGATTGAAGGCGCGCATACGGGAGCCGGGCTGGGAACGCAGTTCCTGCGGCATGTGGAGCGCACGCGATTGCTCGTGCACCTCATCGATGTTTCGGACGGAAGTGGGCGTCCGGATCCGGTGAAAGATTTTGAAGTGATCATGAACGAGCTGGTGAACTTTGGCGCAGGGCTGGAACAGAAACCGATGATCGTAGTCGCTTCGAAGATTGACGCCGTCAACAAAGACAAGCTCGCCAAGCTGAAAAGGTTCTGCAAGAGCAAGAAACATCCGTATGAGCTGTTCGAGATTTCGGCGGTAACGGGCGAAGGCGTTGAAGAACTGAAGTGGGCGATGGCGCGCAAGGTGGAAGAGCTGCGGCGAACGCAAGAGCCGGAACCAGATCGACTGGAAGATTTTCCGGGCGAACGGAATGCGGTGTAAACACAGTACGGCGCCAACTGGGCACCAAGATTCTTGTTAGCCAAATGATAAGGATCGGAACACTACTCTTGCTGAGCGCAACTTGCACGAGTCTTGCGCATGCTCAGCATCCTTCCGGGACTCACGACTCGTGGTTACTGTCATGCGCAACGCATCCGTTCCTCAGCGTCTCAGTAAGCACTCCTTTGCGTGACGCCATGCCGCCGGTTCAAATCAAATTAGTTGACCCTTCGAAGCGTGAGGAGGGTGTGGATATAAGTGGCGAGAAAATCCCTGTCTCTCGTTATGCAGAAGTAGTGGAACTCCCCAAGCTGCCGCAGCGAAGCAGAGTGCGTGCAATCGAGATTTGTGGTGCGGAGGCGGGAGCGTACGAAATTGTTGTGTATGAGCATGGAAGCGATACGTATCGCCTCTCAGTTGGCGTCGATGGCGCCGAATATATGTCAACTAATCTTCAGGCACGCAAGGGCTGGGTTCGTCATTTCAGATTTCAGCTCCGCAATGAAGACAGGAAGCTGAGCCTCACATGGTTAGACAACAAGGGACATCCGAAGTTCTATGCCGGCGATGGCGATACCGATTGACGGTTAGAACGTGCCCTTCATCTGGTCATAGTGACGGCATGAACCCGGGCTACGCTAAGGCAGCCTGGGACGGCATGCCATCCACAATCTCAAACTCTACTCGGGCTGATCTCCTTCTGGTGCCGCCGCACCACGCGGTGTGAGCGTCAGCGGAGTCGTCAGCTTGAATGCCAGCTGTGATTCCGCGGGAAGCTCGATCTGTTTGTTGCCGGTGAATGCGCCTCCTGCGAGTCCGACGCCAGCACCCACGAGCGCACCAATTCCCGCGCCTTTACCACCGCCGGCCAGGCCGCCGATGAGCGCACCGCCTGCGGCGCCGCCTCCGGTGGTGGCTGCCGTCCTTTTGCCTTTGCCTTTCTCACTCAGGCCCTGCATGGAGGCCTGTATCGGATAGGTCTTGCCGTGGACGGCGATGCTGGTGGCAGCCAGCTCCAGCCGCGCTTCTCCTTTGATCTTGCCTTTGGATTGCGCGTCCACCACTTTGCCCGTAACAGCTGCGCCGCTGGGGATCACCGTCTTACCGCGCACGACAATCGGTGCTGCCAGAGTGCCGGAAAAGGGCTGGCCAGCTTGAGCGGTCTTGGAACTCAGAGGCTGACTCAGGGAAACATCGATCACCGTGCCGGCTGGGATCACGATGGGCTCAGGAGGTTTCGGCTTTGGTTTTTCCGCCACTGGTGGAGGAGGCGCAGTCTGAACCGGTGGCGCGGGCGCAGCAGCGGCTGGAGCTGGAGCAGGTTCTGGCGGCGCCATTGCTGGCTGAGCGACTGCAATTTCGTTATCGATCGACGAGACTCCAGGCTCAGCTTTTGCGATCTGAGCAGCCTTTTCGCGAGCCGCCGGCGCGGTGGCTTGTCCGTTCAGTGTGACCTGACCGTCCTTCGAGGCTACGGTGATGTTCGCGTCTTTCGTGTCGGGATCGGCGGCAAGCTTCTGCTGAATGTCCTTGGCTACCGTTTCGTCGTCGGGCTTACGTGAGCAGCCGACGGAAACTGCGAGAAGAGTAGTAAGCAACAGAAATGCAAGTACCGGCTTGGGCATAATTGCCTCCTGAATTCGGTACTCGAAACGACCTGATCTGATTCCCAGGGAGTTGCTGTGTTGCCGCAGTATGGGAACCCGTACACCGTCGAACCGAGACCCATGTCCTCAGAGTGATAGAAAGAGAAGCACAGCGCCGAGTTGTGCGATGGTGCGGGATTTGACGCGATTTCGAGCTCTGGACGATCGACAGACTGCAGGGAGCTCGGATGTGTAAATACCGATGAGTGTAGAGTGCGACGTGCCTGCGCCAGTGCTCGTGTACCAGAGTAATGCTGCATCATCCCAACATTCCATTGACGGCATATTCCATCTGAGATATAGTCCCTGCATGGCATGGGAGGTCGAGTTCACCGATCGATTTGAAGGTTGGTGGAACGATCTGAGCGAAGAAGAGCAGGAAGAAATCGCAGCAAAAGTCGAATTGCTTGGGGAGCGTGGACCGGTGCTTCCGAGGCCACACTCAGATGTGATCAAAACATCGAGGCACGCCAACATGAAGGAGCTTCGGGGTAACGTTGGCGACCGTCAATTGAGGGTTCTGTACGCGTTCGATCCGCGTCGGACGGCGATCCTCCTGATTGGCGGGGACAAGAGCGGCAATCCCAAGTGGTACGAGCAATTTGTGCCTATAGCGGATGACCTGTTTGACGAGCACATGAAGCGGTTAGAGAAGGAGTAAGGGGATGGCAAGCCGAAATTTCAAGGAACTTAGAAACAGAATGTCGCCGGCGTCACAGGCGAGAGCACGCGAAAAAGCGACCCGCTATCGCGCCGAAATGGCGATCAATGAACTCCGTGAAGCGCGCCAACTGACGCAGGAGAGCCTTGCCGAAATTCTCGGCGTGAATCAGTCCGCGATCTCAAAGCTGGAGAAACGGACGGATATGTATCTGAGCACGCTCAAGAACATTGTGAAAGCGATGGGGGGGACGCTGCGAATTGAGGCGGTGTTTCCGGACGGCAAGGTGGAGATCAGTCAATTTAAAGAACTCGGACGCACCGACGACGACGAGGCACAAAAGAAAACGGCCTGAGATGCGCGATCACTGCAGAGGTCTTGCTTGGATTCCTGGTACTGCGTTTTGCACTTGAAACTGCGCACGAGCTACGGGAAACTGATTCTTCTGAATGAACGTAGCCCTGTTCGGCGGCACTTTCGATCCCATCCATCGCGGACACCTCGCCGTGGCCAAAGCCGCGCAGCGGGAATTTGGAATCAAACAGGTTCTGTTCGTCCCCTCTTCCGTGCCTCCGCATAAGCACCCGCTTACTCCCTACATTCATCGTTATGCCATGGTGGCGCTGCAGGTGGCGGGCGAGAAGGGCATGACGCCGTCACTGCTGGAGTCTCCAGAGCAGTTGGGCGAAAACGGAATGGCATATTCGATCGACACAGTGCGACGCGTCCGGGCAGAGTTGAAGCGGAACGACCGGCTGTTCTTTATCATTGGCATCGACGCCTTTCTCGATCTGGCAAAGTGGCGTGAGCCGGTGGCCCTGTTGCACGAAGCCGAATTTATCGTCGCCAGCCGGCCGGGATATTCGCTGGGGGATATTGGCGATGCGTTGCCGGAGTCGTTGCGTCCGCCGGAGCCGGTGCGCCGTGTGCTCCGAAAACAGGCTGCCAAGGGAGAAGTGGTTTTGCCGGGAAGCACGATCCACCTGTTGCCGGATGTGAGCGAGCGCGTTTCGGCCACGCAGATAAGGAATGCGGCGGCCAAGGGTGGAAGTCACCTGGAGAAGCTGGTAGGCCCGGCGGTCGCCGACTACATCCGAAAAACAGGTCTCTATCGAACCGAGGTGGAGATCAAGCCGGAGAAACGTGGCAAAGTTGTGCCAATGGCATTGCCGAAGCGGCAACAATCGTTATAGAAGCATTGAATCCCGTTAGATGAGGTCGAATGGCCAGGAAAATCGATAATAGCCGAGCCCAGGTACTGGAAGCGGTCCACGCGTGCGAAGACAAAAAAGCGGAAGACTTAGCGATTCTTGAGCTGGATAAAGCATCCGGCGCGTTCACAGATTTTTTTGTCATCTGCTCTGGTAGCAACCCGAGGCAAGTTCAAGCCATCTCGGATGAGGTAGAGCAGAGACTCAGTCGTGCTGGGGAACGGCCGGCGAACGTTGAAGGTTATAACCAGGCGGAGTGGGTACTGCTCGATTACGTCGATTTTGTAGTTCACGTGTTTTCCCAGAAAGCACGGGACTTCTATAATCTGGAGCGGCTTTGGAAGTCTGCAAAACGGTTCCAGCCGTCGGAATTCGCGAGCTCGAGCAGCAAAAAGGCAACGGCCAAGCGACCGAGCAGTTCACGGTCGAAGCCCCCGTCCAGCAAGGGCGCCCGACCGCGAACGCACAAAACTTAGTCACCAACCCTTCCCCAGCGCTGTATGTGTGCGGCGGCATGCGCGACGCGGTGCTGGCCTCGTGGATCGCGGAAGATCCGAACTCGAAACAGTTGTTGAGCGACGTGCAACGGATCGCGCCGACGTCAGCTACGGTGCTGATCCGCGGCGAAGGCGGAACTGGCAAAAAGTTGCTGGCGCTGCTGCTGCATTCGCTGAGCTCACGCGCGACACGTCCCATCGTTCACATCGACTGCGCCAACCTCGGACAGACTTTTCTCGAGACCGAACTGTTCGGATGCGAGGCTGGAGCGATTCCTGGTCTCGCTGGTCCCAAACCGGGCCAGCTGGAGCTGGCAGGAAGCGGGACGGTTGTGCTGAACGAGGTTGCCGCCCTAAGCCTGCCTTTGCAGGCGAAGCTGCTGCGCGCGATTGAGGATCAGCGGACTGAACGGGTCGGCGGCAATCGCAGCGTAGAAGTGAAGGCGACGATCATCGCGTTGACGAGCGTGGATTTGGAGCAGGCGATGGCGCGACATGCGCTGCGCAAGGATCTGTATTACCGGCTGAACGTAGTGCCGATTGCGATCCGTCCGCTGCGCGAGCGGCGGCAGGACATTATTGCCCTGGTCGAACACTTTTTGGGCCAGGCGCTGGAGGTCCATAAGCAACCACGGATGAAGTTCACGCAGGATACGCTGGCAGCGCTGGCGGAGTACGACTATCCGGGAAACGTTCGCGAATTGCGGCAGATCGTAGAGCGAGCTGTTCTGTCGGCGACTCCGCCGGAGATCCAGCTGGACGACCTGCCGTGGTATTTGCGGCATGCCAATGGAGCTCCGCAGATGTCGCTGGAAGAATTGGAACGGCATCACATCGTGCGCGTGCTGGAACATACGCGCGGCAAGAAAACGCAGGCGGCGCGGATATTGGGAATCAGTCGAAAGACGCTGCTGGAGAAACGCAAGCGGTACAACCTGGGGTAGCTCCTGGTTTAGAAGTGCATCGCGGCGTCCGTGGCGTAGCTGGCTAGCGCGAAGATTTTCAATCACAAGTGACTACCGGCTACTCCAGGATCTTAGTTCTGAGCCGACAGTTAAGACGCGCGGAATGCTCACGTCACCAAGCGCATCTGACGATTTTGCTGGAAAACTGGCCGCTGGGCGCTAGACACTAGTCCGGTGAAGCTGCGCGTTGCTTGGATCGGCAAGACCAAAGAGCCTGCGTACCAGGCACTCACCAACGAATATCTAAAGCGGATTTCTCGCTACAACCCAATCGAAGCGCAGGAATTTCCGAACGAAGCGGCACTGCTCAAATGGCTCGACAAAAGTGCGCCAAGGCCGTTTCTGGTGTTGCTCGACTCTCGTGGAAAACAGGTCTCGTCGGAGGAACTGGCCGCCTTCATTCGGGATCATCAGGATCGCGGAACGTCACAGATGATGTTTGCGATTGGGCCGGCAGATGGGTTCGCCGAAGAGGTGATGCGGTCGGCGGGAATCAAGCTATCGCTCGGAAAGATGACGCTGGCCCATGAGTTGGCGCGAGTGGTGATGCTGGAACAGATTTATCGCGCATACACCATCCTGAAGGGACATCCGTACCACCTGGGCCATTGAAGTCAAACCAAGTTGCCATTCCAAAAGAAAAAAGGCAGCCGGATGGCGGCTGCCCTTTTGAGTTCGCTGCGAACTTACTTGGTCTTCTTGCGCAGACGGATGAACGCGGCTGAAATCCCCGAGCCGAGCAACAGCATGCTGGAAGGCTCCGGAACCGCAGCTGTCGTGTTGATCGTGCCGTAGTAATCGAGACCGTACGACACGCCAGCGCGCTGCGCGACGTCGAACTGGAGGACGTTATCTCCGGTTACGAGATAGTCCGTAGGCAGATTGATGACGTAAGCACCTTTGCACCCGATGGCGAAATCGGAGCAGGTATTGTAGGTGTTGTTCGTCGTGGTAGCCTCAGCGATCAAGAGATGACCGTTCAGCAGTACAGACGTCGAATCGTCGGCCATGACTTCGATGGAGCCGGACGTCGGCGTTCCCGATAAGCTGAAGCTGTCGAAAAAGCTGGTTACAGTTCCGTTCGCGACCTGGACGTAATTGGAAGCGTTAGTGTTTCCGCTCGTGGTGAACGAGACCCACGAAGACGTTCCGAGGGCATGGGACCAGGCGGCGTTGGGATCGATGGCGAGAGTTGGATTGCCAGAAGAATTAGTCTGGCCGGGAGCTGCGGCCGTGCCTAAGCTGGCAAGAGTGACGCTATCTGCATAGACGGCTGTGGACGCGAGCAGCGCGATGGCTGCCAGAAGAGCTATTTTCCCGAGGGTTCGTTTCACCGCTGTTTCCTTCCTGATTCGGCCTCAAAAGCCTGGTTCATCCGAGTTGCTGGCCAGAGTAGAAGAAGATGCTGCTGATTTGTGCGCCAGTTGTATCGGCAGAATCGTTGGTCACGATCGTGCCTTTTTCACACCGAGCGCAGAATATTACGACTCAGCTGCAAATATCTGTCCCATGGCCGCAACTGCAAGCCCGGCAGGAGGAGGGGAGCAACGTGTCGGGAAGTAACGAACTCCCTTGCATTGCCGAACCTGCCAATAACTTACAAGTTGTTCCAAAATGGGCGATTAATGACAGTTTTTGTCATCATCACCGAACGCCTAGGTAAGTGCAACCTGAGTACCAGAGTTGAGTATTGCAACACGTAGATTTAGCAACAATCCATGTACGCTGGAAGTGAAGTATGTGCAATAAGTTGCACATATGTAGGCAAGATGCTGTCCTGAGCTAGGGAAAAGAGCTGACGCTTGTTAACGGTTTGGAAGCTTGGAGACGAAGTCGGCGACCTTAATGACAGCTCGGTGAATCGTGCCGCGACCGATCTCTTTGATTGCCGAACCGGAGTTCTGGGACGAATCTGGGACGACCCAGGCGCTTACTCGCATGATGTAGAACCGGCCGTCGAAAGATTCCAATTCGGCGCGAGCACGGACACGCGAACCGATTCCTGTCGCAGCACGATGTTGCACATTGATCGCTGTACCGACGTTAATTTCGCCGTCTTCCGCATAGGGCTGAAGAGCATGGAAACAGGCGGTCTCCATGAGGCGGATCATGTCGGGGGTGGAATAAACGGGAGGCAACTGGCTGTGGTGAGCGGTGAGCGTGTGCTTGAACTCGACAACTTCTTCGACCTCGGCGTGCGCGCCGATGGGAACGGGGCGGGACATGAGAGGCATTGTACAGAACGGTTTACTTTGCATGCGCGGGGTTTGTTCGCGAAGCAACAGCGATTTCACCGCAGAGGACGCAGAGGCTATAGTGTTGCCCTGTGTCCTCTGTGGTGAATTCGTCTAGGCAGCAGCTCGTGTCTGCCGCTGGGCTTCGATGCCATCGAGGGCCGTCCAAAGCGCTTTCGCAGCAGCTTCGGCGGATGCGAGTGCTCGCTCGGCCATTTCTGGATTTGCTTCCAGACGCTCTGACAACTGCTCGCGCCAGACGTTCGAGTGATGTACGTCCGCGGTGGTGTGCAGCGTGAAGTAGCTGGTGGTTTTGCGATCGGCGCCATACATCTCTTGCAGTCCGCCAGCTTTTTCTTTGGCGACACGCGGGACCTGTGACTCGTAGGCATAGAACGAGGCCAGCGCTTCTTCGGGCGAGCTGTTCTGAGCGACGCTGCGGAAGTGAGCGATGAGAGCCTGAATCTCTGGGATCGCCTGGGATGTGCGCGCGGCATCGCGATCAGCGCCCATGCCTTCGGCGAAGTCCAGCCACATTTCGGAGTGCGGACGTCCGCCTTCGATGGCTTCTTCGTCGGCGAGATTTGCCAGAACAGTGCGGCGGAAGGCGCCATCTTCGAGACGCGCATAAAAAGCAGCGAGGTAAGTGGGGAAGGCGGCGACGTGGTGATAGTAGTTGGCGGCGTACTCGCAAAGATCTTCGCGAGTCAGCGATCCGGCGCTCCAGCTCTTGTAATACGGGTGGCAGAGCAGGTCGTACTTGGCGACACGCTCGTCCAGTTCGGTCCAAAAGGCATTTGATTCCATGCTCACCCCAATGTGAGGAAGATGGGTCCATCATACGACAGAAGCCGGGCGCAGTAATTACAGGTCGTTAGTCATTCGTCGGTAGTCGTTAGCAAATGCCAGCAGCAGCAGCGGTGCTGGCTAACGACTAACGACGGTCGACCAACGACTGCATGGCTCCGACTGATAAAATCGAAGCAGAGCGAACAGCGTGGGGCTGCTCTCTTCTGCTGCAGATGCCGAATTTCAACGAACATTTCGACGTAGTGGTAGTCGGCGCAGGGCATGCCGGTTGCGAAGCTGCCATGGCTGCCGCGCGCATGGGCCTGAAGACTGCCCTGTTCACGCTGAACGTCGACCTGATTGCGCAGATGTCGTGCAATCCCGCGGTCGGCGGAATTGCCAAGGGTCATCTGGTGCGAGAAGTGGACGCACTGGGCGGAATCATGGGAGAAGTGACCGACGCAGTGGGCATACAGTTCCGTCTGCTGAACACCTCGCGCGGGCCAGCAGTGTGGTCGCCACGGGCGCAATGCGATAAGCAGGCGTACCGGCTGAAGATGCGTGACGTGCTGGAATCGCAACCGAACCTGAAGATCAAGCAGGCGGAAGTTGCGGATTTGATTTTGGAGCCCTTAGCCGTCAGCCCTCAGCATTCAGGCAGCGAAAGGTCGTTCGTCGATGGTCGTTTGTCGTTGGCAGAAGCCGAAACAAGCGGCGATGGCGAACGACTAACGACTACCGACCAGCGACAAGTTGTTCGCGGAATCGTGCTGCGCGATGGGCGGCGCATTAGCGCGGGAGCAGTGGTCATCACGACTGGCACCTTCCTGAATGGTTTGATCCATTGTGGCGAGCAGCAGTATCCGGCGGGACGCAGCGGAGAGCCGCCATCGCAGTTGCTGGGTGAATCGCTGCGGCGCTTGGGATTCCGCGTGGTGCGCCTGAAGACCGGGACTCCGCCGCGGCTCGATGGACGGACGATCGACTGGTCGCGCTTCACAGTGCAGCCGGGCGATGAAGATCCGACGCCATTCAGTTTTCGAACGAAGCGTGTGGCGCATCACGAGACACAAGTGCCCTGCTATATCGCGTTCACCACGGACGAAACGCATCGCGTGATCCGCGAGAATGTGAATCGATCGCCGATGTACAGCGGGCAGATCAAATCGATTGGGCCGCGCTATTGCCCGTCGATCGAAGACAAGATCGTCAAGTTTCCCGACAAGCTAACGCATCAGCTTTACCTCGAACCCGAGGGCCTGAACACGCATGAGATCTATGTGAACGGGATGAGCACTTCCCTGCCCGTCGATGTTCAGCTGGCAATGATTGCGTCGATCCCTGGGCTAGAAAAGGCCGAGATGATGCGGCCGGGATACGCGATTGAATACGACTCGGTCGATCCGACGGAACTGACGCGCACGCTGGAGACGAAGAAGATTGAGCGTCTCTACCTGGCAGGCCAGATCAACGGAACCAGCGGATACGAGGAAGCAGCGTGCCAGGGAATCATGGCGGGGATCAATGCGGCGCTTGCGGTGAACGAACAAGAAGCTCTAGTGCTCGATCGCACCGAGGCGTACACGGCAATCCTGATCGACGACCTGATCAGCAAAGGCACGAATGAGCCTTACCGGATGTTCACATCGCGAGCAGAGTTCCGGCTGCACCTGCGCATCGACAATGCAGACCGGCGGTTGACGCCGCATGGCAGGCGCGTAGGGCTGATTTCGGACGCGGCGTGGGCGGATTACCTGGCGAAGCAGGAGCGGGCTTCGGCACTCAGGCAGGTGCTGGAGAAGACGAAGCTGTCGCGAGAGATGCTGGAGAGAATCGCGCCGGAGATTGAGGCGCGAGCGAAAGCGGTGACCAGCAGGTCGGCGAAGATTCTGGCGATGCGACTAAGGCAACTGCCGCGATCTTTGATCCGCAGTCGCTGACGTCTCTGATCGGCGCTCCTCTGGCACAGGCGTTGCGGCGGCCGGAGATCGTGATTGAAAGCCTGGCGCCCGTGCTGCGGGAGCTGTTGCCTGATTTCTTTTATTCCTCTGTTCCCTCCGCGTCCTCTGCGGTGAAGATCTCTTCCGCCATTCGCAACGAATTGAAATCAGTCGAGACGGAGATCAAGTACGCCGGTTATCTCGACCAGCAACAGAAGGCGATCGAGCGGCTGAAGAAGGCGGAGCAGCGCAACATCCCCGATTGGTTCGACTACGCGCGGGTAAGCGGACTTTCGCGCGAGATGAAAGAGAAGCTACAGCATGTGCGCCCGCAAACGCTGGGGCAGGCGAGCCGTATCCCTGGAGTGACGCCGGCGGCCGTATCGCTGGTGAATGTGTACATCGAGATCCAGGCGCGGCAGATACAACAGGCGCAGAGATCGTTAGTCTGACATGAGAACTCGGTCCAGATCCAAAACAAAAAGCCCGATCTCTCGACCGGGCTTTGATTCATTCTCCGAAAACGGCTACTTCTTTTTGCCTTTGCCGAAAGACGTTTCGACGGTCGCGCCCATGCTGGCCAGCATCTGTTTGGCGGGATCGGCGAACTGTCCGGTGGGAGCCAGCTCAAGATACTTGTTGAAAGCTTCCTGGGTTCCTGCAGGCGCTTCCATTTTGTTGCCTTTGAGAGTGGCCTTGCCCATCAGGTTTACGCCCTTCCAGTAGTAAGCGTCGGCCTTGGTGGGATCGGCGGCAATCACCTTATCGAAGACAGCGATTGCTTGATCGATCTTGCCAGTATTGGTAAGTACGGCGCCTTCGTTGAACTCGTAGGTTGTGGCCTTGGTTGGGTCTGCAGTGGCAGCAGCCTGATAGCTCTGGATGGCGTCATCGGCGACGCCAGCCTTCAACTGGGCATCGGCAAGGTTGTTGTAATAAGCACCCAGCATCTCCGGCTTTACGGGCGGGTTCGTCTCGGCCTTCGCCATGTCGATGGCCTTTTTGTAATTGTCGATCGCCTGCTGGAATTCTGGCTTGGCAGCGCTCTTGTCAGGATTGTTGGCTGCTTCGAGCCGCTGATAATCACCTAACTTGAAGAAGAGCAAGTGATGAGTCTGATCGGCCTGCGTAGCCTGCGTCATGATCTGCACGGCCTTGGCATAATCCTTGGCATCGGCGGCTGCTTTAGCATCCGCGAGGCTCTGATTCAAACCCTTGATCTTGGTATTTTCCTTCTGAGCCTCTTCGTTCTGCTTGCGCTCGGCTTCGGAAGGCACGTTCCCGCCCTTGGCTTTCTCGGCCTTCAAGTCGAAATCGATGGTGTTTTCGATCGTCGATTTCAGGGGAACGTTGTTAAAGGTTAGGACGGTGCGGTTGCCATCCATCAGCGAGAAAGTGTAGTTGCCGCAAACAACGCCGAGGGAGAAGTAATCGCCGTTCTTGCCCGTTTTGAAAGGATAGGTTCGGCCAGTCTCCTTGCTGATAGCCTGAACAGTCGCATTCGGCATAGGCTTGCCGTTCTCGTCTTTCACGGTTCCCTTTACCGTACAAACTTCAGTTCCCCAAGTGGCGGGGGCGATTACGGCCACCGCCACCAGCGCCAGCAATATGGATGTGAATCTTTTCATTTCAGCCCTCCGGCTCATTTCTGCACCAGGAATAATTGCAACAAAAACGGCGCTCGCGCGCCGGAAATCAGGCGTGCCGTAATTCCGATTTCCCGGTCTCGACGTAGGAAATCGGATCGCGGGCACCAGCAGTTTCAAAGGCACGCAATCGCAGCACGCAACTATCGCATACGCCACAGGCGCGATCCTCGCGACTGTAGCATGACCACGTTAAATCGAAGGGCGCGCCGAGTTCAAGGCCGAGCGTCACAATCTGCGCCTTGCGGAGGCCGATGAGGGGGGTGATCACCTCAATCGTGCCCTCCTTCGTGCCCACTTTGATGGCTTCGTTATAGGCGCGATAAAACGATGGGCGGCAATCCGGATAGCCGGAGCTATCCTGTTCGACGGCCCCGATCAAAATCTTCTCTGCCCCCAGGACTTCGGCCCAACTCACTGCCGCCGCTAGAAAGTGCGCATTACGGAACGGAACATAGGTGACCGGGATCTGCGCTCCGTGGCCGTTCGGATCGACTCCGGCGAATTCGGGCGGGGCAACGGGCACGGCAATGTTCGGATCGGTCAGAGCCGAGCCTCCGATTGCCGCAAATACCGGATTGCGCACGATCAGCCGATTTGTGAAACCCAGCCGGTCGCAGATGGCATGAAACGAACGCTGCTCACGACCTTCCGTGCGCTGGCCGTAGCTGATGTGCAAGGCGGCGGCATCGTAGTCGCGCGCAGCGAGAGCAGCGCAGACACAGGAATCCATCCCTCCACTAAGCAAGACGACAGCGCGTTGACGATGGGCGGACATGATCGGTGTATCGCTTTTGGGATGAGCTTGCGGACCAGAAATGCTGCTTCAGATCTGGTCAACCGTCCATTTTAAGCCGCTGGATGAAGGAAAGGCGAATTCCACTCTTTTGTTGGTCACGGGTAGCTAGTAGCTGGTCGCTTCCGGAAGACTCAAGGGCTACCAGCTACTGGCTACGCCCGAACGCTGACAATCACACGCCCTTGGTCGCCGGGTCCCAAATGAATTTGTGAATCTGCAGACCGAGACGGACGTTCAATGCGTCTTCGACGATCCAATCGGCGACTTCGCGCGGATCGACGAGACAATGCGAGGCATCGCGGCTGCCGGTGGCGTCCTTGCGAAAGGCCGGAGAGAAAATTATGGAGCTGACTTTTTCGTCGAGCCGATGATGGCGAGTGAAGTCGCGAGCAAACTCGTAGTCTTCACGACCTGAAATCACAAACTTGACCTCGTCGTGCGGCGCAAGGGCGTGAAGATTTTCTAACCGAAATGTTCCGCCCTCTCCTGACTGCGGGCACTTCACGTCAACGATCTTGTGAACGCGTTTGGGGACGAGATCAAGCGAGCGCTCGCCGCTGGTCTCGAGAAGCAACTGGTATCCGTCGGCGAGAAGCCGTTCCATGAGCGGGAGCAACTCGCGCTCCTGCAGCATGGGCTCTCCGCCGGTGATCTCGATGAGGCCTGCAGGCGCGAGACGCTCCACCTCGGCTTCCACTTCCTCCATGCTCATCTTTTTGCCGCCGGAGAACGTGTACTCACTGTCGCACCAGGTGCAGCGCAGGTTACATCCGGCAAGGCGAACGAAGGTGCAGGGGAGGCCGGCGAAGGATGACTCGCCCTGGATCGATCTATAAATCTCGATGATGAAAAGCATGGGGGAATCGGAAACCGAAGAATCTAAAATCGCAAAACTGTGCGAAAACCGCTATCTCTTTATTACGCGCGGTCTGATGAGACGCCGTGAAAATCGCGGTCAACTCGCAGGCTTCAGCTGCCACGGGCTGCATTCGCTTGAGCCGGGACCACCGCTGATTCCGTGAGCAGTTCGAGCCAAAACACTGTTTCATCCGCTTCTTCCACGACAATACCAATCTTCGCTGCGAATTCTTGACGGGAACGGGATCGTGTTGCCGCTCGATAATTCGCAGCCTACCGATATTCCCGATCTGAGCAGCTGCTTGCCCATGACCTGTGCGTCAGGGCTCCGCGGTAATGATCGGAACAATCGGATAATGCGTAAAGCAAACTGCTTCGTTCTCTCCTTGAGCTGCCGCTGTAGCAACACCCTGTCTTGAGAGATTTCCCGATTCTGCGGTTCCACGGTTTTCGATCGTCATAGGGAAACCGCTTCTAGCGCAGTGATTCAGCTCACTCAAAATAGGTCGCCGTCGTAGTATCGGTTTCCCAGATCTTGACGAGCTTTACTTGCACGCGGCCGTTGGTCTTCTCGTGGAGGAGGGTGTTGCACTCCTCGTAGAAGTACTTGGCCATATTTTCGGCCGAGGGATTCAGTTCCTTGAACGGAGCAATGTCGTTCAGATACTGGTGGTCAAGCCGGTCGATGACCTGATTCATCGCGGCTTTCAAATCCTTAAAATCAAAGAGCAGGCCGATATGGTCCAACTGCTCGCCATGCAGGGTGATACGGACCTTGTAATTGTGCCCGTGCGGGTTCTCACACTTGCCGCGGTAGCCACGCAAGGCGTGTCCGGCGGCAAAACTATCTTCTACGCTGACTTCAAACATGAGGCTCTTTCTAGGATTGATTGCTAGTTAATTGTAACAACTTCCATCGCGCCGGGGAGGCAGGAAGGACTGCAGATTCAAGATTGAAGATTTCAGATCGAAAGACGCCGCTCACACTCTCAGAACGGCTGCCTCTAAATCTTCAATCTGAATTCTTCAATGTGAAATGCCTTTAAAAGAACTCTTCCACATCGGCCAGCTTCGTGGTTCGCCGATAGGGCGGCAGGCTGGCCAGGAAGACTTTGCCGTACTGCTTCTTCAGGATGCGATTATCGAGCAGAGCGAGCACTCCGCGATCGTTGAGCGAGCGGATGAGCCGTCCGAAGCCTTGCTTTAAAGTGATCACCGCGGCAGGCACCTGGTAATCGAAGAAGGCGTTTCCGCCTTCGGCGTTGATGGCTTGAATTCGCGCGGCGACCACCGGATCATTCGGCACGGCGAACGGAAGCCGGTCGATGATCACGCAGCTCAACTGCTCGCCCTGCACATCAACTCCCTGCCAGAACGACGCGGTCGCGAACAGCACCGCATTCGGCGTCATGCGGAACTCTTCCAGCAGTGCTGACTTTGGCGCCGTCCCTTGCAACAGCATTGGATATTCCAACTCACCCAGCAGGCGGTCGTGCACGTCGCGCATCAGGGCAAAGCTGGTGAATAGACAGAAGGCTCGTCCCTGGCTGATTTCCAGCAGGCGGCGGATGCGATCGGCGGCTTTAGCTGCAAATTGCGGAGCGGTGGGCTCGGGCAGCTCCGGCGGAACGTAGAACAGAGCCTGGTTTTCGTAGTCGAAGTGCGAGGGGATGATCAGCTCGCGCGTGCTTTCCAGGCCAAGTCGACCACGAATGTATTCGAAGGCGCCGCCGACGGCGAGCGTGGCCGAAGTCAGAATCGCGGTGTCGAGTTTCGCGAAAAGCGTTTGTTGCAGGATGGCGGAAACATCGATGGGAGTGGCTTGCAGGAAAACGTGCTGCGCTCCTTTCAGCTGCTGTCCACTTCTCTGTCTTCCCCCGCGCCGATCGATCCAGAACACCGTGTTGTGATCGTCGGATTCCATCAGGAACGACAGTTGCACGCGCAGCTCATGCGCTCGTCGCAGCAGGTTGTTCACTTCCTCAGGCTTAGGACTGAGCGCGTTCAGTTCCGATCCCACGCGCCCGACGGCGTTCATCAGGCCGTCGTACTCGGTGCCATGCTCTTCGAGGAAGGCCTGTCTTTGTCCGAAGGGGAAACGCGAGTCACCTTCTGGCAACAGCGCGAAAAAGAATTGCGCTCGCTCGCGCAAGCTCCGTAACGACGATCCCACGCCAGCCGCGGACAGTTTCTCGCGCTGGAGGGTCTGGTCTACGTCGCGAGCGAAGTCGTCGATCTTCGCCGTGCTTACGCTGACTCCGAAGTAGCTGGACGCGACTTCTTCCAACTCATGCGCTTCATCGAAGATCACTGCGGCGCATTCGGGCAGGATGCCGACATCAGGCGCATCTTCCGCGGCCATCTTGATCGCGAGGTCGGCGAAAAACAGATGATGGTTGACGATGATGATGTCGCTCTCAGCGGCACGGCGGCGCATCTCGGTGATGAAGCAGCGATCGTACTGCGTGCATTTCTGGCCGGTGCAAGTGTCTGCGCGCGCGTCCAGCTTGGACCACAGTTCGCTTGTCTCCGGCAGCACGCGCAGTTCGGCGCGATCGCCGTTCTGCGTTTCCTTCTCCCAGTCGGCGATGGCGCGGTACTGGTTGATCTCGTCGAGGCCGTTCAACACTGGCTGATCGGTGAGCTCGTACAACTTTTTGCGGCAAAGATAATTGTTGCGCCCCTTCATGTAGCAGACGCGCAGCGGACTGGCAGCTCCGGGGTCAGCGTCGGTTGAACCTTCCGGCGCGAACAGGCTTTGCAGGAATGGAATGTCCTTATAGAAGAGCTGCTCCTGGAGATTCTTGGTGCCGGTGGAGATGATGACGCGCTTGCCGCTGCGAATCACCGGCGCCAGATATGCCAGCGTCTTGCCGGTACCGGTGCCGGCCTCCACGATCAGGTGGCGCTTTTCTTCGATGGCGGCTTCGACGGCCTGCGCCATCTCCAGTTGTCCGCGACGGAATTCGTACGCTGGGTGCGCCTTCGCGAGAATGCCGCCAGGGGCGAAAAAGCGATGGAGCGTGAATGAAACGGCGGATTGGGAGGCGGAGGACAAAGCGGAAACGGGTCCGGTCTCTATAATAGCTGTGGAAGCACGAATGCGCGGCACTGAATCGCCGGGCAATCATGAATCCGTGGAACGCTGCCCGTCCACCGTTCTCGTCACCAGTCAAAATGCCGAAATCAATTACTTCCGCGACCGCGAATTCGCTGAGAGTTCCAACCCTCGTCATTGTCGGACGTCCGAATGTGGGCAAGTCCACGCTCTTTAACCGGGTGGTCGGACGAAGGCGTGCCATCGTCGGCGATGAACCCGGCATCACGCGCGACCGCCTCTACGGATTCGCAAAGTGGCTTGATCGCAGTTTTCGGGTGATCGATACGGGCGGCATTATTCCCGATGATAAGCAGCTGATCCCTTCTGAGATTTACCGCCAGGCAAAGGTTGGGCTGGAAGAGGCGGACGCGGTAGTCATGGTGGTCGACGGGCGCACGGAACTCGCTTCGCCTGACATGGAGTTGGCGCGATTGCTGCTGCGCAGCGGGAAGCCGCTGTTCCTCGCGGTGAATAAGATCGACACGCCGAAGCTGGAAGCGGGCGCCGAAAATCTCCGGCGGTTGGGGATCAAAAGCCTTTTCCCCATTTCAGCGGAGAATGGCAACGGCATCGTCGAGTTATTGGAAGCGGCGCTCAAAGTGATGCCCGTGGGCGCAGACGAGACAGTGGCCGTGGAAGAGTCGTCGCCCGAAGCCACTGAAGAGATGACAGCCGCGGTAGACGGTGAAGACGCGCTCGAGACGCAGGCCAAGGTCGAAACTGCGCACGAAACGAAGATTGCGATTATCGGCAGACCCAACGTCGGCAAATCAACGCTGCTGAATGCGCTGACTGGAACGGCTCGGGCGATCGTATCGCCCATCCCCGGCACCACGCGCGACGCGGTCGATGAAGTTGTGGAACACAACGGCAAGACCTACCGCTTCATCGATACCGCCGGCATACGTCGCAAAGGCCGTACGGAGCTGATGGCTGAAAAGCTTTCCGTGGTGATGGCGCGCAAACATCTCGAAGCCGCTGACGTCAGCCTGCTCATCATTGACGCGACGGAAGGTGCCACCGCGCTTGACGCCAACATCGGCGGCTACGCGCATGAGAGCGGCCGGTCGGTGATTATCGTGGTCAACAAATGGGACCTGGTGGTTGGGCGCGCCAAGGAGCTGAAGACCGAAGCGGGCAAAGCGAAGACCAAGGCGGAAGTTCCGCGGCGCGCAAGAGTCATGCTGCAGGAATCCATGCGTGCAGCCGATCCTCAAGCCTATGAAGAGGAGATACGGCGCAGCCTGAAGTTCCTGGAGTACGCGCCAGTGATCTTCGTTTCGGCCACGACTGGGCGGAATATCGATAAGCTGTTCCGCGAGATCGAACTGGTTTCGGTCGAGCGGCGAAAGCGTATCTCGACGGGCGAGATGAATCGTTTCCTCGAGAAGGTCGACTTCGAGCGAACCTCCGTTCCTTACAAGAGTCGCGTCCGCATTATGTACATGACGCAAGTGGCGGTCGCGCCGCCGACGTTCATGCTGTTCACGGATCGCGACGTGAAACTGCACTTCTCCTACCAGCGGTTTATCGAAAACCAGATACGCAGGGCGTTTGGATTCGTGGGCTCGCCGATCTGGATCAAAACGCGCGCAAGAAACCCGAAGAACAAATAACCACCAAGGACACAAAGGATCACCAAGGGCTTCGTGTCCCTTTGTGCCCTTAGTGGTTACAATTGCTTTATGTCTGAAACGGTAGCCAAAGCCCGGCTCACGGAGCAGGTCAAAGCGGCGGGTTGAGCGAGCAAGCTGAGTCCGGCGGTGCTGGACACAGTGCTTGGGAAATTAGCCCGGCAACATGACCCGAATGTGCTGGTTGGCTTCGATACAGCCGACGACGCCGGAGTGTATCTGATCGGTCCCGACCAGGCGCTGGTGCAGACTGTCGATTTCTTTACGCCCATCGTCGACGATCCGTACACCTTTGGACAGATTGCCGCGACCAACGCGTTGAGCGACGTCTACGCGATGGGCGGACGCCCGATGACGGCGCTCGCCATGGTGTGCTTCCCGGAGAAGGGCGACTTCGATGTGCTGGAGCGGATACTCGCCGGCGGCCTCTCGAAGATGATGGAGGCCGGGTGCACGATCGTCGGCGGGCACAGCATTCGCGATCCCGAGATCAAGTTTGGCTACTCCGTTACGGGCATGATCAATCCGCGGCGCGTGATGACGAACAGTGGCGCCCTGGCGGGCGACAAGCTCATCTTCACCAAGGCGATCGGCACCGGTGTGATTTCTACAGCGATTAAGCGGGGCAAGGCCGAAGAGAAATGGATCGAAGCGGCGACGCGTTCGATGACCACGCTAAACAGAGTCGCTGCGGAAGTGGCCGGGAGGATTCCACCGCAGAGAATGCGAGAGGACGCAGAGGCAATTCCCTTTCGGGTGCACTCGATGACTGACATCACAGGATTCGGACTGATTGGGCATGCGCGCGAAATGGCCCTGGGTTCGAACGTCAGCCTGCGGTTGTTCGCTTCGCACGTTCCGCTGCTCGAAGGTGCGCTCGAGTGCGTGCGCGAAGGATTCATTCCCGGTGGACTGACTGCGAATCGCGAATTCGCCGAATGCCTGGTCAGCTATGAAGACAGCGTGCCGCAAGATGTGCGAACAATTCTGTATGATCCGCAGACGGCGGGCGGCCTGCTAATTTCCATCGCCGAAGAAGATGCTGATGAATTGCTGCGCGAATTGAATGAGGCGTCGGTTGGAGCTGCGATCATCGGCGAAGTGGTTGAGTCGAGGAAGCCGGTGATTGAGGTAGTTGGGTAGCTGGCAGCCAGTGGTCAGTTGCGTCTCACTTGTCGCCTTTGCCACCAGCGTCACCTGTCATGTCGAGCGCAGCGAGACAACCCTATTCTTGGAAAAATCTGCCGTCCTATAGCGATTTCTCGCTTCGCTCGAAGTGACAGTCCTCGCCTGCGGCTCGGACATGCAGTTGACTCTGAGGAACGAGCGTCAGCAACAAAAGACACTCGCGTGGGTTGCGGGACTACTGACTACTGACTTCCTGAATCATCTTCCAGCAACCTTCCACATCCACCCATGTTGTTCCCAGGTTTCCGATTGCAACCCTCAGCACATACTGGTCGTTCAGTGCCGTGTGCGAGATGTAGTACTTGCCCGACGCGTTCACGGCGTTGAAGACGCGCTCGTTGGCTTCGTCTGATCCCTTCAGACGGAAGCAGACGGTCGAGAACGGCACCGGTGCCACGACTTCGAAGCGTGAATCGCGCCGTATCTCCTCTTCAAGCTTCTTCGCCCACGAGATGTGCGAGCGCAAAATCTGCTGCAGGCGCTCACGTCCGAAATAGCGCAGCAGGAACCACAACTTCAGCGAACGGAAGCGATGGCCTAGGGGCACGCCATAGTCCATCAGGTTGATGGCGCGCGGATCTTCCGTGCCGGTCAGGTATTCGGGCACGAGCGAGAAAGCGCGTCGCAGAATGTCGGGACGTTTGGTGTAGAAGGCGCTCAGGTCGATGTTGGTGAGCAACCATTTGTGCGGGTTCATGACGTAGGAATGTGCGCGCTCGATTCCCTTCAGCATCGGCTGACACTCCGGAAGGATCGCGGCGGACCCGGCATAGGCGGCATCGACGTGCAGCCAGAGTTTGTGGCGGTCGGTGATGTCGGCAATCGCCGAGAGCGGATCGATGCTGGTGCTGGAAGTGGTGCCGACGGTCGCAACCACACAGAAGGGACGCAGGCCAGCTCGCAGATCATCTTCGATCGCCTTCGCCAGCGCGTCGGGACGCATGCGGAATTCGCTATCGGTCGCGATCTTGCGAACGTGCTTCTGGCCGATGCCGGCGGCGATGGCTCCTTTCTCGATGGATGAATGCGACTGCTCCGACGTATAGAGAACCAGGTTGGGCGTGCTGCCCTCTACGCGGCTCTCGGGCGCGACCAACTCACGCGCCGCACAGATGGCGTGAAAACTCGAGACCGAAGCCGTGTCGTAGATGATGCCGAACCAGTCGTCGGGCAGGCCCATCCATTGGCGCAGCCAGCCAAGCGCGACTTGTTCCAACTCGGCTACGGCGGGCGACGTATCCCAATGCAGGCCGTTCGTGTTCAGAGCGGCGGCGATCATCTCGGCGATGATGGCGGGCGACGATCCGGTGCATCCGAAGTAGGCGAGAAAGCCGGGATGATTCCAATGCGTGACCGCAGGAATGATCTTCTGATCGAAGTCGCGGAGGATCGCGTCGAAGGACTCGCCCTTATCGGGGCCAGAAGCGGCAGGGCGTCGACCAGACTCGCCAGGCTTGGTTTTCGGCGTGACGGGATAGCGGCGCGTATCGGCGAGATAGTCGGCAACCCAGTCGACGGCATCGTGGGCGGCGCGGCGGAAATCGGCGACGTAGGCAGGCCAGTCCTGTTGAGGATCGATGGCGGCAATGGTTTCGGAAGGCTTGGTGGACATGAGGGCTCCGCAAAAAGAAGAGTCTACCTGAGGTGTTCGATTCCGGCCCTTTCCAAAAGAAGGAAAGGACCGGGCACCCAGATTTCTGCTGTGACCGGTGCCGCGGGAGTAATATTCTCGCTCCCATGAAGCGAACTCTCGCCTTCCTAGCTGTGCTCCTGATGATGGTGGCGGCATCGCATTTGCGCAGCGCAAACCTGTCTACGAGGTCTATGCGATTCGCTATGCGATCACGCCGGACTACCCCATCTCCGATCTGGTGTATGGCGCGGACCCGAGCCGGAAGGCCGACATCGCCATGATGATCTGGCTGGTGCGCGGAAACGGGCGCAACATCCTCGTTGACTCGGGCTTCTATCACGAACGCTTTTTCAAAGACTGGAAAACGAAGGATTATGTGAAACCCTCGGAGGCAGTGGCGAAGCTCGGCCTGAAGCCAGAGGACATTACTGACATCGTGATCTCGCACATGCATTGGGATCACGCTGACGGCGTCGATCTGTTCCCGAAGGCTCGTGTCTGGATACAAAAAGACGAGCTGGAGTATTACGCCGGCGAGGCCTGGGAGACAAAGCAGACGTCCGACGGCTTCGATGCGCAGGACGTACTCGAGATGGTGAAGTTGAATACCGAGGGTCACGTCGGGCTGGTGCATGGCGACGCGCAGGAGATTCTTCCGGGGATCATCTGCTACACCGGCGGCAAGCACACGCATCAGTCGCAGTACGTCAGCGTGAACACCGCGGGCGGAACGGTAATTCTTGCAAGCGACAACATGTATCTGTACGAGAACATGGAAAAGCACACGCCGATTGGGGAGACCGTGGATGCCGCGTCGAACTTGCGCGCACAGGATCGGATGAAGATGCTGGCGACGCGTCCGGAGTGGGTGATACCGGGACACGATATGGCGGTGTTCGAGAAGTTCCCGAAGGTTGCAGAGGGAGTGGTGAGGATTCAGTAGTCGCTGCCGGATCCACTATGAGTCAAATGAACGCGCTGAGGGCAAAAAAGACAAATTGTTTAGTGATTGTGACAATGCTAACAGTGCTGACGTGTGCCTCCGGCGCGCAGGACACGAAGTGTGAGAACAGCACAGTGCAGGACGCTTGGGAACCGGCTATAGCGTCACAAGCACAATCATTTCTTGATAAGTTGAAACGGGTGGTAAAGGAGAACAGTAAAGTCGAGTTCGCGTCCTTCGTTCATTACCCACTCCGAGTCTTCGATCGAAACCACGACATCAAGATTTCATCGCCGTCCGAACTCATATCAAAATATCCACATATTCTCACGCCAGATGTCCGACATGCGATCTTGACCCAATCTGCGCACTGCCTGTTCGCGAATGCTCAGGGCATGATGGTCGGCAATGGACAGCTCTGGTTTCAACAAGAGGCGAGTGGCGAGATGAAGATCGTCACTATAAACCTGAGCACTAGCGCGACAGACCACTGATCGGCGGGTGCCCGGTCCCTTCCTTCTGCTGGAAAGGGCCGGAACGCGATAGATCACAGACACACTGTCGCGAAACGAACTATTCTCCGGGTCCATGCGCGAACACCTCAAGCGCTACTACGGCTACGGACACCTTCATTTCATCACTTTCAGTTGTTACCGAAGGCTGCCATTGCTCGGCGAGGCTGTCGCGCGTGATCGATTCCTGGAGATCCTCGAAGAGGTCCGTCGGAAATACAACTTTGTGATCGCCGGATATGTAGTCATGCCGGAGCATGTGCATCTGCTGATGAACGAACCGAGTGAAAGCGATCCTTCAATCGTGATGCAAGTCCTGAAGCAGCGAAGCTCGCGTGTGATCCCGCATCATGAGCGACAGTTCTGGCAGCTACGCTTTTACGACTTCAACGTCTGGAGTTCACGCAAATACACTGAGAAACTCAAATATATGCACCGGAATCCTGTGACGCGCCAATTGGTAGCAGCACCGGAAGAGTGGCGATGGAGTAGTTATCGTTGGTATCTGCTCGGAGAAGACAATGGAGTAACTCTGACTGACTGGCCCGAGACTGTAACGAAGGTGACAGTATGATTGATTCCGGCCCTTTCCAAAAACAGGAAAGGACCGGGCACCCGATTTCTTCGTCTTCGGATTATCGCGTCAGTTCCAGTTCCGGCGTGGCTTCCAGCAATTTCTTCGTGTACTCCTGCTGCGGCCTTTCGGTGATCTCTTCCGTCGATCCCATTTCCACGATCTTGCCGCGATACATCACCGCGATTCGCGTCGCCAGATAGCGCACCACCGGCATCGAGTGCGAAATGAACAGATAGGTCAGTCCAAAGTCGCGTTGCAGATCTTTCAGCAGATTCACGATTTGTGCGCCGACGCTGACATCGAGTGCGGAGACGGGTTCGTCGGCGACGATGAATTTCGGACGTAGCGCCAGGGCTCGCGCGATTCCGATGCGTTGCCGCTGGCCTCCGCTGAACTCGTGGGGATAGCGGCGGAGGGCAGATTCTTCCAATCCGACGGCTTTCATCAGCTGAGCAGCATAGGAGCGGTAGCGAGATCGGCGGCGTTCTTTCGGAAATGGGACCGTCGGCATCGGCATAGGCGGCAAAACGACCTGCGGAATCGCCTGTCCCTCGGCCGCCTGTCCTACGCCGTGAATCCGCAGTGGCTCTACTACGATCTCCTCCACCCGCATGCGCGGATCGAGTGACCCGAACGGGTCCTGGAAGATGATCTGCATCTGGCGGCGGAGCTGACGTAACTCACTTCCGGAAGCGACCAGCAAGTCACGCCCGTCAAAACGCACCGTCCCGGACGTAGGCTCGACCAGACGCAGGATTAAGCGGCCCAACGTACTTTTCCCGGATCCCGATTCCCCTACCAGACCGAGCGTCTCGCCGGGATTGATATCGAGGGAAACGTCGTCCACGGCGCGAACTTCTCCGGAGTCTCGACCCAGCATGGTTCGAGATCCGGCATAGATTTTGCTGAGGTTACGGACTTCTACGAGAGCCATAGGAACGTTTCGCGTTTCAAGTTTCACGTTTCGCGCAAAACCTTGCAAGCAATCAATCGCGAGGGTAATAGCAGCGTAGGGTCGCCCTGCTCAAAGGTCAACTGCCAGGGTACGCGGCCAGCTTCTACTTAGCTGGCAGGCAAGTGATAGAATTTCGGGAGCTAACTCCTGACCTGATCAGGAGCTGTGGTTCGCAGTTGCATTGAGAGACCCTTTTGATCGAGCTTGCTCCTTCCATTCTGTCCGCCGATTTTGCACGCCTCGCCGATCAGATACAGGCGGCAACCGAGGGCGGTGCCTCTGTAATGCATCTGGACGTGATGGACGGGCATTTTGTGCCCAACCTGACGATTGGTCCTCCGGTAGTGGCGTCGATCCGGAAACATACGAATCTGCCGCTTGATTGTCACTTGATGATCGAGCATCCGGATGAATTCATCCCGGCCTTCGCAGATGCGGGCGCGAACTGGATTTCAGTGCACCAGGAAGCGACTCGGCATTTGAATCGCACGCTGGAGCACATTCGCGATCACGGGCTTAAAGTAGGGGTCGTCCTTAATCCGGCAACTCCGGTGGAGACGCTCTCGGAAGTTTTGGATTTAGTCGATTACGTGCTCGTGATGTCGGTGAATCCCGGGTTTGGTGGGCAGAAGTTCATACCGGGTTCGTTGCATAAGATTGCGAATCTCGCTCGCATCCGCCAGGCACGGGGCCTGGACTACCGGATTGAAGTAGACGGGGGCGTGTCCCTGGAGACGGTGGGCGATGTGGTCCGTGCGGGCGCTGAAATCCTGGTCGCTGGCAACGCGGTGTTCGGAAAAGGCGATCCCAAGAAGCAAGCAGAACAACTCCTGAAGGCAGCAGTGGAAGCCAGTCTGCAAAAGGTTTGACGCACTCGAACGAAACGAGCAAGTTTTGCAGCTTTCCTTCCCAAGGTAGGTAGAGGTAATGGTCTTAAAGCGATTCGTAATCCTGAGCCTGGCCGCAAGCATGCTGTTTCTGGGTGCCTGCACGAACAAGAAAATCAAGAACCCGATCGCGAATGTCGATTCGAAGCAGCCTGACAAGGTCTTGTTCGACCAGGCCATGGATGCCCTGCAGCACGGCAAGTACGACGTGACCCGGCTTACATTACAAACCCTGATCAATACCTATCCGGATTCCGAGTACGTGGCGCGCGCCAAGCTGGCGATTGGCGATTCCTGGTACGCGGAAGGAACGTCGGCCGCGCTGGTGCAGGCGGAAAACGAGTACAAGGACTTCGAAACCTTCTTCCCGAACATGCCGGAAGCGGCGGAAGCCCAGCTGAAGATCGCGAACATTCACTTCAAGGAGATGGAGAAGCCGGATCGCGATTTCACCCACGCAGTACGCGCGCAGGATGAATACAGATATCTGATTACGACCTATCCGGACAGCAAGCTGGTGCCGGACGCGAGACAGAAACTTCTGCAGGTGCAGGAAGTGCTGGCGGAACGTGAATTTCGCGTTGGACATTTCTACTTCATGCGCGAAGCCTATCCCGCTGCCGAGGCGAGGCTGAAGTCGTTGGCGGACACCTACCCGCTTTACAGCAACGCGGATGAAGCGCTGCTGTTGCTGGGAGACTCGTATTTGCGACAGGTGGACCAGGTAAGAGCGGCGCCGCGATTGAACGAAGTCACCAAGGGAAACATGATCAAGAACCTGGAGAACCAGGCCGCGGACGCCTACTCCAAAATTCTTACGCGCTATCCGGTGATGCCCGCCGCGCCAGAGGCACGGAAGCAATTAGAAGCTCTGAAGCGTCCGATTCCTAAAGCCACTCCGGCGGCAATTGCTCAGAATAAGAAAGAAGAAGAGAGCCGCGCGGAACTCGGTATGGTGGGCCGCTTCATGGACAATCTGAAGAAAGGTCCCACCTTGTCCATCGCGGAAGCGACGTTGGTTGGTGATCCGACGATGATTGATCCGAAACCAACCAGCGCTCCAGACCTGATTCGCAACGCGGGCAATGTGGGAGCTTCCAAGGGGCAAGGCAAGGACACCCTCGCGGTTGAACCGGTAAGGGGCGGAGCACCGCCGCCGAGCCAGCCGATCCCGCGCTCCGATGCGCCTCCGGCGACAGCGGCAACAAACAATGCGAACAACACTGGCATCTCCGACTTACAGCCGATTGCCGATCCTTCGGCCGGCGGGTCAGCGCCAGCGGCTGGAGCGAGTGCTCCGCCTGCAGGAGCAGCGCCTGCAGTTCCATCGAATGGCGCGCAGCCCACTGCGCAACAGGCGCAATCAAGCCCGGTGGATTCAACAACGGCGAGCGACGCGGCGGCAACGCCACCAGCCCAGGTAAATGAAGCGGCTCAATCGGGCACCGGCGAGTCCAGCTCCAGCGCCAATACCGCGGCGGCGAGTGCTGACCAGACGGCGAACCAGGACGTTTCCACCAGCAAGGTGAAAAAGAAAAAAGGTCTGCACAAGCTGGTGCCGTTTTAGTAAGTAACGTGAGAAGAATTCCAAGGGCGGCTGCGGCCGCCCTTTTTTTTAGCGAGCACAATTTCTCGCGGAGGCCAGTTCCCGCGATGACACGGGTTCCGTTTCTGAGAATCATGTCTGCGCGATTGATGGCGAAGCAGGTACCTAAGTTCCTAACGTGCTGATACCTTTAGCCGTACCGTTCGATTGACTTAGGAATTCAGAACAGGTAACGTCTCGGTTACCCCGGCAGAACACGAGGTTTCCAGCAGTGGCGATGAAGATATTGCTCGCCGACGACAGCATGACGGCCCAGAACATGGGCAAGAAAATATTGACGGACGCCGGTTTTGAGGTGATCGCCGTCAGTAATGGTGCCGCCGCGCTCAAAAAGATCACTGCCGAAAACCCCGACATCATCATTCTTGACGTCTTCATGCCGGGCTATACCGGTCTCGAAGTTTGTGAACGCCTTAAGAACAACCCTGAAACTTCACGCAAGCCGGTGCTTCTGACCGTCGGAAAGATGGAGCCGTTCAATCCGGACGATTCCAACCGTGTCCGCGCCGAAGGCGTGATGATCAAGCCGTTCGAGGCAACGGATCTCACCGCTGCGATCGAGGCGATCGCGAAGCGATTCAATATTCCAAGGACGACGGCAGCTCCACCGCCGCCACCACCACCGCCTCCCAAAGCTCCGCAGAATTTACGTAGCTATGAAGAAACGGTAATGCTCTCCCAGGACGAGCTTCGTCAGTCCATGGGAATTGTGGATGAGGGGACGCAAACGACAGCAGTTGCCAGTGCGGCAAGCGCTGCAACCTCTGTGTCGTCCGGTGCTGTCGCCGTGGCTGCTCCTCCGCTGGAGCTCGACAGTAGCGCGATTGTGACGGAACAACAAGAAGAGACCAAACCGGTCGAAGCGGTACCAGCGATGGAGTTCGACCCACCATCGAGAGCAACGGAGTCCGAGCATTCGCCCTTCTCGCACGCAAGCGTGGCACGAGAAGTGGTGGAGCACCCAGCCGCACCGGTACAAGCGAGCGAGACGGCTGATTGGGATCCAGTGCTCGATGGAATTGCGATTTCCTCGAATGTAATTACGACCGCGCCGGAAGCAGCTCAAGCAGCAGACGAAGCGCAGCCGATGTTCGGATTGGAGTATGCGGTTCCAGCATCCGTCGCGCAGGAAGCGCCAGCGGCCGCCGCGGAAGAACCGGCAACGGAACCCACGATGTACTCTTCGCCGGTGCAATCGGCGGAAGAAGAACCCGAAATTTCAAGTCCAAGCGCATACCTGGCTGAAGCATCTGCAGCTATGGGTTTAGAGACCAGCCATGCGCTGGTCGAAGATACACCGGTTGTCGAGAGCGCACCTGACTTCGAGCCCAACGTAGCTCCGCCGGTGCAGGTGGAGACGCACGCCGAGAATGGCGTTGAGCCAGGAATCGAGCAGCCTTCTCCGGAGTTGACGGTTCCCCCGGACCCGGCACTGGTCGGAGGGACGGATAGTTTCTCGGACTTCACGACTCGTTTCGGCGTCGAGAATGCGGAAGTAATTCCGGTTGGAATCGTGCCGGAATTGATGGATGACGCGAGCAGTTCTTATGAGTATCAGCCGCCGGAAGAAGGACATGCCTTCGAGGGCAATGGCCAACCAGAAGCCAGCGCAGAAGAAGCTAAGTCCGAGGATGTGCCTGAGGCGCTCACTCCAGTAGCGGTGAACAGCACGGCGACCACGTCATGGGAGATGGTCCCGGTGGAAGCTGAGGCGAGTGCGCCGACTGCGGCGACTCCCGAAGCTGCAGAGACGCCCGAAGTTCCCGCGGTGACTGAGAGTGTTGCTGAATCCACTTCAGTAGAAGAAGAGCCTGCTCGCTTCGAGCCAATGTCCGCGGCCGTTGTAGAAGAAACTGCTCCCGACACGCATGTGGTTGAAGCTGCTGTCGATCGAGCCTTCTGTCGTTGAGGCTCATGTTGAGGAGCCAGCTGTCGTCGAGGCAGCTGCCATTGAGCCAGCCGAGAAGCCGTTCGATCCGGACGCGACGCAAGCGATTCCTGAAGAGTTCTTTACACAGAGCGAGCCGCAGCTGGAGACGACGGCTGAGCTAGTGGGCGCTTCCATACCTGAATCGACCGTGGAAGCCGTGGTTGAGCCTGAGCCGGAACCGACTGCGCCTGCTGTCGAAGAAGCGGCCATGGAAGCATCTACGGTCGCTCCAGTCATCGAGAGCCCTGAGCCGACAACTTTCATCCCTGAGCCGGAACCCGCGGTTGAAGCCCATCCGACGCCTGTCGAGCCTCCGCCGCCGATGGTCACCTCGGTAGCCACTGAGCCTGCCATCCTTTCGGTTGGCCCGGAACCTCCGAGCATCGAGGAAGAACACGAGATCCAGGCCCCACACGTGGAAACCCCGCAAATTGAAACTCCCTCGCTGGCAGCCGCCGCTGCAGCTGCGGGAGCTTCAGTTTTGGGAGCTGCCATCACCGAACATTTCGTTCGTGGAACCGAGCCGCCGTCTGAGCCGGAAGGAAACGACACTGCGCCCGGTGATCAGACGCAGGTTTTCATCGCGAGCGCAGTTGCGCGAGTTCTGGATCGCATGAAGCCAACACTGATCGAAGAAATTGCGCGAGAGATGTCGAACCGTCGCAAGCCGCGCAAGGATCCTGAGGAATAACTTCTGTTCTCCTGGTACGAGGCACGGGGCGCGCTCCGTGCCTTTTACTTTTTCCGGCGGCTCACCGCCGGGGATCTCCGAATCATTAGGGCGGAGCGCCCAGAAATGTAAGTGGTCCGTCTGGGATCTGGCGGCATCGTATTCCCATGACATCGAAAGAAGATCTGATCACTGCGGTCTACCGATCCTTCAACGCTCGCGACATCGATGCGGTCCTCGCCCGAATGCATCCGGATGTGGACTGGCCGAACGGGATGGAGGGCGGGCGTGTCCATGGTCACGATGCCGTGCGAGCTTATTGGCAACGGCAATGGACTGTGGTCGATCCACGTGTCGACCCAATGCATATCGAAGACGATGAGAGCGGGCGTACCGTTGTCGAGGTCCACCAGGTTATTCGGGACATGGGCGGCAAGATATTGATGGATCGAATGGTGCAGCACGTATATTCCATCCACGATGGTCTGATCACTCGCATGGACATTCGCGAGCCGGACACCGACGCGATTTCCCGATCCAGTGAGTGACGCGCGGCATTCGCTGCTGCAAAGCTGACTACTCCCACTCACTCCTGTAATATCTAAGGTTTACCTATAGGCCATTGATCTCGCATGCCACACGAGCTTCCCAAAGCGTACGAACCCGGCGCGATTGAAACCCGCTGGGCGGAATACTGGACCAAGGAAAACCTTTTTGCCGTGAGTACGCCCCAAGCGGGCGACAAGCGGCCTGTCTTCACTCTTCTGTTGCCGCCGCCGAATGTGACCGGACGTCTGCACATGGGCCACATGCTGGAACACACGGAGAGTGACATCTATGTCCGTTGGCGTCGTATGCGCGGGGATGTCGCACTATGGATTCCCGGAACCGACCACGCCGGCATCGCCACGCAGATGCTCGTCGAACGCCAACTCGCGTCGGACGGAGTGAAGCGTACCGATCTTGGCCGTGAGAAATTCGTGGAGCGCGTTTGGAAATGGCGCGAGTTCTACGGCGGCGCCATTCTCGACCAGATGAAGCGGCTCGGCGCTTCGGTCGACTGGAATCGCGAGTTCTTCACCATGGACGAAAATCTTTCGCACTGTGTGCGCGAGGTATTCGTCCGCCTGTACGACGAAGGATTGATCTATCGCGGCAAGTACATCGTGAACTGGTGCCCGCGCTGCGGAACGGCCATCTCCGATCTGGAAGTGGTTCACGAGGACTATCCCGGAAAGCTGTACGAGATTCGCTATCCCGTGATCGGCAGCGATGAGTTCTTGACCGTCGCCACGACGCGTCCGGAGACGATGCTTGGGGATACCGCTGTTGCCGTGAATCCCGATGACGAACGCTATAAGCATCTGCACAACAAGCGCGTGCTGCTGCCGCTGATGAATCGCGAAATTCCCGTGATTGCCGATGAACTGGCGCAACCGGAGTTTGGCACGGGCGTGGTGAAGGTCACGCCTGCGCATGATGCTAACGACTTTGCGGCCGGCCTGCGACACGATCTGCCGCAGATCAACATCATGGACGAGCACGGACGCATGAACGAGAACGCCGGCCCATACGCGGGTCACGATCGCTTCGAAGCGCGTGAACGCGTGATGAACGATCTGCGCGAGCAAGGATTCTTCGTCGGCGAAAAAGACTACGTGGTGCCGATCGGCAAGTGCGACCGCTGTAAAACGATTGTGGAGCCGCGGCTTTCGACGCAATGGTTCGTGGCCGTGAACAAGGAACCGATCTCGGGCGAACCCAGTATGGCAAAGGCCGCAAGCGATGCGGTCAGCAAGGGCTTCATTCGTTTCACGCCAGAGAATTACAAGACCATCTATCTGCAGTGGATGGACAACATACACGACTGGTGCATCTCGCGGCAGCTATGGTGGGGTCATCGCATTCCGGCGTGGCATTGCCAGAAGTGCGGCGAGATCATCGTTGCGCGCGAAGAACCGAAGCAATGCAAGCACTGCACGCATCACGAACTGGTGCAGGATACGGACGTGCTCGATACCTGGTTCTCGTCGGCACTGCTGCCGTTTACGACGCTGGGCTGGCCGGAGAAAACGCGCGACCTGGAGACGTTGTATCCAACGTCGCTGCTCATCACAGGGCAGGACATTCTTTTCTTCTGGGTGGCGAGGATGATCATGATGGGCTGCCACTTCATGGCGCCGCCACATAAACCGGGATCCAGTTCGGACACGGCTGACACACCAGAGAGCGATGCTGATCTGCGCGAGTCTGTGCCTTTTCGCGAGGTGTATATCCACGCGCTGGTGCGCGATGCCGAGCGCCAGAAGATGTCGAAGACCAAGGGCAACGTGCTCGATCCGATTCAGGTGATCGAGAAGTACGGCACCGATGCAACACGCTTCACCCTGGCGGCCATGGCTTCGCCCGGCACCGATATCGCTTTCAATGAGAGCCGCACCGAGGGCTATCGCGCCTTCGCCAACAAGATTTGGAACGCTGCGCGCTTCATGTTCATGAACGTCGACCGGGCTGAAGAAGCGGGGGTGTGGTCGCTGAAAGAGTTGAGTGGCGCAACCGACCGCGGTATCGCGTCATTTACGCCTGAGACGCTGGAGGACCGCTGGATTCTCTCCCGCTTCAATCAGACAGCGCAGCAGGTCAATGACGCGCTCCAGACCTATCGCTTCCACGAGGCCGCGCATCTGGTTTACAGCTTCTTCTGGGGCGAACTTTGCGACTGGTACATCGAGCTGGTGAAGAATCGGCTCACGGACTTCGAGAGTGATAAGGACCGCAAGCACGCCCGAGCGGCTTGTCAGAACCTGGCGAGTCTGTTCGAAGCGTCGCTGCGGCTGCTGTCACCGATCATGCCATTTATCACAGAAGAGATCTGGCACGCGATTTACGATGGCAAACCGCCGGCTGCTTCGATCGCGCTGTCGGCGTATCCGCAGGCGGACCAGAAGCAGATCAATCTGGAAGCCGAGCAGGAGATGGCGATCCTGCAGGACCTGATCGTCAGCGTTCGCAACCTCCGTGCTGAGATGAAAGTGGAGCCCAAGGCGAAGACGCCGATCGAGATGCACGCTGACGTCGCCATCCGCAAGCTTGTGCGGGACAATGCCATCGCGGTCGAGCGACTGGCGAATGTCGATGACATCCGGTTTACGGAGCATTCGCTGGCGAAGGAAGCTGGCGCGCGTAGTACGGCGCGCTTCGACGTGCGTGTGATCTATGAACGCAAGATCGACGTAGCGGCGGAACGGCAGCGACTTCAGAAGGAACTGGAGAAGATCGAGAAAGAAATCGGCAACGGACAGCGGCAACTCAGCAATGAGGGATTTCTGTCGAAGGCGCCGACTCACGTTGTAGACGGGTTGCGCCGCCGTGCTGAGGAGTTGCAGGTGTTGCGCGACAAGACGCGCGCCGCTCTCGATCAGTTGGGATAGTGGTTAGCGGAGATTCATGCGGGCGCGGGCGCCCGCGCCACACAAAAACAGGAACCATCAAGTGGACTGGAACAGCCGACGTATTACCGAGATTCTGAGGAACGCGCTGCTCGAAGATAAAGCAACGCACGATGCCACCACCCTTGCCTGTATCGATCCGCGCCAGATCGGCCAGGCCCGCGTTGCCACGAAGCAGGACTGCATTCTCTCCGGCGTGGGCGCGATCGAGCGCATCTTTCAGGTATATGCGATGCTCGAGCCCAATGTCGTGGGCCACCCGGAAGTTACGACTCATCCGGAAATTTTCGATGGCGTCAGGCTCCACAAGGGTCAGACCGTCGCGAATATCCGGCATAACGCGCGGGCGCTGCTCTCCTGCGAACGCGTGATCCTGAACCTGCTGCAGCGGTTGAGCGGAATTGCCACGATCACGCGCCGCTTTGTGGACGCGGTTAGCGGAACCCGCGCGAAAATTCTCGACACGCGCAAGACGGTGATGGGACTTCGAGTGCTGGACAAGTATGGGGTACGCTGCGGAGGCGGGCAGAATCACCGGCTCGATCTCTCGGATGGCATTCTCATCAAGAACAATCACATCGCGCTCGCCGGAGGCATTGTTCCGGCACTGGAGCACGCTCTGCGCAACCGCCAGGGATCGCAGACCGTCGAGATTGAAGTCCGCAATCTGCCGGAGCTGGAACTGGCGCTCGATCACGGTGCAGAGGCGATTCTTCTCGACAACATGAGCGCCGAAGACGTGCGGCTCGCAGTGGATCGGACAACGCATCATGGCAAGAAGATTCCGCTCGAAGTCTCGGGCGGCGTGAACTTGGAGACCGTGCGTGCTTATGCTGAAACCGGCGTTGATTTCATCTCTGTGGGCGCGCTTACGCACTCGCCACAGGCGGTCGACATGAACCTAAGGATTCAGCCGGCGTAGTGTTTGCGGTATCCGCGGACCCGAGCTCCCGCAACAGCCTGCAAGACGCCGGCGTTACAAAACATCGAATCGCTTTCCGTTTCTGCTCCCTTGATCGATAATTCCTGCATTCAACCGAACCAGACAATGCGGACTCGCGAAGCTCCGGACCACGGACTCCGGAGCGACAGCCGTCTCGGCCGCATCATCCGCATTCTTGCGGACAACGCGACCGTTGTGGTCAGCGGCACGAAACTCGCGCACGAAATCGATACCAACCGTTCCGAAGTCTGGCGACTGGTGCAGCAACTGCGCGCGTTCGGAGTTGAAATTACCGGACATCCTGCAACGGGGTATCAGCTGGCGAGCGTGCCGGACCTGCTGCTGCCGGAGGCGCTGGAGCCGTCGTTGAAGGGCACGGTGTTCGCGCGCGAGATCAATCATTTCTTTCGCGTGGGTTCGACCAACGTTGAAGGGATGCAAGCCGCCGCGAATGGCGCTCCCGAGGGCAGCGTCTTCATCGCAGAGGAACAGACTGCGGGACGAGGGCGCGCCGGTCACAGCTGGGTTTCGGAGCCATCCAGTGGAATTTACGTTTCGGTGATTTTGCGCCCGCAGATTGCGCCTGCCGACGCTCTGCTGCTCTCCTTGATTGCGGGCATTGCGGCTTTCGACGCGGTAGCAGAGACCACGGGCATCCGTCCGGACATTCGGTGGCCGAATGATCTGCTGATCGGTGACAAGAAATTCTGCGGCATCCTTACAGAGATGAATGCCGAGGTAACGCGTGTGCGCTATGCCGTGGTCGGCATCGGCATCAACGTGAACCAGCGCAGCTTCCCGTCTGAACTACAGCCAATTGCGACGTCATTGCAACTCGCAGGCGGCCAGTCGTGGTCACGTGTAGCTCTCGCCGCGGCTTTGCTGAAGGCGCTTGACTCGGAATACCGGCAACTGGTTTCGCGGGATATCGCCGAAGCACGGCGCGCGATCTACGACCGCTTCCAGCAGCGATCGTCGTATACGCGCGATAAACGCGTGCACGTGGATGAGAATGGCGGGTATGACGGAGTGACAGCGGGGCTCGATGAGCGCGGGTTTTTGCTAGTGCAGACCGATACTGGAATGCGAACAGTGTTGTCGGGTGACGTGCGGCCAGTACCGTAAGCCACAACTTCAGCGCAGAAGCGGGTAGCTGGCAGCAATAGCCAGGCGCTGGCAACAAGCTACTAGCTACGCCACGAGAAAGATGCGAAGCTAAAATCGATCGCGTTCGCGGAGCCGTCCTCGGCTTCCCATTGATCTTATGCTTCTCGTCGTCGATGTCGGCAACACCAACACGGTTCTCGGCGTCTTCAGCGCTTCGGCGTCCGAGCAAGCTTCGCGACTGCTGGCGCACTGGCGCGTCTCCACCATCCGCACGCAGACGGTTGATGAATATGGCGTCCTCTTCCGCAACCTGTTTGCCGGAGCCGGCCTCGAAGTGGGGCCATTTACCGGGATCGTAATTTCTTCGGTGGTACCTCCGCTCGATTCCACGCTGCGCGAAGTTTGCGAGAAATACTTCAAGACCAAGCCGCTGTTTATTGAGCCCGGCGTGAAGACAGGTATGCCGGTGCATTACGACAATCCGCAGGAAGTTGGCGCGGATCGCGTCGTGAACAGCGTGGCCGGATTTGAGAAATACGGCGGCCCGTGCATTGTCGTCGATTTCGGCACCGCGACGACGTTCGATGTGGTCTCCGTTCGCGGCGAATATCTGGGCGGAGTGATTGCTCCGGGCATCGGCATCTCCGCCGAGGCGCTGTTTTCGCGCACCGCGCGCCTGCCGCGCGTGGATCTGCGCAAGCCGCCGCACCTGATCGGCACAAACACCGTGAACAGCATGCAATCGGGGCTGTTCTACGGATACCTGTCGCTGGTCGACGGCATCCTCGAGCGCCTGACCGCTGAAATCGGCAAAGATGTGAAAGTGGTTGCTACCGGCGGCCTAGCGTCGTTGATTGGCGAGAGCTCGCGCTTCATCAAGCATGTGGACGACCTGTTGACTCTCGAAGGCCTGCAGATTATCTGGGAACGCAACGCTACGTTCACGGCGGCGAAGCGACGCACTTCAGCCAAGCATTAACTCACCGCAGAGGACGCGGAGTACGCAGGGCTCAAAAACCTCTGTGAACCTCTGCGTCCTCTGCGGTGAAAATGCATTACCCTTGTCCCAGTGGAAAATTACTTCAACTACTTCACTGAAATCGAAGAGCACTTCCAGCGTCGGCGCGGCTCGGGTCTGCTGCTCAATACGCTCGACTGGGCGCTGATCGAAACCTGGAAGGATGCCGGCATTCCACTTGCCGCAGTATTGCGCGGTATAGACGAAGCCTTCGATCGCTATGATGCGCGTCCTTCGAAGACGCGCAAAGTGAATAGTCTCGCTTATTGCGCGCAAGAGGTTCTCTCCACTGCCGAAGAAATGAAAGAAGCCGCGGCTGGAGGCAGCGCCTCAGCGGGCACGTCGAAAGAAGCGAAGGCTGATAGCGGATTCGACAACGCCAGTGTCGCTGATTTCCTTGTGAAGAACGCCGATGTGTTAGCTCGGGCGGCGGTGCCTGCCATTGTCCAACCCCTGGTCGCGGAGACCGCCAAGAACCTGCGCGAGATGGCTGACGCTCTTCGCAAGGCTCCTGGCACGCGGCTCGAGGATCTCGAACGGCGACTCACGGTAATGGAAGAAAAGCTCATGGCGGCGTTGCTGGCGTCGTCCTCTGACGACGAACTGGTGGCGATTCGCGCCGAGGCCGACCGCGAGCTCGCACCGTATCGCCGCAAAATGCCGGGCTCGCAGATCGATCAGCTGCAGAAGCAATACGTCAATAAGCGCCTGCTCGAGCGCCACAAACTGCCCCGGCTCAGCCTTTTCTACATGTAAGCCCGCGCCGCCACGTCTTCTGTGTTGAAATGATTACTTGGAACTGACGATTGAAAAGCTGATTTACGGCGGAGACGGACTCGCCCGTCTTCCTGCTGACTCCGAGGGTCGCCGCAAGGCGGCGTTCGTACCGCTGGTGTTGCCCGGTGAAACGGTTGAGGCGCGCGTTGTAGAAGAGAAGCCCGGGTTCGTTCGGGCGCAACTCGAAAAGGTGATTACGCCTTCACCGGATCGCATCGCTGCGCTTGTCCGTACTTCGGCGAATGCGGCGGATGCCACTATCAGCACACAGGTTACGAACAGCAGCTCGATCTAAAGAAGTCCATTCTGCGCGAGACGATCGAACGCATCGCCAAGGTCGAGCTTCCGGAGATCGCTGCGCACGCATCGCCGCCGTGGCACTACCGTAATCGCACGCGCATGCATGTCCATCATGAGCCGGCGTTCGCAATCGGCTACTACCGCATGGGATCGCGGAAGTTGCTGCCGGTGCGCGAATGCCCCATCAGTGCGGAGGTAATTGGACGTGCGTTGCTGGCAGTTTGGGATATCGGCAGCGAGATCCCCAAAGAAGTGGTCGAGGTAGAGTTCTTCTGTAGCCACGACGAGCAGCAACTGATGATCGAGCTGTGGATGCAAGGCACGTCTTCAGATCTGGAAAAGAAAGTTCCAGCCGGTTGCAGATCGGCTCCAGGCAGCTCTGCCAGAACTTGCGTCGGTTGCAGTTCTGCGACGGCCGGGAGCGAGTAAAGCGACTAGTGAATCTGTCGCCGCGCCCGAGTTGGATGGAGCACCGGATGCGACCTCAGTGCTTGGCGTCTTTGGAGAAGGAGCGCTCGCCTATCGAGTCGCTGACTTCGATTACCGCGTCAGTGCCGGGTCGTTTTTCCAGACGAATCGCTTTCTCGCGGAGGAACTGGTCGCGTTGGCTACAGCGGGCCGTAGCGGAAAGCTGGCCTTCGATCTTTACGCTGGCGTCGGTTTATTTTCGTTGCCGCTGGCCAAGTCGTTTGAACAGGTAGTCGCCGTTGAAGCTTCGCCGAGTTCCTTTGCCGATCTTCGGCACAACGCGCCGACGAATGCGTGGGCAGTGTCGAGCACAACAGAACAGTTTCTCGCCCGCAAGCACAAGCAAGCGCCAGAGTTCGTTGTGGTCGATCCGCCGCGAGCGGGGCTTGGGCCAAGAATCGCCAAGGCCGTAGCGCGCCTGGGCGCCGGGGAGATCACTTACGTCTCCTGTGACCCGTCCACGCAGGCTCGCGACCTCAGCCTGCTGCTGAAGGCTGGATATCGCATCTCGGAGGCGCACCTCATCGATCTTTTCCCGCAGACCTACCACATTGAGTCGTTTATTCGTCTGCTGCGCTAAATGGCTTTCGAAATGCAAACTTGCCCGATATGGGAATCGTTGGCTGGGTAGGACGCGGCGGTTTCGCGTCGAATCGTAGCTCTCCACGCGCATAATCAAATCGCTAAAACCGAGTAGCAACTTTGTACTCCCTGGAAGTGAAGCCACCTAGAGCGCCGCTGTTCCTAGCGGCTCTCTTTTTTTCTGCCGGCATTCTGCTGGCCCGCTGTTGCTCAGGTCCTTCGGCGTGGATCCTCGGCGGCCTCGCCGCGTTTCTGATTGCTGCCGTCTTCTTCCTCATACGTGGTCGCCAGCACCTCGCATACGCTCTGGCGCTGCTGATCGTGACCTCGCTCGGATTTCTTGCCCTCGAAGCAAGTGAGTTGGCCGAAGCGGCGGCAGCACAGACAGCCAGCCTCGCGCGCTTCACCACTGGCGAAGAAATTACCATTACAGCGCACGTGATCAAGTCTCCACCGAGCTTTGGCCCCGCTGCCGAGCGCACCGTAGTTGACATGGAGACCGACAGCCTTGAGGACGATGGCGGACGCGTGTCACTTCAGTCGGGCATTCGGCTCTCGATTTATCGGCATGGCGGCAATGTCGAAGATGAAGACCCGGCGCAGCTCCCTCTTGTATACGGCGACCGTGTGCGCTTCGTGGCCAAGCTGCGCGAGCCGCGCAACTTCGGCAATCCCGGCGCATGGGATTATGCAGGATACCTGCGGCAGCAGGGCATCTTCGCGCTTGGGTCAGCGCGCAGTGATCGGGTGGAACACCTGCCCGGGACTTGTGGCACGCGTTACGGTTTCTGGCGCGACCGGGCCCGCCGCAGCGTAATGACGATGATGCATCGCCTCTGGCCCGAGCAACAGGCCGGATTGATGGAAGCAATGCTCATCGGCGAGCGCGCTTTTGTCGAGCGCCCCATGTCTGTCGATTTCCAGCGCTCGGGGACGTATCACATCCTCGTCGTGTCGGGGATGAATGTCGGAATACTCGCGTTCGTGATCTTCTGGACGTTGCGCCGGATGCGCTCTGGCGAGACGTTGGCGTCGATCATCACGATTGTTCTTTCGCTCGGCTACGCGTACCTGTGCGACAGCGGTGCACCGATTTTGCGTTCCGTAGCGATGATCTCGCTCTACCTGATTGGCCGGTTATTCTTTCGCGATCGCGCGTCGCTGAATGTTGTGGGGGCAGCCGCATTGTTCGTGTTGCTGCTCGATCCACATTCGCTGTTCGACGCCAGTTTTCAGCTGACGTTCCTGTCCGTCGCCGCCATTGCAGGAATTGGCGTGCCGTTGCTGGAGAGGACTGTCGCGTCTCTGCAGCAGGCGCTGCGCCATTTTGAATCGACGTCTTACGATCAGCGTCTTCGCCCGCGCCAGGCGCAGTTCCGGCTCGATCTTCGCCTGGTGATCTCGCGACTGGAGCGCATTCTCGGAAGACGTCTCGCCCGGATGCTACTGCTGGGCACTGTTCGATTCGGTCTGGCAGTAAGCGAGGTTGTCGTGATCTCGGCGCTGATGCAGATTGTGCTGGCGTTGCCCATGGCAGCTTACTTCCATCGTGCCACGATGCTGGCATTGCCGGCCAATCTCGTTGTGGTGCCGCTGACGGAGATCATGATGCCTGCGGCGGTTGCTGCCGTAGCAATTGGATACTTGTCACCGCTGCTCGCACACCCAATTGCCCTCATCGCGGGATGGACCCTCGCGGGGATAACCGGCACCGTTACAACAGTCGGCCACATGCACGGCTCGGACCTGCGCGTCGCCGATCCGAGGCTGATCGTGGTCGTAACTGCGCTGCTCGCGATTGCACTGGGATTCCTTCTGGCCCGGCGGAATCTGAAGATGCTTTTCGCAGGAGCGGCAGCGATTGCGGCGTCAGCTTTCTGGATCGTGGCCATTCCCCCAAGCCCACGCGTACAGCCTAATGTCTTGGAAGTGACCGCGATCGACGTGGGCCAGGCCGACTCTACCCTGGTGATCTCGCCGACAGGAAAGACAATCCTGATTGATGCAGCCGGGCCGCTCGGTTTTGGACACGCATCAGAATTCGATTTCGGCGAAAACGTCGTCTCTCCCTACCTGTGGTCCCGCGGTATCACGCACCTGGATGCGGTAGTCATTACGCACGGCCACTCGGATCACATTGGCGGTATGCATTCGATCTTCAACAATTTCACACCAGGTGAATTGTGGTTGGGGCCGAACACGGCTCCGCCGGTGCTGAAGCCGATTGTGGACCAGGCAAGATCGCTCAACGCGGCAGTGAAAGTTTATGGCGCCGGAGATCGCTTTGACTGGAGCGGCATGCACGTGCGGGCGCTCTCGCCGCCGCGCGACTGGGCGTTCTCCGAAACGCCGGAGAACAATGATTCGCTGGTCCTGCAATTCGCCTATGGAAAAACTTCAGCCCTGCTGACGGGAGATGCGCAAAAACAAGTTGAGCCTCAGATGATTGCGCAAGGCCCGGCGAGTACGGTTCTCAAGGTCGCGCACAATGGCAGTCTGACGTCGACGACGCAGCAATTCCTGACGGCGGTTCATCCGCAATTTGCATTTGTGTCAGCCGGTTTTCGCAACCAGTTTCATCATCCACGTCCGGAGACGCTGGCGAAGTTATCAGCGTCACACGTCAGCGTCTACCGCACTGACCTGATGGGCGCTGTGACCTTCTATTTGGATGGAAATCGGGTTACTGCGCGGACGGGTCCTCAGAATTGATCTCGCCTTCTTCAGCGGCAGATGTACCGCCCGCACGATACTCCTCGATCAACTCGCGGGCAGCGTCGGCCTGTGAAGCAGGAACACGGAGGACAACTCCTCCAACGCCGGGCAGGATGTCCTGGGGCGCATCCAGACCTGTCTGAATCGCGTCGATTCCGGCAGACTCCAACAGTCCGCGGACGACCATCGCTTCCGACTCTTGATCGGTATCAAATACTTCGACTAATTCCTGCTGATCCGGTTGCGGTTGGCTCGCCATGGTTCCTCCAGTAACTTCGATGCATGATACTGCTTAGCGCGAAGATTTTTCGCCGGTTCACTCCGGAAGCTTCGGACAACGAAATATTCTCTCCGCTCCAGCTGCTTTTCGGGCAGGCAATCTCCATTTCTTGGCGCGATAAGTCATGAAAGATGAATGGCTTACCTCCAGCGCAACGCGTTCGGGCCGGCGCTCATCCAACGAAAACTTGAGGCCCCAATGGAGAACCAGGAGACGCAGAACGCTTACAGGAATCAAGCAGAGGTCGACGAGGAAAACAAAAAGATCCGCCGATTGCAGATCATGATGAGCATGGTGCTTTCGGTACTGAGCCAAGACCCGAACCTCACGCTCGAAGAAGCCAGAGAGTTGGTGGCGGGTTCAAAGCGAGCGGCACTGGCGATGTTCCCGGACAAGGAACTCGCCTACGATCTGATTTATCGCCCTCGACTGCAGCGTGTGCTGAATGAGCGTTTCCGGATTCAGTAATCGAACGTGGAAGAGACTGATACCCGAGGCATGTTCCGCGAAACGAACTACTGGCGCCGTTCGATTCGCTGCAATTGAAAAGTGATTGTTCCCCACAGGAATCGCCCGCGCATCTGCACCGGAATGCGACGAGAATCGTCGCTATACCAAAGCCAAAGTTTCCCGCGCGAGTTCATGCCGCGTGCGGTGCTCGCAGGTGAAACTCGAATTGTCTTAAATGTTCCCGCAGGAACCTTCACCGTCTCCCGGGCTTCGACTTTCAACTCCACGTCGACAGTCTTGTTGCCGTCGTTGATGGGGAAGCGGTACACGCCATCGTTCTTCAAGGGAAGGGATCCGGCGTAGTAGATCGCGGTGAGAACGTCGGTCACGCAACCTGGAATGTCGTTCTCGACGCGCTTGGATTCCTTTTTCTTCAGATTGCTTTCGTCGAGGATCGACTTCTTCTGCGCGTAGTCGAAGGTGATCATCGTATCGCGAGCGTGATAACCCTCTTCGGTGTGCTTGCGGATGGACTGCGAACAGAACGTTTTCGGATCGAAAGTGGATTGAAATTGATCGTGCACCGGGTAAAGCATCGACACGAAGCCGGTCGAATTCGCGGTCGCTGAAACCGCACCGGGGATCATGGTCAACGCAACCGTGCCACCGGTCCAGATGCGCCAGTCGGCGCTGTAAACGTAGGTCTCGTTGTAGGGGAAAGCGTAATTCGCTGGTGGCGGTTGAATCTGAACGGCAGAGCTGCTATCCGGCGGGGTCGCTCGGGCGTCATTGTGCTGCGCGGCCAATGTGACTGCGCCCAGTAGCATGATCAAGGTGAATGCGATGATTCTCAGACGGTGGGAGCGCATTTCTCTCCTGGCTCTTAGCGTTGTAACCACAACAACTTGACCACCAGCGCTCCCAGCATAGCGGCGGTGCCCAAGGCAGCATTGTACTCGCGATGCTGTAAATATAGTGCTCGCGAAAAGCTGCCCCGTGACGCTCCAGATGCGGGTCGCAATCGCGGGAACAAACGAGGGACGCGCTCACAGTACTCGTCGAAGCCCAGAAATTGCGTACGAAGGAACTGTTCTTCCGACCGGATGACGGGAAGATAGATTGCAGTGAACAGCACGACACAGATCGCCACAACTATCCAACTGCGTGACGCGATAGAAAATCCGCAAGCGATAAGGATCGATCCGAGATACAGAGGATTGCGTGTGTAGGCGTAGGGTCCGGTCGTAGTCAGCTCAGCGTTTTTGCGCACGTGACCGGAGGCAGCCGCGCGCAGCCAGACGCCCCCTAAGGCTACAACGGCGCCGACGACGATGGAGGTCCAAGTCGGATGCGCCAACCATAGGAAGAGAGCGGCGAAGATGAATCCCAGCGGCACACGAATTCGCCGCGCCACGCGAGACCAGTTCAACCGGCCCCTCCTGCCGGAATTGTTTCCGACTCTAGAAGCTTCTGAGCAGCACTGACGACCTCATCGATGGAGACGCCCATCAGCCCTTCATGCGTTTCCGCGGTGTGCGAGTAACTGGTCTTGCTCGACGCACTGCGAAGCACTGTGCTGCGCGTTCCGTACGGACCATTTCTTGCCGGGTCGGTAGGACCGAAAAGCGCCACTACGGGAACTCCGAAATGCGCGGCCAGGTGCATGGGACCGGTATCTCCACCGACGAAGAGACGCGCGTGCTTGGTCACTCCGACCAACTCTTCGAGCGTGCAGGAAATCTTGCGCGCGGAGCCATTGCTCTGCTGCTCCACGGCTTGGGCCATCTCCTCTTCGCCCGGACCGTAGTTCACGATAGAAGGCAAACCTTGTGCACCCAACGCTCTGGCCACACTTGCATAACGTTCTGTGGGCCAGCACTTCGCACCCCAACCAGCGCCAGGATTGAGAATCGCGTAGCGGCCCAGTTTCAAAATGCCGCTACCTTCCAGGCGGCGCAGGAAGGCCTGTGCGGTTGAGCTGACTGGAATCTCCGCGGACCGGTAAACGAGATAAGGCTCACCGGTGATGGCCGCTGTCAGTTCCAGATTTTGCTCAATGATGTGCCGCCGCGTCGTGGAGATCTTTTCGGTATAGAACATCGTGGCCTGCGATTCGCGCGGCTTGGCAAATCCGACTCTTCGCGGTGCGTGTGTCCACCACGTAATCACACCAGAACGAATGGCGCCCTGGACATCTACGGCAAGGTCGTACCCAGCTGCTTTGATCTGACGTCGCGAATCCCTGATCTCGCGCCATGTAGAAGCCGCGAATGGGTGTTTGCGCCAGGCCTTGGTACGCACGGTGTGAATCATATTGACGCCCGCGGGAAGCAACGGACGCCAGCGTTCCTCGATGACCCATCCGATGCTTGCTTCAGGAAACGCCGCGCGCAGCGTCGCAAATGCGGGGATCGCGTGGATCACGTCGCCCATGGCGCTGATGCGCACCATCAGAATCCGTTCAGGTTTCGATTCTGAATGCAGTTGCGGAGAAATCACCGTGGATCGCTTTCCTTATTGATCCTCTGTCGCCGAAGGAACTCGCTTGCCGAATGATCCTTCGGATCGCCTACGATTGCCACTCGGCCGCCACAGGCTATCACTTCATCCCGCTCGGGGACGCTCTCAGCAGTGTAATCCGTTCCCTTCGCGTGGACGTCGGGGCGAACCTCACGGATTACCGCTCGCACATCCAACTCGGGAAAAACGAGAACGGCATCTACCGACTCGAGAGCCGCCAGCAATTCCGCGCGCTCGTATTCCGGCATCGCCGGACGTCCTTCGCCCTTCAACTCGCGAACGCTGGAGTCGGCGTTCACGGCGACGATCAGCTTATCGCCCTGCGCTTTGGCCGCGCTGAGATAGCGCACGTGGCCCACGTGAAGGACATCGAAACAACCATTAGCCAGGACGATACGATTCCCTGCCGATCGCCATTCAGCAACGCGCCTGCGGAGTTCGTCATGCGAAACAATCTTGTGATTGGGCTCAGTCATCTTCGCGATCGACATCGTTCTGATGAGCGTCTTTCTTCAGTGCTGCCAGCAACTCGTGCTGGGTCACGGTCGCGGTTCCGCGCTTCATCACCACGATGCCGCCCGCGTAGTTGGCCAGCAACGCAGCTTCTTCAGTAGTTGCGCCCGCAGCGAGCCCGGCGGTGAAGGTCGCGATGACGGTGTCGCCGGCACCGGTCACGTCCACTACCTGGTCATCGCCAAAGATCGGAATTCCTACCGGCTTGTGCTTGCGCTCGAGCGCCAGCATGCCGTCGCGGCCGCGAGTAATCACCAGGGACTGCAGCTTCATGCGCTTCATCAATTCATTCGCCGCCCAGTGCAGCTTCTCTTCGTCATGCCCGATGCGCACCTGCAGCGCCTCTTCCACCTCGGGCTCATTCGGAGTGGCTGCTGTGATTCCGACGTACTCGAGCATGCGATAGCGCGAGTCGACGGTGATGGGGATGCCATTCGCCCTGCCGATCGACTGCAGAATCTCTGGAGTCGCTGCTCCGTATCCGTAGTCAGAGACGAGCAGCGCATCCGAGGCGCGCGCGTATTCTTTCGCGGCCAGCACTAATTCGCGCTCAGTCCAGCTATCGAAGGCAGATTCGGGCTCGCGATCCACGCGTACTACTTGTTGACGGCTGGTGTGCGTCATTCCGGCAAGGATGCGCGTCTTCGTGACCGTAGGAATGCCCTTCAGCTTTTGGATCCCGGTGATCGGAATATGTTTGTGCCGGAAGCATTGCAACAGCAGCTTGCCGGGTTCATCGACTCCCACAACTCCGACGAGCAACACGTTGACGCCAAGATCCGCCAGGTTACAGGCTGCGTTTCCGCCACCGCCCGGCACGACGGTTCGATCGCGATGCTTCAGGATTAGGACTGGGGCTTCACGGGAGACGCGCGAGATCTCACCAAATACGAACTCGTCCGCCACCATGTCGCCAAGCACGGTGATGGTGACATTCGAAAAAGATTGAACGATCTTCTCCAAACGCTCGAAATTTCGCGCAGTCTTCAAGCTTGCTCTCGTAGGCCTGATTGCTGGTTCTATTCTGATTTTCTCATGCCGCTCTTGCTTGGAGCATTTGTAACTCGCCTCGCGTGCATCGTAAGCCAGCGCCTCATCTGGCTCGGCGATTCACCGATATCGATAAATTGTGTGTATGCATTCGGTGAGATATCCGTGATGACCTCATGCCAGATCATCTTCTTACCCTGCTGGTCTTGCTCGATATGAATGACTAGTTGCTTGCCGTCCCACTTGGGGCCGGGCTGAGGCGGAGGAGGAAACATCTCGCAGCCTGTGGGATACACATTGATACACCACATATGCTGCAGGCCTTTGCCGTTGTCCCACCAAACCAACCCAAACCCGAAGAGTTCTCCGGCGGGAGTTTTAGTGTGGTAAGTTTCGTTTAGGGTGAATCCACCAGGTCCCGGCCGAAATACTTGCTCTCCCGTACCCGCTCCTCCATTCGGCGTCAGGAACATGGGTTCGTATTTCTCGTTTGTAGACCAAGTCCCGGCGAGCGCCTTCGTCAGGCTACGAATCTCGTCCGCAGGTGGTGGCGGGATAGAAGGAGGTGAAGAGGCAGGTTTATTGCTTTGTGCGCTTGCTACGCAGATCGTGATCATCGGGATCAGCAATAATCGAAACAGATGAGCCTTCATCCCTGACTTCCTCATTTCACCGAGAAGTTAGCCTCACTGCGGATTCTTCGCCGCCAGCGGCAGGGTCAAGCTGCTGGCATGCTGCGCATCGTGAAACACCTGGACATGAGCAACGCGCGCATCTTCCAATCTCTCGTAACCGACGCGTCCACCGGTGTTGTAGTTCTTCTGATAATTCGGGGAATTCAACGGAGCGATGGTGAGGCGCAGCCTGGCTCCCGCCGGAATTCTCCGCGCCATCCAGTAAAAGTCGAACGGGATTTCGGCGACCTGCCCCGGCTTCAACAATTCCTGCTTAAAGTAGCTGTTACGGAATCGGGCACGCCGGATATCCTCGCCGAGTTTTACCGCGGAACCGTCAGGCAAAATCATCATCACCTGTGCCCAGAGATCGAAGTCCGGAACATCAGACGCGACAATCAGGTTCAAGCGCATCTGTCCGGCAACTTCAGTGTCGCTTGCAAACGGCTCGGAGTGGAAATTAATTGCTCGCTTCTGAAAAGCGCGAAATTGGCTGTGAAGGTCTTCATCGGACGCATACTTCGCGACTTCGAGTTCGGGAAGCTCGTGCGGATCGCTCACGACAACCGTTGGAGGCTCCGAAGCGGGAGGTTTCTCCGCCAGATGTCCCGAGTGAAAAATGTCAGCCGGCGTTCCCTCCGGCGCTTCCAAATAGAACTTCATCTCACGCCCGAAGAGACTGCATCCAGTGTTTTCGCGTGCCGCCACTCGTCGGCGCCCATCATGTAGTAAGTAACTCGGTCACGCAAGCAGATCCGGTTGTGGGCCGCGGCCAAGTACCCAGTCGTACCAATCCGCACGGAGCTTATCCATGTCGATCACCGCCGAATCGGGGATCGCAAGACCCTCAATCTCTTTTGCCGGATGCTGAGTCCCGCCGTGGTCCCACGGACCGATGATCAGGAAATGCTTGTCTGCCATGGCAACGGGCGCATTCGCGAGATGCCGCCGGTAGTAGCGTAAGGCTCCGGGCTGGTCATCATCGAAGTACCCGGTCGCGGTCAGAACCGGGAAGTTCATTCGCGCAAAATCTTCGGGCTTGGGCTCCGCCGCGAGATTGAAAGACTCATCGCCGACATGATCGAGCCACATCTTCATGAACGATTTCTTCTGGCCACGTTCGTCGACCATCCACCAATCGTCTTGAGCGATGCCGACGGCGTCGTCCAGTTCTGAAAAAGGTCGATAGGCGGCGTACTGCTCCAGCATCTTGCCTTGCCAATAGTCGTTGTCCTGCACGAATTGTGTGTTTTCCGCACGGCCCGAAATATCGCCCATGATCACCGCAGACCATGCCTGCGGGATCCCATTCGTGTTGGGAACGTCCCACCCCGGATAAATGGCAACGTAAGGCGCAATTCCCGCGAGATGAGGTGGGTGTTGCGCTGCGGTGCGCCACTGCGTCATCCCAACAAACGAGCCGCCATACATAACGACTCGCCCGTCGCTCCAGGGCTGAGCGGCAATCCACTCCACCGACATCGTAGCCATCGCGCCCAACCTGCAAACCGAGGTTCTCGCTTTTTTCACCGCCCGAACGACCTCGGCCCCTCACGTAGACCTGCACATAGACGAAGCCGCGCTGGGTAAAGTACCGGCCGTGTTTCATGCCGTCGATTTCGTACTGCGTCAGCGAAAATACGGTGGGTGCTTTGCCTTTCAAGTTGGATGGTCTAAAGATCCACGCTTCCAGCGCAACACCATCTCGCATCGGGATCATCCGGCTCATCTCGATGTCGTAACCTGGGCCAACTTTTGGGCTATCGGCGCTGAAGGCAGCGGTCGCCATGACCGCCATAAGAGCTGCGAAGACAACCTTCATCGTTCGCGCATTCGGCACTTTCTTCGCCTCCATTGTGCGATAAACAGGTCGAGGTTCAACTTTATACAGGGTCGTTCGACAACCTGCCATTCCGAACTGCGAGATATGTCGGAAGCTGATACCGATTCAAAGCGTCCTCTGGCCTGAGAGCAGCTAAACCTTCGCAAGCATCATCATCCAGCGCCGCGTCCGCATCCAGCAGCTCCATCGTCACTCGCGCCACTGCTACCGTTCCCAATTCCGCGATTCTTGTGCCCAGGTTCAGAACGTCTTTTTCGGTGGTAATAAATCCGTCGGCCATCGATGCGGATTTTGCCTGCAGCAGTCGTTTGATCTGTGCGTCTCCGTATTTCTGGTGATCGCGGAAGATGACCTCTGCCGCTGGTTGCACGCCCAGCTCCTGCAGCTCTTCGAGGAAAAACTTCGGCCGCGCAATTCCGCTGAAAACAACTGGCCGGCTTGGCGCGTCTTTCAGATCGATACCCCTACGCACCCGCCACAGAGGCTTGCCGCCAACGACGCTGTCGGGAATTGCAGTCTCTTCGCGAACGACAATCGCATCGGCGCGACTGAGCGAACTCAGCGGCTCGCGCAGTCTCCCCAAAGGCAGCATGCGGTCGAGCAGATCTGGCGCTGTCACCAGCACGATGTCGAAGTTGCGCGCCAGTTCGCGATGCTGAAATCCGTCATCGAGCAGGTGCATTTGCTGCCCAAATCTCTTTTCGGCTTCTAATCCCGCTGCATACCGCGATTCGCCGACCACCACGGGAACTCCCAGGCGACGCGCGATCAGCAGAGGCTCGTCGCCAAACTCCGCCGCCGTTCCTGCCGGATCGACAATCGCGACTCCCTGCGTCTGCCGCCGATATCCGCGACTGAGAACGTCGAACTTGATGCCGCGCTGCTTCAGCAACTCGCCCAGGCAGATGACGAAGGGCGTTTTCCCCGAGCCTCCCGTGCTGATATTGCCGATGCTGACAACGGGACCGGCCAGCCGCTCGGCGCGAATCATGCCGGCATCGTAGAGCGCGTTACGCCCGCGAATGGCAGCGCTGTAGAGCAATGTGGAGATCGCCGCCATCAGCGCCTCCGTCCCTTCGCAGCCTTGTGAGCCGAGGGTTTCACGCCCATCATCTGCTCCAGCGCCGACGCGGTGCGCTCGGTCGCGCCCGTGTTCGCCTGCGCGGTTTCGAGCGCATGCTGCGCCATGAGGGCTCGCTTTTCATCCTGAAAGAGCAGGTGAAGGAATTCCTTGCCGAGATCCTCGGGCTCGACTACATCCACGGCGCCCGCATTGATGAAAAGCGACACGATCTCGCGGAAGTTCTCGGTGTGCGGACCGACCAGGATCGCCACGCCGTGCTGTGCGGGCTCCAGAATGTTATGTCCGCCACGCGGCACCAGGCTTCCTCCCACGAATGCCAGCTGCGCAAGAGCATATACCGACGCCAGCTCGCCGATGCTGTCGAGCAGGAACACGCCGGCGGCCAGCTTCTCGCCACCGGGCTGCCACTTCGAGCGACGCCAGTACTTCAGCCCCGAGCCTTCGAGTAGCTCTGCGACAACGCTCCAGCGCTCCGGATGGCGCGGCGCAAGGATCATCAGCGCCTGCGGAAATCTCGCCAGCACGCTCTTGAATGCCTCCAACACCAGCGGCTCTTCGCCTTCTACGGTGCTGCCGCAAACAATCACCGGCCCAGCGCCGCTGCGCGTAATCTCGGCCTTCAAGTTCTTCGAGAGTAGCGACTCGGTAACGGGCTTCACGTCGAATTTCAGATTCCCGCTCACCTGCACCTTCTCTGCAGGCGCTCCGATCTCGATCAGCCGGCCGCGATCCACATCGGACTGCGCAAGGAACAGGTCCACATTCCCCAGCACCTTTTCCAGCAGAGACTTGAACCGCCGATAACGAGGGAAAGAGCGGTCCGAGACGCGCGAGTTCACCACCGCAACGCGTGCCCCACTTGCCTTTGCCAGTCGCAGAAAGTTCGGCCAGAACTCGGTCTCGGCGACAATCACCAGCCTTGGCCTCAGGACGCGCAGATAGGGACGGATCGCAAAGCCCAAGTCCATCGGGAAATAGAAAACGTTCTTCTCGCCGAACCGGTCGCGCGCCAGTTTCTGGCCGGTCGCCGTGGTCGTCGAGATGACAATGCGGTGGCGCGAGAAGCTCTCGTGCAGCCGCTCGATCAGCCCGCTGACGGCGAGCACCTCGCCTACCGAGACCGCATGCACCCAGATCACCAGCGCGCCCGACTGCGATCGCTTCACGCCGTTCCGGCACGCGCCCGAAGCGCTCCGCCAGCCCGCTGCGGTACTTATGGCTGCGAGCCATCTGGAAAAGCCACCACGGCAGCGCGACTACCAGCGCCAGTCCGAGCAATAGGCTGTAGGCGAAATACATGCGAATCCGACATTGTATTCGCCCGGCCCTTCGCGAACGGCAAAGAAGCAGCGAAAGCTGCTTCCTTCCTGCTGGTCTGCCCGTCATACTTTCTGCCTCCTCCGCCTGATTGTTTCCGTATATAGCTGGTGAGGCCACGGGAAGCCGCACATGAGTTCAACCTCTCTCGGGCAGGTCGCGGAAGTCGAGCTCATCCCCGATTTCCCCACGCTCTTGCGCCAGCACCAGCGCATGGTGTTCAGCATTGCGCTGCACCTGGTGCGCGATCGCATGGCCGCCGAGGAGATTGCACAGGACGTATTCCTGAAGCTGCACCAGAACCTGTTTACGATGAAATCCGCCGCCCATATCGAGTTCTGGCTTCGTCGCGTGACCGTGCATCGCGCCATCGATTACGGACGCAAGCATCGCAACGATCCGGATGTCGCGCTCGACGAACTGCAGATGCCGGCGACCGAGGTCTCAGCGACAGCGATCCGTTCCTCGCCAGGCGCCTACAGGCACTGGTTGCTTCGTTGCCGGAAAAAGCGCGTGCCGTGGTCGTGCTGCGCTACCAGGAAGACCTTATGCCGGAAGAAATTGCCAAGCTGCTGGAGATGCCGGTTGGAACCGTGAAGAGTCACCTTCAGCGATCGCTCGCCATGTTGCGCGAAAAACTTGGCCGAACTTTGGGAGAAGCTGCCCTATGACTCGTCTTGAAGATCAATTGCGCGCCGCGCTTCAGCATGGGAAGAGCCGCCTGCCGGATTTGCCGATCGCGTTCTCGCCGTCGCCGCCGAGCGAGAGCGAACGGCGCGAACGAAGCCTGTGGTTCCAGTTCAGAAGCATGTTCGCAGTTCGTCGTCTGAGCTGGGCCGCCGCAGTGGTCGCGCTCGTGGTTGTCGCCAGTGGCGTCGGTTTACGGATTCAGGAACAGCGGCGCGCGGAAGGCGAAGCCGCCAAGCGCCAGGTAATGCTGGCACTGCGCATCACCGGCGAAAAATGGCAGGTCGCTGCGAAAGAGATCAGCGGCAAGACAGATACCCAGAGCCGATCAGTCTCATCGCGACACTCACCCGGACACGGAGAACCAGGAATGAAACGACTCATACTTCTTTTAATTTCATTTTGCTGCCGGTATTGGCCTCGGCCCAGGAGATTCGCCTTCCCGCGAATCTCGAGAAGCTCTCGGCAAAGGCCGTGGAAGTTGTCGAAGTCAACCTCGACCAGCGCATGTTGCAGTTGGCGGCGCGTTTCATGGATCCGAAAGATCCAGACCAGCAGCAGGCCAAGAAGCTCATTGCCAACTTGAAGAGTGTCTACGTCCGCAGCTTCGAGTTCGACAAGGCTGGGCAGTACTCCGAGGCGGATCTGGCCGAGATTCGCGCGCAATTGCAATCGCCTTCATGGAATCGCATCGTTGGAGTGCGAAGCAAGCGCGAGCACGAGAATGCCGAGGTCTACATCAAGTCGGATGGAAACCAGATTACTTCTCTCGTAATCGTTGCCGCCGATCCTAACGAGCTCACGTTCGTCAGCATCGACGGACCGATCAAGCCGGAGGATCTCGCCGACCTTGGCGGACAGTTTCATATCCCTGAAGTTGAGATGGATCACAAAGCGAAGTCGGAAAAGGGAGCGGCAAAATGAAACGGCTTTTGATCCTGACCACGCTCTTATTTACGAGCGCCGCCTTCGGCTCTGACGACTTCAAGGCGGTAGTGAAAGCCGTTGAGCATACCTATGGCCTTCACCACGTGCACATCCCGATGATGGGCATCGCGCTGAAGTTTTCGCCAGACCACGAGGCGCGGAGCATGAAACTCGCGATTTTCGAAGCCGCGCCGGAGGGCGATCTTTCGAATCTTCAACACGTGATTTCCAGCAGTCTTGGCTCTGACTGGGCTCCCTTTGTGCGGGTATGGTCACGGCGCGAGCGGGAGTCGGTGGTGATCTATGCGAAGCCTTCGGCCAGCGGAATGCGCCTGCTAATCACGTGCCTGGATTCGGACGAAAGCGTCATCATGTCAGTGGACGTGAACGAGAAATCGCTGCGTGAGTGGATCGAAGAGCCTGAAAACATGGCGCATCGCACACGGCATAGCGCGGATGACGAGAACTAGGCAGCGTTTCGCGTTTCGCGAAAAAGACTTCTCTAGTCAAGCTCCGAACAAACTTCCCTCACGGCCGAAGTGTGAGCGGATCGCTGGATGAACTCCCCCACTCAAGCCAACAGAAGGCTTGAATGGGCCACCAAAACCTAAAACGTGAGACGCCCTACCCCAGCTCTGCTCGCAATGCTGCCTGCAACTCCGGAAACTGAAAACGAAAACCCATCTCTTCCAGCCGCTTTGGCTGAACTCGCTGGCTGGCGAGCAGCGTCTCCACTCCCATCTCTCCGAAGAAAAACTTCACCGCTCCTTCGGGCAGAGGAAACAGCGCCGGACGGCGCAAAACTTTCGCCATAGCTTTCGTGAAGTCCAGATTCGTTACTGGATTCGGGCTGACGAGATTGACTGGCCCACTCACGTTGGGATTCACAATCAACGCCTGAATCGCGCTGACCACGTCACGCAGCGAGATCCAGCTCCACCATTGGCGACCGCTGCCAAGCACGCCGCCTAGGCCGAGGCGAAATGCCGGATGCATCTTCGGCAAAGCGCCGCCGTGTTTGGCGAGCACCACTCCGATCCTTGGGTGCACCACGCGTACACCCGCCTTTGCCGCCGGCATGGTTGCCGCTTCCCATTGCCGCGCCACTTCCGCCAGAAATCCCGTGCCAGAAGTACTCGCTTCGTCGAGCAATTCATCTCCGCGCGAACCGTAGTAGCCAATCGCCGACGCCGATACCAGCACTCGCGGCGGCGTCTTCATTCTTGCGACGGCCATCGCGACGGTTTCGGTGCCTCGCGCGCGGCTGTTCAGGATGCGGCTCTTCCTGTTTTCGTTCCACCGTCCGCTGACCGTCTCCCCGGCCAGATGCACTACGGCGTCTATGCCCTCCAGCGCTCCGGGATCGAGCTGGCCACTCGGATTCCAGACCACGTCGGCGGGCGCTCGCCGTCCAATACGAACTACCTGATCGCCCGATCGCTGCAGCGCGTCGGCCAGGGCGCTCCCGATCAGCCCACTTGCTCCTGTAATTGCAATCCTCATTCTGCCAATGATCTTACCTGTTCGGCACGAAAGACCCCGCACCCCTGCGCCGGCAGCAGTATTGTCCTTCTCGATTCGTCTTCTTGTCAGCGGCGTTTCCGGGCGTAAAGTAACTGGTATGCGTAGTTGCCGTTTGCCGTTCTGTTTCCTGCTATTCTCCGTGATCGCCTTGGCGCAGCAGTCTGCGCCTGCACCTTCAGCACCAGCAAAACCGTCCACGTCTGATCTGCAGTCGATGATCGACGTTCAGTTTGGCACCGGCTTCAAGATAGATACGAGCTTCACGCCCCAGACCGGCGATTTCGACGGCGACGGCGAACAGGACATCGCTGTTGTCGCAACGGGTGGCAAGCCTCTCGGCGGAGAATCGGGATACGGTTATTCGGTGCAGGACCCGTACAACGGCTACTTCGGCTGGGGTAACCCGAAAATCACGTCGCAATTCGGATCCACCGATGGTGGCCCGGCGCGCCGCATCCTGGTCATCCACTCGTGGCAGAAACCCACGCCGAAAGCGAAATACGTGCTCATCAACATCCCCTTCGAAAAGTGGGATACGACCAAAAAAATGCTGAAGAAGCGTCTGATCTCCATCCTGGAAGTTCAGGAATCGACAGGGATGGGCGCGATCCTGCTTTTTGACGGGAAGAAATATCGCTGGGAGCCAGGCGACGCCGATATCAGCAGACTCTCTGCTCCGGGCAATTTTGGAACAATTTTGACAAATCTTCACGCCTAGCCCCCGACTGCCCCATAATGAACCCATGCGCCACCTCTCGCGTGCCCATGGACTCGCTGTTGGTTTCGTTTTTCTCGCCGCCCTCATCTGTTTCGCCTCTAAACAATTCGTGATGCCGACGGTCCGTGACGCGCAAACGTACCCTGCGCATGACATCCATAATGATGAGAAAGTGTCGATCGCTGCCGATCCCTACGACACAAACGAGAAGAGCGCGATCTTTACGCAGAAGTATGCGGAGTCCGGATACCTTCCCGTCTTCCTCGTGGTAACGAACAACGGGGACGAGCCGGTCTCGGTACAAAGCCTGCGAGTGGAACTGGTAACCGGCAACCGCACCAAGATTTTGCCGGCAAGCATGGATGACCTCTATCGCCGCTTTTCGAAGGTCAAGCGACGTGGCGATGAGCCCAGGACCAATCCGTTGCCCTATCCATTTCCGAAGAAGGGTCCTCAGGCAGGGACGGATCGGCACGCAAGCGACGAGTTCCATGCCGCCATGTTCCAGGCCCAGGCGGTCGAGCCGCACTCCAGCCAGGCAGGGTTCTTCTTCTTTGACGTCGGCGACATTTCGCAGCCGCTCTCCGGAACACACCTGTACGTGAATGATGTGCGCGACAACAACGGCCAGGAGTTGATGTACTTCGACATTCCCATGGAGAAGTACGTGGCGGCGAAGTAGCTGCGGTCTGAGCGCCGCGAAGTAGCTTCGGTCTGAGCGCAGCGAAGTAGCTGCGGTCTGAGCGCCGCGAAGACTGTCATCCCGAGCGGGAGCGAGGGATCCCTGTTTTTGCGGGATTTTCGAGGGAGGCCCCTCCCGCTGGCGCTTTCGCCGGTCCTGCGACTACAATCACCTCGGCAGCATCTTAATTGCTGAGCCCCAGTCACTGGGGCGGTCAGGCGGTATCCGCCAAGCGCGGAACTGCACTGGAGGCCATGTGAGCATTACCTCAATCGGCGATTCTCGCCCAAAGATTACGACCGCGACTCTCGCGGAGCGCAAATCCAAACGACAACCTATCACCTGCCTGACTGCATATGACTACGCCACGGCGCGACTGGTGGACGAAGCTGGCATTGACATCATTCTGGTCGGCGATTCGCTGGCACAGGTCGTGCTCGGCTATGACAGCACGCTGCCGGTTACCGTCGACGAGATGCTGCATCACACGCGTGCTGTGCGCCGCGCCGTGAAGCAGGCACTGCTCGTCGCAGACATGCCATACGGGTCGTATCACACGTCTCCGGAGGATGCCGTGCGCAACGCCTCGCGCTTCCTGAAAGAAGCTGGAGCGGAAGCCGTGAAGCTGGAAGGCGGAGAGAAGCGGATTGATCACGTTCGCCGGTTGATCGACGCCGAGATCCCCGTGATGGGACATATCGGTCTGACGCCGCAGTCGGTGCATGCGATGGGTGGCTATAAAGTTCAGGGCAAGACGTTGTCGGCGGTCGAACAGTTGATGCGTGATGCCGTCGCTCTCGATCAGGCAGGCGTGTTCTCGATCGTGCTGGAAGGGATTCCGCGCGAGGTCGCGGCCATGATCACTGAGGAAGTTTCCGCACCGACAATCGGTATCGGAGCTGGTCCAGAGTGTGACGGGCAGGTGCTGGTAATCCACGACATGGTCGGACTGACCTTCAATCCTCCGGCGAAATTTGTGCGGCGTTATGCCGATGCAGGAGCGTTGATTTCCGAAGCGATCGAGACATTCCGCCGCGATGTGGTCGAGGGCAACTATCCTGCGGACGCCGAGTCCTATCATTTGCCGAAGGACACCGGAGCGGCGCTGGAAGCGATCCAGCAGCGCAAGCGCGTGATGAGCACGTGACAGAACAGTTGTCAGTTGCTAGTTGGTAGTTGTTAGAAGGAAATTGGGTGCCCCACCCTCGAGCGTTCTTTTCGCTCGTGGGTGGGACGGAGAGTCCGCGTAGCGGACGATTGAAAATCCCATGGCGTTACTCACCACCATGCGCCTTATCGACACCCCCGAGCAGATGCACTCGGTCTGCGCCGAGATCCGACGCAATGGCCGGCGCCTCGGACTGGTTCCCACCATGGGCGCTCTGCACGAGGGGCATCTGTCGCTGATGCGCATGGCGCGCGCGCAATGCGACGTGGTAGCCGCATCGATCTTTGTAAATCCGCTGCAATTTGGACCCAACGAAGACTTCAGCAAGTACCCGCGCACCTTCGAAAGCGATTGCCGCAAGCTCGAATCCGAAAAGGTTGGCCTGGTGTTCGCGCCTACGCCCGAGACCATGTATCCAGGCGGTGCGAAGACCTTTGTCGAAGTTGCCGAGATCAGTGATCGCCTCGATGGCCGTTCACGTCCCGGTCACTTTCGCGGCGTGGCAACAGTCGTCACCAAGCTCTTCACCATCGTTCAGCCCGACCTCGCTTTCTTCGGACAAAAGGACGCCGCGCAGGTCGCGATCATTCAGCAGCTGGTACGCGATCTGAACCTTGATGTAGAGATTGTCGTCGCGCCGATCGTGCGCGAGTCCGATGGACTGGCCATGAGCTCGCGCAATGCGTACCTCAGTCCACAGGAACGCAAACAGGCCCTTGTGCTCTATCGAGCATTGAATCGCGTGCAGACGCTTGCCGATCGTGGCCAAAAGAGCGCCGCCGAATTGATCATTCGCGGGAAAGAAGTGATTGCCGAAGAGCCGTCCGTCCGTCTCGATTATTTCGAGCTCGTGAACCCGCGCACGCTTGAGCCAGTTTTGGATCTGACTTCCGCGGCACTGGTGGCAGTAGCGGCGTGGGTTGGTTCAACGCGGCTGATCGACAACGTCATGCTCAGTGGCTCCGGCGAAGCCGCGACGCCGAACATGAGCAGCTAGACTCTCGCTTTCACTTTTCACCTAGGCTGGCGTAGCGAGTAGCTGGTGGCCAACTTTAGCTTTCGCCAGGCACACGCTACTAGCCACCAGCTACCCCACAGCCAAGAGAAACGAAACTCTGCCTACTACGGAACTCTTTTCCCTGATACGAACCCATTCCCCGCCACCACGAACCTCAGCTCTTCCTCAGCTGCCTTGGTGATTCCGATTCTCGGCGTGACCGCGATCTTCTCTGGACGAAATCCATCGTCCACGATACGCAAGTCCGACTTCCCCGACGTCACGTCTTTGTCGTTGTCGCGCTCGCGCGTAATGTCGAACGCCTCAGCCAGCCTTCCCGGACCTGACGTGAGTGACCGCCGCACGCTCAAGCGCTCAAGGTCGCCTTCGATGCCTCGGGCTTGCGCCATCAGTTCGATTCCGGCGAGCGGCTCCAGCGCGCGAATCAATATGCCTCCGGCCGTGCCGTCTGGCTCACAGGAGACATTCAGGCAGTAGTGATTGCCGTAAATGAAGTAGATATACGCCCGACCCGGCGGTCCAAACAGTACGAAGTTGCGTGCCGTCTTGCCCGCCGCTGAGTGCGCAGCCGGATCGCCGATCCCAAGGTAGCCCTCGACTTCGACGATGCGGCCAGCCCGGATGCGCCGCCCTTCCTGCCGCACCAGCACCTTCCCGAGCAGGTCGCGGCTTACCGTGACCACATCGCGCGCGTAAAAATCCTGCGGAACCGGTGCAAGTTTCGCGAAGTCGCGCGCGCTCTCGACTTTCATTCTGACTACGACTTCAACCCCGCCAGCACTTCCTTCGCGTGCCCTTCTGGCTTCACCTTCGCGTAGATGTGCTGAATTTTCCCGTCCGGGCCAATGATGAAGGTGCTGCGCTCCACTCCCATCACCTTCTTGCCGTACATATTCTTCTCTTTCAGCACGCCATAGGCGATTGCGACCTTTTTGTCCTCGTCGCCCAGCAGGGTGAACGGAATGTTGAACTTCTCGGCGAACTTCTTCTCTGCCGCCGGCGTATCGGGAGACACACCCAATACAGGAACTCCCAGCTTTTCAAACTTTTTGTATTCGTCACGAAACTCGGACGCTTCTACGGTTCAACCCGGGGTGTTCGCTCTTGGGAAAAAGTAGAGAACAACCGTTTTTCCCCGAAACTCTTTCAGTGAAACTTTGTTTCCGTCCTGGTCGGGCAAAGTGAAGTCCGGGGCCTTATCATTGATATCCATGGGTGGCTTCTCTCCCTCACCAACGAAGATACTACAGCGAACTCTGCTCGCTGCCGTTCCCGCATTGCTGATTTTCAGCCTGCTCCCAAGCGGCTTTGCGCAATCGACTGGGAAGAAACCGAGCAAGGGACCGCGCGCAGTGGCGGTCGTGGAATGGACGCCGTCCGGACCACATCTGATTCCAGTCTCCATCCTGGTGGACGGCAAGTTCTACGATGCCGGCCTGTATCTCGCGAATCCCGTTCCCATGGCGCTCGAGCCCGGCAATATATACGAGATCCAGAAGTCCGGCGATCCGGCCGGTCTCTTCACGGTCAAGTCGGCGATGGAGCTTCAGGCCAGCAACACCTTCTATGGAGTTGGCAAGATCACATCGCAGGCAGATGTCGAGGCCGCCAACAAAAGAGCCGCTGCCGCGAAAGCCGCTGCCGCCGCAAGAGCTCCCTCGCGTCAGAGCTCGGAGGATAGCGGCCCTCCGCGCCTTCGCCGAGCCGGTGGGAGCGGTGGACGTTCGGGATCGCCCGGCGGTTCGCCAACAAATGGTCCGTCGATTCCGCAACCTCCGTCGCAACCGCCCAGCTCTACGCCCGACAGCACCGGAGGCGACGACGATCCCGATCGGCCCACAATGAAGCGCTCAGAGCCGCCGCCGGCCGCTCCAACTGCTGCGCCTGCGTCGACTACGGCATCAACTGCTCCTCCGGTGGACGACACCGACCGTCCGGTGCTTAAGCGTGGGTCTGAAGGACAGCAGGCGGCGAGCCTCACTGGTCCGGCTGTGCCCAAATCGCCGGCGACGCTATCGTCCGGTAAAGCCACGACTACCGGCTCCCCAAATCGCCTTCAGGTTGCCGTATCCGATGCAAACTCTTCGCAGACACATCCGTTCAAGTGGATTGGCAAACCTGACTACGAGCAACGCGACCAGGAAGCCACTCGTCAACTTGCGCTCCAGGCAGTTCGTGATTACGCGGCCAAGCATCCAGGTCTTCGTCCAGGTTCGGTGACAGACGACCTCGAGGTTCACGCCTTCGATCTGGACTACAACAACAACCCGATCTTCGTGCTGACGGCGACGGTTCCCCAAGCTTCCGCACCGACGCCGAGGTCGAGAACGCCGAAGCCAAAGTCCGTTGCGGCGCAGGAACCCCCTCCGATCGCACCGAGGAATGAGTTCTACGTGACCGTGGTTGCCCGCGAGAATTACGACGGCACCATGCGCAAGGTCTTCGTGTCGGTTACGGACAACACGCACCTCGACGTCTATCCAAGACTGGAGTTGATCGATGTCGTCGACGCCGACGGCAGTGGCCGCGGCGAACTACTCTTCCGGCAGATCTCGGATACAAGCAGGAGTTGGATCATCTATCGCGTCGGAGTGGAAACCATGACGGCGCTCTACAATAGCGGCGCGCCGCTGGAGCAGTAGAGCTTCAATGTGGCGCCGGCGATCTTGCCTGTCCTGAACCATCTGCTCGCCACTACCCATCTCACCCTGAGATAGTGAGCGGCAATCTCCGTCATCGCAAACTATCGAGTCCGTGCGAAAATTGCGGCTGGTTAGGGAGTGATTGCGGCCCGTGTCTGCAGATATCCAGCAAGAATACGTCAGACTGAGTGACGAAGAGCTGCTGCGTTTGGCTTCGGATCCGACATCTCTCACTGACGAGGCAAGAGCGACGTTGGAAGCCGAGATGCACAAACGGGGTCTGACATCAGGTGACCTATCACAATATCAGCGCCGTTTAATGCGATACGAGCAACGCGAGCATACAAAACGTCTTAGAAAGATATTTGGACGCAGGCGAGATAGAGATACTGCGGTCGATGCTGCCGTTGCGCTGTTCTGGTCGATGCTTATTATCGGCCTGATCTGGTTCGCATACGTTGCACTGCCTACCCGATACCACTTTCCTCCCGATTGGGAGGAAGCTGCTCAATACGTCATGATTGGCTCGGTCGGGATCGCCGTATTGTGTGGCAATTGGCGACGGAAGATCGCGTTCTGGATTGCGCTGCTTATCTCATCCATCGCTCATGGATTTATCCTCCACGCTTGGATTGTGCGCGCGGGCACGATTGATCAGAGTCGCATTTATCGAGATTTGGCTCTGCTGCTTGGTCCCGCGCTTTTTGTCGCAGTATGTGCGTGTGGATTCCTTCTACGTCGCACCCTTTACGGCGAACGGGCCGACTCTGAAAACATATAGCTGTCGATAAATCGCCTTATCACTCATTATTCTCGCTTCGCGATCAGTTATAAGGCGCTTCGTAACCTCCCATACCCCCTCCGCGAGGCTGCTACTCTTCTTTGCAAACAGCAAACGCCCGCACCGTGAACGACGTCCCGCCCACAATCGCCGGAGGTGCCGCGAAGAACCGGAACGCTCGTCCCTGCAACTGCTCCAAGCCACGAAGGTGCTCGACAATCGGAATTCCCGCGGCCAGCAGCTTCGTGTGAGCGGGACGCTCCGGGTCTTTCATGTCGTCGATGTTCGCGCAGTCAATGCCGACCAGCGCCGCGCCGGCATTGACCAGCAGGTCGCAAGCGCTTCCCGTCAGAAACGGACCTGAACGGAAATAATCGTCGCCGCCCCAACGATTCGCCCAACCGGTTCGGATCAACACTGCTTTATTTCGTATTCGATCCGCGCGAATGCCGCGGAAGGTCTTCTCATCGATCGGTCCATCTTCGGCCGCCGAGATCAGCAGTCCCGGCAAATCCACCAGCTTCTTCAAAGGCAGGGCGGCGAGATCGGCGCCATTCGGATGCCGGTGGAACGGCGAGTCCACGTAGGTACCGGTATTTCCACCAAACTCGTAAGCCGCGATCTGAAAAGTGACTCCGGGTGCATAGTGCGTCTGCTTTGCAGGTTCATCATGGGCGAGAAAGACATGAAACTTGGGCTCCGGCAGTCCCGGATAGGCTGGCATCCCTGGCTCGATACGATGGCTGAGGTCGACAATCATGTCCTGATGTTACAGGCTGTCGGCATCGATCCTCTTGCCTGATTGGGTGCCCCACAAATCCTTCAGTTGGATGTGTGGGAAGCGTGCCATTCGCGCGAATCCCATCTCCATGGTTAAACTGTAAGGCACGCTCATGAACGCTCGCTTTCTCGCAGTGCCTATTCTCATTACGGTTCTCGCCAGCGCCCAAACATCCACTGCTCCGGCGCCGCCGTCCGCATCCGCCTCGCAGGACGTAAATGCGCGCAAGGCTCGACAGATCCTTGATCAGATGATCCAGACCCTTGGCGGTCAGGCTTACATGTCCATTCAGGACATGTCTCAGGAAGGTCGCGGCTATAGCTTCTCTCACGGTAAGCCTGACAGTCTGGGCACCGTGTATTGGCTTTTCTGGAAGTTTCCCGACAAGCAGCGCGTGGAGGTGACCAAGCAGCGGGACATCGTCACCATCAACAACGGCGATGAGGGATACGAGGTCACTTATCGCGGTACGGCGCTGGAAGAGAAAGAGCAGTTGCAGGCATACCAGCGCTACCGGAAGCACTCCCTGGAAAATGTTCTGCGCGTCTGGCTGACGAAGCCGAATGTCGCTCTCTTCTATGACGGGACCGCTGTCGCCGAACAAAAAGCAACGGACTCGATCACGGTGATGGACGGAGACGACTCGGTCACCATCTTCGTGGACCGCTACACACATCTTCCGGTGAAGAAAACTTTTAGCTGGCGCGATCCCATGGATCGGCTGCGTAATGAAGAATCCGAAATCTACGACGCCTTTCGCCCCGTGCAGGGCATTCTGACGCCGCACATTACCATTCGTGCCCGAAACGGCGAAACCACGACTCAGCGCTTTATCACGAACGTGAAATACAACACGGGCCTGCCCGACTCCATGTTCGACGCCACGGTGACGTTCGATCCGTATAAGACACCGCAGAGAAAGAAGTGATCGTTTGTGTGGCGCGGACATTCCTGTCCGCGCGTTCTCTCCAGACTGTCATTTCGAGCGAGGAGCGGTTGCCGTCGGCTTTAATCTTTGCAGTTGCTGATCGACTGATCGACTGAGAGACTGATCGACTAACTGACTGATCGACTGATCGACTGACAGACTCCCCCCACATCCAGCATGGCAGTCGTGGACACGAAACAGCCACGTGGAAGTCTCGCGTTACGAGTGAGTTAAGTGATTTGGGGGCTTGACAAGATTGGCGGGTGGGCACGCTGTGTGACTTCGCAAACAGATGCATCTGACGTGGGCGTTTCGCGAGTTTTACCTCGCCAAAAGTCGGCCAGATGGTGGCTCCAGCAACGTTTCGCCGTTCTGGCGTGGTGCGCGGCACCAAAAGAGAACTGTCTGTACCGCTACATTTACGAAAGTCAAGCGAGGATTCTGTTTTGACAGCATAATGTCTGGCGAACTGAGCTAAAGGTTAGATTTGCTAGGAAAGATGCGATGAGAACGACGCTGTTGGCTCCTATTTTGGTTCTCTGGTCCCTTGTTAGCACGGCTCAAACTAACGATTGCCCTGCAGGCATGCACCTGGTTCTCACATCATACGGTTCCTACTGTGCTGAGAAAGCAGGTGAAACCGCAACCAAAATCAACGATTGCCCTGTCGGCATGCACCTGGTTCCCACATCCTACGGCTCCTACTGTGCTGCGGAAAAAACGGCTGACACGACAACCCAAACTAACGATTGCCCTGCAGGCATGCACCTGGTTCTCACCTCATACGGTTCCTACTGTGCCGCGGAGAAAGCAGGTGAAACCACAACCAAAATCAACGATTGCCCTGTCGGCATGCACCTGGTTCCCACATCCTACGGTTCCTACTGTGCGGGTCCGGGTGACTTACCCAGTAGCGGCGCAGTGTCGCGACCATCGACCGTTTCATCAGAAACAACGGCAGTCCCGTCGCAACCAATTGAGCCGATTTATGGGAGCGGTCCAACTGACTTGCCTGTAGATTTCGCGCTTGACCTTCAGCTCGGGTACGGTGGCCGCGGGAATAAGCTCATGGGGGCATCCGAGACATCTCCGACTCCGATGGAAGAAGATGTTTTCTCGAATCTCGTTGCCGCAGGATTTCGTGAGCCTGTGCCATGGAGATTAACGGTGGTAAATGACACCGTCGTAAACGCCTCATCCACTGCCGGAGGACAGGTATTCCTGTATGGCGGTCTGAACCAACTGGTAGGTAACTCTAGAGGGCTTACGGCTGCGGTTTTGTCACATGAGGTTGCTCACACGGGATTGCGCCATCAGGTACGAACATACCTGTTAGAGGTTCGGCAACAGCGTCTTCGCAGTTACTATCAAGCGCGTGCTCGCGCCGGAGACAATTCGGCGAATTGGGCTCTGATCGCATTCAATATTGCTGCTCCTCTTGCACTTACGAAGACCGAACGTGAGGAAGAGCACCAGGCCGATTCGGCTGGGATGTTGATTATGGCCCGGGCGGGCTATCACCCGGATTTCGTTTTCGCGTTACATCACTTGCTTTTGCTACACACCGGAGAACAATCCAAATTTGCTGCGTTCTTCTCAGATCATCCCCGATGGGAAACGCGAGACCAGCGGAGCGCACGCGAATACACGGATGCCTTGGCGGAGTTCAACCGCTTCTGGCCGAATGCTGCGAGCTCGCCTGGAGGTTCGCCGCTTGCGATAGCGTTCGTCGGAGATCCTGCATCCTCAGAAGATAAGACAAGTGGTCAAGCACGAGTTCACGTCCCACTTACCTGCCGAAACGGGGATTTAATCGTGCTGCTTAATTTGTCGAAGGACGGTCGATCGGTCGAAACCATTGCCAGGGATCCATCCGCCTTCCAGCAAGATGTTTCCTGCGACAAAGAAAGTGATCAAGTTTTAGAATTCTCCGTTCTCGCCACTGCTGTCGCGCCAAGTGAACGGAAGCTCAAAGGCTCTATTTTGGTATTTACGCCTGAAAAGCAGTTTTTCGCAGTCTCGAAGTCTTTTCATGTTTATCTGCCCAAACCCAAATAGTTCAGGCGGTTGCCGGGTGCCCCATCTCGTCTTCTGTCGGCGAGGCGGGAGCTGATCTTCGTCACTCACGCATCGACATTCCCAAAGATATTCAAGTTATTCGTTGACATATCTTTTAGCTAAGAGTACTCTGCTCATGATAGCTGCGGCGATCACTCTCGCCCGCAGCTTTTCGTGTCTTAGAACGCCGTATCGTTTCGGGAAGAGAGTGCGGTAAGTCCTTTGTTTTGCCGGAGAGAGGCCTTAAGTCCTTTGTTATGCCGGATGTACAGACGCGCTACCTCGTAAGTGCCTGTATTTTCAACAACGAAGGGGGAGGGGGAGGGGTGATGAAGTGGTAAATGGGCCGGCCGTCCACGCAACCAAAGCAAACGCAACGTCTCTCGACTCGGAGCGCGTCTGTATCGCGCTCCCCGCTCGAAATGACAGGCTTGGAGAACGCCGCGGAAAGCTTGGCACTGTATCGCTCGAAATGACAGTTCGGGGCAGTCGACGATAACGCGCGCAGCTAGCAGCTAACGACTAACGACTAATAGCTAACGGCTTCTTCTCACAACGGTATATTCCCGTGCTTCTTCGGCGGATTTTTATCGCGCTTGGTTTGCAGCATCTCCAGAGCCTGGATCAGTTTCTTGCGAGTTTCACGGGGCTGGATTACCGCATCGACGAATCCGCGCTCGGCCGCCACATAAGGATTCGCAAAGCGATCGCGGAATTCTTCGATTTTCTCCTGCCGCATCTCTGCCCGGTTCTTCGCTTTGTCGAGATCGCGCTTGTAGACAATGTCGACCGCGCCTTCCGGTCCCATGACGGCGATCTCTGCGGTTGGCCACGCATAGTTCACGTCGCAGCGAATGTGCTTGGACGCCATCACGCAATAGGCGCCACCGTAAGCCTTGCGCGTGATGACCGTGATCTTGGGAACCGTTGCTTCGGCGAAGGCAAAGAGCAGCTTGGCGCCATGCGTGATGATGCCACCATATTCCTGCGTCGTGCCGGGCAGGAATCCGGGCACGTCCTCGAACGTAATGAGCGGGATGTTGAAGGCATCGCAAAAACGCACGAATCGCGCAGCTTTAATCGAAGCACTGATGTCGAGCGTCCCAGCAAGAATTGCCGGTTGATTGGCGACGATGCCAACGGACCGGCCGTTCAGGCGCGCGAATCCAACGACGATGTTTTGCGCGTAGAACTCCTGCACCTCGAAGAAGTAGCCATCATCGACGACGGTGCGAATCACATCCTTGATGTCGTAGGGCTTGTTCGACTCGGCCGGCACGAGCGTGTCGAGCTTTTCGTCCATGCGGTCGACCGGGTCGGTGCACTCGCGCCGCGGCGCGTCCTCGAGATTGTTGGAGGGCATGAAGCTGAACAGTTCGCGCACCATCGAGAGGCACTCGGCGTCATCGTGCGCCAGGAAATGCGCTACGCCGGAGACTTCGTTGTGCGTATGGGCGCCGCCCAGTTTCTCTTTTGTGACCTCCTCGTGCGTCACCGTCTTGATCACATCGGGACCGGTGATGAACATGTAGGAGGTCTTGTCGACCATCAAGATGAAGTCGGTGATCGCCGGCGAATAAACAGCACCTCCGGCACACGGTCCCATGATCGCGGAGATCTGCGGGATCACGCCGCTCGCCAATGTGTTGCGCAGAAAAATGTCGGCGTACCCGGCCAGCGACATCACGCCTTCCTGAATGCGCGCGCCTCCGGAGTCGTTCAGGCCAATCACGGGCGCGCCGACGCGCATGGCAGTGTCCATGATCTTCACAATCTTGCTGGCGTTAGCTTCGGAGAGCGATCCGCCGAAAACGGTAAAGTCCTGCGCGAAGACAAAAACGAGGCGGCCCTCGATGCGGCCATACCCGGTGACAAAGCCGTCGCCGAAGAACTTCTGCTCGTCCATGCCGAAATCGGTGCAGCGATGGGTGACGAGTTTATCCGTCTCTTCGAAGGTGCCTTCGTCGAGAAGAAACTCGATGCGCTCGCGCGCCGACATCTTGCCTGCTTTATGCTGGCGTTCGCGACGATCGGCGCCGCCACCGGCCTCGGCCAGGCCATCGCGGCGCTTTAATTCCTGCAATTTTTCTTCAAGTTTCATGGGCGGGGATTATAGCTGGCCCAGCGTGCTGCGGTCAGCATTGGTACACGCAATGGGAACAAAATGTGAGGAATCGACAGTTTTAGATTCTAGTTCAGGCGTTTCGGGCTCTGCTCCTGCACGTCCTGGTTTAAAGCTTCCAGCAACTCCTCGCGCTTCGGAGTTTTTAATTCCTGCTCCAGTTCTTTCAGTGCGAGCGCAACCACGTGGTAGTGATGCAATCCGCTGTACTTCGGGTCGGAGCTGAGCTCCAGCCACAGTTTGTGCATGAGCTGCACATCCTGATCGCGCATGCGCGGCGCATGCGGTCCTAACAAATACTCGTTGCGCGTGCCGTTGGGCTCTACTACTTCGAGTAGAAGGCGTGGCTTGGGATCCGGCAGCCGCTCCCAGGCATCTCCTGTGAGCTTGCCCTGTTCCTCGGGAGTAAGTTTGGTTGATTGGCCGCACACCACGCGCACCGACTCGAGCCGCTGTGCAGTCTGCATGATCGTATCGAAAACGTTCATGCCGGGAACCACAAGCAGCGATACCGGTTTGCCTTCCTTCTCAGCGACCGCGACTACCTTCGAGAACAACTCCTGCTCGTAGGTATCGAAGACGTCTTTGGCCTCCATCATGTTGCTGCCGCTGAAGGAGTGCTCGCGCGGCGTGAGACGTGCCGTCATCACTACGACGTCTTGTTTAGTCGTGTCAGTGCGATGGAGCGTGTCGCGCAGGTAATAGAGGTTTCGGGGATCGCGCACCGAAACCAGCACATTTCCGCGGCGAACCTGCAGCGTGCTGTGATCCAGTTCCGGATTGCCGTACACGCGAAACTGTTCGTATACCTCGCTGCCCTTCCCAGCTCGCTGACGCGCAGTGTATTTCTCGGAAACCACCAGGATCACAAAGAAAATCAGACTGAAGCTAACGCCCGCAATCGTGGCTTCCTGCTTCGTAAACAGGTTCACGATCGCTGTCGAGAAGAGGACGAGAGCGATGACGACCAGGCCGAGGGGAATCTCTTTCCCTTTGATATGAATATTTCCGGGAACCTTGAACTCGCGTCCTTCGACCGGTTTGAAGCGAAGCACGAGTACCGCCAGCGTCATGAACGAAAAACTCCAGATGACGCCGAATGCGTAGAGAGCGGCCAGGAAATATACGTTGCCGCGGCTAACCAATACGGTCACAAGCTGCAGCAGAGCAACCAGGTTGACGATGCGGTAGGTTGTGCCAAATCGCTTTTGTGGTTTCTGGAACCATTGCGTCAGGACGCCGTCTTCGGCGAGACGATTCAGCACACCACTTGCACCGATGATCGACGTATTCGTTGCGCCGGAGAGAATGAGGATGCCGACAATCACAACGAAGCCCTGGAAGATCAGCTTCGGTATCTGTGGACCGGCCACATACATTGCCAGGCCACCGATGAGGTTGCCGAAATAGTCGGGACGAACGTGGTCCGGGATGATCATCACCGCGAAGAACGAAACCAGCGAGGTGAACAGCAGGCTGTAGACGAAAATGACGAAACCGGCGCGCTCCAGGTTTTTCAGCTTCGGGCTTTCGATTTCCCGGTTCACCTGGGCCAGAGTCTCTTCGCCGCTCATGGCGAGCACTGAGTGCCCAAAGCCCACCAGCAGCATGATCATCGTAATGCCGGCTGCCTTGGTCCCGAACAGCCAGCCCAACGATTCACGGGTGAAATTGATATTGTGAGGAGTAGGAATCGGAGGCAGGTGGAAGCCAATCTTGAAGATCGTGTAGCCGCACCAGATGATCAGAATCACCACCATGACGGTGGTGACCTTCATAATCTTAAGCGCCTTGTCACTCGACTCGTGAATGCCCTCAATGTTGTTCCACCAGAAATACACAATGACAAGAACCGCGAAGGCAGCTGCAAAGTAGTTGTCATTGAAATGGACGGGATGATGCGCATAGCGGAACAGGTCTTTGACGAACCCGGCGAGGTATAGGCCAGCCGCGACAGCGCTGATCGGTCCGGTAAGGATGTAGTCGAACAGCAGTGCAGAAACCGAGAAGCGCGCCAGCGCGGGACCAAGCGCCTCTTTGACGACGCGATACACGCCGCCGCGCACAAACATCGTGCTCGACTCCACATAGACAGCACGAACGGCGTAGCTAAACATCATCACCGCAAAGATGAACCACGGTGCGCTCTTACCGATTACCTTTTCGGCGTCGCCACCGGCGTAATAGGCGGAGGAGGCAAGGTCGGAAAGAACGATTGCCGCCACCCGCCAGAACGAGATAAAGCTCAGCATGACGGTGGTGGCAATGAATACGGGGACGGTGTGGCGCTTCAGGTTTTCGGCTGTCGTGGACATCTGCGGTTTAGATTATGGGTGCTGGGGACAAAGTATCCCGCCGGGTCTAGTAAATGATAAATGCACGGAAGGATTTTGCCTGAATAGCAGTCTAGAGCAGCACCCCGGAAACACCAAGCGCCAAGCGGAAAACCGGCATAGCAGTTTTCTTTGCCCGCGATCAGCTTTATTGATTTCCCTTTAACGTGCGCTCAGGTATGTATGTGTAATCCGATCGTGCCAGCAGATCTGGTCTTCATCGATGAAGGCCCAGACAAGCCCGATCCCCAACGCTAGGCACGAGAGCTGCATGGCACAGACTCGGAATTTTCTGGCGTTTCGTCCCACCGGTCGCGTTTCGAAGGTTACAAGCCGCAGCTTTCCCATGATCATTCCGAGGGTGCGTCCGCCGTGCACCAGCAGCAGATAGTTGTACATTGCCCAGAGAATTGTAGGGACCACGGCGATCGCAATCAGCGCTGTACGTCTGTCAGCGAATAGCGCCGGGCCGGCAATTTTCAGGGCGATCGCTCCGAACAGGGCTGCGGCTCCGAGCACCACGACCGCGTCTACCACTCCCGCGAACACGCGCTGCGGCAGCGGAGCAACATCCAACACGGGTTCGAGGAGACGCGGATCGATCTCTTCGCCTTCCGGCTCCAGTTCGATGTCTGACAACGGCGGTGGCGGAGCGGGAACACTCTCGGGAACATCCAGAATCCGCGGAGCCTCGAGCACAGGATCTGCGAGTTCGTACGGATTCACCGCCGGCCCAAGATAAAGCGCACGCGGAAATTCAATCAACTTTCCAACGTCGGGGATAGCCGGCAAAGTGTCCTCAACGACAAGTTTCGTGGGCTGAGCGAAGAGTTCGGTGATGTCGAGGGCGGGCGTACTCGTCTCCAGCTCCGGAGCAGCGCTCCCCATGTTCGCAGGAGTAACGAACTGCTGACTCAGCTCGTCGGCCGGCTCGGAGTCGACCATCACTGTTTCGGCGGGCGCACCCTCGCGTTGCATGAAGACGTAGTTCGCGGTAGTCGATTCAAAGTTGAAGTCCAGTGAGCTTTGCCCGAGTTGCTCCCGGCGGCGGGCTTTGTACCTGCTGAGGCGCGAAGTGAGTTCCTGCTTCCACGACGTTCCCTCGTCGGCTTGAGGGCTGGAAGCTGCACTGCTGTTTGCGATAGTCGATTTTTGATTCATCTCATCAGGACTCGAGCTACGTCCACGTTGCAAACTCTCTGCGAGCGTCGAGCTTGCGATCAGTTCAGCCTCGTCTTCATATTCGTCGTCAGTTACCTCGCCGAGGCTGGAGGCAAACTGCTCTTCGCTGGGATCGTAAGGATCGAGGTCGGTGAATCGGTGCGACACTTCAGGCTCGGGCTCCGTGCAGCGGCAGAGCTCACCACAAACCTTGCAGGCCATCACCGATGGAAGAAACGCCTAGAGTCGAGATCATCATACCGCCACTTGTGCCTTGCGCTATTTCGTTTCCCGGTACGCCGTGTTACCTTGCAAGTTCCCCCTGTGCGATCGCTTTTGCGCGGAACATGGGTGACCCTTTCGGGTTTTGTATTTTTTCAGGGGCGTGATGAGCCTTTGCACCAGATTCCAGAGCGCAGCACTCCTGTTTCTTCTGTTCCTGATCTCTTCAGGTTCCGGACGCGCGCAAACCACTCCCAGGCCAGCGAATCCCCCTGCCACTGAAGAAGTTGTGATCGAAGCAGCACAACAGGAAAAGGTCGGTAACGTTTACCATCTGCGCGGAAGTGTCGTTATCACGGCCCACAATTACGTGATGCGCGCCGATGAGATAACTTACAACTCCGATACTGGCGACCTCGACGCCACCGGCCACCTGGTATTCGACGGCGGCCCTCACGACGAACACATCGAGGCGAGCCATGCCACCTACAATCGGATTACCGACTCCGGAAAGTTCTATGACGTAGTGGGCAGCACGGGAGCAAGATTTCGCGGCAGCCACGTCTTGCTGACTTCATCGAATCCGTTCGCGTTCAAGGGAAAGGAGGTCGAGAAGGTCGGGCGCGACTTGTTCATCATTCACAACGGAATGGTGACCGACTGCCGCATCGAGCGTCCGAAGTGGACTTTCCAGACGCAAAAAGCCGTCGTGTTACTCGGCGATAATGCCAAGCTCTATCACGCTACGTTTCGCCTGATCTACTTTCCTATCTTCTACTTCCCTTACACGCGTTTGCCGGTTGAGCGCATTGGGCGCCAGTCGGGAATCCTGATTCCCGGCATCGGACAGTCCTCCTTGAAAGGAACGATCCTGGGCGAGTCCTTCTATTGGGCGATCAACCGCAGCCTCGACGCCACCATCGGAGCCGAGTACTACTCAGCAATCGGCTGGGCACAGCATGGAGAATTTCGCTCCCGGCCAAGCGCGACTTCGTTTTTCAATGCAACCTACTTCGGCGTATTGGATCGCAACTCCGGCCCGACGGGTGTGAACCAGGGTGGCGAAGAAGTGAAGGCCGACGGCACCGCACAGCTTCGCTGGGGATTTCGCGGCGTCGCCAATATCGACTACCTGAGCTCCTATCTTTTCCGCCAGACATTTTCAGAAAGCTACACGCAGGCCACGAACTCGGAGACGAACACGATCGGGTTCGCCTCGAAGGCGACGAATGGCTATTTCTTCAATGTAATGGCCGCGCGCTATCAGAACTTTCAAAGCACAACGCCGGGTGATCTGATCGCGATCGTCCACGCTCCCAGCCTGGACTTGGGAAGCGTGGAGCATCCGATAGGAACGAGCCCGGTGCAGTGGAGTTACGACACTGCCTTGCAAGGCGTGTCACGAAGCGAGCCAGGGTTCCAGACCGATCCCCTGGTTGGAAGATTCGACGTCACTCCTCGTGCCGCGCTTCCGCTGCATTTTCATCAGTGGGACATACGGCCCGAAATCACTCTGGACGATACCTATTACACGCAAGGACTCGCAGCCGGAACGGGAGGCATCGGTATTCCCAGCAACTTTGGGGTAAATCGGAGGGCGTTGGAAACGGCAGTCGAGATTCGACCGCCAGTTCTGGATCGCATCTTCCAAAAGCCGGTTTTCAATCACCGCCTGAAACATGTGATCGAGCCAATCGTTACCTACCGCTACGTGACTGGAGTCAATAACTTCCAGCAGATCATTCGTTTCGATGCGCGTGACATTCTTACCAACACCAACGAAGTTGAGTACTCCCTAACCAACCGACTCTACGCCAAGCAGCTGAAAACGTCTGAGAATTGTGTCCCGGAAGAGAGTACCGCCAACGAGTCACCGGCTGGCGGTGAACAACAGACCCTCTCCACGGGAACGAGAAGTGCGAAGTCGAGCACATGCGGCGCCGCCGGGCACGAAGTCTTCAGCTGGGAATTGATCCAGAAGTATTTCATGGATACCACTTTCGGTGGCGCGCTGGTTCCGGGCCAGCAAAACGTCTTCACGACTACGGCCGAACTTACTGGCATCGCGTTCCTGACCGCTCCGCGGCGCTTTTCTCCCATCGTTTCTCGAATGCGTATTCAGGCGGGAAAGAATACCGATATCGACTGGCATCTGGACTACGATCCGCTCACTGGCCAGATCAATGCGAGTACGGCATACGTGACGCACCATTTCGAACAGTTCTTCGTTGCCGGAAGTACGGCCTATGTGCGCGTAGTGGGCGAAACGGTTCCCGTCGCGCCCACGCCGCAAAATCCGAATCCTGCGCCGGCCCAGCTCGAATTCAACCAGTTTCGCTGGCTGGTCGGATACGGCAATCCCAACAAGCGTGGGATCAGCGCCGCGACGAATATCGGATTCGACGTTACGAATCAATTCCTGCAGTACGCCGCCGTCCAAAGCAGCTACAACTGGGATTGTTGCGGCGTGAGCGTCGAGTTTCGGCGGTTGGCCCTGGGAGCGGTACGTAATGAAAACCAATATCGCTTCGCGCTAAGCCTGACGAACATTGGCACGTTCGGAAACCTGCGAAGACAGGAACGATTGTTCTGAGCGGCGCCTATGTTGTTTCCACCTGAGACGTGGTCTCAGTTTTCGTAAAGACTTTCCCGCGCTCCTCGCGGCCCAGCCAGACTACGATTGCCAGCAGGACAATGGTCACGATTTCGAAACTCGCGATCGCCCACCTGTAGCCGATTGCATCGCGTAACGCGTATTCGATGGAATTCGTAGGCGCGGCGATCAGGATTCCCAGTTGATATGCCAGACCCGGCACCAGTCCGCGCGTTGCGTCCGGCGAGACTTCCACAAGATGTGCGGGGATGATGCCCCACGCGCCCTGCACGCCCATCTGGATCAAGAAAGCTCCGAGCGCAAGGATACCGACGCTCCAGCCGAAGGCCCACAGCGGGATCATCAACAACGCCAGCGCTAACGCCACCAGCATTCCGTAGCGGCGCCCGAACTTCTCAGAAACCTGCCCGAAGAGAATTGCGCCCAGGATCGCCCCTACGTTGTAAAGCATCACGATGTAAGCGACATTGTTCGGCGCAATATGATGCTCGTGCTTCAGAAAGTCGGGATAGAGGTCCTGCGTGCCGTGGGAGAGGAACATCATGAGAGTCATCAGCACGATGAGGAACAGGAAGCGCTTCCAGTAGCGTTGCGTCTCGCGCAGGATGGCGCCAAAACTCGGCAGCTTGTGTTGCAGCCAGGCTTCGGATTCCGGCACTTTGCTGCGTATGTAGAGAGCAAGTAGCGCGGGAATGCCACCGACCCAGAACATCCAGCGCCATCCAAAATGCGGCAGGATCAAACGAGCGGCGATCGCAGCCAGAAGATAGCCAAAGGAATATCCACTTTGCAGGAAGCCCGAAAGGATTCCCCGCAAGCGATGCGGCGCGCTTTCCATCGCCAGTGAAGCACCTACGCCCCATTCGCCGCCCATCCCGATTCCGTACAAAATTCGTAGCACCAGGAACATGGTGAAATTCACGGAAAATCCGCAGAGCACTTCCACGATGGAAAAGAAAATCACGTCGACCATCAGCGGAATGCGGCGTCCGTAGCGATCGGCCGCCAATCCGAAGATCAGAGCCCCCAAGGGACGGGTCGCGAGCGTGGCTGTGACCGTAAGGACGATCAACGTCTTGGAGACGTGAAACTCGGCCGCCAGAACGTCGTATAGGAAAACGACCACAAAGAAGTCGAACGCATCGAGCGTCCAGCCGAGAAAGCTGGCCGTCACGGCGTGAAAGCGGTCGCGCTGCGACATGCCGGTGGCAATTGTTTCAGCCATTTACCTTGGCCCTCGGAGCATGCAAGACGATACTACAAGTGGTGGTGACCAAAGGCATCACAAGAGGTCCTTGCTCAGCCCTCTCATTTCCGATAAACCATGCTGGATGGTTCTTCGCCGGCACATAACGGTCGTAGCGTTCGTGTGCCTGTGCATGGGCGCCTCCGCCCAGGTGCCACTGGGTTCGCTGGACACTACTGTTGCCGTTCAAAACGATGGCAGCGCCATCGTAGTGGAGCGCTTCACTCCCTTGGCTCGCGGCAGGCTCATCTGGAGAGCGCAGAACGCCGTCCCAGGCACTTTCGGACTGCGCACCGCGCGCACCATCGAGATCATCGACGTCACCGATGGTGACGGTCAGAAGCTTTCCTACACGCCACGCAACACCGGCAACTTCCTGGAGCTTGCCATCGACGCTGGGGCAGCCGCGGAGATCAAGGTCAGCTACTCGGTCTCACCGGAGGTTCGTTTTCTCGGCGATCGCGATGAACTCGTGTGGCACGCCGGCGAGAACTGGGCAGGATCGGTGCAGAGATCTTCGGTGCTGGTTCAGTTGCCTGAGGCTGTAGCCGAACAGTTTCGTGCGCAGGGTAGCTATATCGCCGATTCGGGCGTGAAAGTTGTTCCCGCGCTCGAGACCAAAAATTCCGCCCAGGTAGAGTGCGGCGTTCGATTGCCGCCGGGACATCCCTGCACCGTCGATGTGATATTCCCTACTGGGCTTCTTACTGAAGCGAGCGCCTGGAAACAGGCCGCAGCCTCGTTGAGCGTGAATCCCATCTTTGTGCTGCCCATCGTAGTGCTGGCGCTGATTGTTGGAATCCAGCTTTATCGCGTGCGTCGCGTTACGCCCACGTATGCTCCGCAATACGAACCTCCCGACGGGCTCACCCCGGCCGAGGTTGGAGTGATCATCGACGACAAACTCGATCCGCGCGATGTGGTTGCCACCATTGTCGATCTCTCGGTGCGCGGCTATGTGCGGATGGAAGAATGTCAACCGGATGAAGGCGTCTCATTCCAGGGGCAGGACTACATCCTGCGCAGCATCCGGACGAAAGATTCGTGGAGCGTACTGGCACCGCACGAGCGCACGGCGTTGTTCCATATCTTCTACGGTGGCGAGTGGACGAAGCTGTCGAGTCTATACCAGCGCTTTTACTCCATCGTGCCCGTTATTCGCGAAGACGTCTTTGCCTTGCTCCGCAAGAAGGGGCTTTATCGCTTCGATCCCGATTTCCTGGCTACGCTACAACTACCGCAATGGGCAGGCCAGGCTTTTATGATCGGCGCGTATCTTTGCATCTTGCTGTTCGCCAGTAGCAAGAACTCGGCGATCATCGTCGCCGCAGCGCTGATCGTGTCCATAGTGCTTACGCTTTTGTGGCTGAAGGCCTTCTCACCGAAGAGCGCGCTAGGCAAGAGTGCTTACGCGCATGTGCGTGGCTTCCAGGATTTCATGAATTCGGTGGAACGCGATCATCTGGAGCGGGTGCCCACCGAAAAGTTCCAGAGCTGGCTGCCTTATGCGATGGCACTTGGAGTGGAACATCACTGGACCGAAGCGTTCTCGGGCATCGCAATCCCCAGGCCGGAATGGTACGACTCCCCAGACGAAAAAGATCAGCAAGCCGACGTACTCGGATTCCTGGTGCAGACCTTCGCGCGTAATGCTTACCGCAGTCTCCTCGCTCGACCTCGCGGAGGCATGTTCCGAACCGCTATGAAGCGAGAGATTCCGCTGCCTGTTGCCAATGCCGCCCGCGGCGGCTCACACGGCTAGCCACCAAGACTCACATTTTCTGTGTGGTGCCCGCTGAGCGCTCCCCTTTCAGTGGCGTCTTTGGCTGATATAATCAGGAATTGTCCTCATGAAAACGAAGCATTTAGCATTACCGCCGCGCAAGCCCGTGGCGGCGCAAAAAGAGACAGGTTCTCAATTTCCCAAAATTCGCTCTACCACCGTACTTTGTGTCCGCAAGGGCGACCAGGTGGTGATGGCCGGAGACGGCCAGGTCACGCTTGGCGAGCACGTCATCAAGCACAATGCACGCAAGATTCGGCGCATGTACCAGGAAAAGATCCTCGCCGGATTCGCGGGATCCACGGCCGATGCGTTCTCTCTGTTCAGTCGCTTTGAGGCCAAGCTGGAGCAATATCACGGCAACCTGGGGCGAGGAGCGGTGGAACTCGCCAAAGACTGGCGAACTGACAAAGCTCTGCGGCATCTGGAAGCCTTGCTGCTGGTCGCCGATAAGACGCAGACCTTCTTGATCAGCGGGCAGGGTGACGTCATCGAGCCAGATAGCGGCATCGCGGCGATCGGCAGCGGTGGTCCATTCGCACAATCGGCCGCACAGGCTTTGCTCGACCATACGCAGCTCTCGGCACGCGAGATTGCCGAAGCTTCGATGAAGATTGCTGGCAAGTTGTGCATCTATACGAATGAGACATTCGCGATAGAGGAGTTGTAGCCGGCGGATTGCGGATTGAAGACTGGAGCCGCCATGGCGGGCTACTCGGGAACGCCGCTCGTAACGAAGATCGGCATTAAAGAGAACCATCGTGTGCTGCTCATTGAGGCTCCTGCGGGATTTCGCAAGACGCTGGGCAAATTACCGGCTGGCACAAAGGTTTTGAAAGCCGCTGAAGCTCCGGTGGACGTGGTGGTTGGCTTTGCGAAGAGCCGCAGCGATGTGACCGCTCGTTTCGCGGAGACGGTCGGCCACCTCGACCAGGCGGGAATGATCTGGATCAGTTGGCCGAAGAAGGCCTCGGGCGTCGCGACCGAGTTGAACGAGAACATTGTCCGCGAGATCGGGTTGGCAAAGGGTCTGGTGGATATCAAGGTCTGCGCCATCGACGACGTCTGGTCAGGCCTGAAGTTCGTTATTAGAAAAGAGAACCGCCGCTAGCCCGAAATGTGGGTGCCCCATCTGGCCTTCCTTTGGTGAGGTGGGAATCGAACAAGTTTGGAGCAGTAATTCATGGCCATTTATTTACCGGGAACCTCAGAAGAAGAGCAGCTTGCACTCGACGATCTAACGCCTCGTGAGATTGTCAGCGAGCTTGATAAGTACGTTGTGGGCCAGCACGCCGCCAAGCGCGCGGTGGCGATTGCGCTGCGCAACCGCATGCGACGCCAAAAGCTGACGCCGGAACTGGCGGAAGAAATCATTCCCAAGAACATCATCATGATCGGGCCCACTGGCGTGGGAAAGACCGAAATCGCGCGCCGGTTGGCGAAGCTGGCGAACTCGCCATTCCTGAAAGTTGAGGCCTCGAAGTTTACGGAAGTAGGTTACGTGGGCCGCGATGTGGAATCGATGATCCGCGATTTGGTCGAGATCTCGATCGACATGGTTCGCGAAGAAAAGCTCGAAGACGTTGCCGATAAGGCCGAATTGAATGCGGAAGAGCGCCTGCTTGATTTGCTGTTGCCCAGCGGCGTGGGATTCACCACGCGTCCCGGCGACGGCGCGCAGGCCGACCAGCATCAGCTTCCGGGCGAATCCAGTTCGCGAACGCGCGAGAAACTGCGTCAGCAGTTGCGCGAGGGCAAACTCGACGACCGCATCGTGGAATTGGAAACGCGCGAAAAATCATTCCCGGCGTTCGAAATCATCTCCAACCAGGGTGTGGAGGAGATGGACGTCAACATCAAGGACATGCTGCCCAACATCTTCGGCCAGCGCACCAAGAAGCGGAAGATGAAGGTCAGCGAGGCTTTCGATTACCTGGTGCAGGAAGAAGAGCAGCGCCTGATCGATATGGATCAGGTCACGCGCGTCGCAGTCGAGCGCGTGGAGCAGTCGGGCATCATCTTCCTCGACGAAATCGACAAGATCGCCGGTCGCGAAAGTGGGCACGGTCCTGACGTTTCGCGCGAAGGCGTGCAGCGCGACATTTTGCCGATCGTGGAAGGTACGACGGTCAACACGCGCTACGGAATGGTGCGCACCGATCACATCCTGTTCGTGGCTGCGGGCGCATTTCACGTATCCAAGCCAAGCGATCTGATCCCGGAATTGCAAGGCCGCTTCCCCATCCGCGTGGAGTTGCAGTCGCTCACGGTCGAAGACTTCATCAAGATTCTGACCGAGCCGAAATCGTCGCTGGTGAAGCAGTACACGGCGCTGCTGGAAACGGAAGGCCTGAAGCTGGAATTCACGCAGGAGTCACTGGAAGAAGTGGCACGATTCGCGTTTCGCGTGAATGAAGGCACCGAGAACATCGGCGCACGCCGTCTGCATACCATCATGGAACGCGTGCTGGATGAGATTAGCTTCAACGCACCGGACATGAAAGAGAAGTCGGTAAACATTGACGGCGATTATGTGCGCAAGACTCTCTCTGACATCGTGAAAGACCAGGATCTGTCGCGGTACATCCTGTAGAGCATTGAAGATTTGTTCATTGAAGATTGCAGATTGGTCATAGATCAATCTGCAATCTTTGATCTGCAATCCTTCCCTGTCCTGCTGGAAACTTCCTCTCTGAACCTTGTATCCTCGTAGCTTCGCATGAGAGTTGCCCTCTGCCTGCTGTCGATCGCGACGCTGTGTCTGCTGATTGGCTGCGGCACGCCCGGAGCACCGCAACCGCCTTCGCTCGGACTGCCTCGTCCGGTCGATGATCTTTCCGCTGTACGCAAGGGCGACAAAGTTTTTCTCAGCTGGACTCCCGCACACCAGACCACCGACCATGAGAATATTCGCCATCCAGGCGGGACGCAGGTTTGCCGTGGCGTGCGCGACTTCCCCATGATCTCTTGCGAAGAGAAAGCGGGCGAGAAGAATACTCAACTTTCGCACTGGACGCGCGGGGAACAGATTCCGCGTGCGACCTTTACCGACACCTTGCCTGCGCAGTTGGAGCATCAGAATCCAGACGCCTTTGCCATTTATGCGATCGAGGATCTAAACGCGCACAACAAATCGGCAGGCTTGTCGAATCAGGTCGAGATTCCGCTGGCGCCCACGCTGCCTCCGCCGGATCAGGTTGAGCCGCAGGTCACAGCGGAAGGGCCGGAGTTGCGCTGGACGGCGCCGGAAATGCCTCCCCAGTCAGATAAGCTCAAATTCTCGTATCGCGTGTACCGGCAATTTGCGCCCGGTTCGGCTCCCGCGACTGCGCCCGCCCTGCAACGGGGAGAGCTCATCGTTGGGGAATTCCCTTGGAATGGAGAGAAGCAGATCAGCTTTCGTCGATCACAGCTTCGAATGGCAGCAGAAGTATGTTTATCGCGTGACCACTCTCACTCAGTTCAAGGGACCGCTCGGACAATCGGTCCAGGTGGAGGGCAACGATTCTCGCGCCGGTTGTCGTGGATGTTCGCGACATCTTCCCGCCTGCGGTTCCTACCGGTGTTCAGGCGGTATCGTCCGGAGTGGGACAGAAACCCTTCATTGACTTGACGTGGGCGCCGAATATCGAAAGCGATCTCGCCGGATACAACGTGTTCCGTCACGAAGAGGGTGCCCAGCCGGTGAAGATCAACTCCGAAGTGGTGAAGTCGCCGGCATTCCGTGACGACAAAGTTATTCCCGGTCATCGCTACTTCTATTCAGTCTCTGCGGTTGATTTGCGCGGGAATGAAAGCGGCCGCTCGACCGAGACCACCGAGCGCGTTCCGCCAGAATAGAATCGTCCCACCTCCAATTGGGAAGTGGGACGCTCTTCACCTCTGATCAAATGAGATAGCTTAGGCGGCTTTCGCTTCCACGTTTACCCGTTCCGCCAACTGATTCAACTTCTGATCTGCTTGCTTCTCTTCATCCAGTGTCTGCTGGAGCAACTGCGCCCACTGATCGCGGCCAAGCAGCTGTGCGTAGGTACGCGCGCAACCGTAGCTCGCAATTTCATAGTGCTCGACACGCTGCGCAGCGGAGATGATCCCGGCGTCGCGAACTTCAGGGTCACCCTTGGCTTTCACGATCTCCTCACCTTCTTTGAGGATCCCTTCCATGCCCTTGCACTTCTGCCCTTTGCGATTGGCATCGGGAATTTGATCGAAGATGCGGTCCAGCCTTGCCAGTTGTCCCTTGGTCTGCTGCAAATGTTCGCTCAAGCCTGCCTTCAATTGCGAGGTATTTGCCTTTTCGATCATTTTGGGCATCGCTTCGATAATCTGCTGCTCCAGGGAATAGAGGTCCTGTAATTGTTCGGTCAAAAGGGCATTCAACGATTCCAACTTCATTCGGACTCCTTTTTCTGTATAGGGTGATTTTGTACGTTCCAGGCGTGCTGTGGAATATCGTATCGACCCATAGATAGAAGGGAGGGTCGCGTCGCAGGTTGTCCTCGAACGTGACCTTCGCGGCGAGTCACCATATAGGGCCACCAGAGCTGCTTCTCAACTGGTTACTTCCGTTACCTGCTCCGGTGAAACGTTTTAGGCAGGTGGCCCGGACCGAAGTACTCTTACCGTGGCGATGTTCGCCTCCCGTGTATCGCACATGAGTTCTGGTTCTTCCAGCAATCCGTCGTTTGGGCGTTACGAGATCCTGTCGGAACTCGGTCGCGGTTCCATGGGCGTCGTCTACCAGGCGCGCGATCCGAAGATCGACCGCATCGTTGCCATCAAGACCCTTTCCCTGGGACAAGAGGACGACGATGAAGCCGAGTTCCGCATGCGTTTCATCCTGGAAGCCCAGGCGGCGGGAAGGCTGTCGCACCCCGGAATCGTCACCGTCTATGACGTCGCCGAGGACACCGAGACGCACGCTCCATACATCGTGATGGAGTACGTTGCGGGACAGACACTGAAAAAATTGCTGGCCCCCGGCTATGCGAAAGTCCCACTGGAAACAGCACTGCGACTGGCACAGGAAGTTGCCGAAGCGCTTGCTTATGCTCACGCCCGCGGCGTCGTGCATCGCGACATCAAGCCGGCCAACATCATGATCACTGAAGACGAGCACGCCAAGATCATGGACTTTGGCGTGGCCAAGCTGGATCTGTCGCAGCGCACGCAGTCTGGCGTACTAATGGGAACGCCCGCGTATATGTCCCCCGAGCAGCTGACGGGACACTCGGTAGATGGGCGCTCAGATATTTTCTCTCTTGGTGTTGTGCTCTATACCATGCTGGTTGGGCACCGGCCATTCCAGGGAAACGGCATCAGCACCATCGGATTTAAGGTTGTGAACAACAATCCGCTTCCACTTACGACGATCAATCCCGCGCTTCCGCCGGAGATCGATTCCATCGTTTCACGAGCGATCGCCAAAGAGCTCGATAAGCGTTACCAGAGCGGGTCGGACTTGGCGAACGACTTAGCCAACTTGCGGCAGCAATTGAGGGATGGCAACCAGGATGCGCCCGATCCAGGGCTGCTTACGGTGACGTCGTCCAAAGCGAGCCAGTCGAGCGTATCGGCTGCGCAGAAAACCCAACCGTATAACAGTGCCACCAAGGCGACCAATCCTCCGGTGCAGGCTGCCAGGCAGGGCATCTCCAAACAAAAATTCTACGCAATCGCTGCGATCGCACTCGTCGCCATCGCAAGCGTAATTGCATTCGGCAGGCATCGTCTGAAGCCTGTCACCTTGAGCGCGAAATCTGCAGCGCCGCCCTTTACCTCCGCGCCGAAGGAGGCTGCAGCGGTCCCTACGTCGAAGCCAATCGCAACGCAATCTCAAGTGACCGATGCCGACGAGAATTCGTCGACCGTTAGCCTCAAGAAAAGCGCGGTTGTTGCCCAGTCGGACACGAACCTGCGCATCGATGTCGAGCATCCATTTTCATCGGGCAAGGTATCTGTCTGGGTCGACGGAAAGCTGAAATACACAGAAGCTCTGCACGGAGAGGCGAAGAAAAAGCTGATCGTCTTCCGCAAAACTGAAGGACACACCTACGACAAGATTCAAGTTCCGTCGGGCAAGCACTCGATTCGTGTGCGCGTACAGTCGCACGGAGCAGTATTACGATCTCACCAATAGCATTACAGCGAGTCTCCCCGAGAATGCCACACAAACCTTGAGCGTGCGCTGCGAGAAAGAAGAAGTGAAGCTGGCATTGGAGTAGCTAAATAGCGGATCGTTCGCTCTTTTCTGAGGCTTCCCGCACAACATACTTCCCATCGTTTGTAATTTCCACGTGCGCCCAAGGCGTCTTCGGATCGTGTGTGAAGATCACCAGCCAGTCTTCCGGGACTGCCCGCGCGTAAAACTTCTTCTTGCTGGCGATGTATCCAGGGGAAACAGATCGAACGCCATTCCCCATGCGATGTCGAGATGCGCAGTGGTCGGAATCAGGTCAGAGATGTAACACGCGCGCTTGCCATTGCTTTCCAGATTAATAGCCTGCAGATGCTGCGTGTGTCCGGGATACACGTCAACCGAAATTCGCCGGCAAGCAACTCGCGCGCGCCGTCGATCAGCTCCATCTGTCCCGACTCGACCAGCGGGTTGTAGTTATCACTGATGTAGCTGATGCGATCGCGTTCGCTTGCCCGTTGCGCATACTCCCACTCACCGCGCTGAACGTAATACTTCGCACTGGGAAACGTGGGTACGGCGCGACCATCACGGTAGACGGTGTTCCATCCACAGTGATCGAAGTGCAGATGCGTGTTGATGACTACGTCGATTTCTTCCGGCGCGACGCCCACGGCGTGCAGGCTGTTCAGTAGCTTTTCTTCGGGAGCATAGATCTTCTTCATGCGGTCGCCGAGTTTGTTGCCGATACCCGTTTCGATCAGCACGGTCTTCTTGCCGCCGCGAACAAGTACGGAATTGAGGCCGCAGCTCAGACGATTCAACTCGTCGGGCTGCATGCGCTTCGACCACATCACTTTGGGGATGACACCGAAAAATGCGCCGCCATCGAGAAAGTAGTTCCCGTCTGAGAGGATGGTCAGTTCGAAATCGCCGAGGGTCAGTCGGTGCACGCGTTCTCCTTATTCTCCCAACTCTTCGAGCTTCTCCAGCGCAGCTTCCACGCGCGCGCGCGCGTCCTGATCTTGTGGCTTCGAACTTGCAAGCTTGGCGCGTTGCCGTTCGAACTCCTCGCGAAAAGGCGGCCGGTGTTCGAACATCATATTCTTAAGCGCTTCTATTTCCGTTTTCAGAGAATTGATCATTCGCTGCTGCGCTACCAGCAGGGCGCTCAGTTCATTCAACGTATCCTTTTCGCTCACTTTAGTTTCCTCCCACGCTTTCGGTTACGCGCGGCCAGATGCTGTGCTTTGGAGCCCACCCAAGTTCGCGGAGCGCGCGCTGATTGGTGCATCGCCACGACGGTGGACAGGGTTTCGATGAATCTCGGCGAGGCTGAGGTGCATGGATCATCTCGGCGAGGCGATCCACGTAATCGCCATAGCGGAGGGGTTCATCGCATATGTTGTAGACCGAGCCAGCTTGAGCGGTCTCTAGAGCCGACACATAAGCGGCGGCCGCATCTTCCACGTTCACCAGCGAGACAAAATTCTGTCCATCTCCCGGGACCACTTCTTGCCCGGCACGCAGTCGCGTCAGCAGTCGATCCTGTCCGGTACTCTCTCCCACAAAGAGGCCGCACTTCAGGATGCACCAGCGTACTGGCTTGGGTTGCCGTCCGAAGAGATACATCATCGACTCCATGATCGCCACCGGGTGCGCGATTGAGTGCCGCGCAGGAGAGCTGTCGATGTGCGTCGTTTCATCGAGCCATTCGTCGCCGCCGTCCGGATATGCCATCACGATGCTCTGCAATAAGAACGCTCCAACGTTTGCCTCGAGAGCTGCGCGCTGCAACCTTCCGGTGCCACGGATACGTACTTGGGTGTTCCGGTCCCAGGCACCCGGCGCCGTGGGATCAGGGGGAATCGCCGTAGCCGCCTGGATCACCGCATCGCACCCAGCGAAGATCACGGGCAATCGCGATTCCAGACCTCGCTCGAGCAGATCGACCTCGGCGAACTCCAGTCCTGCGGAGACTGGCGCGAACAACTCTTGCGCTTTTCGCTCATTGCGAACCAGACCGAGCACCTGGTGTCCAGCAGCAAGCAGTTGGGGAATCAGAGCGCGTCCGAGAACCCCAGTGGCACCCGCGACGGCTACTCGCAATTGGCAACTCCAGCTTTCATCTTCACGCTTCTTATCTTAATTGCCGAGCAGCGCTGCCTTTACGTCTGCGCACAAATACTGGTGATTTCCGGCACTGCGGGGCTCGACGAATTGTGATGGTGTTAAAGCTACAGTTCCACCCGGCTGATCTCAAGGCGCGTCGGACCGAGCGGCTATCGAGGAGGCCATCATGCCAGTTCTCAGGTTAGAAGAATTTCTTCACAAACATCAGACCCCGTTCACAACCATTATTCACTCCACCACCTATACGGCACAGGGGACGGCTGCCATTGCTCATGTTCCCGGAAATGAGCTGGCCAAGACGGTAATCTTGAACGCGGATGGCTGTCTTGCGATGGCAGTATTGCCGGCGAACAAACAGCTCGACTTGACGCTCTTTCGCTCGATGATGGGGGCGCAGACCATGGCCCTTGCGACCGAGGAAGAATTCGACCGCGCTTTTCCTGACTGCGAACTAGGCGCGATGCCGCCCTTTGGGAATCTCTACAATGTGCCCGTATATGTAGAAGAGACGTTGACGCACGATAGCGAGATTGTCTTCAATGCCGGCTATCACAGCGAGCTGATCCGGATGTCGTTCCGCGACTTCTGCCAGCTGGTGCACCCGGTGATTGCAAAGTTTGCGATGCGTTCCGCTGCCGCATAGCGCACGAGCTAAGCCGGGACGAAACGCTGAAAGGGCGCATCGTGCTGCGCCCTTTCGTTCTTCGCTACAGGTGGCCTCGCTGCGATCGTGGTTCTCTGGACTAAAGCCGCTCCGCTTCGCTCAAGGTCATATCGCCCACTCCAACGTGGGCGTTCAGACTGTACTTTCCCTGCCCGTGTGTCTGCAGCGAGCGGAAGAAACCATCGCGTTGCGCGTTCCATGCTGGAGCTTTGAGTGAACCAATGCGCACGGTCGCATCGACCTCGCCGTAGTCAGCGGCCTTCGGCACATCCACCTTCAGCGAGCCGACGTTGAGGTCGATGTCCTTGTTCCCTTCTACCGCCTGAATTCGCAGATCGCCAACACTTTGGCTGATCACCAGGTCGCTGCGTTGGGGAATGTAAATGGTGGCTTGGAAATTGTGCTCTGGACCGCTCACGTCAATGCGGGCGTGATTCCCCTCGATCTTGATACCAGCGCGAACGTGGGGCGCCTGCGACGGATTCAGCTCGATGGAGATGCGATTGTCGGGAGTGCCGCGAATCACATAACCTCCCGCTGACAGGTTGAGATCGATCCGGCCGCCGCCGACAAACTGCTTTTCAATGCTGGTGTTCACGCTGTCAGGCGAGGCAGCAAGCGTAAATACGCTCAGCATCAGGACCAAGGCAATCTGCAACTTCTGCGCTCGATTCATACGAGCTCCTCGTGGGGAACACGTCCCCTTACCAGCCAGATACGCAGGGTGCCGCAGGAAAGTTGCAAGAAGTTCAGCTGCCAGGGACGAGTGCCGTAGCGCCCGGATCCGTCAGTTTGACCTGCGCAGGGCGGAAATCAGCGGAGTTTCTTGCTTTCTGCATCCGGTGTAAGCTCCGGCTGCTCCAATACCAAAGACGCTGTGATTGAGGTGATGGGATGATCCGGAAAGTGAATCTCGGCGAAAAGCTCTCGCAATTCTCGGAATACTACTCGCCGAAGATCGTGGGAGAGATCAACGACGCGCACGTAAAGGTCGTGAAACTGCAAGGTGAGTTTGTCTGGCATCATCACGATAATGAAGATGAGCTGTTCCTCGTGGTGAAGGGTCAGCTTCGGATGCGCTATCTCGAAGACGGTGTCGAGCGAGAAATGCAGATCGGTCCCGGAGAATTTGTCGTCATTCCTCGCGGGACCGAGCACCTGCCCAGCGCGGAAGAAGAGACTCACATCCTGCTGCTCGAGCCCAAGACGACGCTCAACACCGGCAACATTCACAATGAGCGTACTGTGGAAGAATTGGAATCGATCTAGCGGCTTCGGTTCACAACCTGTTGCGCTTTCTGTACACTTGTCCGTTTTGCGGTCGCGTGTGAATCCGCACTTGTACGTGCGGCGGAGAGCCTCAACATGAAAACCACCGTCATCTTTCTAATGCTTCTTTCAACTGTTATGACCGTAGCTCAAACCAAATCCAAGGCCGCATTTCCTGACGCCGCGCAACTCAACCGGCTCGCGGCCCGCTTTGCGCCCACGCCCCTTCAGGTCGACACGAACGCACTCTCTGCCGGCGACAAGCAGGCGCTTCCGAAGCTGATCGAAGCCGCACAACTGCTGAACGTAGTGTTCATGAAGCAATACTGGAGCGGCAATCTCGCAACTTACGAGAAGCTCAAAGCCGATAAGACTCCGATTGGCCAGGCTCGGCTCCGCTATTACTGGATCAACAAGGGACCTTGGTCGAATCTCGAAGACAACAAGGCATTCATGCCCGGAGTACCGCCGCGCAAACCTGAGGGCGCAAACTTCTATCCCGAAAACATGACCAAGGCCGAGTTCGAGAGCTGGGTGAAGACTCTGCCAAAAGAGCAACAGGAGCAGGCCACGGGCTTCTTCACAGTGATCCGGCGGGATGCAGCCGGCAAGCTTACGATTGTCCCCTACAGCGTTGAATACAAGGACGAGCTCACACGTGGCGCCGCCTTACTACGCGAGGCGGCGGCTCTGACCGACAATGCCAGCCTGAAAGACTTCCTCACCAAACGTGCCGCCGCATACGAGTCCAACGACTACTACGAGAGTGACATGGCGTGGATGGACCTTGACGCTCCGCTCGATATCACGATCGGTCCGTATGAGACCTACAACGACGAACTCTTCGGCTATAAGGCCGCATTCGAGGCCTACGTAAATCTGCGCGACGATGCGGAGAGCAAGAAGCTGGCTACCTTCGCCGCGCACTTGCAGGAGATCGAGAATAATCTTCCGGAAGATCCAAAGTATCGTAACGCGAAGCTTGGCGCTGCAGCGCCGATTCGCGTCGTGAACCAGATTATTGCCACTGGCGACGGTGCTCATGGCGTACAGACCGCAGCTTATAACCTGCCCAACGATGACCGCGTCGTGCAACAGAAGGGTTCGAAGCGCGTGATGTTGCGCAACGTTCAGGAGGCGAAGTTCAAGAGCGTGCTGCAACCGATCGCCGGACACATGATCGCCGCCGATGAGCGCAAAGACGTGGCCTTCGAGCCGTTCTTCACTCACATCCTAGCGCACGAACTGATGCACGGCCTCGGCCCTCACCAGATCACCATTAATGGCCGCGAGACCAATCCGCGGCTGGAGTTGAAGGAAGTCTACAGCGCGATCGAAGAGGCCAAGGCCGACATCACTGGCCTTTGGGCGCTCGGCTACATGATGGAGCACGCGCAGGAGATGAAGTTGGGTGACGTGTTGAAGTCCGATGCGACGGCTCGCCGTCAGCTCTATACAACATTCCTGGCGTCATCATTTCGAACGCTGCGTTTCGGAACCACCGAAGCGCATGGAAAGGGCATGGCGCTGCAGTTCAATTATCTGCTCGATAAAGGCGGGTTCGTTCCCAATCCCAATGGAACATATTCCGTGGATTTGGATAAAATCAGTGGCGCCGTCAGCGATCTGACCGGGGAACTGCTGACCATCGAAGCGACCGGTGATTACGCGAAGGCGAAAGACATGCTCACGCGTCTCGGCGTAATTCGGCCTGCAGTGCAGCACCGTCTCGACGCGCTCAAAGACATTCCCGTGGATATCGCCCCGAAGTTCGTCACGGCCGATCAGCTTGCGCCTGACGAGTTCGCGCCAAAGATGGCCGGCAAGTAACTCAGCACGGTGGAGCATGGATTCGAGCCGTGCTCCACCCGCACCTTAAAAGCGCCTACTCGCCTTCCAGCGCTTTTCGAACTGCCTCGATTTGTCCGAGGTGATACGAATTGTGATCGGCAAGTACCAGTGCCTCGCGCAGAAAAGTGTGACCATCGCCATGCGGGATCTTTGCCAATAAATCCGTCTCCGGGTTCGCGACGATTTGCTCCATTGCCTTTAAGTCAGCAAAGAACTGATCCACGCTGTTCTTCCACGCATGGCGATCGGGCGGCTCTCCACTTTTTGGCCAATATCCCGAGGGCCACGGCGGAGATTTATGTTTTGGATCCCGCGTGTATTCGAGGATGTCCCATTGCGCAATGCGCAGGTGCTCCAGCAACTGCCAGGCTGTATGCGGGAACTTCGCTACTTTCACACCACGCAACTTCTCGGGAAAATCCGGAAGTGCCTTTTCTGGCGAGATATGGGCCTCGCCGCCTTTCAGCAAGTCGAGAACATGGGTGCGCAGAACTTTCAACTGATCTTCGTGCATGCAACTTGGGATGCGTGACTCACCGCATGCGACTCGGAGAAATTAGGGTGGGTATTTAAATCAGGAGGCGCTCGCCGAGGCCGCTACCGAGTGCCGCGCCAGCGCAACCGCGGTGACGTCGTTCTCGACACGGTCGCTACCCGCCACTTTCAGAATGCGTCCCAGCATTCCACCGTTACTAAGACGAACGAACTGCGAGGTCTCGTGCAGTATCTCCTCGCACAACTTGGCCGCGGTTCTTGCGGTGCTTCGATGGAAGTATTGGCAAAGCCGCTCCAGCCCGAATTCTTCGCGCCCGGAGCGAATTTCAATCAGGCCACGCGAGACCAGCAGCACGGTAGCTTCTGGCGAAATCACTGCAATCTGCGCATCGTGGGTGGAATGCGAAAAGAGGCCAAGCGGAAGTCCGTTCGCCGATAACAGCTCGACCGAGTCGCCGTCCTTCAACAGGCCCGGAGTGTGACCTGCATTGATGTACGTCAGCACGCCCACAGGTTCGTTGTAGCAAGCCACGAAGGCCGGGGTGTGATGCAGTCGATCGGTCGCAGCCAGAATCGTGCGGTTCATCAGCAGCACTAATTCGGCGATCGCATCGGCTTCGTTCAGATCGTCGCCACCGAACAGCTCGGGGCCGCGTTTATGCAAAAGCTCCTGCACGGCTGCGGCTACCGGCATCGCTTCGTGGGCATCTCCAGCAATATCTAACAGCACAAACAACAATCGTCCGGAGGCAACGCGCACAAATTCGAAGTAGTCTCCTCCGACTCGCGCCGACTGGTAACAGGCAGCCACATCTACCGTGGATAATTGGGGAACCTGTGCGGGAGCCGGCCTTCGTGCCGGTTCTGGCTGCGAGCGGGATGAAAACGGGGATCGCATGCTTCACGCGATTGAGGAGAGACAACTTACCATAGACCCGGGCTGAAATCATCCAATTCCGTGCCGGCTTGCGGCTATCCGCCGTACTTGCTGATCAGGTAACGGCCCAGTTCGTCTTCAAACTGTGAATAGTCGCTGTGCAGATACTCTTTCATGGCGCCTTCCATCGACGCCCCTTGCCCAAGGCGCTCGAGAATACGGCGCAATTCGCTCATGCCGTAGGTATCGCGGATATATTCGGTTGCTGCCATGGATTCTGCGTAAGCCACAACCGCTTCATTCGTCTGAAAGCGCATGAACGATCCTTCCAGTGCCTGCAAAGGAATCTCGATATGCTGCGAATACAGCCGTGCCAGCTGCTGGCCATTTGCCGACGTATCGCGCGGCTCCATCAATTGCGCGATACCCTCATTCAGCCATGTCGGACAACGTCCCCCGGAGGCCTGGGCGATGAAGGAGTGTGCCAACTCATGGCGCAGCACGCGTGCCATTTCGCCATTTACGCCATCCACGCCTTGCACGGGGATGCGCAACTTGCCATCGTTCAATGCGCCTGTCCAACTGGGAGCCCGGGTCACATCGAAATAGGCTTCTTCTGTATAGAGGACTACGGGAATATTCTGCGACGGCGTAATTCCCAACTCATTGCTGAGGTCGTTATAGTCCCCCTCGAGCGCCGAAACGATTTGTCCGCGCAGCTGATCTTTCGTAGCGCCTTCATATCGCAGCGTGAAGTGTCCGGTCTCGCGTTCGCTGAAGTTTGCTTCCGTAGTCATTTCGCGCTTCAGCTTGTCGGCGTATTTCTGCAGATTCTCATCGGGGTGTAGATCCAGAGATTTCTGCCAGGCCTTTTGCGCCTCTTTGCCGCGATCAGCGCTGTAATAGCAGAAGCCGAGCACCGCCCAGGCGTCCGCCGAATCCGGCAAAGCGCGCGTGGCCTGTTCTGCGTAAGGCACTGCCTCCCGAGCTCGACCGAGCTTCAATAGGGTAAGCGCATAATTCTGCAGGATGTAACCGTTGTCGGGAACGCTGGCCAGGGCTGTTTCAAGATAGCGCCGCGCGTGCTCGCGATCGCCATGATCCAGTTCGAAGCGTCCCGCGATGAAGTATCCGGCGGCAATCAGGGCTGGATCCGCTGTCTTATCAATCGCATTCAAGGCGTCCTCGTCCACCTTCCCGTCGTGCACTACCTTGAATGCCACCTTATCGGCGCCGCGCAATCCCAGTTCGCTGACCTCGGGAGCGGTCGGCACCGGTGCGCTCGCCGCCGCTTCAGCACCGGCTCCGGATTCACCTACTCCGGATTCTGGGCTCGATCCATCACGGTCGATTCTCTCAACCAGCGATTTAGGGATACCATAGGTGCTGTCGTTGAGCTCGTATTTGATCTGCCCTTCTTCCTCATGGACGTTCGAAGCCACAATTGTCCGTCCACTTTTGAGGTGAATGGTATCTGCCGTGGCATGGCATGCCGCGAGGACCAGGATTCCGATGATGACTCTGCGCACGTGCGCGAATTCTAACAAAGAAAAATCGCTGTTCCGGTTAGCGGTATGGATGCCTTTGCACTCCTTGGTGCTAGCACTCGCAGTCTTCTCGTGCCCAGTGGCGGCACAAGACGGTGGATTCATCAACGCGCTGCATCCAAATCCGCAGCCCGGGTTCCCCGAGCCACAGCATATCGGCAGCGTCGTCGCGAACAGTGGCGATAATGGGCCGTTGAGTCCGGCGGCTCAACTCTATCGGCAACTTCGTGACGTCGGCCTCGATCCCACCAAGGTCTATCACGTGCGTGATGCATCCATCGATCGCGAGGACCTGCACTTCACGCTCGACGACGGCACCATCGGCTTCACCGAGGCAACAAACGGGCAAATCACGGGAGCGTTTTTCGAGGGTGACGGCGAGATTCTTCTCATACCGCCCGATCGAGTAGAGCGCCGTTCGCTGGGATTGTTTGCGAAGGCCGGCATTTTGGAAGAGCGCTTTTCGACCGCCTACTTCCGCTTCAACGACGATACTGTTGCCCAACTTGAGAAATTCCTGCGCCCCGAAGAAGACGAAGACAAACAAGCTTTTCTCGAGAAGTGGAGCGGGACCATCAAGAACCTTGCCGAGGCGGATTCTCTCCGCCTGACGATTACGTTTCTGAACGGCACGGGCGCGGACGGCAAGTTTGTCAGGCGCGCGGATGACCAGATGTTGCGTGCTCGCATCTTTGGCGGACAGTACGGCGTCTTTGACATCTCCTTCGATACGCTCTCGCAGGAACAGATTAGCGTTGCACAATTCGCGCATGCCCAGGGTGGCGCCGGGTTTTACAACGTATGGACATCGTTCCCGATGCGGTCTCGCCGCGTGAGTTCGCACTCGCGCACCAGCACGCCTGCCGCGAGCACGGCAACTCCGGGAACCGAGGAGGCGCAGGATCGTCTGGTCGATATCTCCTCCTACACGATCAAGACCGAAATCAAGCCCGATAATCAGCTCGATTGCGACGCAGTTGTAACGATGAAGGTTCGTGAGAGTGGCGACCGCGTTCTGCTGTGGGAGCTCTCGCGCTATCTGAAAGTCAAACAGGTTGAGGCCGACGGAAAACCGCTGGACTTTCTGCAGAACGAAGCCATCGAAGGCACGGCACTCGCGCGTCGGGGCAACGACGTAATGGCTACGGTATTTCCGCAACCATTGCAGGCCGGACAAGAGATTCGTCTCCACTTCCAATATTCAGGATCGGTGCTGGCCGATGCCGGCGGCGGGCTCATGTATGTAGGAGCGCGCGGGATCTGGTATCCGAATCGCGGCATGCATCCCGCAAATTTTGATTTGGAGTTCCGCTATCCATCCGGCTCGACGCTGGTTGCAACCGGCAAACGCGTCTCCGAAGGGAATGAGAATGGCATGGAGGTGGCGCGCTGGACTTCCGACCGCCCGCTGCCAACCGCCGGTTTCAATCTTGGCCATTACCGTCGCACTGCCAGCAACAACGGTCCGGTGCAAGTGGCTGTCTATGCCGGCAAGGGAATGGAGCGCGACTTTCCGAAGATGGAGGTCCCTATTCTGGCCAACTCAAAAGCTCCGGGACTCGCACCGTTGCAAGGCAGAGCCATGATGCAACAGGTAGCACCAAGCCCCGTTGCGGCAGAAGATGTCGGCACACGCGTGAGCAAGGCTCTTGACTACTTAACCCAGGAACTCGGTCCTTATCCCTATTCTTCGCTGTCACTCACGCAGATGCCCGGTCGCACCAGCCAGGGGTGGCCGACACTCATCTTTCTCTCCAGCTACTCGTTCCTTTCACCCGAAGAGCTGCAGCAAATGAAGTTTTCGGAATACCAAGGGCTTTTTTACTCCTACCTCATGCCCATTCACGAGTCAGCACATGAGTGGTGGGGTGATCTGGTGGGTTGGAAGAGCTATCGCGATCAGTGGCTGGTGGAGGCGCTTGCGAATTACAGTGCACTCTCGGCGTTAGAGAAAACCGATCCGCAATTCGTTCGCAGCGCCATGGATGAGTATCGCGAGGCCCTGCTGAAGAAGAATGACAATGGCGTTCCCACGCTCGAAGCCGGTCCCGTCACGCTGGGGGTTCGCCTCTACTCGTCTGAATTTCCCGACGGTTACGACACCATCAGCTACGGACGCGGAACATGGCTCTTGCACATGCTGCACAGCATGTACCGTGACGCTGATGCTCTTCAGAAGAAGAGCGCCGGCGCCTCCGACAAAAGATCTGGCGATGACTCCTTCTTCCGCACGCTTCGCAAGATTTGCGAACAATATGCCGGACGCCAGATGACCAATGCCGACGTCCAACGCGCCTTCGAAGAGAACTTGCCGGCCTCACTCCGTTTCGAGGGCAAGCAATCGCTGACGTGGTTCTTTGACGAATGGGTGAATGGAACGGCCATTCCCAAGCTTGAGCTATCGAGCGTGAAACTCACTCCGGAAAAGACCGGCACACTCGTAAGCGGCACCATTCTTCAGAAAGACGCGCCGCCCGAGTTGGTGACTTCCGTTCCCCTGTATGCGGTAATCGCCGATAAGAAACAACCCGTGCTCGTCGCGCGCGTCTTCGCCGATGGCAACGAATCCACGTTTCGCGTCAAGGCTCCCGTCGGCACGCGCAAGCTGGTAATTGATCCTTATCAGACGGTGCTGGCCAGAAGGTAGGGGTGAGGCGGAAGTCATTGCCTCCGCCTGCCTGAATCTGCAGCGGTTGCTTCATTCGCCGATCATCACTGTTTAGCGGCCGTCTTCACCGATTGCTGAGTTCCCAAGTCGTATATCGTGTTCGGCTTGCCTTCGAGATAAATGTCAAACCAGTTCACGATGTGATCGAGCCGCTCGACACGATGCCACGGCTGTCCGGAGCGCGAAAGCTCGTGCGATTCGCCCGGGAAGCGCACCATCACCACTGGCTTGTGCTGATACTTCAGCGCCCGAAACATCATCTCGCCGCCTGCCGCAGGTGGAGTGCGAAAATCGGATTCACCCTCAACCAGCATCAGCGGTGTTTTCACTTTGTCGATGTACGTGAGTGGAGAGCGATCGTCAAAATCGGCGCGCTGCTGCCAGGGGGAGCCTCTGAACCAGAACGGTGTGAACATGGTGAAGTCCGCCGTGTACCAGAACGTAGACCAATCTGCGATGGAGCGCTGCGAAACCGCTGCGGCGAAGCGATCGGTGTGGCCAATAATCCAATTGGTCAGTACGCCGCCCCCGCTCCCGCCCGTCACTCCCAGCTTCGTCGGATCGATATAACCGCGCTTGATCACCTCATCCACCCCAACCATCAAGTCCTTATAGTCGTCGCCGGGATAGTGATACTGAATGATGTTTGCGAAATCCTGCCCATACGAAGTACTGCCGCGGGGATTCGGATAGAGCACGACGTATCCCTTTGCGGCCATCCAGTGAAACTCGTGGAAGAACGAATAACCGTAAGCCGCGTGTGGTCCGCCGTGAATGTCGAGGATGAGTGGATACTTCTTCGAAGGATCGAAGTCCGGCGGCTTCTGAATCCACGCCTGGATTTTCTTGCCGTCGAATGACGTGTACCAGAATTCTTCCGGGGGCGTGAGCTTCAACTCGCTCCACAATTGCTGGTTGACATTAGTTAGCCGCTTGAGCGAGCCATCACTCGCAACGGAGTAGAGATCACCAATCTCAGTGGCGTTATCGACGAGCGCAACCGTCTTGCCGCTGGGCGTCGCCGTGAAAGTGATCACCTCCTGGTTCCCGTGCGTGATCGGCGTAACTGTGCCCGAAGCAATGTCGAAACGGCGGAGGCTGGCCGTTCCTTTCTCCGCGACAATCTCGACAATTGAGCGGCCGTCTGCGCTCCACTGTGGATGGTGACCAGCGCCACCTCGGGGCGGGTGTTGATCCGCAATCAGATTGCTGTCCACGTCGGAGTCGAGTCTCGGCGCGATGTTTGTAGCTTTGCCGGTCGCGAGGTCTGCAATCCAAAGATGCGGTTGGGTATAAGACAGAACGGGCTGGCTGAGCGCTCCGGCAAACGCGATCTGCTTACCATCCGGGCTTAAGGAGAAACTGTCCGTCCCGCCTTCAAAGCGCATGATCTGCTTGATCTCACCGCCGCCCCCCGGGACTGCGTATAGCACCGTAAACGCTGGCTCGTAATAGGGCTCATTCACGCGCGTCGACGCGAAATAGATTTGCGAGCCATCATTCGACCAGGCAGGGTCTTCCTCATCGAACTCGCCCGAAGTGATCTGCTTCGGATCCTTCACGCCGTCCGGCGAAACGGGGACTGCAACAGTCCATATGTGCGAATGCCTTTTGGAGTCGAGATAGCCTTCGTCGTTGTCACGATATAGCGCGCGCGTAATCACGCGAACATCACTCTCGTGCTCATCGTCTCCCGCAGGCGCTTTGCGCTTCGCTTTCGCTAGATCTTCGAGCGTCGTATCGGATACGAACAGAATCGTCTTGCCGTCGGGTGCCCACCTCTCCCCATGCACTCCCTTGGGAAGACTCGTGATTGTCCACGCTTCACCGCCGTTCATCGGCAAAAGGCAAAGCTGCGCCGGTTCGGGCTTCCCATCTTTCTCCACGCCACGGACAAACGCGAGCTTCTTGCCGTCGGGCGACCAGCGTGGCGAACCGTCATGCGGTCCGCTGGTCAGACGAATCGGTGCGCTCGACGCATCGGTAGAAACCTTCCATAGCTCGGTGTCGTAGCCCGTACGCTTTTTGTTGACCGAAACGCGAACGAATGCGACCTCAGAGCCGTCCGGAGAAATCTGCGGATCGCCGATCCACACGAAACGAAACAGATCCTGATCGGTGATAAGACGGCGAGTGGTCTGGGCAGCACAAAAAACAGCAGCAACGAATACGAGGCAGAAGAGCAGAACGCGTTTTGTCATCGAGTCTCCCGAGGGGAGACATGCTAAAGGCCGAAGATCCGCGGATGCAAGCCTACAGTTCGTCCCCGATCATCGCATTGCAAGTACCTGACGCGATACAATGCCGCTCGCACACTTACCCGAGAGACCCATGAACCGAATCATAGCGATCGTCCTTCTATTGTGTTCCGTTGCTCTATCGCAGACCAACACATCCAAAGCACAGACCAACCACAAACCAACCCCCGCCGAGGCCGAGAAATTTGTCGCCGACGCCGAAAAACAACTCTTCGATCTGAGCATCAAGGCGCAGCGCGCCGGCTGGGTGCAGGAGAACTTCATCACCGACGATACCGAGCAGATGGCTGCCGATATCAACGATCAGTTAACTGAACTCGCGACGCGGCTGGCGAAAGACGCGGTTCGTTTCGACGGGATGGCTCTTCCCTACGATACAGCGCGCAAGCTGCAGCTGATCAAGTTGGCGCTTACGCTTCCCGCTCCAGGCAATGACGCAGAACGACAGGAGGTCACCCGACTTGAGGTCAAGATGGACGGCGAGTACGGCCGGGGCAAGTACTGTCCTGCGGGCGAGAAGAACGCCGACGGTCAGCCGAAGTGCTACACGCTGAACGACGCGGAAAAGATCATGCGCGAGAGCCACGATCCCGAAGAGTTGAAGAAGGCGTGGGTTGGCTGGCACTCCATCGCAATTCCCATGCGTCCGGATTATGCACGGTTCGTCGAGCTCGCAAACAAGGGCGCACGCGAACAGGGCTACGCCGATGTCGGCGCGCTCTGGCGCTCGAACTACGATATGCCTCCTGATCAGTTTGCTGCTGAAGAAGAACGCCTGTGGCAGCAAGTGAAGCCGCTGTACGATTCGCTGTTCACTTACGTACGCACGCGTCTGCAGGAGAAGTATGGGAAGCAACTGGTCCCGGACGATGGCCCGATCCCCGCCCATCTGCTTGGCAATATGTGGGCGCAGGACTGGACAAACATCTACCCGCTGGTTGCACCGGCTGAACTCCGATCAGGGATACGACCTGAGCACGATCCTCACCGATCGAAAGACGGATCCGAAACAAATGGTCCGTTACGGCGAGAACTTCTACAAATCGCTCGGCATGGGAGCTCTGCCGGATACATTCTGGGAGCGTTCGCTTTTCACCAAGCCGCGTGATCGCGATGTCGTGTGCCATGCGAGCGCATGGGACATCGACTCGAAAAAAGATGTCCGCGTCAAAGTGTGCATCGAGCCGACCGCGGAATACTTCGAGGTGATCCACCACGAACTCGGCCACAACTATTACCAGATGGCCTACATGAATCAGCCCCCTCTTTACCAGGGTGGCGCAAACGATGGATTTCATGAAGCCATCGGCGACACGATTTCGAAGTCAGTCACGCCGGACTATTTGAAACAGCTCGGTCTGATTCAGACGGTGCCGCCTGAGAGTGCTGACATCGGATTGCTGATGGACCGCGCGCTCGACAAAGTCGCGTTTCTGCCGTTCGGCTATCTCGTCGATCAGTGGCGCTGGAAGGTCTTCTCCGGGCAGATCACGCCGGCGGACTACAACAAAAGCTGGTGGGACTTGCGGTTGAAATACCAGGGAATCGTTCCCCCCGTCGCGCGCACCGAAAGCGATTTCGATCCCGGCGCGAAATATCACGTTGCAGGAAACGTGCCTTATGCACGCTACTTCATCGCCGCCATTCTGCAGTATCAGTTTCATCGTGGACTGTGCCGCATCGCCGGCTACCAGGGGCCGCTTCATCGCTGCTCGATTTACGGCAACAAGGCCGCTGGTGACGCGCTCGAAAAGATGTTGGCGATGGGACAGAGCCGTCCCTGGCCTGAAGCGCTGCACGCACTCACCGGCGAGGACAAAATGGACGCGACGGCGATGCTCGAGTACTTCGCTCCGCTCAAGGCGTGGCTCGACGAACAAAACAAAGGCCACAAAGTCGGCTGGACCGTTAGCAAATAACCTCTCTTCTCGGCGGGTGGCACGCTTCTGCTGCCCGCCTCTTTCCTTTCCAGTAACAACCATCCTAATGTGACGTCAGTCACAGCCGAGCTCCTCGCCCGCTCCTAAGATGAAGATGAAATTGAAAATCATTTTCATAATCTCTTATTCGTAAGCGAGCGGCACAATGAGCGAAACCAAAGCACTTCTTATCTCGGCGATCCGGCGCAGTGCTGCGCGAATTACCGTTGCTCTCATTCTTCTTCTGACTTCCGGGCTCTTCCTCTATGCGGCCGACGCGCCTGCCAGCCTCTCCGGCACGGTTTCCGATCCCACCGGCGCCGTCATTCCGGGGGCTACGGTCGTGCTATCGAATACCGACGCTGGCACGTCTAGCCAGACGCTCACCTACGGCGACGGCACCTATTCATTCATTGCAGTACCTGCTGGCCACTACCGCATCGAGGTCACCAGCCCCGGATTCAAATCACAGCAGCAAGGTCCTCTTGAACTCGGCGCAGGCGCGACGCTGAAATCTGACGCAACGCTCGAACTCGCCTCCGACACGACCACGACGGAAGTCTCGGCGGATACAGTCCAGATCAACCTGACCGACACGCAGATCGGCGAGACGATCACCGCGGAGAAGATGACGAGCGTGCCACTGAACGGACGTAGCTTCACCGATCTGCTCGCTGTGCAACCCGGCGTAGTGCCTGCCAGTTCCGCGCAGGCGAATGCCGTCGTCATGTCCGGCTGCACCAACACACCACCCTCCGGCGATCTGAATCCCGGCAACATGTCGGTGAGCGGCCAGCGCGAGACGGCCAATGGCTTCAACGTGAACGGCAGCGTGGTTGAGGAAGACTTCAACAACGGAACCGCCGTGATACCGAACCTCGACTCGATCGACGACTTCCGTGTGCTCACGAGCAACTTCGACGCCGAGTACGGCAACTTCAGCGGAGGCCGGGTGCTGGTCACCACCAAGTCCGGCAGCGATCATTTTCATGGCAGCGCTTTCGAATTCCTGCGCAACACCGCTCTCGATGCGCGCAACTACTTCGCGACGGAACGCGCGGCCTATGATCGCCATCAATTTGGTGGAACCTTCGGCGGTCCCATCCGCGAGCATAAGGCATATTTCTTTCTCGATTACCAGGGCACGCTGATGACGCAGGGTCAGGAGACTGGAAATATCGTAGTTCCCAGCCTCGCCGATCGCGGCGGCAGCCTTCTCGATCTGAGCAGTCAACTGACTGGATCCGTCAGTTCCGATTATTGGGCGAACCAGTTATCCCAGAAACTCGGCTACGCGGTGTCGGCAGGAGAGCGCTACTACACGGCGGGCTGCAGCGACAACACTCGGTGCGTCTTCCCGAACGCGCAGCTCCCCACGTCGATCTGGTCCGCGCCGGCAAAATCTTTGCTGAACTACATTCCGCAGCCGAATGTGGGCGCCAATCTATTTTCCGATTCCGCGGAAAATGAAACTCTCACCGACCACAAAGCCGCCGCGCGCTTCGACACAAACACGCGCTTCGGCAACCTGAGCGCCTACTACTTCACTGACCAATACTCCATGGACAATCCGTATCCCACGGGACAGGGCGGCGCGAATGTTCCGGGCTTCAACGCCATCTCCGACGGCCGGGCGCAACTCATCAGCCTCGGACTCACCCGTGCCTGGGGCGCGAACACGGTGAACGAGGCGCGCTTCAGCTATCTGCGCTATGCGAATCAGATCGGACAGCCGGTCGGCGGAGTTGGCCCTTCGCTCGCATCGCAAGGCTTCATCGAAGGCGAAGGCACGCTGGGAATTGTGCCGCTCAACAAAAGTATCGAGGGCATCGAGAATGTCGCGTTCAACGACTTCACCATCGGCGTCGACGTAACCGGCGAGCGGCAAGTCAACAACACCTATCAGTGGTCGGACAACCTGACGCGGACCATCGGCCCGCACACGCTGAAAATCGGCGGCGGCCTCCACCTCGACCAGGTGAACATCAACTCGAATTCGATCAACAACGGATCCTTTGTCTTTCAGGGAACCGAGACCGGATCCGATTTCGCCGACTACCTTCTCGGCATCGCCAGCACCTACGAGCAGGGTGATGCCAGTCCGTTTTACATTCGCAACAAGTACATCAATCTGTTCGCGCAAGATAGCTGGCGCGTGCGCTCGAACCTGACCTTTAATTACGGTCTCCGCTGGGATGTCCTGCCGCCGTGGCGTGAAAAATACAATCAGTTGCAGACATTCGTGCTGGGACAGCAGTCGGTTGTTTATCCGGGCGCTCCCGAGGGCATCGTTTTCCCCGGCGATCCTGGCATTCCCAGCACGCTCGCTCCCACCAAGTGGACGGACTTTGCTCCGCGCGCCGGCGTGGCCTATTCGCCGAACTTCAACGATCCCATCCTGACGAGGATGTTCGGTAGCGCCGGCAAGAGCAGCATTCGCGCCAGCTTCGGCGTCTTTCATACCGCGTTCGAGGGACTATCCGCCGGGATCATGAGCGCCTGCGCACCCTACGGATACGATTACGACAGCACCAGCGGCCATCCGCTGTTCAATGAGCCGTTCGTTTCCGCGACCACAGGCAAGAGCTACGGACAACCGTACCCGTCGCCGATCCCCGCTTTCGGCGCCTCACCCACGCACCCGAATAACACCGTCGACTGGTCGAAATACAACCCGATCACCGGCGACCCGGCGTTCTACTATCGCAACACGTCACCTTATGTCGAGACCTACAATCTTTCCTGGGAGCGAGAGCTCACGGGCAACACGTTCCTGCGCCTCGGCTACACCGGCTCGCAAGCGCATCATCTGCTGGCGCTCACTTCCGCGAATCCCGGAAATGCCTCTGCATGTCTAAGTGTGAGCCAGCCGGATCAGGTCATGCCGGGAACTCCAACGTGCGGACCATTCAGTGAGGGCGGCATCTTCACGCGTGCTGACGGAACTCAGCTGCAGGTGCGCGGACCATTCAGCCCCTCGTTCGACGGCATCACCTATCAGAAGACCGTCGCCTCCTCGAACTACAACGCGCTCGATGTATCTCTGCGCCACAACAGCAAACGCTATGAAGTGATGGCGGGCTACACCTACGGCAAATCGTTGGACGACTCCTCCAGCCTGTCCGAGCCTGTATATCCGATGGGAGCGAACTTGACGAAAGCGATCTCGGCTTTCGATCTGCGCCACAACTTCGTAGCCAGCTACCGCCTTGAATTGCCATTCGCGGGAATCTTCCGAGCGCAGAATCGCTGGACAACTGGCTGGTCACTCTCTGGGATTACGCGCTTTGCCAGCGGATTCCCGGTCACGCTCTACAACAACACCGACAGCTCGCTGCTGGGAACGATGCCGAACGGCATCAACAACAACGGCGTCGACACGCCCTACTGCACGCCGGGCAATCTGCAGATCAACACCAACCCGCGCAACGGGCACCCGGCCTTTAACACGGAACTGTTTCCCTCGGATATCGCCCCCTACCTCGGTCAGCCGGGAAACGCGCCCAGGCGCTTCTTCTACGGACCCGGACTACAAAACTTTGATATGGCGCTCCAGAAGAATCTGCCGATCACCGAAGGCAAGTCTCTGGAATTTCGCGTGGAAGGCTTCAACGTATTCAATCACGCGCAGTTCTTCGGAGCGTCGGCGGTTAACGGCAACATCAGTAGCGCCGGCTTCGGGCAGATCGTAAACGCGGCGCCGCCACGGCAGGTGCAGATGGCGGTGAAGTTCCAGTTCTAGTCTTGCCGGTCTCTGGGTCGCTGAAATTTTCTTCCCGAGCAGCGGCCCAGAGACAACTTTCCTCCCATCCTGTGTTTCTCAATAGCGTCGGCTCGACGACCCTCCCGTAGGCACTGTCTCTTGCTCGCTCAGCGCCTCTAGTCCGAGCCCTCCGGCCCTGATCCCTCCGAGGAGGCCTCCATGCTGCGAAGAACCGTCCCCCTGGCGCTTGCTTTCGTTTTTACGTTTGCAGTGGCGCTGCGCGCTGAATCCACCGACTTCCTGCCAGCCGGAACGTTATTGAGCTGTACCATGGACGAGCCGAACTTCTCGTCCAAAACCGCCGAAGTCGGCGACCCCGTACTCTGCTATCTCGGAATGACCACCGTCTACGGCCGCACCATGTTTCCGCGCGGCGCAAGTGTGGGCGGCCATCTCGAAGATGACAAGAATCCCGGCCACTTCTTTGGCAAAGGTTCGCTCACCCTGGAATTCGATCGCCTGATTCTCCCCGGAGAAGGAATCCTGCCCTTCGCGGGCAAGGTCATCGCGGTTCCGCATTACAGAGTTGAGAAGAATGGCAAGATCGACGGCAAAGGCCACGCGAAGCGCGACGCCGTGGAGTGGGCGATCCCGGTGTTGTGGCCCATCAAGGTTCTGACCCTGCCTGGCCGCGGGCCGTATCCCACGCTGAAGGGCGAGACCAGGCTCACCATGCGCCTGATGGAAGATGTTGCGATTCCCGTTCCCCAGCCGCGCGCATCGAACCGGGTGCCTATGCCACCGTGGGCAAGCCCGACTGCGCTGAACAACGTTCCGATGCCGCCGTGGGCCAACTCCACTGCCGCGATGAACACTGCGAATCCTTTCCATGTGATGAATGCGGCTGTGACGCAGGTCCAGTTGCCGCAAGACAAGTCCAGTGGTTCGACGCTGATCGTACTTAACGACCGCAGCGCGTATCTCGTCGATTCATATTGGCTCGATGGCGATTCCATTCGCTATCGCCTCGCGAATGGAGACAAGAAAGCCGTAGCTCTTACGGACGTGGATTTCGCTTCGACCATCCAGATCAATCGTCAACGAGGCGTAGGCTTCTCGCTGCAATCGCCGCAACCGACGATTGAGAGCCAGTAACTTGAGCCTTGTTTGAGCCATCCGCGGTGTCGGAAAAACGGTGCCGCGGATTCCGGTTAAACGTTCCTTATCGATTCGATACTGCCTTGTCTGTTGTTCGCTTCGTGACATCGAACGCAGATGGCTGTAATCCTGATTGCCAATCCTGACACGCTACCTGAAGCGGTCATTACCTTGGTTGAGGCCACGGTCTATCGGGATCAATCCCGCGTTCGATCTTTGCGAGTCGCTCCTGGTGTTTGTGTACCATTGCGATAATCGCGATTGCACCACCAACTACGATGGCAACGATTGGAATCAGGAGCGGCCCCAATCCCAGGATTCTATCGACCACTTCCATGCCTTTTCCCCTTTAGTCTCCCAGAGACAGTCTTTATACAATGAAATTGCGGATGTCAGCTACGGTCGCTGAGTGTAGCCCGCGATCGGCCGCCGACTTCACGGCTTCTTGATACTGAGTATCAACGCCCGTTCACAACACCTATCGAGAAATTTCGGCCAAAACGGTAGGATTGCACCCATTGAGCTTCAGGACCGTCAAGCAGCAAGACAGAACAGTCAGCGATCGGGTGATCGATGGGAGACCTCGCCGCTAATCGTCCCTTACCCCGGCTGAAGATGATCAAGGTCTTAGCCATCTCGCTCTCACTTACTACGAGCAGAGACGGTACCAAACGGCGCTCAAATATGAACTCCAGGCATTGCAATCGGCTCCGTATTGCCCACTTGTTATTTGGGACTACGCGGGAACGCTGGACATGCTCGGTAAAAGAAAAGAGGCCCTCAGACTCTTCAGATGGCTGATTAGCTGGGGAGAGGATGAGTTGGCGTACGGCGAGTGTGGTGAGGGAATACAGGCTGCACGTTCGATGATTGCCGATTGCTATTACCGTGTCGCCATCCTCGAAGCGAAGGTCAACGCATGAGAGCTATTGCTGCATACAAAACATCTTTCTGAACGGTTCGCGGCATGGAGAAACTATGTACGAACTTCCAAGCGGTACACTTGACCGCGCTCTAGCGCCATCAACTTTTGGTGAATTGCCATCCACGTACTCGATTGACCGTGCAGCACTAAGTGAAACCGAACCGTTTTGAAATTTCCACACCAGCAGTCCATCCCGAACTCTTTGGCCCACCACACTCGAATGTCAGCGCTCGGGTTGCTTTCCGCTTTACCCGGCCTCTTCGCTGATATTGTCGGGAAATCCATATGCTCGTGTTCCGATTCGTGTGCCGCTCACGATCTGCGAACCTTGCTTCAGGATACCAGTCGTAGAGCAATCCTGGTTCCATCAGGTTATTCCGCTACAACAAAGTACCAGCGATGCATTCCGAAGTGGCACAGCACTTCCATAAACCATTTGACTCTGGTTCGTTAGTGAAGTCTTGCAGCACTCTGGCGAAATAGAAGGAGCGGTTCGGAAATGAAGATGACAGTGCGTCGGCTCTTCCGCACGGTAACCTGCCTGGCCGAAATTCTACCTGACGGAGGATAGATGTCGGGAAATCGCGTTACGCCTCTTCGCAGCAACTATTTTCCGTAAACCTGCTGAAATGCCCTTCGTGCGGCCGGAAGTGTCAGCACCTGCGAGGCTGCGGAGCACAGAGTTTGCCATTCTTCACGAAACAAGAGCAAGCGCGGTTCTATTCCTTGGGTCGCGTCGAAAACTGCTTCCAGCTTTAGCAACGAATCCCTAAAGATAGTTATCGTCCCGTAAGCATTTTCAGCCTCAACTCGGTCGAAAATGCAAATCATGTTTTCCAAGTCGGTATCGCCAAATGATTGTTCGAAAAACTCTTCGAGACCGATTACAGATGTGATGCCTGTCTCACCATTCACCCACGCGCGATATGGGTGGTCGGAGCTAATGAACTCAGACAGGCCGAAGATATTGGCCAAGAAAGTGTGATAGCTCATCATCACTGAAATTTTACTCTGGTGTTTGCTGTTGATAAGTCCCGTTATCGCTCACTATCTCAACATGGGAACGTCTGGCACCGGTCGTCCATTCAAGCCATTTTTTTGGCTTGAGTGGGGCAGTCCCCAATTGAGATCTTCAGCATGCGAGGCCTATCCGTCACCACAAACGCATCCACTCCACCACTGTCATTCTGAACGAAGCCCGGCAGAGTTTTTCGCGCCGCAAGCGGCCGGGCTGAGTGGAAGAATCTATGTATTTCCGAATCGAAGAAATGGCCGGTGCGAAGCCTTCTTTTGGCTTGAGTGGGGTAGTTCGCTTCGACTGCATCGGCAGAAAATGAGAAACACCGGATCGCATGCGTAGTCTATATTATCTGAAAGAATATATATAGCATGATTGACATAACTAGTGGATATTAATATATTGTGAGCTGGAAAACTGCGCGCGCCATTGCTGCCCAGCGCTTCATCTCTTACAGCGATGCACTGTTTGGAATCGATCATCGACGGACCAAAGTGGGAAGAACGGCGGCTAACTCCTTTGTTTTGCCGGAGAGAGCACTTAACTCCTTTGTTATGCCGGATGTACAGATGCACTACCTCGTAAGTACCTGTATTTTCAACGAGCAGAGGGGGAGGGGTGGTGTTACTGATCGGTAAATAGTGCTGACTGTGGCGCGTAGATGCTAGTTTTGTCGACTCGTTCCCTGCGCGCTCGATCCGGAGGATGAATGTCGAAATCGCGTCGCCAGTTTTTGCTGACAGCAGCCATGGGCTCTCTCGCCGCCGCAGTTGTGCCGAAGCTTAGCTCTCAGGAACCCGCGCCCAACAACGCCGGGCGCTCCGCCTGCATTTGGCACCGCTCCCCCGGTTGGCCCGGAAGTCTCGCCCACAACATTTGCCGAAGCCGAGAAACTGGTTCAAGTGCAAATGAGTGACGCCGAGCGCGCCGAGGCCGCAGGAAACTGGCGCAGTGCGATGGCTCCCGTCTACGAACTGCGAACCGGGCCACGCCGGGTTCACATCGAGCCGGCCGACGTCCCCTACTCGCTGTGGAATCCGGTGTTGCCCGGAGAAAAGGCAGGACCGGCGCGGAATCAATTCGTGTGGAGCAACGCCGACCCTGGCCCCCTTCCGCGCAATGACGAAGACATTGCTTTTGCCCCCCTCACGAGCCTTTCTGAATGGGTAAAGACACGGCAGATTACTTCTGAGCGCCTGACCAACATTTATCTCGAACGCCTTCGGAAGTTCGATCCCAAGCTACGACTGTGTGATCACGCTCACCCCCGAATTGGCTCTGCAACAGGCGAAGCGCGCTGATCTGGAAATTGCTGCCGGAAAATATCGTGGACCACTACATGGCATTCCCTGGGGCGGAAAAGATCTCCTCGACACCGCCGGCATTCCCACCACTTACGGAGCTGAGCCCTTCCGCGACCGTGTTCCGGACAAGAACGCAGTCGTCGTCGATCGACTAAATGCGGCTGGCGCAGTGCTGGTGGCGAAGCTGAGCCTCGGTGCACTGGCGCTCAACGATATTTGGTTCGGCGGACAGACGGTAAACCCGTGGCTGCTGGAAGAAGGATCATCGGGTTCGAGCGCCGGTCCGGGCGCCGCTACAGCAGCTGGCTCTAGTCGGTTTCGCCATCGGCAGCGAGACTGGCGGAAGCATCGTCTCGCCGAGCATGCGTTGCGGCATCACCGGCTTGCGTCCGACTTATGGCCGCGTGCCGCGCACTGGCGCAATGACACTGTGCTGGTCACTCGACAAACTTGGTCCGATGACGCGCCGTGTCGAAGACGCTGTTCTGGTCTTGCACGCGATCTCAGGACCAGATCCAGGCGATCTCAACAGCGTGCCCAGCAAACTCGACTACGACGCACATACGCCGGTCAAGGGCCTGCGGGTTGGCTATTTCCCTGCCTGGATGGAGGAGAACCCCGCCACAGACGTGGACCGCGCGGCCCTCGAGACAATCAGCAAAGTTGGCATGGTTCCCGTTGAAGTTTCGCTGCCGAACTGGCCTTACGACTCGCTCGATTTGATCCTGTTCGCCGAGGCTGCCGCATCCTTCGAAGAACTGACGCTGAGCCATAAGATCGATCAGCTAAAAGTGCAGGTACCCGACGCGTGGCCGAACACTTTTCGCCAGTCGCGCTTCCTCTCAGCCGTCGATTTCGTGCAGACGGATCGCTTCCGCCGAAAAGTCGCAAAGGAGATGGCGCGCATCTTCTCCCAGGTGGACCTGTTGCTGGTTCCATCACTTCGCGATGAGATGCTTACCATCACGAACTTTACCGGGCACCCTTCCCTCACTTTGCGCGCCGGCTTTGTCGAAGTATCGGAAGCGCGCAGCGATTGGGCGCCTGACCCGGCTCACCCTCTTCCGAAGTTTTCGCCCCCGCGTCGCGTGCCGCACGGGATCACCCTCATCGGCGGCCTTTTCGAAGAGGGTACGCTCGTCCGAGCTGGCCTTGCGCTGGAGAAAAGTTTCGGCGTCGCCAGCGAGCGGCCTCCCGGATTTTAGGTCGCCGATCACGGCATGGCGCACTGGAATCGCACGCCATTCCACTCTGTCATGCCGATTGGAGCTCCCGGCGGTGCTTCGAGCAACGGCGTGGGCTTCAGCACCTGCCCCGGCTCCTGCTCGAATTTTCGGATCTGCGCAACTGCATACAGCATGTGCGCCTTTTGCTGCGGATCGGTTACAAGTGGAGCCTGCTTGCTCAACCAGCTCCGCAATTCCGTGAGCTTGAACAACGCTGCCGCCCGCACTTCGTCAGCAGCTTTTTCGTTTGCTGCCAGCGCCATCATCTGGTTGAGCGCGACGTCATCGACCACGCGCTGCGTCGCAGCCAGATCACCCGAGCGAGGCTTGCTCTTCCACGTTGCATTCAGCAACGCGTCGAGCACTTCGTTGAATCCAGGTTGCTGAGCATCCTGGCTGTGATACTGCACGAGCCTGGCGGCACGCGCCGGATCAAGAAGAACGCCTACCGTCATGGTTGCCGATGTCTCGGCAGCCCCAAGCGGATCGAAGGTCAGACCGGTATGACCTGGAAAGTCCTCGTAAGGCTCGATGCCCGAGGGCCGAGGCGGAATCAATTTGCTGATCTGTTCCGGCACAGTGAGGAATTCAGGCGAGACGGTTTGCAGAACCGCGCTTAGTGCGCGACGTTGTTCCGCTCCGCTGACGGGCGCTGTTGGAACCTGCCCATCGCCACGCAGCGCATATGTGTAATTCAGCCCGCCAATAGTCTTGATTACCGCTTCTGTTTGATATCGATGATAGAGATAGACGGGAACAAAAACGTCCTGCAGTTGCGCCATCGTCGTGCCCTGGGGAATATTGTTCTCGCCAAAATGCGCCAGCGCGGTGGCACGCACCTTGATCACGTTCTGTAATTCGGCGACAGGATCTTTCCCGTTGTCCCAAAGATTCGTGTACGGACTCGCGCTGCCCGGCGGTCGCGCATCTTGATCCGTGAGAAACGTCAGTCCGCGTTTTGCCGCGCCGTTAATGATGTCGTTGAGCGCCTTGTGTTCGTCGGTGCCCGGTACGAAATCGGAGTAGCCATACTGAATCGTGACTTTATCCCAGTCGCCGATTCCGGTGGCATACGCTTGCGAAAGATCGAGCGTACCGTCCGCCGCCAGCTTCACCCACGGATGCGGATAGTCCATCACTGATGCGCGTCCCTGCGTGCTCGCGATGTAATTGTGCTGAAGCCCGAGCGTGTGTCCCACTTCATGCGCCGCGAGCTGACGCAAACGCGCAAGGGCCGTCTGCAGCATGCGCGGATCGCCTTTTTCGCCGTTCTTGTACGGGGCAAGCAGGCCTTCCAGGATCATGTAATCCTGCCGCACGCGCAACGAGCCCAGGCTGACCTGTCCCTTGATGATCTCGCCTGTGCGTGGGTCAACGACCGACGCCCCGTAAGACCATCCACGCGTCGAGCGATGCACCCAGTTAATCACGTTGTACCGGATATCCATCGGGTCAGCACCTGGCGGGAGCATCTCGACCTGGAAAGCATTGCGATATCCAGCGGCCTCAAAGGCCTGATTCCACCACCGCGCACCCTCCAAGAGTGCCGAGCGTACCGGCTCGGGCGTTCCCGGATCGAGATAGTAGACGATCGGCTTGACCGGATCACTGATTGCCGCCGAAGCATCCTTCTTCTGCAGCCTGTGCCTTGCCATGTATCGCTTCACGACTGGCGTCCCAATCGGCGTTGCGTAATCCATATAGCTGATCCCATAGAACCCAGCGCGCGGATCGAATTCACGCGGACGATAATTTCCGTCGGGAAGCTGCACGAAAGAGTAATGCTCGCGGACGGTGATCGCGTTGGGATCGGGGACAACCTGCTCCACCAATTTTCCCGGTTCGTCACCGGCGAATGTCAGTGTGGAATCTACTTCCGTGTTCTGAGGAAAGTTCTTCGTATCCGCCAGATACAGAGCGGAACGCGAAGCGTCAACGTGAAACGTTCCCTGCTTGGTCTGCTTTAGAGTATCGGTCACGTGATGTGCATCGTGCAGATAGAACGCCGTAGCATCCACCAGAACGCGATCGCCTTCCGCGGCCGCGGCGTCAAATCCCCAGATCACCGATTGTGCGAAGGCATCCTCCACCGCCTTGCGTTCCGCAAGATCTTCCGTTTGCGCCCGGAATCCATAATTCACCTGCGTGAGCAGAACCTTCGGACCCACTCGTTGAAACTTCACCACACGCCCTTCGCCCAGTTGGCCTCGATCCAAGCCGATATCGTTCTGCCCCACTCCAGCCGAGAGCGACTCGAGAAACAGAAATTCGGTGTCCCACTTACCGATCTCCAGCCACATCTTGCCCGTGCGGTCGTCCCAGTAAAGGGGAAAGTAGCCGGGCATTTTGCGCATTGCTTTTGTTTTCTCTGAGATTGTGGGCAGGGCCTTGTCATCAGTGGATTGCGCGACGATTTGCCCAATCGATAAAGAAATGAATACAGCGATGGCGACATGACGCAAACGCAAGGATTCCTCCGCATTTTTCGGACGGTAAGTTGCTGCTGATTGCGTTGCACTCTAACAGCAGGAATCCGGGTTGGCAAAGCCAAGCGGGAAAGGTAAGAAAGAAAAATCGGCAGGCCCAGAGTTGCAGGCCTGCCGTTTGGCTAATTCGATGAGACGCTATAGGTAGCCAATCAGAAGGTGATGTGCAAACCGTACTGAATTTCGCGGCCCGCGTTTCCTACCACCGATGTCGCCTGGCCCGCGCCAGTCGCCACCTGTTGAGCGCCGATCACATTATTGGTCGGACTGCATGGTGCGTATAGGCCGTTCGCCAACTGTGGACCGCAGTTCACACTGGAGAACAGCGTCCCACCCTGGGTGCCGTTGATTTGATCGCCGCGGAAATTCGCATGGTTAAAGATGTTGAAGAAATCCATGCGGAACTGCATTCTGACTCGCTCCGTCAGCTTGAAGTTCTTGTCGACGGACAAATCAGTATCCAACAGACTCGGACCGCGACAGTAGCCGCGCGGCTCGGTGTTCGAAGGAATGGTGCCGATCTGATAGCCCACGAGCGTGAAGGCATTCGGATTCATCACTTGATCCCCGGCACTGATGCCACAACTCTGCCCCGGCACAATCAACGGACGTTGCATGGTTCGTTGATTGGCACTGTTGAAGAGCGCTTGCAATCCGTCACCAAAAGCCCCTCCTTGCCGGAGGCTTGCATTCTCCTGAAGCGTTCCCTGGTAGATGGTGTTTGAGTTCCCGCTCGCTTCAGTCGTGATCAGGCCCAGCTCCCATGCTCCAAACGCTCCCCTCACGAACTTGTTCGCCTGAGTAAGGTCGGGCAGGAAGTAATTGAAGTTCGCGGTGAAGATCATCGGCCGGTTGATCGCTGAATTACCACGATCCAGTCCCGGATCCGTAGGCAACGTAAAGCTCTGGAATCCGAGGCCGCCCGAAGAGTCGTCCAGAATGACGTCAGCAATCGAGTGTGACCAGGTGTAAGCCGCGGTTAACTGCGATCGCTTGTAACGCGTCTTGAACAGTGCCTGCAACGCGTTGTAAGTCGCATCGCCTTGGTGAGTCCAAAACGTTAGTGAGGTGTCGTAGTTGTTGAATGCGTAGAAACCAGCTTTTTGCGCATTCGAATTGGATAGGAACGACGCAGCAAGCCAGTTTTGCGGCGCGATCTGGTTCAAGTCGAAGCTTGAAGTCTGATGGTAAGCGTGGTTTCCAACGTAACCGAGTTCAAGAGTGGTATCTCTTGCCAGGCTACGTTGTATGCTCACGTTCCACTGCCACGAGACCGGAACCGTGTCGGTTTGATCCATACCACCTGCAGGTGCTGCGCCCGGTGCAATTACGGCAGGGCCGCCGTCCAAAGCGCGCGTATAGCTGGCAGTAATCGCAAACGGAGCGTTGGCCACCAGCGTGTAACGGCTTACACGTTCGCGCTGGAAGAACTCTCCACCGCCAACACGGATCGCCGTATTTCCATCACCCCAAGGATCCCACGCAAGGCCCAGCCGAGGAGCAATCATGTGGTTGTTGTTGTTGACCAAGGCTCGCCCTGGACCGGGTGTTCCGGAACTGAAGTTCGTTCCGAATTGCGCATTTGCCGCTCCGCAAGGATCGGTGCCTGCCACAATCTCCAATCCATTGCACGCATCCATCGGTGATAGTGCCGGGTTGTACATGTTAGGCTGGAAGTTGGTGATCTGGTTATTCGGCTGATACGGAGCATAGAGGAAAGACCAGCGCAAACCGAGATCCAGCGTCAAACGCGGAGTAACCTTCCAGTTGTCGGCAACGTAGAACTCATAATCGTGCCAACGCAACTGCGCCCGGATATTCGTTGAGGTCTCTGTCAGGTTCCAGGACGCTCCCGGAAGCAGTACATTCGCCAGATTGTTGCCGGTGCCAGTGAATCCTGGATCGCCTGGAAGCGTCAGGTTCCCGCCGCCGGTATTGAAGGTTGGCCGCTCCGAGGCAGATGTGCTTACATCCTCGTTCTTGCCATTCCAACTAACTAACGCGCCAAATTTCAGAGTGTGCTTCCCGATGATTTTCGAAGCGTCGTCTTTCGCTACGTACAGGTCGAGCGTGTTGTTCCACGGCGCAATGGTCCAGTAGTTGTTGTTGCTCCCATAGTTGCCCAGGCCACCCCAAATAGTGGGAATACTATCCGGAGCGCGCTTGAGTGAATTTGGAAACTGAGGGGGAAGCGCCGCGCTAATAGCACTCTGCAGGGCTGGACCGAATAAGTACCCATTGTTGGGGTCGGTGCCGCCGACGGTGATGTTGATGCGGTTGTTCGAGTAAGTAAACTCGGCATCATTCACCATCGTCGTTCCAATCGTCTTGGTCCATTTGCCGACGATGCTCTTTGAAGGCTGCGCCCAGTTGTCATTCAACGCTGGGAAGGGATCCTCTCCCCAATAGCCGGCGTTATAGGAGTTGTTGCTCCATGTGTCCTGCGTAAAGCGGCCCATCAGGGTGTTCGACTTCGTGAGGTTGTAGTCGATACGAAGATTTTCTTGCCGCCAATACAGAGGGGTATTCAGCGAGTTGGACCAGTTGTTGCCATTGGTTGTCACTTGGTTAGGCAGCGGATATTTCTGGGGCAACAGCAATCCCGCCGCACTGGGATTTGCGATCTTGAGCGGATTCCCGGGCGCTTGAAGAGCAGCAGGAATGTTCGGGGCCGGTTCCCCGCAACTCGTGCCTCCCGAGAAATCGCCTTGCGCCTCCGCGAGTGTTGGAACACAAGCGGTCTTCGTAATGCCGCGGATTTCGTGATTCCACTCCTGGCTCCAGAAGAAGAACAACTTGTTTTTAATAATTGGGCCGCCTAGTGAATAGCCCCAATCGTTGCGGTTCACTTTGTCTTTGCCGTCGAAAGGCAGTGTCTCTCCTGCGGCATTGGCGATCGCGGTTCGTTGCGCGGCGAAGTAGGTGCGCGCATTGAGCACCGTGTTGCGTCCGCTGTACAAGGCACTGCCATGCCAGTCGTTGGTCCCACTGCGGGTGACGATGTTGATCACTGCACCGGCAGCCTGGCCATATTCAGCGCCATAGCTATTACGCAACATCTTGAATTCCGCAATCGACTCAATCGAGGGATAGATCAAGATCGTACGGTTTGAACCCGTATCGTTGTTGTTCGCACCATCCACAAGATAAAGGTTGTTGGTGGTCGCATTTCCGTTCACGGAGAAATCGACGCCGCCCTGCAGTCCTTTATTTTTGGTGTCGAAGTTGTTCGCCGCGGATACTCCGGGCTGCAACTGCGTCAACTGAACGAAGCTGCGCCCGTTCAGTGGCAGTTCCCGCACCTGCTGACCCTCGACTGTTTCACCGAGAGATGCGTTGTCGGTCTGCACCTGTATGGCGTTGGCTTCGACGTCCACATGTTCGGTCGCCTTACCCAACTGAAGTTTTACGTCCACTGACGTTGTGCTTGCCGCGTGTACTTCCACGGCATTGGTTACCGACTCCTTGAAATTTGGAGCTTTGACATTGACTTGGTAAGTGCCTTGAGGCAACGCCTCAACGCGATAGCCTCCTGACGAGTTTGTGTTTGTGGTGCGCGTGGCACCGGTAGCGATATTGGTTATCGTGACTGGGGTATCCGGCACAACTGCCCCGGTTTGATCTGTTACCGTACCCGCAATAATGCCCGTGGTCACCTGCGCGAGTGCAGGGATCATGGAGCAAGCCACGCAGAGAATCAGCGAAACGATGGAACGCTTCATCGGGTCTCCCGCTGTATCATCGTGTGACGATGTTTTTTATCTTTGTTGAGCTGCCTGTATGTGCGTGACGCCTTCTACTGCCAGGCCGGGAAGTGCAGTGATGGGGGTAAGAAAATCGCGACAGCCGATTCGAATCGCAGCTGTGCTGATCTGCTTTCCACTCCTCTCGGGGACTTTTGATTCAACGCGGGACAGGAAGGTTGCGGCTGCGCAGCAACGACTGGTACCAGAGTGCGCGAGAGACAATCGTGGCCTGCTCACACTTAAGTGCAATGCGCAATACGAGCATAAATATTTCAGAGATGGAGTAATGAATGTACCTTACTACTCGTCATCGCAGAAAAGCGTTCGGTGATGGCGAAGCACCAGCAGCTCAGGGCAGGCACCATCGTGGAACGAGAGACTATGGATTCAGCTGTGCTCTCGTCCCCCTATGGGAGTAGCTCAAAAGATTTTTGCAGCCGGATGTCCCTTGAAGATGAGCCCACGAGCACGTCGAACTTTCCTGGTTCCGCGATCCAATCCTTCTTCTGCACGCTGTAGTAGGTTAGCGCGCTCTTATCCAAGGTAAAGCTCACCGAAGTCGACTGACCAGGAGAAAGCTGTACGCGTCGAAAGGCCTTTAGCTCTTTGACGGGACGATCAACGGCAGAGTGCCCATCGTGCACATACAGTTGCACGACTTCTGCGCCCGCACGCTTTCCTTGATTCGCCAGCTTCAGAGTCACTGTAAATTGCGAGTTGCCGGAAGCCTTGGCTGGAGAGATTTTCAGGTCACTGTATCCAAAATGAGTATAGGAGAGTCCGTAGCCGAAGGGATACTGGGGCGCGATGTCGTGTTTATCGAAGTATCGGTACCCAACGTAAATACCTTCCGCATACTTCACGTGCAGGTTCTCGCCTGGATAATTGCCGTAGGCCGGCGATACCTTCCATTCATTAATAAGGGAGAACGGAAGCTTGCCGGATGGATTCACATCCCCGAACAGAACATCTGCGACGGCGTGGCCGCCTTCTTCGCCGCCGAACCAGGCTCCCATAAGCGCCGGCACACTATCCACCCAGCGGCTCACATTTACCGGACCGCCCGCGTTGAATACGACGACTGTATTGCGATTTACCTTCGCGACTTCCTGGATCAGTTCGTCCTGACCTTCAGGCAAGTCGAGAGTCTTCCGATCGAAAGACTCGGATTCGATAGCAGGAGAATCGCCCACAAAAACAATTGCCGCGTCCGCTTTAGAGGCTGTGGCCACCGCTTCCTTCCGCAATTGCTCCCGAGCCTCTGGCGTGTCGTTCTTCGGATCTTCCCCGGGGATTCCCACTCCGAGCGCATAGGTGATCTGAACCTTTGCGCCAGCGCGCTGCTTGATGCCATCGAGCGGAGTCACCGCGGAAGCGGGATGTACTAGCGAGCTTCCTCCGCCGCCGATTCTCGCTACAGCCGCGTTCGGACCAATGACCGCGACCGATTTGATTTTCGCAGGATCGAGCGGCAGCAGCTCACCGGCGTTCTTGAGCAGCACAATGCTCTCAGCGGCCGCGCGCCGAGCTACTGCACGTTGTTCGGGAGTATCAATCGGTCCAGGGGCAGTGCTCGGACGATCGAACTGTCCGCTCAGAAAGATGACGCGCAGGATACGGCTCACATTGTCGTCGACGTTCGCGGGTGGTATGTGTCCCGCCTCAATTTCGGCCGACACCTTCTCCGGCGACAGCCAGTCTCCGCCATTCCCGTCCTTGATCGTTCTATCCTTCTGCAACCACTTCCGCGCGACGTCCCCACCGGGCATCTCGAGGTCCATCCCGGCATTCACCGTCGCGGCGGTGCTGTAAGTGCTGCCCCAATCAGAGACCACGAATCCCTTGAAGCCCCATCCGTTCTTCAGGACATTTTTGAGCAGATATTCGTTCTCCGCGCAGTACGTTCCATTCACCTTGTTGTAAGCCGACATCACCGACCAGACGCCTGCTTCCTGCACGGCAGCTTTGAAGGCCGGAAAGTAAATCTCCTGTAGAGCGCGCTCGTCAATCGCTGCGTCGATGCGGTGACGCTCGAACTCCTCATTGTTCGCCGCGAAATGCTTCACGGTCGCGATGACGCCTTCGCCCTGTACTCCCTTGATGTAAGCCACTCCCATGCGCGAAGCAAGATACGGATCCTCGCCGTAGCCCTCGAAGTTGCGTCCCCACAGAGGCACGCGCTGAATATTCACTGTCGGGCCGAGGATCATATTGCGGTCGATCGACCTCATCTCTTGACCGATCGCCTGGCCGACCTGCCGCGCAATTTCCGGATCCCAGGTTGCAGCGACCGCAATTCCAGCCGGGAAGGCAGTGCTGCTGAAGATCTGCTTCGCACCTGGCGCGCTGGTGATCGCCGAGCTGCCCAGCCACGAGCGAATTCCCATGGGACCGTCCGCCATTTTGATCGCAGGAATGCCGAGCCGCGGAATCGCAACGCTCTCCATCCAGTTCGCGCCATTCAGCATGGAGATTTTTTCTTCCAGCGTCATGCGTCCGAGGAGGTCCTGGACCCGCTGTTCGACCGGAAGTTTCGGATCTTTATACGGAGCGGCAGCGGGCGACTCCTGGGCTGCGCCGCGGCGAGCGCAACGACGATCAGCTAAGAAAAGGACGGAGACGCTATTGAATCGGAAGGTCGCGCATCGCAAGCGGTCGATATTCATATCGCCGGTAATCTAACTCAGGGTGAGCTGCTGGCGATACGGCAATTTGTTAGTGAATATTTTCGCAAAAGCGTCAAGCGGCTGAATCGTGGGTTTATGGAGCTCAGAACGGTGTAGGATTTGCCCGGGGCGATGTAGCTCGATTTCAGGGGGGCCGCGTGGATTCACAATCAGCTATTCGTCGTTCATCGATACTCAGCGCCTGCGGACTCGCGCTCATCTCTTTTGTCCTTCTGGAAAGCATTACGGCTTCGGCGCAGACCGCGACCCCCACTTCTGCGACTTCCACGGCAAGCCCCGTGAACATCTCTCAGCAGCACAATCAGCCGGAAGTTGTGTCGCACGAGACGACAACGTTCAAGGTTCGAGTGAACCAGGTTCTGCTCAGGGTGGTAGTACGTGATTCGCACGGAAATGCTGTCGGCAATCTCGCTCGCGAATCGTTCCAGGTGTTGGATAACGGCAAGCCTCAGCCGATCACGTCATTCTCGCTCACCGGGTCGGGCGCCGGCGAGTCAGGTGGCGCTCGCAAACCAGCGGAGGAGCCCGGCAAGGTCGCGGAGCCGCAGAGATACGTCGCATATGTATTCGATGATCTTCACGTCGAGATCCCAGATCTGGCACGCGTGAAAGACGCTGCCAGCAAGTATCTGTCAGCTTCGATGGCGCCTACAGATCGGGCTGCGATCTTCACGACATCGGGCCGGGTGATGCTTGACTTCACCGACGATCGCAAGCAGTTACTCGAGACGATTGCGAAGATTCAACAGGCTTTGCTGATGAGGGCCGTTTCCAGCGATCTGTCCGCGGATGACTGCTTATTTTGCTGACCAGATTGTGAACAAGAACAACCGGGAATTGAAGCAGGCTTTGGTCAGCGATACCGTCGAATGTTTGGGCCTTCCACACGGCTCCGACACTACGGACGCTGCGGCCATTGCTGCTGCTAGTCCAGTAGTCGAGAATGCCGCCGAGCGAGAACTGAACAATGGCGATGCCGATATGCGAATGTCGCTGTCGGTTATTCGCGACATCGTCGGCCGGCTCTCCACTACGCCTGGGCAACGCTCGATGGTGCTGGTTTCCCCAGGATTTTTCACCACAGACTATTCCTTGATGACACTGCTGTTCGACCGGGCCCTTCACGCCAATATCGCAATCAATACTCTCGATCTCCGTGGCTTGTGGACGGATCCACTTCTGGATCCTCAGAAGAAACTGGACAAACCGGGTACACCACCTTTGTTTGAGCAGTACATGCATGACAGTGCCTCCCATCAGAACGACGTACTGGCCGAGATCGCAGATGGAACCGGTGGGATTTTCTTCCGTAACAACAACGACTTGCTCGAGGGATTCCGCCGCACTTCGGCGAATCCCGAGTTCGCTTACATGCTCTCGTTCACGCCGCAGAGCCTGAAAGCTGACGGCAAGTTTCATAACCTTAAAGTAGTGATCAATAATCCGCCGGGGCTCAGCGCTCGCACGCAAAAGGGCTACTTCGCGCCTAGCCGCACGCAGGACGCAGCCGAACAGACCAAGTCAGACATCGAAGACGCCGTCTTCTCCCGCGACGAACGGCAGGATATCCCCGTAGATCTGCATACCGAGTTCTTCAAGTCGGCCACCGATCAGGCGAACGTCGCCGTACTTACTCACGTCGATTTGCGCCATCTCACCTTCCGGAAGGAAGCGGACCGCAATCTCGACACGATCACCGTGGTTTCCGTATTATTCGACCGCAATGGCCGCTTCGTCTCCGGGCAGGAAAAGACGATCGAGTTCCATATGCGTGACGACTCGATGCAGCGCCATCTGCAAAATGGTATCGCCATAAAGTCGAGCTTCGCTGTGAAGCCCGGTGACTACCTGGTCCGGGTCGTCGTGCGCGATACCGAGGGCCAGCTGCTGTCGGCCAGGAACGATACTCTTACCATTCCGTAGTGGAGTTACATCATGCAAAAAGGTCTTCGGAGATTCTTGAGTTCGCTGCCCGCTCTCATCTGTACAACGATGCTTGTCTTCGCGCAGGACCAAATCCCAGCGTCCCCCGCAGCGACTTCTGCGCCGACCTTTCATGCGGAAACCAAACTGGTGCTCGTGGACACGGTGGTGACTGACAAGAAGGGCGCGTACATACACGATCTGACCGCAAAAGACTTTCGCGTGTATGAGGATGGCAAAGAGCAGACGATCAAATCTTTCTCTTATGAGGCCGACCCTGCAACGCCGGAGAACTCACGGCCGCACTACATGGTGCTTGTTCTTCGATAATTCAAGCACAGAACTCGCCGATCAGATTAACGCACGCCAAGCAGCGGTGAACTTCATCGATTCAAATGCCGGGCCGAATCGGCTGATGGCGATCGTAAATTTTGGAGGAGCGCTAAGCATTACGCAGAATTTCACCTCGGATGCCGATCGACTGAAGAAGGTGGTGACCGGGTTGAGCCGATCCTATGTCGCGAGTAATTCGGAATCGGCCTCCATGGGTGCGGTGGCTCTCTCCAGTGCAGAACTGGATTTTGGGCAATACACCACACTGCGCGCGCTACGCGGCCTGGCAAAAAGTCTCGCCGCCGTGCCGGGACGTAAGATCCTTATTTTCCTGAGCGCGGGATTTGGAATTACGGCTGACACTACGCCGGATCTGACGGCAGCGATCGATGCATGCAACAAAGCAAACGTCGCGGTCTATCCAGTTGATGTTCGCGGTCTCGTGGCGCCCACGAAGATGCCGCCGACTGGAGCACTGTACCCGAGTCAAAATCCTGCCTTGGCTCCAGAAGCTGGCCACCTGAAGCTTGCGTCTCTCATCTACGGCGGATCGGCGCAGGGCTTTCTGCGGCCGGCAGCATTTTTTCAGGCCGGTGGCAAACCAGGCGGAGGTGGCGCTCCCCGTCCTCCCACTGGAGGAACCGTAAGGCCGCCTGCAACCACAACCAGACCGCCAACCGTGTACCAGAATCCGATGAGCCGCCCGCGAATTATTCCACCATTCCCTGAGAGCACGACCACGAATCAACAGTTGTTTTATGCGCTCGCCTCTGGAACTGGCGGATTCGTAATTACCAACACGAACGATCTGCTGAGCGGAATGCAGAAAATCTCGGCTGAACAGAACCAGTATTACGTCTTGGGATATTCCCCCACTGATTCTCCAGAGGGCAGCTGCCACGCATTGAAAGTCAAAGTCGATCGCGGCGACACCATCATTCGTTCGCGCAGCGGCTATTGCAGCGTAAAGTCAACGGACTTGCTGGCCGGAACGACAACGTCCAAGACCTTGGAAGCCCGAGCTACCGCCGAACAAGGCGGCAAGTATCAGAGCTCGCTCATCGCGCCGTTCTTCTACACAGCCCCGAATGTTGCGCGCGTCGACGTGACCATGCAGATTCCTGCGCAAGCGATGAAGATCGAGAAAGAGAAGGGAAAATACCGAGCGTCTGTTGACTTACTCGGCGTCGCTGTTACTAAGGACGGACAAGTTGCAGCGCGTTTCAGCGACACCGTGAAACTTGATTTCCAGAACAAGGACGAGTTGGAAACATTCACCCAAAAACCTTATTCCTACGAAAAACAATTCTCAGTGCCATCCGGAGATTTCCAGTTGAAGGTAGTATTCAGCTCTGGCGGTGAAAGCTTCGGTAAGGTGGAAACGCCGCTCGTCATCGAGCCAAACAATGGCAAACAGTTCGCCGTGAGCGGAGTCGCGCTCAGCAATACGCTCCTGAACCTGAAAGACAATCCTGCAGAAGTCGAAGACGCGCTGCTCGAAGATCGCACGCCATTGATCGTGAATCACATGCAGATCGTTCCGTCTGCGACCAACCAGTTCAAGAAAGCCGATATGGCGGTTCTATATGTCGAGGTGTACGAGCCTCTCCTCAAATCCGAAAAGCCCCCTATCGTTGTGGTCGAATACCGCGTGCTGGACCGAAAGTCGGGAGCCGTCAAATTTGATTCAGGCTTGATGAATATGGCGCCCTCGATTCATCCGGGCGATCCCGTAATCCCCATCGGGCTAAAGCTAGTTACGGACAAGCTCGAGCCGGGCGATTATCGCCTGGAATTGACAACCAAGGATTCAGCAGGAAACTCATCCCTCGTGCGTACTGCAGACTTCAGAATGGAGTAACGCGGCAATCACGTCGGACTGAGTAGTAGTGAGTTGCGGGAATTGGCGTAGCAATGCGATGAGAAGTCGCGTGAGCTACCGCGCGTACGGCTACATCCTGGTCATCGTGAAACTTCCTGATCCACTGCAACCGGACATCACGCCAGTCATCGTCCAGTTGCCCGAGACTGTATTCATGTTGCTCATCGAGCCCTGAAGTGTAAGCACGTTATTTCCCGTGGCCATCATTCCCATTTGCATACCCATGGATCCAGACTGCCCGTTCATCATCCCCGACTGAATCGTCATTCCGAACGAACCTGTCATCGACCCATTCATGGCATTGTTCAGCATCACCGCTCCGCTTCCAGTGGTTCCCGATGCGAAGCAGGGAGTCGGTGTCGTGAACTGAAGATTTGTGGCAGTCACAGCGTTGCTGCTGTTCTGGCTGAGAGCTGAAGTGAAAGCCATCATCTGCGTGCCCGTCTGCGTCATCATCGTGGCTGTCCAATTGCCGTTCATGCTGTTCGCGGCATTCAAATTCGAAGATGCCGTGTTGCCCATTCCCATGCCTCCGCATTCCGCGAGGAGTAAGGCCAATAGGAAGAGCAGAGTCACCCTCAGTGCGTTCATCGAATCGCTCGCTTTTCCGGCGAGAAAAATGGAGGTGAGGAGCCAGGCGCTTGAGGTGGACGTTGCAACTGCCGGAAATTGACTGCGACCACTTCGTTGACTCACGAGCAAGTGCTCCGAAAGACGAAGCGGTCACGCGATCATGCTCCGCTCCATCTTCCGAACAGAGGGACTGTGGTCTGACGGAACCAAGCTAGGAGGATTTCAGAGAAGCCTTGTCACCGCGATGTAATTTCGCCGTTACGCCTTCGTCGATCACCGGCTTTTCTGAGAGAGCCAGGGCACTATCATGGAGTAGCACTGGTTTCCGGTACTCCTGCTGGAAAGAGCGGCGCCGTCCCGTCATCACCGCACCCGGCACTATGCTGTTGACCTGCACGCCATCTTTGACGTCGCAGCAAGGAGGATTCCCAGTGTTATTAGCAAGCACAGACTGCCTGCGTTGCTTCCATGATGATGTCCACAACTTTCTCTGGCGCAGTGAGCAGTGGTGTGTGATCGACCGCGAGTGACCGCGTATTAGCTCCCATTCGTTTCGCCATGAAGTGGTGAGTTTTGGGATTGATCATGCGATCCTCTTCGGCAATCAGGAACCAGGAAGGCTTTGACCTCCACGCCGGTCTCGGAACCGGCACTTGAATGCAATTCACTGAGATCGGTCTCTGGACAGCCGCCGACAACGCGGACTGTTCCGGAGTCGCGTTCTGTGCGAAAGCATTTCGGAAGCCTTCCTCCGGCATCCAGATGAAACCGTCCGCATCCGGTGCGAGTTGAGGCGACAGAGGATGTTTCTCATCGCGATAGAAGACCTGCGCAACGGTCTCGCCTTCGTCAGGAGCAAGCGCCGCGATATACACCAGCGCCTTGACTCGGTCGGCCGTCGCCGTGGCAATTACGGCGCCTGCATAGGCATGACCCGCTACAATCACCGGCCCTTCTGTTCGGGCGATGGCACGCTTCAACGCTGCCGTGTCGTCGGCGAGAGACGTCAGCGGGATTGGAGCTGCAATCACTCGCAACCCTTTTCCTTCGAGGCCGAGAACAACGTCTTTCCAACTTGAGCCATCTGCCCACGCTCCGTGGACCGCAACAATGGTGATATTTTCAGGAACTGCCACGTCTCGAATCCTTTCTACTCGTCCACTTCACATCAAGGCTTTAGACCGTAGGATGTGAGGACACCCTTACAAGTTTCGTATCTGGTGTCAGATTTTGCGGATATTCCTGAGAGAACGATCTGCCTGATTGATCCATCGCTACGTCAAAAAGAATGGATCAAGAGGCTTTGTGTTCGTGAACAATCATTTCGGGGGCGGAAGGTTGCTGCATATCCGGCGAGGCGCCAACTCCGTTGATCTGGGAGCCTGACTTGGCGTATCGCGATGTTCCTGCGGATTCTTGAATGGACGGAAGTTAGGAACTTCTGGCGGAGAGGGGGGGATTCGAACCCCCGATACAGCTTTTGACCGTATAACGGTTTAGCAAAAATACTGTGGGGCCATGGCTCGAGCGGAATCAACAATTTAGTTCGGTTACGGCTGCTCTCATTCGGGGACGACGTTTGCTATCTGGCAGTTAATGTGCCCCATATTGTGCCCCACAATTCTGCATCGACATCGCGGATGCGGGATGCAGTGTGTCCTAATTGGCTTGTCCAAGAGCAGGACAACGAGACAGAAAATCATACCTTCCAGCATCTAACGAATCAGAACAGCGCAAATGATCATTACTAAAGCAACTTCAAAAATAAGCATACGGATTTGCGTAGAGGATTGGGCTATATGCCATCGCCGAAAAGCAGTCGCTTAAACCTGACACGATGGCGTGAACGCGCAGGGTTGCGCTCCGCGCAGGAATCACTCGCTATCAAACGCTGCATCTGGCAGTGGGGTTTGTTATCCGCCGAACATCGAAAACCGGCAACGCAAGGTGAACTCGCGCGGGCACTGGGCGTCCGTCGGCAATACGTGACGCGGATTTTGAAAAGTCTAGTGTTCGATGCGCCGCTAGAATTGCTTGCAGCCTCGCCAGTCACGCCTGCCCACGTGATCACCATGCGCCAACAGTATGAACAATTTCGCCGGCAACAGGAGACTCAGGCACAACGGGAAGTCGAAGATTGGAACACGGCTTGGCACGACGAAGAGGCGCGGGCACAAAACTCCACATGCAGACAGGATTCAAGGGACGCGTATTCGCTCAATGCGAGTGGCAAAAGCGACGAGGAGGAGCTGCGCCGGACTGTGCTGGAAAGCGATAATCCAGATACCAGAGAATTATGCCAAAGGATGTTTCCCTGGCTCAAACTGTGAGAGCCGGCCGCCATGTATCCGAGGTCTGCTGTTCCCGCCAAAATATCGCATTAAAGCCTTTCTGATTACCAACGTACGCAACGGGCAGCGAAATTCCGCCTATAGACTCTTGGACTTGTGCATAATATCTGCATCCGAATGTGAGTCTCTGAAATGGATGCCTCGTTTGAGCGCAATGCCTTTCGTGTGTTGTCTCTTCCTGCAGACGCACAAGCACGAGAGGTCTACCGGCAGCAGCAGCGGATTCAGAACGCCGTAGAGCTCGGCGAGAACGATGTGGTATCCGGCTTCCCGTTCATTCCTAAGATATCTCTCAGCCTGGAGTCCATACTTGATGCCGTCCATCGAGTCGAGAAACAGCGCGCTATCGAAGAGCTCTTTTGGGTTCACGAGCTAGGCGGCAAGTTCGATTTCGGTTCAGGACCAGCTGACGCGGTGTTGGCTAACCTTCGTGCCGACGCGATTCAGAACACAACCAAGGGTTCGGTCGCGCAACATAACCTCGCTGTGATTCTTACTTGTTTCGCGCAGGCACTCAACGGCTCCCGCCGCATTGATTACTGGAGAGATGCAATACGCTGCTGGAATGCAACGTTCTCAAACGAGGTGTTCTGGCAATTCATGCAGGATCGGGAGGAACTCTCTAATGGAAATGGAAAGCCTCCTACCGCGGATGATCTTCGGAGTATTGCTCGTGAAGCGATCCAGCGTGCGGTGCTGAACGAAGTCTGGAACGCTGTCGACAGTCGCGACTATAAAGCAATTGCTTCCTTCTCTGGGACCATCCGCGAAAACAAGTTGCTGCTCGACGCCGATGCAATTCTCACGGCCATCGGAAAGCGAATGGCGAAAGATGGCTCCGTCGCTATTGGGGGCGTGCTCGATCGATGTTCAGCCGTTCGCGAAGATGGAGACAAAGTATTCGCCAGGACGGCACTACTTTCTGCAGAGATAGACTTGCGAAGGATCGGAGGGGAATTCGAAGCAATTATTCAAGCTATCGGTGCAATGGAAGTATTTGCGGACCTATACGACGCACGAGCGATGGCTTTCAAACAGCTTTCGATTGCGTACTTCAATCTTGCTGGCGACGAATCGGAAGCGCTGCGGCTCGCAATGGAGGCACACGCTGTTGCCCGCGATCCGCAACTCAGAACGGAAATCGAAGCAGGCTGGAAGCATATCCGCAGATCGCAGGCTTGTTCCGAAGCCCTGTCGCTGGTCGAGGCCAAAGATTATGCCGGCGCACAGGAGAAGCTGGCACTTGCTCTGACGCTTTCAACCGACGAGCAAAAAACCGAGATTCAGGAGATGCAAGAAGGAGTTCATCGGGCAAGGGTTTTTCGTGATGTAGATACCACGAAGCACAACCCGTCGCTAAGTACATTCAACGGAATTGGTGCGACGTTCTATGGTAAGCGAGACTTCGATCAAAGGACGAGCAGCTACATTACCGTTCACTGGTTTGTCATTCTGGGTTTGCCGATTATCCCGCTCGCGCGCTACCGCGTACGGCTTAGCGGGCCAAATCTCTACACAATTTACGGCCGCGTTCCTCTGTCACCGTTTCTCAGAAGGTATCGGTGGGGCGTTTTGGCTCTCATCGCACTCTTGGTCTTGGTTGTCGTCCTGAGTAATTCTGATTCTGGCGGATCCTCAACATCCTCTTCGGAAACGTCAACTGCGCCGGCGACGTATTCCACGCCGAGTAATTCAGCCACGCCTAATAGAGACGTCCTCTCAACTGAACAGAACTTGACGAATCCGGTCACAACGACACAATCAGGGTCTGTCGAGAAAGAGGCTATTGAGACAGAACGCGCGGAAATAAACAAATTGAGCGACTCGCTCGATGTTCAGAAGCGGCACATTGAAGAAGAATCCGCGGCTTTACAGCGCATGGAGTCGTACATTCGTTCGGTAAAGGATAGATACACTGAGGAAACGGTACCGCCATCCGTCCGCGAAGAGTACAACTCGACCATTGACGAATACAACAGCAGGGCCCCCGCGTATAACAGAGCCGTACGGGAGTATAACGCTGACCTTCAGCAATATAAGGAGAGGATGGCGGTATTCAACCAGCGCGTCGACCGCTACAACGCAAATCGATGAAACAACGAGTCAAGAAGAAGTTGCGGAAGAAGGCACAGGCCGCGACGCAAGTGCAGGTGGCTCAGGCAGTTGATCTAACAGACGCGGCAAAACTGTTCGCCATCGAGTGCTGGCGCATAAAGAAACTGCTGCCCGAATTCAGCGAGAACAAGAAATACCTCGTGTTAACCAGTAGCATCGACAAAATGATCGGAGCGCTGGCACATAGCGGGATAGAAATTGAAGATCCTGAAAAAAACGAGTTTCGCGATGGAATGACGCTCGAAGTGGCATTCTTTGAGAAATCACCGGTATTGGCAGAAGGTAAACGAGTGATTAGCGAAACTCTTGCACCTGCTGTTTATGTAAAAAATAGACTGATTCAGCCTGCAAAAGTAATCGTATCAGTCGGAGGACAGAGCGAATAAATGGGCCGCACAACTATTGACTTTGGCATTGATCTGGGGACAACCAACAGCGAAATCGCTTGCATGGACGCAGGTGAACTTGTTGTCGTCAAGAACGTGGTGACGGGCAGTGAAGTCACCCCGTCCGCAGTCAAGGTGGATGCGAAAGGCACAGTCATTGTCGGCCAGAGCGCCTACAACGAAATGGAATACGACCCGGCAAATGCTATTGGCGAATTTAAACGCTGGATGGGCAACCCTGACCACAATGGGTTCACATTTGCGAAATGCGGAAAACGCATGACTGCAGCCGAGCTGTCCGCCGAAGTCTTGAAGGCACTTAAAGCAAGCGCATCCTCTCGATTTGGCGGCGAACCGATCAACTCCGCTGTCATTACCGTTCCCGCCATGTTCTTGATTCCTGCATGCGAGGACACTAAGACGGCTGCTAGGCTCGCAGGTATCGAACTTAGCCCTCTCTTGCAGGAGCCAGTGGCTGCAGCAATGGCGTACGGTTATCGCGCCGAGAACTTGCACGGTAATCTATTGGTTTTTGATCTGGGTGGCGGGACGTTCGATACGACTCTTCTCTCTGCGCGCGATGGACGCCTGCTGGTGATTGGACATGATGGTGACGACAAGCTTGGTGGGAAGGATTACGACTGGGCTCTTGTTAAGTTGGTAGTTGAAAGACTCACCTCGGAATACGGCAACCTTGGCTTGAAGCGCGACGGGTCGGCACCATATGCCATGGCGAAGCTCAAGTACGTTGCTGAGGACGCAAAAAAATCGCTTTCTTTGTTACAGCCGCATGTAAACGTCGAAGTGAAACGTCTCGGTGGACACCTGGAAGAGATTGATACAGTGTTGGAAGTGTCGCGTAGCGATCTTCAGCAAGCTACGGAGCACCTTACTGAGCGCTGTCTCGGCATCTGCCGACGCCTCCTAAACCAGCACCGCATTAACCGTGACGACGTAGCCAGCGTTCTCGTCGTAGGTGGACAGAGTCAGACCCCATACATCCGCGACATGGTGGTATCGGAATTCGGCCGTGCCGATTTCCGGCTTGATCCGATGACCGTCGTGGCAGCAGGAGCAGCGCTGTTTGCGTCGACTCAGCGGATACCGTCTCGTTCTGGTAAGCCGGCGTCGCCCGGATCGACTGAGCTAAAGCTTGCTTACAGTCCCGTTTCGACCGATTTGGACGCTGATGTCAGCATTGCCGTTCAATCTGTTACTCCGGGCGCATCCATAACCATTATTCGCAGCGATGGTGGGTGGAGCAGCGGCGCGATTACCGTTCCGGTGAATGGCAAGATTCATACCACAGTTGTACTTCGTGCCAAAAAGGCCAATGCTTTCGAAGTTCAATTAATGGATGCGTCTGGGGCGCTGATTCGAACGAATGAAGCAAGGTTCTCCATTACTCATGGACTTGCAGTAGCCCAAGCTACGACATCAAGAGCATTTTCTATCGCGCTTGAGAGGAATGAAATACAAATCATCATTCCCAATGGCTCTCCCCTACCAGCTAAAGGTGTGTACAAGTTCGAGACCGCGCATGAAGTGGTTGCTGGAAATCGGAAGAGCACCTTGAACATTTATGTACTCGAAGGCGACAACGCCAGGGCTGACCTGAATATTAAAGTCGGAGAAATTGTGTTGTATGGCGATGAAGTTCGCCGTTCCCTCCCTGCTGGTGAACCCGTCGAGGTCACGATCCGTCTTGACGAATCGAAGACTCCGTCAGCGGAAGCTGTATTCCCTTCGCTCCGAGAAGCTCGGCCGATGGTTTACAGACCCGAGCGTCCGGAACTGCAGTCGCCAGACATAGAGCTCGAGCTGCGAAAAGAAAAAGAAAGGATTTCGGAAATCGAGCGTGCAGCGCCGGACAAATTGGGATCGCAACTAGGGCGCCAGATTGCGCTTGTGGAGCGCGAAAAGGAAGCAGCATTCGATGATCACGACGCCAGACAGAAAGCCGCACAGCAATTAATTGAATTGAAGCAGGCGATTGACGCAGTAAAGCGTTCAGCCGAGTGGGAGTTATTGCTAGTGGAAGTGGATGACTACCGCGATGGCACAAAACTCGTCGAGGCTTGCGGGAATGACAATCAGCGTGGAGAATACGCCGACGCCCTGAAGGCGGCCGATTCTGCAGTCGCAAATCGAGATCTGGTATCTCTGCGTAAGTCTGTTCAGCGACTCAAGGACATTTATTGGAAGGTTTCGCTGTCGCAAGATGATTTCTGGAGGGCTCAGTTCGCACAACTTTCGGAAGAATCCGAGTTCGTAGATCCACTCGCGGCCGAGCGATTGAAGGAGGAGGGTATACGCGCGTTCAAAAGAGACGACATTAGCTCTCTTCGTACTATCGTCTGGGACCTGTGCCGACTATTGCCAACCTGGCAACAAGGAAAGCTCGACAAGCGTTTCGCCGACGCTGGGCTTCGTAAAGCCCGGGGGCAGGGGGCGTGAATTTAGAGCAATTCGCCGCCGGCGAACTGATTCGGGATACCTACACAATCGTGCGGCACCTGGGTAGTGGCGCATTTGGAGATGTTTATCTAGCCCGGCATCGCTACATGGGATTGCAGGCATTGAAGGTCTTTCCGCGCAAAGACGGTAGCGATGCGCTTGAAGAAGCTTACCTTCTCACGAAACTTAGCCATCCGAATATCGTCCGCGTTTTTGAAGCAAACGAGTTCGAGCGCGAGGGCGAAACATACGGGTACTTCAGCATGGAGTATGTAGAGGGCGGTACACTCCTTGCGACCATAGATGGCGATCTGCCGATCGATACCCGTATTCGCTTGGGAAAAGACATTCTGGCCGGACTCGCATTTGCTCACTCACAACTGCCACCCATCATCCACCGGGATATTAGCCCGACAAACATCCTTATCGACAATAGCAATGCGCGCTTATGCGCGAAGATAAGTGACTTCGGTTTGGCAAAGCACGTAGACCCCGAATCACTCATTGCGAGTGCCGGTGGCAAATACCTCTACATGGCCCCAGAGAGTTTTCTGGGCACGCACTCGACCGCAACAGACGTGTACTCGGCGGCAATTGTTCTTTTCGAGCTATTCACAGGTCGGCATCCTTTTCGGGTTGCATTATCCGCCTCCGCCACGGCCGCGGAGATAGCCTCAGTTGTTCGGAAATCGAGATCGCAGTCAGTCCCCAGCGTTTCTGACTTCTGCCCCGACCTTAGCAGCCGTTGGGACGGCTTGTTCGAAAAGGCATTGGCGCATGACTATGAAGAACGCCCACCGACGGCACAAGACTTTTTGACACAGTTTCTCGCCGCTAGCGAGCCGGGAGCCATTTCAACACCAGCAGCCACACCTGAAGATGTGTCAGTGATGGTCACAGAAGCAAAGCGACTCGCTGAACAAGCCGACACGCTGAACGATGCAATTGAAACACTCGAGCGTGCGTGCCATCTGGATCCCAGCATCCGGGGCAGATACTCAGAGATGCTCTCGTTGTGGAAGAGAGGAATCGTCCTTTGAATGAGGAAATCTTAAAGCTCGCAAACAAGATCGATCAGCTTGCACGAACTGCCAGGCTGCAGGACTTGTCACTTCTGTTGTCCCAATCAGACGTCGAACGAATCAGCCGAATTGCCAGCGTCGTAGATAAGCTCGGGCCTGGAGTTTATCTGGTTGGGTCGGGCCCATACACGCAGGGCGTTTATTCGATCATGGCCGATGAGGTTGTGCTGGGACGTTTGGCGACCCCGGCGGAGCAGCCGTTGGACAAACCAGTCGACATTTTTTGTCAGGATGTCCCCTGCCTCACTCCCCGCGAAGTATCCAGATCTCATGCGATGGTGTTCAGGCTTGGAGATGCTCACAAGCGGTATTTTGTCCGAGATCTAGGGAGTACATGCGGCACTTATGTAAATGGGGAACGCCTGACAGAAAATGGTGGCGATTCTTCGGCCGAGCTGTCGCATGGGGACGTAATCTCTCTTGGTCCATCGCATATAAATACGTATGTATATGCTAGGTTTTAAAAACTGCGCGATACGGGCCGGGGCGTTTTCCGGCAAACCTGCGATCCGCACTTAGTTCGAGGAAGTTCAGCAACTTAGCTTAGAATGGGTACTCCCCAGAAATAACCCGCAGAGCGGATCGGCCACAAGAAATGCCTGTCACACCTGAGGATCTAGCTCGAATCAAAATCGACAAGCTGCTCACCGATGCCGGTTGGATCGTGCAGGACCGGAAGGCCATTAACCTTTACGACGGCCGTGGCGTCGCGGTGCGTGAGTTTCCGATGCGCGCAGGCCACGGTGAAGCCGACTATCTCCTGTTTGTGGATCAAATGGCGGTCGGGGTGGTCGAAGCAAAAGCAGAAGGGCACACGCTCACTGGTGTCGAGACTCAGACCGCGAAGTACAGCGCCGGTGTTCCGGATGGCGTTCAGGCGCCGCGTAAGCCACTACCCTTCTTGTATGAGAGCACCGGTGTCGAGACCCGGTTCACCAGTCTGCTCGATCCAGATTCGCGAAGCCGAGGTGTGTTTTCGTTCCATCAGCCCGAGACGCTCTCCGACTGGCTCACGCAGGAACTTCAGCACCCCGGGACCAGCCTGCGCGCGAAGCTCCGGCACATGCCCGAGCTGATCACAGACGGACTTCGTCCGGCGCAGATCACGGCCATCCGCAATCTGGAGAAATCGCTGGCAGAAAGCCGCCCACGGGCCTTGATCCAGATGGCAAGCGGCGGCGGCAAGACATTCACTGGCTGCAACTTCATTTACCGGCTCATCAAGCACGCAAATGCCCGGCGTGTTCTCTTCCTGGTTGATCGCAGCAACCTTGGCCGGCAGACACTGAAAGAGTTCCAGCAGTTCCGCACACCGGAGGAGAACCGGCCCTTCACCGAGCTCTACAACGTTCAGCACATGCAATCGAACAAGCTGGACGATGTCAGTCGCGTCTGCATCACCACCATCCAGCGACTCTACGCCATGCTGAAAGGCGAGGAACTGGATCCCACACTGGAAGAGGAGTCCACGTTCGTAGCGTCCTCCGTGCTCAGGGAGCCGGTCCCGGTGGCGTACAGCCCGAAGCTACCGATCGAGACCTTTGATTTCATCGTTACGGACGAATGCCACCGGTCGATTTACAACCTCTGGTCGCAGGTGCTGGAGTACTTCGACGTGTTCCTGATCGGGCTGACGGCAACGCCGTCCAAGCAGACGTTCGGCTTCTTCAATCAGAACCTGGTAATGGAGTACGGGCACGATCAGGCCGTGGCCGACGGCGTGAATGTCGACTTCGACGTGTACCGCATCCGCACCTTGATCAGCGAGCATGGCTCGACCGTGAACGGTGAATGGTACGTGCAGAAGCGCGACCGCCAGACGCGAGCGAAGCGCTGGGAACAACTCGATGAAGAGCTGAGCTACAAGTCCAACCAGCTCGATCGCGAAGTGGTTGCGCCGGACCAGATCCGCACCATCATCAAGGCATTCAGGGAGCGCCTGTTCGCCGATATTTTCCCTGGCCGCACCGAAGTGCCGAAGACGCTGATCTTCGCCAAGGACGACAGCCATGCCGACGACATCGTCCAGATCATTCGCGAAGAATTCGGCAAGGGCAATGACTTCTGCCAGAAGATCACGTACCGCACCGGCACGGTAGCCGTAAAGGTGAAGAAGAAGGCAGCTGATGGCAGCGAAATCGAAGAAGTCATTTATAAGAATGGCGGAGCGAAGGCCGAAGACCTGATTGGGCATTTCCGCAATAGCTACAACCCTCGCATCGCGGTCACGGTAGACATGATTGCCACGGGAACCGACATCAAGCCGCTCGAAATTGTGTTTTTTATGCGATCCATACGCAGCCGGACGTTCTTCGAGCAGATGAAGGGGCGCGGCACTCGCGTCATTTCGCCCGACGATCTGCAGGCCGTCACGCCGGACGCGAAGGCTAAAACGCATTTCATCATCGTGGACGCAATCGGGCTTTCGGAAGAGGAAATGGCGGATACGCGGCCACTCGACCGCAAGCGCTCGTGGTCGTTTGAGAAGGTGCTTGAGGCCGTAGCGATGGGCAACCGCGAGCCCGACGTGATCAGCTCGCTGGTGTCGCGTCTGTCGCGGCTCGATCAGGAACTGACCGACGAAGACCGGCAGCAACTGACGCAGGTTGCGGGAGAACCGCTGACCGCGGTGGCACAACGCCTCGTACAGGCGCTCGACCCAGACCTCCAGGTCGAGGCAGCACGGAAGGCAACCGGCGCGAGCGAGCCCAGCGAGGAACAGATTGCCGATGCCGCAAGAAAAATGCTGGCAGAGGCGGCCAAGCCGATTGCGGCCAATCCGGAACTGCGACAGAACCTGATTAATATCCGCAAGTCGTATGAGCAGGTCATCGACGTTATCAGCAAAGACCAAGTCATCGAGCAGGGCTTCTCGGCGGCGGCAACGGAGAAGGCGCGTAGCACGGTAGAGTCGTTCGAGCAGTTCATCCGCGAGCACAAGGACGAATTGACGGCATTGCAGGCACTCTACAGCCGTCCCTTCAAGCAGCGGCCCACGCTGGCGCAGTTGCGCGAACTGGCGCAGGCCATCGAGCGGCCACCGCTGAATTTGAAAGAAGAGCGCGTGTGGGAATCGTACGAGCGGCTGGATCGCTCGCGCGTGCACGGCTCGGGTGGCAAGGTGCTCACCGACATGGTATCGCTAGTGCGCTTTGCCATCGGCGCCGAAAAGCAACTGCACCCGTTCAAAGAGGAGGTCGAAGAGCGATTTGCTTCCTGGCTGGCCGCGCAGGAGAGCAAGGACACGAAATTCACGGATGAGCAGCGGCAATGGCTGGAAGCGATCCGCGATCAAGTTGCCGGCAGCCTTTCGATCGAAATGGAAGACTTCGAATACGAGCCATTTATACAGCGCGGCGGATTGGGCAAGGCGATGAAGGTGTTTGGTCCCCAATTGCAGCCGCTGCTCACGGAATTGAATGAGGTACTGGTCGCGTGATACCCAAGGGATGGGCATGGGCGCATGTAGGTGATGTTCTCGCCGTCCGAAACGGCTTTGCTTTTAAGAGCTCAGACTATCGTGACAAAGGAGTGCCACTCATCCGGCAGGCGGATCTGGTCGGAGGAATTGTAGATCTTTCGGATACAAGGTATCTACCTGTCGAGTTCCTAAGCCGTTACAGTGATTTCGCCATTACGTGCGGACAAATGTTGATTGGAATGTCTGGCGCACTAGGGAAAATCTCGACGTATAAGGGCGATATTCCTGCGTTGCAGAATCAGCGCACAGGCCTTTTAGTCCCTCGGGCTGACATTTCAAGCGCATTTATCAAATTGATTCTGAAGTTTGTTGAACCCCAAATTGTTGCTGAGGGGAGAGGTATAGCAGTCCAGAACGTTAGCGCGAAAGACATCGAGAGCTGCGAGTTTCCCTTACCGCCCTTCGGCGAGCAGCAGCGGATCGCCGACGTATGTGAAGAGATCTTTTCGACTCTCGACTCAGCAGCAGCCGCTCTAAGGCGCGTACAAGCGAATCTGAAACGCTATCGCACGTCCGTACTAAAAGTAGCGTGCGAAGGACGCCTGGTGCCGACCGAAGCCGAACTCGCGCGCAAAGAAGGACGGACGTACGAAACTGGCGAGCAATTGCTCAAGGGCATTCTCGAGGAGCGTCGTGCAAACTGGGAAACCGATCAGCTTGCGAAGATGCTCGCCGCCGACAAGCCTCCGAAGAACGACGGCTGGAAGAGAAAGTACAAGGAACCGGAAGCGCCCGATACGAGCAATCTCCCGGAACTGCCGGAGGGGTGGGCGTGGGCATCGATTGATCAGGTCGCTGAGTGTCTTGATAGTCAACGCGTGCCGGTCAACAAGGAAGAAAGGGCACGACGCGGTGGAAATATCCCGTACTACGGCGCAAACGCGCAAGTGGGTTGGATCGACGACTATCTTTTTGATGAGCCTCTTGTGCTCGTAGTGGAAGACGAGACTTTTGTTGGCAGAACGAGTCCATTTTCATACCTAATCAAAGGCAAATCTTGGGTAAATAATCACGCGCACATTCTGCGCGCCACCGATGCCGTTTTGTCTGAGTTCCTAAACTACTCGTTGGCTTATTACCCTTTCACTCCTCTCACCACCGGATCGACTGGACGACGCAAGTTGACGCAGAAAGCGCTGATGTACGCGCCTTACGCGCTTCCTCCCTTGGCCGAACAGGCCCGGATTGTTGCTGAAATCGAGCGTCGTCTATCGAACGTTGATGAGATCGCGGAAGGTTTGGGAAGGAGTGGTAGCCGGGCTGATCGCCTACGCCGGGGAATCTTGAAGCGCGCCTTTGAAGGCAAGCTGGTGCCGCAAGATCCAAACGACGAACCTGCGTCCGTTCTCCTGCAACGCATTCAGGCGTCGCGACAACCAGCGGGTGTTCGGACGAGAACCGTCCCTCAACGAAGAACGAACGCGGCGGTTGCCGCGGGGGAGCATTGAGATGGGCGCGAAACCTGCATTAGCGAAGCTGTCCCCGGTGGATGTGCGAACCGTTTGGCCTGACGAGGCACGTGACTTCACGCCTTGGCTCGCAGGCGCCGAAGGACTTGAGTTGCTTGCGAATGTACTCGGGTTAGAACTCGAACTGGTCGAGCAAGAAGCCGACGTGGGCCCGTTCAGCGCGGACATTGTTCTGCGTGCGCGCGGCGAAGAGGAGCACACGATCGTTGTAGAAAACCAATTTGGAAAGACTGACCACGATCACCTTGGAAAGCTCCTCACCTACGGTGCAGGATTAAGTGCCAAGACAATGGTGTGGATTGCCGAGAATTTCTCTGATGAGCATCGCGAAGCCCTTGATCGCTTGAACGAAATAGCTGCGGGGAAAGCGAATTACTTCGGGCTCGGCCTGCGCGTTTACAGGATTCAAGATTCTCCACCTGCTACGCAGTTTGAGGTTATTTCGAGTCCGAACGATTGGCGGAACGTAATTCGGGAAACGTATAAACCAACGAAACTTGAGGTGGCCTATCAGCAGTTCTGGAGCGAACTCAGGGACTATTTCGGAGCGAAGAAGGGCGTCCTGCGCATGCAACAGCCGCCTTTGCAAGGTTGGTGTGTACTCGCAATTGGACGCGCCGGATTCCAAATCACTCTCGGGCTCAGTAACCGCGACGGCGGAAGAGCATCAGCGGAGGTCTACATGTTCCATGAGAATGCTCTAGCTGCTTTCGAGCAGCTTCATGCCCACAAAGAAGAAATCGACCGTGAGATGGGAGAGCCTCTGAGTTGGGATAGGCTCCGCAAGAATTGCCGCATTCAAGTAAGTAAGCGCGCAGATTTCAATGATCCAAAACAACGCGAGTTGCTGAAGGAATGGTTTTGGACAATCGCCGAAAAGCTGAACAAGATTTTCTCGAAACGCATCAAGGACCTTGATTTGTAGCGGTTCGTGACGAGTCAGAAAGTACCGAATAGGACGAGGGGACATGAGGTCAACAGACGAAGTCTTCGTCAGGACTGTAAATCAGGTCGAAGCCTTACCGGCTCGTACGTTCCGAGAAGGATTCGCCGGAAAAAATCTTGAAGAAGCGCTGCAAGATCTACTGGCGCAGAACCCGAATCTGCTGCCTGGTCGGCAGATGGATCCAAGCTCCGAGGATCCTCCCAGGTTCTGCTTGTTAACGCGAGAAATGCCAGTGTTCGGTTGGGCATTGGATCACCTTTTTGTTGATCAATATGGGGTGCTGACTCTGATCGAGACCAAACTGCTCCAGAACCCTGAGTCCCGCCGTGAAGTGATCGGCCAGATTCTTGAATACGCTGCGAACGCACGTGATGCCTGGCCTGTCGAGACACTCCGCGCGATTCGACACCAGAGTGAGACAAGCATTGACGACAGGTTACGTGAGGTTTTCGGGTTCGATGACAATGCTTTGCAAGAGTTCTGGGCTAAGGTACAACGCAACCTGCAACTCGGGCGCCTCCGGCTCATGGTGGTCGGTGACGAACTTCGGCCCGAGATTCGCCGCATACTCCTCTACCTTAACCAGGAAATGACAAATGTCGAGATCTTTGGCTTAGAGATCCGGTGTTTCGGCGACGAGACCAGACAGATCATCGTGCCGTATCTGATCGGCGCAGTCGCGGAGTCGAAGTCAGCAACCGTAACCACATCGACAACGTGGACACCTGAACTCTTGCGAGGCTTCAAGGGTGCGCCAGATGCTAGGTCGTTTCTCCGGGTTATGGAATGGGCGTGTGATGCCGGAGTATTCCTCAAAAGCACAACTAAGGACCCTGCATTCGGAATAAGAAGTTCTGCCGGTGCGCGGCTTGCAACGTTTTTCCTGAATTCGAACAGCTACTTCTCCTGCGGTGCGGAAGTGTTCCGAGGTGGCGTAGATGAACGTAATGCCTTGTTCGACGATTTAAAGTCCGTCCGCCTTTACCCGAAAGACCTGGATTTGACTTCCCTCAATCTGGCCAAAAACACCGTAGTGAAATTGAGCGATTTAAGCGTCGGCGAGATCGAAGGCCTATTGAGCATTCTCGAAAAATATACAAGGGTCGAAGACGAAGTTGCCTTAGCCACGAGCACTGGGAAATAGTCACATGGGATCAGATAAGGGAACGACAGTGACTGGGTATGTGAACGTGAACGGTCAGGTGACTATTCGAGATACACGACTCCCCGGTACGGATCACCTACAGCGTGTCTACCAGGTTGCGTGTTCCTACTGCGGCTACAACTACGGCGCAAACGGATCTGATCTGCACGATCGCAAGTGCCCGAAATGCCAAAACGGCAAGCCTGGTTTACCCGTCGAAATGGAAATTTGATGACGAGCAACGGAATCGTCCAAAAACTCTGGAACTACTGCAATGTCCTGCGTGATGACGGACTCTCGCTACGGCGACTACGTCGAGCAGTTGACCTATCTGCTTTTCCTGAAGATGGCGGACGAGCAGACGAACCGCCATTCAACCGGCCGCGCTCATCCCAGACAGGATCTTGATTGGGCCAGCCTGGTGGCGCTGCGACGGCGACGCTCTGGAGACCCATTACCGGCACATCCTGACAGAACTCGGCAAGCAGAAGGGCATGCTGGGCGTAATCTTCCGCAAGGCGCAGAACAAGATCCAGGACCCGGCCAAGCTGCGGCGCCTGATTGCTGACCTGATCGATAAAGAAGCAATGGATGTCGCAGGACGTGGACGTGAAAGGCGACGCCTACGAAGGTCTGCTGGAGAAGAACGCAGCCGACGTCAAGGGTGGCGCGGGACAGTACTTTACACCGCGCCCGCTGATCAAAGCGATTGTGGACGTGATGCGGCCCGCGCCTGGGCAGACGATTCATGATCCCGCGTGCGGTACCGGGCGGATTCCTGCTGGCCGCGCATGATTACATCGCTACCGCACAATAAACTCGATCGCGACCAGAAGAAGCGCCTGAAGCTAAGACGGCTGAGCGGCACGAGATCGTGGACAGCGACGGCACGGCTGTGCGCGATGAACCTATACCTGCACGGGATCGGCGGCGATGAGTGCCCGATCGACGTGGCAGGACAGCCTGGCGCAGAAGCCCTCGACAGCGTACGAGATGGTGCTGACGAATCCGCCGTTCGGGAAGAAGTCGAGCATCACCGTTATCAACGAGGAGGGAGAGGAAAGCAAAGAGAGCACTGGCCTAGTCCGCGACGACTTCTGGGCCACAACCAGCAACAAGCAGCTCAACTTCCTACAGCATGTTAAGTCGCTGCCTGAAGATCCACGGCCGCGCGGCGATCGTGGTTCCCGATAACGTCTTGTTCGAAGGCGGCGCCGGCGAGACAATTCGCCGCAAGGAACTGCTGCAACAGTGCGACGTCCACACGCTGCTGCGGCTGCCGACTGGCATCTTCTATGCGCAAGGCGTGAAGGCCAACGTCCTGTTCTTCGATCGCAAGCCCGCGAGCGAAACTCCATGGACGAAGACGCTCTGGATTTACGATTTCCGCACGAACCAGCATTTCACGCTGAAGACGAATCCGCTGAAGCGCGAGACCTGGACGACTTCGTCGCCTGCTACAACCCGGAGAACCGCCACGAACGCAAAGAAACCGACAATTCAAGTCTTTCTGCGTATGAAGACCTTTTGAAGCGCGACAAACTGAGTCTAGACATCTTCTGGCTGAAAGATGACAGCCTGGAGGACTCGGCCAATCTGCCCGATCCAGACGTGATTGCGGCGGAGATCGCAGAGGACCTACAAGCAGCACTGGATCAGTTTACGGCGATCGCGGCCGAATTGAAGAAATAGGAAAAGAAAGCGAGTAATGATGAGCGGAGCAGCGACGGGATTAAAGATTGCAAAGTCGAAGGTCATTACATTGGCCGAAGCCGGCATTTCAGAATCGGCTTTGGAAAAACTGATCGCTGATGATCCGGCTTCGCTGCAGCTGGGCGATGTAGTTTTGATCGAGAGGCAGCGCATTCAAGAGAAGGCGGGCCGTCTCGACTTGCTGCTTGAGGATAGCGAGGGCGAAACCCGGTACGAAGTCGAGTTAATGCTGGGAAGCTTAGATGAGAGTCATCTCATCCGTGCCATCGAGTATTGGGATATAGAACGCCGCCATTATCCCGGTTACGATCATCGTGCAGTGATTGTGGCCGAAGATATTACCAGCCGTTTCTTAAACGTGATTCAGCTGTTCAGCGGATCGATTCCGATCATCGCCATTCAGGTGAACTGCCTTCGATTAACAGACGGCGTTGCTGTCAGCTTCATAAAGGTGATTGATAGCACTCGTCTACGACGCGATGATCATGCAGACTTGAAGGCCAAGGCGACCGATCGAAACTACTGGCTGTCCTACTCGGGCGCTCCAGTTGTGAATCTAGCGGATGAGTGCCTAAACATCATCAATGGCGTGGCAAAAAACAAACGCACGTTGAACTACAACAAAGGCTTTATCGGCTTGCTCGATGGGAACCAGGCGAACAATTTTGTATATTTTCGACCGAGAAAATCCTTCCTGCGAATCCGGGCTAGTGTTAGCGGTGCTGATAACTGGGCAAAGCGCCTCGAAGACGCAGGCCTCGATGCTGCAGTGAAGGACGATGGGCTCGCTATCAACGTGACACCGCAGAACTTTGCTGACAACAAGGCACTAATCCAGCAGATGCTCGAGCAGGCGGTGAAGGAAGACGAGCGATAACACCTTGTATATCCGTCGACCACGCGAGAGTGCGGGAATGTGGCAAAGTTCTAGTTATTCACCAGAAAACAAAAGACTTCAACTTTGCCGTGTACTTTTCTGAGCATGTGCACTTGGCAAGCTTGCCACATCCTGCCTTTGTGTTAAAGACCCGGCAAAGTTCAAGTTCCCTGTTTTCATAGGAATGTCTCTAAGATTGCCACATCATGCCGCTTCCGTGACCCTCACTCCTCGTCTTCGTAGCTCATAGGCTTCCAGAGTAGTTCCGGATGCAGCTGCGCATCGCGATCAAATATCTTCTGGTGACCGATGTGGCTTTCCGATAGATACTGCTTCACCATTTCCAGCCAGCGGGCGACTGTGCGGTCACTGGTTCCGTAACGCTCAATGCATTCCTTCACTAACTCCTCGCGCGATCGGGACCCTAGTTGCGCCAGTAACCAGAGAATCGGATTACCAGGCACGACCGTACCGGCTGTTTTGTCATAACGGATCTCGAATGATGCCGGCTTTTCGCCGTAGCGTAACTTCCCGATGCCGACGCTGACGGTGCCGCTGCGCCCGTTTGACGTTAGATGCACGACCGTATCCGGGTTCTCCTTCCACTCGCTGGAGCCACGAATGCGGTTGTTCGTGTTGGCATCATCGCTCGCCTTCGGTTTGGAATCGTGGCGAAATAGCACCCAAGCTTCTACATTTGGGATCAGCTGCAGTTGATCAAAGACGAAGGTCACATCCTCTTCTTTGTCGGGCGAGCGGCCACCGCAAAAGAGGTCGGAGATAACATCCCAGATGACGATCCGGATCTCCTCTTTCTCAATCCATTTGCGAACAATCTTCAACCGCTCTTCAATTTTGTAGCAGTGGCGGAATTCATCGAGCTTTTGCCGCGAGAAGAAAAGCAGGTTTTTTGGTCTGGTAGCACGATCGGGATAGAGCTTCTTCAGCCGCTCACCTAATCGTGGGTTCCGCATCTCTGTCTCGATGATACCCACGCGCAGGGGCGCACTTGTCTTCAGTTCGCCGAGAAACGTCGTTCCCCGCGCGATGGCGTCTGCCAGGGCCATGCCGAACAGAGACTTCATGGTTCCTTCATAGCCATGAATCACGATGCGATCGCCACGGTAAACAAGATTCTCGACGATAGCCACGGCAGGATTTTGCTCGGCATCTTCAATCAAGTCGTCGAGTGAATCGGAGAGTTGATCATCGGAAACGGCCGCGGCTTCATACCTCGCCGCGCTGGCAGCAATGGCCTTGACCTCCGCTCCGGGCAGAGGGGGAATGCACCGGTCGGCATTAACAGACAGCAATTCGGCCTCAATCGTTTCGACACTCTCTCCGCGTTGAATCATGGCGCAGCCGATCTTGAATAGGGAGTCATTACGCTGGCCGTTTGGGATCGGCTTGTTTGTCAGTGTCCAGACCGGAAGAGGCTGGAGGGACGCGGTCGGATTTACCCAAGCATAATGCTTGCCACTGGCATGTCGCGAAGGTGGAGCAACTACGAATCCGCCGTCGCCTCGCATATCTAGGCCAGAGCTCAGCTTTCCAGCACTGTTACGCACCCTAGTGCCGTCCAGCGCAAAGTACAAATGGCGCCCCTTGCCGGTCTGTGCAGTCAGCGTGGACGATTCCCAGCCGTTCAGTAGGGTGATCGCGTCCACATCGAGCACTGCAATGCCCGAGGCGCTTCCGGTGGCTATACCAATATTTATGTTCGGCCAAGCAGTGAACCACCCCCGTATGGTGTCAGGGTCGGTCGTCGCCTTCTTTTGCCAAGCAGAGATTAACGGGTGCTTTCCTGGGGAGGAGCAGTCGTCGGCACCGCAAGTACAGTCTCCACCCGCTGTAATACCGTGCACCGGGATGACGCGCCAGCCCCGCTCCGCGTATGCGAGCGCGGCGTCGAGGAGGCTGCTGTTTTGGGCAATGTGGTTATGCATGCTGGTGTGAATCGAGAGGTGGAGCACCCAAACGTTGCGATGCCCAACCCTCTCGAAGGTCTAGGTTGACAAGCCTCTTTTCTCGGGATTCAGCACGGACGCAGGTTGCGGAGACTAATCCCCGTCCGGCCATTTCAGTTCGCGCACATCCTCAGGAACACGCTTGGGGCGCTCTGACGTCACTGCTAAGTCATAACCGCCCTTGCCGTCTTTACGCGGGGTTTCCAGTACCCACATGCGCTTGCCAGTGCAGACGTTATCCAGCACCGTCGCCACGTGCTGCGGAGACTCGAGGACCAGATCGCAGTCGCGCCCGAGATATTGTTGCAGGCGGCCGGTGCGGGTGCTGGACCCGTTGATCATGACAAAGTGATCGAAACCCGCTTGGTCGCCATCGCGTTTCAGCGCTTTCGGGGAAAAAGTGGATTCGAACCAGGCGGTCTTCAGAACAATACGATCCACGCGATCCTTGTCTAAAGGCGGGGGCGGCTGGAGAGTGACCTCGATCATCGGCTCCCCGGAATTTTTTGAGCGACGCAATACGGCACACTTCACGGTTGCCAAGTAGACTCGCGGCGGGAAGGTTTCCACCGGAAGTTCATCACATTTAATTTTGTAAGCCATTTCTTAGCTCCTTATATCTGCGTTTGTTAATTCCGAAAATTACGTTCGCCGTTTGCGCGAGCGCGAATGGGGGCAAGCTTCCTCGTCCTCATCGATCACGGAGGATGACAGGACTGGTGACGTTCCAGCCAAGCGCGGAATTCAGGGCTCTCGGGCTGGAATCGGACATATCGACCTAGGCGCAAGTGCGGCATAGGGTCCTGCGCGCGGGAGCGCACGTGCTCATACACCCAAGTAACGGGAACGCATAGCCGGTTTGCGATTTCTTTCGCGTCGACGATCTCCTGCATCACTAGCGATTACTCCCGCGCACCTTTCTTCGTGCAAGCCAGTTGGTTACTGCGGCGGTCGGTATCTGCCAACGATTGCGAAGCTTCCGCGCTCCGGGCAGCTTGCCGGCATATACAAGATCGAGGACATACTTCAACGTGCAGCGCAGCCGGGTTGCCGTCTCCCGAATGCTCAGCTCTGACCTGCGGTCCATAAAGGCCTCCTTGGTAGAGTTGTTGTTGTTTATGACTCTACGCGACGAGCAGACAGGGAGCAATAGGGTGTTTACCGTAGAGTTGTAGTTGTAGTAGACTCTACTTAGGGAGAAGTGATGCCGTTAACAATAGAGATCGGAGGAGCATTTGGACCTAGCCAGACTAAGTGGCGGGAAAAGCTCCTACTCAGTGTAGCCAATCTCGGAAACAGCGAACAGTTCTGGAAAAAATGGGATCCGTCCCTGCGGCAGCGCGGAGACAAGCCAATAGAAATACTCTTCATGCCTAGGGAGCAGGCTAGAGATGCAGAGCTCCTGCAGATACGCGATGGCCTGCGCGATGTTTGGGATCGCAAGGACAGCTCTTCTTTCATCTTGCAGGACTGGATTCGCTGGCACGATGAAAGGGTACCCGCGTTCGTAACGTCGCAAGAAGAAGGCGTGATGCCGAATCCCAGTAATCTGCGACTACAGCTGGTATTGGGAATTTGCGAGTGGGGGCCGAAGCTGGCGCACTGTCAGGCAGATGGTTGTCCCGCACCTTATTTCGTGCGCCACCGGGACGAGCGGCAAAGGTTCTGTGATCGCGAGCAGTGCCTAGAGTTTGGTCAGCGCTTGCACAAGCGAGAATGGGCAAGAAGATCCAGGCACGAGCAGAAGCTAAAAGAAACAAAGAAGGCCAAGAAGAAACATGCACACTGAAGCAATATCGGTTTGATGAACCGATAGAGGGTGTAAGAGGTTGAAATTCATGAGCGGAGATTCGCCGGGGCACAAATGGGGCACGTTAAGGCGGGGTTCCCGAAGGAGTACAGTCATGATCCGAATGCGGAAGCAGTCTGGGTACATCTCCAAACATCGCGGATACTGGCGAGTGCGGTATCGCGAGCAAGCACTTGTGGACGGCGAAATCCGATCCGTTCAGCGCTCGAAGATTCTGGCTCGAGTGGATTCTCAACACAAAACAAAGGCTAGCGTCCGTGAGTTAGCCAAGGCCGCAATCGAACCACTCAACCAGCAGCGCTACTCGCCGGATACTGTCGTTAGAATTGGCGAGTTCGTCGAGAAGGTTTACCTTCCGTTCGTGAAGCAGCACAAGCGCCCGTCTACCTACCGCGGCTATCGCAACATGTGGCTGAGGCATCTCCTGCCACGATGCGCCACCCGCTGGTTGCGGGACGCTCGCACTCCGGAAATCCAACGGCTTCTGGAGCAGATCTCTCATGAAGACGGCGTCAGTAAGTCTACACTTAAGCACATCAAACACCTGCTGAGCGGCGTGTTCCGCTTCGCTTCCCAGCAGGACTATTACGACCGCGCCAATCCTGTCACCGCCGTTTCAATTCCAGAAGATGCTCCTCGGGCGAAAGAAACGTATGCATATTCGCTGGAGGAGATCGAGCGGATGCTTGCGATTTTGCCGGAGCCATCGGCCACGGTCGTGGCTGTTGCCGCATTCACAGGCTTACGCCGGGGCGAAATTCGCGGACTGCAGTGGGGAGACTACCAACCGGTTAATGGTGACGAGTTTGCTACGCTGCGTGTGAGGCGCTCGATCTGGAACGGGATTGCGACCGATCCCAAAACTGCGAAAAGCAAAGCACCCGTTCCGGTGATCGGACCGCTTGCCAAGAAGCTGGCAGCACATCAGGCCGCATGCGGTAATCCGCGGATTGGGCCGATTTTCGCGAATAGCATTGGCAAACCGTGGGACTTGGATAGTCTGCTGAGAGAACAAATTTTGCCCCTGGTAGATCGGTGCGTCGATTGCGGCCGCAGCAGCGCCGATCACAATGCGACGACAGACCACATTTTCCGACTGGATAAGGTGAACCGGTCATGGCATGGTTGGCATAGTTTTCGGCGGGGATTGGCTACTAATCTGCATCGGCTCAATGTGGATGACAAGACAATCCAAACGATCTTGCGGCATTCGAACATCGCGACCACGCAGAATATTTACATTAAGTCTGTGCCGTCGGACGCGATCGCTGCAATGAAGAGGCTGGAAACTCTTCTGGGTGGGCAGTCAATTAACTAGAGACCTGCGAACACCTCGGAAAACGGATGCGGTATCGCGATCCTTGGTTTAGTAAGGTATCCCCGAGAGAGAGCGCGACGGTGCTTTGTGATGATCAATCCTGCTCACTTAAAGTTGAGAAATCCAACTTTTCTATCTCTCTTGAAACCAGAAACCGCGTTGAGCAACCGATCCCTGCCAGATCGTCCGGACAGATGCTGGGGATCTTAGTGAGCCATGCCGGATTGACGATGATCTAGACTGTCACAATCCGAGTGCTGATCGCGACATGATCGAAGCACGCGCAGAAGCCCACCCCCTCGAATAGCTACAATCAAGCCTGCTGCATGTAAATATTTTGTGGGGTGTCGTGAGCACGATCCGCAGAAGATTCAATTGCGGATTACCGACAATTCTGGAGTTGACGGCGATAAACACGTTCCTCATCACCAACTGCCGGCATGCTGTTTTGCTCAGAATTCACTCAGCAGATGCTTATACTTTTAGTTCTGATGCCAATTTTCGGAAGACGACAGTTGCAACAGATGCTGGATGAATTGGGCCCTTGGCTTGACCCCGGCAAAGCCAAAGACCTTCTCAATCGTCTCGAAAATGTAATGCCGAATCAGTCGTTACCGGCAGAATACGAACTTTCGATCAGCTGGGCCGTGTCGAGGCTTGCCACGTTAGAGGTCGACCGCCCTGCTGGTTCACGGACGCCAGACATTTATTCACCCGACCTGTTGACAGGCGGTCCAGTAATCGCTGACGTTGCGGCGGTTGACGATTTCACGTCGTCAGGCTCGGACACGATGCGGAGGGCGTGCAACATCATCAATGCCGAGGCAGACCGTTTGCAGGATGGCAGTTCGAGTCATCTTCATTTCACGTTCCGAGAAAAAAGCGGCTACGAACGGTCCCAGGACGGCCGAAGCAGATTTTTTCGCCGACGTCTCGTTCGTCGCGATTTCCAGCTTGATACTGATTTGAGTCACGCGTTAAGAAATTGGCTGGCGAACGGCAGACCGAGCCAGCCCCTCTCTTGGAACTCACCCGCGATCAGTGTTGTGATCGAATGGCGTGAGTTCGTACATCCTCTATCTAACTATTTTTGTACGATGCCCTCGCTGGCGTACCACGTAAGAGATAACCCCCTTTATGCGGCGTTGCGGCTGAAGACGAAGCAATTGCGTGGCGCTCCTGGTGGAGTCCGTCGTTTGGTCTTCCTGGGAGACGCTGGTTGCGGACTGCTCCGCGACCTCGGTTCCAGCGGGCGATCTCCAGAAGCATTTTCCGGCGGACAAATCATTCACAAATTCTTGCAGGACTATCCAGAAATCGATTTCGTCATGGTTGTTTCCGTTAAGCGGGAGCGGACTGCGTTGTCTTTGCAAGCTACTCGAAGGTGGAATAGCCATATATTCTCTCAGACGAGCGGCATTGCAGACGCAGACGTCCAGCGTTTGAACCTTCTTCTGGGTAAAATGCCAACTCCCAATCTGTCGGGCTACACAGCCTACTCATGGCATGAGCAGGGGATGTGCGAAGCAAACGCTCTTGGAAAGTATGTTCCAACACGATTGAGCATCGGGAGAGAACGAATGCACCTGAGAATTTCCGCACGCGCCGTGCAGGAGTTGATTGCAGGCAGGCTATCCCCAGAGAGGTTTCGCAACTGGACATTCGGCGACGATAATCCGGTGCGTCGGGAACTCGATGAGGGCAGAACGATTTCGTCCGTGTGCTTCGAACCACAAGGCAACGAAGAAGATGACGACTATCTCGTTTTTGAGTTCCGCGACGACCCAGCAGCTAGAAGGCTGCATATGCCGACGCAACTCAAGGGAGATGGCCCAAAAAAAACCTGCGAATGAGTGGAAAGCTGTTGCCGAGCGCCGGCCAGGCTTGAACACTCCCCGCCGGGAGCAACAACATCTCGGAGGAGCGATGAGGGAGCTATTTTGATGGATGAGGGGAGGAGTACGTGAGCTCCCAGACTCTGCCGGCGGTGTACGAAACGTTTAATGACGCGTTCGGTCGCAAGAGTTCGATGGAAGAACTGATCTCCGCGATCAGCAACTATGAGAAGAGTTCCATCCTTTGGATCTGTGCTGAGATAGTGTGTCGAGTACAGCTCTGGGCACGGCCAGCGCTTCATAACCGCCTGAACTATCTTGGCTATCTTCGCGACTTTTTCGAACCATCCACGAGCCAGCTGCTCATCGCACGTTCGGAGAGTACCTCACCAGTCCGGCTCTTGTTCAACCGTCGACAGATCGGACTTGTGGCAAAGCTCGCTCTCAAGCATTGCGGCAATGGCTTCGACGCCAGGGACTACAGAAACAGCTTGGGTGTCATCTTCCTTATGGCCAACGACCAACTGGATCACGGTCTCCTTGAGGGAATACCCGTGGACGGTACCGATGCGCGCGATGCCAGCCTCCGGTTGGTAACCGAGATGGTCGCCGTTCAAGAAGGCGCATCTCCCGACATCGCGAACTTGTTTACGCGGGGTCATCTTATGATGACGCGCTATTCACGGGAGCTCACAGCGACGCACGACTTCGTCGACGTGGCGGGCGAATTCGAGCGACAAATCGGTCTTTCGCTCGTTGAGTTCGAGGCCATGGTCTTCGCCATCCACTCACGTTTCGGTGCCCAGATGTCGAACAAGATAGTCGCAAATCCTAACCTTCTGCCGTTGAGACCGGGGGATTTCGCACAGACTGCAATCACTGCAGATAAGGTACACGCTTGTTTGAGGTTCGTCTCAATCTCACCTGACGAAATCATGAAAGAGATTGTCGCGTCAGACAATGGTGCCAATGATGCGACGCCTTTCCGAAAACATCCCATGATCCAGCACATTGCCCCAGACGCTAGTGGGTTCCCCGAAGCGCACCTGATGATCGACAATCTGGCCTTTCTCGAAAAAGCTCAGACAGGTCCGTATTGGGTGGCTAACGAGGCTCATAGCGAAGACCTTCGCACTTTCTGGGGGGCCGTGTTCGAAAGATACGTTGATGACTTATTGAACCGGGCGTGCAATGGAACTAACGCGCGATTCTTTCCTGATCCCCGGCAAGAAGGAAACCCCGAAGTACAAATCTGCGACGGTCTCTTAGCGACTGAGGATGCTGTGGTTTTGATGGAGTACAAGGCCAGCATGTTCCGGGCCGACAGCAAATATCGTGGGGATAGAGTTCGTCTGCTCAATGAGATCGAAAAGAAATGGGTTCGCAACGAAAGAGGAAATAAAAAAGGAGTCGAGCAACTGGCGGCAGCCGTACGTCTGCTCTTCGACGGGGACGGACCTCAAAAGGTGTTCCCGAATGTCGAATGGTGCAAGATACGCCGCGCACACCTGTGCCTTGTTACGCTTGACTCACTTGGGGAGACGGTCGGCATGTCGGCGCTCCTCAACACATTTCTGGCCGAGACACTTGATCGCACTCGATATCCAACTGGGTTCATCAGCCCGCTTCATTGCATGGACATCGCGAGCCTTGAACGGGCCACGGCGTACTTCGATACGCTAAACCTTCCGGGAATCCTTTCCCATTGGATTCAATTATCCCCTGACCTAACAGCTTCGCTCTCCATGGTGAATCTCGGCGCTCCACGACAGAACCGTTGGATTCAGACGGAATGGGAGAGCATCGGCCGACAAATCGTGTCTATCGTTTTCCCGGGGGTAGATATAGATCAGTTTTTCGCTGGACTGCGAGAGAACTACGAACGGATGCTGAAGGACTTATCCACAATGGATAGATCACGTTAATCCTCAGTCTCGTTATCAGGATTGTAGTCCCTCTCGTTCACGTCTACATGCGCACTACAACGAGAAGCGCCGGCAAACGGTACCGCCTATTCGGTCGCGACTTGATCGTTGCCGACAAAGATCGTGGGTGCCAGACGTAAATCTCTAGTCCTAGAGCTGAACCGATTGAAGCAGCGTCGTCGCCTCGTGAAGGGATTTCGCGATCTCATCATAGACACGATCAAGCGCAAGTCCCCAGCCGGTTTTGAATTTATCAGGCTCAATGTCGAACACCTTCAGGTTCGATGCCTGCGCCGTTGCATCGCCAACCGATAACGTATGTGCATCGGCCAGGCGAAGCCCGTTCAAAGCAAAAAGCGGTTTGTAGAAGTCGAGACGGGCATCTTTGTCCCAGCTCTTGACGACCTCTTCTGCGTCTTCGGTGAGGCTCCAGTGCTCTTTCTTGGCAATCGTTGCCAGTTGGCAGAGAAACGCTGAAAGCTTGAGCCCTTCTTCCTTGATTTGACTTTTAGGTATGCCAAGAGTGCGCAGCACAGATCGCAAGGGGCCCGATTTCATTCGCTCAAACACGGCGAACATATCCTTGCAGCGTGCCAGGAATTGCGGATAGGTCATCGTTAAAGGTGCAACGTTGCCGAGTCGGCCTAACTCTGGAAAGGTCCACCATCCCTTGTAGTTGATCCCGGACTCCGATAAGCCCCCAATATCGTCGGCCGTGAATGACAGTCCCGCGACATCACATAATCCTTCAATGGCCTTCATGTAGGCAAGATAGCCGTTGATGACATCGCGGGCACGAACACCAATGTTCCGTTTTTCAGCCGCATTTTTGGGTGCTGGTACTGAGTCCGCCTTGACCGCGTACGCGCAATAGTGCTTGATCACGGAGAACTGCGCGCCCTCATACAGCTTTCGTAATTCAAGCGCAATGTGGTCGCGGCCAACCCGTCTGCAATGTCCCACAGCCCACCAAGTACCGTTTGCGACCGCGCCGGTTTCGGGGTGGATGTCAAACTCCGAACGATTCTCATAGGCGACAAGAACTTCGTCCCGGACGTATGCCTCTTCCATTACGCCGAACCCACTTGTAATCCCGGTCCCCACGATAGGGTCATGATGATCCGGCCATTCAAGTTTCTGATCTGATTCGAGTGCCTTCTCCGGTTTCATGACAAGACGTGTGCACCACGTGTCTGAGTATTGATCGCCCTGTTTGGAATGTTCGACGCGCTTCAGCCAGACCTCCCGGCCTTTGAGCTCAACAGTAAATCCCTTTGTCTTCCCCACAACGGACTCAAACGCTGGATCCCCTGTTGAATAACGCCCCTCCCATTGGGTAACGAGAGCAACACACTCGTTTGCGAGCAGGTAATCCTCCAGATAGTCGCGGAGGACTTCAATGCGAGCGGTGGTCGCGAACTTAGTTGTTTTGTAGATCGCTAGAGGGCTCATCCTGACGACCTCAAATGTTGGAACGGACAGATCGTCCCAAGCAACTGTCAGGTCGGGAAGAACTCGAGGGGAAAGTCCGTAATGCTGCAAGAAACCCGCGAACGGCAACAGTATATGTCGATCATGTATCTGCCAAGATTCCACCAGCGACTGATACCGTTTTCGATCGGGGCGTCGCGATTCGACCCAGAATGCCGCCGATGGGTTATCACCAGCGGGCCCGCAAACCGGTTGTCCGTTGCGGTGACTGATCCCGTGGCCGATTCCGCCTAGACGTGCGAGGCACTCATCAGCTTCGTCTGCCGGCACCATCGCCGTATAGAGAAGCGTTGTGCCGGGGAAACTGTTTACGGGCTCGCTGCTGATCTCGCCGATGGTGACATACTGCGATGAATCATTCAGATACGGTTTTGCCAGATGTGCCAGCGAGGCAGGCCAGAAGTCATCATCGATCGGCGCCATAAACTAACTGTAGATTGTGAGACACCACGCCCTCAAGAGAAACAGGCGGTGAGGTTTTTTGGCTCGGGGTTCCGACAAATGCCGGAGAACACAGGGACGCCATTAAATAGGACTGATAATTCAGCTTCTGTGAATCGATCGCAGAAACCCTTGGAAACGCGAAACCCGGACACCAGTTGGCCGCGCGATGAATTCTGAGCCAGCCTAGCTTATTGTGCCCCATTCGTGCCCCAGCAGGGCTGGATGTCGTTGTAGACGCTGCGTGGAAGACGGCTGATAAATAGTTTCGAAAGAAGAACTTCTGGCGGAGAGGGGGGGATTCGAACCCCCGATACAGCTTTTGACCGTATAACGGTTTAGCAAACCGCCGCCTTCAGCCACTCGGCCACCTCTCCGGCGGGTTATTTCAATAGTTTAGCACGCCTGCTCAGTTCATCGGGTGCACAGCTGGTGCACACTCAGCCAACGCGTCCAGGGTCGTCTCCATTTTCTTCATCGCCGCCAGAACTGCCGGGTCGAAGGCTTTAATGTAACGATCCTTGGTAACGTGCGATTTTGCATGCCGCAGGACGCGTTGAACCACTTTCTCATCCGCACCCAGCTCATACAAATTCGACGCAATGCCGCGCCGGAACCCATGCCAGCCATACCATTCCAGTCCGATCGCTTCCGCTACCGGTCGTATGACTCGCTGGGCCAGTTTGTCCAGATCCATAGGAACGCCGTTACCGTTGTGAAACATAACTCCGGATGCCGGGTTTCCCATCGAACTTCGATACGCATCGAGAAGCTCTGCGAGTTGACGAATGACAGGCACGGGCTTTTCGCTGGCCGACGTCTTAGGTTTGTCGATTGCAGCTTTCCAAATCGACCTTCTGACGTTGAGCGCATCCCCCGTGTAGTCAGACCACTCCAACCCTCGCAGTTCGCCCTCACGAAGTCCTGCGTAAGATGCCGTAGCCACTATCGCTTTCGGCAACAACGGCAGGTACTCCAGAATGCGACGAATCTGGGCTAAGTTATAGGCATAAGTTTCCCTTGGTTGCCGGGCATTGCTCGGAATACGAGCATCCTGGACTGGGTTCACTCCGTCGAATGCGCCTTCGTTCTTCGCGTGAGTAAAGACGCCACTTAGCACACCCTTAATGTGCTGGAGCGTTGTCTTGGTCAGTTCCCTGTCGGCAGCAATTGCTTTCAACATCTTGCTGGCGTCCACAGTCCTGAACTCACGTAGGCGAATATGTCCAACGCGTTCTTTGATGTGATTCTCCAGGATTCCCTTGTAGGTCGCTCTCGTGGATGCGCGCTTCTCATGGATGTATGGCACGTAGACCGTCTCGATGAATTCCTTCAGCGTCATGCTTGAGTTTGGTGAAAATTTCCCAGCATTGAGCCGCTGCATGAATTCAACAAACAGAGGCTTAATCTCAGACGCGCGCGGATAATCTTGCACGCTGCCGAGCATTTTTGCTCTCTGTCGGGATTGGATCGAACCGTCCATTCGTTGTACGCGCTCACGATACCGAACAAACCAGGCACCATGGTGTTTAAACAAATAGCCTTGTTGATATCGAACAGCTTGGGTCATTGAATCCTCCTTAATGACCTGCCGCTGCTCGTACTCACCTGCTGCCGATCCAGCCATTGACGAAGCGCGTGACTTCCCCAGGAAAAACGTACGTATCGTCCAAATCTCAGGTGAGGAATGGGATCGTTGGTTCGCCTGGGATTGCTTCGCGAACGTATCCAACTTTCGGGCACGTTCAGCCGTTTCGCCAGCTCGGTCGAGTCTATCACTTCAAACTGATCCAGATTTGTGTCGTCTTCCGGTGTTTTCGGTGGCGTTGGAATGTTCTGCACGGGGACCATCCTGTTCGATCGCATCGGTTACCCGAAAGAATCGTGAAAGAAAAGACAGGCTTGGCCCCAGCCGATGGCTGGGGCCAAGCTGACTGTGGCTAGCCCGCCGGTTCTTCGACCGGGAACTCCGCTGAGTCGCCTTCGGGAGCGGGCTCCTCCTGCTTCGCCGTACGGTCGAGTTTCATGATTCGATTAGCGTGAATTTCGGCCAGACGGCGCGTGACGGCAGCGTTGTCCGCATCACTCCCGCGGTCGACTTTGTACTCGCGGTAGCGAAGCTCGCCTTCGATCTGCACGTGCGCTCCTTTCTCCAGCTTGCCGGCGAACTCGGCGAGCTTGCCCCAAGCCGTGCAGCGATGCCACTCAGTGCGGGACTCGTAAGCTCCGTTCGAGTTCTTCCAAGAGGATTTTGTGGCGAGCGAGAAGACGGCGACCGGGGTGCCGCTCTTGGTGGTCTTAAGTTGTGCGTCGTTGCCGACGAAGCCGATAAGGGAAACGCGATTCTGATACATGATTTGAATCTCCTTTTTCTGCCCTGCTCTCTTGCGGGGCACCCGGAGGCAGGTGGCACCTGCTCCCAAGGACAAGCTCTGCATTTTCCGGAGGACCCGGAAAAGACGCCTCGGCAGCGCTGGTCTTTTGGGGAGGAACCGGAAACGCGGAGGGCCGCGCAGCGGAAGCAGAAGAGCGCCGCGCCGCCAGGGCGCAGGAGGGGTAGACAGCCTGCCGTACCTGCAAGAGAGTTGGGCGAAAAAGGGTATGTCAGAACCGTTTCTACGCTTGTCGCAGCACGACGGATGAAAGAGCACCCAACGAAGGTCGCAAGACTCGTTCCTGGCCACGTCGAAGACGGGTACTGCGTTTCGAGAACGGCAGCCGATAAGCAAGGTAAATGCAGGCAAGCTATGCTGGGGGTCGAAGTCTGTGTTCATAGAGAATGGACCTGGTGGCGTACTTGTCAGCGTGATGCAAGCAAGCGTGGGCAGAAACGGCGACCCGATCGTAGCGATGCTCAGACTCGCAGTATGGGCAACAATGATCACCGTGCTCCTCCGCTATCGGCTTGGCTCGACCTCAGGAGAGCTGCTCCCGGTCTGAGGTTCAGGCTGATGACCGGCGGCATCGGTGAGACCGAGAGAGGCCATCGCACGCCTGACTGTGTGCTCCGCGTAGTAGCGAGGACTCGGTTTGCTGGGAGAAACGAGCTTCTGCGGGTCATTCGGGTCGTATCGGTCCACGCAGCGATACGCCGTGATGCGGAGAATGACCTGTTCCGGCTTCTCGCCCTGCTTCAGGTGACGAAGAGCATAGGACCAGTCGCGCTCCGACTGACTCTTACCGCCTTCAGCTTGAGAGCCATGTGAGGACTGGGACTGGGCTGGAATCCAGGACCGATCGGGTACGGAGTTTTCAAGCTTGAAGTCCGAGGTATGGTAGACAGACTCGGTGGGTGCCAGCTTTCGAATCGTGACCGAAAAGCTCTCTTCGTATTTCTTGTTGTTAAAACCCGGCAGACGAAAGACTCGGGTCGAGTCGGTAGCGGCGGGATCTCCGCCGAATCTTTGAGCAAGCGAACGTAGTAGAGACTCCGCATCCTCCCGCTTGATCTGGGAGACTTTCCAAATTATCTGAAATTTTTGAGGTGAAGTGTTCAGAACATAGTTGGGCGGCGGAACGCCTGTGTCATTCTGAATAGCGGCGAGCTTGCGTGGACCCTCCTGATCGAGATCAAGGTAGAGATGGCGGATCTCTTTGATATCCGCTTTCGTGCGGCCACGCGCCTGCTCATTGAACGTATTCAGGCTAAGGTAGATGTCAGAACCATTTGCATTCTTATACCGAAGCCAAGACTGGAAATTGTGGCTTCGAATCTTGTCGGCTGTGGCAATCCGCTGGATCGTCTCATTACTCTCGCGATTGCGGATGACGACGGCAAGCCATTCGGAAGGCTCGAAGTTCTCGTCGATATATTGCCGGGCGATGTTCTCGGAACTTGCAGCTCGTCCATTCGCAGCTGGTTCGAGTTTGTCCGAGGTGGAGCGAGGACTGTCACCGATAGGGGTCAAGGGCCCTGGCTCACTAAGACCATAAGGGCCGGCTGTCTCTTCTTCATCAATCAGACCACGTACGTACGCCAACAAATCCCGGTCAGGGTTGAGCCGTCGGAAATCAGACGTGCTAAGCAAGTTTTTTTCAATCTCCCCTGCTGATGTTCCGCGTTCGAGCGCACGCCGGACGAATCCCCGATCTTGGTCTTCACTGCGTAGCCTTGCGTTGGTGGCCAGGCTCTGCTCGTGATCGCGATCTTCGTGGAGCTGCCTTTCGGCGGCCTCATGAACGTTCTCGTTCTTGACCGAATTCATTACGGCTCCTCACGGACAAACAGTGGAGTCAGATCGTATCGATCAGCCTCAGGCGCATAGCCGCCCATCGTCGTGACTTCGGAGACGTAGCGGCATCCTGGGCGGCGTTCGATGTGAACCAGGAGATTCAAAGAGTCAGCGATATTGCTTTTAATGGCGCGGTAGGGGAGTTCGACACCGCTTTGAAGAACGCAGCTGGTGAAACGGCTGATGGCCTGCAGCGCTGAATTCGCATGGACAGTCGAGATCGTTCCCGAGTGCCCGGTATTCAGCAACTGCAGCAGATCGAAAGCTTCGGCTCCCCGGATTTCCCCCAGCAAGATCCGGTCGGGACGGTGACGGAGGCTCGCCTTCAGCAGATCGCGGATAGTAACCGCCGGCAAGCCATTCTGTTCGGGGCG
>CAVRWV010000002.1:0-69701 GCA_963724985.1 Terriglobia bacterium | reverse complement strand
TCGAGTCGGCAGCGCGATTCTTAATCGTGCCCTCGGTCGAAATGACATGGGTTTTTAACGGCACCGGCCCGTGCCGTGGCAGGCGCGTCCCTTCTTGTTGCAGTTGCCGGGTTCGGCCAGCTCGCCGTCCGGACCGATGCACGTCTGCGTATACATGCACCAGTAAAGACCTTCATTCGAAGACTGCACGGTTGGGTCGGGCTCGGCCTCGATGAATTGTCCCTTCCAGCGCAGAGCGGTGCAGAGGTCGGGATGCGTGGTGTCGAAGCGTTCCAGATCGCAATGTTGGTTGATCATGCCTGACCTCCTTTGGCAGCCTGCAAGAGAGCGCGTTTCACGGCGACTTGCGTCAGTTGGATCTTGTAAGCGTTGCGACTGAGCGGCTTCGCACCGGCGACCGCAGCTTTTCCCGCAGCGGCTGCAGTCGTTTCGCTGATCGGCTTTCCTACGATTGCGTGCGCCGCTTCCTGCGAGACCCAGGGTATTGGAGCAACAGCGCCCAGAACAATGCGTGCCGATTCGACAGTGCTTCCATTCATCTTCAGCGCGACCGACGCCATAGACATCGGCCAGTCGAACGAATATTTCTGCCGGACTTCATACTGTGCGGTTTTCAGATCGGCAGGCGCGGGCAGCAGGATGTCGGTGATGATCTCATTCGGCTTGAGATCATGTTCGCGTTGATTCGCTGACTTGGGAATCAGGTAGAACTTCTCGAGAGCGACTTCGCGCGGACCACTGGGGCCGAAGATGCGAATTGTCGCTCCGTAAGCAATCAGCGCAGGAGCGATGGTCGATGGGCTCACGAACAGCGCGGGGCCGTCGTTGCCGAGGATCGCTGCGTGGCGATTATCGCCTGCGACGAGCATTGATTTACCTTGCGGGTCGAGCGCGAGCAGACCCATGCCACTGCGGTAATACCAGCAGCGCGGACGCTGGCAGAGATTGCCGCCGATAGTGGCCATGTTGCGAATCTGCGGGCTGGCGGCTTCGTCGACAGCCCACGCGAGCATCGGATAGTTGCGTTGGACGTCTGCGTTGTCGGCGATCTGCGAAAGATGCGCGAGAGCGCCGATCTTTAATCCAGCGCGCGGCGCGAAGCTGATGGTGTCGAGCCCGGCGACAGATTTGATGTTCACAACTCGCCTGGGAGTCTCGATGTCGTCCTTCATCAGCGCGAGCAGGTCAGTGCCGCCGGCGAAGACCGAGGCTTGCGACCAGTCGGAGCCGAGAAGCTGCACCACCTGTTCCTTGGAAGTTGGAGAGGTGTATTCGAAGGAATGCATCAGGCTTCTCCTTTCGCGGAGCTTTTTTCATTCAGCGCAGCGAGTACGCGGTCGGGCGTGAGTGGCAGGAAGGGCACGCGCACTCCGATAGCATTGGCAACGGCGTTCGAGATCGCAGCACCGGGTGAAATCACGGGCGGTTCGCCGAGTCCGATGACGCCGCGCTCGTCGTAGCCTTTGCCGGTCATCATGTGGACGACGAGATCCGGTATGTCGCCGTATCCGGCGAGACGGTAGTGCTCCATATCCGCGTTCAGCATGCGCCCGGTTACGGGATCGTAGCACCTTCTCTTCGTAGAGCGAATAGCTGATGCCCATGATGAGCGCGCCCTTGCACTGGCTCTCGGCGGTCTTCAGGTTGATGACGAGGCCGCAATCCTGGACTGCGACCATTTTGTTCACGCGCACGATGCCGGTCTCGATATCGACGGAGACGTCAGCCATCTGCACGCCACCGACACCGCTGTTGGTGAGATCGGGAGGCTCGGCTTTATTTGGATTCTGGCCGTGGACCGTGATCGGCATGGCGCCGATACGTGCACATGCGTCTTTCCATGTCAGGCTTCGACTTGGATCGGAGGTGACGAATACCTTGCCGCCCTTCGCCGAGAGTTGCTCGGGCGTGGCGTTCAGCACCGCCGCAGCTTTTGCGAAGACCTGAGTCAGCGCGTTCACGGATGCGCGTCGCGTAGAACTGGTGACGCCGCCAACAGTGGTGCTGCCGCCTGAGCCGCCGGAGACGGGATACTTGCTGTCACCGTAGAGCAGGTTGATCTGACTGATAGGAATGCCGAGCGTTTCGGAGGCGACCATAAGAATAATGGTGCGCGTACCGGTGCCGAGGTCCTGCGTGCCCATCTTGATTTCAACCGCGCCATCTGGGAAGACGGTGAGATCGCAATTGCTGGCGTGACCGCGTCCGCCCCAGGTGTGCATGGAGAGGCCGAGCCCCTGCTTGATGGGGCCGGCGGTTTTGTCACCGCGCGGATGCCAGCGTTTCTTCCAGCCCATCAGTTCGTCGGCTTTGGCGAACTCTTCCGTATAGGTTTTCGCGCGCGGGCCCGCCATGTCGATGTTCTTCAAGATGAACGCCATCGGGTCCATGTGCAGCTTGGCGGCGAGATCGTCGAGCGGACACATGGTGAGCACCGCAGCCTGCGGATGATTCGGTGCGCGCCAAGCGCGCGCAGGGCCAGCGTTCGTGGCAATTGAAGTGTGCTCGAGCACGTTGATTGGGGATATCGAAAACGTATGGGATCGGCGGCATGCCACCGCCGCCGGGTCCGCCAGTCGCCCAGGAACTGGATTGCCAGACCAGGAGCTCGCCGTCTTTGCTGGCGCCCACTTTGACGCGAGCAAACGCCGAGGGGCGAGCTCCGGCGATTTCGAGTTCGGCGCGGCGTTCGAGCATCATCTTTACTGGCGCGCCACCCGCTTGCTTGGAGAGTTGAGCAGCGACGATGCTCCAGCGATCGGGACTGAACTTGCTGCCGAATCCGCCACCGACGTTTTGCTGCCGCATGTGAATGTTGGACGCGGGCACGCCGAGCGGTTGCGCCATCTGTCCGGCCATTCCGGAGACGTTCTGGGTTGAGATCTGCACTTCGATGTGATCGTCTGCGCCCCACGCAGCGACGGCACCGTGCGGTTCAAGGCAGCAGTGCACGATAACGGGAATTCCGTAGAGACCTTCAATTATTGCGGCGGCTTGCTTGAATGCCGCGGCGGGGTCGCCTTGTGTTTTCGAAGCTTGCTTCTTGTAGGGTGACTTCGGCTTTTCGACCGCTGGTTTGACCTTGGCGGTCTTGATGGCAGCGAGAACGTTCTTGTCGACACCCTCTTTCCCGGCGGCGTCGAGGAATTCCTGCGCCGGCTGGAAGGTGATGCCGTCGCGTTTCACGCGAGCGATCACGTCATCGTCGTCGACCTGGTTCTGGAACATATTAATAAGGTCGTCCATCGAGAGCGGGCCAGTATCCTCCTGCGCGCCCTTGGGCTCGGACCAGTCGTCGACCATGTGGGGCAGAACCTGATATTCGACCTTGATGGCGCGCACGGCGTCTTCGGCGGTGCCTTCGTCGACGGCAGCGACGCCGACAATATCGTCACCAGCCCAGAAAATTTCTGTGCCCGGTCCCTGCACGACCTTGACGGCTTTCACCCCAGGCATCTTTTCCGCTGCGCTCGTGTCGATGCTCGTGACCTTGCAATGCGCGTAGGGAGAGCGAACCATCAGCCCATAAAGAAGATCATTGGAGGTGAAGTCGTAGGTGTACTTGGCGCTCCCGGAAACTTTATCCGGTCCGTCGACACGCGAGACGCGTGTGCCAATCACCGAGCGATCCTTTGCATCAGGCCATTTGTAGGTAGGCATCGGTTAGGCTCCCTTCGTTCCGGACTGAACTACCCCGCGAATCCCGTCATACGTTCCGCAACGGCAGAAGTTGCCGGCGAGTTCCTTGCGTGCCTGTTCGGGCGTGGGATTGGGATATTTGTCGAGCAAAGCCTTGGTGGCTACGACGAAACCGGGCGTGCAGAAGCCGCACTGCTGAGCGTCGTGATCGACGAAAGACTGCTGCACGGGATGAATCTGATCGCCACGCGACAGACTCTCGACCGTTTCGATCTTCTTGCCCTGGGCGTCGATGGCGAGAACGGTGCAGGCATAAACAGTTTTGCCGTCCATGAGCACGGTGCAGGCGCCGCACTCGCCGCGATCGCACACGCGCTTAGCTCCTGTAATCGAAAAATTGTTGCGCAAGGCATCGAGCAGGGTGACGCGCGGTTCGAGATCCGCAGTGAGCTTTTGGCCGTTCACCATCAGGGTGATGGGAACTTTGCCAGGTCCGTAGACGGGCACTTCTTCTCCGGCCGCCATCACGGTTTTCGGGCTGACGACGATGGGGACGGTTGCTGCGATGGTGGAGATCTTCAGGAAATCGCGGCGGGAAACACCGGGAGATTCGAGATCTTCGAGGGCAACGGGAGGAACAGAATCACGATGCTTCATGGGGCCTCTCGAGATTAGTAAGTTGCTGACGAAGGCGCGATGGACAACGCGAAAACACAGTCAGGACTGAAAAACCAGATACCGAGAACCTTTACAAACAGAAAGTATACAGAGTTACGCCTGAAGTGACGACGAGCCGAGCTGGTAGTTAGCATCGAGATGAGACTGATTCGGGAAGGCCTTCGGGCATAAAAAGAGCGGCATGCAAACCATGCCGCCCCCCAAAGCAATACGAGACTACTTTTTCAAGGTGCGAATGAACTTCACGACGTCATCCATCTGAGCGTCGGTCAGTTTGCCGGCATAAGCAGGCATCTTAGGGGCTTTGCCCTTTTCGATGACAGCTTTCAGGTCAGCGTCGGACTTACCCTGGGTGGCAGCGCCGCTCAGAGCGGGGACGTTAGGCATTTTGCTGGTTCCATCCGCGCCGTGGCACATGGCGCACTTCGCTTTATAAAGGTCGGCGCCGGAGTCAGCGGCAAAAGCAACACTGGCGGCACTGAGTACGAGCGACAGTGCAAATGCACTACATAAGGCTTTCCTCATTCGAATGATCTCCAAAACAAAGGGTTTTGAAATACATCACGTTACAAGGGGCACCTGAGGTTCCACATTGTACGCCGCCGTTTGGGGCGTGGAATGAGTAAGTTGCGGAATTTTTCAACAGTGTTGGCCCTGAAATTCAGCGCAAAAATCCACGTCGAACGCGTGATATGGCACAACCGGGTGGACCATATTTCGGACGGCGAAACCGTAAGTGGCTGATTCAATAACAGTTCCGTGACCGGAGGAGATTCGATATTTTGGCAGAGAGGATGCTCTGTACGAGATATATCCCGTTGTGTACGGAGTGAGCGGTGGAACCCACGTTGATGGTAATCGGTGTGAACTTCAGAACGGCTCCGGTCGAAATCCGCGAGCGGTTCTGGATCAGTGAGAGCCGCCGTTACGAAGCTCTGGTCGACCTCTCTGCTTCGACCGCGATCGAAGAAGTGATGGTACTGGCCACTTGTAACCGGACGGAGTTCATCGTCTGGACGCGGGATGCCAGCGCAGCAGCGAACTCAATCTTGAAGTTTCTGACCGCTCAATACGGACTCCGCCTTTGCGAATGGAAGCATTTCTACCGCCTGCTGGACGAGGCGGCCTTAGTTCACTTTTTCCGGGTAGCCTCGAGCTTGGATTCGATGATCATCGGAGAGCCGGAGATCGTAGCCCAGGTGAAAGATGCGTGGGCCCTCGCACAGAAAGTGGGGACTACCAGAAGGTTCCTGGATTCGGTTCTGCAAAAATCGCTTTCAGTATCGAAACGCGTTCGCAATGAGACTGCGATTGGCCAGTGCGCCGTTTCGGTTCCTTATGCGGCCGTAGAACTGGCGAAGCAGATTTTTGGCACGCTCGACGAGCGCAAGATCTTGCTGATGGGCGCCGGCAAAATGAGCGAGCTCTCTGCCCGCTATTTGAAGAAATATGGCGCGACTGATGTGCGAGTGATCAATCGCACGCTGGAAAACGCGCAGGAGCTGGCGAAGCAGCTTGGTGGGACAGCCTATCCGTTCGAAGAACGTTGGCAACACCTTGTAGAAGCGGACATTGTGATCAGCTCGACGTCGTGCCCACATCCGATCTTCACCCGCGACGAAGCGGAAGTCATCCGGCGGGAAAGAGACGGCCGTCAACTGTTGCTGATCGATATCGCGGTACCACGCGACATCGACCCCGCCGTGCGCGACGTACATGGGATTTTCTTATACGATATCGACGATCTGGAGAATGTGGTCAAGCGGAATGCCGGGGACCGTGCGACGGCCGCGAATGCCGCGCAGGAAATCATCAACCAGGAAGCAAAGTTTTTCCGCCGCAAGCTGATGGCGGAGCGGGTGGTTCCAACAATCGTGGCGTTGAGATTACGGCTGGACGAGATTTGCCACCAGGAACTGGAAGGCTTCCGCTCTGAAACGGGTCCGTTTACCGCTGAGCAGGAGAAGGCGCTCGATTCGCTCACGACGCGGATCACGCAGCGCATCTCCAACCAGCTGGCAAGAGAGCTGAAAGAGCGCGAAGAAAAGATAGAGCAAGATCAACTGGCGGCTGCAATTCAGAAGCTGTTCCACCTGGAAGAGACTCAGCAGGCCGCGCTTACAACCACGGTGTAGGAGTAGAAGCAGAGGATGGGTAGCTCACAAAGAACGCGGCCACAACCGCAATCGCAATCCGGACTGTGGACCACGACCCAGGCGTACACGCTCGGTGTGGTCTGTCTAGTAGCGGGGCTGGCAATTGGATATTTGTTGCATGGGTCGGATGTGTTCACCTCCAGCACGAGCAGCCAAGCCACTGCGCCGGTCAGTTCGTCGCCATCAAATTTTCCGATGCCCGGCACTGGCATGAACCTCGGCACGCAAACTGCCGAGGCGGTCGACAAGACGGCCGCTCCCATGATCGCGCAGTTGGAAGCGAATCCGAAAGACGCATCGATCGCGACGAAGATTGGCAATCTGTACGACGATGCCAAAATGTATCCCAAGGCGATTGAGTATTACGAAAAGTCGGTGAAGCTGAGTCCGGAAAATCCGGATGTGCTGACAGATCTAGGCACGGCGTATTTCTACAATGGCAATCCCGACCAGGCGCTGAAGGATTTCGATCGCGCGTTGAAGGTGCGTCCAAACTACGGACAGACGCTGTTCAACATGGGCATCGTGAAGTGGCAAGGCAAGAACGACATCAAGGGCGCGGTGGCAGCGTGGAATCAATTGCTGCAGACGAATCCGGATTATCCCGATAAGCAGAAAGTGCAAGATCTGATTGCACAGGCGCGGCAGCAGGGAATTCAATTAGTGGCCAGTGATTAGTGGTTAGTGGTTAGAAAACCAATTTTCATATAGGCGCGCACGGTCACTCCGCATGCCTCCACTCAGGCAGGGAGCTCTGACGAACGTGAGCGGCGCCGCCCGGAGGAAGCCGTCCTCATCCTCACTTATAAGGCTTCCTCCGGGTTGTTTTTTCTTAGTCACTCAGTCGACCAGTCTTTCAGGCGGTCAGTTTTGAATGATCTGACGGACTGATAGACTGACTTACTGAGAGACTTCATGCAATTTCATTGCGCCGCAATTCTTTTTGATCTCGACGGAGTGCTGGTGGACTCGATTGCCGTAGTCGAGAAGCAGTGGCGCGTCTGGGCGCAGAAACATGGCCTTGACCCGAAGTACGTGATTGACGTGGCGCACGGACATCGCACGATAGAAACCGTGGCAATTGCGCTACCGGATGGCGATCACGCGGCCGAAGCAGCGGCCGTTGAACAGGCAGAGATCGAAGATACGGCGGGATTGAGGGCCGGCGCGGGCGCGGCCGAACTGGTTTCGAAGCTGCCGCCCAATCGGTGGGCCGTGGTGACATCGGGCACCCGCGCGCTGGCTACTGCGAGGCTGCGCGCCGTCGGATTGCCTGTCCCGTTGCGCATGGTCCCAGCCGATGAGGTCACAAAGGGCAAGCCTGATCCGGAGCCGTACTTGAAAGGCGCATCGCTGCTGGGAGTGCTTCCGCAGGATTGCCTGGTATTCGAAGACGCTCCGACGGGTATACGGGCCGCGAGCGCCGCCGGGATGCGCGTGATCGGGATTCCGGGGACGTACGCGGCGAACGATCTATCGCATGCCGATGGGACAATCACCAGCCTACGCGAGGTGGAAGTCACGCCGAACGAAGATGGGCTGGTGGTAACGATTGGGGCGAAGTAGCCAGAGACTTTCTCAATCGACAATCTCCTGTCACAGCCATCTCAAGCTCTAGTTTGTATAATCCGGCCACTGCCCGAATCATGCCAAGGAACACGGTTCGGGCGGAGGAGCCATCATGCGTCGACGTGCCACAGCAATATTCTTCACGATCCTGATTTTGCTTTCCTCTGTTTACGCCGCCCCGAAAAAGAAAAAATTGGCGACTCTACCTGCGCGAGTGTTCGCACCCTACATCGACCTTGCGAAGGCGACGAGCACGCTGGAGCAGATTCATGCCGCGTCGGGAACGAAATATTTCACGCTGGCGTTCATTGTTTCCGGCGGAGGCTGTGTTCCGGCATGGGGCGGTAATCTTCCCGTCGCGACGGATACCGCGATCGCCGGCCAGATTGCCGATCTGCGCAAAGCAGGTGGTGACGTGATTATTGCGTTCGGTGGGCAGGCTGGCCAGGAACTCGGAGTCACCTGTTCCGATGTTGCGAGTTTGCAAGCGGCGTACCAGGCGGTTGTCGATAAATATAAGGTGACGCAGATCGATCTCGACGTCGAGGGAGACGCTATCGAGAACCAGGCGTCGAACGATCGTCGCAGCCAGGCGCTGACCAAATTGGTGACTGCGAATCCGGGGCTGCGCATTTCGTACACGCTACCGGTATTCCCCACAGGATTAATTCCGAGCGGGATTACCCTGCTCAAGAGCGCGGTCACACATCAAACCCCCGTGCACGTGGTGAACCTCATGACCATGGACTACGGGAATTCGGTCGATGCCGGCGGCATGGCCACGAATGCAATCAGCGCAGTCAATGGGACGCTCGCGCAGGTGAAGTCCATCGGGTTGAAGACGAATGTCGGGATTACTCCGATGATCGGCATGAACGATTCCCCGGGCGAAACATTTTCGCTGGCGGATGCCGAGACCGTTCTGAAGTTTGCCAGTGCACACAACGATGTGGCGCTGCTCTCGTTCTGGTCGGTTGGACGCGACAGCGGTAGTTGCGTGGGTACAGTTTCACCGACGTGCAGCGGTGTCGCCCAGAAAGACTGGGAGTTCTCGAAGACGTTCCAGAAATTCTGAAGAAACCCGTTTCACGTTTCACGTTTCACGTTTCGCGTTTGGACCTTCGGTTGTTGTCATCACGAGCGAGCGGCAGCGAGCGAGGGATCGCAGTTGGGATTTGGTTGCGCCAAGGTACGCCTCGTTATCAGGCGTGAAACGTGAAACGTCTATTACTGCACTGGTCCGGCATACTCGATTTTCGAATCGACATGCGTCCGCTTAAAGTCGCGGTTGTCGAGTGAGACGGAAATATCGCGATTGAGAAAGTAGAGTACCTTCAGGCGAAATTCGGTTCCGAAGCTGGACGGGAACCACACGCCATCTTCCTGACGCTTGTATTGCACGCTAAAGCCAACGCCCGGCAGATCAGTTCCAAGGAAGGTTCTAACGGCGAATGGAATCCGGCGCGAGAGCTTGGTGAAGACCAGGATTGGCTGGAACTCTTCTTTATCGATATACGCCTCACCCGCCCAAGCAATATCGTTCTTATCTTTTGGTCCGAAGCCGATGTGATATGCACTTCGTCCCTGGAACGTTTGTTCGCCGATCAAGCGAAATTCGTATTTCTTCTGCTCGGTGGTCCGGAGCGGGAAGAGATCGGCCGCGATACCGTCCTTGATTGCGAGTCTTCGTCCACACTCGATGTGCACACCATGCCCCTTTTGCGATTCGGGCTCGGAGTACTCCCGGTCAGATCATCGCGGAAGGATCGGACTAGCTCGGCGTCGATGCTGTCGGCGTCGGGCCGCGGCTCACCCTGAAAATCCTGATACTTTCCTTTGTGAAGATAGCGGCCGTTGAGCACTCTCCAGTTTCTTGGTCGCGCCGTCGGGGGCGGGCAGTACATCGTACTCGGCGGTCTCGTCCCGCATCAGCCTGCCGTTCGTCTTGTGCGTCACCACATGAACGTGCTGCTTGTAGACGTAGTTCTTGCGCAGTTCGACCGACTGGTCCTGGTTCGCAGCGACGCGCGCCATGATCTGATCCGCCGTCAGCGGTGAGTCTTCGGCCGCAAAGAGAGTAGAGACGCAGAAACACAGGATCAAGATCCAGCGCAAAGCAGACATACTTCGGCCCTCGCACATAGGTACGAAAGGAAGACGGTATGAGGAGGCGAAATATTACAGCCGTTTCTCTTGAAAGGTGGAGCACTGCTGTCCGCCAAGACGTGACCGCTTATTGCCCTACGACTTCGCGGATCACCCGCAGGAAGTTCCCGCCCATGATTTTCTGTATGTCCGCCTCGCTGTAGCCGCGTTTCAGCAGTGCGGCGGTGAGGTTCGGCATCTTGGAGACATCCTCCAAACCCTTGGGAACCGTACCGATCCCGTCGAAGTCGCTGCCAATTCCCACGTGGTCGATCCCGGCAACCTTAATAATGTGATCGACACAGGCGGCGGCATCGTCAACGGTTGCGTGTCCGACCTTAATCTGACTCTCCGGGCCGCTGATCTGTTCATTGGCCGCGTAGGCATCAAGAGCCGCGCCCGTGAGATTCACTTCCGCGGTCGACGAAGCGATCGCCTTCTTCAACTCTTCTGCGTCGTCGACGTTCAGGAATGCTCCGCCGAAGTTCACGCCGACTACCCCGCCGTTTTTTGCCAGGGCCCGTAGCATATCGTCGGTCATATTTCGTGGAATGTCCGACTGCGAGCGGCAGGAGGAGTGCGAGGCGATCACCGGTTTCGAGCTCACCGCTATGGCGTCGTAGAACGTTTTGTCGGAAACGTGCGAGATGTCGACAATCATGCCGATAGCGTTCATTTCGCGAACCACCTGCTTGCCGAAATCGGTGAGACCGTTGTGCATGGGAGGACTGGTGGAGGAGTCAGCCCAGTCGTTATAGCGAAAGTGCGTGAGCGTCATCGAGAGGATGCCCATGCGCCGGTACATGCGCAGCACGGCAAGATCGTTGTCTATCTGATGGCCACCTTCGACGGTGAGAACAGCCGCGATTCTCTTCTGCGCGACGATGCGCTCGATATCGCGCGCGCTGGTGGCGAGTTCAATCTCGCCAGGATGCTGATCGAAGACCTGCTGCATGGCATCGCGCAGATCGAGAGTCCGGCGAACGGCTTCGGAACCGTGATAGTAAGTCGGAACCCAGAGCGCGAAGAATGGAACATGCACGCCGCCCTCGCGCAGGCGGGGGATGTCGAGCATGCCGCTGGACAAACGTTGCGTGATGTCGACATGCTCAATGAGCACGCGCTGCGCAGTGTCATTGTGGCCATCGACTCCGAGTACGCCGGCCTGTATGCGGCGTGCCTGGTCGAGCTGCTGGGCGAAACTCAGAGATGCGAAAGCGAAGATGAGCAGAAGCAGACGGTTCCTCGGACGAAGCAAACATCCTCCTCTTGTTATTGATTTGTAATGGCCGCTGAAGCGCGCTACTCGCTCGTTGTCGGATCGATGACGGTGCGAACCTGCGACACGCTGTTTGCGGGGAAGCCTCCGCGGCTGGCGTGTTCACGAACGGTCTTCTCGTCGGGCGCGATATAAACGCAATAAATCTTGTTGTCAGTGACGTAGCTATGCAGCCATTGAATTTGCGGCCCGAGTTCACGCAGCACGGAACAAGATTTCTGCGAGACAGCCTGCAATTCCTGTGGCGAGAGCTTTCCTGCGCCGGGGATTTCGCGCTCGATCACAAACTTCGGCATAGATTTCTCCTTGGGATTTTGGACAGTGGTTCCAGTGCTCTACGATTTTGACTTTGTTGCCTTGCCGTCCATGATGGTCGCGAAGTCACCGCCTGCCGGCGCTATCTCGAACTTAAACGTATAAGAGGTAGGCGAAATTTCTTTGATGGTGAAGCGACCCTTCATCTTTTGACCGCCCATGTTCTCGTCGCTGAGCCAGGTCCAAGTCGTGCCGTCGAAAGTGCCCGCAGCATGTTCGGCTTCGCCTGAACTGTTGTATTCGTCGTAGGTGTACATCTTCGTGTTGGGGTCGTAGCCCATCACGCTGATGCCGGTTCCGTTGCCCATTGAGCTTTTGAAATCGATATGTGAAAGGAGGAAAAAACCGCCGTCCATCCACTTGTTCTGTTCGGTCTCAGTCATCTTGCCGCCTGGTCCCATAGGGCCGGGTTTCAAGTCGCCGTCAAGAGTCCAGTTGCCATTGAAGTAGTCGAGATTCTTCTGTTCCGGACCGGGCTTAAGCGGAGCCGGAGCTTGTGCCATGAGAGACAGTGCGCAGAAAACGACGGCCAAAAGTGCAAGCGCGCGAGTCATTGCGATCTCCTTGAAAACGGTGAATTTGCGAAGAAGAGAATGTCCCTAACAGATGCACGGCATCTTAGGTGGAGAGGTGGAGCAAGTCAATGTGGAGAGGCGCAGCTTTGCCCGAAAACGAGCAACGGAGTCTGCCTCCTTATAGTCAGCGCGCATTCATATCGTTTACTATGCGCTTCACACATAGGAACACGTATCCCTGATGGCAGCTCCTGGAACTTCCCTGGGTCCCTACTCAATCGTCGGCTCAATCGGAGCCGGTGGTATGGGCGAAGTCTATCGCGCGCGCGATTCTCGCCTTGGACGTGACGTCGCAATCAAGATTCTTCCTGCCCAGTTCGCGGCCGATGCGGAACGCCTGCGCCGTTTCGAGCAGGAAGCGCGCGCCGCCGCTGCGCTGAACGATCCGAATATCATGGCGATCTACGACATCGGCACACAGCCGAACGGGTCGCCGTACATAGTCAGCGAGTTGCTTGAAGGCGAAACACTACGCGATCGTCTCCGTTCTGGACCGCTCCCGCAGCGAAAGGCCGTCGAGTATGCTGCACAGATCGCGCGCGGTCTGGCGGCCGCACACGACAAGCGCATTGTTCATCGCGACCTGAAGCCCGAGAACATCTTTATTACAAAAGATGGTCGCGTGAAGATCCTGGACTTCGGCTTGGCCAAGCTCATCGAGCATGGCATCGGCGACCAGGCGACGTTTGCTCCAACCGGTGGTGCCACCAGTCCTGGCGTGGTGCTCGGCACCGTGGGCTACATGTCGCCGGAGCAGGTGCGCGGCCAGGAAACCGATCATCGCTGCGACATTTTCAGCTTCGGCGCCATTCTTTACGAGATGCTCTCCGGTAAGCGTGCCTTCCGAGGGGAGACCGCCGCCGATACCATGAGCGCGATCCTGAAAGAAGACCCGCCGGAGCTGACGGAAACGAATCGCGCGATATCGCCGGCGCTTGAGCGCATCGTGCGGCATTGTCTCGAGAAGAATCCCGACGAGCGCTTTCAATCCGCGCGTGATATTGCGTTCAACCTCGACGCGCTCTCCAGCATTTCCTCGAGTTCACAGCAGGCTGCCGCAGCCGCTACGGTAGGTTGGTCCCGTTCGCGCCGCCGTATGACTTTCGCCGCCGTCGGCATCATCGGCCTGCTCGCAGCTTCCGCCCTTGCATGGTGGACTGGGGTCAATAGCACGCGAGGCGATTTTCCAAGCTACAAACCAATCACCTTTCGCCGCGGATCGATCGGCAACGCGCGTTTCGGCCCGGACGGCCAGACGGTGATCTACTCCGCCTCGTGGGAAGGAGCGCCCAGCGACATCTACACGGGACGCACCGACAGTCTGGGCGAGCGCCCGATGGGCTTCTCGAGCGCTGAATTGCTTGGCATTTCGTCCGCTGGCGAGATGGCGATTCGCACGAACACGATTGGGATGGGCGGATTCGCGCGTCGCGGGCTGCTCTCGATTGTGCCTACCGCGGGTGGCGCACCTCGTCCGATCATCGAGAATGTCCAGGACATCGATTGGTCCGCGGACGGCAAGCAGATGGCTATCGTGCGATTCCTGCCTGAGAAGGACCTCTGGCGGCTCGAATTTCCTGCAGGAAAGGTGCTTCTCGAGGGTTCAAACTGGGTCAGCGGTCCGCGCATTTCGCCCGATGGAAAGCACATTGCGTTTTACGATCACGGGAATTCCACCGGTGACGATCGTGGCGCTGTCGCCGTCATCGATATGGACGGGAAAAAGACCGTGTTGTCTGAGAACTGGGCGAGTCTGCAAGGCTTGTCCTGGTCTCCGCGCGGGGATGAGATTTGGTTCACTGCAAGCCCAGGCGAGATTCACAATATGTACGCGGTGACGTTGAGCGGTAAATTGCGGCGACTGGCCAGCATGCCGGCCGATGTCGAATTGCAGGACGTAAGAGCCGATGGCAAAGTCCTGCTGAAAAAACAGGCATGGCATTTCGAGATCTACGGCGGCGAAGAAGGCCAGGCGACAGAACGCAAGCTCGATTGGCTGGACTGGTCGCTGCTGCGAGCCATGTCCAACGACGGCAAGTACGTTCTCTTCGAGGAAGAAGGTGAGGGCGGCGGTCCCGACTACACGGTCTACATCCGTCCGACCGATGGCTCGCCCGCCATCGCATTAGGTCACGGCGTTGGAGTTGCATTTTCTCCGGATAATAGCTGGGTACTGACGGCAACTTCGAAATCGCCAGCGCAATTTGTGCTGCAGCCCACGGGTGCGGGCGAGGCGCGCACCGTCACTCATGATCAAATTGACCATCTTGGCGCGCGTTTTCTTCCCGACGGCAAGCGCGTTGTTTTTATAGGACGCGAAAGTGGTCGCGCCGCGCACATATATCTGCTCGATCTCGACAGCGGCGCGACTAAACCGATAACGCCGGAAGGTGTCGTCGGCCGGGCCCTTTCGCCGGATGGGAAATTTGCTGTCGTGAAGTCGAAAGGTGTTTGGGTGAATTGGCCGGTTGAAGGCGGTGATCCCACGCCCATTACGGGCCTTAAGAATGATGACATCGTGTTTGCGTGGAGCGGCGACGGCAAACAACTTTATCTATCCCGGCCTGACGAAGCGCGTCCGCGCCGCGTCTACTTGTTCGACATTGCCACCGGGACGCGAACGTTGTGGAAGAGCCTTGGCCCGGCAGACTGGACGGGTGCGCCCGGCGCCTCAATTCCGGTCGTCAGCGGGGACGGCAAACATTGGGCATACCTGGTCAACCGCTCGCTTGCGGATCTGTATGTGGTGAGTGGATTGAAGTAGGCGCTAGCCGACCCTCATGATGGCATCTAGTGAACAGATGTTGCGGCCGCCTGCGCCGGCGTCCACCAAATGTCCGGTTCCGCCTGATTCGTCGCGAGGGAACACGGTACGCCAAGCCGCCGCAGTTCCGCGCGTACCACGTCGATGGCGAGGTCGACTGTCGATCTAACTTCGGCGCTGAGCTCGCAGCCCGCGTCGTAGGTTCGTCCTGTGATTCCGACCAACAACACTTCCTTCGGACATATTCCGACCAAGTCCGCAGTCAGTAGCGATTCGCCGAGTGCCGGGGAGTGCGGGTCCATGCGCACGGAAATGCCGTGGCGCAAGATATCTTCTTTGCGGTAAAGCGTGATTGTTCCTGCGGGCCGGTCGTTTTCCACGGAGTCGATAAGAATTACCGCGTCCATGCCGACGAGATTATCGATGAAGTCGAGCGCCGGGGTGCCAACGTCGAGAACCTGCACGTTGGGATCGAACTCGTAGCTCGCCTCGAGAGTGCGAACTACGTACGGTCCGACCCCGTCGTCGCCCAATAGGATGTTTCCGATTCCGATGATGGCAACGTTGGAAACAGTCTTCACAGGACCTTCACCTTCGCGATCTGCTTGCCCGATGGATCGAACGTGTGACACGCGCACGCCATGCATGGATCAAACGAGTGCACGGTGCGCAGCACCTCGAGCGGTCGCTCCGGATCCGCAATCGGATTGCGCAGCAGCGACGCTTCGTACGGCCCATGATTCCCGGCGTTGTCGCGCGGGCTCGCGTTCCAGGTTGATGGAACCACCGCCTGGTAGTTCTTGATCTTGCCGTTATCGACGACAACCCAATGTGACAGCGTTCCGCGCGGCGCTTCATGCGTGCCCACGCCAAGCACTTCACCGCTGGGAAAGCTGGGAGGATTGTGTACGGACGTATCGCCCTTCGAGATGTTGTCGACGAGCAGTTGCCAGTGCTTTTGCGCGAGATCGGCGAGCATCGCGGCGCGAATCGCGCGTGCGGCATGGCGTCCCATGGTGGACTGCAACATATCGACCGTGACCTGCTTGCCGGAGACGCTAGAGATGGTAGCGAGCGCTGCGTCCGTCCACTTGCGTGTCAGCGGATCGCCTTGCGCATAACCGATCAGAATTTGCGCGAGCGGACCGACTTGCATCGGGTGTCCCTGGAATCGCGGAGCCTTGACCCAGGTGTATTTTTTGTCAGCCTGCCAATCGGTGAAATCAGGAATGGTCTCGCCCTTCCATGGGTGCAGGTTGGTCTTGCCTTCGTAGTAAGCGTGCGCAACATCTTCGGTGACGCCGTCACGGAACGGAGCATCGGCGGCGCTGCTGAACTTGTGCACGTCGCGAATGTTGCCATCGAGAATGTATCCGCCGGGCAGATCGAACATGGTGCCCTTGGCATCGAGCGGGAGATCGGGAACGGCGAGATAGTTTTTCACGCCGGAACCGTAGTTGAACCAATCCGCGTACATGGCGGCGATGGCGCACGCGTCGACAAAGTAAACCTGTTGGACGAAGGTGGTGACTTCGCTCATCAGCACTTTGATCGCTTCCAGGCGATTCATGTTCAGCGCAGCCTGGCTGTCGAGATTGATGGCGTTGGCAACGCCGCCGACGGTGAGGTTTTGTATGTGCGGCGTCTTCGCGCCCAGCATGCCGACAACCTGATTTGCCTTGCGCTGATAGTCGAGCGCTTGCAAATAGTGCGAGAAGGCGAGCAGGTTGACGTCGGGTGAGAGACGCATCGCCGGATGTCCCCAATAGCCATTCGCGAAAATGCCAAGCTGGCCGCTGGCGGCGACACCCTTCACCTTGTCCTGCGCGAACTTCATCTGCTCTTTGGAGTTTCCGGTCCATGGCGAGATGCTTTCGGCGAGCGAAGCGGTCTTTGCCGGATCAGCCTTCGGCACTTCCAGCACGTCGACCCAATCGAGCGCGGAGAGCTGATAGAAGTGCACGATGTGATCGTGCAATCCGTGATTGATCAGAATCAGGTTGCGAATGTATTGCGCGTTGGCAGGAATCTCGAGCTTGAGCGAGTCTTCAACCGCGCGGACGCTCGCCATGGCGTGCACCGTGGTGCATACGCCGCAGAAACGCTGCGTGAAGAGCCAGGCTTCGCGAGGATCGCGTCCCTGGAGAATGCGCTCGATGCCGCGCCACATGGTGCACGACGCCCATGAATTCGCTACCGCGCCGTCGTCAATTTCCACGTCGATGCGGAGATGTCCTTCGATTCTGGTGATTGGGTCAATAGTGATGCGCTTCGTCATTGTGAACGCTCTATAAAAGAATGTTTGAATCGGTTAATGCGTACTCTGGAGTCAAGGCCGAGCTGGACCGCGCGTCTTCTTCACGCGCTTCCATCTGCTGCCAGCTGTAATTCGGCGCCGGCAAGATCGCCAGGTTCTTTACTGCCCACACGAACGCGGCGACCGCGAGCGAAACAAATCCGACGGAGATCAACAATTCGATCGCGGACGGGAAGTAAAACGCTCCGGGCTTAGGTTGAAACGCCAATGTCGTTGGGTTGAATCGATACAGCATGCCGCCCACTGCGGCGACCAGATGTGCGTGGAACATGAGCCGTGCGTCTTTGTACTTCGCCGAGTCGATGAGCATGACGACGGCGACGCCGAGGAACAGCATCTCGATCCAGAACAGGCCGGCGTAAATGTTCATCTGGAATGCGAGGAGAAGCTTGCCTTCGATCACGATGTCGAAGAGTCGCACAAACATCCAGCTGCCGATGATCCACGCGGTGATGCGGTTCATTTCGCTCAGCACGTCAACGTCGAACGGGCGATCCCAAACCAGCGAGCAGAAGAGCAGTGTTCCGGCAACACAGGCGAAGCCCATGAACGCTGCGGCCCAGACGTAGAGCAGCGGGAGCAGCGGGGTCTGCCACAGGCCGTGGACGCGGTTGCCGCCGAGCAGCATGAGTGCGCCGAGCGAAGACTGGTGCATGGCCGGCAAAATGTAGGCGAGTCCAACGACGAGTGGATAGAACTTGTACATCACTTTCTCGGCTTTTTCGATCAACGGCCGGAATTGCGGGCGATGCTTGTGAAACCAGTCGAGAACCGGCGGGACATTCTCCATTAGCAGCGGAAACATCGCGTATGTCGGCATGCAGACGGCAACTTCGAGCAGCGGAGAATGCAGGTTCCAACGCCAAGGGGTGAAGACCCAGTAGAAGTTCCACGGGCGGCCAACATCGACGCCGAGGAGCATCAAGCCAGAAGCATAGGCGAGAAAGCTGGTGAGCAGCGCGGTGCGCATCACCACATGCAGGCGATGGCGCCGGAAGATCCATGCAGCAATGCCGATCGAGAAGCCGCCGGAGCCGAGTCCGGTGAGCACCATGATGTTGAAGGTCTTCCAGATGCCCCAGGCGTACGCGTCGTTCATGCCGCTGGCCGGGCCGAGGCCGGAAAGTTCGCGATAAGTCACCAGTCCGAGCGCGAGCGCACCCAAAGCGCAAATCAGCTTGAAGGGCTTGGTCAGCAGCGGCACGTTGAATACGGGTACACAACGATCCCAACGTTCGATGTTCATAACTGCGCCCTCAAACCAGTTTTCTCTTCGTCTTCCTTCATGTGTTCCTGGTGCTTTTTCCAATTGCCGTTGATGACGCCCACCATCGACGCATAGAGCACTGCAGGCACAGCCAGGTAGCTGTACACGCGCTTCTGCCACTTCAAATATTTGCGGGGAACGGACTCGGATTCGAGCTTGGGCAATCCCAGATTCTCGAAAGCGACGTGCGAGAGATAAAGCACCTGCGTGCCGCCGCCTTCAGTCTCGCCGTAAACGTGATCGTCGTGATATTTGCCGGGATGATTCTTGATGCGCGTCTTGGCTTCAATCAGCAGATCGTCGCGCTTGCCGAAGATGACCGCGTGCGTGGGACACACGGATGTGCATGCGGGCTGATCGCCTTTGGCCAGGCGCTCTTTGCAAAGCTCGCACTTCACGATCTTCGGATTGAATCCTTGCCACTGGAATTTCGGAATATGGAACGGGCAGGAAATTTCGCAATATCGGCAACCGACGCAGACCTTTGAGTTCCACGTGATTACGCCGGTATTCTTATCCTTCTGTAGGCCTTTGAACATGCACCCGGCGACGCAAGTCGGATCGACGCATTGCATGCACTGCTGCTTCACGAAGGAGTATTCCTTCCCGTCGACCGGCTTGTAGAGCTTGATGATGTTCTTAGTGAACGAATTCAGGTCGCTGGCTGTGAGGTGCACGCCGTCGCCGAGCTTCATCGCTTCCGGCAACAGGTTGTTCGCTTCAGCACAGGCGACTACGCACGATTGGCATCCGATACAGCGCGTCGTGTCGTAGAGCATGCCAACCGCATTCTTAGGAGCCACGGGAGCTGGCTCCTCCGAATGCGCCACCCCAGAAAGAGTGACGAGCGAAGTGGATCCTACTGCGGCTGCTGCCGCACTTCCCACAGCGAATTTCTTGATCGCATCGCGTCGCGAGAGTGCCATCGCTATTTGCCTCCCACATCCTGCAGAGTGGAATCGGCTGGTTCGTCGGAAGAAGGCGCGGCCGGCGGATTCTTGTCCTTGCCGCCCGGCAACCGGCTTGCAGCCATGTACGCCGCGCCGCCGATTCCGCCCGCGATCAAGCCTGCAAGTCCGGCAGCCACCGTGCTCGCCGATCCGATGGGCATGTGCACCGAGGGTAGTTGCCTCGGGCGGCGTTACGCGTTGAATGTCGACGGTCTGGAAGATCGGAATGCGGAAGCCAACTGCTTTTTCGGTGCAACCCACGCAAGGCGCGCCGATGCCGATCGGCCATACATCAGGAGTTTCGTTGAATGGCTGCGTCGAGCAGGCGGCGTGCGTTGCCGGGCCCTTGCACCCCAGCTTGTACAAGCACCAGCCGATGCGGTGGCCATCATCGCCAAATTCCTTTGCGAAACGGCCGGCATCGAAGTGCGCGCGACGTGGGCAATGATCGTGAATCAATCGGTCGTAAGCGAACTTCGGACGATTGAACTGATCGAGTGCGGGCAGTTTGCCCATGGTTGCGTATTCGAGGACGGTGCCCAGCAGGTTGTAAGGATTCGGCGGGCATCCGGGAAGCGTGACGACAGGCTTGTCGGTGATGATCTGATCGACACCAACCGCGCCCGTTGGATTCGGATCGGCAGAAGGTACGCCGCCCCAGGATGCGCAGGAACCCATGGCGACGACCGCCGCTGCCTTCGATCCCACGTCTTTCAAAACTTCGAGCGCCGGACGCCCCGCCAGCTTCATGTAGACGCCCTGATCCTTCGTCGGAACCGATCCTTCGCACACGAGGATGAACTTGCCGGCGTTCTGCTCAACCGCATCGCGCAACGACTTCTCAGCCTGGTAACCGGACGCCGCCATCAGCGTCTCGTGGTAGTCGAGCGAGATGACGTTCAGGATCAGGCTGGCAACGTCGGGACGCGAGGTTCGCAGCAGAGTTTCTGAGCAGCCGGTGCAGTCCTGGAAATGCAGCCAGATGACGGACGGCTTTTTTGCCTGACCGATGGCGTTCGCGATCGCCGTGGCTGAGGCCTTCTGTGTGAGGGTGAGGCCCACAGGAGCGGCGACCATTAGTACGCCGCAGAAGGAAAGGAAATCGCGGCGCGAAACTCCGGCATTCTTCAGGCTATTTCCGATTGTTTGCTTCTCAGGGAAGTCGGGCTTGGACATGAATGAGTTCCTTAACGTTAATAAGCGCCTTGGCACGCGGCGTTACGAAACCTGGGGTCGGCCCACGCCGGTGAACGAGTATTCGGACCTGGCGGGCGGAGATGTTTATCTCATTGTGATTAACGATTGGCCGTGACAGAAATCACGCTTCAATGTGAGTACCTGCCTGCAGCGTCAGGCTGAGACCCGGAAGGTGCGGAAAACAGTTGCAGCTCGGTGATCAGGGACGAAGCCAGCGGATGGCATCGCGGCCCAAAAGGCCTCATAGGTAGGGCATTTTCGAGAAGCGATCGCGATTATGCTGAATTATTCAACAATTTTCGAGAATTGGCGCCTACGGTGCTGACGGATGCGCGACTGGCGAGCTGTGATTTGACGGACCCTGTGCATGACGGCGATCACGTGGGTTGGTCCGCCGCGCTGCGGAGGCTCTCCTCGTCGGAACGTTAATCGAGAAAAGCATTGCCGATTCACGACTTCGCGCGCGCTTCCGCCTCGGCCAGCCAGCCGCGCCGCAACTGCTCTTCCGGGATATTCGAGAGGTAGGGTTTGATATCCAGAATCGGCGTACCGTCGAGCATGTCGATGCCACGCACGTGCAGTCGAGCGCCTTCGCGGCGCAGCAGTGACACGACAGTCAGGCCGATCGGGTTCGGTCGAAACGGAGATCGGGTAGCGAACACGCCATGGGGGCGAGTATCGGTGGGTGGAGTGGCCGTCAATTCGTATCCAGTGGAGCGATCGAAGGCCCAGATGACATAAAGATGAGAAAAGCCTTCAATGTCGGCGAGGCCGATCTCGAATTCCGGCGCGATTGCAAGCACGCCCTCAACCTCGTGTTTCGCGCCCAGGCCGCGGGGAACATCCTTGGGATCTTTGTAAGGGCTAACGACGTGCCCAATCGGATTCATAACGATCATTGTGATGCCTGTGCCTTCTGCTGGTTGGATTCGCTCGTTAGTTCGCGAATGAGTTGCGTTTCGCGCTCGCGATAGGGAGTGCCATCCGCTTTGAAAATGTCGTGGAACCAGACTGGCGGTTGAGTATGAACGTATGGATGCTGCCAGGATTCCCACGGATAAATGGTCTGAGTTTTGCCGGCCACGAACCCCCAATTGATCGCGGCCATCTTGTATTTCTTCGCAATCGGAAGAATCGTGTCAAACGTGCTTCCCGCGGAGCGAGCCATGAACTCCGTGCACAGAATCGGGCGCTGCAGTCGCTGAAGCGCGGTCACATGCGCTTCGAAATCCTCGGGCCAGCTGTAGTTGTGGAACGAGATCACATCAGATTGTTCGAGCTGCGTGCGTTGGACAGGAGTCCACTTGCCCGCGTCGCTCCACTCGGCGGGATCTCCCTCCCAAACGCCGCTGGTGAGAGGCTGTGAAGGATTGACGGAACGCGTCCACTCGAACACCTGTGGCAGTAGAGCCGCAACCAGCGCAACCTTATTGGGAAGCTCTTTGCTTGAGGAAGCATAGCCATTATCGGGCTCATTCCAGACATCCCACGCGAGGACACGCTGATCATTCGCGAACGCCCCGACAACGCCGACGACATAAGCCTTCAGCCGCGGATACTGCGAAGGATCGCGCAAAGCGTCAGCCCCGGGACTCTGCACCCAGCCTGAATTGTGTACGCCGGGAATGGGCGGGTGCTGAGGGCCGAGCCTGGGATGCGGATCCCAGCACGAGTCAAACAAAACGAGAATTGGGCGGATGTGGTGGCGCGCGCATATCGCGAGAAACTGGTCGAGGCGCTGCTTGAATCCGTTGGCGTCCTGTTGCCACAGCAGGTCGTGGAGGAAAACGCGCATGGTATTCATGCCGATCGCCTCCGCCCAGCCGAGCTCCTTGTCGATTTCCTTGGGATCGAAGGTCGCGGGCTGCCACATTTCCAACTGGTTAATCGCGTTGTCGGGAATGAAGTTGCTGCCCACCAGCCACGGCTGTTGCTGATACCACGTGTTGGCTTGTTCAACCGTCCAGCGCTGGCGTTGCGCGAATAAGGTTGTAGCCGTGCCGAGTAGCAAAATAGCAAAAGTAAAAAGTTTTAGCCGAGTCATCATGCTATGCGCGCTGTTTCCCGCGCACTGGGATGATAACTCCGATGCATGCACTCTCTGCAGATATCACTGAACTGCCGGCAGGACGAAGTCAGTCAGAATCTTGTCTGTCTGCTCATGCATGCCGCGGGTGTTGTAATTCGTGCTGGTGATGACCACGACCATGTCTTGCGCCGGGAACGCCAAAACTTTGTTGCCTCCATTGCCTGACATGTAGAAGGCGGGGAAATTCTTCTCGCCGGACTTGAAATCTTTTAGCCACCAGAAATAGCCGTAGTTGGTGTTGTCATCGATCTGGACGTGCGGCTGCGTGGAAGTTTTTACCCAGGCCTCAGACACGATGCGTTTGCCATTCCATGTGCCGCCGTTCAGGTACAACTGCGCGAGTTTCAGCAGATCGCGACTGCGAAGGCCGAGTCCGCCACCAGTTTGCGCGGTTCCGAGCGGAGAGAATTTCCAGTCAGTTTTTTCGATTCCCAACGGTCCAAACAGATTTGCGCGCGCGAAATCGGGCACTGGCATCTTCGCCGCACGTTCCAAAATCGCGCCCAGGGTGCTGGCTCCGGCTGTGCAATAGCTGAAGCTGCGGCCATACGGGGAATCCTGCGGCTTCGTGACCCACGGCGCAAATCCTTTGATCGGAAGATCGAGCGTGAATTTCACCCAGTCCTCGATCAGGTACATGCGCTCTTCGTTGCCGCGCGAGAAATTGTTCCAATCGTCGCACTCAAGCAGGGAACTCATCGTAAGAAAGTCTTCGATCGTTATTTTGGATTTACGGGGATCGGGATTTTCGAGTGGTTGCTTGTCAGGGAAGAATGGGAGAATGGGAGCGCTGACTCCGGAGAGGATCTTCTTATCGATCGCGATTCCAACCAGCATGTCGGTGATGGATTTCGTCGCCGACCGTGTCTCCTGCAGTGCTCCCTGGCTTGATCCGTTGAAGTAATTTTCGTAAACAAGCTTGCCGTGGCGAGCGACAAGCACACTGGTGATCTTCTTCAAATCGCCCGACCGAATCGCCGCCTCCATCTTGCTCAGCGGTTCGGCGGAAAGGCCTGCGTCCTGAGGTTTTACGACGGACCATTCGTTGGTCGCGGTGTTCGAAACAGTGGGGGCCTGCGCTGCAAGTGAAGCCGGGATACACAACAGGCACAGCAGATATCGGGCAACTCTCATCGAGCGGATGCCTCCATGTGGATTGCATGTAAGACGCGCCAGCTCCGCGAACGTTTAACAGACCACCCCTCTACCTTTGGCGACGAAGCCACTCGTCAGTGCTATACTCACGCGCGCACAAGCTCATTCTTGGAGGTACGGCATGCTAGGGACACGAGTTCGGAGCCTGATCCTGGCGATTATCTGCTGTCTGCTCTCCGCCATTTCTTTAGCGCAGGCTGGCGACCAGATGAGCTACGCATCGGTATCGACCACCAGGTTTGCGCCGCTAGCGGTGCTGCCGCCCTGCATGACGATCTCAGCAGTGCATGGAGACCCGACCCAGGGCGCCGCGACAATACTGGCGAAAACGACTGCAGGTTGCGTGATCCCCTGGCATTGGCATACGGCAAACGAGCAGCTCATATTCGTCGGAGGCAATGCGACGGTGGAGACCAAAGGCGCCGCTGCCCACGACATGAAGGGCGGCGACTACGTATTTCTTCCGGCAAAGCAGGCGCATCAGTTCACCTGCACGGCGACGTGCGTATTTTATGACCTGATCGACACGGCCTTCGATATTCACTACGTAGATAAGGATGGAAACGAGATCCCGACCGCGCAGCTATTGAAGAAGCTACCGAAGCCGGTGTCACCAAAGAAATAACGATAAGTCCGAGCCGAGGTAGCCCTCGGTTTGTCGCCCCGTAAATTCTTCCTATTCGAGGGAAAGCCCTACGTGGCGCGACTATTGTCCTGCAGGTACTTACCTAGAAAAATCAGCAGCTTACGGTTCAGCTACTCTGGCATCTGGCTTGCCCTATACATGGTTAAGAATTGCTCCCGGAGTTAACCATGTCTCAAGAACTTCCTGTACGACCCTCGCATTTGGGCATCATCGCTTCGTTGCTGCTAGTAGTTGCGGCACTCGGATACGCGTGGCACGAACACGGTGTTTCGACACAGTTGAGCGCCCAGAACGCTCAGATCTCCACAACGCTGGACCAGACCCGCAACCAGATGGAGGCGCTGAACTCGCGACTGAACCAATTAAGTGAAGCGCAGGTCCAGCAACAGGCTGCCGCCGCCGAGAAGCAATCGGCTGCTCATCCGGCAGTAGTCGCAAAATCGAATCACAAGAGCGCGCATGCGGCCGTTCGGCATGACGATCCTCGATGGAAGCAGTTCCAGGCCAAGCTCGACGAGCAGCAGAAGGCGATCGACGCAACTCGGCAAGATCTAGCGGGGACTCGCACAGAGCTTTCCGGTTCCATCGCGTCGACTCATGAGGAACTGGTCGCGCTGGAGCGCAAAGGCGAGCGCAAGTATTACGAATTCGACCTGGATAAGTCGAAGCAGTTTTCGTCGCAGGGACCGGTCGGAATCCGCCTGAAGAAGGCCAACACGAAGAATCAGTATGCTGATCTGGAACTGATGGTGGACGACGCAAAGCTTTCGCAAAAGCATGTGAACCTGCTCCAGCCTGTCGTCTTCTACGCGGCGGAAGGTGGACGTCCAGTTGAACTGGTGATCAACAAAGTCACGAAGGATCACGTTCACGGCTACGTCAGCGAGCCGAAGTACCGCCAGTCGGAACTGGCTGCGACGACGGAAATCAGAATGCCGCTGCGAGCGCGACGACAGCATCGGCGACTGCTCCGACAACGGCAGAAGCTGGAACTTCCAAAGTAAGCTTCATCTCGAATGTCCTCCCTGCTTCACAGAGAGCCCGGCCGCGTGCCGGGCTTTTTGCGTCACAAATCGTTCCACGATGTGGAGCAATATTCTTTTGATCTTTACTCGTCATTAACCGACCCGCAAAACAATCAGCTTACCTTTCGTCCACCACCTTTATGGAGGATGGAAGATGGATGTACAGCAGTTCGTTCCGAAGAAGTGGCGAGTGGCGGCAAGTGCCGCGTTGTTCTCGCTGGCGATTCAAACCGCTGTTCCGGTAGCTGCCGTTGCGCAGACGGACAATTCCAATAAGACTCGCACGCCGATCAAACACGTAATCGTGATTCTCGGCGAAAATCGTACTTTCGATCACATATTCGCAACGTACAAGCCGAAGAAGGGTGAGACCGTAAAGAATCTGCTTTCCGAAGGCATCGTGAATAAGGATGGAACGCCCGGCCCGAATTTCTTCCTGGCTAGCCAGTGGTCGGCGAAAGACACGCACGCGGACAAGTACGAGATGAGTCCTGGCGATAAGACGCTCTACTCAAAGCTTCCGCCGGCGATGGTAGGCGGACCAACTAATCCACTTTTCAGTTCAGTTGCACAAGCCAAGACAATCGAGAACGGATTGCCGGACGACTATTACCAATACTTGACGACAGGTGGCACCGGCCAGACAGCCAAAGGCCCCGATACTCGTATCCCCCATGCGAGCAATTTGCCGCCGGGGCCGTTTCAATTGACCTCAGCCACGCTACCCTACGACGCATATACGGCCAGCCCCGTGCACCGCTTCTACCAGATGTGGCAGCAGATGGATTGCAATGCCGCGTACGCGACCACATGGAATCCCAGTGGTTGCCGTTCTGACCTGTTTCCATGGGTTGAAACGACTATCGGCGCGGGATCGAATGGTAATGCGCAGGCCACTGGTTTCAATGACCAGAGCACCGGCGAAGGTTCCACCGCGATGAGCTTCTACAACGTGCTGAAGGGCGATGCTCCGTATCTCAAATATCTCGCCGATCATTACGCGATGAGCGACAACTACCACCAGGGCGTCAACGGCGGAACCGGCGCAAATCACGTGATGCTGGGCGCCGCGGACGCGATCTGGTTCAGCGATGGCAATGGCAATCCCGCCGTTCCACCGCATAAGCAACTCGTCGCTGCTGGCTCGAAGAACGCCGGCGTCGTAGACGAAATCGAAAATCCGAATGCGCAGCCGGGGACAAATAACTGGTACACGCAAGATGGTTACGGCGGCGGCTCATTCGGCTCCATGTCGTTCGGCGGCGGAACCTATAGCAATTGCTCGGATTCGGATGCTCCCGGTGTTTCGTCCGTGCTGAATTATCTGTCGTCTTTGCCCTACGAAGTGGATCCGAAGTGTGCTCCAGGACATTACTACCTGTTGAACAATTACAACCCGGGATACTACGGTGACGGTCGCAATGCGTATGCCGACATCACCAATCCGAACCAAACCGTCTTCACGATTCCCCCGTCTAACTTGCGCACCATTGGTGATGCCCTCATCCAGAAGAACATCTCGTGGGCGTACTACGGAGATCAGTGGAACGCGTATCTTGCCAATCCCGACAACAACTATGTGACGCCCGACAACACTTACTGCAACATCTGTAATCCGTTCCAGTATGTGAGCTCGATCATGACCAGCGCCTCGGGCAGGTCACATCTGAAAGACACCACGGATCTGTACGCGGCGATCGCGAATGGCACGCTTCCGGCGGTTTCGTATGTAAAACCTGATGGATACCTGGACGGCCACCCGGCATCTTCGAAGCTGAACCTGTACGAAGGTTTCGTGAAGAAGATTGTGGATGGAGTGCAGGCGAATCCAGAGTTGTGGAAGAGTACCGCGATCTTAGTGACCTTTGACGAAGGCGGTGGCTACTATGACTCAGGCTACATCCAGCCAGTCGATTTTTTTGGCGACGGAACCCGAGTTCCCATGATCGTAGTTTCGCCGTGGACGAAGGCCGGCCACATCTCGCACGTCTATTCGGATCACGCCTCTGTTGTGAAATTCATCGAAGCAAACTGGGGACTGAAGCCGTTGACTGACCGCAGCCGCGACAATCTTCCCAATCCGAAAGCCGAAAAGGGCAATCCATATGTTCCCGGGAATAAGCCCGCGATCGGCGATCTGATGGATCTGCTCAGCGTTGGGGATCACGATGGAGATCACGACAGCGACTAAACGATTTGTTTAACAGAGCAGCAAAAAGCCCGGCAGACGTTTGCCGGGCTTATTTTTTCAGAGATCGAACGCGCTACTAGCGATGCAAGGGAAACGCAGTCTGCGCCACCACCACGAAGATGCGCATCAATCGAACAAAGAAGCTTTGCTCGGAATGCGACTGAAAGTTTTGCCGCATCTCCTGATCGGATCTCGCGAGAAGAATTCTCAGCGCTTCATTCTGGCCGAGAGGCACAAGGTGCCCGTTGCGGCGCGTGAGGGTCATCGTAATTCTCATGATGAATAAGGATGCAATCGGAATGCCGGAGGAGAGTACCTGAAACCAATCACTTGTGAAGCAAGTCACAGCGGAATGTGCGCAAGATCTTGCACACGCAGGGAAAATCTTCCAGCGACGCGTGTCAATTTGAGCCAGACCGTTTGTTGATCCCGAAGAATGTTGAGCCTGCGTCACTGCTATGATCGAGAGACGGTATGCAGTGTCACCGGCGCATTTTCGTATTCCTCGCAGCTCTCTGCTACGTGGCATCCGGTTTAGCTCAAGATAGAACAAAGCAAGCTACCGATCGTCTCACCTTTGTTCGTCAATTCTCTTCCGCGCAAGATGTCAGACGGAGCCACCCTGCCTTCGACAAGACGCTGGATATTGTTGCCGGCCCGAAAGACCAAACTCAAACGACCGATGTGCTGCAAAGCCCGAGAGCAATAGCGGCTGACTCGGAGAAACGGGTGTTCGTTGTTGACGCAGGTTCACACGCAATCCACGTGTTTGACTTTGCTCGCGCGAAGTATTCACTTTTGCAAGCTGACGATCGCATGCAGTCACCGGTGGGAATTGCAGCCGATCAACAGGGAACCCTGTATGTGACAGACAAGAATTCCCGCAGCGTGCTGGTCTTCGATCCTCGAGGAAAGTTCAGCCGCGAATTGATGAAGACGCATGGCAACGAATCTTATTTTGAGGAGCCACGCGGCATTGCGATTCACAGACCGAGCGGGCGGCTGTATGTATGCGATGGTCCGCGGAGCATGGTCGTCATTCTGGATAAGCGCGGCAAAGTGTTGGGACACATCGGCAAGCGTGGTGGTGGAAGAGGTCCGGGAGAATTTAGCAACCCCGTGCAAGTCGCAGTGACAGGCGACGACCTGGTCGTGCTCGACGCTGGCAATTCCAGACTCCAGGTATTTGATCTGCAAGGACACTTTCGGCGAGAGACGCCCGCGGTCGACGCCGACACGCGCTCCGGCCTAGCGGCCGACCAGGCTGGCAATGTTTACATCACTGATCCGAGCGTTTCACAAATCGAGGTCTTCGATCCTGATGGCCACCCGCTCTATCGCTTTGGGCAGACGGGCCAGGAAGCCGGCCAGTTCAACGGGCCTGAAGGATTGTGGATCGAAGCAGGATGTTTATTCGTGGCGGATACCGGAAACAAGCGGGTACAGGAATTTCAAATTAACGGGCAGACGGCAAGTGCATGCCAGTAAGGATTTGCTATCCCGCCCTTTGCGCTTCGCTGGCTTCGTCGGTGGACTCATCCTCGGCGCGCATCAGTCCGTACTTCTTCAGCTTGTAGCGTAAAGCGTCTCGGCTGATGTCCAGTAGCTTCGCGGCGTGGGTCTGATTGCTATTCGCCTGACGCATCGCCATCTCAACCAACGCGCGTTCTACCTCTTCCAATGATGTTCCGCCTTCGGGGATGGTAAGAGGCGGCAATGAGCGGCCGTTCGGTAGCAATTGGCCCTCCGACGGGCCGGAGATCTTTTCGAAAGCCGTTAATCCTGCGTGCTGATGTCCAACTGCGAATGGCATGTACGTCGGGCGCAGGAACTGCTCTTCCTCCAGGATCATCGCGCGCTCGATTGCGTTCTTTAGCTCACGAACGTTGCCCGGCCAGTTGTGAGCTAGCAGAAGTTTGCGGGTTTCTTCGGTGATGCCGCGGACACTCTTGCGGAACTTCTTGTTGTAACGCTCGATGAAGAAATCCACCATCGGCAGAATATCTTCGCGCCGTTCACGCAATGGCGGAAGGAAGATAGAAATGATGGCAAGGCGATAGAAAAGATCCTGGCGGAAGGTGTTCTCCTGCACCATCTTTTCCAGGTCGCGATTCGATGCAGCGATCACGCGAACATTCACCTGCATATCGCGGACGCCGCCCACGCGCCGGATAATCTGGTCTTCCAGAACGCGCAACATCTTGGCTTGCAGCAACGGCGAGAGTTCCCCAATTTCGTCGAGGAACAGCGTTCCCCCGTCGGCGACCTCGAACAAGCCTTTTTTCATTGCCTTGGCATCTGTGAAGGCGCCGCGTTCGTGGCCGAAGAGTTCGGCCTCCATCAGCGTTTCGGGGATCGCAGAACAATTGACAGCAACGAAGGGTCTTTCCTGGCGTGAGCTTCCGTAATGAATGCCTTTGGCTATCAGGTCCTTACCGGTACCGCTTTCGCCTTGAATGAGGATGGTGCTGGCTTCGCTCGCCGCGACCTTGTTCACGAAGCCCATCACGTCCTGCATCTTCTTGGATTCAGCGATGACTTCATGCACGCCGGTGCGGCGCTTCACTTCGCCGCGCAAGGTCTCTACTTCAGTTCTCAGGCGGTTCGCTTCAAGCGCGTTCTTTACGGTGACGCCGAGCTCGTCGAAATCCAGGGGCTTGCCAATGAAGTCGTAAGCGCCAAGTTTGATCGCCTGCTTGACGTCTTCTAGTTGCGGGTCGGCCGTGATCATGATCACGGCGCGCGCGTTTTCGCGGATATTCTTCAGGACTTCCAGGCCGCCAATGTCAGGAAGGCGTACGTCAAGGAGGACGAGATCGGGACTTTCAGCTTGTGCGACACGGATGCCGGTGTTGCCGTCTGGGGCTTCCATCACCTGATAGCCCCACTCCTGGCATTTTTGGCGCAGCGACCAACGGACGAGTTTTTCGTCGTCGACTACTAAGACTTTTTCGAGAGGCATCCCTCCCTAGATTACTACGGAACTCAGGCGCTTGCCGCCATTTCAGGCCGCGGGCGCCGAAATGGCAGTACTAACGTAAAGGTGCTGCCATGACCAAGGTCACTAGTTACCTCCAGCTTGCCACCGTGATCCTCAGCGATGCGGCGCGCCAGGGGCAGTCCCAATCCGGTACCGTGACCCTTCGTCGTAAAGAAAGGACGGAAGATATGGGTGAGGTTTTCAGGGGCGATTCCCAATCCGGTATCGCTGATGGAGATCGAAACCGTGTTCTCGTCCGATTGGGCGAGCATGACAGATACCCGGCCCGCCCCATTGAGCGCCTGGATGGCATTGAGAAGCAGGTTCAGAAGCACCTGATGGAGCTGACGCGGGTCGTGCTCGACCAGTCCCAGGTCGGGAGCCTTGCGAAATTCGATCTCGATGGGCTTCGATAGAGCTTGTTGCCGGGCGAAGCTCACTGCATGTTCCACGGTGGAGTTCAGGTCGGCGAGTTGATACTCAGGTGCACGGGGACGCGCCGTTTCCAACAGATCGGAGACGATGCGGTTGATTCGCAGTACCTCTTCCTGAACGTCTTTTACTACGTCGCAGGCAGGACTGGAGGGCGGCAGATCTCGCCCAACAATCTGCATGACGCCAGCTATGCCGGCCAGCGGATTGCGAATTTCGTGTGCCAGTCCGGCAGCCAGTTCTCCCAGGGTCGCCATGTGTTCGGCCCGCGACATTTGGGTGCGATGCAGGTGCTCGATCTCTTGGCGGCTTTCGCGTAGTTGCTGCACCATGTTGTTGAAGTTGCGACCCAGGTCACCGATGTCGTCGTTTCGGTCACTGAACCCAACCTGGACGTGCAGATCGCCATCGGCCACGTGCTGAATTTTGTCCTGCAACTCCAGCATTGGACGCCGCACCACCACAGCAAGAGTAATCAACAGGATGCCGCAAATGACTATGGCGCCCGCGCCAGCCACGAGGAGGACCTTCTCACGCTCATGCGGGAGCAGGGTGAGCGTGGCGAACAGGAACACCAGAACCCCGTTGAGAAAAGCCGCTGCTACTGGGATCAGAGTCTTGGTCTGCCAGTTCAGTCGGACGTGCTTGCGGCTTTGCGGAGGAAATCCGCAAGTCGGGCATGTCGACCGAAGCTGATGTGGAGGCCATGCTATTCAACTCTTCCTGTTCCATTCTGCTTGACCCGGACCCGTTGGAATTTGGTCTTGCTGGCGGGACCCGACCATTCGAGTCCCGCCGTCCTCAGGAGGTCTGCCTGAGCTTTTAAAACTTAAGCGTACGCGTGTAAGCCCGGCAGCAGATAGGTCACGCCGAAGAACGTGAACATGACCACTGCGAACCCGAGGATCGCGAAATATGCCGCGCGTCGGCCGCGCCAGCCGCGAGTTATGCGCATGTGCAGATATCCCGCATACACCAGCCAGGTGATGGCCGCCCACGTCTCTTTGGGATCCCAACTCCAGTATGAGCCCCACGTGCGATTGGCCCAATACGCTCCTGCCGCGATCATCAGAGTAAGCAATGGGAAGCCGATGCCGATGGTTTTGTAAATAAGTTTGTCGAGCGAATCCGAGGTCGGAAGCAGCTTTTCCAGGTCCGCACGCCGCCACAGCAATAGAAGATAAAGGAGTGACATGAAGATGCCACCGATGAGGCCGGCAAGGATAAACGGACTCGCCGCAAGGTCGGTGACGAAACTGCCGTCCGCATCAGGCGAGGTGAAAATGCCAGTCTTCACTTTGAAGATGAATGCCCCGAGAGCGACTGCCTGCAACAAGATCGAAACGAAGATTGCCTGGTTGGCGAATCCCATCATCGACTCATCTTTGCGAGTCTTCGACAGCGTATAAAGCGCCAGCGGTGCGGCGGCTGTGATCAAAGCGATTACAAAAATCCAGCCGAGGTCAGGGATGGTCAGAAATAGGCGCACTCCGCGGCTGAGAAATACTTCCTGCTTATCCTGCGGGTTCCATGCGATCACGCTGAATCCGCCCCAGCGCTCGAAACGAATCATCATGGAAATGTAGATCGCCGTTACCATCGCGCTGGTGGCCGCGAGGAAGGTCTCGGTCTTCATGTTGTCTTTGATCAGGAACATCATGGCCAACGCGAAACTCATCGCGCAAGCGGCATACGCGAGCATCGCCAGTGTGACGTGGACATGCAGCCATGTAGATTGCAGTGCCGGGACCAGCGGTCGAACTTCCGACGGCAGCAGTTGCATCAGAATCACGCCGACCACAGCCAGCGGCATTGTGACGGAGCCGATAATCTTGACCTTATATTTGCGTTCCAGGATCAGAGTGAGCAGTGCGACGGTCCACACGAAGCTCAGCAACATTTCATAGAGGCTGGCGAATGGCGGATGGCCGGACTCGTACCAGCGGTGACCCGCGGCTAGCGTGTTTGCGACCAGTCCAATCATAGTCGCGACTGAAGCAAACTTCACATAGCGCTCGGTGCCGGTCACTCCGAAGCCCATGTAGAGAGCAGCGGCGCCCGAATAGAAGATCAAAGCGACATACAGCAGATTGCTTTCGCTCAATAAATTGCCTGACTTGGCCACGCCCAGCAGCGCCACAATCAGCAGAAATGCCATCCCCAGTGAGACAAATACCAGCAGCGCGTTTCCTGACGTGGGCTGAGCTTCCAGCTCGAGCTCGGTTTTCACTTCCACAGTTGCACGGGACATTCTTCTTGCCTCCACTACCGGCTTGACGCGCCGGCTAGCGTGTCTTCTTTTTCTTCCGCGTTTGGTGAGCCGCCTGTCTTCAGCTCCTCGCGGATTGCGTCGACTACTTGCGCGTAGAAATCTTCAAAACGATCACGGTTCTTGTTGAAAGCTCCGCCTACCCAAAGCACCAGTTCGCCATTTGCCTTCGTAACCGGTACCGCCCAGAACCGCATGTGGACCATGTAGAACGCGACCAGCAGACCGCATCCCATGAGCACGCAGCCAGCCCATACACCCCATTGGCCCGGTTCGTGCGAGACCTCCAGTCCCGTAAAGTGCGCGAGCTTGCCATCCTTCAATTCGAAGGTAAAGGGCGTCTGATCGCCCATCTGCGGCTGTCCTGGGAACACCCATACGAGAGAACTTTTTCCGGCCTGAGTCACTGACAGCTGGATTGCGGGATTCACCGGATCTTTCGACCGCATGTGAACTTCGTTGTCCTGCATGTAGAAGTCGGGTATGAACTGTTCGACGCGAATGCTCGTTGCAGCATCGATTTGCGACCGCGTCGTCCCGGTCAGAACCAGTTGCTTATCCGGTGCGCCCGCCTGCTTCACAACCAGGTTCAAGGATTCGAGGTTGCCGCTTTGTCCGTAACTGGCCTGGTAGAACCGAAGTCCGCGATAGATCAGCGGGTCGTTGACGACGATTTCCTTACTTTCGACATCGTGCCCGTCTTCGACTACGGTTAATTTCGACCACCATTTCTTCGGACTTCCGTCAGCGTAATTTTCCTGCCCGGTGTCGTCGCAGCGGATGCTGAAGGGAATCGTCTTGAGGTCGACACGATCAGCGCGATCGCGCATCTCGAGAACGTTCTTGGTTTCCCCTTTGACTAACTGCAGATATCCGCGATAGCCGAACATGCCGTCGATCATCCCGCCGATGAAGATGAGCAGCAGAGAAGCATGAATCACATACACGGCCATCACCGCGAACCTATGTCGCTCGGCGAAGATTGCGGATGGCTTCTGAGTGTTCACATCCTTTGAGTGAATGCCAACTTTGTGAAATGCAAAGCGCGCGGCGTTCAGCCCCTGTTCTTCGCTATTGATGGGAATTTCAGTCTTGTGCTGCAGTCCAAGGCGGAAGTGCGCCTCAGGATATGTATAAGGACGAGCGTAAAATCGCCACGCATTCGGCCAGCGTTCCAGAGAAGCGCAAACGATGCTTATGCTGACGAGCGCGAGCAGCGTAATGAACCACCAGGTGTGATACACGTCGGTGAGTCCAAAGCGATCGAGCCAGACCAGCGTTTGCGGCGAATACGTTCGCTGCAGAACGTCGGGATCGGTCGCAGGCCGCTGCAGAATGACGGTGCCGACCGCCGCGAAGATACCCACGATCAGTATCAGCAGGACTCCGGTACGGACCGACGCCATTCTCTTATAAAGTTTTCGGCCCAGATTGGGTGTATCAATTGCCATCGCGCTTCCTTCCCCGTAGCAGAAATGCAACCACCATTCCAAAGTTGGTGCCGGAAAGAAGTTACGTGCAATCAGTTGGTTAGCGACCGGGTGGGAACCACTTGGCGCCTGTATTTTGGGCTATATCACCCACCCGAGTGATGACAAGCACGCAGGGAAAACGAGCCAGGAGACGCCTTGCAAACGGCTTGGAGCCTTTGTTGCATTGGTCAACAGCGCATGCCTCGCATTGATGAAATTCGCTACATAGCTAAATGAGCCGTCTCGCGGCCTGTTCGAACTGATGGCAAGAAAGCCGCCCCGCCCATTCCAGTCACTCTGAATTGTGATTTGCGTCATAACTGCGTCGGTCCGAGAAGCGGTTTGATATCTCAGTAACAGCCCTCCCAGGCAGAACGAATCCCTGCACAGCTAAGCGCCCGGCCCTGCAGAGTCGATTGCAAAGTCGGAATTGATGCGTTTGTTTACAGATACAAATGTTCGCTGCGGGATTTCACCACTAAACCTGTGGCAGAACGCCCATTCGGCCCTTGAAACTGGCTCGAATAACACCTCTCTTCTCTCCACGCCACTTTCAGCAACATCTTGGAAATTCAGCCTCTTACGCGATTCGGAACCATTTGCAAACCGGTTTGTCTCAGACGGTTCCCGGAATGCACATGCAAGTGGCTGGAGGTTTCGAGTGAAGAAGTTCCCCAAAATGCCCGTAGCCGTGCTGATGCTGGCGTTAGGGATGATGACCCTGCCCGCGAGGGCAGCGCAGCACCCGGTCCCGCTCGATCCCAAGACCGACTCCGCCAAGTGCCTCGAGTGCCACGAAGACAAAGGCAAGGGCGCACACGTTCACTCAGCGATCCAGATGGGTTGCACGAGTTGCCACGAGATTCGCGTCAACAAAGACATCACCCGCGTAAAGCTGATCACCACCACGCCCCAGGCGCTGTGCATCACCTGCCACTCCGACAAGAATGCCGCTGAGATTCACGGACAGGTGCATCCCCCGGCCGTTCGCGACTGCATCAAGTGCCACGATCCGCACAGCTCTCCAAATAAGAATCAGTTGCTGAAGCCGACCAGCGGCGGCACCAAAGACGAGAACCTCTGTCTTAGCTGCCATAACAAAGGTGTGAACGTTCCCAAGGACGGCAGCCGGCACGCGGCGCTCGATATGGGTTGCGAGACTTGCCACACGACGCACAAGACCGGCGAGCGCGGCAAAGTTGAGTTCGATGAACACCTCACCAAGGCTCCTCCGGCACTGTGTCTCGATTGTCACGACGCCAAAGACGCGAACCTGATCAAGGCGCACAACGGTCAGCCCTTCGGCAACGCCAATTGCATTCAGTGCCACGATCCACATCAGTCTGCAAAGCCGAAGCTGATGCAGGCGTTCGTGCACAATCCCTTCGAAAACAAGATGTGCGACAGCTGCCACGCCGCCCCAAAAGACGGCAAGGTCGTGCTGACGCAAGCCGATTCGAAAGCGGTATGCGTGACCTGCCACTCCGAACAGGCAGAGAAAATCGAAAAGGCCAAAGTTCAGCATCCGGGAGCGCAGGGCGAGTGCATTTCCTGCCATAACCCGCACGCCGGCAAGAGTCCGGGATTCTTGCAGCCCGATCCGGTGCAAGCGTGCCTGACTTGCCACAGCGATCAGTCCGACCAGATGAAGAAGGCTCATCTCCATCAGCCCGCGGGTACGCAAGGATGCGCGACCTGTCACGAACCGCACGGTGGAGAGAACGAGCACCTTCTGCGTGCCAGCACCACTAACAAACTTTGTCTCGAGTGTCACGGCCCGGATGCAGATCCGAAGAAAGTAGACGGCGATCACCTGGTAACCATCTTCGACGGTAAGGTGAAATTGCCGGAAGACTATTTCCGCAAGGTGACTCTGCTGCCAATCAAATACGGCCGCGGTCACCCGGTTGACCGACACCCGGTTAGCGACGTCATGGACCCGTCAGATGTGAACAAGGTCCTGAAGCCAGTCAGTTGCTTGTCCTGTCACCAACCGCACTCTTCGGCGAAGCCCGATCTGCTGGTAAAAGACCAGGCCAACAACATGGCATTTTGCACGACTTGCCATACGAGTTTGACGAAGTAGGAGTCGACATGGAGAGAACGATCACGAAAGCGATGAAGTTGGCGGCTGCGGTCGCGGGACTCGCATTGTTCCTGGCGCTTGCCGATCCGACCGCACTCTATGCCGGAAGCAAGAAGAAGAAAGACACTGCCGAGCCCAAGCAGCCCAATATTCTTGAAATGATCGACTACTCGAAGATCGTGTGGCCGAACCCTCCTGCTGTCACTCGCATGAAGTATCTGAACTACTTCTGCTGCGACAAGTACGTTCCTCAGTCTGCGAAGAACAAGAGCAGCTGGATGGATCGCATGGCAGGCGGTGAGACCCAGGCGCAGCAGATGGCCGATAAGCCGCTGTTCGCGCTATGGACTCCCTACGGTCTCGCTGTGGATTCAAAGGGCGATCTTTACGTCGCCGACGGAAAAGTGGGCGCAGTCTTCATCTTCAACACCGAAACCAAAGAGATGAAGATGATCAAGCACGGAGTGCAGGCGCGCTTTGGCGACATCATCGGCCTGGCTATCGACGACTCCGACCGCCTCTTTGTTTCCGATACCAAGCTGCACCGCATCCTCGTATTCGATAAGAACCATAAGGTCGAAGGCTCGATCAGCAATGGCGTACTCGATCCCGGCGGAATGGTCGTCGATAACGAGAATCGCTTCCTTTATGTTGCCGACGCGGCGCAGGACATCGTGCTCGTCTACGACGCCGACAAACTCAATCTCATTCGCAAAATCGGCACACCCGGTAAGCAACACACGCTGACGGAGCCCGGGCAGTTCGCGGTTCCCACAAATGTGGCACTGGACAGCGACAACAACCTCTATGTCAGCGACACGTTCAACAACCGGATCGAGGTATTCGATGCGGACGGCAACTTCATCCGCGCATTTGGCAAGGCCGGTGACCGGCCCGGAACCCTGTTCCGTCCCAAGGGAATTGCGATTGATGTCGACGGGCACGTTTGGGTCGCCGACGCGGTTCAGGATCGTGTTCAGTGTTTCACGCCCGAAGGCGATTTGCTGATCTGGATGGGTACGCACGGCAGGCTTCCGGGGATGTTCCAGTCGCTCGCTGGACTTTACATCGACAAACACAATCGCATTTTCACGAGCGAGCAGTATCCCGGACGAGTGCAGATGTTCCGCTATTTCACCGACGACGAGGCGAGAGCGGAATTAGCGCGGCGCAAGTCGGAAGACGATAAGAAAAACGCAGCTGGGGCGAAGACAAGCGCGGCAGCTACAGCCGCCCCCGCAGCGGCAACAAGTTCTGCGGCGCAGAAGCCGCAATAGAGTTTGGACGTCCGCGGACGGCCAAAAGGAGCATGGCCTCATCACCGGCTCCGCATTGATAGCAGTAGCTGTAGATGTAACGGCTGTTACAAATCAGGAGGTCTTAAACGATTTTATGAGAAAGATGATGTTAGTACTCTTTGTAGTACTTTTGGCAGTAGGTCTCGCGGCAGCGCAGACATACACCAAAGGCGCGGGCTTGACGGGGATCGACGTCCTCGGCGCCCACAACAACGGCGGCCGCGGTTGCGCGGGTTGCCATGCTCCGCACAGCGGTGCGGCAGGCGGCGGTGGCAATGCCATCACCGGCGGAACAACGAGTGATGCAAAGTCGGGCAGCAACGCCCTGTTCGGACAGGACGTAAGTCCTCTGTTCGGTCAGACGCTGGCGTTCGGTCTGGATGGCAACGGCGGAGCCGGTTATGTTGAAGTTCTTCCGTCCCAGGCAGCAGCCTATACCACCAACGAAGAAGAGCTGCGCGGAATCATGATGTGTCTCGCATGCCACGACGGCCAGATCGCCAAAGGGCAGATGATGGCTGGCGTTTCGTGGGAGAAGGCCAACAACCTGCTGCCCGCGGGCGTATATGGTCCGAATGGCATTCCGACGCTGCTCGGCAATGACAATGGCAACGGCAACACCTCCGGTTACGGCAACGATCACCCGGTGGGAACCGCGGCCACTCTCGGCGCACTCCGCCTCGTCAGCTCTCCTGCGAAGGCAACGGATCCTCTGACAGTCACCATGAACGGCACTGCGATTAGCAGCATCGTTCCGACCACTGGGTCGTACTATGCCACCTTTGCCGCTAACTATGGTTATCCGGCGATCGCTGGTACCGCTTGGTCCTATGGTTTTGTCATGCCCGAAGGCGGCACTGATCCTTCGAAGGCTTTCATGACCTGCACCACCTGCCACAACCAGCACGTGATGTACGTCTACAAGGCCCCCGCAGGAAAGCAGGCAGGTAGCGCCATCGTTGGCGGAACCTATCCGACCTACTTCTTCATCAACGGTCCCTACAACCCGGCAGCAGGCAATGGGAACCCGAACCTCGCCGCATCCGCCACACAATTCTGCCGCCAGTGCCATACCGGCGAGCAGAACGAAGCGCTCGGCGTAAACACTGTTCAAACGCAGTTTTAGTTCGCTTTAACTCTGGGGGAGAGGATGTCTCTCTCCCCCGATCTTTAAACCTGAGCGGAGGGCAATGAAATGAAATACCAACTCAAGCACAAGATGATGACTGGCGCCGCGTTAATGGCTCTGTCGTTATCGTGCGGTGCGCAGGTGGTTGCCTCTCACGCTCCCACACTAGGCGCCACGCCATCCGCAACCGCGATGCAGCTACCAGCACTCATTCCCGGCAAACCGGTTGTTCGAGTGAATGGCGCAGTTTTAACCGACCGCGACCTGGCCCGCGAGATCCAGGCGATCTTCCCTTACGCGCAAACGCATAACGGCATTCCCAAGGGGATGGAGCCGGAGATGCGCAAAGGCGCCCTCGAAATGATCGTCTTCGAAGAACTGGTTTACCAGGAAGCTCTGCGGCGCAAGATGACCGTCTCGCCCGAGCGCATGAAGAAAGCTGAAATTCGCTTTCGCAAACAGTTTGCAACCGAGCAGGAATTTAATCAGGTATTGCAGGTGGAAGTGCACGGCTCGCGCCAGTTGATGCGCGAGAAAATCCGGCGCTCCCTGCTGATTGACGACTTACTGAAAAGTGATGTGACCGAAAAGTCCAAAGTTTCGGTGACTGAGGCCCGCGCTTACTACAGCGGGAATCCGAAAAAATTCGCACATCCGGAAATGTTCAGTATTCAGACGATCTCGATTATCCCTCCAGGAGATGCCAATCCGGAAGCGCTCAAAGAGGCGCGCAAGCACGCCGACGACGCAGCAAAAGCGGCGAAGGCGACGAAAACGTATCAGGAGTTTGGACTGCTGGCCGAGAAAGTTTCCGACGACGACTGGCACGTGAACATGGGTGATCGCAAGGCCGTCGAGCGCGAGAAGTTGCCGCCTCCGGTGGTGAAAGCGGCTCTGGCGTTGAAGACCGGGCAAGTCAGCGATCTCATTCAACTGGGCACGGCGTACACGCTGTTTCGCTTGAATGCTCATATTCCGGCCGGCACGACACCATTTGAAGAGGTAAAAGTAAAACTCGTAATCGATCTGCAGAAGCAAAAGAACGAGCAGCTTCGCTCTGATTTGAACAAGCGCCTGAGAAAGACGGCAAAGATCGAGGTCCTGTGAATTGGGTTGCCAACACGTCGTCTGGGCTTACACCGGTTGCATGCGCGGAAGCAGAGATCAGGTGGGTGATGTGGGACAAGCGGGTTCAAAAAGCGTGGTGGTTAGTGGCGGGAATTCTGCTGGCAGTGCTGCCTTCAGTCGCGCAAATGCAAGTCGGCGACAAATGGCAGATGAACCTCGGCGGCAATATTGGATACACGTATAACGGGAATTTAAACCAGGGTATCTCCGCGCATAGCATGGGGTTCTCCGGCGACGCCAATCTGCACGGCAGTTACTACAATCCCAATTTCCTTAATTTCAGTGCCCAGCCTTACTATGATCGCACGCAATCCAACTCGGTGTTCGGCGCCCTTTCCAACAGCACAGGTATAACCAGCAACGTGAATCTGTTCAGCGGGAGCCATTTCCCCGGCGCGGTTTTCTTCGCCAAGGGTGTCAACAGTTCGGGAGAGTTCGGCATTCCATCCTCATCGGTTGGTCTAGCCGAACACGGAGACAACCAGGGCTTTGGAGTCAGTTGGAGCGCCCTGGTCCCAAATTTGCCGACGCTCACCGCCAGCTATTCGGTTGGCAACGGATCGTCCTCGATTTACGGATCGCAAGAAGAGAACACCCAGGCGGATCGCACACTGACACTGCTCTCAACCTATTTCGTGTCGGGCTTCCGTTTGTCGGGTGGATACACCCACCGCAATGTCGATGCCAACTATTCGCAGCTGCTCGACGGATTGCCGGAGCCGGTGGAGACCAACACGTCCAGCGATAGCTTTCAGTTTAATGCGCAGCACGCGATTCCGATGTCCGGCTCAGCCAGCGTCGGTTGGAGTCGTTCGAGCTTCGGATACGACTATCACGATTCCTACGATACGAACAGTTCAGGTGGCTCCCAAACGTTGAATGGCCTTGTTACTTTTCGTCCGGCGAGAAAACTAACCGTGGCCGTGGATGCGAACTACAGCGACAGCCTCCTGGGAAGCGTTCCCGATCCAATCCTCAACAATGGAACCGCAATCAACAGCGCCGGGCTGAACAGTTTTAACAACTTTCAACTGGGTGCCGACGCATATTACTCGCTGTTGTCCAATCTGACTGTTCACGGCAACGTCAACTATACGCAACAGGACTTTCTCGGCAAGAGTTACAGTGCAACCACTTTCGGTGGCAGCGCAAGCTACAACATGCAGAAGAGGTTTCTCGGATCGCTGTCATTTTCTGTCGGAGTCTTCGATTCCGCGAACCAGGAAGGCAACAGCGGCCTGGGCTTCGTGGGTAACCTGAACTTCGACCGCAAGATTGCCAATTGGGATGTGAACGCAAATTTCAGCTATTCGCAGAACGTCCAGACCCTCATCCTGGTCTACACGACTTCGTCGTACAGTTGGGTGGCGAACGCCCGGCGACGCGTGGCCAACCGCACCTATTTCTCCGCTGGCTACGGAGGATCGCATAGTGGAATTACCAACCAGCCGGGCACGTCGAACAGTTCTGAACGCGTCTCCAGCTCTCTCACCTGGCGTACTTACAGCGTCAACGGTTTCTACTCAAAGTCCGATGGCGCCGCCTTTTTTACGCCGACGGGACTCGTCGCAGTGCCGACGGGTCTTCCGCCGGAGCTCTTCGCGCCGGGTGCCGTCATGGTTTACAACTCCAAAGCAATCGGCGGGAACGCCAGCGCTGTGTTCATGCGCAGGCTCACGTTAAGCCTGGGATATGCCGATAGCAGAGGCAGTACCGTCGACCCGCTGATCAGCACCTTCACCGGCAGCAAGCTCTATAACGCAATTGGGCAGTATCGGCTGAGGAAAATCTACATCAACGGTGGATTCACGCAGCTTCACCAGAGTGTAGGTACAGCAGGCACTGCGCCGGTTGCCGTTACGTCGTACTATATTGGGATCTCACGATGGTTCAACTTCTTCTGAGCTTCGGCAAGAGGAAATTTCTGCGCGCGAGTGTTGTGTGCGCGGCGATTCTCCTATGCCTCGCCGCGCCCAGCTGGGGCGCAAAGGTTCGCAAGGAGAAAGTTGAGGAACCAGCTCCACCCGATCTGCTTCTCGCAGGTGGGCGCAAGCTGCATTACGAGCGCAGCTTCAGCTCCGAGAAGGAGATGGAGAAGAAGCCCGGATTTTTTACCAAGGTTCTGGATGTACTGATAGGTCAGCCCGAACATCCCCAGCTTGTCCGGCCTTACAGCATCGTCGTGGACTCACGTGGACGTGCGATCGTTACCGACCCCGGCGCGAATGGGATTCACATCTTCGACCTGGAACAGCACAAGTACAAGTTCATCGAGCGCCGGGATAAAGACAAGGATCCGATGCTTTCACCGCAGTGCATCGCCGTGGACGCACAGGACAACATTTATGTAACGGATTCCGAGGTCGGGAAGATTTTTGTTTTCGACGCCAGCGGCAAGTTCAGGCGAACCATCGGTAGCCTGAAAGGTGGAGAAGGATTTTTCAAACGGCCTACGGGAATTGCGGTCGATTCCGCCGCCGATCGGATTTACGTGACCGATACGCTGCGAAACAAAGTCTTCATGCTCGATATGAAGGGCAGCGTGTTGCAAACAATTGGTCGCCGCGGCACAGAGAATGGCGAGTTCAATGTTCCGACTGAAGTGCTGGTCCACGCGCAGAACCTGTTTGTCGTCGATGCGATGAACTTCCGCGTGCAGTTCCTGGATCGCTCTGGCGCATTCCAGACTTCGGTCGGGCAAATCGGCGATTACTCGGGCACGATGTTCCGACCGAAGGGAATCGGGCTCGATTCTGAAGAACATCTTTACGTTGTAGATGGATTGTGGGGAGTAGTGCAGGTTTTCGATCGACAGGGAAGGCTGCTGTATTACTTTGGCAGCCGCGGCACGCATCCCGGCGAGTTTCAATTGCCGGCTGGATTATTCGTGGATCACGATGACCGCATCTTCGTCGTCGATTCGTATAACCGCCGCGTGCAAGTCTTCCGGTATTACGGTTTACCAAAGCAAGCCACGGGAGGCCAGCCATGAAGCGACTATGGCTCCTCTCGCTGCTCATGTTCGGAGGGATGGCCCAGGCGCAAACCGTGGGCGGAGACGTTCTGGGTGTCCACAATCTTTCAGCGAGCGGCACCGGCCCCGTGAAAGGACAGTCGGATGCCTGCCTGTATTGTCACGCTCCGCACTCAGGAGTGGGGACTCCGAATGCGGCTCTCTGGAGCCAGACACTATCGTCGCAAACCTATGCGGCGTATTCCAGCACGACGTTGCATAATGCGCCGCAACAGCCCACGTTAGGCGGATCAAGCAGCCTGTGTTTGAGCTGTCATGACGGAACGGTCGCGGTCGGACAGACACAACCCTCCGGCAAGCTCATGATGACCGGCAACATGAACTCGACAGATGTTTTCGGTTCCGGCTTGCAGGGGTCGCATCCTTTCAGCCTCAAGGTGCCCCTCGCGGACGCGCCCGACCTGGTGCCCTCGCTAGTGGCGAACCACACGACGGCCGATCCGACGAACGCGGTGAAACTGATCAACAACAACGTTGAGTGCACCAGTTGCCACGCGCCACACGTCCAGGCGATTGATCAGGTTTCTCAGAACTTCCTGGTGCGCGATGGTTCAAACGGACAACTGTGCCTCTCTTGCCATGAAGCGGATGCGCGAACCGTCAGTGGGCAAAATAATCCCCTGGCGCAGTGGCCTGTCAGCATTCACGCGCAGGCAAATAATAAGATTGCAAACGCTCCTGTAATGGGGAGTTATGCCAATGTGGCGCAGAATGCCTGCATCTCCTGCCACATGCCGCACAATTCTTTAGCTGGACCACGGTTGCTGCGTGGTCCTGTGCCTTCCGTCAATAACATGGATTCCGCCACGCAGAACTGCATCACCTGCCACGCCGGAGGCACGAATATCTCACCGGCGATTCCTAATGTGTATGCGGAATTCAGCAAGATTGCGCATCCATTTCCGGCGGGAACGAACACGCACGATACCAGCGAAGCGCCGCTGCTAAACAACAACCGGCACGCGACCTGTGTCGATTGCCATAGCCCTCATGCGTCGCAGGCAGTCACTTCGTTCGCCTCGCCCTTACCCCCAGTGATGCGCGTATCCCAAACCGGTGTTACAGGCATCAGCGCCACGGATGGCGTGACTGTATTGAATCCTGCTGTCAACCAGTATGAAAACTGTTTGCGGTGTCACGGCACCAGCAGCGGAAAACAGGCGCTCGCGGTTTTCGGATATTTGCCGACGTGGGCAGTCTCAGGGCCCGATCCGCTGAACATCATTCCGCAGCTGATCACTACATCGACCTCAAGTCATCCAGTCCTGCACAATCGCAGCAGCGCGCTGGCTCAGCCCAGCCTGCTCAGCAACATGTTGAATCTTGACGGGCGAACCCTGGGCCGGCCCATGGGTACGCAGATCCTCTGTACGGATTGCCATAACAGCGATGACAATCGCGAATTCGGTGGCGCTGGACCGAACGGCCCGCACGGATCGCAGTATCTGCATCTCCTGGAACGGCGTTATGAATTCAGTCAGGTCCCACCTGCCCCGGCCGGTGGTCCCGGCACCACCATCCAGAATTTGTTCCCCAATCCGGTTCTGGACCCAGCAGCTGGCGGCCCGTATTCGCTCTGCGCGAAGTGTCATGACCTCAATCAGATTGTCTCGAACACTAGTTTTAGCGAGCATGCGCGCCACATCAACGACGGTTTCTCGTGCTCAACCTGTCACGCTTCCCACGGCATGGGCGCGACGTCAGCCAGTATCTCGGGCGAACGCATGGTCAATTTCGACATCAATGTGGTCGCTCCGAACGGCACTACGCCAATTTCTTATAGCCGCGCCACAAATTCCTGCAGCCTGGTTTGTCACAACCAGGCGCACACAATGGTGGGAGCGCCTGTAGTACAGAAAGCTATCAAGCGCTAGAACCCAGCCAAATCTCATACTCCGATATCGTCTCGACTCTGGCACTGTGTGAAATCGCGCTCTGAAGCGTGTTTTCTTGTTCGACAGCCTCTACAATCCATTGATTTCGCCAAGGCCTGATCGGTAAGTCTCTGAAACAGAATAGCTTCCATCCCCAGTGGTACCCGACTGCTTTGGCAGTTCGGATGCTTTCTTTAGTTGAACAGAGAGTCGTAGCAGACCGCACTCAACCCAACGCTATGCCGGCTGTGCAGTGATAGGAGATTCATGGAAGCCAACGACCGTCAGCCCAAGTTCTGGAGCAATGCCCAAACCTACATGATGGCCGGGATTTGCCTCGTTTTGGGGGCGGGACTGGGCTATCTGGTACATACACCATCTGCAGCGCCCTCCAACCCGTCGATCGCGGCCGTCGCTCCGGCGCAGCCTGCGCCGACGGGAATGGCCGCCGGCGCTCCCAGCGCGCAAGACATGAAAAGGATGGCTGAAAAGCAGGTAGCTCCCTTGCTCGCCGAATTGCAGCAGCATCCGAAAGACGCCGAGCTTCTTGCCAAGATTGGACGCTCCTATCTCGCCGCACAACAGTTCCAAAGTGCCGAACAATATTACGAGCAATCAGTCGCTCTGAAGCCCACCCCTGAAACCCTGAATGAGATGTCATTTGTCGATTACTCGTTAGGCGATGTAGACAAGGCGATTGTCACTCTAAACCGGGCGATCAAGATGGATCCCAAGAATTCCAAGCTGTTATTCAACCTGGGCATGTTCGAGTGGCACGGGAAGTCAGATCCGAAAGCCGCGATTGCTGCGTGGCAGACCATGCTCAAAGTGAATCCCAAGGATCCCAAACGAGCGCAGGTCGAACAGATGATCGCGCAGGCTAAACAACACTTGAACATTGCTCCAGGCACGAAGACCGATAAGCCTGCAATGTAATTGGAGATCGATCATGGCTAATACTCAAACTCCTACATCCGGCAAGTGGACCAGCAGTCAGGCTTACGTGATCTCAGTTATCTGTCTGGTTGCAGGCTTTGCAATCGGGTACATCGCGCGCAGCTCTGGTTCGACTCATGCCGCGGCGGTTCCAGCACAACCGTTGCAGGCCTCAGGTGTTCCTGCTGGCATGGGAACTGGCGTGCCGCCTGCCGGCGCAGCGCAAGCTCCCACGCCGGAGCAGTTGCGCCACATGGCAGACGCACAGGCCGAGCCGCTTTTAGCCCAGCTGAAGACCACTCCAAACGACGCGGACCTTCTCTACAAGATCGGAAACTTGTACTACGACGCCCAGCAGTATCCGCAGGCAGTGAAGTTCTACGAGAGCTGCTTGAAGATCAATCCGAAGGCGACTGACGTTCGCACCGACATGGCTACGGCTTACCACTTCATGGGAGAGTCTGATCTAGCCCTGAAGGAATACAACGAAGTCCTCAAGATTGATAGCAAACACGCGAACGCGCTTTTCAATGAAGGCATGGTGAAGTGGCAGGACAAGAAAGATATGAGCGGCGCCATCGTCGCTTGGAAGCACTTGCTGGAAACTAATCCGAACTATCCGCAGCGAGATCACGTGCAGAGTTTGATCTCACAGGCAGAGCAGCATCTGAAACTCAACCCTGTGAGCACTGAGAAGTCGAACTAGAGGAATAGGGAACATGCTTCCCTAATCGAAATGGTCACGCAAATTGATCTCTGATTCCACACTGACGGAACCTACGGTCGCGCGCCCCCGCCATTGGTTTCTTGTCGGTGCAAGCGCGATTCTTCTCCCTTTATTGATTCTCGTCATCATCGAAGCATCCCTCAGAGTCGCTGGCGTCGGATATCAACCCGAACTGCTGACTCCTTGCACCGTGCAGGGCACTCCTGCTTCCTGCTACAACCTGTTCTTTGCAGCCCCATTCTTTCCCGCCGGATCGGTTCAAACACCGCGGCTCTATTCCATCCCCGCACAGAAGCCTGCGGGAACCTATCGGATCTTCGTTCTCGGGGAATCCGCCGCCATGGGAGATCCCGATCCTGCCTACGGATTCAGCCGTTATCTCGAAGTGATGCTTCGGGAACGATTCCCTTCGGTGAAATTCGAAGTCGTGAACACCGGAAGCGTGGCCATCAATTCGCACGTCGTATTACCCATTGCCAAAGGCCTCGCCGATCAGCATCCAGATCTTTTCATCATCTACTCGGGGAACAATGAGGTTGTTGGTCCTTATGGTCCGGGCACGGTGCTCACTTCCTCGGGGATGAGCATTCCGGTTGTGCGAAGCAGCATCTTCCTCCGATCCACGCGCCTCGGACAGCTCTTCACCAGGCTAGGCACTCAGAAGAAAGAATGGCGTGGGATGGAGATGTTTCTCGACAAGCAGGTCCGCGCCAGTTCGCCTCTGATGAAATATGCTTACGCGAATTTCGATCGCAACCTTCGAGATACGATCGCCGTTGCCCAGAAATCCGGGGCGAAAGTAATTGTCGCGACGGCCGCCACGAACATGGAAGACTGCGCGCCGTTCGCGTCTTTGCATCGTGAAGGTTTGAGCGAAGAAGACTTGCGCTCCTGGTCGTCGCTGTTCCAGCGGGCCAGCGAGTTGGAAGCAAACAACTCATACGCCGAGGCGCTGAACCTATATGTCTCCGCCTCCAGGATTGACGACGACTACGCTGAACTCGAATTCAGGATTGCGCGCTGCCTGAAGGCTTTGGGGGAACTCAAGGCCGCAAGAGAACATTTTCTTCGCGCTCGAGACCTCGACACGCTCCGCTTTCGCGCGGACAGCCGCATCAACGAAATTAATCGCTCTGTGGCAGCATCGATTTCCAGCGTCAGCTTGGTTGACACTGAGGCGCTATTCTCGGGCGCAAGCTCAGACGGAATCGTCGGCAACGATTTTATCTACGAACACGTACACATGACACCGCTCGGCAGCTACATGTTGGCGCGAGCAATTTTCTTTCAAGTCGCAGAGAACCTCCGCACCGGTGCTGTGCAGCCAACTCAGGTTGATGTTCCCTCCGAAACCGAATGCGAGCGCCAGCTGGCATTGACCGCCTATGACCGCTCGCGGCTCGCGACCGAAATGTTGCGTCGTCTTCAAAAAGCTCCATTCACGAATCAAATTAATCATGGAGAGCAAGTGTTGCGGTTTACGATGCAGGCGCAAACCATGTTCGAGAACCCCAACGACACCGTGTTGCAGTATCAATGGGCGCTCATGAGAGCGTCCCACGATCACATGCTGCACTACCGCTTTGGCATGTTCTTGTTCCCATACAATCGCGATGCCGCCGCACAGCAATTAGCAATGGCCCAGCCCTGGGACGGTTTTCCGGTTTTCCTGCCGGACGGCATCCAGATAAAGTGATTCGGGCCTGCTCTAGAATCCGCGATACATCAACTGCGCAGCGCCACCGCTCTCATTGAGAGTGAGCATCAAGACGAAGAACATTGCTAACGCGTAAAGCGCCGGAATCCAGTACCAGCGGTGACGAACGATCGCCGCCAGCGCGCTTGATGACCCAACTTCTGCCGACGCGTAGCGATTCACTACATCGGCAGCCACAATCACGATTGCGTAGCCCATCGCCAAAACCAGAATCATCAAGTAGAGACTGCTACTGAGGAAGTGTGTCGAATAGGTCGCCGGAGACAGCACCTCCGTAAACATCTCTCGGGCCTGTGGCAGGGAATTGGCGCGAAACAGGATCCATCCGAGGCTGATGAGAGCTATTGTTACGATCCAGGAAAGCGTGTTCCAGATGCGTTCCGGTGGATTCCAATTCAACTTGTATTCCGCTAGCTGCGCCTGCCGGTGCAGTACCAGCAGCACTCCCTGGTACAGCCCCCACAGCAGGAACAGAAGTGTCGCCTTGTGCCACAGGCCAAAGAGCACCATCGAAATCACAAGCAGCATCGTGCGCCACCAGTACTCGCGCCTCATCATCGCCAGCGGCAGGAAGACATAGTCGCGGATCCAGAACGATAGCGACATATGCCAGCGCGTCCAAAAGATCGACGGAGTGGTGCTTTGAAACGGGCGTGCGAAATTTTCGGGCAACGTGAATCCCAATGCCATGGCAGCGCCGATCGCGATGTGCGAGTAGCCCGCAAAATCAAAGAACAGCTGCAGTCCATATCCCAGCGCAAGACACCACACATCGAGACCACTCCACTGCGTCGCACGATCGAAGCCGCTCGTCAGCCCGTCACCGGGTATGATCCCCTGCCCCAGCAACCGCGCGAGTTGCATCATGAATAGTCCCGTTGCTACACGCGCGAGCCCGCGTCCGAAAGCGTTCCAGTCGATACGTTGTTCGGAACGAAACTGCGGGAGCATATCCGGCAGCCGGCAGATGGGCCCGGAGATCGCGATCGGAAAGAACACCATGTACAGCGCAAACTCGACGAACGTCGGATCCAGTTCTTCTCCGCGATATAGGTCGAACAGATAGCTCATCGCCTGGAACGTCCAGAACGAAATTCCCAGCGGCAGGACGAGATGCGCGAAGCGCTGAAGTGAAGTGAATGGCAAGCTCAACGCCAGTGGCGGGAGATACTTGAAGCTACTTAGCAGTGTCAGGTTCAGAACGACGCCCGCCCCCAGGCCGAGGCGCGTCGCATTTCGCCGCAGCAGTCTGCCCAGCAGAAAATTCATCACCGTCGAGCACAGAAGCACCGTCGCAAACCATGGTCCCCAGGCGACGTAGACCGCAGAGCTTCCGGCAAGAAGCACAACTTGGCGCACACTGCGTGACCGCACTTTCGCGCGCGCCGCGAGGCACACTAAAAAGGCCGCGATATATAAGGTTGTTCTGAGCAAGGACCTCCGACCGAATCGCCACGCCCCGACGACCAATTACTAATTGCTATTACTAATTGCTATTACTAACTACCAATTGCTCTGAATTGAGACTACCGGCCATTATTATTCGTGGCTGTGATCCCGGATACAGCCAAAATCGCTACAATTCAGCCATTCTCTCGCTTCTCCCCCGTTTGCGGGACCAACGGATGATGCAATTCCGCAGTCTCATCGACGCGCTCTACTCGGCTCCGCCCGACCGCCCATTCATTACTTACTGGGTCGATGAAGATGAACAAGAGACGGTCACTTTTGGCGAATTTCGCAGGCGCGCCAGTTCGCAGGCAGCTCTTCTGCGCGGCCACGGTGTGAGCGCAGGCGATCGAGTCGTCATCATCATGCCCCAAGGTATCGCTTCGATGGCGGTATATGCCGGTGCGATGATGCTCGGCGCAGTGCCAGCCTTTCTCGCCTATCCCAACTTCAAGATTGACCCAGCGAAGTACCGCTTCGGACTTGCCGGGGTCACCGCGAATCTAAGCGCGAAGGTCGTTGTGATCGACGATGAATTTCCGGAAGACCTCCTGGGCCACGTGTCGCTGGATGGAGAGGCGAAGCTGATTCGCGCCAGCGTGACAGCAGGCCTTCCGCTCGAAGAGTTCCCCGCGCACATCGACCCCGAAAGCATCGCCTTCATTCAGCATTCCGCCGGTACCACTGGGCTTCAGAAGGGAGTGGCTCTGACTCATGCCGCCGTCCTGAAGCAGATCGAGCATTTGGCACATGCGCTGCGAATAGACGGGGCGACCGACAGCATCTACAGCTGGCTACCTCTCTATCACGACATGGGACTGATCGCCTGTTTCATGCTCCCCATGGTGTGCCACCTCCCGATAATCATGCAATCACCGCTCGATTGGGTGATGCATCCCGAAACCATGCTGCAGGTCATCACTGAGCACCGTTGCACGCTCGCATGGATGCCCAACTTCGCCTTCCAGTTCCTCCCTCGCCGAGCTCCTAAAGATCGCTGGACGGACTGTAATCTTTCGTCGCTACGTGCTCTCATCAATTGTTCGGAACCGGTACGCGCCAGCAGCATGGAGGAGTTTCATCGTACGTTCGCGCCGATTGGACTGAAGGCCGGCGCACTCCACTCGTCGTACGCGATGGCCGAAAACGTATTCGCCGTGACTCAGTCGGATATTGAAAGCCCACAAGGGCCAGCTCACATCCGGGTCGATGCGCAACGCTTTCGCAGCGAGCATCTGGCAGTCGCTGTCGACGAGAGCACACCGGGTTCCATCTCCTTCGTCTCTTCGGGGCGTCTGTTACAGAACACCACCATCCGCATCGCCTCTGATTCCGGCGAGATTCTGCCCGATACGCATGTCGGCGAAATTCTCATCCAGGGCGACTGTCTTTTTTCGGGCTACTTCAATCGTCCCGACTTGACTTCTCAGGCTATCGTCGACGGCTGGTACCGCACCGGCGATCTCGGATTCCTTTTTGACGGCGAACTGTACGTCGTCGGTCGAAAAAAGGACCTCCTTATCATCGGCGGCGAAAACATCTATCCGCAGGACATCGAGGAGATCGTCTCCTTGCACCCCGCCGTCCACGACGGCCGCGTGATCGCCCTTGGCGCCTACAATCGCGACCTTGGGACCGAAGACATTGTTGTGGTCGCCGAAGTCGAGAACGAAGAACTCCTTGTTGATACCGAATCCATCCAACAAGAGCTCCGCGGACAAGTAGTCGCCGGGCTCGGCATCGCAGTCCGCACTATCTTCTTAAAGCCGCCAAAGTGGGTCGTGAAAAGCACTGCCGGAAAGCCCGCGCGCGCCGCCACTTATGAGAAGTTGTTAGACGAACACGCGGAGCTGCAAAGCACGGAATAGGAGCCGCATGGCCGAAGAAGTTCAGCAGATGATCGAGCACGTCACGCGAGTGATTCGCAAACCCAACATCACTATCGACGAGAACACTCGCCTGGTCTCCTCTGGCTTGATCGACTCGATGGCTCTCGTCGACTTGTTACTGAAGCTGGAAGATCTTACACGCATGCGCATTCCACTCGGCAAAGTGCAGCCCAAAGATATGGACACGATTGCGATGATGTTTGTTACCGCTCAACGCGTAGGGAAGCCGAAGAAGTAGCGCTCACCGCCATCTACTGAACTTGCGCGGGCTTGTTAGTTTTCGTGCCCGGGGCCATCTTCGTGTGCGCTTCCGCCTTGGCGATCAGATTCTGCACCTGCTCGCGCTTCGGGTAATTGGGATTACTGGCCAGCAACTTCTTCCACGCCACGATTGCGCCAGTGATGTCGCCTTTACCCTCCCACTTCACCATCCCTTCGTTGAAGAGCGCATTCGCATGTTTGGGATTCTGCTTCAGCACTTCGTCGAACTCAGTGATCGCGTGGTCTGGATCGCCCATGAAGTAATAAGCCGTCGCCATATCGGTGCGCACGTCGGTAGCGTCCGGCTTTAATTTCAACGACTCCTCGTAATACTTCACGGCTTCGGGGAACTGGCGCGTGTCGTAATAAATGTTGCCAACCTTGTAGAGGGCTTCAGGATCGTTGGGATTTTGTTTCAGACTCGCCAACAGCGGTTCCGCCTGTTTGTCGGCCATCTGCTTCATTTGTTCGGGCGTCGGTTGCTGCTGCGTTGCGTTTACGGCAGCAGGTGCGGGGCTTTCAGCGACTGGTGCGCTCACAGGTTGTTGAGTCGAGCCTCCGCGAATCAGATATCCAATGGAAATTCCAAGGCCCAGGCAGATAACTGCAATTACATAGGAGGCCGTGCTCAGGCCTCTGGCGGTACTGCTCGTTTCGTTCGACATCATGCGACTCCTGTCCATGCAACCAGCGAAAATCAGTTGTCCTATGGTCGCAGGAGTCAGCACAGCCCTCTGTGAGCTAAATCACAGGGGAGAGGTTCAGAGAATACGGGGCCGAATTCGCCTGCCGCGATTCCCGTCATTGTTATTGGACCGCGGCGCGCGAATCTACCGGAATGTAGTATGCGTTTTGGACCTGTATGCGGACGTTCTTCCCGCGATTGGTTCGTACACTGACGCTGCGGAACTCGTTGCCGGTGCGGCTCGGACGCACCGGGTAGTAGAGAACGTAACCGGATCGAAGTTCGTTCTCGATAGTCGCCAGCACCCTTTCGACGTCGCGGGTATTTGCCACCGTGAAGTCTCGCCCGCCCGTTCTCAGCGCAATGGCGTTCAGCACGCTGTCGCCGTTCCCCCATCCGCGGTTGTTCCTGCGATGGATGGTATACACCGCAACTTTTGCCTGCTGCGCCGCAGCGATCACATCTCGCGCTGAGTGGAGACTGTAGTTGTCTTCCCCATCGGAAAACACGATCATGGCAGCGCGCCGCGGCTTGGCATCACTTGCAGGCTGATCATGGAGCGCCTGTAGCAGAGCGTCATTGAATGCCGTTGCATTGAAGGTGCTGCGCTTTGCGTTCAGCGCACGAGTCAGTTGATCTGAACCCCGAACCTGGCTTCTGAACTGCAGTTTGCTGTCGAAGGCTGCGATCCACAACTGGTCTTGGCTGCGGATTACGGATTGCGCGAATCGGGTGACTGGCCTCTGCATCTGCCGCCAGGACTTCTGGTTCGATTCGCTGGTGTCGTAGATAACGGTGGCAGAGAGCGGCAGATCATGCGCGCTACTCAGGCCAAACTGATTGATGGGTGAGCCGTCCTCTACTACCCGGAGGTCTGCCGGCGCTAGATTGGACACTGGTTGACCCGCAGCGTCCGTTGCCACCATCTCCAACTGCACTTCATTAACATTGGCCCGAATGTCAGGGGTTGCCGGATCTGCTGCCCGAGCGGTGCCAGGTATCAAGCAACTTAAAACCAGCAACAGCGCACAGAAATCCATGCCGACGTGGATGCGGCTGAATAAGAGGCTGTTGTTCGGGCGCGATTGAGAGCAGACACAGAGCGTCGACATGTGCCTAACATCGGCTGTCGGTGCTTGCCCTTCAGGTGAGGAGGAAAACTTCAGTAACCGGGCCGCGCGAAATATTTATTTGCGGTTGAAAGAATCAGGCGGCCATAAAAAGTTCGTCAGTGCGTTGGTGATGTTTGGGAATGCAACTGAAATACCTGCACACGCCCATTTTTCGAGTCTGCGACATAGAGCTGATTATGTTCGTCGATCCAGAGTCCACGAGGAAGATAAAACTCGCCGTGCTTTGAACCCGGCTGGCCGAACGAATATAAGAGGACACCGTTCCGATCGAAAGCATGAATCGATTCAGCAGCGGGATCACTCACAAAGAGATTGCCGGCGCTGTCGACGGCTAAGCCACCTGACCCAGCGTAGCTACTGCCCATCACAGAGATTTCCTTTTGCACACGGCCGTCGAGATCGAGGATCGTTATCTTGGATCCTCCAAGCACGAAGGCCTCGCCTCCGCGAATCACAATATCGGTGGGGAACTGGAGCGTGCCTTTCCCGGTTTCGCCGCCATCGCGCGTGCGCAACTCGAGCACATCCAGGTCGGGCCGGCCGAGTCGGCGGAGAACGTTACCGTCGCGGTCGAGAACAATTAACGTATGCCGCGTTGTGTCGAGCAGAAAAATACGGCCGCTCTTCGCATCGATTGCAATGCCACTGGGCCGGTCGAAGTATCCGCCCTCTCCATCGTCGCGTTTCCCAATGTAGCGTTGAAATCGCCCATTGCGGTCGTATACCAGGATCATCCCGAGCTCAACGTCGGTCACGTAGATGTTGTGAGCGCTGTCGACTGCTATGCCCCATGGTGCCTGAAGGCGGCGGTTCTCTCCGCCCTGTATCCGAAAATACCGGTTCGCTGCCACGTCAAAGATATGAACAGCATGTGCCGTTGGATCTGCTACCAAAACGCGCGTTTCGGAATCAGTAATCACATTGCTTGGGCGCGCCATAAACAATGTGTGCGATCGCAAGTGCTCCGAAATAGCGTCGGGAAATGCGCTGAGTGCCAGGCGGGGCGCCGCCGACCGAGCGGAGCGCACGACATGAGGCGTGTCGAGAAATATCTTCTGCGGATACTTCAGCGGCTCGACTTCAAGCGCATCGTCTGCATCGACGATCGCATCTTCTGTAGACGGATAACCTGAGACCTTGAAAGCAAAGGTATCCAGCCGCGTGGGCCGATTAACATCGCGGTCCGACTGAAATTTTCGCACATACGTGGGCATCGGGTACGTCAACTTTGGCAACCCTTGCCCCGTACTCAGCGCGGGGAGTACACACAGAAGTAGCGCCATCGGGATGGTCTTCAGTTTCATACGAATCAGTCGACAGTGCATTCCGCAAAAGAAATCTGGGGAAGGGTATAGGTAAAACGGGGGAGGGTTGGCCGATGCTTCTGCAAAGGCCATGTTGAGCTTGTCAGCGGCAGGCTTCAACCAGATCGAGCCACTGGTGGTTACTTTCGTGTACGCCGAGTTTCATTCCGGGCTGGAGAAAGCGCCGTGAGCCACCTGGGGAAGAGTGAATTGCCCAGCTCAGGGCAATTTGTTTTCCGCGTGGCAGGAATAGCATCCCACCGCCGTACCTTTCGCAAACTTCTTCTTGCCGAGTTTCGTGCTGAAGCTGCGATCGGCAAAAACTTGCGAGAGCACGGTTCCATGTCCATCTGCGCCGTGACATGCAACGCACGTGGCAGCGCCAATTTCATCGACGCGCAATCCATGCGATCGAATCCAGTTGTCTCCGGCCAGGTGCATTCCGTGAGGACCTTCTGGTTTTGGTGTCTGCACCTTATGGCACTGATTGCAATCCCAGGCAACGCGTTCGTGCTGGGTGTGAGGATCGCCATGGCACGCCGCACACTTCAAACCGCCATGTCCCTTGGAGGTCTCGTACGTCTCGCCTTTGTTGAGAGCGAAGGTCTGGTCGGCTGCTTGACGTACGTTGCCGCTTTCATCCAGGATGTTTGAGTACCGAATCTCACCCTTCGCATGCAAAGCCGTACCCACGTGGCAGCTCCCGCAATCGGGCGTCGCAATTCGTTTTGCGTCGGGACCGTGGCAGCTCGTGCAGGCTAGATCCTGGGCAGAAGCGGTGGACAGCAGCGCTAGAAGAACGATGATGATGATGGTTGCGAAGCTGAAGAGCGAAGCAAGCGGGCCGGAAGTCAGGTGACTATTGAGGCCATCAATGGCGCATCCTGCAACAGCACACGGCTTTGTTTCGCGCACCATGATTCTGGATTCAGGCCACACTGGTCTCATCGCTACCCTATACAAATTCCTTATCCAAGTCATTAATTCTTACACTGAGCCTGGCCATACATCCCACTGCTATAGTCTCCCGATGGCAAGCGTGCCGTCGGAGGCCCTGAGTCCTCTTTTGTTTGATGGATACGATCCGGGAAGTTTCTACGATGAGATGTTCTCCCGGCGTGGGTACCCGCGCGCTCATTACCAGAAAATCTTCCAGAAGCTGGCGGCCGTCGCACCCACGCAATTCGAAGAGCGCCGCCATCTTGCGGACTTGTCCTTCCTGCTCCAGGGCATCACCTTCACGGTGTACAGCGATGGACGTGGCACGGAGCGCCTTTTTCCGTTCGACCTGATTCCGCGCATTCTCCCCAACTCGGAGTGGCGCCGCATCGAGCGCGGGCTTTCCCAACGTGTGATTGCGCTCAACCTCTTTTTACAGGATATCTACGGCCCACAGCGCATCTTGCATGATCGCGAGATTCCGCGCTCCCTCATCTATTCCTGCCGCCAATTTCATCGCGAGATGATTGGCGTCGACGTTCCGCACGGCATCTACACGCATATCTGCGGAATCGATCTGATTCGCGACTCGAAGACGGGCGAGTTTCTCATTCTTGAAGATAACGTGCGCACGCCGAGCGGGATCTCGTATGTGCTCGAGAACCGCATCGTGATGACCCGCACTTTTCCCGACGCGTTTCAGGCGTACGAGGTTCTGCCGATTAATCACTATCCGGCGGAACTCTCCCGGATTTTGCGCAGCCTCTCTCCTCGCGGCACCACCGATACACAGACGGTTCTGCTCACGCCCGGCATTTATAACAGCGCTTATTTCGAGCACAGCTTCCTCGCCCAACAAATGGGCGTCGAGTTGGTGGAAGGCCGCGATCTCGTCGTCGATGGCTGCATCGTCTATATGAAGACGATCCGTGGGCTCAAGCGCGTGGACGTGATCTATCGCCGCGTGGACGACGAATTTCTCGACCCCTTGGTATTTCGCGAAGACTCGATGCTTGGCGTACCCGGATTGATGGGGGCCTATCGTGCCGGCAACGTGGCCTTGGCGAATGCTGTCGGAAACGGAGTCGCCGACGATAAAGCCGTCTATGCCTACGTTCCCAAGTTCATCAAGTACTATCTCGGCGAAGATCCGATCCTGAAGAGCGTGGACACCCATCTTTGTTCGCGGCCCGATGATCTCAGCTATGTCCTCGATCATTTACCGGAGTTGGTCGTGAAGGCCGTCGGTGAATCCGGTGGCTACGGCATGTTGATCGGACCAGCTTCCGATCGAGCGACCATCCAGACTTTTCGCGACCGCATCAAGGCTGATCCGAGAAATTACATCGCTCAGCCGGTGATCGGACTCTCACGCGTTCCTTCGTACGATCCAGCCACGCAGCGGATGGGCGCGCGCCATGTCGATCTTCGTCCTTACTGCTTGTACGACGGAGAGAAAGTAACGATCGTCCCTGGCGGCCTCACTCGCGTCGCACTGAAACCAGGTTCGCTGGTAGTGAATTCCTCGCAGGGTGGCGGCAGCAAAGATACCTGGGTTCTTCGCGGAGAGAACTGAGAGATGCTATCGCGCATTGCAGATTCGCTGTTCTGGCTCGCTCGTTACATGGAGCGCGCCGAAGACACCGCGCGCATTCTCGACGTGAACTATCACATGCTGCTCGAGCAATCGCAGCAAACTTATCGCCTGCGCTGGGAGCCCCTGGTGATCATGGCTGGCGAAGAGAAGCGCTTCCGCGACACCTACGAAGAAGCGAACGCGCAGACGGTCTTCGAGTTTCTCGCCTTTCGCCAGGACAATCCCAACTCCATCGTGCAATGTATCGCCAAGGCTCGCGAGAACGCCCGCACCATTCGCGACCGCATCTCCCGCGAGATGTGGGAAGACATCAACGGCCTCTACTTCATGTTGAATCGCTTCATTCCGGAAGAGGAGATCGCTGCCGGGCCGCACCGCTTTTGCGATGCCATCAAATTTGGCAGCCACCGCTTCCACGGGGTCACCGACGCCACACTACCTCACGATGAAGGGTGGCAGTTCCTGCGCGTGGGCTGGTCGCTAGAACGGGCCGAGATGACCGCGCGACTCGTCGACGTCCAGTATCAGAACCTGCTCGACACAACTTCCATGGCCAATGTCGCCGACAACCATCAGTGGATGGCGGTCCTCAAATCCGTGGGTGCGTACGAGGCGTATCACCGCCAGCATCATTCGCCGATCGAGCCCGAGCGTGTCGCCGAAATGCTGATCCTGCACCCTCAACATCCTCGCTCGATTCGTTTCAGCGCCACCGAAGTGCAAGGTGGCCTGCGCGCGATCAGCGGCACCGGTTCGGGGTCTTATGCGACCGAGGCCGAGCGTATGACCGGCAAGTTGCTCGAGGGATTGCGTTATGATCGCATTGACGAGATCTTCAAGCGCGGCCTGCATTCCTATTTGCACGAACTGCTGCGCATGTTCCGCTTGATTGGAACCGATATCGAACGCAAGTACTTCTATTACGGAGCCGTCGCTTGAATCGATATCACTTCGTTCATGTCACTGAATTTCAGTACGACGGGCCTGTCTCGGAGAGCTACAACGAAGTCCGACTGCGTCCGCTTCACGACGATCGCCAGAGCTGTCTCTCCTTTCGGCTCGCGACCTCTCCCGCGACCCGTGTGACTGCCTATCACGACGCTTACGGCAACTGGGTCCATCAGTTTAATGTGCTTTCCGAGCACCGGCACTTGAAGATCGAAGCCGAGTCCGTGGTCCTGGCGCACGAGAGTACGGCAGAACCGTCGCATACTTCAGTCGCCGAGTTGCAGGCCAATTTTCCCAACATTGCCGACGACTACTACGACTTCCTCACGCCGACGGCCTATGTCCCCACGCTTCCTGAACTGCTCGTTTTGGGCAGGGAAGCGGAGAGCCAGTCCGACGGCTCGATCCACAGCTTTGCCAAGGCGGTTTCAGATCTCATCCATCAGCGATTCAGTTATGTGAAGGGCGCTACCCACGTGCACTCCTCGATTCGCGATGCCTTGTCGCTCTCGGCGGGGGTGTGCCAGGATTTCGCTCATGTCGCTCTTGGAGTTCTGCGCGCCCGCGGCATTCCCGCGCGTTATGTTTCCGGATACATGGTGCCCAGCGACGCAGCCGAGCCGCAGTCCAAATTGGAGCAGGTAATCGGCGGTCAGGCCTCGCATGCCTGGGCTGAATACTTGATTCCCGGGGAGGATTGGTTCGGTGTCGACCCAACTTTGGGTGCGCCGGTCGGAATACGTCACGTACGCGTCGCTTATGGACGCGACTATGGCGACGTTGCTCCGGTTCGCGGCGTATACAAAGGACAGGCCGGACAGCGGCTTTCCGTAGACGTTCAGGTCTGCCCCGTCGTCGACGATTCCGGGCATTCCCAGCTGAGCAACTCCGCTACGGGCACCGTCGAGCCCGCTCCTCCCAGCGATCGTCCGCAGCAACCCGCCCAGCAGTAGCCATCCACTATTTGCGTGGCGCAGCCGACCTCGACTCCGACTTCCTCGCGAGGCGAGGTTTCTCAGGCCCTGCCCGTGTGCAAAGTGTGAACTCATCCAGCTAATCACTTCATCTTGAATCGAGCTCGCGTCGAACCTTAATACGAATCATGACTAGCGGAGAGTAGCTGAAAGAAATATCAGCTGCAGTTTGTTACATGTCTTCACGAATTGCTGCTCTGTTCAGAGCAGCGGGAAAAATCTACTTAGCACGCATGTTGCGGGCCAACAGACACTTTCTCCAGCTTCATCCAATCCGCCACTTAGACCTCTCGGAGGTTGATCTGGCCATGCTCACCCGGTTTGGTTCTTTCACTCTAGTCGCCGTCACAATTTTAACTGCGGCGCTCACAGGCTGTGCGGGGCTGAGAGTAGCACCCGCTCCAGCCATTCCTTCCCCTGCCGCCTCGCTGTCATCAAACGTGACAACCGTTCAATCTGGACAAACCGCCACGCTCACGTGGCAAACGCAAAACGCCACTACCGTTACCTTGAACGGAAATCCGGTAACCGCCACCGGATCGATGCAGGTGAATCCTCTGACGACCACGACCTATACGCTAGTCGCGACTGGACCAACGGGTACATCACCAGCACAATCAGCGAGCACGATCACTGTTACTGGACCTCCTGCCCCGGTCGCGAACCTGAGCACCAGTGCCCCCACTGTGCTTGCGGGCCAATCGGCGACGCTGACGTGGACAACGCAAAACGCCACGGCAGTAACTTTGGATGGAACTGCGGTCCCGGCCAGTGGGACACAAACCGTGACACCGTCGCAAGACACCACTTATACGCTGGTGGCCACCGGTGTCAGCGGCACCACGCCTTCACAATCAACAGCGAGTGTCAGCATTGCACTTCCACCTACTGCAACGCTGGCAGCGAATCCTGCAACCATCGTCGTCGGCGGCACTGGCACGCTCACATGGTCTTCGCAGAACGCAACCACGGTCACTCTCGACGGCGCGGCAGTCGCAGCCAGCGGCAGCCAGACCATCACTCCCGGCTCGACGACGACCTATACACTCGTGGCTTCCGGCACATCATTGGCCGCCCCGGTAACTCAGACTCTTACGGTGCAGGTTGTAACCGGTTCTCTGCAGACGTCGGTGAATCACATCATCTTCGAAATGCAGGAGAACCGCAGCTTCGACCACTATTTCGGATTTCTTAATGAGTATCGCGTCGCCCAGGGTCTGCCCGCCGATGTTGACGGGTTTCCCGCAGACTGTAAATCGAATGCGAAAATTGGGTTCCAGGTGTTCGATTTCGGTCGAGACCTGGCAAGGGACTGGTCCCGGGCATCTCTCTCCGTATCACATGAAGAGCGGCTGCATCGAAGACCTGAGCTCTTCTTGGCAGGAAGCCCACAATGATGTGAACCTCCACGCGCCGAATGAAAACAACTGGGGCAAGCTTCCGCCGATGAACGGTTTTGCAGCCATGGCCGGAGGCTTTGCAGCACACACCGAAGAAAGCGATGTCGCCGGCGCACGGGCTATGGGTTTCTACACTGCCGAGGATCTTCCTTTTTATTATTGGGCCGCCACTACCTTTGGATTATCCGATCGCATGTTCAGCGGTGCGCTTACCCGCACGCAGCCAAACCGTATGTATCTGCTGGCAGCAACATCCAACGGGTACGCTTTCCCCGGCGCGGCAAGCAATGATCCGCACCCACCCATGTATCTGGATAACCGTGAGAACATTTTTGAACTGCTGGACAAAAATAACATCACGTGGAAGGTTTATATCTCCGACAAGACTTATCGGAAAAATTCGCTGAATGGCACGTACATGAGTTACTTCTACACTTTCAGCGGCAAACATCTGGCGAACTTTGTTCCGCTCAGTGACTTTGCAACCGATGCGCAGGCGGGCACTTTACCCCAGGTGGCGATGATTGAACCAGACAGCGGGCACGATGAACATCCTCTGGATCAAATCGACGTAGGCGCACGATTCGTGCGCGACCAGGTGGTCGCCCTGATGAACAGTCCTTCATGGCAGGACTCTATCTTCATCATGGTCTTCGACGAAGGTGGCGGTATGTATGATCATGTGCCGCCAGCCTCCATGCCACCTCCAGACGAAAGAAAGCCGATCCTCGGTCCCGGTGATCCGCGCGGGCTCTTTGATACTACCGGCTTCCGCGTTCCGAACCTGGTGATCTCGCCATTTACCAAGCCAGGTTATGTTTCGCACACCAATGCTGACTTCACGGCGATCCTGAAGTTGATCGAAACGCGCTTCCTGACGCCGGATCCGACGACCGGCGTTCTTCCTTCGCTCACCGCGCGCGATGCGGCACAACCGGATTTGACCGAGTTCTTCGACTGGACATCGCCGAACCTGGCCTCGACAAATCCGCCAGAACAAACTGGTTTGCCGTGCTACTACTCGCTGCCGTGATCGATTAGCCACGACCCGATGAGCCCGGTCCGTGTGGCCGGGCTTTATTATTGAGGGGACATCAGGCGAAGACCGCTTGCAAACCCATTCGGCCAATACCATATCTGTCGAGTCCGGTTCATCGCGCGATCGATTGATCGCAGCTCTGCTCGCGTTCTGCGCGGTTCTCTTTTGCTTCTGGTTCGCCGGCCGTCATTTTTCGATTGAACAGAGAATTGGCGGGCACTTGCCCTCTACGTTCGCGGCTTTCGCTTTGCTTCTCGCACCGTACTGGTTCTTCGGCTTCGGACTCGCGCGGGTGCTCGCGTCGATTCGCAATCGCGCGATACGGGTCCTTCTCCCCGGAGTCCTGGTAATTCCATATCTGATTTTCAGCCTGCCGCGTGGTGAGTTTCGCTGGTCTTACGGGTTACTCCTGCCTGGAATTACCGTCGGACTCGCGTGCCTGTTCGAATTCGTCGGCCCAAAGACCGCGGCCATCGCGTGGCAGGACGTGATCGCGCTCTGCCTCGTGGGATTCCCCGTGGAGTTTCGCCTCCTGCCCGGAGCGTTCCCCCACTCCGGATTGAGCGCTTTCTCTAAATTCCTGCTGCTCGATGCTGCGCTCTACGCGTATCTGGTTGTGCGGCGACTGAATGGCGTCGGTTACAACTTCTCGCCTCGTCTTCGTGATTTCGCCATTGGCCTGCGCAATTGGGCTCTGTACGCATGCATCGCTTTGCCATTGGGATTCCTGCTGCACTTCATCTCTTTCTATCGCCGCGTCCCTTCCATCGGTACAGTCTCATCCGCGCTGCTGGTCACCTTTTTCTTTGTGGCGATGCCCGAGGAACTTTTCTTTCGCGGACTCCTGCAAAACATGCTGGAAGTCCGCTACGGCGCACGCCGCGCGTTGATAATCGCTTCCATCGTTTTCGGACTATCGCATTTCAACAAGCCGCTTCCTTTCAACTGGCGCTACGTTGTGATGGCTACCGTCGCCGGAATCTTTTACGGACTGGCCTGGCGTGATCGCCGCCGCTTGCTTTCTTCCGCCACCACTCACACGCTCGTAGATGTCGTGTGGTCACTCTGGTTCCGCTGATCTGTTTTGGGCACTTTGTCCCGCATCAGAACAGCCTCACCTGCGCCTGTGACTGTAATCACTGTCGCGGGAGACTCTTTGTCACATGATGATGTGAAGGATCAAGGATCGCCGCAATCCCAGCTGCCATCCCTGGAGCAGTCTCGGCCCCTGCACAGAGGTGACTATGTCTCAATCCACAATTCCGAGCGATTCAAAGACCAATCATCGTGAGCACGAGGCGCTACGCCTGGAAGTTGAGAGCCTGCGCGCCGCGCTGGATTCCTTGGCGGCCTATTCGGAAGCCATCGCGAATCTGCGCTCGTTGCGCGAAGTAGCTGAGCATCTCCGTTCGCTGTTGTCGGACGTGCCCGCTCATATGGCTCATGAAGAACGCACAGTTCTTACTGCGATGGAACGCCTCGGTCCGGAGGAAGCTCGCTTTGCGGAAGTTATGCGCCAGCAGCACCGTATGCTAGCGCTGGTCTGGAGAAATTCTTTCAGATGCTGAACGAGATTCACGACAGCAACGACCTGCGCGCCGGCCTTCGTGAATTGCAGGACTGTGGCGCGAACATTTCTAAGCTCCTCCTGCATCATATGGAAACGGAAGATCGCCGTATTCGCTTGCTCGCCGATGCGAGCGAGACCGCCGTCTCCGATTCCTGAATATCGGCCTACTGCTTCGTTCCACCCGGGGCTTGATTTTGTGATTCGCGCCCAGTCACCCCCACCAGGTTGCTCTTGCGAACGGTGTTCGCATTCCAGACAGAGCCATTGTCGCTGCCCACGCCGCCTCGTTGCTGCGCAAGAATTTCAGCTGCTGCGTGGCGGCTTGCCATCGCTCCGGCCTCCCGGCTTTGCCCCGCTTCGGACGCATTCTGCAAATTCGTGCGACTGTCTGTCCCCGTCGTTTGGATTCCTGGCACCGTGACCACACCGCTGGTGTCGCCTGCATAGCCGCCAATCTGCGTGTTCGCATCCGGACTGGTCACGATCTGCGCGCCCGTATCTCCGCGGTGCAAGGCACGATCGGAGCCAATCAGGTCCTGCCCGGGCAAGGTTTCTTGAGCGCAAAGATAACTTCCTGCCAGTAAACAAAGCACCGTCGCTGCGAAACGCATAGTTGCCTCCACATCTATCCTTCAAGTTAGACGCGAATGCTTCGCTGGCTGTTTCTCCGTGCTCGCGGGCGCTTACGTGCCAGCAGTGGCTTTTAAAGCCGCTAGGCGCCTTCTTTTCGTCGTTTTTTACGCTTTTACCATGGCGGCATAGCAGGCTCCGGATTGCGAGATCCATCTCGAGGGGTCTCGCCAAACCGCCTTTCTGCAGCACTTTATGGCGATCCTCATTACCTAGGTAATCTGGTGTGGGAATCATTCCCGGACTATTCTCGTCGGCGTTATGCGAAAAATAGTGCCAGTCCTCCTCCTCGGCTTGGCAATACTGTCCACAATGCTCGTCGTGCCGGCATTGCAAGCGCAGGAAGAGGGTCAACGAAAAGCAACCCTTCGTGTTTCTCCCGCTTATCCGGAACTTGCCAGGAAAATGAATGTGAGCGGCACGGTTAAGTTGGAAGTCACGATTACACCTGACGGAAAAGTGAAGTCGGTGAAAGCGATCGGTGGACATCCGGTTCTGGTGGAAGCCGCGGACCAAGCGGTAAAGAAATGGAAGTTTGAGCCGGCCAGTTCATCGACCACGGAAGTTGTCGCCGTTCAATTCCGCAGCGATCAATAATTAACTCGCAATCATCCTAGGATAAGGCAGCTCAAGTGGCTGCCTATTCTTTTGCTCTGAAGCAAGTTCGTCAAAACCAGGTTTGCGCCCGATACCGCCGGTAGTCGTCCCCGAAAGTTAAACGCGCGCGTTGATCCACGCCAGCACCCCGCCGAGAAGAAGGCCTCCGCCGGAAGCCATATGATGCCGGAATCAGCTCGGACCGGCGCAGGGAATCACATTCGACAGAACGCCCGCGAGGATAACGATCCCGCAGAGTGCCGTCGCCGAACCGCCAATCCACAGGGGACGAACGCTGCCGCCCTTCTTCGCCAGCAGCCATAGTCCGCAGGCCACCATCACCGCGCCGCAGATAACGAAGAGTACTGCGCACGCTGCAAGTGCTGGCGAGATCGACGACCACTCGCCGAGCAGCGCATATCCGCTCCGGCCATAGATCGCACCGAAGAGAAGCATCAGTATCGCGAGAAACAGTGTGCCTGCGTGTTGAAATGCTGCCTTCACGACAATTAATAGTAGCGCCGTTCAGAGTGCCCGATATCATGTGGCGCCGACATTCCTGTCCGAGCGGTTGTCTTCACGAGCGCAGCGAGGGATCTGCAGTTTCTTACGCCATGCCCCAGCTTTGCCTCTTTTGTTGGACGCTCACCTGAGATGCCCTGGAGCTTTCAGCATGGGACACGCTTGTAACCTATCCCCTCGCCACGTATCCAACACTACTGAGGGCTCCGTGGTGGCGCAATGACGAGACTTCGCGAGCTTCTCATCGATCCCTTAGGACGATCTTCCATCAGTCGGTGGTCTCCCATTCCTCTGCGACTGATCGTTGGTTTTGGTTTCATGCAGCACGGATTCGCCAAGCTCTCCAGGGGACCGGACGCATTCGCTGCTATCCTGCAGGCGCTCGCCGTTCCCGCGCCACATCTGATGGCGTGGGTCAGCATCTTGACCGAACTGCTCGGCGGCCTCGCGATCCTCCTGGGCGCATTTGTTGTCCTGGCGAGTATTCCGATGGCCGTCCTGTTGTTGACGGCAATTGTCACCGTGCATTGGCAGTACGGATTCAGTTCCATCAAGCTCATGGCGGTCACGGCTGCGGGCGCAAAGTTTGGACCGCCGGGTTACGAATGCGATCTGTTGTATCTCGCCTGCCTCGCGGCGCTCGTGCTGGGCGGTCCCGGACCGCTGTCCATCGACGGCTTGATCAGCAAAAGGTGGACCACGATGCATTCCTGAGCGGCTGCGGTACTAGTTGCGCTGCAGCCGCGTCTTGCTGCATTCCTTCCTTTGTGATATCTGATTACACTCCACGGACATGAGTTTGCGCTGGGGCGCGCAACCGGGGCGGAAAGGAATCGTCGTGAGCGCAATCGAATTCGCCGGCGGTCATAGCTTTCGTCGCAATTCCCAGCACTGTGATCTGGTCGTATCTCGTCTTTTGGACGGTGTTCGCAATCGGCCTGGTCACGATGTTTATTCGCGGCGACTGGCAAAAGGCGCGAGGACTCGACAAGCTGATTCTCTTCGGACCGCTTTTCTACGCCGCGCCGCTCGCGGCTTTCGGCACCGAACATTTCACCTTGGCGAACATCATCGCGTCGATCGTGCCGAAGTTTATTCCGTGGCACATGTTCTGGGCGTACTTCGTCGGCGCCTGCTTTATTGCAGCCGCCCTCAGCCTGGTCACGAAAATTCAGGCACGTCTCGCAGCGAGTTTACTGGCCTTAACGTTTTTTCTTTTTGTCGTGCTCATGGACGCCCCGGGTTTGGCGCGGAATCCGCATGACCGATTTTCCTTGGCGCTCATGTTGCGGGAACTATCTTTTTGCGGCGGCCCTCTGGCGCTGGCCGCCAGCCTCAGCGGCGATTGGCGCGAGCGCGGCACCCACGTCTTTCTGACCATCGCGCGCTACTTCGTCGCCATTCCCGTGCTCGTTTACAGTATCCAGCAATTCATGCACGGAGATCACGTTCCCGGCGTTCCCCTCGAACCACTCACTCCCACGTGGATCTTCGGCCACGCCCTTTGGACCTACGTCGCGGCCACAGGTTACGCCATCGGCGGCATTTTCTTGCTGATCGGCAGGAAGACCCGCGCTGCAGCCACGTGGATCGGCCTGACCGTGCTCTTCGTGGAGATCGTCGTCTACGTGCCCATCGCGATCGTGGAACGCGCCAGCCTCGACAAGGGCCTGAACTACTTCGCGGACACGCTGATGTTCTGCGGCACCGTCCTTCTGCTCGCCGGCGCCATGCCGCGCGAGGAGTAGCGCGCTGCCTTTTGCCTTTACTAACTACTCATCACTAACTACTAATTACTAACAAAGGTGATCGCGCCGACACATCCAGCCGTACGACCACAACCCGCGGGTGCCCCACCCTCGCCTTCTTCTGGCTTCGGTGGGAGTAGAAAGCGTGGGATTCGCAAGCGCCCACTCCGACGTTTTCTTCTCCTGCTCCTCGCTGGCGTGTTGCTTGCTCTGGTCGTTCTTCGCGTTGCTCCTGTCGCCGCCCGCTGGATCGATCCGCCGACAACGGCCGTACACATCGAGCGCCGCGTGCAGTCGTGGGTTCACCCACGCCCTATCAGCAGCGCTACAAGTTCGTGCCGCTCAGCCAGATCTCGCCCGACCTCCAGCATGCCGTCATCGCCGCCGAAGACGCGCGCTTCTACCAGCATCACGGATTCGACTGGCACCAGATCCAGCTCGCCGCCGACGAGGACATGGAAGGCGGCCGCATGCGCGGCGCTTCCACGCTCACGCAGCAACTCGTCAAGAACCTGTTCTTCGGAACCGGCCGTTCCATTCTTCGCAAAGGCGCCGAATTCACCCTGGTGCCGGTCGCCGAATTCGTCCTCGGCAAGCGGCGCATTCTCGAGCTCTATCTGAACGTCGTCGAGTGGGGACCGGGAGTCTATGGCGCAGAGTCGGCGTGCCGTTATTACGACCGAACCTCGGCCCGCAATATCGGCCGGGAACAGTCGGCGCGACTCGCCGCCATTCTGCCGGCGCCGTTGAAGCGGCGTCCGGAACGCATGACCCGCTACAGCGCGATCATCCTCAATCGCATGCGCCAGATGGGCTGGTGAAGCCGTTTCACGTTTCGCGCGCCGCTCGTCGCGTAGCAGCACTTGTCATCCTTGAGCGAGCGGAGTATCGCGAGCGAAGGATCTGGGCGAGCGACCGGCGCGCGTGCGAAGCACGCCTACAGCGCCGACGCGAGCTTCCTTATTCGGGCGCCCTCACTGCCTCACGTACCGCAGCGCCACGCATCCTGATTGGAACGTCTTCGTCTCCACCAGTTTTAGTCGCAATTGTTCCGGCAGGCTGACGCCTTCCAGCAACCGTCTTCCTTCTCCGGCAATGATGGGCGTAACCACGAAGCGATATTCATCCACCAGGCCAAGCTCGATCAGTTTGCGATGGGACATCGACGCCGCCGGCCAGGATATCTTTGCCCGGTTCCTGTTTCAGTTTCAGGATTTCGTCGCGCAGGCCGTCGCCGACAATTCTCGTATTTCGATCTTCCGCGCCGGCGCTCTTGAGCGATCGGGAAAAGACAAGTTTGGGGATGGAATCAAAGGCTCGAGCAAAGTCGTTCTCCGCCTTTGTCATGGACTGGGTTCTTGCGACCTCAGGCCAGAGGGAACCATCAGCTCATAGGTTTTGCGCCCAAAGACCATCAGGTCGACGTCTCCGAGGAGGCGCGTAAAGTACTCATGTGTTTCTGCGTCGGCAATTCCCTTGGTGTGGTCGACGCAGCCATCCACGGTAATGTTGATGGCGAAGATCAGGTTTCTCATCGTTGCCTCCGCGCCCCCCACATCAATGTATCGCAAGGCTCGGGGAACAGGCGCATCGAGCCCCTTGTCATCACGAGCGCGTTGCGCGCGAGGGATCTGCGTGTTGTCTAGGCGAGCGTCCTTCTGCGCGCTCTGGGATTGCGGCGCAACCGGAAGTTGCGAGGGAGTTGGCGCTCGCCCAGATTCGCAGACGAGGGCCAACCGAGGGTGCCACACTGAAGTTGGAGAAGAGCCGAATCAACGCGAGCTGCGCGAGCTAGCTCCTTCTAACAATCCCGAGCACTCCTGCGAGACCCGTCGATAGCAGGAGCAATGAAGTGGGCTCAGGAACAGCTGTATGTTGAAGTTGGTGACTAGCCCGGAGTCATGAGATCCGTATAGAGGGAATCCGTATTGAACGAGGTCGGGTGAGAACCATGCTCGCGACGTGCCAGTGTCGTCT
>CAVRWV010000001.1:0-15294 GCA_963724985.1 Terriglobia bacterium | reverse complement strand
ATCGGAGAACGCAATCGCGCGCAGAAGCAGAAAGCCGCCGAAGTCCTCGGCGGCTGTTCTGTACTGACGTTGCCACTACGCCGTCTTGCTTGGTGCTTCGTGCTCGCGATCCATTTCTTTTCCGGATGTGGCCTTCGCAGCGTTTTGCGACGCGCCACTAGTCTCATATCTGTCATGATGCCGCACCCACGACATCGTGAACGGCAGCCCATCCTCATCTCGCCCCTTCGGAACCAGGTCGAGGTAGTTATAGGCGCCCAGCAGAATGTCGAGCCCGCGCGCGTAGGACGAATAGGTATGGAAGATGTCACCGTTCGCGTCTTTGTAGAACACGCTTACGCCCGGTGCCTCTTCCGAAGGGAACTGCGTCAATCCGTAGTTGTATTCGACCTTGTCCTTCGCCATCTCTTCCTTGGTGAACGACACGTGGTAGTCGCGATTGAAGTCATTCTGGTTCGACGACACCCACGGGAAACTCCACCCCAAGCGCCTCTTGAATGCTTCGATCTTCGGAAAAGGTGCCCTCGACACTGCAACCAACGATACATCGCGCGCGTGCAGGTGCACGATGAAGGCGTTGAAGTGGTCTGCCTCGAATGAGCAGCTCGGGCATCCTTGTTCCCAGTCCGGCCCGAACATAAAGTGATAGACGACCAATTGGCTGCGGCCATCGAACAGATCCGCGAGCTTCACCGTGCCCTTGGGTCCGTCGAAGACGTAATTCTTTTCGACACGCTCCCACGGAAGCTGCCGGCGTTCGCGGCTCAGCTCATCGCGAAGTCGTGTGAACTCTTTTTCTTTCGTTAGAAATTGTTTGCGTGCCTCCGCCCACTCACCGGGCGAGACGATTTTCGGGCGCATGTTCTCCTCCTTCTTGGCTGGTTGGTGTCGCGTCGTCTTGGGCGCGAGATTTCTTGAAAACGATTGCCGCGACGCCGCCGCTCGATGCGGCGCCGACAAGGGTCATCGCGAGAGTCGACAAACAAAACGGACACACGGGACTACTCCTTCTTCTTCGACCGGCGCGCACGATCGCGTGTTTCGCCGGAGCTTTCTTTCTCGATCGCATCTTTCAATCCGAGCAGGTGACCTGTCCACAACTCCTGGAACGGCCCCACCCAGCGTTCGTAGATTTGCCGTATAGGCATGGCATTCAGCGAATTAATGCGCTGCCGCCCAGACTCGCGCGTTTGCACCAATCCCGCTTCACGAAGTACATCCAGGTGCTTCATCACTCCGAACCGAGTTAGCTGCGGAAACGCGTCCACCAGCTCTGTGGTTGTACGCGGGCCATCGCGCAGCCGGTCGAGAATCGCTCGCCGCGTCGGGTCCGAAAGAGCTTTCCATACCGGATCCAGCTTGTCTTCGTTATGGACAGGCGCAGGCACGTCTACTCGCAGGCTTTCTTAAGCTGCTCGAGCATTTGTTTCCAGCCCGTGCTGACTCCCTTACGGTGCTCCGGATCGATCATCCCAATCGCGCGATGACGGTACGTGACCTTCGACCCGCTGGCGGTCTTCTCAACTTTCGCTTCCAGGTGATTCAGCGCAGGGTACGACATGAACATCGGTCCGCTCAGTTCCAACAGCTCCGGCGGCTTGATGACCTGCACGAATCCCCACAGATGCCCAACGCCATTGCCGCGGTCGCGATACCAGCGTCCGCCAACCTTGGGCTCAAGGTCGAGTTGCAAGGATTCTCCGTTCGGCCGTGCGCTGCCTTTGCCCAGCATGTGCAGCATCGCGGGAAATACTTTTTCCGGCGGTGCGTTGATTTCAATGTGTTGCTCAACATCCAGTGTGAGGTCTTCTAATTTCATAGCTGCTCTCCTTTTTGTGGATCCTCGGTTACGTGATCTAATTGTAACGTGACTATATAGTCACATGTCAAGCGCCACTGCAAATTTATGGGATGGATGGGTGTCCTCGTGGCACCGCAGTGCTCTTAATCAATGTCATTCCGAGCGAAGGTCCGCAGCGCTGTTGGCGCTCCCCGAAGTGGGATCGTGCGGACCCGAGTCGAGGGACCTTGTGTTCTTCGCGCGCTTGTAACCTATCCCCTCGCCACGTATCCAACACTACTGAGGCAGTTCCATGGTGGCGCAATGACGAGACTTCGCGAGCTTCTCATCGATCCTTTAGGACGATCTTCCATCAGTCGGTGGTCTCCCATTCCTCTGCGACTGATCGTTGGTTTTGGTTTCATGCAGCACGGATTCGCCAAGCTCTCCAGGGGACCGGACGCATTCGCTGGTATCCTGCAGGCGCTCGCCGTTCCCGCGCCACATCTGATGGCGTGGGTCAGCATCTTGACCGAACTGCTCGGCGGCCTCGCGATCCTCCTGGGCGCATTTGTTGTCCTGGTGAGTATTCCGATGGCCGTCCTGTTGTTGACGGCAATTGTCACCGTGCATTGGCAGTACGGATTCAGTTCCATCAAGCTCATGGCGGTCACGGCTGCGGGCGCAAAGTTTGGACCACCGGGCTACGAATGCAATCTTCTGTATCTCGCCTGCCTCGCGGCGGTCGTGCTGGGCGGTCCCGGACCGCTGTCCATCGACGGCTTGATCAGCAAAAGGTGGACCACGATGCATTCCTGAGCGCCTGCGGTAGTAGTTGAGCTGCAGCCGCGTCTTGCTGCATTCCTTCCTTTGTGATATCTGATTACACTCCACGGACATGAGTCTTGCGCTGGGGCGCGCAACCGGGGCGGAAAGGAATCGTCGTGAGCGCAATCAATTCGCCGGCGGTCATAGCTTTCGTCGGAATTCCCGGCACTGTCATCTGGTCGTATCTCGTCTTTTGGACGGTGTTCGCAATCGGCCTGGTCGCGATGTTCATTCGCGGCGACTGGCAAAAGGCGCGAGGACTCGACAAGCTGGTTCTCTTCGGACCGCTTTTCTACGCCGCGCCGCTCGCGGCTTTCGGCACCGAACATTTCACCTTGGCGAACATCATCGCGTCGATCGTGCCGAAGTTTATTCCGTGGCACATGTTCTGGGCGTACTTCGTCGGCGCCTGCTTTATTGCAGCCGCCCTCAGCCTGGTCACGAAAATTCAGGCACGTCTCGCAGCGAGTTTGCTGGCCTTAACGTTTTTTCTTTTTGTCGTGCTCATGGACGCCCCGGGTTTGGCGCGCAATCCGCGTGACCGATTTACCTTGGCGCTCATGTTGCGGGAACTATCGTTTAGCGGCGGCCCACTGGCGCTGGCCGCCAGCCTCAGCGGCGATTGGCGCGAGCGCGGCACCCACGTCTTTCTGACCATCGCGCGTTACTTCGTCGCCATTCCCGTGCTCGTTTACAGCATCCAGCAATTCATGCACGGAGATCACGTTCCCGGCGTTCCCCTCGAACCCTCACTCCCACGTGGATCTTCGGCCACGCCCTTTGGACCTACGTCGCGGCCATAGGTTACGCCATCGGCGGCATCTTCTTGCTGATCGGCAGGAAGACCCGCGCTGCAGCCACGTGGATCGGCCTGACCGTGCTCTTCGTGGAGATTGTCGTCTACATGCCCATCGCGATCGTGGAACGCGCCAGCCTCGATAAGGGCCTCAACTACTTCGCGGACACGCTGATGTTCTGCGGCACCGTCCTTCTGCTCGCCGGCGCCATGCCGCGCGAGGAGTAGCGCGCTGCCTTTTGCCTTTACTAACTACTCATCACTAACTACTAATTACTAACAAAGGTGATCGCGCCGACACATCCAGCCGTACGACCACAACCCGCGGGTGCCCCACGCTCTCGCTCGGGTGCCCCATCTCTGCCTTCTTTTGGCAGAGGTGGGATTGGAAAGCGCTCACTCCGGCGCGTTCTTCTCCTGCTCCTCGCTGGCGTGTTGGCGCTCTGGTCGTTCTTCGCGTTGCTTCTGATCGCCGCCCGCTGGATCGATCCGCCGACAACGGCCTTACAGAGTCAACGGCGCGTGCAGTCGTGGTTTCACCCGGGGCCGTATGAGAAGCGGTACAAGTTCGTGCCGCTCAGCCAGATCTCGCCCGACCTCCAGCATGCCGTCATCGCCGCCGAAGATGCGCGCTTCTACCAGCATCACGGATTCGACTGGCACCAGATCCAGCTCGCCGCCGCCGAGGACATGGAAGGCGAACGCATGCGCGGCGCTTCCACGCTCACGCAGCAACTCGTCAAGAACCTGTTCTTCGGAACCGGCGGTTCCATCTTTCGCAAAGGCGCCGAAGCCTCGCTGGTGCCGGTCGCCGAATTCGTGCTCGGCAAGCGGCGCATTCTTGAGCTTTATCTGAACGTCGTCGAGTGGGGACCTGGAGTTTATGGAGCGGAGTCGGCGTGCCGTTATTACGACCGCACCTCGGCGCGCAATATCGGACGGGAGCAGTCGGCGCAACTGGCGGCGGTTCTGCCGGCGCCGTTGAAGCGGCGTCCGGAACGCATGACCCGCTACAGCGCGATCATCCTCAATCGCATGCACCAGATGAGCTGGTGAAGCCGTTTCACGTTTCGCGTTTCCCGTTTCGCGTGCCACTAACGTGCCGCGTAGCAGCACTTGTCATCCTTGAGCGAGCGGCAGTATCGCGAGCGAAGGATCTGGGCGAGCGACCGGCGCGCGTGCGAAGCACGCCTACAGCGCCGACGCGAGCTTCCTTATTCGGGCGGTCCCGCCCTCACTGCCTCACGTACCGCAGCGCCACGCATCCTGATTGGAACGTCTTCGTCTCCACCAGTTTCAGTCGCAATTGTTCCGGCAGGCTGACGCCTTCCAGCAACCGTCTTCCTTCTCCGGCAATGATGGGCGTAACCACGAAGCGATATTCATCCACCAGGCCAAGCTCGATCAGTTGCGATGGGACATCGACGCCGCCGGCCAGGATATCTTTGCCCGGTTCCTGTTTCACTTTCAGGATTTCGTCGCGCAGGCCGTCGCCGACAATTCTCGTATTTCGATCTTCCGCGCCGGCGCTCTTGAGCGATCGGGAAAAGACAAGTTTGGGGATGGAATCAAGGCTCGAGCAAAGTCGTTCTCCGCCTTTGTCATGGACTGGGTTCTTGCGACCTCAGGCCAGAAGGGAACCATCAGCTCATAGGTTTTGCGCCCAAAGACCATCAGGTCGACGTCTCCGAGGAGGCGCGTAAAGTACTCATGTGTTTCTGCGTCGGCAATTCCCTTGGTGTGGTCGACGCAGCCATCCACGGTAATGTTGATGGCGAAGATCAGGTTTCTCATCGTTGCCTCCGCGCCCCCACACATCAATGTATCGCAAGGCCTGGAGCACCAGGCGCCAAAGTCCGTTTCAGGTTTCGCGTTTCACGTGCTACTCGCAAGCCGCGTAGCAGTGCTTGTCATCACGAGCGCGCCGGGTAGGTCTGGGCTTCAGCCCAGATTCGCGAAGCGAAAAGCGAGGGATCTGCATTTCGCTTTTCCTGAAGTGGTCCGATTTGTTTACTGATCGATAACACCTCCCCCTCCCCCCTGCTTGTTGAAAATGCAGGTACTTACGGGGTAGTGCCCTTGTACATGCGGGATAACAAAGGAGTTAAGTCCCCTCTCCGGCATAACAAAGGACTTAGCGACGGTCGTTCCCACAATGAAACATCGCCGTAAGACACGAAAAGCCGTGGCGCGCAGAGGCGACCACAGCTTATGGGAGCATGGTATACATTGCTAGAAGATATGTCAATATAGATAACTAATATCTATAAGAAAGTCTCGACAACAGCTTCCGTTCTCTCAGGCAAAACTAACCGCTGTTCTACAGCTAGAACGGCGCGAACTGCCCCACTCAAGCCAACAGAGGCTTGAATGCGCCACCCGCGCGGAGTTGCCTCTTGAGACATCTGATGTGCGGCATGCGGTGATGTGCAACAATCAAGTAATCCTGAATCAAGGAATGCACGTGACCCTGGAATCGCTGCTCTCCTTATTTGCGATTTTGATCGCGATACTAGCGATTGCGCGCCCTGTTCAGCGGCGCTCGATACTTCTCTTTGGCCGACCGAGGTTGGTGAGCAGTGCCATTCTTATCGCATTAGCACTAATTGTCTGTAGGGACGCGCCGTTCGGTGTGAGGCCGCCATTCGGTTGGTCTCTTCCGGTCGTGATCTTCGGACTTACAATAGGCGCGTTCGTGATTCCCGTCGTGGCCGCCATCATTGGTTGGATGTCCTGGAATACAGCTCATCTCTCACCAGGTAGAAGCGCGAGAATGGAAGAGATTCTCCAAGCCGCCTTGCGCGAACGGGAATTCGATGAGGTTGAACGGATACTGCGAAAGAACACGGAGAGACTTACTAACATGCCGGTGGGTGCCGCATCGGTTCTCTTCAACCCCATGATGGTTTCGGCATTATTTGAATCGCACTCGCTCGTACCCCTTGAGTTGTTGGCTAATCTCCCGTTCGTGAAATCTCTTCCAAACCGATTTGGGCGGTCGACTCGGCTACTCGGGTTCTTCTCCGGCGGATGTATCTCCGTTACGTTCGGCAGTCGTAAGGAGATATGGAGGCATAGAAGAACTTGTAGATTCTCTGCGTGAACGCGATTTGATTGAAAAGACCTTTCAAAATCCTGAGTGGTATGACGAAACGAAGGCACACTACCCATTACTAATCTCAGCCCTTGAAGAGTTACGGAGCGGCAAATGTGATCGATACTACAATGATATCGGCCGGGACTATGAGGCAACTCAAGGCGTGAGCTCCCGAGCACATTGCCCCATCTATCTGGCAGAGAAAAACGCACGTGCTTGGGCTCCATGCGGCGATCAATGGACGCGTGGGAGAGAGATTTTTACGTGACGGATTTATGGCAGTTGTTTCGTGCCGTTCAGGAAAGGTCGGCTATCAGCTCTGTTTGGGAAAATGCACTCAAGACCCCAGAGTTCCCGACTCCGTATGCATACCTTCTCTACGAAATCGGGGCGGACCTCCGAGCCTTGTCTGCTTCGGCGTTCCAACATGCTTTCATAAGCGAAGATCATTGCCAGCTTCAAAATCCCGGTATGATCGCGCACGCATCGGCTTTAAGCTGGTCTTTTTGCGTTTGGAGCATTGCAGATTCGAAGGGGAAAGTAAGCGACAGTTTTCGACTGCGGTTTATTCAGGAGTATCTGCTGTTCGTGCTGTCGCTCGGCTGGCAACCGAGTGAAGTAATCTACGCGCCCACGCCTACCAGTATCAACGGACTCACACCATGGCGAGACCTTTTCTTGAACGAGTTACAAAAGCGCTTTTCGGGAGCGCATTCTGCTACAAAAGAGCTACAAAATGCGATCGAATCACTGGACCATGGAAAGTCGTATGTGTTTGCTGGTTATAAGTGGCTCTTTACGCAACTGCTGGGATAAGCACTCCTAATCCGGTCTTTAGGATCGCCTCTTTCGGTTGAACACAAAACAGGGCACTCCGGGCCCCTTAACTATTTTTAGAGGCATGGGAACGCTCAACCGAGGGCATTATGCGAATCGATAGTCGCTGCAGAAAATGCTTGTGTGCACGCCTGCATCTCCTATATTCGAGTACAGCAGGCGGCAATTTCTCCTCCACCGCCGCAAAGTACCATCCGTAAAAGGAGTCCACCCGATTGGAATAATCTTCGAGGAGTGCACGTATGTCTACACGCGGTTGCGTAGCTTTGAGAAAGCCCTTCACTTGCGCAGAGAATCTCTCGCAATGCAACAGTGTTGGGATGTCAAGGTAAAAAGCGGTGCTCGTGCTATCACCCTTGTACGTGATATTCCAATTGGCTTCGACTATTGCCTCGTGAACGGAGCAATTCCTGAGTTCCTGGATGAACTTTGATTGTGCAGTACCGAAGGTGCGCTCGCGCGTTTTGTCATACTCAACTGGCGCCACGTCTTCTTTGAGACGTCGCGCGTGCGCCACTAGAGCGCTCGCTGCGCACGAAAGGGCGAAGAGATCTTTCGTAACTACTAGCGCGTTCTGGTGTAGCCCCGAACGAGAACGCATGCGCTCTGCTCTGCGCCGCTTCGCATATTCATCGAACATTTGAAGAGATTTATCAAAGTCGGCGTTAGCCTGTCTAAATATCGCAAGCATCGTCCGAAGCCTCAAAATCTTTGCTTCGACCTGTGCCCCGGGATGAAATCTCATGACCTCCAAGAAATCGTCCGGCGCCAATTCGGAGATCTCTTTGACAAACTCCGGGGAAAGGCAGCCGTAACGTTGTATTTGCTCTATTAGTCGCTCTCTTTGACGTTTTCTGACCTCGTCGTTGTACGCATTGACAGTACGAATCCACTCAGCCAGATCGTTGTTACTAATCATATGAGTCCAGCGTCGCATGGAACATTTAGGATGTCTGTGACGACGGCTGACTGATCACATCACATCCCTCTGTTCACAATGTCACACATCGTGACCGCCCCTCATTCTTGTCAAGCCCCCTAGTTGCGTAACTCACTCGCAACACGAGACTTCCGCGTGGCATGTTTTCCCGCAAAACCTGCTATGCTGGATGTAGGGACTCGTGTAGTCCCTCAGTCTTCCCGTAACGGCAAATGAGCCGGCGCTAACCGCGCCGGCTTTTGCTTTTACTGAGGAACTGAAAAACTGAAACATTGCGAGCCGATTCGGGAATCGGCGAGCTATGCCGGAGAAGTGGCTTAACTCCTTTGTTATGCCGCATGTACAGGCGCACTACCCCGTAACTACCTTTGTTTGCAACTACGAGGGGGAGGGGGAGGGATGACTCACTAGTTAACGAAACGGCCCACTTCGGGAACGCAGGAAGGCCCAAATGCATAGTTCCTTCGCTGCGCTCAGGATGACCCGTGCGCTCGGGATACTTCGGTGAGAGGAAGAACGTAGGCGCTCTCGTCGAAATTTCCTGAGACCTCGATGTCATGGTGACGATGACCCTGAGCATCGCGAAGGGGCAGCGGAATCCATCTATGCATCTTGCGTTCAGTTCTCGCTGGTGTCGGGCTCTTGCTCCGGACGATTCGGCGACACGACCTTGTATCCCTTGGGCAACAGGAACAAGCTGGCATCGGGCTCCGAGGTCGAGATGTCCGTCGCGCGAAACGTCTGCTTGCCGAGGCGCGGATCGGTGCGGATCGAAAGCAGATTGATTCCCAGCTGCGGCGAATACCAGGTTTCGTGTTCGACGGTCATGGGCGCATCGTTGCCGAAGACGCCCGGACTGTAGGTGACGCGGTCGCGTGTCCCGACGGTCTCCACGCCTTCGATGGACTGCTTGCCGAGATCCTCATGCTCGCCGTTGCCCATGTCGTTCGGCAAAGGACCGGGCTTGGGACTCACCGGCGTGTAATCCATCTCGGGCGTGGCGTCGTAGGTGAGTCGCACGCACTGGTGGCGGCCGTCCTGAAAGCAGTTGAAGACGGCATGCGCGTTCGGATCGGCGTATTGCAGTGTGGTCACGTGGGCACGTATTTTCCGGTTTTCGGCACAAGAACAACGCGTTCCTGGAAAATGCGTCCCTGCGAGTCGCGATAGATGTGCCGCTGATTCATGAGCGTGATGGTGTTGCCGTCGGAGAGCGTCTTCACCCATTCGGTGTGCAGCGTGAGCGAGAAAGGCGCATGCGCCTTGGGCGGGATGAAGATGCTTTGCAGGATCTCGGTGGTGCCGCCGTCCTCTACATAGGCAGGCTGCTGCTGCGTTGTGGCTGGGACTGGCCGGGCGCTTGCGCAAAGAGGCTGACGGAAAACACGAGCGCGAAAAAGAGATACGCGAAACGAAGCACGGGCACCTCCGCAGAGGGTGGTAATTATGGCATAAGTGGAGGCGGAAGTTTGGATGGTGCGGAGTTATTCCGAAATGCCCCACTCAAGCCAAAAGAAGGCTTGAATGGGCCACCGGAGTTCGGTGGTCGCTATAGGGCTGTCTCGCTGCGCTCGACATGACAGCGAAAAAGCAAAGTCAAAGGCTGCGACAGGAATGTCCGCCCCACACAAGCAACTGCAAAAGAAAAAGCTCAGCTTGCGCTGAGCTTTTCTCACCTCCGGTCCGGAACTCGAACGAATGTTCCGTCCACAGAGCTTGTTCTAACTGCATCCCCCCGTAACTGCTTGATCCGCAACTCATGCAACGGTAGCAACTGCCGTTACGCGTCATGATCGCGCCGCAGACGTGGCAACTGGGCGCATCGCCCATGTCCACCAATTCTTTGAGCGCGTCAGAAGCGTGATACTTGCCACCAGCTGCTGGACGTTTGTCGACAGTCGTTGTCGGAGCGACGGCCGGAGCTTCTTCGACCGCCTGGATCGCGGAGATCGGCTTCGGACGCAGACCCTCGAATAGCTCTCCCTGACGACCTTCGACGAAGCGCAACTGCAGCCAGCGGAAGATGTAATCCATGATCGACTTGGCATAGCCGATGTCGGAGTTGTTGGTCCAGCCGCTGGGCTCGAAGCGCGTGTGCGCGAACTTGTCGCACAACAGCTTCAAAGGCACGCCGTGCTGCAAGGCGATGGAGATGGCGAGCGCGAAGGAGTCCATGAGTCCGCTGACGGTGGATCCTTCTTTCGCCATGGTGATGAAGATCTCGCCGGGCTCTCCGCCGGGATACATGCCCACGGTGATGTAGCCTTCGTGGCCTGCGATGGAGAACTTGTGCGTGATCGACGCGCGCTCCTGGTGGAGGCGGTGACGAACTGCACTCGGCGGATGATCGGCATCAGCCTGATCGACCGGACCAGTGGGTTTCGCGGCTGCGGCCGGCTGCGCCACGTCATCCTTATTGGATTCGGCGGTCTTGGTTCCGGCAGCAGAGAGCGGCTGCGCCTTCTTGCATCCATCGCGATAGATGGCGACGGCCTTCAGTCCGAGACGCCAGGCCTGCATGTAGGCGTCGGCAATATCGTCGACCGATGCATTCTCGGGCAGGTTGACGGTCTTGGAGATGGCGCCGGAGATGAAGGGCTGCGTGGCGGCCATCATCTTCAGATGTCCCATGTAGGCGATGGATCGCGTGCCCTTCGCCGGCTTGAAGGAGCAGTCAAACACGGGGAGATGATCTTCCTTGACGTGCGGCGCGCCTTCGATGGTGCCGGTGGCGTCGATGTAGCTGACGATGGCGTTGGTCTGGTCGCTGGTGTAGCCGAGTTTGAAGAGCGCGGCCGGGACCGTGTTGTTCACGATCTTGATCATGCCGCCGCCAACCAGCTTCTTGTACTTGATGAGCGCAAGGTCGGGCTCGATGCCGGTTGTGTCGCAGTCCATCATGAAGCCGATGGTGCCGGTGGGCGCGAGCACAGTGACTTGCGAGTTGCGATATCCGTGCTTCTCGCCGTGAGAGAGCGCTTCGTCCCAAGTGGCCTTGGCGCCTTCCAGCACCGCGGTGGGAACGTTCTTCGCATTGATGTTGTTCACCGAGGCGCGGTGCATGCGAATGACGTCGAGGAACGGCTCGCGATTGTAGTAGAAGCCCGGGCAAGCGCCTCCGGTGACGGAGATGCGCTCCTTCAGGAACTCGGAAGCGGGCGCAAGCGGCGGGCACTGCTCGGCGATGATCGACGACTGCTTGTAGGCTTCGCCGCACATGATGGCGGTGACGCAGGCAGCGTAGTCGCGTCCGGCGTCGGAGTCGTAGGGCAAACCGGCGGCCATGAGCAGCGCGCCGAGATTGGCGTAACCGAGTCCGAGGGGACGATAGTCATGCGAGTTGGTCATGATCGATTCGGTCGGATAACCGGCGAAGTCGACCAGGATTTCCTGCGCGGTGATGAGCACGTCGACGGCGTAGCGATAGCTCTCGACGTCGAAAGTACCGTTGGGGGAGGCGAACTTCATCAGGTTGAGCGACGCCAGGTTGCAGGCCGAGTCGTCGAGGAACATGTACTCGGAGCAGGGATTCGAGGCGTTGATGCGCGCCGTGTTCTTCGACGTGTGCCACCGGTTGATGGTGGTGTCGAACTGCATGCCGGGATCGCCGCAGCGCCAGGTCGCGTCGGAGAGCTTGTGCAGCAGCTCTTTCGCGTAGAAGGTCTGCATCGGGCGGCCGCCTTTGACGGCTTTGGTCTGGAAGGTGTCGTTGCGCTCGACGGCGACCATGAACTCGTCGTTCACGCGCACGGAGTTGTTGGCGTTCTGGAAGAAGACGGAGCTGTAGGCTTCCGAGTCGGGACCGCTGGAATCGTATCCGGCTCCGGCAAGCGCCCAGGCCTTGGCTTCTTCCTTCGACTTGCACTCGATGAAATCGATGATGTCGGGATGGTCGACGTTGAGGATGACCATCTTGGCAGCGCGACGCGTCTTGCCGCCGGACTTGATGACGCCGGCGAAGGCGTCGAATCCCTTCATGAAGCTGAGCGGACCGCTGGCCGTGCCACCGCCGCTGAGACCTTCTGTCGAGGAGCGCAGCGGAGACAGGTTGGTTCCGGTACCGGATCCCCACTTGAAGAGCATGCCTTCGGTCTTCGCGAGCGTGAGGATGGAGTCGAGCGAGTCGTGCACGGAGTTGATGAAGCATGCCGAGCACTGCGGATGCGTGTAGCCGGTCTTGGTGAACTCGACGCGGCCGACCGCCGGGTTCCAGTGCCAGTTCTGGCCATCGGAGTTGGGCTCGATGCGATCGCATCCCACGTTGAACCAGACGGGCGAGTTGAATGCGGCCATCTGATGCAGCAGGATGTGCGCGAGCTCGTCGTGGAAGATGGCGGCATCGTCAGCCGAGCGGAAGTAGCCGCCCGTCATGCCCCAGTCGCGGATGGTCTCGGCGACGCGAGTGATCAGCGCGCGCACACCGGATTCGCGCTCTGGCGTGTCCAGCGTTCCATGCAGATATTTGCTGGCGACGATGTTGGTGGCGGTCATCGACCAGTCTTTGGGCGTTTCAACATTTTTCTGCTCGAAGATCACGTTGCCCTTGGCGTCAGTGATCTGGGCGAGACGCATTTCCCACTCCACGGTTTCGTAGGGAGAAACGCCAGCTTTCGAGAAGTAACGGCGGAAGGTGAGGCCAGGGGACTTCTTCTTGTCGACTTTAGGCGCAGCGGCGCTAACTGCGGAGTCGGTGGAAACGGTGGTGGTGGTTTTAACTTCCGACATCTTCTCGAATCTCCTCGACAGGTCAAAACGGTTGAAGCCTGCCTGCTCCGCGCGGCGCGTATTCGCGTCCGTCCAGCCGCGGAGAGGTACCTGACAAAAGCGGCGATTGCAAATGGTTTTGGGAGCTACGGCGGGCCTGAGTCCGTCCCGACTGCCCATCCCCCGGCAGGTGGTTGGCCTGCCCCTGGCTCACGACTTCCGGATAAAAAATGGCGCGTCCGGAAGGATGCTTCGTGTGCTTGGGATGCTGAAATTACGCCTGTATGTTGGGTGTGTCAAGACCCATGTACTACATATTGTAGTACATATACTTAACGCGCGCGATTCCGTGACTCTTCGGGTAACAGCTTTTTGCATGCTGAAATTTCCTGTGAAGCTGCGGTTCTAAGTCCAGTGTCCGCAATAACTTGGCTGGATGAAGCTTTGTAGAACAACTGTTGCGACTGTATTAATAAAGGAGGTCGGGGTCAATTCAACATTAATGGTGCAATCGGCAGATTTCTGTGGAATTCCTGTGTGGGAGTGGGGAGGAAATAGAAGCGCAGAACGAAAGATGTAGAAGGCGCGTCGGTTCGCGTACAATCCCCGGCCACGACGTGAATTGGAGGCGAGGATGGAACCAGCGCGGGCGCCCGAGGCGGTTCAACCTAAGAAACGTTTTCAGAAACTCAGGGGTCTAGGGGGCAGCGTCAGAACGGTTGCAGGTGGCATTGGGTCGTTCATCAAGAAGCACAAGCGCTGGTTCACGTTCGTTGGCGCCTTCGTCGTGTTCGCGACGTTCGTGACGAAGGAAGTAGTGCGCGACAATCTCAAAGATGTGGTGAGCTCCTTCGAGAATGCGCAGTCCTATTTTGCGTTGCGCGACCAGAATGTGCGAATGACGACCTTGATGACGGAGATACGTACGCGGGTGGTTGCGTTGAATGATAAATCGCTACCGAAGATGCCGCTTGGGGTATGGCGCGTCAGTCAGGCATACGCTGGCGTCGAACAGACCAGGGAGACCGTCGAGCTGCTGGGGCAGTCGCTGGCGACGATCACGCCACTTGCGCAGAAGTTACCGAAAGATGACAAGCGGGATGCTGAACTCGTCGAATGCACGAAGCTGATTGACCAGACTCGCGATGATTACCTCAAGGCGCAGACGGTGCTCAAAGACGTTCTGACGCGCGCGCAGTCTTCGAAGCGCGACCTGACGAAGGAAGATGAGCAGCGGGCAGAGAGCGTGGCCGGTGCATACATCGCAGTGGAGCAGCAGGCGGCGGACAGGATCTCGAAGCTTGAATCGGGCGTGCTGAGCGAGGCTCCGAAGTATAGGGAAGAGCAAGAGCGCCGCTACGCGTGGTGGAACAAGGCAAGCTATTGGCTGTACTTACTGGGTTGGGGATTGGGGTTCATCGGGAAGATCTACGGAGTGGAAGGGGCGGCAGGGTAGGCATGCCTGCTGCGCCGACCGGAACCTCAGTGGTCCGGGTAGGGATACCTCACTTCGTTCGGTATGACAGAATCCTCGCTCGGTTCGATCTCGCCTACTTCGCAGCTTCTGTCTTCGGCGTTTTGTCTGTTTTGAAGCTGATCACTGTGTATGTGGCCGGAGTAGTGCCGGCGTTCCTGGTCGCGTGCAGTTCGTTGGAGGCTTCGAAGATGATCGATCCGGGGCCAGCCTTCACCCACTGTCCGCTGGAGAGCGTCTCCACGGTGCCCTCGCGGATGATAATCACTTCCTCGTTCGGGTGCTGGTGTGGCGGGTGCGAGGCCTGTCCGGGATTGAGCGTGCTCGCGTGCATTTCCAGTTCGTCGAGTGTCGCTGTGGGTCCGCGAAAGATGGAGCGTATCGATCCCTGCGGCGTCGGTTTTTCTACCATCGAGTTCCAGATGAAAACCTTGGAATGCAGGACGGGTGTCTGCGCGGCGAGGGCTAACGCGCAAAGGGTCACGATCGCAGCGAGTGTGGCGACCTTGAGATCTCGCGGTGTGATCATCTCGTATCCTCAAACCGGATGTGGTCTGGAAGTATAAGGCAGGGAACCAGTGCAGTGAGGGACGCTGTTGTCTCCACGATTCGAGGTTTCGTGGTCGGAATAGGGATACCTCACTTCGTTCGGTATGACAGAATCCTCGCTCGCGCTCGGATTGGGGGTGCGCACCGGTGTGACACTCTTCGAGTCCACCACGGCTGTTCCCCTGTCCTCCCGAAGGAGCGAGGGAGCGCTATCGACTCGACTGGAAGGCTTTGTGGTCGCGGTAGGGATACCTCACTTCGTTCGGTATGACAGAATCCTCGCTTCGCT